>CAWGJC010000001.1:0-335104 GCA_963822815.1 uncultured Alphaproteobacteria bacterium
CGCGGCGGCGCGTGTTTCCGGTGCTGGCGGCCGGATTCCTGTTGGGCGCACTCATGCTGCTGGCGCTGTCCCGCGCGGGCGACGTCCGGGCGGCGCTGGTCGCGACCGCGTTCCTCGCCGGGTTCTTCGTCATCGGCACGCAGACCGCAGCCAATGCCGCCAGCGCTCTGGCCTATCCGCCGGAGATGCGCTCGACCGGGGTCGGCTGGGCCCTCGGGGTCGGGCGGGTCGGCTCGTTCGTCGGGCCGGCGATCGGCGGGGCGCTGGTCGGGCTCGACTGGCGGATGTCCTCGCTCTTCGTGCTGGCGGCAATCCCCGCGGCGCTGGCGGGCGCATTTGCCGCCATCATCGCACGGCTGCTGCGCGAGAAGTCCGGGCACCTCGGAGCGGGCCCGGCGTGACACCGATCGATGTCGACGTCCTGGTCTGCGGCGGGGGCATGGCCGGCACGGTCGCGGCGATCGCCGCCGCTCGGGCCGGTGCCCGCACGCTGCTGGTGGAACGCTGGGGGTTTCTGGGCGGCAGCGCGACGGCCGCCGCGGTCGGGCAGTTCGTCGGCTGGGAAACCGAAGCCGGGCGGCAGGTCGTTCGCGGCATCGCCGAGGAGATCGTCTCGCATCTCGTCGATTGCGGCGGCAGTCCGGGCCATGCGCATTTCACCATGTCGACCGGTCATCGCATGGACCGGGTGGAATACGACCCGGAGACGCTCAAGCGCGTTCTCGACGCGCTGGTGACGGAGGCTGGTGCGCGGCTGCTTTTCCATGCCGCGGTGATGTCGGTGCAACGGACCGGCGGCATCGTCGAGAGCGTCACGTTGCTGACCAAGGGCGGCAATCTGACGGTGCATCCGCGTGTGGTCATCGATGCGTCGGGCGATCTCGACTTGATGGCGCGGGCCGGAGCCCGCTTCCAGCCACTCGATCCCGCGGAGAGCCTGCAGCCCGCCACGATGATGTTCCGCTTCGGCCCGATCGAGTTCGAGCGGTTCGACGCGATCCCGTCCGACGAGCTGGCGAAAACCGCGCGGAAGGGCGTCGCCGAGGGCCGGTTGGCCCGCGCCGCCCTGCATTGCAGCCGCGTGCCCGGCACGAACGAGGGCTGGTTCAACATCAGCCGGGTCGCGGTGGACGCGACGGACCCGTTCGCGCTCAGCGCCGGCGAGATCGAGGGCCGGCGCCAGGCCTTCGCCGCGGCGGAGTTTCTGCAACGCAGCGTCGCGGGATGCGGCTCCGGCCGGCTCACCGCGCTGGCGCCGCAACTCGGCATCCGCGAGTCCCGGCGCATCCTCGGCCTGCGAACCCTCGAGGCAGCGGACCTCCGCGCCGGCCGCCGCTTTCCCGATGCGATCGCGACCGGCGCCTATCCGATCGACATGCATCCCGCAATCGGCAGCGGTCTGTCGTTCGAGACGCTGGGCGCCGACGCGGACTACGACATTCCGTACTTCTGCCTGGTTCCGGTCGGGCTTGAGAACGCGCTCGTGGCCGGGCGGGGCCTCTCTGCAAGCCACGCGGCGCATGCGGCGATCCGCGTGATGCCGACGGTGATGGCGATCGGCCAGGCGGCGGGATCGGCCGCCGCGAAGATGGCCGCGGGCAATGCCTCCGCCGCCGGGCTGGACGTTGACGACCTGCGGGCATTCCTGCGGCGTGCGGGGGCATCGCTGCGGGAGACGGAGGGGTAGCAATCCCGCACGTCGTCACCGGCGCCGCAAGCGGGCGACGAGCGAAACTCCGTGCCGGATGGCCGGTCCGGGACCCTTGAGCTCCGCTCCGCGGTGGACGGCAGGTACGCAACCGCACTGTCGAAACCGGCACTCTGGCGACCATCGGAAGGCGATCTCATACCAACGGTCATTCTCATGACCGTTGGTATGAGCGCGGGTTGGTGGGCGGCGCGCGCGCAAAAGAAGGGCTTATACCGCGCGCCGAGGTGCACTCGACGAGTCGCGATTTGAGCGCGCTGGTATCAAGCCGATTTGATGCCCATCGCGTGGGTCACGTCCATGATGCGCGGCGGGTACGCCAGGCCCTTCCGCGTCGCCCAGGCATTCACCTGCCAGAACATCGGCACGAGGGCGACATCGTCCATGAAGCCGGTGCTGACCTCGCCCAGCATCTTCTGGCGCTCGGCTGGATCGAACGTCACCATCGCCTGCTCCAGGGCGGCATCCAGCCGCATGTTGGAGTAGCCGCCCGCATTGGCGTGCCCGAGCGCGCGCTCCTTGTTGCGCGTGTGCAGCAGCATCCAGAGCTGCGACATGGTCTCCCCCGTGGCGGTGCCGAAGCCGTAGAGCGTGACCGTAAAGGCCGGGATGCCGCCCGGGCCGCCAACCATCTGCTTGCCGCCGAAGATGGCCCAGGGCATCACGTCCACCTGGCACTGGATGCCGATGCGCGTGATCATCGACGCGACCGCCTGCAGGATGAGCGCATCATTGACGTAGCGATCGTTCGGTCCGTGCAGCGTCAGGCGGAACCCGTTCCCGTAGCCCGCCTCGGCCAATAGCTTCTTCGCGCCGGCCGGATCGTACGGCTCGGGCTTGATGCTCGAATCGTAGCCGGACATGCCGGGCGAGGCGACCTGGCCCGCGACGACGCCGAGCCCGTCCATCAGCCGCGCGACCAGGGCCTCGCGGTCGATCGCCTTGGAAATCGCCTTGCGCACGCGCCAGTCCCGCAGCGGGTTCGGCCAGAACGGCTTGCCGCCATCGTCGAAGACATACGGTGTGAGATCGCGGCTCGAATCGACGGTCAGGAACATGATCCGCTCGCCCGCGCGGGTGAACAGCGAGACATCGGCGGTGTTCTTGAGCCGGCCGATATCCGCGGGCGGCACGTCATTGATGACGTCCACTTCCCTGTTGAGCAGCGCCGCCACACGGGAGGGCGGCGACACGATCGGACGCAGCTCGACGCGATCCCATTCCGGGCGCGGCCCCCAATAGGCCTCGTTGCGTTCGAGCGTGATGTGACTGCCCTTCGCCCATTCCTGCAGCCTGTAGGGGCCGGTGCCGATCGCGGCCGCTCCGCTGTCGAACTGCTCGACGGAGGCCGCGCGCGGATAGATGTAGACGACGGTGAGCTCGTTCGGGAGCAGCGGGTCGGGCTCGGCCGTCGTCATGCGCAGGGTGAAATCGTCCACCTTTGCGTACGTCTTGCCGCGCAGATAGGCCCCTGCCGGGGCGCCGACGCCGAGGATCGTGCGTGAATGGTCGAACGAGGCGATCACATGGTCGACGGTGAAGGGCGTGCCATCGTGGAACGTGACGCCGCGCCGCAGCTTGAACTCCCAGCTGTGCGGATCGATCGAGCGCCAGGATTCGGCGAGCGCCGGCTGCGGCTGGCTCGACGCGTCCATCTCGACGAGATTGTCGAAGATGTGGCTGGCGATCTGCTGGTTGCCGGTGGTGACGAACCAGTTGGGGTAGAGGGAAGTCGTTTCCTGGCTCAGGCCGATGCGCAACGTCTTGGCCGATGGCGTGGCCGCGGGGGTGCCTTGCGCGAAGGCACGACTGGTGAGCAGGCTCGCAAGACTGGTCAGCGCAAGATCGCGGCGTTTCATCCGGCTCCTCCCCGTCGCGCGTCGCGCGACACCACTCATCCGCTCCTATCGCCCATCGCGTGCGAAAACACGCTTCCCGTCCTTCGCGCTGCAATGCAGTATTCGACAGGACTGACCGCGCGCCAAGAGCAAACCGCCTCGTTTCTCGTCAGATGCGACGGCGGCGGTGGCGGCCGGATGAGGGAGCGCCGATGCAGCTGGATTCCGTTGCGCTGGAAGTGATGAGCCGGAAGCTGCAGGCCATTACGGATGAGATGTATTTTGCGGTGCAGCGCGCCGCACGCTCGAGCTACGTGAAGGAGGCGGCCGATTTCGCGACCGCGCTGCTCGATCCGGCGGGCGATGTCTTCGCCTACCCACCCTCCGCGACCTTCAGCTTCCTGATCGACACCAACTTTGCCGGAACGCTCGCGGCGGTGGCCGAGCTTGTCGCCGGCGACGTCGTCATCACCAACGATCCGTACACGTCGGACGGGCTTTCGACACATCTGCCGGATTTGCACCTGATCCAGCCCTATTTCGCGGAGGGGCGCATCGTCGCCTATGGCTGGTCCTTCGTGCATTGCTCCGATATCGGCGGCTCGGTGCCGGGCAGCGTCTCGCCCGCGCTGACCACGATCTTCCAGGAGGGCTTCCGCATCCCGCCGATGAAGCTCGTCAAGGCGGGCGTGCTGAACGAGGAGTTCCTCGCCATCCTGCGTCTCAATTCGCGGATGCCGGAGGTGGTGATCGGGGATGTGAAGGCGATGCTCGGCGCGCTCGAGACGGGCAACCGGCGGCTGCAGGAGCTGATCGCCAAACAGGGCGTCGATCGCCTGCTCGCCGCGCAAGCGGACCTGCAGGACGACACCGCTCAAAAGGCCCGGGCGGTGTTGCGCCGGATCCCCGACGGCAGCTACGAATTCTGGGATCTACTCGACGACGACATGGTGAGCGGCATCCCCATCCGGGTGCGGCTCACCATGCGGGTGCGCGACGGCGCGATCGAGCTCGACCTCACGGACACGGATCCGGCGGTGCGCTCCGCCTACAATGTGCCGAGCATGGGCCGCCGGATGTACTGGTTGAGCTTCCGGCTCACCACGATCCTGACCACGCTCGACCCGCTGATGGCCCACAATGCCGGAATGTACCGGTCGATCTCGATCGTCAATCCGCGCGGCTCGGTGCTGAACGCCGAGTATCCGGACGCGGTCTCGGTCCGCAACAGCGTGCCGTACCGCCTGTTCGATGCCATCAGCGGGGCGGTGCTCAAGGCGGATCCCGCATTGCTCCCCGCCCCCTCGGGCGGCACCATGGTGACGATCTCGCTGGCCGAGATCGCGCCGGACGGGTTCTCCCGCGTGGTCGAGGCGATCCAGCCGATGCGCTGCGGCATGGGCGCGTTCGCGGGCCGTGACGGCTTCGACGTGCGAGACAACAGCCTCAACAACATGCGCAACCATCCGACCGAGCTGGTGGAGGCACAGAGCAGCATTCGCGTTCTCGACTACGACATCCGGCCGGATTCCGGCGGGCCGGGCCAGTGGCGCGGCGGTGTCGGCCAGGCGATCACGGTCGAGATCCTCTGCGATGGCGGCATCTTCCTCGCGCGCGGCCTCGACCGCATGCGCTTTCCCGCGTTCGGCGTCGCCGGCGGCCACCCGGGAGCGACGCTGCGCATCATCCTGAACCGCGGCCGCACGGATGCGAGGCTGCTCGGCAAGATCCATGAGCTGCATGTGCGACGCGGCGAGACCGTCACCCTGCTGATGCCGGGCGGCGGCGGCTTCGGCGATCCGCTGAAGCGTGATCCGGCGGCGGTGCTCGACGACGTGCTGCGCGGCTTCGTGACCGTCACGGGTGCCGAGCGGGATTACGGGGTGGTGGTCCGCGGCGATGCGCTCGACGAGGAGGCGACCACGGCGGTGCGGCAACGGCGGTCGAACACGGACCCGCCGCGGGATTTCACCTTCGGACCGGAGCGGGATGCGTGGGAGTCGGTCTTCACCGACGCGACGATGCAACGCATGAACCGCCATCTCTACCGGCTGCCGAAATCGGTTCGGCAGGATGCGCGGACGCACCTGTTCGAGGCGGCGATCCCGGGCATCTCGGCGCCGTCACGCGCGCCGGACGCACCGCTGTTGCCCGATCCCGAGGCTGCCGCGGCGCGGTTGCGCGCGGCGCTACCGCAGGCCGCCGAATGAGCGCGCGCATCGGCATCGACGTGGGCGGCACGTTCACGGATTTCGTGCTTGCGGACACGGGCGGCAATCTCGTGCGCTACAAGGAGCCGAGCGTGCCGGAGGATCCCTCGCTCTCCGTCGAGCGTGGCCTGCCGCAGTTGCTCGCCCGCGCAGCGGTTGCGCCGGGCGAGGTGGAGCTGGTCGTTCACGGGACCACGCTCGCGCTCAACGCCATCATCCAGCGACGGGGCGCGAAACTCGGCCTGGTGGTGTCGCGCGGCAATCGCGGCGTGCTCGAAATCGCACGCTCGCAGCTTCCGAGCGCCTTCAGTTTTCTCATCGACAAGGAAGCGCCGCTGGTGCCGCGCAACCTGGTGCGCGAGGTCTCGGCGCGGCTCGACGTGCGCGGCATGCCGATCGCGGAGGCGATGACGGAAGAGCTCGACGACGTGGCTTCGGTGTTCCGCGCCGCGGGAGTCGACGCGGTCACCGTGATGCTGCTGCATTCCTACGCCAACCCGGAGTTCGAATCGGCGGTGGCCGCGGCGCTGCGGGCGCGGCTGCCCGGCCTTGCGATCAGCGAGTCCGCTGCGGTCTGGCCCGAACGACGCGAATACGAACGTTGCCTGATGGCGCTGATGAACGCCTATGTGCAACCGCTGATGACATCCTATCTCGGCAGGCTGGAACGGCGGGTGGCGGCGGCCGGGATCCGCGCACCGGTCTACATCACCAGCAACAATGGCGGCACGCTCAGCATCGAGACGGCGCGGCAACGGCCGATCGACACGATCCTGTCCGGCCCCGCTTCCGGCGTCACGGCCGCCTCCGTCATCGCGCGCGAAACCGAGTTCGCCAATGTCATCACCGTCGATATGGGCGGCACCAGCGCCGACATGTCGGTGATCCAGGAGCGCCAGCCGGCGCAGACGACGCGCACGCATGTCGGCGGTCTCCCGCTGATCGTTCCCGTGGTCGCGGTGAGCGCGATCGGTGCCGGCGGCGGCTCGATCGTGTGGGTGGATGCGCAGAAGCGCCTGAAGGTCGGACCGCACAGCGCGGGGGCCTCCCCGGGACCGGCCTGCTATGGGCGCGGCGGCACGGAACCCACGCTCACCGATTGCTATCTCCTCGCGGGCTACATCGATGCCGCGCATTTCCTTGGCGGACGCCTGCCGCTGCACCGCGCGACGGCGGAAGCGGCTCTCGTGCGGATCGCGGATGCGCTCAGCATGACGGGCGCGGATCGGGCGCGGCGTGTGGCGGAGGCGGCGATCCGGATCACCACCGCCGTCATGTCGAGCGAGATCGCGCGCGATCTCGCGCAGAAGGGCGAGGATGCGCGCGACTACGCGCTGGTTGCCTTCGGCGGCGCGGGCCCGACTCACGCCAATCACCTGGCGGAGGATGCCGGCATCTCCACCGTGATCGTGCCCGCGACACCGAGCACGTTCTGCGCGCTCGGCGCCATTCTCGCGGACGTGAAGCGCGACTTCGTCAGCTCGCGCCTGATCCGGCTGGCGGATGGCGCCTCGGCGCTGGCCGAACTCACGCGCTGCTACGATCGACTTGAATCGGTCGCACGGGAATGGATCGCTTCGGAAGGATCGCTGCTCGGCGGGATGCGGTACGAGGTCACCGCCGACATGCGCTACGGCGGCCAGGCCTTCGACCTTCCCGTCACGCTGCCGGATGCGTTGCGCCGTGTGCCGGACGCTGCGACACTTACCGAGCTGTTCCATCAGGCGCATGAGAAGATCTACAGCTTCCGCGACCTCGGCAGCACCGTGGAGATCACCACCGAGCGCCTGCGTGTCGTCGGCGAGATTCCACCCGTGTCGCTGGCGCCCCGCGCGGCGATGGTGATCGGCAACGGCGCGATGACGCGCTCCGTGTTCCTCGATGGTGGTGAGGCGGCGGCGCAGGTCCATCGTCGCGAGGCGCTGCCGACAGATGCCATGCTGGCCGGGCCCGCCATCATCGAGCAGGAGGATACGACCACGGTGGTCCTTCCCGGCTGGACCGCGACAACGGATGGCAGCGGCAACCTCGTGCTGCAGCGCGCCGCTTGAGGCGCGGAACGCGGGCGATCGTCGCCGCCTGCACCCCGGGCCTCGCCTCGACAACGGTGGTGGCCTCAACTCCTCGGCTCCGCCCGCAGCCCGTCACGTCACCTTGCAGCCCCGGGGCAGGCGTGGTGCGATCCCGCCCCCGGGAGCATAGGGGAGACCGCATCGATGCGCCTGACCAAACGCCTGTGCCTCTCCCTCGGCTGCTTGTCCGTTGGCATGGCGGCAGCCCTGGCCTCGGCCGCCCCGGCCCAGGCGCAGGCCTCGCCCAAGGTGCTGCGCGTGGTTCCCAGCGCGGATCTCACGCTGCTGGATCCGGATTTCGCGTCGATCGTCATCACCCGCATCTACGGCATGATGATCTACGAAGAGCTCTTCGCCTGGAACTCGAAGCTCGAGCCGAAGCCCGAGATGGTGAAGGAGTGGAGCACGTCGCCGGATGGCCTCACCTGGCGCTTCACCCTGCGGCCCGGTCTCAAGTTCCATGACGGCCAGCCGGTGACCACGGCGGACGTCATCCCCTCGCTGCAGCGCTGGATGAAACGCGACGTCGTTGGCCAGAAGCTCGGCGCCGATCTCGCCGGCCTGAATGCGGTCGATCCCGAGACGTTCGAGATCAAGCTCGCGAAGCCCTATCCCAGCATGCTCTTCTCGCTCGGCTCCGCCGTCGCGCAACCACCTTTCATCATGCGGGCGAAGGATCTGCAGGGCGATCCGACGAAGCCGATCACCACCGCAATCGGCTCCGGCCCATTCACCTTCAACCGGGATGCGCGGGTAAGCGGCTCGCTCGCCGTGTTCGACAGGAACAAGGACTACGTGCCGCGTGACGATCCGGCGGACGGCCTCGCCGGGGGACGCAACGTGAAGTTCGACCGCGTCGAGTGGCACGTCATTCCCGACGCCGCAACCGCCTCCGCCGCCCTGCAGAACGGCGAGGTCGACCTGATCGAACAGCCGGCGCTCGATCTCCTGCCCGTGCTGCGAAAGACGAGTGGCGTGCAGGTGGTGAAGCAGACGGAACTCAGCAATCAGACGATGCTGCGTCCGAATGCGCTGTACCCGCCCTTCAATGATCCCCGCGCACGGCTCGCCCTGGCCTACATCATCAAGCAGTCGGACATCATGGCCGCCGGGTTCGGCGATCCCATCAACTGGAAGGAGTGTCGGTCCTACTTCATCTGTGGCGGTCCGAACGGCACCATTGCGGGCACTGCCGACCTCAAGCCCGATCTTGCCCGCGCGAAAGAGCTGCTGAAGGAGGCGGGCTACGCGGGCGAGAAGCTCGTCTTCCCCGCCACCAACGAGATCGCCTGGATCGGCCAGATGGACGAGGTGATCGCGGAGGAGATGAAGCAGGCCGGCATGAATGTCGATCTGGTCTGGGCCGACTGGGGCACGACCGCCTCGCGTCAGTCGAACAAGGGAAAGCCGGATCAGGGTGGCTGGAACCTGTTCGCGACCGGCGCGAGCGGTCCGACGATGCAGTCGCCGCTCACCAATATCGGCACGAACATGGCGTGCAACGGCATGAATTTTGCCGGCTGGCCGTGCGACCAGAAGGCGGAAGCGCTGCGCCAGGCCTATCTCGACGCCGACGCGGAACATCGCCCGGCCGCGCTCGACGCGTTGCACGCCTATCTGGCGCAAGTGCAGCCCTACATCGTCCTCGGACAGTACGATCAGCCGGTTGCGCTCCGCAGCAACTTCGTCGGCTTCCTGCCATCGCCGGTGATCGTCTATTGGAACCTCGACAAGAAGTGAGCGTGGCTTCGCCACGCGCGCGACCGCCCGTGATCCCGGCGAACGACGCACCTTCGGCACAGTGACGGACGGTCGCACCATCACGGGCGGTCACACGGCGCCGATATCGGAGCAGCCGGCTCGCCTGAGGCGGCGCGGGCCGCTCATCCCGGCGCCCCGAAGGCCGCGCCGATCGCCGACCAGAGCGGCTTGCGGCTCATCTCCGCGTCGAGCGGCAGCGGGCGTTGCGGCAGGCCGTCCTTGCGCGGCCATTGCTGGTCGAGCCAGGTCCGCTGGTCGGAAAGGCCCCAGGTCACCACGCCGAGCACGGCCGGGTTCGGCAGCACGGCGTCGAGGAAGGCCTTGCCCTGCGCGGCCACGCCGGCGTCGCGCGCGGCGATGTCGGCGGGTTCGCGGTTGTCGCGCACATCCATCTCGGTGATCGCGATCTTGAGGCCGAGCGAGGCGACGTCGGCGCAGAATTTCGCCAGCAGATTCTGGTCGAGCTCGCTCGACGCCGGCCTCCAGATGCGCCTGCATGCCGAGCGCCTGCACCGGAACGCCGCGATGCACGAGATCGGCCAGCAGTTCGAGCATCGCCGCCGCGCTTCCGCTCCTGGTCGGGCCAGGCGTAGTCGAGCCCGTATTCGTTGACGAAGCGCAGCGCGTGCGGATCGGTCTCGGCGCAGGCGTGGAAGGCGATGTCGATGATAGCGCGGACCGAGCGCCCGCAGCCAGGGCCCGTCGCGCAGGCCGAGCGGGTTGCCGTCCTCCGGCTCAAGCGGCTCGTTCACCACGTCCCAATGCACGAGCCGGCCGCGGAAATGCCCGGCGACGCGCGCGATGTAGTCGGTCAGCACGCGTTCGGCATTGGCGGGGTGAGCTGTCGCCGCCAGCCAGTCCGGATTGTAGTCCTGCCAGACCAGGTTGTGGCCGCGGACCGCCAGCCTGTGCGCCGCCGCGTAGCTCATCAGCCGGTCGGCGGCGGCGAAGGTATAGGTGCCCTGCTTCGGCTGGATCGCCGCCCATTTGAACGAGGCCTCGCTCACCACGATCCCGCACTCGACCGGCACATGCGCCATGTAGCGCGGGTCGGTGCGCAGGATGGCGTCGTCGATGGCGCTGCCGTAGAACCGGCCATGCTGCGCCGCCTGGTGGTTCAGCCCGGTCGTCGCCGGAGGCAGCCGGAAGCGGGCCGCCGGGCGGCGGCCAGGGCGAGCGCGGCGGGAAGGCGCGAGCAGGGCGCGGCGGGAGAGGTCCGGGCAGGGTACGGTCTCTCCTTCCGCGCTGCAACGGGCGGCGGCGCAGCATAGCAGCCAGCCCTGCAGAGGAGGTTGGAATCCCCGTGCGCATCGTCGATATCCGCGAGGTCACCCGCCCGATCGGCTCGGCGATCCGCAACGCCTACATCGATTTCAGCCGGATGACGACGAGCCTCGTCGCGGTCGTCACCGATGTCGAGCGCGACGGCAGGCGGGTCGTCGGCTACGGCTTCAACTCCAACGGCCGCTACGGCCAGGGCGGGCTGATCCGCGAGCGCTTCGCCCCGCGGCTGCTCGAGGCCGACCCGGCGACGCTGCTCGACGACTGACGGGCGAGAACCTCGACCCCGACCGCATCTGGGCGGCGCTGATGGCGAACGAGAAGCCGGGCGGGCATGGCGAGCGCTCGGTCGCGGTCGGCACGATCGACATGGCGGTGTGGGACGCGGTGGCGAAGATCGCGGGCAAGCCGCTGTTCCGCCTGCTCGCCGAGCGCAACCTGGCCGAGGCCGACCCGCGCGTCTTCGTCTACGCCGCCGGCGGCTACTACCATCCGGGCAAGGATCTCGGCGCGCTGCGCGGCGAGATGCGGAGCTATCTCGACCGCGGCTACAGCGGTGGTGAAGATGAAGATCGGCGGCGCGCCGCTCGCCGAGGACCGCGCCCGCATCGAGGCGGTGCTGGCCGAGCTTGACGGCAAGGCGCAGCTCGCCGTCGATGCCAACGGGCGGTTCGATCTCGAGACCGCGATCGCCTACGCCAAGGCGCTGCGGGAGTATCCGCTGTTCTGGTACGAGGAGGCCGGCGACCCGCTCGACTACGCGCTGCAGGCGGCGCTCGCGGAGTTCTATCCCGGCCCGATGGCGACGGGGGAGAACCTGTTCAGCCACCAGGACGCGCGCAACCTGCTCCGCTACGGCGGCATGCGGCCGGACCGCGACTGGCTGCAATTCGACTGCGCGCTCTCCTACGGGCTCTGCGAATATCTGCGCACGCTGGCGGTGCTGCGCACCCATGGCTGGTCGCCGCGGCGCTGCATCCCGCATGGCGGGCACCAGATGTCGCTCAACATCGCCGCCGGGCTCGGGCTCGGCGGCAACGAGAACTACCCCGACCTGTTCCAGCCCTATGGCGGGTTCCCGGAGGGCTGCCGGGTCGAGGACGGGTATGTGACGCTGCCCGAGCTGCCCGGGATCGGCTTCGAGGGCAAGGCGGCGCTCCACGCCGAGATGCGGGCGCTCGCGGCGTAGAGCGGCTCGATCCGCTCCACGTTATATCGGGAGCCGCCGGCGCGAGGCGGAGAGTAGTTCTCGACGCGGCCGGGTCGGAGGCGCAATGATATCGTCCCGACATGAAATTCGGCCCTGGGAGCGAAAAATGGCCCGCATTCGGCCCCGCCACACCGCCGGACTCGCTCTTGCCGCAGGACTGACGGTCGCGCCCTTGGCGGCCCGGGCGCAGAATTTCTCCGCCCCGGTGCAGCTCGACCCGGACACCAACCGCGCCGTGGTGGCGATGGACGCGAGTGGCACCGCCCTCGCGGCGTGGCCCAAGGGGATTGGCGCTTCCTATAGCGTGCACGCCCCCGGCACCGCCTGGACCACCCCGCTCAACGTGAACGTTGGAGATCCGGATGCTGCCTATCTCTCGCTGCACGTGAGCGCCGGCGGTTCCGCGACGCTGATGACCTTCGAGCAGGATGAGGACGTGATCTGGGCCACGGTGCGACCGGCGGGCGGCAGTTTCAGTCCGCCCTACGCCGTGGCCAGGCGCACCAACGTCAACACCCCAATCGGAAGTTGGGAGCGGGCGATCATGCTGATCGGCAACCCGAGCGGGGCGGAGGCGATCGTCTGGAATGGTCCTGGAGGCATCAACGTGTCCCGCCGGACCGCGGGTGGTCCGTTTGGCGCCACCGAACTGATCCCGCCGCCTGCCGGCGAGGGAATCGGGTTCGCCGATGCGACCATGGACGAAGCGGGCGACGTCCTGGTCGCGTGGGAGGCAATTTCCTTCCAATGCCCGCCTCCCACCAATTTCTGTCAGTTCGTCGTCCATGCGAGCCGTGAGCAGGCGGGCACCAGCGGCTGGACTGATTCCGGCCCGTTGACCAACGGGCTCGGGCCGGACGCCTGGGTCGTGCGCGCGGCCATCGACACGACCGGGCGCGGCGCGCTGGCGCTGCAGCCCGGTCCGAATGCGACGTCCCTGAAGGCGACCCGCCAGGCCGCCGGCGGCGGGGCATGGAGCAAGCCGGCCATCACCGTGTTCGCCGACACCACCGGCGGCAATCCCGAACTGTGGGGCGCGTCGGGCGGGCCACCCGGGCAGGTCAGCTTCCTCGCCCTCGATGCCGGCCCCTCAGCGTCGGTCCTGTTTGGCGACGGCAATCTCAACAGCAACGCCGTGACGATCGCGAATCTGTCCGCCGCCGACCCGTCGCCGCCGAGTGTCGATACCGGCGCATTCTCGTGGGACTTGCAGGCCGCACCGCTGGCCTTCGCCAGCAATCCGGCGAATGGCGCGGTCGTCGCCTGGGTCGATACGGACAACACGATGCGCGCTGCACTGCGCCCGTCGGGAAGCAACCTGTTCGCGACGCAGACGCTCGTGCCCGGGGATAGTTGCCAGGTCACGCAGCCCCTGGGCGATGTGACGCCCTGCAAATGGGCGACGAGCGCCGCGATCAACGCACAGGGCGACGCGGCGGTGCTCTACATCGACACGTCCGGCGCCAGCGGGGGATTCTACCCGCTCAAACTGTTCGCGACGACCACCAACTAGCCTCGACCGCTTCCCCCCGCCGGGCTTGCGCCGCCCGCGGGGAAGGCGGAAACAGGCGCGCATGTTGCCGGAGAGCTGGATTCTCACCGAGGCCTATGCGGGCTTGCAGTCGCAGGCGCTCGGTCTGGCGGAGCGGGCCGGGCTCGCGCCTCGGTCCGGATCATGCGGCCGCGCGCGCCCTGGCGCTGGGTGACGGCGCGGAGCTGGCCGGCGCCGCTCGCCGCGGTCGGGCTGTCGCGGCGGGACCTGCCGGGCCTGGTGATCGGCTGCGGCGGCATGGGCGGCGCGGTCGGGGCGGCGCTGCGGCGGCTCGGGCGGCGCGTCGTGCAGATCCAGAACCCGCGCATGCCGATCGACCGCTTCGACCTCGTGGTGGTGAACCGGCATGACGAGATCACCGGCCCGAACGTCATCGTCACCCGCACCGCGCTGCACCGGGTCACGCCGGAGCGGCTCGCCGAGGCGCGGCGCGGCCTGGGCGGACCGCGCTCGCGCATCTGCCCCGGCCGCTCGTCGCGGTGCTGGTGGGCGGCTCGAACGGGCGATTCCGGCTCGACGGTGCGGTGGCGCTCGGGCTCGCGGCGCAGCTCGGCGGAGATGATGCGGCGGGACCGCGTCGGGCTCGCGATCACCCCCTCGCGCCGGACCGATCCGGCGGTGATGTCGGTGCTGCGGGAGAAGCTGGCGCCGCTCGGGCGCCTATCTGTGGGACGGCACGGGCGAGAACCCGTATTTCGGCCTGCTCGCCCTCGCCGACGCGATCGTCGTCACGACGGACAGCGTGTCGATGATCTCCGAGGCGGTGGCGACCGCGGCGCCGGTGCTGGTTGCCGACCTGCCCGGGCGGTCGCGCCGGATCGGCCTGTTCGTGCAGGGCCTGGCGCAGGAGGGGCGCATCCGCGAGCTTCGCCGGCCGGTTCGAGACCTGGCCCGCGCCGCCGCTCGACGACACGGCGGAAGCGGCGGCCGAGATGCGTCGCCGCCTGGGCTTCTGAAGGACGATTCGATGCTGCAGATCCAGACCTTCGACGCCCGCCAGGGCGGCAACGTCATCTACAAGGCGCTCGCCCATCCGCTCGCCGCCGAGGCGATCGGCCGGCTTGCCGCGCGGCTCGCGCGCCGCCGGGCCGCTCGCCGTGTTCGACCCGGAGGGCGTCGCCGAGCCGCTCTACGCGCTGCATCCCGAAATGCCGGCGCCCGCTGCCGTGTTCGTGCAGGACGTGCGCGAGGTCGGGCAGGCCGCGGCTCGGGATGGAGGCGCGGCCGATCACCGATCTCGCGCAGGCCGGCGGCGAAGACGGTGCTGGTCGCCGCCTTCGATGCCGGGCGCATCGTCGCGCGCATCCGGCATCTGCTGCCGCCGGGCGCCACCGTCGCGACGCTCGACGAGGGCAGCGTGCCGGACGCGCAGCTCGGCAATCCCGGCGCTATCTCGACAAGCTGAACTTCGCCACCAATTTCGCCTTCTTCCGCGAGCAGGGCGGGCTTTCCACGCGCCTCGTCACCGCCAATTACTGGTCGGGCTATGGCGCGAAATCGGTGCGGCTCTGGCTGCGCCTGTTCGATGCCGATGGTGCGGTGCTCGCGACCTGGGAAGAGGACGGTGCCGCCGCGGCCAGGCGGGCATCGCGATCGACAGCCGCGAGGTGCGCGCGCGCTTCGGTCTGCCGGAGTTCACCGGCCAGCTCTTCCTGCACGCGATCGGCGCGGCGGGGCACGACGTGATGAAATACGCGCTCGACACCTATGCGAATGATGGCGGCGCCGACGCTCTCCTGCACGCATGACGCCAATGCCTGGCCGTCCGACCGCTATGCCGGGCTGCCGGCGCCGAAGCCCGGCGAGCGGGTGATCCTCTGGGTGCAGAACAGCCACGCCGCGCCGATCCCCGCCGGCGCGATGTCGCTCGACCGCATGGGCGCCGAAGCGCCGGTGCCGTTCGCGCGCGAGGTGCCGGGCTTCGCCTCGGTCGCGGTCGATGTCGCCGAGCTGCTGCCGGGCCTGCATTGGCCGGCGCAGATCGAGTTCCGCGCCGGGCGGCACGTGGTGCGGCCGCGCTACGAGGTGGTCGCAGGACGGGCGCACGCGCATCGCGCATGTGAATGTCGAGCGCGCCGATCTGCAGCCGGATCCCGCGATCCCGGCGCTCGCCAACACGCTCGGCCGCGGCTTCCTGCTGCCCTTCCCGATCATGCCGCGCGACCGCTTCCGCTCGATCGTGCAGCCGACGCCGATGGCGGTGAGCCAGGCCGACCTGCCGATCCGCCTCGACGTGTTCGACAGCGAGGGCCACAAGCGCGGCGAGCGCTTCCTCGGCTGCCTCAGCGCGCAACCACGATCTCGCGCTCGATCTCGACGAATTCGACACCGAGGGCGGACATGCCGAGCTGGTCTATGATTTCCGCGACGGCGGCGGCGCGGATGGCTGGCTGCACGCGCTGATGCGCTACGAGGACCGCCGCTCAGGCCATGCGGCGGAGACGAGCTTCGGCGCGCACGTGTTCAACACGCTGATGACCTACAAGGACGAGCCGCAATCCTATTCCGGCCCGCCGCCCGGCCTTTCCACGCGGCTGTTCCTGAAGCTCGGCGACGGCGCGCGGCACAGCTTCATGCACCTGATCTACCCGGCCTCGCTGCCCTGGCACGCGCGCTCGGACGACGAAGCTCGAATCCTGCATGACGGCGCCGGCACGATCCGATCGCCGAGGCGCCGCTCGACGATCGCCTGCTCGGGCTCGGCGCTGGTGCTTCCCGCACAAGGTGTTCGGCGCCGACGAAGATCGCCGAGGCCGGCCCGCGCGGCTACGTGCTGGTGCGCGACACCACCTGCCGCCTGTTCGGCTATCACGGCCTGATGGACGAGCGCGGCAGCTTCTCGCTCGACCACATGTTCGGATTTTAGGGCCACATCCCGGAAGGGTGATGCCGTCTCAGCGCGGGATCTCCGCTGCGCCCGCGATGAACCGCATCCATTTGTAAGTGGACGTCGCGTCCTGCTTCGGCGGACCCTTGCACCAGTTCCGATTGCCGGTCCAGGCATTCGCCATGATGAAGCCGCGCGCGCTGGTGTTCAGTTCCGGCGTGGTCATCGTTCGGGCCGGCTTGCCGTCGACCGTGAAGACGATCCGCCCCGGCGTCCACAGGAAGCCGTAGCGATGGAAGGCGTCCGACGGATTGAACGGCAGCCGCAGCCTGGTGCTCGTGTTGCTCGGATGGATGGTGAGGCGCACCGCGCCCGCGCCCGGCGTGAAGTCGCTGGTCAGGAACTCGACGTCCCATTCATGCGGGCCGTATTGCGGCGCCTCGATCCAGAAGAAGGTGGCGCAGACGCCCGGCGCCGGGGTCACCCGCATCTCCGTCTCGTAATAGCCGTAGCCGTAGCCCGGCGTTGCCAGCGACTGGATCTCCGAGCCCCGCTTCTCGTTCGCGGCCACGGTGAGGGTGAGCTGCCCCTCTCCGGGCCCGCCGGGGATGATTTCGGCAAGGCTCGGTTCGAGCATGTTGCCGCCGGAGCCGGGCCAGGGTCCGTTGACGCGCCAGAGACCGTCCCTTGAGCGGCCATCCGGCCAGACCGTGTCGAAGGCCTGGCACACCGTCGCCGCACCCTGCGCGCATGGCTGCGCCTCCGCCACGCCGATGAGCAGCAGCATCGCGCAGGCCGCCGCGAGAACGCTTCTGAACACGGCCTGCCTCCCTCCGCCGACGGCGCCGCCCCGGCTGGAGCAATATCGGCCTGACCGGAATCGCGCAGCGATTCCACGCTAGCCTCCGATCGCCCTGACTGGAACCAGTCAGGGTGTGAAAGGCAGGCCAAAGATACGGAGACCCGAATCGGACTGATCACAGTCAGAGCAATTCAGGTCTAATGAAATCGTCGCGAAATATGAGGTGGACCGGTTCGAGCAAGGCTGCAACCGGTCTAGATCGGCGGTTCCCCCGGGATCGGGGTGCCGCCGAGCGCGCGCATCAGGGTCGTCACCTCGCCGATCGCCACGTCCGCAGCCGCGGCATCGGTGCCCTTCGCCACGATCGCCACGCCGTTCCCCTGCGCGCGGTAATAGGGATAGCTGCCGATATCGAGTTCGGGGTGCCGCGCCTGGATCGCCGCAAGTCCCTCGGCGATCGCCCCCTCCGGCACGCCCACCGTGTGCACCGCCCGCGCGCTCACTGGCGTGCCGCCCGCGAGCGTCGGCGCCAGCGCCTCGAACATCGCCTGCATGATGCGCGGCACGCCCGCCATCACGTGCACGTTGCCGATGGTGAAGCCCGGGGCGATCGAGACCTTGTTGTCGATCAGCGTCGCACCGCGCGGCATCGTCGCCATGCGCTGGCGCGCCGGGTTGAAGTCGCCGGGCTTGTAATGGCGCTCCATGCGCGCCCACGCCTCGGCATGCTTCTCCCACGGCACCCCGAACGCCGCCGCCACGCACTCGCTGGTGATATCGTCATGCGTCGGACCGATGCCGCCCGTCGTGAACACATGGTCGAAGCGCGCGCGAACCTCGTTCACGGTGGTGACGATCGTCGCCGCCACGTCGGGAATGATCCGCACCTCGCGCAGCGGCATGCCGATCTCGCCGAGCCGCGTCGCGATGAACCTGATGTTCGCGTCCTGCGTCCGCCCGGACAACACCTCGTTGCCGATCACCAGCAGACAGGCCGTCGGATTGGGAGCCATGACGCCGACTTTCAGAGGAAATCGCGCAGCAGGGGAATCAGCGGCCGGTCGGCCGGCGGCATCGGGAATTCGGCGAGCTTGCTCGGCCGCACCCAGGCGAGGGTCTGGCCCTCCCGCGCCTCCATGCGCCCGCGCCAGCGCCGGCACAGATAGAGCGGCATCAGCAGATGGAACCGCTCATAGGCATGCGACGCGAAGGCGAACGGCGCCAGGCACGCCTCGGTCACGTCGATGCCGAGCTCCTCCTTGAGCTCGCGGATCAGCGCCGCCTCCGGCGTTTCGCCCGGATGCAGCTTGCCGCCGGGGAACTCCCAGAGCCCGGCCATCTTCTTGCCTTCCGGTCGGCGCGCCAGCAGCACCCGCCCGTCCACGTCGATCAGCGCACAGGCCGCCACCAGCAGGAGCGGCTTCGCGCCTTCCGCCGCCGGGTCGGCATCGCCCTCGACGGCGCCGAACAGATCGTCCCGCGTCGCCTCGAACACGAGGACCGCCTCCTCGCCGCCGCGCGCCAGGAACATCTCGCGTGCCGTGCCCACCTCGCGGAAGCCGATCCGCCGCAGCACCGAAGCCGAGGCCGGGTTGTCGGCCGCCGCCGTCGCGGTCAGCCGCTCGAGGTCGAGATGGGCGAGCGCCCAGCGCGCCAGCCGCGCCGCCGCCTCCGTCGCGACGCCGTGGCGCCAGAACCGCCGCCCCACCCAGAAGCCGAGCGAGGCGGTCCGCCCGGCGCGGTCGAGCCGCAGCCCGACCACGCCGACGATCGTCTCGTGCTCGCCTTCCTTCCCGGTGACGGCCAGGTGGTAGGCGCTGCCATCCGCGAGCGCGCGCCCGGCCGCCGCGATCCACTCGTCCGCGAGGCCGCGCGGATAGGGAAACGGGAGGTGCGAGAGCATTCGCACCACCTCCCAGTCATTGACCAGCCGATGCACCGCCTCGGCATCCGCCGCAGAGAGCGGACGCAGCGCGAACCGCGCCGTCGTCAGTGGCGCGAAGGACGGGCGGCCGGCAGGCCGGAGGCTCAGCTGATCGCGCGGGGCGGAGAGCGTCATGGGGGGCGAAACTGGGCCAAGCGGGGCCGGAGTCGCAAGGCAGGATCGCTCCAGGTACTGTCTCAGTTCCACTGCTGCTTGCCGCGCCTCCGACCGGGCCACAAGCTCGGGGGATGCGCGACACCTTACTGCTCTTCGCGGCCGGCTGCCTCGCCGGCGGGCTCAACGCCGCCGCGGGCGGCGGGTCGTTCGTCGGCTTCCCCGCCCTGGTCCTCGTCGGCCTCGATCCGGTGACGGCGAATGCTTCCAGCACCGTCGCCCTGTACCCTGGCGCGCTGGCGAGCCTGCTCGGATTCCGCGGCCAGGCGATGCCGCCCGGGCCGCTGTCGCGGCGGACGCTGCTGGCCGCGAGCCTTGTCGGGGGTTTCCTGGGCGCGGTGCTGCTGCTCGAGACCCCGTCGCGGGAATTCGACCTGGTGATCCCGTGGCTCCTGCTCCTGGCGACGCTCGCGCTCGCCTTCGGGCGGCGCCTGATGGGTCATGCCGACATCCGGGTCGGTCCGGCGCCCCTGCTGGCGGCGCAGATCGGGCTCGGCATCTATGGCGGGTATTTCGGCGGGGCGGTCGGCATCATGATGATGGCGGCCTGGAGCCTGCTCGGCCTGACCGACATCAAGGCCATGAACAAGCTGAAGGTGCTGCTGGTCGGCGCCACCAACACGATCGCCGCGATCACCTTCGTCCTGGCCGGGGCCGTCCGCTGGCCGGAGACGCTTCCGCTGATGCTCGGCGGCGCGCTCGGCGGCTATTCCGGTGCGCGGGTCGCGATCCGGCTGCCGGCGGGGGTGCTGCGCGCCTTCGTCATCGCGCTCACCGCCTGCATGACCGCCTGGTTCTTCCGGCGCGCGTATTTCGCACGGTTCGCCCTCTGAACCGGCACATCTCTCGGCGCCCCGGGGATCAGAAATCGTTCAGCAGGGCGTCAATGTCGCTCTGGCCGAGATCGCTCCCCGTGCCGGTCACCTCCAGCGTACGCGGGATGTAGGCCGGCGGCGGCGCATGCGGGTTCGCGAGGCCGCCCAGCATCAACTCGACGCTCTGCAGGTGCTCGATCGCGCGGCGAATGCGCTGGCCGGTGAGGTCCTGGAAGGTGCAGGCCTCCATGATGGCATTGACACGCTCCCCCACCGCTTCGAGCGATGCATTGTCGCGATTGCCGGTGGCGAGCCAGTCGCCGATCGCCTCCGTGGCTTCCAGTATCTGGTTGGCGGCCTGCTCGGTGGCCTGGACCACCGCCTCGAGCTCGACGCCGCTGTTGCGGGTGGCGGCGGCGGGGGCCGCAACCACCTGCGCGACCTGCTCGGCGATCCGCGAAATCTGCCCGGAGAGGTTGCTCTCGCTGAAATCGACCAGCTGAACGGCGCCATGCACCTCGGCGCTGACCTCGGCGATGCGGCGATCGACGAAGCGGCGCAGCTCGTCGATCATCGGGCCGCATTCCTCGCGGATGGCGGCGCGCAGCATCGGGCTCAACTCGGTCGCGGCGGTGTCGTCAAGCGGCATGCGCATGTCTCCTGGCGCGGGAGACAATGCGCGGCCCGGGTTAACCGCGGCTTACAAGCCGGTCCGCCGCGTCAGCGCCGCCGCCTTGTGGCGCTCGCGCAGGAACTGGAAGAACTCGACCCCCTCGCGCAGCCGGCGCTTCATCATCTGCGGACTGGTGACCATCTCGCCGACGATGGCGGCGATCTTCGGCGCGCGGAAGTAGAAGCGGCGGTAGAAGGTCTCGACGCTGTCGAAGATCTCGGTGTGCGAGAGGTGGTCGTAGTGCAGCGGCGCGATCTGCACCCCGCGCCCGTCGACCAGCTCGGCATTGGCGGCATCGAGCCAGCCATTCTCGACCGCCTGCCGGTAGAGGAAGGTGCCCGGATAGGGCGCGGCGAGCGAGACCTGCAGGGTGTGCGGGTTGATCTCGGTCGCGAAGCGGATCGTCTCCTCGATCGTCTCCCGGGTCTCGCCGGGCAGGCCGAGGATGAAGGTGCCGTGGATGCGGATGCCGAGCTCGTGGCAGTCGCGGGTGAACTTCTTCGCGACCTCGATCCGCATGCCCTTCTTGATGTTGTGCAGGATCTGCTGGTTGCCGCTCTCGTAACCGACCAGCAGCAGGCGGAGGCCGTTGTCCCGCAGCACCTTCAGCGTCTCGCGCGGCACGTTGGCCTTGGCGTTGCAGGACCAGGTGACGCCGAGCCGGCCCAGCTCCTTCGCGATCGCCTCGGCGCGCGGCAGATTGTCGGTGAAGGTGTCGTCGTCGAAGAAGAACTCCTTCACCTGCGGGAAATAGGAGCGCGCGAGGCGGATTTCTTCCGCGACGTGGCCCGGGCTGCGGACGCGATAGCGGTGGCCGCCGACAGTCTGCGGCCACAGGCAGAAGGTGCAGCGCGACTTGCAGCCGCGTCCCGTGTAGAGCGAGACGTAGGGGTGCAGCAGGTAGCCGATGAAGTAGTCCTCGATGCGCAGGTCGCGCTTGTAGACCTCGGTGACGAACGGGAGCTGGTCCATGTCCTCCAGCACCGCCCGGTCCTTGTTGTGGACGATGGTCCCGTCCGCGCCGCGCCAGGAGATGCCGTCGATCGCGGCGAGATCGCGCCCCTCGGCGACCTCCTTCACCGTGAAGTCGAACTCGTTGCGGGCGACGAAGTCGATCGGCGCCCCGTCGCGCAGGCTCTCCTCCGGCTGCACCGCCACCTTCGCGCCGACGAAGCCGATCCGGATGCCGGGATTGGCGTCCTTGAGCGCGCGGGCGACCCTCACGTCGGAGGCGAAGGACGGGGTCGAGGTGTGGATGATGCAGAGCTCGTGCCGCCTCGCCTCGGCGAGCACCGGCTCGAGCCCGAGCCGCGCCGGGGGGGCGTCGATCAGCCGGCTGCCGGGCACCAGGGCGGCCGGCTGGGCGAGCCAGGTCGGATACCAGAAGGAGCGGATCTCCCGCTTGCGCCTGGTAGCGCGAGCCGGCCCCGCCGTCGAACCCGTCGAACGAGGGCGGGTGCAGGAACAGCGTCTTCATCATCGTGGGTTCATCCCTCTCCGGGGGCGAGGCTCGACCTGGCGGCGCTCAGCACCTCGCCGCGCCAGCGCACTTCGTCGCCGGTATAGCTGGCGAAGATGACGCTGATCGACAACAGGTCGCGGAACGGCAGCAGCCACGTCGGGGTGATCGGATCGAGGCCGAGCGCGTGGTCGATGCCGCGGGCGGAAGCGCCGCGCGCGACCCAGGACGCGGCGAACAGTCCGAATGCCCATTCCTCGCCGCCCGAGCCGATGACCGCGAGCGCGGCCCAGAACAGCGGGAAGGCGAGGGCGAGCGTCGCGTAGCCGACCGGGACCAGGGCGACGATGGTGCGGCCCCAGCGGAGCTCGTGGTGGACCAGGGGCCGGAATGCCCGCTCGGGCACGGTGGTCTCCAGCACCGTCGCGGCAAGCTCGGTGGCGAGGCCGCTCGCATTGACCAGCCGGCCGAGCTCGGCATCGTCGGCGAGGTGATGCACGAGGGCCGGCAGCCCGCCGATCGCCTCCAGCGTCCCGCGGCGCAGCGCCATGGTGGCGCCGAGGCAGTCCTGCCGGCCGAGCGCGCGGGCGAGCAGCGCGCCGGGCAGGAAGGTGTGGGTGATCTGGCTGCTGCCGAGCCGCCCGGGCAGGCCCGCCTCGGCCGGCAGGCCGGCATAGAGCGTGGTGACGAGCCCGGCCCCCGGCCGCTCCAGCGCGGTGACGACCTCGCGCAGATAGTCCGGCGCGGCATGCATGTCGCTGTCCGAGATCACCAGCACGTCGTGCTGCGCCGCCGGCAACATGTTGATGAGATTGCTGATCTTGCGGTTGACCCCGTGCCGGGTGGGGTCCACCACCACGACGATCGCCCGCTCCGGGAAGCGCTCCTGCAGCCGGGCGATGACGGGCAGCGCCGGATCGTCCGGGTCCTGCAGGCCGAACACCACCTCGGTACTCCGGGTAGTCCTGGGTGCAGAAGGAGGCGAGCGCCTCCTCGAGCAGTGGCTCATCGCCGTGCAGCGGCTTCAGCACCGTCACCGGCGGCAGCGCGGTGCCGGCCTCGGCACGCGGGCGGCGACCGAACCGGCTGACCAGCAGCCAGCCGGTCAGCGCCTGGCCGATGCCGATCAGGCTCGCCCCCGCGGCAACCGCCGCGGGGATGTCCGAGAATTCGGGGATCACGCGCCGCGATCCGGGGCGATGGACCGATCGCGGTCCGGGCGTCCCGCCCTGCCGCGTGCGCCGAGACCAAGGAGCGGGGCTTGAACGCGCATTCTCACCTGGAACAGCACGGCGATACCGGGACCGGGCAGACGCCCAAAAAACATGGAAGCGCAGGCGATGCAACAGACGGGCGGGGCAGGCAAGCCATGCGCGCGATATGGGATTCGGTTACCGAATGTAAACCGAACCTGGCCGCCGTCGGCGGGAGGCAGGTCTCGCGCGCATTCGATGTTTGTCGGCCCGGCCGCAGGCTGTCATATTCCGCCAAATGGGGTGAGCCCGGCGCCGCGTCGGGTCGCGCTGCGGCGCGTTCCCCGCGACTGCCACGGCCCGGGGGGTGCCGGGGCAGTGCAAGCCAAAGGAGGCTGCCGATCATGCGCGTGGTACTCGCGCAGCCAAGGGGTTTCTGTGCGGGCGTCGAACGGGCGATCGAGATCGTCGAACGGGCGCTGGCGAAGTTCGGGCCGCCGATCTACGTGCGGCACGAGATCGTGCACAACCGGCACGTGGTCGAGGATCTGCGCGCGCCGCGGCGCGGTGTTCGTCGACGAGCTCGACGAGATTCCGCCGGGAGGCATGACGATCTTCAGCGCCCACGGGGTGGCGAAGCGCGTCGAGGAGGTCGCCCGCGAGCGCCGCCTGCCGGTGATCGACGCCACCTGCCCGCTGGTCGCCAAGGTGCACGCCGAGGGGCGGCGCTATGCCGCGCAGGGTCGCGAGATCGTGCTCGTCGGCCATGCCGGCCATGCCGAGGTCGAGGGCACGATCGGGCAGATCCCCGGCAAGGTCCACCTGGTGCAGACCGCGGAGGACGTTGCCACGCTGGCGGTCGGCACGCCCGACCGGCTGGCCTACGTCACCCAGACCACGCTTTCGGTCGACGACACGCGCGGCATCATCGACGCGCTGAAGGCGCGCTTTCCCGACATCGTCGGCCCCGACGTGCGCGACATCTGCTACGCGACCCAGAACCGCCAGCGGGCGGTGCGCGAGCTTGCCGGCGAGGTCGACCTGATCCTGGTCGTCGGCTCGCGCAACAGCTCGAACTCGAACCGGCTGCGCGAGATCGGCGAGGAGCTGGGCCGGCCCGCGCACCTGATCGACGATGCCGACGCGCTGCGGCCGGAATGGTTCGAGGGCGTCGCCTCGGTGGGTGTGACCGCCGGAGCATCGGCGCCGGAAACCTTGGTGCAGGGCGTGCTCGACGGCTTGCGCCGGATCGCGGAAATCGACATCTCGACCCTGGCCGGGGTGGCCGAGGATGTCCGCTTCAAGTTCCCGGCGGAAGTGAGCTGAGGGGTTCGGAATGTCGGTTCCTTTGCGGCAGGTGGCGCGGGTTGGCGCCTACGTGGTGAAGCAGCATCTGATCGGGCGGCAGCGCTACCCGCTGGTGCTGATGCTGGAGCCGCTGTTCCGCTGCAACCTCGCCTGCGCCGGCTGCGGCAAGATCGACTACCCGGCGCCGATCCTGAACCAGCGCCTCTCGGTCGCCGACGCGCTCGCCGCGGTCGACGAATGCGGCGCGCCCGTGGTCGCGATCGCCGGCGGCGAGCCGCTGCTGCACAAGGAGATCGGCGAGATCGTGCGCGGCATCCTCGCCCGCAAGAAGTTCGTCTATCTCTGCACCAACGCGCTGCTGCTGGAGAAGAAGCTCGACCTGTTCCAGCCGCACCCCTACTTCTCCTTCGACGTGCATCTCGACGGCGACCGCGAAATGCACGACCGCGCGGTAAGCCAGGAGGGCGTCTACGACCGCGCCGTGGCCGCGATCCGGCAGGCGAAGGAGCGCGGCTTCCGCCTCTCCATCAACTGCACGCTGTTCGACGGCGCCGATCCGGCGCGCGTCGCCGAGGTTCTTCGACAGCGCCATGGCGATGGGCATCGACGGCATCATGACCTCGCCCGGCTACGCCTATGAGCGCGCGCCCGACCAGGCGCATTTCCTGTCGCGCCGCAAGACCAAGGAGCTGTTCCGCGACATCCTGCGCCGCGGCAAGGGCAAGGGCTGGAAGTTCACGCAGTCACCGCTGTTCATGAACTTCCTTGCCGGCAACGAGAATTATCGCTGCACGCCATGGGGCAAGCCGACGCGCAACGTGTTCGGCTGGCAGCGGCCCTGCTACCTGCTCGGCGAGGGCTACGCGAAGAGCTACGCCGAGCTGATGGAAACCACCGACTGGGACAGCTACGGCACCGGCAATTACGAGAAATGCGCCGACTGCATGGTGCATTCCGGCTACGAGGCGACCGCGGTCGTCGATGCGGTGAAGCATCCGCTCAAGACGATGGCGGTGGCGCTCCGCGGGCCGCGCACCGAAGGCGCGATGGCGCCCGAGATTCCGCTCGAGGGCCAGCGCCCGGCCGAATACGTGTTCAGCCGCCACGTCGAGGAGACGATGGAGCGGCTGAAGCACACGCCCAAGCAGGTCGCCGACGCCGCCGACTGAGCGGCGCCGGCAACGGGATCTAGCGCGTGATCGGTTCAGGCCGAGTCGGCCTGGAACGTGAACCACTCGCTGGAACAATTAGCTAAAACAGGCCGGTGACCGGAAGGGAACCGTCTTGCTTCAGCCGGCGCGGTCGATCCGGCCGGAGTAGCAGCCACGCCGCGCATTGTGGGCGTGGAGGTAGCTGACGGTCGGGTTGGCGAAGAGCCGCGCGATGAGCGGCTCCACCTCCCTCCCCTCGACCACGTCGGCGTCGAGCATCATGCCGCGATCATCGAACGCGCGCAGCGATAGCAGACGCGTGCGCATGACCTCCGGCACCTCGTCCACACGGTCATAGGTCTCGCTCGCCCCCTCGCGGACGAAGATCGCATGCACCGCGCGATAGGGGGTGTCGGCCGGCTGGCAGACATGGTTGAGCAGCAGCACCGTCTCGCCCGGCGCCGCCTCGCGCATCTCCACCCGATCGGGGAAGTGCGAACCCGCGTCGGCCACGTAGCGCAGCACCCCGTGCTCCGCCAGCACCGCCTCGGGCAGGCCGAACAGATGGGTGAAGGGCGCCGGCGAAAGGCCGGTGATCCGGAAATGCATTGGCTTTCTCCTCGTGAACGGTGACCCAACGGATCATTTTCCGCGGTCTTCCCGCCATCCGTCCGTTGCTCTCGCATCCCTCTGCTTGACAGATATCCTACAACCGATATCCTCTCACAAATGCCGCACGCTCAACCTCGGCCGATCGAGCGTCCTGCCCGTCTCCACGCCTCCGTGCTGGAGAGCCTGCAGGCCTATATCGCCGAAAACCGGCTGCAGCCCGGCGACGCGCTGCCGCCGGAAACCGCCCTCGCCCGCAGCCTCGGCGTCAGCCGCAACTCCGTCCGCGAGGCGACCAAGGCGCTCGAATCGGTGGGGCTGCTGGAAGCGCGGCACGGGACCGGCATCTTCGTGCGCGAATTCTCCTTCGATCCGCTGATCGAATATCTCGGCCACAGCGCGGGCCATGCGCTGCGCGACCTCGCCGACATCCTGGACGTGCGCCGCACCCTCGAGGTCGGGCTGATCGGCGAAGTGATCGGCCGGCTCGGCGAGGCGGACCTCGCTGCCCTCGATGCGACGCTCGTCTCGATGCACCGCCGCGCCGAGACGGGCGAGACGTTTCCAGCCGAGGACAAGGCCTTCCACGCGCAGCTCTTCGCCTGCCTCGGCAACCGCGTGCTGATCTCGCTGCTCGACGTGTTCTGGAGCGCCTTCCATCGCGCCGCCGGACTGCGCAACATGGAGTCGCACGATCCGCTCCGCACCTGGCGCGACCACGCGGCGATTCTCGACGCGGTGCGCGCCGGCCGGGCCGACGACGCGCGCGCCCGGCTCGACGCCCATTACGACGGCATTCGCGAACGGCTTTTGAGAAGCGGACCCCCGCAATGACGGCGGCCCGCAACGGGAGGAAGGGAATGAACATCACGCGTCGCGACGGCATTTCGCTCGCGCTCGGGCTCGCCGCCGCCGGCCTGTCGCCGGACGCCTTCGCGCAATCGGGCCGCAACGTCATGGTCGGCGGCTTCGATGTGGGCCCCGGCGGGCTGCCCAACAACTTCAACCCGCTCGCCGCCACGGCGGGCTTCACCTGGCTCAACCTCTATTTCGAGCCGCTGGTGTTCTACAACGCCGACCTCACCGCCACCGAAGGCGCGCTCGCGAAATCCCTCACGCCGAACGCCGCGCTCACCGAATACACGGCGACGCTGGTGCCCGACGCGAAATGGCATGACGGCCAGCTCTTCACCTCGGCCGACGTGAAATTCACCTTCGACCTCGCCCGCGATCCGCGCAGCGGGTCGATCTTTGCCGCGAGTGTCAAGAACATCACCGAGGTGCGCACGCCCGACCCGCACACGGCCGTTCTGGTGCTGGCCAAGCCGTCGGCGAGCCTGCCCGATCTGCTCACCAAGATCATGATGCTGCCGCAGCACGCGCTCGGCGGGTCAGCCGCTCGAGGGACTCGACCGCAATCCGTGGTGGCGCACCGGCCCGATCGGCACCGGCCCGTTCCAGTTCGTGCGCTACGCCACCGACCAGTTCGTCGAGCTCAAGGCGAACCCGGATTTTCGCGGCGGCAAGCCTGCCCTCGACGGCATCATCAATCGCTACTTCAAGAGCACGGCGGACGCGGTCGCCGCGCTGCAGGCGGGCGAGATCCAGTTCAGCTATGTCGAGCCCGACGACCTCAAACCGTTCGCCGGCAGACCGGGGTTCCGCACCATCGAGGGCAATTCCTTCGTGGTGAACTATCTCGGCCTCAACTACCTGACGCCGATCTGGAACGATCTGCGCGTCCGCCAGGCGGTGTTGCACGCGATCAACCGCGACGCGATCGTGAAAAGCATTCTCGGCGGCGCGGCGCAGGTCGCGAACTGCACCTTCGTCACGCCGAACGTCGTGCCGGGTGATCTCGACGCCTACCCCTACGATCCGGCCAAGGCGAAGCAGCTGCTCGCCGCCGCCGGGTGGGACAAGATCAACGGCAGCAGGCCGCTGGCGCTGCCGACCTACTACAACAGCCCGATCGTCGCCAACATCCTCGCCGCCATGCAGGCGATGCTCGGTCAGGTCGGCATCGTCGTGCAGCCGCGGCAGGTCGACGTGCCAACCTATAACGGCATCGTCTATGCCAAGCCGCCCAATCCCAACCAGTTCCCGATGGTCTATGCGGGCGCGCAGGACGGGCCCGATCCGGGCGCGATCAACACCTTCCTCAATGCGAGCGCGCTGCCGCCGGCGGGCGCGAACACGATGCGGGTGAACATGCCGCCGCTCAACGAGGCGTTCGACGCCGCGATGGGCGAGGCCGATCCGGCGAAGCGCCAGGCGGCCTGGCAGAACGTCGCGCGCATCCAGAACCAGCAGCTTCCCTGGGCGACGATGTGGGTGGCAAAGCGCTACGGGATCGTCTCCTCGCGGGTGAAGAACTTCATCTGGACGCCGGCGCCGGGCGGCGGCGGCTACCAGTCGCATTCGGAGAAGTGGTCGTTGACGTGAGTCGCGGTGAACAGCGATGGGCTGATCGATGCTCCGCTTCGTGCTGCGCCGCCTCGTCGTCGCGTTCGCCATGCTGGTAGGGCTCAGCATCCTCGTCTTCGTGCTGCTGCGCCTCACGCCCGGCGATCCGGTGAGCGCCTATATCGATCCGTCGGTGCCGATGAGCGCGCGCCGACATCGAGACGCTGCGGCACCGGCTCGGCCTCGATGAGAGCCTGCCGATGCAATACCTGCACTGGGCCTGGGCGGTGCTGCACGGCGATCTCGGCTATTCGACGCAGCACGAACGCGCGCCGGTGCTCGGCCTGATCGCGGAACGCGCGGGTCCGACGCTGCTGCTGATGGGGACCGGCCTCGCGCTCGCGACGATCCTCGGCATCGGGCTCGGCGTGCTCGCGGCGGTGAGGCGCGACGGGCCGGTCGATGTGCTGCTCGGCGCGCTCGGCTCGGTCGGCATCTCCTCGCCGGCCTTTCTCACCGCGCTGCTCGGCCTGTTCCTGTTCGCCGTCCGCCTCGGCTGGGCGCCGGCCGGCGGAATGACGACGCCGGGATTTGCCGGCGGCGCCGCCGACGTGCTGCGGCATCTCGTCCTGCCGGCGGCGATTCTCGCCGTCGCGCAGACGACGCTGACGATGCGCTACATGCGGGCCTCGATGCTGGAGACGCTGCTGCAGGATTACGTGCGTACCGCGCGCGCGAAGGGCGTGCGCGAGAGGCTTCGTCGTGCTGAAGCACGCGCTGCGCAACGCGCTGCTGCCGGTGGTGACGCTGCTCGGGGCGACGATCGGCGCGGCGGTGGGCGGCGCGGTGTTCATCGAGAGCGTGTTCAACTGGCCGGGCATGGGGCTGCTGCTGGTCGGCGCGGTGGAAGCGCGCGACTATCCGCTGATCATGGGAACCTCGCTGGTGATCGGCGCCGCCGTGCTCGCGGTCAATCTTGCGACCGACCTCGTCTATGTCGCGATCGACCCGCGCATCCGGTTGGATTGATGAGCGCCGCGATCAGCCTTCCCGCGCGCTTCGCCCGCAACCGGGTCTCCGCCGGCGGTGCCGCCCTGCTGGTCGCGATCCTGCTCGCGATCGCGGTGCAGCCGCTCGCCGGCACCGATCCGAACGCGATCGACCTGCTCGCGCTCAATGCGCCACCCGATGCGGCGCACTGGCTCGGCACCGATGGGGTCGGGCGCGACGTGCTGGCGCGCGTGCTGACCGGCGGCGCGCTCTCGCTCGAAATCGCCTGCGGCTCGGCGGCGCTGTCGCTGCTGATCGGTTTCGCCATCGGCGCGGTCGCGGCCCTTGGCGGCAAGCGCGGCGGATTCGATCGCGATGCGCTTCGTCGACCTGGTGATGACGCTGCCGCCGGTGGTGCTGCTGCTGGTGCTCGCCTCGATCACCGGCCCCGGCATCGGCGCGACGGTGCTGGTGATCGGGCTGCTGTCCTGGCCGGTCTCGGCGCGCATGATCCGCGCGCGGCTGCTTGAGCTGCGCGAGCGCGATTTCGTCATCGCCTCCTACGGCATGGGCGCGCGGCTGCCGCACATCATGCGCAAGCACGCGCTGCCGAACTGCATCGACATCCTGGTGGTCACCGCGACGCTGCAGATCGCGAGCAACGTGCTGCTGGAAGCCGGGCTTTCCTTCCTCGGCCTCGGCGTGCCGCCGCCGGCGGCGAGCTGGGGCAACATGCTGAACGCCGCGCGCTCGACCGCGGTGCTGGTGCAGTATCCCTGGCAGTGGCTCGCACCCGGCGCCGCGCTGCTGCTCACCACGCTCGCGATCAACTTCACCGGCGACGGGCTGCGCACCGTGCTCGATCCCCGCTCGCTGTCCCGATAGGAGCCTTCATGCCGCACGACCTCACCCGCCTGCACGGGATCGTCCCGCCCGTCGTCACGCCACTCACCGACGATCACAATGTCGATTTTCCCTCGTTCACCCGCGTGATCGAGCATCTGATCAAAGGCGGCGTGCACGGACTGTTCTTCCTCGGCTCCACCAGCGAGGTCACGTTCCACGACGAGGCGACCCGACGGGCGATTCTCGAGCACGCCGTGAAGGTGGTGAACGGCAGGCTGCCGGTGCTCGCGGGCGTCGTCGATCCGGCGACCGAGCGGGTGATCGGCCACGCGATCGCGGCGCGAAAGATCGGCGTCGACGGCGTGGTGGTGACGGCGCCGTTCTACACGCGCACGAGCCAGGCGGAGACGATCGACCATTTCCGCGCCGTCCGCGACGCGGTGGGCATTCCGGTGATCGCCTACGACATCCCGGTCTGCGTCCACATCAAGCTCGATCGCGACACGGTGGCGACGCTCGCGCGCGAAGGCACGGTGGTGGGCCTCAAGGATTCGAGCGGAGATGACGGCAATCTGCGCGCGGTGATCGCAGATGTCGCCGGCGCCGCCTGGGTGATGACGGGCAGCGAGCTGCTGGTGGATTGCGCGCTGCTGATGGGGGCCGCGGGCGCGGTGCCCGGCCTCGGCAATGTCGATCCCGCCGGCTATGTCCGCCTCTACGATGCGGCGAAGCGGGGCGACTGGGAGGCGGCGCGGCGCGAGCAGACGCGGCTGTGCCGGCTGTTCGACATGGTGCGCACCGGCCTGCCGCGCACCAGCGTCGGCGCCGCGGGCGTCGGCGCGTTCAAGACGGCGATGCGCGCGCTCGGCGTGATCGAGACGAATGTCATGGCGCGACCGCAGCGCGTGCTGAACGCGGAAGAGAGCGCGACCGTCGAGCGGTTCGTGCAGGATGCCGGACTGCGCCGCGCCTGATACGAGCGCGCGCGATGACCTGCTCGTCGAGAGATCACCTCGCCGCGCGGTGTCCTCTTGATTTCGCGCGCGCCGCCTCCGCTGGCATTCCACCCGCTGCCGCGGGTGGAACCTTGGCCGGCTCCGCCGGCCGACCCGCGCGCCATACCAACTTCCATGAAGAATGATCGCTGGTAGTGAGTCGGTGCACTCCTCCGTCGCCATCCTGAACGGCTTCGGACGGACGCTGGGCGACGGCATCATCGGGCTGCAGGCGCTGCAGGTGGCGATCCGGGTCGGCGCGGTGCCGCCGTATCCGACGCTGTTCCGGTTGCCCGACCTGCCGACCATGGTGCAGGCGATTCACGCGGCAGCCGGTTTTGCCGCGATCCGCGCCTTGCCCCGGGGCTTCGCCACCCGGGACCGGCGCTTCGAGGTGGAGGGGTTCGACCGGGTCATCGACCTCCGCGATTTCGCCTTCGATCCGGATTTCCGATGCCGCCCCATGATCGATTTCTTCCTCCGGCGCCTCGGGGTGGAGCCGTCACAGGTGCCGCCCGCCGCGCGCCGCAACAGCTGGGTCGCCGAGCACGTGAAGCCCGAGAAGCCGTGCCTGCCGGACGGCTACGTGCTCGTCTGCCCGCTTGCGTCGATGGCGCTGCGGACCATGCCGGAGGAGGTTCACGCGCACATCCTTCGGTGGACGCAGGCGATCGCGCCGACGGTGACGCAGGGCGAGGTTCCAGCCGGGCTGGAGGGGCTGGTGCTGCGGGCTCCCGCCTGCGCGAGTCTCGAGACGCTGTCCGGGCTGGTTCGCCATGCGCGCCGGGTGATCTCGACCGACACCGCGATGGTGCATCTGGCCGATGCGTTCGAGGTGCCGTGCCTCGCCTTCTTTCCCACCCATCGACCCGAATGGCGCGTGCGCGACTATCCGCGCTGCGTGCCGGTGCCGCTTCGTTCCCGCCTGCCCCTCGGCACCGAATTCGCGCGCGGCCCGGCGGATAATTCACGTGCCCGGTCGGCCTGGTTTCCGGAGGGTGACGACCTGACCTGGCTCGACCGCGTGCTCTCTCGCGACGCCTCTTGACGAACTATCCCGGCACATCCGAGCCGGACAGGGCTGGCAGATCCCTGCGCTCGGCCCATTCATGCCAGGAGCCGACGAAAACCCGAACATGCGGGAAGCCGGCGCGGCGCAGCCCGTAGAGTGCGGTCGCGGCGCGTGCGCCGCGATGGCAATAGACGATGACATCCTGTTCCCTGTGCAAGCCGGCCGCCCGTGCGCGCTGCGCGATATCGGCCGCCTCGCGATAGGCGCCCTCGGCGAGGAAGTCCTCCCAGAACAGGAACAGCGAACCGGGAACGCGGCCAGGCCGCGCGCAGCATGGATGAACGAAGGTTCCCTCGGTACTCGCTGCGCCGCCGCACGTCGAGCAGAACCGTTCGCGCCGGATCTCGTGCGGTGATGTCATCAATGGTCGCGAGAACACCGCGTCGTGCAGGCGTGCCGGCCGGCGCAGCTCCGCTCGCCACGACATGATGGGCTGCCCTCCCCGGCTGCAGCGAACCGCCAAGAGCCTGGTACGCGGCGAATCCACCGTCGAGCACCCTGCCCCCGTCGAGCCCGGCATACTGATGGAACCACAGGCCTCGCGGCGAGATCATGCCGGTCTCCACCTCGAAGAACACGGTCGTCGTGGCACGATCGGCCCCGATCGCGCGCATCGCGCTTGATGCGGCGGCATCGAGATCGGCAACGCCCGCCGGATCGCTGGCCGGGATGAAGTAGGAGTACACGTCGAGCGACACCGCACCGGGGATGGTCGCGGCGCGGTAGGCCGCCTCGTCCCGAGTGTCGACCACGAGCAGGCCCGGTTCGCCCAGACGCGAAATGAGCTCCGCGGCGCCGATCGTGAAAGGCGACTGCACGCTCATGGTTCCATCCTCCAGGCGCCCCTGCTTCCCGCCAGCGGAACGGTGGTCCCGGCACTCTCGGCCTCGGCCCGGCGCAGGACGCGCGCGGCGAGCGCGATATCGAAGACGTTGAGCCCGAAACTCGAGAAGTAGACCGCGCTGCCGCGCGCGGGCCGCCATCCATCGAGCACCAGCGCCGGCAGATCCGCAGCGACCCGGTCGGCCGGGAAGAGATCCGCCCGATGCATCTGGAACAGCGACTTGGCGCTGGTCAGCCGGAACGCGCCCCAGAGATCGACCAGCACGGCATCGGCGTGGTCGATGGCGGCAAAAGGGGCCTCGTGCCGCCCGATCTGGAGCACGATCCGGCCGCCGCGGACGACGTCCTCGGGCAGGAACGGCTCGGCGGCGTCGGTGCAGCTGAGGACGGCGTCCGCGCAGGCGAGCGCGTCCGCGCACGTGGCACGGACCTCGCACGCGAAAGGCACCGGCACTTCCGCCAGCATCTCCGCGGCGCGATGCGGCGTGCGATTCCAAAGTGCGACCCGCTCGATCGCCGGAAACAGGATGCCGAGCATGCGCAGATGCGTGCGGGCCTGCAGGCCGGCGCCGAGCAGCGCCGCACGGTGCAGCGGCGCCGGCGCGGCCTGCTGCAACACGATCGCCGAAACTGCGGCCGTGCGCATCGCCGTCAGCAGACCGCTCTCCACGGCGCCGATCGGGCGCCCGGTCGCGGCGTCGTTGATGAGGGTGACCGAAAGGATCGAGGGCGCGCCATCGTCCGTTGGACCGCGATGGGCCGTCCATTTCAGGCCGGCCACGCCGCCCACCCGCGCCGGCAGGGCATAGGCGCGCCCCCGGTCGAGAGGCACGGACAACTCGGCCGGCATCTCGGCCGTACCCGCGCGTAGCATCGCGACCACGTCACGCACGTCGCCGACCGCCGCCCTGATGTCGGCGCCGCCGAAGCGCAGGACATCGGCGCGGCTGAGCCAGGGAAGCGAGATTTCGGTCACGCCGGCCGATTCACGCGGCAAGCACGTCGGCGAACGGGTAGAGCGCGGGGCTGCCGCCGCAGTGCAGGAAGAGAACTCGGGCTCCGCGCGGGATCGCGCCGCTCTCCACCATCCCGAACAGCCCGTCCATCGCCTTCCCGGTGTAGACGGGATCGAGCAGCACGCCCTCCTCCATCCCGAGCCGGCGGATCGCTGCCACGCCCCCCGGGCTGGGCTGGCCATAGCCCGGGCCGACATGCCCGTCCTCGATCCAGATCTCCTCGGGTGCGAAGGCGAGATCCCAGCCGAGCAGCCCGGCGCACTCCGTTGCCATCTCCGCCACCCGCGCCTGGAACCACGGCGCGATCCCGGCTCACGCTCACGCCGACAATGCGCGTGTGCGGCCAATGCCGCCGCGCCCCGACATGGAGTCCGGCGAGCGTTCCGCCCGACCCGACCGGCGCGACAATCACGTCGGGCGGCGCGTCGAGCTGCGTGGCCATCTCCTCGACGGCGCGCACATAGCCGAGCGCGCCGAGCGGGTTGGCGCCCCCGAGCGGAATGACATACGGCACTCCCCCGGCCTCGCGCGTGGCATCGGCATGCGCCGCCATGCGCGGATCGATCTCGGTGAAATACGCGTCCGGATCGAGGAATTCGAGCGTCGCGCCGAAGATGCGGTCGAGCAGGAGATTGCCTTGATACGCCGCCGGCGGATGGCCGCGCAGCACCAGCACGGCGCGCATGCCGAAGCGCCGGGCGGCGGCGGCGACCATGCGCGCATGGTTGGACTGGTGGCCGCCGGTGGTGATCAGCACGCTCGCATTCTGCGCGAGCGCGTCGGCCATCAGGAATTCGAGCTTCCGCACCTTGTTCCCGCCGCCACCGAACCCCGTGTAGTCATCGCGCTTCATCGAGAGCGTGATGCCGAGCGCGCCGGAGAGACGCCGCAACGGTTCGATCGGGGTCGGCAGAAAGCCAAGGTCGACACGCGGGAAATCATGTGGCGTCACGAGAATCCTCCTTGCGGCGATCAGACGGCCCGCAGCGCGGCGGCGGTCGCCGGCAGCCAGCGGACGAGCGAGGCGAGGAAGCGATCGATGCCGGAGATCATCACGAACTCGTCGATGCCATGCGCATTGCCGCCATGTCCCAGGCCGCCGATGAGGAAGCTGTCGGCGACGGCAGAAAACGCCTGCGCAGGCGCGGCACCGATCGCCCAAGGCCAGATCTGCGGCGGGGCGCAGGCGGTCTCGTAGGCCCCGACCAGCGCATCGAGACCGGCAGGCGCCGCGCCGAATTCATGGCCGGGATAGGCGTCTTCCACCTGTAGCGCGAGACCAGCCGGCGCGCCGGCCGCGAGACGCCGCCGGAGCTCCGCGATGACCTCCGCAGGCATGATCCCGGGAGGCGTGCGAAGGTCGAACCGGGCCGTTGCCGCAGAAGGCGTCACCGCGCGGCCGGACGGCGGATCGGTGGCGAGGCTCGCGATATTGAGGCTCGTCGTCGTCAACACCGTTTCCAGCAGCGCTTCGGGCGCTCCTTCGACCGCATAGGCGCGCGTCGCCCGGAATTCGAGTTCGGCGGCGGGATCGAAGCACGCCGCCAGCCGCGCGAGCACCGGCCGAAATTCCGCTGGGCAGAGCGATGCGACCGAGCGATCCGGTGGGAGCCAGGCCGAGCTGGCCGAGGGCCTGGACCAGCAGCCAGGCCGGATTGGCGATCCACGGCGCATTGCTCGAGTGGATCCCGCGGCTCGGCCCTCCCCACGCGCCACCCTCGGCCCGGATCAGTCCGTGCGCGATGCCCTTGAAGCCGAGATAGATCCGCGGTGCACCGCCGCCATATTCGCAGAAGGAGGGAAACAGGGCGGCCCCGCAGCGGGCGACAGGGGTCGCGGGATCGAGCAGGTAGCGTCTGAGCGCGGCGCTGCCGCTCTCCTCCTGCCCTTCGATCAGGATCTCGAGATCGGCGTCCCATCCCGAGGCAAGCAGCTCTTCCGTGACCGCCAGCATGCCGGCCAGCGGACCCTTGTTGTTCTCGGCGCCGCGGCCGATGAAGCAGCGCCCGAGGCCGGGCAGGTCACGCTCGCCGCCAAGGAAGGGATCGACCGACCAGCCGTCGGGCTCCGCCGGCATCACGTCGTACATGTTGTAGAGCAGGACACGTGCCGTGCCGCCCCGGCGGATGCGCGCATGGACGATCGGAGGATTGGCGGCGAGACCTGCCTCGACGATTTCGGCGCCGAGGCGTGTGCGGAGATGCGCGACAAGGAGACGCGCCATCTCCGCAAGCCCCGCCGGATTGTCCGCGACCGAGCGGATCGGCGTCCAGCGTGCGAGCAGCGCCAGCGTCCCGGCGCGCAGGGCGGCGATATCGCTCACGCCAGGCGCACGCGCGGGTTCAGGGCGACATAGGTGAGATCGACAAGCAGATTGACCAGCACGAAAGTCGCGGAGGCGAGCAGCACGACGGCCTGGACGAGGGGGAAGTCGCGGTTCTGGATGGCCTGGACCGCGAGGCGCCCGATGCCCGGCCAGGCAAAGATGATCTCGGTGATCAAGGCGCCCCCAAGCAGGGCCGCGAACTGCATGGCCTGCACGGTGATCACCGGCAGCAGCGCGTTGCGCAGCGCGTGACGCAAGACGACGCGCGCCTCGCCCAGTCCCTTGGCGCGCGCGGTGCGCACGTAATTCTGCCCAAGCGCCTCGATCAGGCTGATGCGCACGAGCCGTGTCACCGCGCTCATGTAGTAGGCGCCCAGCGTGAGCGCCGGCAGGATCAGATGCGCGAGTCCGCCATAGCCGCCGGTCGGCAACATCCGCCAGTCCAGCGCGACGACGAGGATGAGCAGCAATCCGAGCCAGAAGACCGGGATCGCCTGGCCGATGAGCGCGAGGAGGCGGGCGCCGAGATCGATCAGCCCCTCCTGCCAGACCGCGGCGACGATGCCGAGGGCGAAACCAAGCGCCGTGCTCCAGGCGAGTGCGGCGACTGCGAGCAGGGCGGTTGCCGGCAGGCGTTCGGCCACCAGATCGATCACCGGGCGTCCGAAGCGGATCGAGATGCCGAAATCGCCGCGCAATATGTGGCCGAGATAACGGGCGTATTGCACGATCAGCGGCGCGTCGAAGCCCATGGAATGCCGGAATGCCGCGATCTCCGCGCGGCTCGCCTCGGGCGGCAGCATCAGGGCGGCAGGATCGCCGGTGAGAAACAGGCTGAAGAAGACGATCGCCGAGACGCCAAGGAGCACGATCAACGCGCCGAAGAGCCGACGCAGGAGATAGGCCCCGACGCTCATCGCGCGGCGAGCCCGACCCGGCGCGCGAGCCAATCGCCGAGCAGGTTGAAGCCGGCCACCAGAGCCGAGATGACGAGGCCGGGATAGACCACGAGCCAGCTCGCGACGAGCAGGTAGGAGCGGCCGTCGCCGATGAGATTGCCGAGCGTCGGTCGTGGGGGCTGGACGCCGAGGCCGAGAAAGCCGACGGAGGCCTCGAGCACCACGAGGCGCGGCAGGTCGAGGGTGAGCAGCACGATCTGCGGCGCGAGCAGGTTGGGCAGGATATGCCGCAGCAGGACGCGCCGGAGCGGAGCGCCCGTCGCACGCGCGGCTTCCACGTATTCGAGTTCGCGCAGCTCCAGGGTGCGTCCCCGCGCGATGCGGGCGTAGACCGCCCATCCGGTCACGCCGAGCACCAGGACGAGATTGAGCATGCCGGGGCCCAGCACGGCGATGACGAGCAGAATGAGCAGGATGAAGGGAATGGCGAGCTGGATGTCGACGAGGCGCATCACGATGCTGTCGAGCACGCCGCCCACATACCCGGCGACGATGCCGAGCGTGGTGCCGAGCACGAACCCGATGCCGCCGGCGGTGCCGACGATCAACAGGGAAAGCCGCGTGCCCGCGACGATGCGGGCGAGCAGGTCACGCCCGAGCTGATCGGTTCCAAGTGGATGCGGCACGCCGGCGGCGGCGCTTCCCGGGGGGAGCATCGTCGCGAGCAGCGAGCCCGAAAGCGGGCTGCCGGGAGATAGCATCCCGCCGAACAGAGCGAGGATCAGCACCGCCGCAAGCAATGCGCCGCCGAGCGCGCCATCCGCTCCGACGACGCCTCCGCGCCAACCCCTCAATCACTGATCCTGATATCGAAAGCGGGGATGCGCGCGTCCGGCCGCCCCTCGAAGCTCACGTTCCTCCGCTTTCCATAGAGCGAATCCTCCTGGTAGAGCGGCAATGTCGGGAGCTCCGTCGCGGCGAGATCCTGCACCTTCTGCAGCAGCGCGGAGCGCACCGCGACATCGATCGCGCGGCGGCTCTGATCGAGCAGGCGGTCCATTTCAGGGTTCGAGAAGGTGGAGTACGGCTCGCCGCTTCGCATGATCGGGTAGAGCGCCGCATCGGCGTCCAGCGTCTGCGTCGAACCCCAGGCAAGCATGTAGATGGGTGCCTGCTTCCCGGCCGGCACCTGCTGCGTGTAGACGGACCATTCCGGCACTTCGAGATCGGCCTTCACGCCGATCGCGGCGAATTCCTGTGCGATCACCTGGCCGACATCGGCGCTGTTGATGTAGCGCCGCGGCACCTGCATGCTGACGGAGAAGCCGTTGGGATATCCGGCCTCCGCGAGCAGCTGCTTCGCGCGCGCCGGATCGTAGGCGGGCAGAGGCTCCGCCTTGTAGCCGAAATCGAACGGGCCCGCTTGGGTCCCGGTGACGGTCGCGAAGCCGTGCAGCACGCGATCGACGATCGTCTTGCGATCGATTGCGAGCGAGAGCGCCTGGCGCACGCGCACATCGTCGAGCGGCTTTTCCTTGCTCTTCAGGCCGAGATAGATGACGAGGCCGCCGTTCCTGACCCGCACGAGCGCGACGTCGGGGGTCCCGCCGAGGCGGCCCGCGAGCTCGGCCGGCACCCCCTCGATGAGCTGCACCTCGCCGGCCAGCAGTGCGGCGACGCGGGCGGTCGGCTCCGGGATCGCCCGCCAGATCACGCGATCGATGGCCGGCTTGCCGCGCCAGTAACCCGGATTGCCCTCGGTCGTGACGCGGTCGTCGGGGATGAAGTCGGTGACCCGATAGGCGCCGGTGCCGATCGGCTTGCGCGCGAACGTCTCCTGCCCGACCTTCTGGACGTATTCGGGCGGCACGATGTAGGCCGGATAGCGGCTCATCCGCGCCGGCAGCAGCGGATCGGGTGCGCGCGTGCGGATGCGGACGGTGAGATCGTCCACCACGTCCACGCCGGCGATCGTGTTGATGTAGGAGATGTTCGGCGACTTCGCGGTCGGATCAAGCACGCGCTCCAGCGTGAACTTCACCGCCATCGCGTCGAATTTCTCGCCGTCCTGGAAGGTGACGCCGGGCCGCAGCTTGAATTCCCACGTGGTGTCGTCGACCGCGCGCCAGGAAAGGGCGAGGCCTGGCACCAGCTTCATCGCCGCGTCACGCATCACCAGCGTGTCGAAGATGTTGTCGACGACCGTCGCCGCCTCGCGCAGGAAGCCCGGATCCATGGCGTTGACGGAAACTGCGCGGGCGATGGTGAGCTCGGCAGCCTGCCCGCGTGGCGCCGCCTGCCCCAGGCACACGGCCACGATGGTCATCGGGAGCAGGACCTTCCGCATGGCGAGCGGCTTCATCTCAGGCCTCCGCAGAGTTCCTTCCACATGATGGATGATATATCATGCGAAGGCAAGCCTCCAGGAGCTGTGAGGCAGGCTCCCGGGAGGAAGTGACATGGCGGAATTTGCGGCGGCGCCGAAAGGCGGCCTCGCCGGGTTCGTCGAGCGATCGCTGAAGCAGGCGCTGCTCGAGGGGAGGCTGCGTCCCGGCGAGCGCCTGGTCACGCGCGAACTCGCCCATCAGCTCGGCACCAGCCTGACACCGGTGCGCGAGGCGCTGCTGAAGCTGGCCGCGGCAGGGGCGCTCGAAGCGGCGCCATCGCAGTCCTTCCAGGTGCCGGTGATGACCGAAGCCGGGTATCGCGAGATCGCCGACATTCGCGCGGCCGTCGAGGGCTTGGCCGCCGAACGCGCGACGCAGGTGATCCGGCCGGAGACGCTCGCCGCGCTGCGCGACCTGAACGACGAGTTTCCGCGCGGCGAAGCGGCAAGGCGAGGTCGCCCACGCACTCGCGCTGAACAAGTCCTTCCGGTTCACGCTCTACGAGAGCGCCGCGATGCCGCGGTTGCTCGAGGTGATCGAGCGGCTATGGCTGCAGATCGGCCCCAGCCTGAATTTCCTCTATCCGCAGCCGCGGCAAGGCGCAGTTCACTCGGCACAATTACGACGTGCTGCTCGAGGCGCTGGAGCGACGGGACGGCGTCGGGCGTGCGTCGCGCCATCGAGCAGGCGATCGAGGCCGGCACCCGGATCCTGCTTGCCAACATGGCCGGCATCTCGAGCCTCCGATCGCCCTGACTGGAATCGAGTCAGGGCGATCGCACGCTAAAGCATGACCGGTTCCCTTCCGGTCACCGGCCTGCTTTAGCGAATTGTTCGAGCGAGTGATTCACGTTTCAGGCCAACTCGGCCTGAAACGATCACGCGCTAGCGCCGCGCTCGTGGCGCCTCCGTGATCGAAATCTCGCGTTGCGGAAGCGGGCCGCAAACGCTCACCTCGGCGCCCGCGTGTCCCTCTCCCAGCTCAGGCCGGACTCCGCCGCCGCGCGACCGCCAGAACGGCAATGATGATCACGCCGGTCACCACGAAGCGCCAGCCGGCCGCCACGCGCATGACGTTGAGCATGGCCACCACCAGGTCCAGCAGCAGCGCGGCCCCCCACAGGCCGGCGACCACGGCCTGCCCGCCGGCGATGCTGGTGCCGCCCAGCACCACCACGGCGATCGACATCAGCAGATAGTCCTCGCCCATGTTCAGCGAGGCGCCGCCGGAATAGGCCGCCAGCAGCAGGCCGGCGATCCCGGCCAGCAAAGCGGAGATCAGGTACACGCCGGCCAGGGTGCGGTTGACGCGGAGCCCCGCCAGATAGGCCGCGCGCGGATTCTGTCCCACCGCCAGCACCGAACGGCCGAACACCGAACGGCGCAGTCCGGCCGCAACGATGAGGCTCAGCGCGATGAACAGCACCGCGATCACCGGCACGCCGAAGGCGCGCTCCGCCGCGAACTGCACGAGCGCCGGCGCCGGCTTGGCCGTGGAACCGCTGGAATAGGCGATCGCGACCGACTGGATGACGAACCCCGCGGCCAGCGTTCCGATCATCGGCGGGATCAGCAGTCCCTGGATCAGCACGATGTTGACGATGCCGGCCGGAGGCCGATGCCGATCGCGGCACCGATGCCCGCCCACAGGCCGGCATCCGGTGCCGCCCATCAGCCCCATCCCGAGATAGCCCGCCAGCGTCATCACCGCCGGAATCGACAGGTCGATGTTGCCCGGACCGGCGCTGATCACCAGCATCTGGCCCAGCCCGACGATGACGTAGAAGGTGGCGAATTGCAGTGCGACCGACAGCGTCGCCAGCGCGCCCCGGCCTTCCGCGGTGAGCCAGCGTCAGCACCCAGACGATCGCCGCGGCGGCGAAGGACCAGACCCACGGATTGCGCTCCAGCCATCGGGCGCGGCCGCGCGCTGGTCATCGCCGTGCTCCCCGCGTCAGCACGCGCAGTCCGAGCACGACGATCAGCAATCCGCCCTGCACGCTGAGCTGCCAATCGGTCGAAACATCGAGGAACGACAGCAGCGATCCGGTCAGCAGCATGATCGCGGCGCCCACCATTGCGCCCGCCGGGGAGACGATGCCGCCGAAGAACTCGCCGCCGCCCACGATCACCGCCGCGATCGAGATCAGCGTGTACTGCGTGCCGACATTGGCGTCGCCGCTGGTGTTCATCCCGGTGAGCGCGAGCCCGGCGAGGATGCCGAGGATGCCGGCCATGCCATACAGCACGATGCGACCCCGCAGCAGCGACCAGCCGGCCCGCTCCACCGCGCGCGGATTGCCGCCCATCGCGCGCAGAACGGCGCCGTAGGAGCCGCGCATCAGCCACGCCTCTCCCGCCGCGCCGAGCACCACCAGCACCAGCACCGGCAGCGGCACCAAAGGCGGCTGCCAGCCGGTGGCGGCGGAAAGCCAGGCGGGTGCCGCGCCTCCGGGCGACGGCAGCAGCAACAGCGCGATCCCGAGCCACACGAATGATGCCCCGAGCGTCACCACGATCGACGGCAACTGCCGCAAATGCACCAGCGCGCCCATGCCGGCATAGGCCAGCACGCACAGCACGAGCGCGCCGATGCCGTACAGCGGCGAATTGCCCGAGCAGCGTCGCGGCGATGCAGTTCACCAGCGAGATGAACGGCCCGATGCCGAGATCGATGTCCCCAGCGCGATCACGGAGAGCTGCGCCAGCGAGGCGAAAGACAGCGGCAGCGCGAAGCTCAGCAGCAGCGACAGGCCGAAATAGCTGAAGGTGCGCGGCTGGCGCAGGAAGATCAGCGCCAGCATCGCCAGCAGCGCCATCGCCGGCAGCAGCACCTGCATCCGTCCGGCGGCGGCGGCGCGAACGCGCCGGCCGGTCAGGCCGGTCGCCGTCTCACTCGGCAGCGTCAACCCCCTCGCGGAAGGAGGAACGGATCACCCGCTCCTCGGTCAGCTCGGCCCGCGCGATCACGTCGGTGATGCGGCCTTGGTAGAACACGTAGACGCGGTCGCAATTGGCCAGCTCGGCATTCTCTGTCGTGTACCACAGGAAGGCGCGGCCGGCTTCCGCCTGCCGGCGCACATGCAGGTAGAACTCCCCCTTGGTGCCGACATCGACGCCGCGCAGCGGATCATCGAACAGCACGATGTCGGCACCGGCGGCGAAGGCGCGCGCCACCAGCGCCTTCTGCTGATTGCCGCCGGACAATCCGGTGATCGGGTTGTCCATGCCGGGCGTGCGGATCGCCAGTCGTCTTCTGCCAGTCGGCGGCAAGACGCGATTCGGCACCGAGGCTGATCAGGCCCAGGCGGCCAAGTCGCGGCAACGAGCCGGCCGCGACATTCTCCGTGACCGACCACAGCGGAAACACGCCCTCCGCTTGGCGGTCGCCGCTGACATAGGCGACCGAGCCCTGCACCGACAGGCCCGGCGAATGGTGATGCGCCGCGGCGAACACGGCCAGCAGCAACTCGCGCTGGCCGTGCCCGGCCAGCCCCGCCAGGCCCACCACCTCGCCCGCATGCAACGTGAGCGGCGTGGCGCGCGTGGTGTCGCGCACGCGCTGGGCGGCCCCGCCGCTCCCCTTGGACGCCGGCGGCTCGCCGCTGGCGGGTGTCTCCGCCCGAACCATGCCCATCATCTCCACCAGGTGTTCTTCCGACAGTCCTTCCGCGCTGCCGCCGCCCACCACGCGGCCGTCGCGCATCACCGCCACCTCGTCGGTATGCGCCAGCACCTCGGCCAGACGATGGGAGATGAAGATGCAGGCAATGCCGCGCGCACGCGCGGTGCGGGTGTATCGCAGCAATTGCTCGGCCGCGCGCGCATCCAGCGACGATGTCGGCTCGTCCAGGATCACCAGCCGCGGCGGCACATCGGTTGCGGTGAAGGCACGCGCGGTTTCCACCATCTGGCGCTCGCCGATCGGCAGCTCGCCGACCGGGCGATCCGGGTCGATGGAGTGGCCGGGAAACACGGCGTCCAGCATGTCGCGGATCAATCGTCGTGCGCGCCGGCGCCAGCCGAAGCCACGCAGCGCATGGTGCATGATCCGCGCATTCTCGAACACGCGCAGATTGGGGCAGAGCGAGAGTTCCTGGAACACGCAGCGTATGCCGAGCACGCTGCGCGCGCCGCACGTCGTATGCGCGCGGAGACATCCTGTCCGCCGACCACCACGCTGCCCGAATCGGCGGGCAGCGTGCCGGCCAGCACCTGCATCAGCGTCGATTTGCCGGCGCCGTTATGGCCGACCACGCTGACCATGCGGCCGGGATGGATCGTCAGATCCGCGCCGGCCAGCGCCTGCACCGCTCCGAAGCGGCGCCGAGAGGTTCCTGAGTTCGGCAAAGGCGGCGATCGCCCGAGCTCAGGCGCCGCTCCCCGGTGCCGGAGAAGCCGGCAGCGCGGCTGTGGCTGGCATTGGCGTCGATCAGCTCCGCCGTCCATTCCTGCGTATAGACGGGCGTCGCCACGCCGCCGGTCGGCACCGCCTTCAGCCAGGCATCGAGCTGGTCGGGCTGGATCACCAGCAGCGGGACTTCCACCATCTTCGGCACCTGCTTGCCGGCGAGGACCTGCTGCGCCACCCAGAAGGCGATCGAGGCGCAGCCCGGCGCCGAGGACAGCGAGAAGGTGTGATACCCGCCCGGCTCGCCCTCGAGCTGCTTCCACAGCGCCAGCTCGTCCTGGCGGTTGCCCATGATGATCAGCGGCGTCTTGCGGCCGGCCTGCTTGAATGCCTCGTAGGTGCCGTAGCCGTCGCCGCCCTGCGTCACCACCGCATCCACCGGCGGCAGGCTCGGCAGCACGCCGGCCACTTCCTTCTGCGCGATGCTCTGCGTCCAGTTGCCGTGCACCGAGCCGACCAGCTTCATGCCGGGATACTTCTTGATCTCGTCCTCGATGCCTTTGTGGATGTCGTCATCCACCGAGGTACCGGCGATGCCGCGCACCTCCAGCAGACCGCCCTTGCCGTTCAGCTTCTTCGCGACGAAGTCGATCTCCTGCCGGCCCATCGAGACATAGTCGTAGGCGACCTTGGTGGCGCACGGGCGCGGTGGCCAGGCTGTCGAACACCACCACCGTGATATGCGCCTGGCAGGCCTGCTGGATCACGCCGTTCAACGCGGTCGGCGACGCGGCGTCGATCACGATCGCCTTCCAGCCCTCCAGGATCAGGTTCTGGATCTGGCTCGCCTGTTCCGGCGCCGAGTTGTTGGAGTTCACCACCTTCGCCTTGGCGACGATGTGCTTGTCGATCGCCTGCTTGCTCGCGGTCTCCCAGGTGTTCAGCATCTGCTGGCGCCAGGTGTTGCCGGCATAGGAGTTGCTCAGCGCGATGCCGTCGGATGCGGTGCTGCCGGTCGCTACCCCGGTCCCGGCCGCCATCGCCGGGCTCGCCAGCAGCACCAGGCCGATCGCGGGCGCGGCGACACCGCGCAGCCTCATGCTCATCCAAGTCATGGATATTGTCTCCCTCTCAGGTCGGCTTCGCGACATGCGCGGCTTCGCGGCGGGTCCCGCGCCGGAAGACCCGGACAGTGGCGTGCTGCAGCGGCGGCTGCAAAGGTCCCAGGAAGCATAACCGAAGAGCGGACCCGCGCAAGCGCAGCGAACCGGCAAGCCGGCCGGTCACCGTCAGCAATCGGCAAGAACGTCGGGGGCGGCCGCGACCTCGCCGCGCTCCACGCGCTTCACCGCGTCCCGGAGTGCCGCGTTCGCGGGTGCCGGGCGGCCGATTTCCTTCGCCTTCTCGACGATGAAGCCGTTGATGTAGTCGATCTCGGTGCGCCTTCCCTTCAGCATGTCCTGCCCCATCGACGGACGTTGCAGATCGCTGCGCGCAGCGGAATTGGTGCCGGCGAGCAGCAGCGCTTCCACCTCGGCGAGCGCCGCCGCATCCGCTTCGCCCGCGAGCGCAAGCCGGTCGGGGTCGAGATTGCCGATCGGCACCAGCGCGTAGCCGAGCGCCTGGCCGACGCGCACCGCCTCGCTGCCGACGCGGATCGCGAAGCGGCGGATCGCGTCGTGTCGATCGGCGTCGTTGCCGGCGAAGCCGGTCGCCGCCGAGACGCCGTTGCGCATGCCGTTGAGGCAGAGCTTCGACCAGCGCTCGCCCCAGAGATTGGTCGTCACCTTCACGCTGTCGATGCCGCCGATCATCTCGGCCAGCATCTCCGCGCGCTTCGTGACACGTCCATGCACTTCGCCGATGCGGAATACCGTGTGCGCGGCACCGCCCTTCGGTACCGTGCGGCGGATCCTCCCGGCTTCGTAGAGATCGACGGAGATGCGCGCGGCGATGGCGCCCACGGTCTTCCCCCAGCCGACGATGCCGGCGATGCGCTCCTCGTTGATGCAGTTCTGCAGCGAGACCACGAAGCCGCCGGGCGCGAGATACGGGCGGATCAGCATCGTCGCCCACTCGGTGTCGTAGGACTTCACCGAGACGAAGGCGATGTCGATCGGCGCCTGCTTGGAGAGCGACTGCACCTCGGTCAGGTGCATCGTCTTCGGATGCGCGGTGATGCTCTCCTCGGGCGTGACGCCGCTCAGCGCGAGGCCGCTGGCGCGGATCGCCTCGATGTGCTCGGGCCAGGGGTCGATCAGCAGCACGTCATGCCCGGAAGCGGCGAGATGGCCGCCGACATAGCCGCCGACCGCGCCCGCACCCACGAAGGCGATGCGTTGAGCCATGGACGATCTCCCGCTTTCTGCGTATGCGCGAGGATAGTGCCGGAAAGGGAGCGTGGGAACATGCGGGCGAGCGAGCGACGCGAGCGGTTCCGGGCGGTGCTGGCGGGCACGGCGTGCATTCATCCGGGGTCGGTGTTCGATCCCATCTCGGCGCGCATCGCCGAGGAACTCGGCTTCGAGATCGGCATGTTCGCGGGCTCGATCGCCTCGCTCGCGGTGCTCGGCGCGCCGGACATCGTCGTCCTCACGCTGACGGAATTCGCCGCGCAGATCCGGCGCATCTGCCGCGCGGGCGTGCTGCCGCTGCTGGTCGATGCCGACCATGGCTACGGCAACGCGCTCAATGTCATGCGCACGGTCGAGGAGGTGGAGAACGCCGGCGCCGCGGCGATCACTATCGAGGACACCGACCTGCCGGCACGGTTCGGCGGCGGCCCGCCGCTGCTGGTTTCAATCGAGGAGGGCATCGGCAAGATGCGGGCGGCGCTGGCGGCGCGCAGCGATCCGGCACTCGTCGTGATCGGGCGCACCAGCGCGGCGGCGATCGCGGGCGAGGCGGAGGCGGTGGCGCGGGTTCGCGCCTACGCGGAAGCGCGGGTCGATGCGATCTTCCTCGCCGGATTGAAGACCCGGGCACAGCTCGCTTCGCTGCATGCGGCGACCGACCTGCCGCTGATCCTGGGAGGCGCCGAGGGCGAGCTCACCGACCGCGCGATGCTCGCGGCACACGGCGTGCGGATCGCGCTGCAGGGCCACGCGCCGTTCATGGCCGCGGTGCGGGCCGTCCACGACACGCTGAAGGCGCTGCGCGAGGGCACCGCGCCCGCCTCGCTGGGCGGCCTCGCGGGAGCGGAGCTGATGCGCAGGGTCACGCGCGGCGCCGAGTATGCGCGCCGCGCGCGGGACTATCTCGGCGGGTAACGAGCGTCCGGATCGCCCCCCTACTTCAGGTCCACGCCGGTGAAATACATCGCCGGACCGAGCGGGCTGATCACGAAGCCGTCGACGTTCTTGCGCATCGGCAGGTCGGTGACCGAATGCGCGATCGGCAGCAGCGGCTCCTCCTCCTTCATGATGACCTGCGCCTGCATGTAGAGTTCGGTCCGCTTCACCTCGTCGGTGATGTGCTTCGCCTGGGTGACCAGGGCATCGAAATCCTTGTTGCACCACCGGGTCGGGGAGCCGGCCTTCGCCGCGTCGCAGCTCAGGAGCTGGTAGAAGAAATTGTCGGGGTCGCCGATATCGGCGCCCCAGCCGAGCAGCGCCGTCTGCTGCTCGCCGTTCTGCACCCGCTTCAGATACTCGCCCCACTCGTAGGTGACGATCCTCGCCTGCACGCCGATCCTGGCCAGATCGGCCTGCATGAGCTCGGCCATGCGGCGCGCGTTCGGATTGTACGGGCGGCTCACCGGCATCGCCCAGAGATCGAGCTGGAACCCGTTCGGATACCCGGCCTCGGCGAGCAGCTGCTTCGCCTTCTCCGGATCGTGCGGGTAATCGGTGATCGTGTCGTTGAACGACCACAGATTGGCCGGGATCAGCGTCGTCGCATCGACCGCGGAGCCGAAATAGACCGCCTTCAGGATCGCCTGCTTGTCGATCGCCATCGCCAGCGCCTGGCGGACGCGCTTGTCGTCATAGGGCTTCTTCGTGGTGTTGAACGCCCAATAGCCGATGTTCATCGCCGGCGCGGTCATCACCTTGAGATCGGGATCCGCCTTCATCGCCGGCAGGTCGGCGGGATTGGGCAGGCTCATGATCTGGCACTCGTTCGTGCGCAGCTTGGCGAAACGCACGGACGGGTCGGGCGTGATGGTGAAGACGAGCGTGTCGATCTTTGGCTTGCCACCCCAGTAATCGGGATTGGCCTTGAAGCGGATGATCGCGTCGCGCTGATAGTTGACGAAGATGAACGGCCCGGTTCCCTCGGGCTCCTGGTCGAACTTCTCCGGCGTGCCGGCTTCCTTCATCTTCGCCGCGAACTCCGCCGACTGGATCGAGGCGAAATCCATCGCGAGCTCGGAGAGGAACGGCGCCTCCGGCCGGTTGAGGACGAAGACCACGGTATACTCGTCGGGCTTGCTGATGCTCTTCAGCAGCGTGCCGAGCCCCATGCTGTCGAAATACTGGTAGGTGCCGTGGGAGACGTCGTGCCAGGGATCGTCGTGCTTCCACTGGCGATCGAAGCTGAACAGCACGTCGTCGGCGTCGAAGTCGCGGGTCGGCGTGAACCAGGGCGTGGTGTGGAACTTCACGCCGTGGCGGAGATGGAACGTGTAGGTGAGCCCGTCCGGCGTGATGTCCCAGGATTCCGCGAGCCCGGGCGCCGGGGTGACCGTGCCGGGCTTGAGCGATACCAGCCGGTCATAGACCTGCCGCGAATAGGCGTTGAAAGTGGTGCCGGCCGAATAGAAGGCCGGCGTCATGCCCTCGGGGCTGCCCTCCGAGCAGTAGACCAGCGTCTTCGCCCCGGCGGCGCCTCCGGCCGCGAGCCAGGCGATCGCCGCCACCGCCGCCATTCCCGTCCGTCGCATCCCCGTCCTCCCGTTGGTTTTCGGCGAGTATCGGCAATCCGATCGGCCGAATCCAGCGCCGAGCGGACTGGAATCGGCGCACCATCTTCCCCACCTCAGCGCGGGTTCACCAGACGGGAGCGGAAGGATCGCAATGAGCGGGACGGCGGAGCTGGAACGGCACGATTTCGGCGCCGAGGTCGGGCGGCTGCTCGATCTCGTGGTCCACTCGCTCTATTCCGATCGCGAGATCTTCCTGCGCGAGCTGGTCGCCAACGCCGCCGATGCGCTCGACCGGCGGCGCTTCGAGTCGCTGACCGACCCGTCGCTGTCGCCGCCTGCGGATGCCAAGGTGCGGATCGTCGCCGACAAGCCCGGCGCGCACGCTGACCGATCGAGGATGACGGGATCGGCATGTCGCATGACGAGCTCGTCGCCAATCTCGGCACCATCGCCCGCTCCGGCACCCGCGCCTTCGGCGAGACGCTCGGGAGCTGCCAAGCCCGAGGAGCGGCCGAGCCTGATCGGCCAGTTCGGCGTCGGCTTCTACTCCGCCTTCATGGTCGCCGAGCGGGTGGAGGTCACGTCGCTCAAGGCGGGCCGCCAGGCCGGGTCCGACCCCGCCTTCACCTGGGCGTCCGACGGGCAGGGCGCGTTCACCATCGCGCCGTCGACCCGCGACCGGGCGGGCACCACGATCGTGCTGCACCTCAAGCCGGATGCCGACGAGTTCCTCGAGCCGGTGCGTCTCGATGCGATCGTGCGGAAATGGGCGGACCACATCACCGTGCCCGTCACCGTCGCGCATGACGGCAAGGACATCGCCGCCAACGAGGGCACGGCGCTCTGGCGCAAGCCGAAATCGGAGGTCTCCGAGCAGAGCACCACCGAGTTCTACCGCCATCTCGGCCATCTCTTCGACACGCCGTGGATGACGCTGCACTGGCGGGCGGAGGGCGCGCTCGAGTTCTCCGCCCTGCTGTTCATTCCCGGCAGCAAGCCGTTCCAGCCGATGGAGGAGGTGCGCGAATCGCGCGTCCGGCTGCACGTCCGGCGGATGTTCATCACCGAGGAGGCGGCGCTGCTGCCGCCCTGGCTCCGCTTCGTGCAAGGCGTGGTCGACACCGAGGACCTGCCGCTCAACGTCTCGCGCGAGATGCTGCAGACGACGCCGGTGCTGGCCCGCATCCGCAAGGCGGTGACCGGACGGGTGCTCTCCGAGCTCAGGACGCGCGCCAAGGATGCCAAGGAGTACGAGGGCTTCTGGGAGAATTTCGGCGCGGTCATGAAGGAAGGCGCGTGGGAGGATTCCGACCACCGCAAGGAGCTCGCGCCGCTGCTCCGCTTCCGCTCCTCCGCGGTCGAGGGCTGGACCTCGCTGCCGGATTACGTCTCCCGCATGAAGCCCGGCCAGGAGGCGATCTACGTGCTGGTGGGCGACCGCGCGGAAAGCCTCGCCAGCTCGCCGCAACTCGAAGGCTTCCGCGCCCGCGGCGCCGAGGTGCTTCTCCTCTCCGATCCGATCGACGCATTCTGGCCCGACCGGCTCGACAGCTTCGACGGCCACCCGATCCGCAGCATCACCCAGGCCGGCGGACGACCTGGCGAAGCTCGCCGGCGAAGCCGCGGGCGACCTGCCCGACATCTCGCAGCTCACCGCCGCGCTGAAGGACCTGCTGAAGGAGGATTTCGCCGACGTGCAGGCGACCGACCGGCTGGTCGACAGCGCCGTCGTGCTCTCGGCCGAGACCGGCGGTCCCGATCTGCAAATGCAGCGCCTGCTGCGCCGCGCCGGCCGGACCATCGTGCCGGTGCGCCCGGTGCTGCGGGTCAATCCGCGCCATCCGGTCATCCGGCATCTGGCGGAACTGCGGGAGCAGGGCGGTGATCTGCGGGAGAAGGCGGAGATGCTGGCCGATCTCGCGCGGGTTCAGGAGGGCGAGCCGCCGAAGGACCCGGCCGGCTTCTCCCGCCGGGTCACTGCCTTGCTGGTGCCGGATAGACCGGATCAGTTGCCGGCCGCCTGCGGGGCGGCGTGGCTCGATCGGGCCGAGGTCGTGCAGCGAGATTTCGGCGAGCAGCGACCATACCCGGGCAGGCTCCATGGGGACGTCCGGATCGTTCAGCAGCCGGTCCAGTTCGTCGAGCTTCGCGCTGTAATCGGCGTCCGTCATGGCGATCCTCTGGTCCCGGCCGGCAAGGCTCATGCGCCCAGAACGTGGCCGTCCTGTGACGGTTGCGGTCCGGCCGTTCCGGAACGGCACTCGTCTCGCGACGATATGATGCAAAATTGCGACGAGGTCAACGAATTCTGGGAACGGATCACCGGGGGCGGCGGCGAGATCAGTTGCGCGGGAGCCGCGCGGTCGAGGGGGCGTCGGGGTTCTGGGCGCGATGGCGGAGCAGGTGGTCGGCGAGCACGCAGGCGACCATCGCCTCGCCGACCGGGACGGCGCGGATGCCGACGCAGGGGTCGTGGCGGCCCGGTTGGTGCTCACCTCGACCTCGTTGCCGAGCCGGTCCACGGCGCGGCGCGGCGTCAGGATGGAGCTGGTCGGCTTGACCGCGAAGCGCGCCACCACCGGCTGGCCGGTGGAGATGCCGCCGAGGATGCCGCCGGCCCGGTTGGAGGCGAAGGCGACCGCGCCGTCCTGCCATCCGCATCTCGTCGGCATTCTCCTCGCCGCTGAGCGCGGCGGCGGCGAAGCCGGCGCCGATCTCGACGCCCTTTCACGGCATTGATGCCCATCAGCGCCCCGGCGAGATCGGCGTCGAGCTTGGCGTAGACCGGGGCGCCGAGCCCGGGCGGCACCCCTTCGGCCACCACCTCGATCACGGCGCCGACGGAGGAGCCGGATTTGCGCACCGCCGCCAGGTGCTCCTCCCATCCGGCGGCGGCGATCGGGTCGGGGCAGAAGAACGGGTTCTCGGCCACCGCCTCCCAGTCCCAGCGCGAACGGTCGATGGGGTGCGGCCCGAGCTGCACCAGCGCGCCGCGGATCACCACGCCAGCGCCGAGGATCCTGCGGGCGATCGCGCCGGCGGCGACACGCATCGCCGTCTCCCGCGCCGAGGAGCGGCCGCCGCCGCGATAGTCGCGGATGCCGTATTTCAGCTCGTAGGTGAGGTCGGCATGGCCCGGCCGGAAGCGCGTGGCGATCTCGCCGTAATCGCGCGAGCGCTGGTCGACATTCTCGATCATCAGCCCGATCGGCGTGCCCGTCGTCATGCCCTCGAACACGCCGGAGAGGATGCGGATCCGGTCCGGCTCCTGGCGCTGGGTGGTGAATTTCGACTGGCCCGGCCGGCGGCGGTCGAGAAAGGGCTGGATGTCGGCTTCGCGAGCGGGATGCGTGGCGGGCAGCCATCCACGACCGCGCCGATCGCCGGCCCGTGGCTCTCGCCCCAGGTGGTGACGCGGAACAGGTGGCCGAAGCTGTTGTGCGACATCAGAGCATTCTCACCTTGGCCGACCCAGTGGCTGCCAAGCCTTCGCAACTCAGCTTCCCGGAATTGCACCATTGAGGTAACCGCCCAGTGTTGTTGCTGTGATCGCATGGCGAGCCAGGGGTTCAGATGATCTGGAATCATGAACTGCTGTTCCTCCACCCGCAAAAGACCGCGGGCATGGCGGTCACCTCGATCCTGCTCGAAACGCTGAGGCGTACAGGTTTTCCTGTCCGTGCCATCCGGGCATTGGCCCCCGAACCCGCCAAAGGGTGTGGCTTTCGTTCCGGGCTAGCGTCACGAGAACCTGTTGCAGGCGCGTGACTTGCTAGCCGAGTTCGGGAGAGTGCTCAGCGATTTCAGAGCCATTCTGGTCGTGATCAGGAATCCATACGATCTGGAGGTCTCCCGGTATTTCCATTTGCGCAAGCCGGAGGCGTTCGAGAAGAACGAGGAACGGGAATGGGCGTGTTCCCTCTCCTTCGAGGAATTCCAACGAGCAAGCCGTTTTCGGCTTCCACGACCTGCCAATCCGAAACTCCAGCACGTCGAATCCATCGCGAATTACTATCAGATCGATGGGCACATTCCTGCCAATCTGAGCGTCTTGCGTTTCGAGCAGCTGGAAGAGGATTTGAATGAATGCCTGTCGCGCCTGAATTATCCGCATCTGTCTGTGAAGGCGGTGAACGTTTCGACGGAACGTGAGGCGCGAACTTATCAGCAGTTTGTCACGTCGGCGGAGATCGAGCGGATCATCCACCAACGATATGCCTGGGTTTTCGACCGAGGGTTCTATCCCCGCCTTCCGGTTTCCCTCGAACCGGTTTCGGCGCCCGAGCACGCTCTCATCGCCGCCGACGGAGGCAGAGTGGCTCCCCGCGGATCCGAAGAAGCGGGACGGGCTGCGCGGCGCGAGCAATGAGCGGAAGCATTCTCCGGCTCGGAATGCTCACTCGGCTGACGATGGCGATATCCGGCGCGGCGGGGTTCTTCATGCCGACGATGTGGTAGCCGCAATCGACATGGTGGATCTCCCCGGTGACGCCGGCGCCGAGATCGGAGAGCAAGTAGAGCGCCGACGCCGCCGACCTCCTCGATGGTGACGTTGCGGCCGAGCGGCGCGTTGAGCTGGTTCCAGCGCAGGATGTAGCGGAAATCGCCGATGCCGCCGGCGGCGGCGAGCGTGCGGATCGGCCCCGCGCTGATCCCGTTCACCCGGATGTTGCGCGACCCGAGATCGGCCGCGAGATAGCGCACCGAGGCTTCGAGGCCGGCCTTGGCGACCCCCATGACGTTGTAGTGCGGCATCACCCGCTCGGCGCCGAGATAGGTGAGGGTGAGCAGCGAGCCGCCCGCCGGCATCAGCGCGACCGCGCGCTGGCAGACCGCGGTGAAGGAGTAGCAGGAGATGTCCATCGCCTGCAGGAAGGCCGTGCGCGGGGTTTCGAGATACTGGCCGCGCAGATAGGCCTTGTCGGCCCAGCCGATCGCGTGGACGACGAAGTCGAGCCGGTCCCAGTGCCGGCCGAGCTCGGCGAAGGCGGCGTCGATGCTGGCATCGGTGCCGACGTCGCACTCGACCAGCACCGAGCCGCCGATGCTCTCGGCGAGCGGGCGCACGCGCTTGCCGAGCGTCGCATTCTGGTAGGCGAAGGCGAGCTCCGCCCCCTGCGCCGCGCAGGCAGCGGCGATGCCCCAGGCGATCGAGCGCTCGTTCGCCACGCCCATGACCAGGCCGCGCTTGCCCTGCATCAGGCTGCCGCGCGTGGGCAGCGTGGAAGGAGCACCATCCGGCATGTACCATCCCCGATCTGGACGCCGGCCCCTGGTGACACAGGCCGCGGGCGCCGGGAAGGGGCGGCGGGCTACTCCGCCGCCTGGCGCGCGTGAACCGCGGCGAGAGCGCCGGCGAGGTCGTCCGTCAGGTCCTCCGGGTCCTCGAGCCCGACCGAGAGCCGGATCGTGCCGTCGGTGATGCCGAGCCGCGCCCGCTCCTCGGCGCCGATCCGCATGTGGGTGGTGGTCGCCGGGTGCGTGGCGAGCGACTTGCTGTCGCCCAGATTGTTGGAGATCGCGATCAGCCGGAACGCGTTCATGGCGCGGAACGCCGCCTCGCGGCCGCCCGCGACCTCGAACGTGACCACGGTGCCGCCGGCGCGCATCTGCTTGACCGCCAGGTCGCGCTGCGGATGGTCGGCGCGGGTCGGGTACAGCACGCGGGAGACTTCCGGCCGGGCGGCGAGGAAATCCGCGATCGCGGCGGCGGCCCGGCACCCCGCCTCGATCCGCACGGCGAGCGTCTCCAGCCCCTTCAGCAGCAGCCAGGCATTGAACGGCGACAGGCTCGGCCCGGTGTTGCGCGTGAAGGGCTGCAGCGTCTCGTTGATCCACTTCTCGCTGCCGAGCACGGCGCCGCCGAGCACCCGCCCCTGACCGTCGATGTGCTTGGTGCAGGAATAGACGACGACATCGGCGCCGAGCGCGAGCGGCTGCTGCAGCAGCGGCGTCGCGAACACGTTGTCCACCACCACGATCGCGCCCGCCGCGTGGGCGAGGCGCGCGACCGCTTCGAGATCCACGAGTTCGAGCATGGGGTTCGACGGCGTCTCCAGCAGCACGAGTTGGGCCGGGCGGGACAGCGCGGCGCGCCAGGCCGCCAGATCGCTGCCGTCCACGAACTCGGTCGCGATGCCGTAGCGCGGCAGCAAGGTGGAGACGATCCAGTGGCACGAGCCGAACAGGGCCCGCGATGCGACGACGCGATCGCCCGCCTGCAGCTGCGCGAACAGTGCGGCATTCACCGCCGCCATGCCGGTCGCGGTGGCACGGCACGCCTCCGCCCCCTCGATGCCGGCGAGCCGGTCCTCCAGCATGGCGACGGTCGGATTGCCGAAGCGCGAATACTGGTAGTGCTGCGCGGCGCCGGTGAAGGTCGCCTCGGCCTGCTCGGCGCTGTCATAGACGTAGCCCGAGGTGAGGAAGAGCGCCTCGGCGGTCTCGCCGAAATTGCTGCGCTGGATGCCGCCATGAACGAGCCTGGTGGCGGGGCGGAAATTGGTCTTGGTCATTGGCGAGTTGCCTTCCAGCAGCGGCGACGGGTGCCGACCGTGGAAGCCTGCGGACGGAAATCCGCTGGCCTCTTTAGCGCGCTTGTTTCACCTCGCCGCAATCCGGCCGGACAAATCACGAGGGACGCCGTGGCGTCGGGGAAGACCCTAGAAGCGACGGGGTGGAGCGTCAACCGGACCGGCTGCCGGGTAGTGTCTCAGTTTGAAGTCGGCACCGGCCCTCTCCCCCACCCGGCCACCCAACGGAAGTATACTCGCGTGGGTGGCCGGGTTGGGCAGCGGGCCGGTGCCGACCTCAAACTGAGACACCACCGGCTGCCGGGTAACCGGAGCTTGCGCGCGGAAAGCGGGCGGCTATAAGGCCGGGAGAGTGCGGGTGTAGTTCAATGGTAGAACGGCAGCTTCCCAAGCTGCATACGAGGGTTCGATTCCCTTCACCCGCTCCATCCAATCCGTGATCGTCCGCCGCACGCCGACACCCGAGCTCGCGCTCGCCGGCGTTCCTTTCGCGAGCGGGGCCGGGATCGGCGCGCGTCGGCGGCGACCGGGCGGGCGATGGCGCCGGGCCTGGATCGCCTCCGCGCTGCTGCATCTCGCCGGTCTGCTGCTGGTCCTGCTCGCGGTGCCGCGCCCCTCGCCGCCACCACCCTACACCCCGCCGGGGATCGCGATGGTGTTCCAATCGCCCGGCGCGCAGCATCCGGCGGTCCCGGAGCCCTCGCCAAGCCCGCCCAGTCCGGGACCGCCGGCGCCTCCGGCCCCGCCCGGCCGGCCGGTGCCGCCGCCGCCGGAAGCGCCGCCCGTGCCGGTGGCGCCCGGCCCGGCGCTGCCGATCCCGCCGGTGCCGGTTCCGCCCGCTCCCTCGGCGCCGGAACCGGCCGCACCGCCGCCGCCGGCGCCTCCGGTCCCCACCATGCGCCGCCGACCGCCGTCCCCGTGCCGCCACCGCCGCCGGCCCCCGCCGAGGGTGCGCCGGAAGCGGTCCCCTCACCGCCATCGCCGCAGCCGGTGCCGAACGCCGCGCCGGAGGTGAACCTCGCGCCGTTCACCCGGATCCTGCCGATGCCGCCGGTCCCGGTGCCGGCGGCCCCGCCCGCGCCGGCGCCGCTTCTGCGCGCTCCACCGGCCCGCCCGCGCGCGAACCCGCTGGCCGGGTTCGGCATTCCACTGGCGGGGCGGTGGTCGCTGGGCGCGCCGCCGCGCGGCTCGCAAGGCGGGGCCGAGCGCGGGCCGCTCAGGATCGCCCCGCCCGGGACCGAGCTCAGTTCAGCGGATGCGCCGGCCGGCTGGCTCAACGCGCTCGGGGAGTGGATCCAGCGCCATGACTACTACCCGCGCGAGGCGGCGGAGAACGGGCAGCAGGGGGACGTGACGGTCGCCGTCGTGGTGGACCGGACCGGGCGCGTGCTGTCGGTGCGGCTCGAGCGGCGCTCGGGCTCGCCCTTCCTCGACATGGCGCTGCTGTCGGTGTTCCGCGACCAGCACGTGCCGCCCTTCCCCGGCGGGGAGGGCCCGCCGGAGACCACGGTCCACGTCACGATCAGCTACATCCTGGTCGGACCCTGACCCGCGCTTCAGGCCTTCTCGCCGGCCTTGCGGATCAGCGCCTGCACCTCGTCGAGCAACTCCGCGAAGCGCTTGTTCAGCAATTCGAGCGCCTCGCCGTTGGAGCGCTGGATCAGGTCGCGCAGCTCGCGCATGTTGGCGACCGCCCGCTCATAGGCGCGCTTCATCAGCTCCGCCTGCTTCGCCGCCTTGGCCTGCGGCCCCTCGGCGGTGGCCAGCGCCTGGATCGTCTCCGACAGCTCGGCCATGCTCTGCTGCATGATCTCCATGTGCCGGCGGGCGACCGCCTGCGCGCCCTCGAGCGCCACGCGATTGGCGGCCGACAGCGTCTCCAGGTTGCGCCGGTGCGCGTCCATCAGCGCGCCCATGTCGGGCATCGCCGGCAGCTTCATGTCGGAGAACAGGCGGGCGAACTCGTTCATGCTGGCGACGCCGGCATCGGTCGCGGTGCGCATCGCATCCGCTGCCGGCGGTCATCGCGGTCTTGGTCGCTTCGTTGCCGGCCCGCATCGTGGTGCCGGCGGCCTGGACGCCCGCGCTTGGTGGCGGTGCTCGCCGCTTCCGTCGCCGTGCGTGCCGCCCGGCCGGCCGGCTTCTGGGGTTCGTCAACCATGATCGCACCCTCCTTTTGAGGCTTCCCCGGTGTAGGCCCGAGCGGCCGGTCACCACAACGCGGCACACGTTGCGCGACGATGACGTTCGCCGGCCGGCCCGGTTGCCGGTCTCGAGCCTGATGACTGGAGGCGGAGTCGCCGGAAGTCTGAATCACGCTCGCAAACAGAGATCTCGAGCAGGATGGCTTCGCCTTCCGAACTCATTCTGCTCCAGGCAGCGTTCCGGGATCCGCCTCGCTCGCTCCCGCGTCGGAGGCGGGCGCCGGTGGTTGGGCGGCGGCTCGGGCGGCAGGCTGTCGGGATCGGCCTCGCTCGCGCCCGGCCCCGCATCGCCGCTCTTCCCGCCGGCCTGCGCTCCGGGCAGCCACCCGGCGACGCGTTCGGCGCGGGCCAGCGCGTGGTCGAGCGCCGCCATCGTCGCCGACAGATCGACGCTCGCATCCGACCGCCAGGCGCGCACCGCCGCGAGCCACACCGCGGTCAGGCCCTTCGCGCGCAGCCGCCCGATCGGTCCCTGCGCGGAAACCCCGGCGGCCTCGAGCATCCAGGCCATGCTGCCCGCTGTCGCGAGGCCGAGCAGCAGCGCGGCCGGCGGGTCGAAGGGGAGGGCGGAGAGCAGCGCCAGCACGCCCTGCCGGTTCGCCTGCAGCGCATCGAAGCGGCGCATCAGCAGGTCGAACAGCCGGTCGCGGACGGAGCCGCCGGCATCGGCGCCGGCATCGGCGAGCGCGGTCTGGTCGGCGATGCGGCCGAACCGCAGCAGCACCGCGCCGCGTCCGGGGAAGCGCGGCCGCGCGCGGTCGAGCGGCAGCCCGGCCCGCCGCGCCGCCCGCACGATGCTCACGCGATGCCAGCCATCCTCGGCGGCGATCGCAAAAGCGGCGGAGACCAGGGCGCGATCGAACGCGGCGTCATCCATGGCTAGTGTCCCGATTCGAAAGTTCGTCGCCTTCGGGATCGGCATCTTGCGAACTTTCGGATCGATAAGGACACTGGCAAATCATTGATTCCCGTGTGGTTCAGGGTTCCGAAATCCGCTCCGGAGCCCGATCCGAAGCATGGCGGATGGCGGAACCACCACACCAGCGACATGGATCACGCCCGCCCGGCTGACAAGTCCTGATCGCGGTTCAACTCGGCGCCGGCCCTCACCCCCGACCACCCGACGACGGGACAGTGGATTGGGTGGCCGGGTGGGGCGAGGGCCGGCGCCGAGTTGAATGGTCAGTAGCGGTAGAGCTCGTGCTTGAACGGGCCGGAGACGTTGGTGCCGATATATTCGGCCTGCTGCGGCGTGAGCCTGGTCAGCCTGGCGCCGACCTTGGCGAGATGCAGCGCGGCCACCTTCTCGTCGAGCTGCTTCGGCAGCGTGTAGACCTGCTTCTGGTACTTGCCCCTGGGCGCGTTCCACAGCTCGATCTGCGCCAGCACCTGGTTGGTGAACGAGGCCGACATCACGAAGCTCGGATGCCCGGTCGCGTTGCCGAGATTGACGAGCCGGCCCTCGGACAGCACGATCAGCCGCTTGCCGTCCGGGAACACCACCTCGTCCACCTGCGGCTTGACGTTCTCCCAGCGGTAGTTGCGCAGCAACTCGATCTGGATCTCGCTGTCGAAATGGCCGATATTGGCGACGATGGCGCGGTGCTTCATCGCCCGCATGTGATCGAGGGTGATGACGTCCACATTGCCGGTCGCGGTGACGAAGATGTCGCCGCGCGGCGCCGCGTCCTCCATGGTGACGACCTCGTAGCCCTCCATCGCCGCCTGCAGCGCGCAGATCGGGTCGATCTCGGTCACCATCACGCGGCAGCCGGCATTGCGCAGCGACGCCGCCGAGCCCTTGCCGACATCGCCGAACCCGGCGACCACCGCGATCTTGCCCGCCATCATCACGTCGGTGCCGCGGCGGATGCCGTCCACCAGCAATTCCCGGCAGCCATAGAGATTATCGAATTTCGACTTGGTCACGCTGTCGTTGACGTTGATCGCCGGCACCAGCAGCCTGCCGTCGCGCGCCATCTCGCGCAGGCGGTGCACGCCGGTCGTGGTCTCCTCGGAAAGCCCGCGCACCTCCTCCATCAGGTCGGCATGCTTCTCGTGCATGAGCCTTGGTGAGGTCGCCGCCGTCATCGAGGATCATGTTCGGCGTCCAGCCATCCGGCCCGCGCACCGTCTTCTCGATCGCCCACCAGAACTCCTCCTCGCCCATGCCCTTCCAGGCGAACACCGGCACGCCCGTCTGCGCGACGCCGGCGGCCGCGTGATCCTGGGTCGAGAAGATGTTGCAGGAGGACCAGCGCACCGAGGCGCCGAGCGCGGTCAGCGTCTCGATCAGCACCGCGGTCTGGATCGTCATGTGCAGGCAGCCGGCGATGCGCGCGCCCCGGAGCGGCTGCGACTTGCCGTATTCCGCGCGCACCGCCATCAGGCCGGGCATCTCGTCCTCGGCCATCGCGATCTCTTTCCGGCCCCAATCGGCGAGCCCGATATCCTTGACCTTGTAGTCCGGGCTCACGGAAGTGTCCGGCATGGGAAGTCTCCTGATCCTTGCGCGGCTCCTATAGGGAAGCGAGGAGGACAGGGGAAGGGCGGCGCCGTTGAGAACTCCCCCGCCGCCGCGCACCCTTTCGTCCCGTCGCCCGCGCCGATCCGCGTATAAGCGCGTGGGACATTTCGCCCGAGCCGCGCCATCCGGAACGCCGCCGAACGTGAGCACCCCACCACCCGGCCGCGGCCGTGGCCATCTCGACGCCTGCAACCAGGCCTATTGCGCGGGCTGGGCGATCTGGGACGGCGCGCCGGCGACGCTCGGCATCTGGCGGAACGGCGAGCGGATCGGCACCGTGCGCTGCGACGGCCCGCGCCCGACCTTGCCGCGCTCGGCCTGCCGCGCGAATCCGGCTTCACCTACTACTACCCCGAGCCGCTGACGCTCGAAGACCGGCTCGACGTGCGTTTCCCGGACGGGTCCGGCCTGCCCAACTCCACCGCCACGCGGCACCGGGAGCGGCTCGGCCGGATGCTGACCGGCATCGACCCGGCGCGGCCGGGGCTGGAGTTCGGGCCGCTGAGCCGCCCGCTGCTGTCGCGCCAGCGGTCCGGCGTGCGCTACGTCGACTACCTCTCGCGCGACGCGCTGCTCGAGAAATACGCCTCGCCGGCGGCGAGCGGCGCGCGTGCGCCCGGAGCTGATCCCGGAGATCGACCATGTCTGGCGCGGCGAGCGCCTGCGCGACGTGGTGGGCGACGGGTGGTTCTACTGCCTGGCCTCGCACATGATCGAGCACGCGCCGGATCCGATCGGCTATCTGGCGCAATTCGCCGAGGTGCTGGTGCCCGGCGGCCGGATCAATCTGGCGATTCCCAACCAGCCCGACACGTTCGACCATGCCCGCGCGCTGTCCCGCCCCGCCGACATGCTCGACGCCTGGGCGCGCGGATTGCGCCGGCCGAGCTTCGGGCAGATTTTCGACCATCTCGCCAACGCCTATCCGCGACACGCGCCGCCGCCGACGGATCGCATTGCCACTGGCCCGCACGGCCTTCGCGACGGCACGCGAGGCGGAGGCGTCGGGCGCCTATTTCGACGTGCACTGCCATGTCTGGAGCGTGGACAGCTTCCGGGCCTGCTGGGCGGTGATCGAGGGACTGGGCCTGCTGCCGCTGCAACTCGCCGTCGCTTACCCGGCAAGCGGCGCCGAGTTCATCGTCTCGCTGGTCAGGACCTGATCGAGGGAGGCGCCAGACCGGTTCGGCGATGCGGGCCAGGAAGGCGGCGTGCGCCGCGAGCTCGGCGGCGCTCGGGCGACCACGACACCGGTGTGCGCGGGCCGGTGGCGGCATAGGTGACGGCGATCGTCGCCTCCGCTGTGCCTCGATCAGCGTGAGGCCGCGCTGGCGGCCGCCGGTCAGCTCGACATAGACCTCCGCCAGCAGCCGGCAGTCGAGCAGCGCGTTGTGCGTGGTGCGCGCGGAGAGGTCGATCGCGAAGCGGCGGCAGAGCGCGTCGAGGCTGTTCGGCAGGCCGGGGAAGCGCGTCTTGGCCAGCACCAGCGTGTCGATCATGCGCTCGGGCGCGAGCGGCGGCAGGCCGAGCCGGGCGAATTCCGCGTTGAGGAAGCCGAAATCGAACGGCGCGTTGTGCGCGACGAGCGGGCAATCGCCGAGGAATGCGCAGAGCTCGTCGACGATCTCGGCGAAGCGCGGCTTGCCGATCAGGTCGGCGCGGGTGAGGCCGTGGACCCGCGTCGCGTCCTCCGGCATGTCGCGCTCGGGGTCGATGAAGCGGTGGAACTGCCGCCCGGTCGGCAGGTCGTTCATCAGCTCGATCGCCGCGATCTCGACGACGCGGTCGCCGAGCAGCGGATCGAGGCCGGTGGTCTCGGTATCGAACAGGATCGAACGGGTCATCGGAGCTCGTGCGATCAGGCGGCGGAGTCGGCGGCGCGCATGGTAGCGGGAGAGGCCGGTCTGGACCACCGCATCGGCGCGCCGGCGCTTCTCGCGATCCGGCATCTGGCGCGCGATGATGGCGCGCGCCTGCTCCTGGCTCATGCCGCGCCGCCTCAGCACCCGCGCGAGCTGCACGCCGCATCGGCGCCGAGACGGTGACGACGCAATCGACCCGCGCATCGGCGCCGGTCTCGAACAGCAGCGGGATGTCGAGCACGGCGACCGGGTGGCCGGCGCGGCGGGCGCGGGCGAGGAAGCCGCGCTCCTCGGCGCGGACCAGCGGATGCACGATCGCCTCCAGCCGCGCGATCGCCGCCTCGTCGCCGATCACCCGCGCGCGCAGCGCCGCGCGATCGACGGCGCCGTTCCGCGTCGTGCCTGGAAAGGCCGCCTCGATGGCCCGCACCGCCTTGCCGCCCTTCCCCTGCAGGCGATGCACCGCCGCATCCGCGTCGAACACCGGAATGCCGGCGCGACGGAACGTGGCAGCGGCGGTGGACTTGCCCATGCCGATGCCGCCGGTGAGCCCGATCACCAGCATGCCGCGTCGCGCGACCGGCGCTTTCAAGTGCCGCGGCAAAGCGCGCAGCGGGAGATTCGCGCGGCATGCCTCATCCCGGCAGCAAGCACCGGAACGCGATCGCAATCAACCGAAAGGGCTTCTGATGCTCGCGCCGTCTCCCGCATGCTGGGCGGATGCGCGGAGCCCGGAGCCTGGCGGTCGCCTTGGGCGTGGTCCAGACGCTCGCCTGGGGCACCACCTACTACCTGCCGGCGATCATCAGCGGCCCGGTTGCGGCCGACCTGCATCTCTCCCGCACGGCGGTGCTCGGCGCGTTCTCCTGGTCGCTGCTGATCAGCGGGATCTGCCGCCCCGGGTCGGGCGCTGGGTGGACCAGAGCGGCGGGCGCCCGGTGCTGGTGACCGGGAGCCTGGTGCAGGCCGCGGGCCTCGCCGCGCTGGCGTTCGCCCATTCCCTCGTCGCCTGGTACGCGGTGTGGACGGTGCTCGGGCTCGGCATGGCGCTCGGGCTCTACGATGCCGCCTTCGCGACCGTCGGACGGCAGCTCGGCGAGGCGGCGCGGCCGGCGATCATCGGCATCACCCTGCTCGGCGGGTTCGCGAGCACTGTCGGCTGGCCGCTCGGCACGCTTCCTGTTCGCCCGGCTCGGCTGGCGGGAGACGGCGCTGATCTACGCCGCGATCCACCTGGCGGTGAACCTGCCACTGATCCTCGCCACGGTTCCCGGCACGGCGCCGCCGCAACAGGCCGGGCCGCCACGGGCGGAGAATGCCGGCCCGCTGCGGGCGCGGCGCAATTTCCTGCTGCTCGCCGCCTTCTTCACCATCCGCGCCTTCATCGCCGGCGTGGTGACGGTGCACGTGCTGGTGCTGCTGCGGGGGCTCGGGCTCGGCGCGGTGGCGGCGGTGACCGCGGCGGCGCTGATCGGGCCGGGACAGGTGGGCGCGCGGCTGCTCGAATGGGCGTTCGGCCGCTTCCTGACGCCGCTCGCCACCTCCTGGGCGGGCGCGCTGCTGCTGCCGCTCGGCGCCCTGCTGCCGCTCGCCGGCGCGCCCGGGCGCGGCTGTTACCCTGACCTACGGGATGAGCAACGGCGTGCTGACGATCAGCCGCGGCACGCTGCCGCTCTATCTGCTCGGGCCCGCGCGGCTATGCGAGCGTGATCGGCCGGCTGGCGATGCCGGTGCTGCTCGCACAGGCGATCGCGCCCACGCTGGTCGCGCCGCTGGTCGGGCACTTCCCGGCCGCCGATCTGCTGGTCGGCATCGCCGCCGTGGGAGGGCTCGCGAGCCTCTGCCTGCTGCCGCTGCGGCCGGGAGATTAGGCGGGGATCGCGGACGCCGCTTCGCGCACCTTCCGCGCCATCGCCGCGATACCGTTGCCGCGGTTGGTGGAGAGCGCCTCCAGCAGGCCAAGCTCCTTCAGGAACTCCGGGCCGGTGGCGGCGATCTCGGCGGGCGAGCGGCCGGAATAGACCCGGAGCAGCAGGGCGACCAGGCCGGAGACGATCGCCGCGTCGGAGGCGCCGGCGAAATGCATGCGTCCGTCGCGGAGTGCTCGCCTCCATCCATACCTTGCTCTGGCAGCCGGGCACGCGATGCGCGTCGTCCATCCACTCCGGCGGAAACGGCGGCAGCTTGCGGCCGAGCTCGATGATGAACTGGTAGCGCTCCATCCAGTCGTCGAACACGCCAAGCTCGTCGCCGATCGCGGCGATCGCTTCGGCGGCGGAGGCCTCCTCGGGCATGACGAACGGATCGGGCATTGGTGGGATGTGCTGATCCGGCGCCGGCCGGTCAAGCCTTCACTGCTTCCGCCGCATCACCACCCAGCTGGTGATGTCCCAGGCGTTGCGCAGCCCGGCGAGCAGCAGCAGGCGGTGGCGACCGCGAGCAGCGGCGGCGCGGCCGGGGGCGCCTCGGCGAAGGCGACGCCGGCGGCGATCAGCAGGAAGTAGGCGAAGGCGGCGCCGCCAGGTACCAGAGGCGGTCCTCGAGGTCGAATTGGCGGCGAACCCGGCGCGGCCATGTTCTGCCAGACCCGCGCGGAATAGCCGAGCCCGAGCAGGCCGAGCCCGCCGAACAGCAGCGCGTAGCGCCCGACCGCTCGACCGGCGCGATCCCGATCAGGCCGCAGAACAGCACGCCGCCGAACGCGACCACGGTCGGCGAGAGGAAGCCGCGGAGCGCGACCGGCCGCTCCTCGGTGAACACGCCGGTGCCGACCGAGGCGGCGACGAACATCAGGCCCTTCGAGCGTGGCCCCCGCCGTGCCCATGAGCACGTGGAAGTCATGCCACGCCGCGAGCCCGTCATAGGCCATCGCTACAGGATGAAGCGGCTGAGATCGCCCTTCTGCGCGAGCGGCGCCACGCGCTCGTTCACCGCCGCCGCATCGACGCGGACGGTCTCGCCCGGGCGGTCGGTCGCGGTGAAGCTGATCTCCTCGAGCAGCTTCTCGAGCACCGTCGCCAGCCGCCGCGCGCCGATGTTCTCGACGCGGTCGTTGATGTCGGCGGCGAGCTCGGCGAGCGCGTCGATCCCGTCCTCGGTGAATTCGAGCGTGACGTTCTCGGTTCCCATCAGCGCCGCATACTGCTTGAGCAGGCTGTGCTCCGGCTCGGTGAGGATGCGGCGGAGATCGTTGCGCGAGAGCCCGGCGAGCTCGACCCGGATCGGCAGCCGGCCCTGCAATTCCGGCAGCAGGTCGGCGGGCTTGGCGAGATGGAACGCGCCCGAGGCGATGAACAGGATGTAGTCGGTCTTCACCGGCCCGTATTTGGTGGTGACGGTGGTGCCCTCGATCAGCGGCAGCAGGTCGCGCTGCACGCCTTCGCGGGAGACGTCGCCGCCGCGGAAGCCGCCTTCGCTCGAGCGCGCGCAGATCTTGTCGATCTCGTCGATGAAGACGATGCCGTGATCCTGCGCGTGCGCGACCGCGTCCTTGGTGAGCGCGTCGGTGTCGAGCAGCTTGTCGGCCTCCTCGCGCTCGAGCGCGGTGCGCGCGGCGCCGACCGTCATGCGCTTCTGCTGCTCGCGCTTGCCGAACATGCCCTTCATCATGTCGCCGATATTGATCACCTGGCCGGGCGGCATGCCCGGAATGTCGAACTGGCCGATCGGCATGCCGCCGCTCTCGGCGACGTTGACGTCGATCTCCTTCTGCTCGAGCTCGCCCGAGCGCAGCATGTGGCGGAACTTGCTGCGGGTGTCGGCGGCCGCCTTCTCGCCGACCAGCGCGGTGATCAGCCGCTCCTCGGCGGCGAGCTCCGCCTTCGCCTGCACGTCCTTGCGCGAGGCGTCGCGCAGCATGTTGATGCTGACCTCGACCAGGTCGCGCACGATGCTTTCCACGTCGCGGCCGACATAGCCGACCTCGGTGAACTTGGTCGCCTCGACCTTCAGGAACGGCGCCTGCGCGAGCTTGGCCAGCCGGCGCGCGATCTCGGTCTTGCCGCAGCCGGTCGGGCCGATCATCAGGATGTTCTTCGGCACGACCTCCTCGCGCATCGCCTCGGGAAGCTGGTGCCGGCGCCAGCGGTTGCGCAGCGCGATCGCGACCGCGCGCTTGGCGTCGTCCTGGCCGACGATGAAGCGGTCGAGCTCGGAGACGATCTCGCGGGGGGAATAGGTCGGGACGTCCATCACGAGCGTCTCCACGATGACGTTGCTGTTCGTGTAGACGCAGATCTCGCCGGCGATCTTCATCGCCCGGCGGGCGATCTCCTCCGCCGACAGCCCCTCCACCTCGAGCAGCGCGCGCGCCGCGGCGAGCGCGTAGTTGCCGCCGGAGCCGATGGCGATGATGCCGTCCTCCGGCTCCAGCACGTCGCCGTTGCCGGTCAGCGTGTAGCTGCGATCCTGGTCGGCGACCGCCATCATCGCCTCGAGGCGACGCAGGTAGCGGTCGGTGCGCCAGTCCTTGGCGAGTTCGACGCAGGCGCGTTCGAGCTGGTTCGGGAAGCGCTCGAGCTTGGCTTCGAGCCGTTCGAGCAGGGTGAAGGCATCGGCGGTGGCGCCGGCGAAACCTGCGATGACCGCGCCGTTGCCGATCCGGCGAACCTTGCGGGCATTTCCCTTGATGACCGTCTGACCGAGGGTGACCTGGCCGTCGCCCGCCATCGCCACGTGCCCGTTGCGGCGCACGCAGAGGATGGTGGTGCCATGCCACCCGACCGGGTCGTACAGGCGACCCCGGGTTGGGTGCGATGTTGTGCATAGGCCGCCTAGATGGGAACCGGAGGGGGCTGCACAAGAGCCGGGCGCGGCGCCGGCTGGTCAACCCGTGGCGTGGCACGGCGCAGAATGATTTCCGCGCGCCGGGCGAGACCCGAGTCGGAGGGTCGCGGCGCCGGGGGAAACGCCTGATGTCCGATATCGCCGCGATCACGGCCCGGCTCGACCGACTGCCGGCCACACGCACCATCTGGAACCTGGTGATCCTGCTCTCGCTGGGCGGGGTGTTCGAGTTCTACGACCTGTTCTTCACCGGCTACGTGGTGCCGGGCCTGGTCCGCTCGGGGCTGCTCGCGCATGTCACCGTCGGCATCTTCACCGGCCCGGCGGCGTTCGTCGCGGCGACCTTCCTCGGCCTCTGGATCGGCACCCTTGCCTTCGGCTACGTGGCCGACCGCTACGGGCGGCGCACGATCTTCACCATCTCGCTGCTCTGGTACTGCGTCTTCACCCTGCTGATGGCGTTCGCGACCACCGGCGCCTGGCTGCTCGTGCTGCGGGTGATCGCCGGCATCGGCATCGGCGTCGAGCTGGTCACCATCGACACCTACATCGCCGAGCTGATGCCCAAGCACCTGCGCGGGCGCGCCTTCGCGGTGAACCAGACGATCCAGTTCGCGGTGGTGCCGGTGGTCGCCTTCCTCGGCTGGCTGCTGGTGCCGATCGCGCCGCTCGGCTTCGCCGGCTGGCGCTGGGTGGTGCTGATCGGCTCGGTCGGCGCGGTCTTCGTCTGGTTCATCCGCCGCGGCGTGCCGGAGAGCCCGCGCTGGCTGCTGCAGCACGGGCAGGCGCGCGGAGGCGGAGCAGGTCACCGCCATGCTGGAGAGCCGGGTCGCCGCCGATCTCGGCGGCGCGACGCTGCCGCCCCCGCTCGCCCATGTCGCGGCCGGCATGCAGGTCCCCGGCCGCTTCGCCGAGATCTGGGAGCCGCCCTACCGCTCGCGCACCATCATGATGATGGTGTTCCAGTTCTTCCAGACGGTGGGCTTCTACGGCTTCGCGAGCTGGGTGCCGACGCTGATCGCGCAGAAGGGGATCAATCTCAGCACGCAGCCTGGAATACGCCTTCATCATCGCCATCGCCAACCCGTTCGGGCCGCTGCTCGGCGCCGGCATCGCCGACCGGATCGAGCGGAAATGGATGATCGTCGGCGCCGCGGTCGGCATCGCGGTGTTCGGCCTGCTGTTCGCCGGGCAGAGCACGATGGGGCTGCTGATCCTGTTCGGCGTGCTGATCACGCTCGCCAACAACATCCTCTCCTTCAGCTTCCACGCCTACATGACCGAGCTGTTCCCGACCCGGGTGCGGGCGCGCGCGGTCGGCTTCGTCTATTCGTTCAGCCGGATCAGCACGGTCTTCGTGAGCTTCGTGATCGGCTGGCTGCTGAAGACGGGCGGCGTGCCGGCGGTGTTCATCTTCATCGCCGTCTCGATGCTGATCGTCATCATCTCGATCGCCGGCTTCGGCCCGCGCACGCGCAACCTGCAGCTGGAGGAAATCTCGCACTGACACGCTGCGCGCATCGGCCTCCGCGTGGCTTTGCGCGTGCGCAATCGGCTAGAGGTGCGGCGTCCATGGCCCGCACCGCGACGATCGACCGCACGACCTCCGAGACCGCGATCGAGCTGACGCTCGATCTCGACGGAGCCGGCCGCGCCGAGATCGCGACCGGCATCGGCTTCCTCGACCACATGCTGACCGCGCTCGCCCGCCACGGCGCTGTTCGACCTCGCGGTGAAGGCCACGGGCGACCTCATGTCGATTTCCACCACACCACCGAGGATGTCGGCATCGTGCTCGGCCAGGCGCTGGCCCGCGCGCTCGGCGAGAAGCGCGGCGTCAGGCGGTTCGGCCAGGCGCTGGTGCCGATGGACGAGGCGCTGGCCGAGGCCGCGGTCGATCTCTCCGGCCGGCCGTTCCTCGCCTGGAACGTGGACTTCCCGCGCGACAAGATCGGCGCGATGGACACCGAGCTGTTCGAGGAGTTCTTCCGCGCGCTGGCCATGAACGGGCTGATCACGCTGCATCTCACCGCGCCGCGCCGGGCGCAACGCGCACCACATCGCCGAGGCCTGCTTCAAGGCGACGGCGCGGGCGCTGCGCATGGCGGTCGAGCCCGATCCGCGCGCCGGCGACGCGATCCCCTCCACCAAGGGGGCGCTGTGAGGATCTACACCGCGCATCTGCGCGACGGCGCGCCCGCCGCAGCTCGTGCGCGAGGGTTTCGCCTGGGGCGCGCTCTTCTTCGGGCCGATCTGGCTCGCGCTGCACCGCGCCTGGATCGCGGCCGCGATCGACCTCGCGCTCGGCGTGCTGGCGGCGGCGCTGGTCCACGGTGCGGCGGGGCCGGTCCTGCTGCTGGCGCTCGCGGTGCTGCAGGGAATGTTCGGCAACGATCTCCGCCGCGCCGGCCTGGCCCGGCGGCGCTTCCTGCTCGCCCATGTGGTGGCGGCGCGGGACCGCGATGCGGCGCTGGCGCGGCTGCTCGCCCTCCGGCCCGACCTGTCCCGGTCGCTCGCGCGATGAGACCGCCGGCGCGATGAAGGTCGCGGTCATCGATTACGGCAGCGGCAATCTCGCCTCCGCCTCCCGCGGCCTCGCGGTGGCCGCCGAGCGGGGCGGCATCCCCGCCGAGATCACCGTCACCGCCGATCCGCAGATCGGTCGCCCGGGCCGACCGCGTGGTGCTGCCCGGCCAGGGCGCCTTCGCCGACTGCGCCCGCGGGCTCGCTGCGGTCCCCGGCATGCGGGCGGCGCTCGACGCGGCGGTCGGACGCGGCGCGCCGTTCCTCGGCATCTGCGTCGGCATGCAGCTGATGGCCGAGCGCGGGCTCGAGCACGAGATCGTCCCCGGCTTCGGCTGGATCGGCGGCGAGGTGGCGCGGATGGAAGCGCCGGGCCTCCGCCTGCCGCAGATGGGCTGGAACGCGCTCGATTTCGCGCCGGGATGCGCATCCGCTCCTGGACGGCCTCGCCCCGGGCGACCATGTCTATTTCGTGCACAGCTACGCGCTTCGCGGTGCCGCGCCGGAGGAGACGATCGCGACCACCGAGTACGGCGGCCCGGTCGTCGCCATGAGCGCGCGCGGCAACCGGGCCGGCACGCAGTTCCATGTGGAGAAGAGCCAGGAGGTCGGCTTGCGCATCCTCGGCAATTTCCTCCGCTGGGAGCCCTGACATGCCGCAGGGCGAAACGCCGCCTGCCCGGATGTGGTGGTCGAGCGGATCACCGCCTTCAACGAGGACGATCTGCAGTCGCTCTGCGAGGCGACCGACGCGGCGATCCTCGACGGCGGCGGATTCGGCTGGCTGGCCCCGCCGGGCCGGGCGTCGCTCGAGGGCTATTTCCGCGGGCTGATGCTGGTGCCCGAGCGCGAGCTGTTCATCGCCCGGGTCGACGGTGCGATCGTGGGCTCGGCGCAGCTCGTCCGTCCGCCGCGCAACAACGAGGCGCAGGCCTTCGCCGCCAGCCTGATGCACTCCTACGTCGCCCCCTATGCGCGCGGCCACGGGCTCGCCCGCAAGATGACGCTCAAGGTCGAGGAGTCGGCGCGGGCGCTCGGCTACCAGGTGCTCAATCTGGACGTGCGCGAGACGCAGGTGGCGGCGATCCGCCTCTATGAGAGCCTCGGCTACGTCCGCTGGGGCGAGCACCCGGCCTACGCGCGCGTCGAGGGGCGGATGGTGCGCGGATTCTACTACTACAAGCGGTTGCGGCGGGATTCGCGCGGCTGATGGCGGGGCTCACGCTCTATCCGGCGATCGACCTGAAGGGCGGCGCCTGCGTGCGGCTGCGGCGCGGGGCGATGGACCAGGCGACCGTCTATTCCGAGGACCCCGCCGGGCAGGCGCGCGCCTGGCAGGCGCAGGGATTCCGCTGGCTGCACGTGGTCGATCTCGACGGCGCCTTCGCCGGGCGGAGCGTCAACGCGACGGCGATCGAGGCGATCCTCGCCGCGGCCGATGTGCCGGTGCAGCTCGGCGGCGGCTTGCGCGATCTCGACGCGATCGGGGGCTGGCTCGCGCGGGGCGTGGCACGGGTGATCCTCGGCAGCGTCGCGGTGAAGCGGCCCGCGCTGGTGCGCGAGGCCTGCCGCGCCTTCCCCGGCCGCGTGGCGGTCGGGATCGATGCGCGCGACGGCAGGGTGGCGGTGGAAGGCTGGGCGGAGACCTCGACGCTCGCCGCCGGGGAGCTGGCCCTCCGCTTCGAGGACGCGGGCGTCGCCGCCATCATCCACACGGACATCGCCCGCGACGGCATGCTCGCCGGCGTCAACATCGACGCGACCCTCGCCCTCGCCGTGCAGATCAGCGCGCCGGTGATCGCGAGCGGCGGCGTCGGCAGCCTCGATGACCTCCGCGCGCTGAAGGCGGCGGCCGCGGGGAGCCGGGTCGAGGGCGTGATCGTCGGCCGGGCGCTCTATGACGGACGGGTCGATCCCGCCCAGGCGCTGCAACTGCTCGCCGCGTGACTCCACCAATCTTGAATTCATCCATGTTTCGACGACGCGAGCGAGGCGCCCATGGTGGCCCCCGGACGTGATGGGACCAGAGGCGTGCTGAAGCTCCGCATCATCCCCTGCCTCGACGTGAAGGACGGCCGCGTCGTCAAGGGCGTGAACTTCGTCGCCCTGCGCGACGCCGGGGACCCGGTCGAGCAGGCCGCGGTGTATGACCGCGCCGGCGCCGATGAGCTCACCTTCCTCGACATCACCGCGAGCCACGAGAACCGCGACACCATCCGCGACGTGGTCGCGCGCACCGCCTCGCGCGTGTTCCTGCCGCTGACCGTGGGCGGCGGCGTGCGCTCGACCGAGGACATCCGCAAGCTGCTGCTCGCCGGCGCCGACAAGGCGAGCATCAACTCCGCCGCGGTGGCCCGGCCCGACCTCGTGCGCGAGGCGGCGGAGAAGTTCGGCAGCCAGTGCGTGGTGGTCGCCGTCGATGCGCGGCGATCCGCCCCCGGCCGGCTGGGAGGTGTTCACCCATGGTGGCCGGCGCGGCACCGGACTGGACGCGGTCGCCTGGTGCCGGCAGGTCCAGGCGCTCGGGGCGGGGGAGATCCTGCTGACCAGCATGGACCGCGACGGCACCGGCCTGGGCTTCGACCTCGACCTGCTGCGGGCGGTGTGCGCGGCCGTCAGGCTGCCGGTGGTGGCGAGCGGCGGGGTGGGCGAGCTCCGGCATTTCATCGAGGGCGCCCGCGCCGGCGCGACCGGGCTGCTGGCGGCGAGCGTCTTTCATTTCGGGCAATTCGCGATCCCCGAGGTGAAATCCGCGTTGCACGGTGCGGGCCTTCCGGTACGGCTGCCCCGTCCCGTGGCGGCGTAGAGGCGGGAGGCATGGCGAAAGCCACCAAGAAGGCGAACGGCGCCCGCTCCGGCCCCAAGAAGCGCAAGAAGGGCGCCGCTTCGCGCAAGCCGGCGAGGAAGCCGTCGCTGCCCCTGCCGCTGCCCGATGCCTCCTCCGCCGTGCTCGACCGGCTCTGGGAGGTGGTGATGGAGCGCCGCAACGCCGACCCCTCGGTCAGCCATTCCGCCCGGCTGCTCTCGCGCGGCACCACCAAGGTCGCGCAGAAATTCGGCGAGGAGGCGGTCGAGTGCCTGATCGAGGCGGTGGCGCACGACCGCGGCGCGCTGATCGGCGAGAGCGCCGACGTGCTCTATCATCTGATCGTGCTGTGGGTGGATGCCGGCATCCGGCCGGAGGAGATCTGGGCCGAGCTCACCCGCCGGGAGGGCATCAGCGGCATCGCCGAGAAGGCGGCGCGCCCGCGCAGCCTCCCGCTTGCCTTCGGCCTGCACACCACGAAAATCCCCTGAGCCTGCAGGGAGTGGAGTGATGCCGGTGAGCGGCCTCGGTCGATACGACGACCAGAACATCTTCGCGAAGATCCTGCGCGGCGAGATCCCCTGCCGGAAGGTGCACGAGGACGAGTTCTCGCTCGCCTTCGAGGACATCGCCCCGCAGGCGCCGGTGCACGTCCTCGTGGTGCCGCGAGGACGCTACGTGTCGCTGGTCGATTTCGCCGCGCGCGCGAGCGAGGCCGAAATCGCCGGCTTCTGGCGCGCCGTCGCGGCGATCGCGAGGAAGCTCGAGATCGAGGAGCCCGGCTATCGCGTGATCACCAATGTCGGCCCGGATTCCGGCCAGGAAGTGCCGCATCTGCACGTCCACGTCTTCGGCGGCCGCCCGCTCGGACGGCTGATCGCCCCGGCCATCTGATCCCCGCTCAAGCCTCGCGCGCGGCACCATCCTGGCCGGCCGGGTGGCGCACCCGGTTCACCACCATGCGGTCGTGGAGCCGGCGGATGGTGGCCGAGCCGGTCGTCGTGCAGAGGAACGGAAACAGGCCGTGGATCAGGCAGGCGATGCCGCCGCGCAGCATCGCGGTGCCGAAGCCGAAGGCGCTCGCCATGTGCTCGGCATAGTTCTCGCCGACCTCCCGCGGATGCCGGGTGAAGGACAGTTGCGGCATCGCCTTCTCCTCCTTGCTGGATCGCATGAGGATAGGCCGGAGCGGGCGCAAAATTCGCCCGAAGACGGGGCCGGATCGCGGACGAAAGGAAATTGCATGCCCGCATCGGCCCCGTGGTGGAAATCTCATACCCGCGCGCTCAAATCGCAACTCGTCGAGTGCACCTCGGCGCGCGGTATAGCGCCTTTTTTTGGCGCGCGCCGCCCACCAACCGCGCGCATACCAACGGTCATGAACAACGACCGTTGGTATCGCTCCCTCATGCGTAATCGAGCGGCAGGGCGGTGGTGCATTTCAGCGTCTCCATCGCGAAGCTCGAGCTGACGTCGAACAGGTCGGCGGCCTCGATCAGGCGCTTGTACACGCCGTCGTAGGCGGCGATGCTCGGCACCACCACGCGCAGCAGATAATCGACCTGCCCGCTCATCCGGTAGAGCTCCATCACCTCCGGGATGCGCGCGACCGCGCTGGTGAAGCGGTCCGCCCAGTCCATGCTGTGCCGGTTGGTGCGGATGGCGACGAACACGGTGACGCCGACATTGAGCCGCGCCGGGTCGAGCAGCGCCACCCGGGACCGGATCACCCCGTCGGCTTCCAGCCGCTGGATGCGCCGCCAGCAGGGCGAGGCCGACAGCCCCGCCTTCTCGGCGATGGCGGCAATCGGCATGGTGGCGTCTTCCTGCAGGCACTGCAGGATTTTCTTGTCGAACCCGTCCATTGGAATCGCATTTCCGGCCGGCGGCAGGATAGCAGGAGCGGAAACCGATGCGACAGCGCCTCCACCGCCTCACCATTCCGACCACCGGCCGCGCGCTGGTGCCGATGACCGATCCGGTGCGGCGCTGGGCGGAGGCGCAGGGGCTCGCCACCGGACTGCTCACCATCTGGTGCCGCCACACCTCGGCCTCCTTGCTCGTGCAGGAGAACGCCGACCCGGACGTGCGTACCGACCTCGCCGCCTTCTTCGCCCGGCTGGTGCCGGAGGGTGGCCCCTACCGGCACGACGCGGAGGGGCCGGATGACATGCCGGCGCATATCCGGGCCGCCCTCACCGCCACCCAGCTCTCCATTCCGTTGGCCGATGGAAGGCTGGTGCTCGGCACCTGGCAGGGGCTGTATCTGTGGGAGCACCGCGCCGCCCCGCATCGGCGCGAGCTGGTGCTGCATCTGCTCGGAGAGGAGTAACGGAGTGCCGGTTCCGCTGATCGAGGTCTGCGTCGAAGGCATTGACGGGCTGCTCGCCGCCGAGCAGGGCGGTGCCGACCGTGCCGAGCTCTGCGCGAGCCTGGTCGAAGGCGGCATCACGCCCAGCGCCGGCACCATCCGCGCCGCCGCCTCCCGCGGCCAGACCCCCTTCACCGTGATGGTCCGTCCGCGCGGCGGCGACTTCCTCTACTCCGACGCCGAATTCGCCAGCATGCTCGACGACATTGCCGCGCTGCGCGGGTCCGGCGCCGCCGGCGCGGTGATCGGCTGTCTCACCTCCGACGGCGACATCGACGAAGCCCGCACCACCGCTCTCGTCGCCGCCGCCCGCCCGCTCTCCGTCACCTTCCACCGCGCCTTCGACATGACAAGCGATCCCGACACCGCCCTTGAAGCCCTGATCCGCTGCGGCGTCGATCGCGTGCTGACCAGCGGTCAGCAGCCCGACGCGCTCGGCGGCATTCCCCTGCTCAAACGTCTCCATGTCCGCGCCGCCGGCCGCATCATCATCCTCGGCTGCGGCGCCCTCACGGAGGGCACCATCGGCCGGGTCCGCCGCGAGACCGGCCTCACCGAACTCCACTTCTCCGCCGCCACCGAGCAGGCGAGCCCGATGCGCTTCCGCAATCGCCGCCTTGCCATGGGCGCCACCGACCCCGATCGCGAATACCGCCGCCAGGTCACCGATCCCTCCCGCGTGGCACGCATCATCCGCGCCGCGCGGGAGGGATAGAAGAAGAATGGACGCCCGGCCCCATCGTTGCCGCGCGGTGGCGGAGATGGCTAAGCTCGACCACGGACCGCGGGCGCGCGGCCGCGTCCGGAGTCGCGTATGCCCGCCGCGGGAGCACACGGATCATGGCCGCGCTTGATGTCGCGAACGTCTCGAAGAGCTTCGCGCATGGGCGCAGCGCGACGGAGATTCTGCGCGATGTCAGCCTGAACGTTGCCGATGGCGAGTTCATCGCGCTGGTCGGCCGCTCCGGCTGCGGCAAGACGACGCTGCTGCGGATCTTCGGCGGCTTCGTGCGCGCCGATTCGGGCACGGTGCTCGCGGGCGCCACACCCGTCACCGGGCCCGGCTCCGATCGCGGCATGCTGTTCCAGCATCCGATGCTGTTCCCCTGGCTGACCGTGCTCGACAACACGCTGTTCGCCCCGCGCGCCGCCGGCACGGTGACCGCGCAAACCCGCGACCGCGCGCGCGAGCTCCTGCGCATCGTCGGCCTGTCCGGCTTCGAGCTGCATTATCCGAAGCAGCTCTCCGGCGGGATGATGCACCGCGCCGCGTTTGCGCGCGCGATGATGGCGGAGCCGCGCATCCTGCTGATGGACGAGCCGTTCGGCGCGCTCGATGCGCTGACGCGCGCGGGCATGCAGCAATTCCTGCTCGACTTGTGGGAGAACAGGCGCTTCACCGTCGTTCTGGTCACCCATGACGTGGAGGAGGCGGTGCTGCTGAGCGATCGCGTGGCGGTGATGGCGTCGAATCCCGGCCAGTTCGTCGAGACGATCCCGATTGCACTGCCGCGCCCGCGTCATTACGAGATGTCGGAGACCGCGCCCTTCGTCGAACTGAAGCGCCGCGTGCGCCAGGCCGTCGAGCGCGCCCGCGGCGGCGGCGGCGCGATCGGCGCGCGCGCCGCGGCGCAGTAGGAAGCGACAATGGCGGATGCGAGCGACACGACCCTCCGCGATGCGGTGCCGGATCGACCGCCGCCGGCCGCGGCCCGGCACGGCGCGATCGGCCGCCGCCTGGCGGCACTCGATTGGTCGCGCATCGTCATGGGCGCGATCGGCGTCCTCTGCATCGTCGTCATCTGGTGGCTTGCGGCGCTGATCATCGCGGACGACGTGATCCTGCCGTCGCCAGCCACCACCGGCGCGGTGCTGCTGCACTATCTTACCCTGCCCTATCCCGCCGAGGGCGAGACGCTGCTTGGCGACACCGCCGCCAGCATGGCGCGCATCATCGTGGGCTTCGCCTGGGGCGCGACGGCGGGGATCGTGCTCGGCGCACTGATGGCGGCGATCCGGCCGCTGCGCCTCATCGTCGATCCGCTGATCGAGCTCGGCCGGCCGCTGCCGCCGCTCGCCTTCATCCCGCTGCTCATCGTCTGGTTCGGTATCGGCGAGTTGCCGAAGATCCTGCTGATCGGCCTCGGCGTGATCCCGGTGATGGTCGTCTCGGTCGTCGCCGCGCTCGACGCGGTGCCGGAGGAATATGTCGAGGCGGCGCTTTCCCTCGGCGCCTCCCGCCCCTATGCCCTGCTGCACGTGCGCGTCCGCGCGGCATTGCCCGCCGTGATCACCGGGCTCCGCCTCTCGATGGGACTGTCCTGGACGAGCATCGTCGCGGTGGAGATGATCGCGGCCACGAGCGGCCTCGGCTACGTCATCCTCGAGGCATCCAACTACCTGCTTACGCCGCTGATCTTCTCCGGCATCGTGCTGATCGCGGTGGTCGCGCTGATCCTGGACGGGCTCCTGCGGCTGCTGCGAAGAATAGTGGCGCCGATGGGCTAGACTCGGATCGCTCTGACTGTGATCAGGGCGATTCGGGCTCCGTATCTTTTGCCTGCCGATTCACGCCCTGACTTTCCAGTCAGGGCGATCGGAGGCTGGTGCCCGATCGCGCGGAAACCTGCTCCTCTTGGAAGCGGGTTGAAGTGCGTGAATTGGCGATTGCGCAAAGGCGACGTGCCAGCTTCCTTGAAAGCCGGCAGTGGACGTTCCATGATGCGAACGGGCGCTTGCGAGAAGCGGGGAGACGACGATGCGGGCACGAGCAGAATCGTGGCGATCGGTGAAGCTGGCGCTCGCGGCCCTCGCCGTGGCGGCGCTGTCCGGCGGTGCCTGGGCACAGGAGCGGACGATCACCTGGGCCTATTTCGCCGGCGGCGTGTCGAGCCCGGGCGCGGTGATCGGCAGCGACAAGACCCTCGAAGCGCAAATCCCGGCGCGGCTCAAATTCGTGCAGATCAACAGCGGCGTCGCCGCGCTGGCCGCCATGCGCGCTGGCTCGTTCGATGTGGTGGAAGGCGTCGGCAACCCGCCGGTGGTGAGCTCGCTCGCCGCGCGCACGCCGCTCACCGTGGTGTTCGCCGAGAGCTTCGACGGCGCGGCGCTCTACGTGAACGGCGAGGTCCTGCACCAGGTGTCCGATCTCGCCGGGCAGAAGATCGGCGATCTCGTCGGCTCCTCGGAGGATTACGAACTGCAGGGCTATCTCGAGAAGAACGGACTCAAGGGCCGGGTGCAGGTGGTTCCCTTCGCCTCCGATGCGGCGGCCGCGGCGGCGTTCCTCGCCGGCAACCTGAACGCCGTCTATGTCGATTTCGGCGCCGGCGTGCCGCTGGCCGCGAAGCCGGGCACGAAGATCTGGACCGATGCGGCGAAGATCGCGGAGATGGGCTTCCCGTCGATGAACGTGCTCGTGGTCTCGCGCGACCTCGCGGCGAAGGACAAGGCACTGGTGCAGAAGATCGTCTGCGCGGTCGCGGCGGCGAGCGACGACATGGTCGGGGCCGACCGCACGAAATATTTCACGGCGTCCGCGCCGCTGCTCGGCGTGCCAGTGGATGTCGCGATCAAGGGTTCGTCGGACTGGCCCGAGCTCACACTGAAGCAGCAGGCGGAATGGATGGGCGCGCCGGGATCGAAGATCGCCGATTCCAAGATCGTGCAGGAAGCCTATGTGAAGAGCGGCAAGTTCCTGAAGGACAGCGGCAAGGTCATGTCCGTTCCATCCACCGCGGAGATCGCCGCCGCCGTCGATCCGAGCTTCGTTCACGCCGCACTCGACGGAGCCTGCAGATAGTCCGATCCGGAGCCGCGGCATGACGCAGCGCGTGGGGTTTCCGCCGCATGGTCGGGCGTGGCCGGAGATTGCCGAGGCGCTTGCGCGCATGCGGGCGACGGATCTCGACTGGAAAAGCGGCCGCGTTCCGCTCTACGTGTTCGGCGCGCCGGAGGACGTCGCCGCGATCGGGCGGGATGCGTTCATGGCCTTCTTCGGCGAGAACGCGCTCGGCGCCCGGCGCGCGTTCCGCAGCCTCGCCGAGATGGAGCGCGAGGTGATCGAGATGGCGCTCGACCTCTTCCACGCGCCGGCCGGCGCGACCGGCGTGATGACGTCGGGCGGCACGGAAAGCATCCTGCTCGCGGTGAAGGCGTGCCGCGATTCCGCCCGGGCGCAGCGCGGCGATTCCCGCTTTCGCGGCAATCTCGTTCTGCCGGAGACCGCGCACCCCGCCTTCGACAAGGCGGCGCTGCTGATGGACCTGCCGGTTCGTCGCGTGCCGGTCGGGATCGATTTCCGCGCCGAGCCCGCTGCGGTCGCCGCCGCGATCGACGGCGACACGATCCTGCTCGTCGGCTCCGTTCCCTGCTTTCCGTTCGGCGTCATCGACCCGATCGCCGATCTCGCGACGCTTGCGCGCGACCGTGGCATCTGGCTGCACGTGGATGCCTGCGTCGGCGGCTATCTTGCGCCGTTCGCCCGCGATTGCGGCCGGCCGATTCCCGAGTTCGACTTCGCCCTCGACGGCGTGACCTCGCTCTCCGCCGATCTGCACAAATACGGCTTCTGTCCGAAGCCCGCATCGACCGTGTTCTTCCGCGACTCCGCGCGCGCCGACGCCGCCGGATTCGACCTCGATGTCTGGCCGTCGGGGCGCTTCCGCACCGGCACGTTCGTCGGCACGCGACCCGGTGGCGGCGTCGCGGCGGCCTGGTCGGTGCTGACCTATCTCGGCCGCGACGGCTACACGGGGATCGCGCGCCGGCTGCTCGCGATGCGCGATGCTTATGTGGATGGCGTGGCCGCGATCCCGGGCATGCGCATCTTCGGCGATCCGGAGCTCGCGATTCTCGCTTTCGGCGCCGAGAGCCGCGACATGGCCGCCGTCGCCGCGGCGATGTCGGACCGCGGCTGGCTTCCCGGGCTGGTGCGCAAGCCGCCCGGATTGCACATCATGGCCTCGCTGCTGCACGAAGGCGCGCGCGAGGCGTATCTCGGCGATCTCGCCGCCGCCCTCGCCCGGGCGCCGATGCGGGCCGCTGAAGTCGCCGCAACCTACTGACGGATGCCTCACGCCCCGACGGGGCGTGCCCGTTCAATCGCGGCGCTGCCGGGGCGCCGGCCCGGCCGCCGATCGCCCGAGCCAGACCCGGGCCGGGCTGACCGTGGTCCGACCAATTCGGGTCTGGTGCCGAAATCCGGCAGCTTCACGTCGCGCAACGGCACCGGCGTGCTCTGCACGATGCTCGTCGTGGTCTGCCCGTGGGCGAGGAAGCGGTCGATCAGCTGGTCGAGCTGGTCGAGCGCGCGCAGATGGATTTTCAGCACGAAGCAATCCTCGCCGGTGACGCGGTGGCACTCGACGACCTCCGGCGTCCGGCGCGCGAGTTCCGCAACCTGCGTCAGCTGCCCGGGGGCGGGCCGCACGCGGACATAGGCGCAGATCGCGAAGCCCAGGGCGGCCGGGTCCAGCTCCAGCCGGTAGCCGCGGATGATCCCGGCCGCTTCCAGGCGCAGCACGCGCTCGCGCACGGCCGGCGCCGACATTCCGACCCGCCGCGCCAGTTCCGACATGCCGAGGCGCGGATCGTCGCGCAGGAGCGCCAGCAGCTCGAGGTTGCACCGATCGCACAGCAGCTCCGCGGCTCGAAGGCGCAATGGCGGATTTCCTTTCGGAATTGAAGCCGTAGTCAGACTAGCACCTTCGGTACGGCATTCGCCAGGAGCATCTCACCGCCCATCCTGCATTCATGCCTGATCCGAGCCGCGCCTCCGTCCCGGTGCTGCCGCCGGTGCTCGCCGAACGCGTTCCGCCGCACGCCTATTTCCTGGTCAGCGCGGTGTTCCACTATCTCGGCCCCTCATTCGCGGTGCTGCTGTTTTCGCGCCTTGCGCCGCCTGGCGTGGCCTGGCTGCGCATCGCCACCGCCGGCGTCATTTTCGCGCTGTGGCGGCGGCCTTGGCGCGCCCTGGGCGCGCTGTCGTACGGCGACCGGCTCATCATCGTCGCGCTCGGCGCGGTGCTCGCGGCGATGAACATCCTGTTCTACGAGGCGATCGCCGGGCTGCCGCTGGCGACGGTGGGTGCGATCGAATTTCTCGGCCCGATCCTGATCGCCGCCTGGGGTGCGCGGACGCACCGCAACGTGGTTGCGCTCGCATTGGCGGTGGCGGGCGTCGCCAAGCTCACCAGCGTGCAGATATCGGGCGAACCCCTCGGGTTCGCTTTCGCGTTTGCGCAATTGCGCCCTGTTCATGGGCTACATCCTGCTCGGCCACCGCATCTCGGCCGGCGGTGCCGGCGTCTCCGGCATCGACCGGCTGGGCGGCGCGATGCTGGTGGCGAGCGTCGCGGCGCTGCCGTTCGGCCTGGCCGATGCCGAGCCGGCCTTCGCCGATCCCATGCTGCTTGGCGCCGCGATCGGCGTCGGCGTGTCATCCTCGGTGATCCCCTATGTCTGCGACCAGCTGGCGATGGCGCGGCTGCCGCGGGCGAGCTTCGCGCTGCTGCTGTCGCTGCTGCCGGCGAGCGCCACGGTCATCGGGCTCCTGGTGCTGCGGCAGGTTCCCGGCACCGCGGAGTTGACGGGCATCGCGCTGGTGATCGCGGGCGTGGCGCTGCATCGCGCCGCGGAGGCGTGAGGGCCGCGGCCTTCACGCGGCCCCGTGCGCGCGGCACTCTCGGCCCGCGCCGGACTGGCCGGAGGGGGAAGATGCATATCGGATTGGTCACCGACAGCCTCGCGGAGCTGCCGCTCGCGGCGTTGATCGAGACCGCCGCGTCGCTCGGGATCAGGGCGCTGGAGTTCGGCTGCGGCAACTGGTCGAGCGCGCCGCATCTCGATCTCGACGCCCTGCTGGCCGATGCGAAGGCGCGCGACGCGCTGCGCGGCGCCCTCGCCGAGCATCGGCTCGCGATCAGCGCGCTCAACTGTTCCGGCAACCCGCTGCATCCGGGCGCAACCGGCGAGCGGAACCGCGGGGTGACGTCGAAGACGATCCGCCTCGCGGGACTGCTGGGGGTCGAGCGGGTGGTGATGATGTCGGGCTGCCCCGGCGGTCCCGGCGATGCCAATGCCAATTGGGTGACCACCGCCTGGCCGCCGGAAGCCGCGCGCGTGCTCGCCTGGCAGTGGGACGAGGCGGTGCTTCCCTACTGGCGCGGACTGGTGCGCGAGGCCGAGGCGGCAGGCGTGACGCGGCTCTGCATCGAGCTGCACGGGCAGCAGAACGTCTACAACGTCGCGAGCTTCCGGCGATTGCGCGCGGCGGTCGGGCCGGTCGTCGGCGTCAATTTCGATCCGAGCCATCTGTTCTGGATGGGTGCCGACCCGCTCGCCGCGATCCGCGCGCTCGGGCCGGCGATCTCCCACGTGCATGCGAAGGACACGCAGATCGATGCCGGCAACGCCGCGCCGAACGGGCTGATCGACGTCACGCCCATGGCGACCGTGGAGGAGCGCGCCTGGCGCTATGTCACACTTGGCGACGGTCACGGCGTGCCGTGGTGGCAGCGGTTCTGCCGCGAGCTTCGCGAGGCCGGCTATGACGACGTGCTCTCGATCGAGCACGAGGACGTGTCGCTCGCACCGATCGAAGGCGTGCGACGCTCGGTCGCGTTGCTGCGTGCCGCCATCCCCTCCTGAATGCCTGCCGGCGGCCACGCGCGGGCCGCGTCCCCGGTTGACAACGCGGGCCGGGGATGGTCGAATTGCGAATAGTTCGCGTTTGCGTTTACCGGAGGGAAACTCGTGCCATCCGCTCCCGCGTCAGATCGCGCCGTGACCTGCCGGGCGGCAAGACGCCCGGGCCTCATGCTGCTGGCCGGCACGCTCGCGACCGTTCTCGCCGGCACGATCCCACGCGCATCCGCGCAAGCGCCGGGACCCGCGACGCAGCAGAACCCGGCCCCCGGTCCAACGGCCGCCAATCCCGGCATCACGACCAGTCTCTGGACCCGCAGCAACCTGCTCGGCGATGCCGGCGGGCTCCGCACCGCGCTCGGCAATCTCGGCATCAGCATCGGCCTGCAGGAGACCAGCGAGGTGTTCGGCAACGTCACCGGCGGCGTGCATCGCGGCGCCGCCTATGACGGGCTGACGGAGATGAGCCTCGGCCTCGACACCGAGAAGGCGTTCGGCTGGCCGGGCGGCACGTTCAATGTGAGCGCGTTCCAGATCCATGGCCGCAATCTGAGCGCCGACAACCTGGCCACCATCCAGACCGCGAGCGGCATCGAGGCGGAGCGCGCGACGCGGCTCTGGGAGCTCTGGTACGACCAGGCGTTTCTCGGCGGGCGGATGGACATCAAGGTCGGGCAGCAGAGCCTCGACACCGAGTTCATGGGGAGCCAGGGCGCGAGCCTGTTTCTCAACACCGCCATGGGCTGGCCCGTCGTTCCGTCGCTCGACCTCTATGCGGGCGGCCCCGCCTATCCGCTCTCCGCGCTCGGCGCCCGCCTGCGCGGGCAGGTCGGCGGCAACGTCACCCTGCTCGGCGGCGTGTTCGACGACAATCCGCCAGGCGGTCCATTCGACGACGACAGCCAGGTGCGCGGAGCGGAGCAGTCCGGCACGAGGTTCAACCTGAACACCGGCGCATTGTTCATCGCCGAGGTGCAGTACGCGATCAACCAGCCTTCCGTCGGACAGACGACCAGACCGGGCGAGACCAGCGGATTGCCCGGCACCTACAAGCTCGGCGCCTGGTACGACACCGCGCGCTTTCCCGATCAGCGCGTCGACACCGCGGGCCTGTCGCTCGCCGATCCGGGCAGCGACGGCATCCCGCGGATGCATCGCGGCAACTGGAGCATCTATGCCGTCGCCGATCAGATGGTCTGGCGGCCCGATCCGGCCGGCCCGCGAGCCGTCGGCGTGTTCACGCGCATCATGGGCGCGCCCGGCGATCGCAACCTCATCCAGTTCGGGATGAATGCGGGCATCACGCTGAAGGCGCCGCTGCCCGGCCGCGACGACGACACGCTCGGGATCGGCTACGGGCTCGCGGTGGTGAGCGGAGCGGCCGGCGCGCTCGACAACGATACGGCATACTACACCGGCGCCTACACACCGCGCCGCGGCAACGAGAACTTCATCGAGATCACCTACCAGTATCAAGCCGCCCCATGGTGGACCGTGCAGCCCGATTTCCAATACGTGTTCATGCCGGGCGGCGGCGTCATCGACCCCGAGGCTCCGACGCGGCGAATCGGCAACGAGGCGATCTTCGGTCTGCGCACCAACATCGTCTTCTGAACCGAGTATCCGAGGGAACAGCAGATGCGGCCCGGGCTCGCTCTTCTTGCCGCGATGCTGCTGGGCGTCGCCGGCGCGCACGCGCAAGTGCCGGGCAGCGATGGATTTCTCGAGCATCTGAAGCGGCACTCGCTGCTGAGCTCGACGGTGCCCGCCAACGGCGACCAGAATCCCTATGCGGTCATCGTCGCCCCGGTGTCGGCCGGCAAGATCCAGAAGGGTGACGTGCTTGATCGACAATTTCAACGACCGCAACAACCTGCAGGGGCTCGGCACCACGATCGTGCAGGTGACGCCAGCGACGCGGAAGCTCGCGACCTTCGCGCAGATTCCGCGCGACCTGCCCGGATGCCCCGGCGGGGTCGGCCTCACCACCGCGATGGCGATGCTGAAGAGCGGCTGGATCATCGTCGGCAGCCTGCCGAGCACGGACGGCACCGCCGCGACCAAGGGCCAGGGCTGTCTCATCGTGCTCGATAACCAGGGCAGCGTCGCCAACGTGATCGCGAATGCCGGCATCAACGGTCCCTGGGGCAACATGGCGGTGATCGATCGCGGCGTCACCGCGGCGCTCTTCGTCAGCATGACCGGCTTCGGCGTCGGCGCGCCGGGCCAGGACGTGGTGCCCAAGGCGACCGTGCTCCGGCTCGACCTGCAGATCGCGGAGGCGAGCGCGCCGGCGGTGACCAGGCAGACGGTGATCGCCGACGGGTTCGGCGAGCAGGCGGACAGCGACGTGTTCATCATCGGCCCGACCGGACTCGCGCTCGGTTCCGCCGGTCAGCTCTACGTCTCCGACGCGCTCGGCAACCGGATCGTCGCGATCCCGGACGCGGCGACGCGCCATGCGAGCGCCGGCACCGGGCAGGAGGTCACCAGGGACGGGCTGCTGCGGCGTCCGCTCGCGCTCGCCACCGCGCCGAATGGTGCACCTGCTCGCCACCAACGGGCTGAACGGGCAGGTGGTGGAGGTCGATCCGGCAAGCGGGCAGCAACTCTATGCGCAGTGGATCGATCCGAACAAGGCGCAAACTCCGCCCGGCTCCGGCGACCTGTTCGGTCTCGCGGTCACGCCGGCGGGCGACGGCCTCTATTATGTCGAGGACGAGGTCAACATGCTGGTGCTGGCGCACTGAGCGTGCGCCCGCCGCGCGGCCGTTCCGACGACGGTTGCACGCCCTCGGCTTCCTGTGACTTAATTCCGGCGTGGCACGCTGATGCCGCACGGGGCACGTTCGGGAGAGAGGACAATGAGGCGTTTCGCTGCGGTTCTGCTTGCCGGAGCCGCCATCGCGTACGGCGGGCCGGCACTGGCACAGGGTACCGGCGGCTCGAAGTCGCTCGCGCTCGTCACCAACGCCGCAGCGGATTTCTGGACCATCGCGCGCCGCGGAGTCGAGAAGGCGCAGAAGGAGCATCCCGACTACAAGATGCAGGTGATCGTCACCGGCCAGGCGACCGCGGCCGAGCAGCGCCGCGAGCTCGACGACCTGCTCGCCCGCGGCATCGGCGGCGTCACCATCTCGGTGATCGACCCCGCCAACTCGATCGAGGAACTCAACAAGGTCGCCGCCAAGGCAGTGCTGTTCACCACCGACAGCGACGCGCCGAAATCGAACCGCATCGTCTATATCGGCACCGACAACGTCGCCGCCGGGCAAGCAGGCCGGCGAGCAGATCAAGAAGGCGCTGCCGAATGGCGGCAAGGTGATGATGTTCGTCGGCACGATGGATGCCGACAACGCGCGCGAGCGCGTGCAGGGCATCAAGGAGGTGATCGCAGGGCAGCAAGATCCACGATCGTCGACATCCGCACCGACGGCGTCGATTTCGCCAAGGCCAAGGCGAACGTGCAGGATGCGCTGGCGAAGGGCGGGCTCGATTGCCTGGTCGGCCTCTACTCCTACAACACGCCGCAGATCTACACGGCGGTGAAGGAAGCGGGCCAGGCGGGCAAGATCAAGGTGGTCGGCTTCGACGAGGATCCGCAGACGCTGCGCGGCGTCGCCGACGGCACGGTCCAATCGACGATCGTGCAGCAACCCTTCGAGTTCGGCTACCAGTCGATGACGGACACGGTCAAATACATGAACGGCGACAAATCCTTCATTCCCGCCAACAAGCAGATCATCATCCCGACGCGGATCATCGACAAGTCGAACGTCGCCGACTTCCAGCAATCGATGAAGACCCTGCTCGCGAAGGTAGTCCGCTCGCCGGTGTCCGGAGTTCCTGTTCGAGCTGGTCGGGATCGGCAAGCTCTACCCCGGCGTGGTCGCGCTCGACGACGTGTCGATCGCGCTGCGCCGGGGCGAGGTGGTGGGGCTGATCGGCGAGAACGGCGCCGGGAAGTCGACGCTGATGAAGATCCTGGGCGGCGTCATCGCAGCCGAGCGCGGGCGAGATCCGCATCGACGGCGTGCCGCGCCCGGCGCTCACGGTGGCGGATGCGACGCGGCGCCGGGATCGCCTTCGTGCACCAGGAACTCAACCTGTTCGAGAACCTGGACGTGGCCGGCAACGTCTTCATCGGACGCGAGCCGCTCGCCGGCGGCCCGCTGCGCCTGATCCGCAGGCGGGCGCTGCACGAGCAGGTGCGCCCGCTGCTCGCGCGGCTGGACGCGGATTTCGCGCCGGAGACGCCGGTCGCCGAGCTCTCGATCGCGCAGCGCCAGCTCGTCGAGATCGCCAAGGCGCTCTCGATCGCGGCGCGCGTCATCATCATGGACGAGCCGACCTCGAGCCTCACGCTCAAGGAAACCGACCGGCTCCTGCAGATCATCGCCGAGCTGCGCGAGTCGGGCGTCTCCGTCATCTATATCAGCCATCGGCTCGGCGAGGTGAAGCGCTGCGCCGACCGCGTGATCTGCCTGCGCGACGGCCGGGTCGCCGGTGCCCTCGCCAAGGAGGAGATCGAGCACGCAGCGATGATCCGGCTGATGATCGGCCGCGATCTCCGCTCGCTCTACATCCCGCCGGCGCAGGCGCCGACGGAGGAAGGCTGCGTCGATCGAGCGGCGTGGTCACCCCCGCGTTTCCCGACCGCGCCGTGTCGCTCGGCGTTGCGCGAAGGGCGAGATCCTCGGCCTTGCCGGGCTGGTCGGCTCCGGCCGCACCTCGCTCGCGCGCACGCTGTTCGGCATCGAGCCGATGCTCGCGGGCGAGATGCGCCTGCACGGCCGGCGCCTCGCATCCGCGCTCGCCGCGCGAGGCGATCGCCGCGGGCATCTATCTCGTGCCGGAGGACCGCAAGCGCGAGGGCCTCGTGCTCGAAATGCCGATCACGCAGAACGTCACGCTCGCCAGCCTGCGCGAGCACGCGCGGATGATGCTGATCGATCGCGCGCCGAGAGCGAGACGGCGCGCGCGCAACGCGCGGCGCTCTCGATCCGCGCGCCGTCGACGGAAATGGAGGCGATCACGCTCTCCGGGCGGCAACCAGCAGAAGGTGGTGCTCGGCAAATGGCTGTCGATGCGCCCGCGCATGGTGATCTTCGACGAGCCGACGCGCGGCATCGATGTCGGTGCCAAGCAGGAAATCTACCAGCTCATGCGCGGTCTCGCCGATAGCGGCGTCGCGATCCTGATGATCTCGTCCGACATGGAGGAGGTGATCGGCGTGTCCGACCGCATCGCGGTGATGCACGAGGGCACCATCGCCGGCATGCTCGAGCGGCCGCAGTTCAGCGAACTCAATGTGCTTCGCCTCGCCATCGGCCAGGCGGGGACCCCTTCGCGCTCGCGCGACGGGAACCGCTGGAGGCCGCCTGATGGCGAAGAAGGAACTCGGGCTGCTCATCCTGCTGCGTCGTCGTCGGCGGCATCACCGCGGTGCTCAATCCGCGCTTCCTGTCCGGCGTCAATCTTCTCGACATGGCGAATCTCGTCGGCCTGTTCGGCATCTTCTCGATCGGCGAGGGTCTGGTCATCATCACCGGCGGCATCGATCTCTCGGTCGGCTCGATGTTCGCGCTGCTCGGCGTGATCTTCATCGACCTGCTGGTGCGCTACGAGCTTGCCTGGCCGCTCGCGATCCTCATCATCCTGTTCGCGGGCGTGCTGCTCGGCGCGCTGCAGGGCTGGCTGGTCACGCGGATGAAGCTGCAGCCCTTCGTGGTCACCCTCTGCGGCCTGCTCATCTATCGCGGTGCCGCGCGCTACTACACCGACGATGCGACGATGGGCTTCGGCTATGGCGGCGATTTCGACTGGGTGGGCTGGCTCGCCTCCGGGCGGAGCTTCGGCGTGCCGCACAGCTTCATCATCCTGATCGTGGTCGCCGCGATCATGTGGGTGGTCCTGCACCGCTCGGTGTTCGGGCGCTATCTCTACGCGGTCGGCAAGAACGAGGAAGCGGCGCGCTTCTCCGGCATCCGCACCAACGCGGTGGTGGCGGGCGCCTACATCATATCCGGCGGGCTTGCCGGCGTCTCCACGATCCTGCTCGTCTTCTACACGAATTCGGTCTCGCCTTCCTCCTTCGGCAATTTCTACGAGCTCTACGCGATCGCCGCCGCGGTGCTCGGCGGATGCAGCCTGCGCGGCGGCGAGGGGTCCATCATCGGCATCGTGCTCGGGACGATGCTGCTGCAGGTGCTGCAGAACCTGGTCAACATCCTCGGCATTCCAAGCTCGCTCAATTTCGCCGTCATGGGCACGGTGATCCTGCTCGGCGTGCTGGCCGACCGCCAGATCGAGGAGCGCCGCCGGCGCGTGGTCGCCGCCGCGGCACGGCCCCCGGCGCTCGCGGGCGTTCGCGGTCGCTGACGGCGCGCCTCACCTCCGCCGCACCTCCGCGCGCCGTCGCCATCGGACTTGTGTAAGGCGGGCCGCATGCAGGCGGACCGCACGGGGATCGCGCAACTTGCTCCGGACGCTACCTGGCGAGGCTCACGCCGAAGAACGGTGTGCCTCCGAAGACGTGCACCTTGAAGTCCTGCACGCCCTCGCGCACCGCGACGAAAGCGGCGGAGTTCCCGAGCAGCACCCCCGGGATCTGCTGCGCGAAGATCTGGTCGGCGCGGATGTAGAGTTTTTGGCGCGCGGCCCGGTCGGTGATGCGGCTCGCCTGGTCGATCGCGGCATTGTAGTCCGGATCGCACCAATGCGCGGCGTTGTTGGGGCGGGGCCTGCCGCCGACGCAGGTGAGATAATTGGTCGGGATCTGGCTCGGATCGGGATAATCCCAGGTGCCGCCGAATTCCGCGACGTCCGCCTCGCCGGCGCGCACGCGGCGCAAATACTCGCCCCACTCGTACGAGACGATGGTCGCGCGCACGCCGATCTTCGCCCAATCGGCCTGGATCATCTCCGCCGCGCGGCGTCCGTTCGGCATGTAGGCGCGCGACACCGGGATCGCCCAGATTGTCGTGTTGAACCCGTTCGACAGGCCTGCTTCCGTGAGCAGTTGCTTCGCGCGTGCGGGGTCGTAGGGACGCGGTTGCAGCGATGCATCGTGGCCCCAGAGCGTCGGCGGGATGAGCGAGGCGGTCTTCTTCGCGGTGCCCTGGAACACCGCGGCGATCAGCCCGTCGAGATCGATCGCCGTCGCCAGCGCCTCGCGCACCTTGATGTTGTCGAAGGGCGGCTTGTCCGTGCGGAAGGCGAGGAGGCTGAGATCGGCGATCGGCGCACTCAGGAGCCGGATGGTCTTCTCCGCGCGCATGGCCGCGAAATCGGCCGGACTCGGGTAGCGCGCGACCTGGCACTCATTGGTGCGCAGCTTGGCGAACCGCACCGACGGGTCGGGGGTGATGGAGAAGACGAGGTTGTCCACCTTTGCCGTGCGGTCCACGATGCCTGCCGCCTTGGTCCAGCTCCCGGGAAACGCTCGGAACCGCACCTCGGCATCCCGCTGGAAGCGGACGAAGCTGAAGGGTCCGGTGCCGATCGGGTTCTGATCGAGCTCGTCGGGCTTGCCGGCCTTCAGCATCGCATCGGCGTATTCCTTCGAAAGCACCGAAAACGTGTCGAGCGAGAGCATGCTGATGAGCGGCGCGAGCGGCGCGCTCAGATGAAATTGCACCGTGCGCTCGTCCGCCTTGGTCACCGCGACGAGCTTGTCGCCAAGCAGGCCCTGGAACTCGGCATAGACGCCGCCGCTTACGTTGTGATACGGGTTGTTCGGGTCGATCATCCGCTCGAAGCTGAACACCACGTCATCGGCGTTCATGTCGCGCGTCGGCTTGAACAGCGTGTTCGACTGGAATTGCACGCCGGGCCGCAGCCTGAAGGTGACGGTGAGCCCGTCCTCGGAGGTGGTCCAGGATTCGGCCAGTCCCGGGATGATCTCGGAGCCACCACGCCTCAGCTCGACGAGCTGATCATAGATCTGCTCCGCGACATCCGCCGAGGTGCCGGATGTGGTGAGCTGCGGGTTGAGCGCGTCGGGGCTTGCTTCCGTGCAGACGACGAGCGTCTCGGCGCGCGCACCCAGCGTCACTGCTCCGGTGACTGCCAAAGCAAGAAGCGGGGCACGCCAGTTCATGTCATCGTCTCCGCACGATTCCCGTGATGCTATCCCACATCATTCCGGGTGGACAGTCCGGCGGCGGTGCGCTGCGATGCGCGTCGTCGGCGGGGGTGCGATTGATGCGCGTTGTCGTGATCGGGGCGGGCATTCTGGGCGCGAGCGCCGCCTATCATCTCGCGCGCGACGGCGCGGAGACCGTGCTTGTGGATCGGGCGCATGAGGGGCGCGCCACGGCGGCGGGCGCGGGCATTATCTGCCCCTGGGCGACGCAGATCGAGGATGAGGTGTGGTACCGCTTCTACGCCGAGGCGGCGCGCCATTATCCCGAGCTCGTGGCGATGCTCGCGGAGGACGGCGAGGCCGAGATCAGCTACCGCCAGGTCGGCGCCCTCGTCGCGAATGAGGACCCGACGGTGCTCGATGCCGCGGAGCGGCTGGTGCGGCGGCGCGGTGCCGCGCATCCGCAGGCGGGCACCGTCACGCGGCTTGCGCCGGAGCAGGCGCGCAAGCTGTTTCCGCCGCTCAATCCACGTTTCGGCGCGGTGCATGTCGCCGGTGCGGCGCGCGTGGATGGACGGCGGATCGCGGCGGCGCTGCGCCGTGCGGCCGCGCGGCGTGGCGCGACGGAGCGGCATGGCGAGGCGGCTCTTGTCACCCACGGCGCACGGATGCGCGGCGTGCGGGTGGATGATGCGCTGATCGAGGCGGATGCGGTGCTCGTCACCGCCGGGGCCTGGGCGAAGGCGCTGCTCGCCCCGCTCGGCCTCGATCTCGCCGTGGCGCCGCAGCGCGGACAGATCACCCACCTGCGGGTGCGTGAGACGAACACGCGCGACTGGCCGGTCGTGCTGCCGCTCAGCACCCATTACATGCTCGCCTTCGACGATCAGCGCGTGGTGATCGGTGCGACGCGCGAGACCGGCTCGGGGTTCGATTACCGCGTGACCGCCGCCGGCCAGGCCGAGGTGTTGACCCGCGGACTTGCGGTCGCGCCGGGGCTCGCCGATGCGACGCTGATCGAGACGCGGATCGGCTTCCGTCCGGCCGGTCCGGGAATCCGGCCACTGCTTGGCCGTGCGCCCGGAATTGACGGGCTGGTGGTGGGAAATGGGCTCGGCGCCGGCGGACTGACCATGGGCCCGCTCGCCGGACGCCTGCTCGCCGATCTCATCCTCGGCCGCGAGCCGGAAGTCGATCTCACACCCTTCCCCGCTTTCTGACCGGACGGGCTGCCGTTCACCACCATGGTGCGCTTCGATGCTTCGCGCCGGATGCGCCTGGCGAGACAGGAATGGCCGATCGGGATTTTTGCCGTTCCGGACCTCGATGCTGGCAAAGCCGGTTTGGTCATCAGTTTGGCCGCGTCACTCGCGGCGCGACCCGGTCCGACCCTTGCTCCGGCTCGCTTTCTGCGGCCCTATGCGCAAGCGGAGGCACGGAGGCCGCGATGAGCAGCACGGCGGCAGGGATCGACACGACGGCGCCCGGGCGCGGTGCCACGCTGCTCGGCGGCGCCTTCGGCAATCTGATCGAGTGGTACGATTGGACGATCTACGGCCTGCTCTCCGGCGTGTTCGCGGGCCAGATCTTTCCGAAGGGCGACCCGAACAGCGCCTGATCGCGTGCTCATCACCTTCGCGGTGGGTTTCCTGATGCGCCCGGTGGGCTCCGTCGTGCTCTCGCCGCTGGCGGACCAGCATGGTCGCCGGCGCGATGCTCGCGCTCACCATCATCCTGATGGGAATCGGCAGCCTGATCGTCGCGCTCACGCCGCCCGCTTCCGCGATCGGCATCGGGGCGCCGCTCCTGTTGCTGGTCGCGCGGCTGATCCAGGGCTTCTCCGACCGGCGGCGAGTTCCAGGGCTCCTCGGTGTTCCTGATCGAGCACGCGCCGGCCGGCGCAGCGCGCCTTCGCCGGATCGGGGCAGATGGTCAGCATCGGCCTCGCGATCCTGCTCGCGACCGCGACCTCCGCGCTCGACCACGGCGCTCATCCCGCAGCCCGCACTCGGCGCCTGGGGCTGGCGCATCCCGTTCCTGATCGGCGCCGTGCTCGCACTCTACGGCGTCTGGCTGCGCACCCGCCTGCCCGAGACGCCGGCCTTCGCGACGATCGAGCGCCGACGCGAGATCAACCGTCAGCCGCTCACCGATGCGCTGCGGCAGCATCCGCGTGCGATGCTGTACGTCTTCGTCTGCAGGTCGGAACGGTGCAGTTCTATATCTGGACGGTGTTCCTGCCCGGCTACGCGCATCTCGCGGCGGGCTGCCGGTCGCGCAGGGCTTCCTCGGCGGCACGATCGCGCTCGCGGTCTACTGCGTCGCGGTCCCGCTCTTCGCCGCGCTCTCCGACCGCATCGGCCGCAAGCCGCTGCTCTACGCCGCGCTCGGCGGCTTCCTGCTGTTTTCCTGGCCGCTGCTTGCCCTGCTGCGCGCGGCCGGATTTCGGCATCTTCCTGTTCGTCGACATCGTCGGCATCCTGTTCATCGCGATGAGCAACGCGATCCTGCCGCCGCTCCTGTGCGAGCTGTTCCCGGCCGCGCGTGCGCACCTCCGGCATCGGCGTTCCCTACGCGGTCTGCAGCGCGATTTTCGGCGGCACCGCACCGCTGGTCGCGGCCTGGCTGCTGCGGCGTCCATTTCGATACCGGCGTCGCGCTCTACATCATGGCGATCTGCCTCGTCTCGCTGGTCGTGTTCCGGTCGCATGCCGGAGACCGCGGCGCGCAAGCCGCTCCGATCATAGGCGCATGCTTCGCATCGGCATCGATATCGGCGGAACCTTCACCGATTTCGCCGTGTGGGACGGCGACCAGGCGGGATATGCCGCGGTCGCACGCGTTCAAGGTCCCGTCCACGCCGCCCGACTTCGCCGAAGGCGGTGAAGGCCGGGCTCGAGGCGATGCTCGCGGACGGGCGGCCTCACGGTCGAGGACGAGGCGCTGATCGTGCACGGCACGACGGTCAGCACGAATGCGGTCATCGAGCGCAGCGGGCCGCCGCTCGCGCTGCTCGACCACGGCGGGTTTCAAGGACATCCTCACCATCGCGCGGCTGCGCATCGATCGTCCGGTCGATCTGTTCAGCCGCCGCGCCCCGCCGCTCATCCCGCGCCGCATGGTGTTCGAGATCGACGAGCGCCTGCTCGCCGACGGCAGCGTCGACACGGCCGCTCGACCCCGAGCAGGCGGTGCGGGCCGCGCGGGAGGCGATCGCGGCCGGCGCCGCCGCGGTCGCAATCTGCTTCCTGCACGCCTACCGCAATCCCGTGCACGAGATCGCGGCGGCGAAGGCGATCCGCGCCGCGCTGCCCGAACTCGATCTCGTCCTCTCGCACGAGGTCTGGCCGCAGGCGCAGGAATACGAGCGCGCCAGCGCGGCACTGCTCAACGCCTATGCGCGGCGCGCAATGTCGGGCTATCTCGCCGAGCTCGACGCTTTCCTGCGCGCAGAGACTGCCGAAAGCGCGGCTGCTGGTCACGAAATCGAATGGCGGCGTGATGGCGCGCGCTCGAGGCGACGCGCATGCCGATCCACACGCTGCTCTCCGGCCCCGCCGCCGGCGTCACCGCCGCCGCTGCGCTCGGCACGATGCTGGGCGAGCCCAATCTGCTCACCATGGACATGGGCGGCACCAGCACCGACATCTCGCTGATCCGCGGCCACCGGGCGATGGCCTCGCATGACGGCCGGGTCGGCGATTTTCCGCTGATGATGCCGGTCACCGCGATCGAGGCGATCGGCGCCGGCGGCGGCTCGATCGCCTGGCTCGACGGGCCGGTGCTGAAAGTCGGTCCGCGCTCCGCCGGCGCCGCGCCGGGCCCCGCCTGCTACGGGCGCGGCGGCACGCAGCCCACCGTCTCCGACGCCTATCTGCTCTGCGGCTATCTCTCGGAGGACGCGCCGCTCGCCGGCGGACTGCGGCTGCGGCGCGATCTCGCCGAGCAGGCGATGCGACCGATCGCGGCAGCGCTCGGCGCGGACGCGATCGGCGCGGCGGAGAGCGTCGTCGCCGTCGCGACCGCGAACATGCTGGCGAACGCGCTGCCGTTCATCGCCCGTCTCGGCGTCGCGCCGGCCGAGCTCACGCTGATGATCTTCGGCGGCGCGGGCGCGATCCACGGGCCGCTGCTCGCCGACGAGATCGGCATCGGCCGCGTGGTGGTCCCGCGCGTGTCGTCGGTGTTCTGCGCCTTCGGCTGCCTGGTCTCCGATCTGCTCTACGACGTCGTGCGCACGGTGCACGGCGCGGCGCTCGATGCCGGCGGAGGTCGCCGCGCTCTATGCGGAGATGCGCCGACGAGGGCGAGGCCTGGCTCGGGCAGCAGGCCGCCGCGGTTCCGCCCGCATTCGAGCACGCGGCGGATGTGCGCTATGCCGGCCAGTCCTTCGACGTCGACCGCGCCGGTCGCCGCCGAGGCCGCGCGGGCGGGCGATCTCGACGCGATCGCCGCGAGCTTCCATGACGAGCACGCGCGCCTCTACGGCCATGCCCATCCGCGGCAGTCCGATCGAGCTGATCGCGCTCCGCCTGCGCGTGCGCGGCGCGCTCGCGCGCCCGGCAGCGCAACCCGCCGCACCGTCCGCCGCTGCCCCGCCCGAGCCGCGCCATCGCCGCGCCCGCTTCAACGGCGCGTGGCACGATACGCCGCTGCTCGCCTGGACCGACCTTGCCGCGCGGCTGGCGCGCGCAGGGACCGGTCATCATCGAGCAGGAGACCGCGACGGTCGTCGTCCCGCCCGCCTTCACGGCGACGCTCGGCGACTACGGCGACCTCGTCCTCGAACGGAGGCGCTGAATGGATCCCGTCCGCACCGAGGTGATGCGCAACCGCTTCGCCGCGATCGCCGAGGAGGCGAGCAACGTCGCCTACCGCACCGCCTACACCACCTTCGTCAAGCAGACGCAGGACTACCAGGTCGCGCTCGCGAGCGCCGCGGGCGAGTTCTTCGCCTATCCGGTCCGCGCCGGCGTCACCTCGTCCGTGTGCCAGAACGTGCGCGGCCTGGTCGACATCTTCGGCATCGACGCGGCTCGAGCCGGGCGACATCATCATCACCAACGACCCGTTCTCCGGGCGATGCGCTCTGCACCCACACGATGGACATCCATCTGCTGCGCCCGGTGTTCCGCGACGGGCAGGTCGATCGCGTTCGGCTGGGCCTTCATCCATGCCTCCGACATCGGCGGCTCGGTGCCCGGCAGCATCTCGCCCACCAATTACGAGGTGTTCCAGGAAGGCGTGCGCATGCGCCCGAACCTGCTCTACCGCAAGGGCGTGCTGAACGAGCAGCTCTGGAATTTCTTCGCCGACAATTCGCGCATCCCCGACCTGATCTGGGGCGATCTGCAGGCGATGATGGCCGGGCTCGCGCTGCTCGACGAGCGCACGCAGGAGCTGTGCGACCGCTACGGCACCGCGGCGCTGCTCGAAAGCATCGACGACGTGCTCGCGCTCTCCGAGCTGAAGGCGCGCGCCGCGATCGCGACGCTCACCGACGGCGAATACACCTTCAACGAGTATCTCGAGAACGTTTCGCGGCGACGGGCACATCTTCGTCCATGCCAGGCTGAGCAAGTCGGGCGAGACGCTGGCGATGGATTTCTCCGGCAGCGATCCGCAGGTGCGCTACGCGCTCAACTTCACCACGAGCGAGCGGCCGCACCCGTTCCTGTGCATGCCGTTCGTCAACTACATCCAGACCGTCGAGCCGACGATCCCGATGACCGGCGGCATCATCCGTCCGATCACCACGCGGGCGCCGAAGGGCACGTTCATGAACGCGACCTTCCCGGCCGCGATGGGCAATCGCTGGGTCGCGGTGATGCGCGTCTATGACGCGATCCTCGGCTGCCTCGACCAGGCGGTGCCGGGCGGCATCGCCGCGGCGGGATCGGGCCAGGCCGGCATCATCTCCGTCGCCTCGGTGAACGAGCGCACGGGGCAGCGTCATGTGAGCGTGGTCGAGCCCTTCATCGGCGGCAGCGGCGGACGCTCGCGCTGCGACGGCGTCGACGGCATCGACCAACCGGTCGGTTTCCTGAAGAGCGCGCCGGCGGAGATCGTGGAAGTGGAGACGCCGCTCGTCATCCGCCGCTTCGCCCTCGAGCCGGGCAGCGCCGCGCCGGGAAGGTATCCGCGGCGGCTACGGCATGCGGATCGAGATGGAGAACCGCAATTTCTCCGCCGTGATGACGGTGCGCGGGCTCGAGCGATTCCGGTTCCAGCCCTGGGGCATTGCCGGCGGCAGCGTCCGGCTCGGCGGCAAAGGTCGTGCTCAATCCGGGGCGGGACACAGGAACGCGAGATCGGCCGCATCGACGTGCTGGAGCTGGAGCGCGGCGACGTGCTGCGCATGATCACGCCGAGCGGCGGCGGCTATGGCGACCCGTTCACCCGCGATCCGGCGCGCGTCCTGGAGGAGGTGCTGGACGGGCTGCTTGTCGCTCGAGCAGGCGCGGGAGCAGTACGGCGTCGCGATCGCGGACGGCATGGTCGATCGAGCGGAGACCGCGGCGCTGCGCGCCCGGGCGAAGCCCGCGGACGGGTTCTTCGCGCTCGGCCCGGTGCGCGAGGCGCTCGAAGCGAAGCTCCCACCGGCCGTGAACGCGGCGCTCGCCCGACAGGTCATGCGGGCGCCGGACGGCGTGCGCACCCACCTCATCCAGGCGGTGCGCGACGAGCTCGCGCGAAGAGCGAGGCGGTGGCGACGGAAGCTCGCGCTTTCGCGATCCTCGAACGCTATTCCGGCCTTTCCGCCTGAGAGTGCCCCTCAACACCGGCGGCGGACCGCCGGCCTGGCGGGGATTGCAGCCAGCGGAGGTGGCCAGCTCGGCGCCGCTCCCGGGCGGACCGGGCGCTCGCTGCTAATTTTTTATCTTGCATGATTAATTTTGGTTGAACTTGCCACCGGCATGGCGGAACATGTCGGGAGAAGATCGATATGCTGAGTTCTCATTGTTGGCACACGGCTCACTCCACGCGTTTCACTGTAACTGTGCTTTCGTTCGAAGACCGTAACGGCATCCTCGCGGGTTCCGATGGTCATCCTGAGACGGGGGCAAGAAATGCCCGATCTGTTTCCTGAGCAATCGACGACGGAATTGCCCGCACGCGGTTTGTCGGAACTCTCCCAACAGCAGCGTGCGGCGCTTGCCGCGGTCGTTGCCGCCACCGAAGAGGGTCACGGCTTCGCTGCGGTGATTGGCGAACCGGGCACCGGCAAGACCACCGTGCTCGATGTGGCCGCCTCGTTGCTGGGCCATCCGCCCGTCCGGGTGATCAGGTGCGCGGGCGAAGACGACGTTCTGCGCCTGCAGCTTCTGCTCGCTTTCGTCGTCGTCAGCGATCATTTCGACGAGGAATGCCCCGAACCGACGGTGGAGCAGCCTTCCCCTTCTCCGCGCCCATTCGCCCGCACGCTTTTGCTGATCGACGATGCCCACCGGCTGCGGGAGGACGCGCTCGCGTGCCTGCTCGGTGCGAGCGAGATGCCACCGGGCCACGGATTGGGCATGCAGATCGTGTTCGCCGGGCTTCCGTCCTTCTGGTCGCTGCTCGAGGCCCCCGCACTGCGACCGTTGCGCCAACGCATCGCGTTCCAGGCGATGCTCGGGCCGTCAGTCGTTCCGGCGGAAGAGGCTCCGCCGGCGGCCCCCACGCCGCTCCGGGTGCCCGCAACCCTACGCCTGCGGGCGATGCGGTACCGGATTCGGCTCCGCCGTGGCCGCGGCGGTATTTGTGGCGGTGTGCCCGGTCGATGGCGACGCCCTCCGCGCGCCGACGCCGGTGATCGGCGGGCAAAGCGGTGCGCAACAGGCGGGAAGCACATCGGCCACTAGGCCCGGGTCGCTGCCGGCATTGGCCGCCAAGCCCCCGGCGACGCTCGCGAGCGTCGAGTCCGTCGTGCGGCCGGCGGCCAATCCGCTTCCGGTGGCCGCCATCGCCGTCGCCGCCGAGGAAGCTTCTCCGGTTGCAAGGCCGGACGCCAGCGCCTCGGCCGGGGAGATGGGCGCTTCCCCCGGCGCCGTGGCAACCGCGGCAGCGGGGACGGGCGAGCCGACTGCCGAAGCTGGTCAGCTTGTGCCGGCGCAGGCTTCTCCCGCTGCGGCGGCAACCGCTGGCGCGCCGCCCTCGCAAGCGGACGTCCAGCCCGCCCCCCGCGCCGTCGCGACCGACGTGCAACCTTCTTCAAAGTCGACGGCGCCGGCCTCCGACCGCGCATCTGCCACACCGCCCGCAGGGCCGGATATCGCGCCCGCGCAGCCCGGCGCCGTCGCGACCGACGCGCAACCTCCGTCGGCGCCGCCGGCACCGGCCCCCGAGCCCGCATCCGCCGCCGCCCCCGCGGCCACCGCGGCCGTGCCGCCCGCAGGGCCGGACATCGCCCCCGCGCAGCCCGGCGCCGTCGCGGCCGCCGCGCAACCTCCATCGGAGCCGCCGACACCGGCCCCCGAGCCCGCATCCGCCGCCGCCCCCGCGGCCACCGCGGCCGTGCCGCGCCCAGGGCCGGATATCGCGCCCGCGCAGCCAGGCGCCGTCGCGGCCGACGCGCAACCTCCATCGGCGCCGCCGGCACCGGCCTCCGAGCCCGCATCCGCCGCCGCCCCCGCGGCCACCGCGTCCGTGCCGTCCCCGGGGCCGGATATCGCGCCCGCGCAGCCCGGCGCCGTCGCGACCGACGCGCACCCTCCATCGGAGCCGCCGGCACCGGCCTCCGAGCCCGCATCTGCCGCCGCCCCTGCGGCCACCGCGTCCGTGCCGTCCCCGGGGCCGGATATCGCACCCGCGCAGCCCGGCGCCGTCGCGACCGACGCGCACCCTCCATCGGAGCCGCCGGCACCGGCCTCCGAGCCCGCATCTGCCGCCGCCCCTGCGGCCACCGCGGCCGTGCCGCTCCCGGGGCCGGATATCGCGCCGGCGCAGCCCGGCGCCGTCGCGACCGATGCGCAACCTCCGTCGGCGCCGCCGGCACCGGCCTCCGAGCCCGCATCCGCCGCCGCCCCTGCGGCCACCGCGGCCGTGCCGGCCCCAGGGCCGGATATCGCACCCGCGCAGCCCGGCGCCGTCGCGACCGATGCGCAACCTCCGTCGGAGCCGCCGGCACCGCCCTCCGAGCCCGCGTCCGCCGCCCCGACTGCCGCCGCCGTGCCGCCCCCGGGGCCGGATATCGCGCCCGCGCAGCCCGGCGCCGTCGCGACCGATGCGCAACCTCCGTCGGAGCCGCCGGCACCGCCCTCCGAGCCCGCATCCGCCGCCGCCCCTGCGACCGCCGCCGCCGTGCCGCCCCCAGGGCCGGATATCGCGCCGGCGCAGCCCAACGCCGTCGCGACCGACGCGCCAAGCCCTTCGGCGCCGTCGCCCACCACGACCTCCGAACCCGCGTCTGCCGCGCTCGCGGCCAGCGTCGCCACGCCGCTCCCGCGGACGGATGTCCCGCCGAACGGATCGGCCGTCCTCTCGCCGCCGACGCTTTCCTCGCCGTCGGTCGCGCCCGAGGCCATCAAACCGTCCCCGACCACCCCGCCCGAGCAAAGCAGCAGAACGAAACCGGTCCTGCCGGCGGCCGCCGCGGTCGCCATGCCGCCGACGTCGCCGCCAGCCAGCGCTCCCTCCGTATCCACCGCGTCGTCCTCGCAGCCTCCACCGACCCTGCCGGAGGCGATCATCGCCGTGCTGCTGAGGCGCGGCGACGACATGATGCGGCTGGGCGATATCGGTGCCGCGCGCCTGCTCTACGGGCGCGCCGCAAACGCCGGTAACGGTCCAGCGGCACTCGCGATCGGCAAGACCTACGATCCGCGCGCGCTCGCCGACATCGGCGCCAGGGGAATCGCACCGGATCCGACCGCCGCGGCCGAGTGGTACCGCCGCGCGGCGGCACTTGGCGACCGGGACGCGGATCGGCTGCTCGCCGAACTCGACCCGGCGGCCCAATGAGCAAAACGGGAGGGAAGGTCCGCATGAAGGCAGCAGGGTTGATCGGGTTCCTGCTCGGCGCCGCATTGCTGCTGGCCACCGGCGGCCCGGCCGCCGCACAGGGCGGGTTCCGTTTTCGCACCGCTGCCGCCGCGCCCGATGCGAGCCAGGTCGAGGCGGCCAATGCCGGCGTGGTCGGGGTCATTTCGGGCGGCGTGGACGGGACGTATGTCCGGATCGCGGCCGATCTCGCCTCGGTGCTCGACAGCGACCGCCTGCGCGTCCTCCCGGTGATCGGCGAAGGGTCGGTGCAGAACGTCGCCGACATCCTGTATCTGCACGGGATCGATATCGGCATCGTCCAATCCGATGTGCTCGCCTATATCGACCAGCAGAAACTCTATCCCAACGTCCACCAGCTCGTCGGCTACATCGCCAAACTCTATGAGGAGGAAGTGCACGTCCTGGCCCGCAAGGACATTGCCGGGATCTCCGACCTCGCGCACCAGAAGGTCAACGTCGATGTCCAGGGCAGCGGCACCGCCATGACCGCCTCGGTGCTGTTCGGCAGTCTCGGCGTCCCGGCGGAGATGACGAATGACGACCAGGAGGTTGCGCTCGAGAAGCTGCAGCGCGGCGAGATCGCCGCGATCGTCTATGTCGTGGGCAAGCCCGCGCGCCTGTTCGCGCCGCTGCCGGCCGCCAGCGGGCTGCATTTCCTGCCGATCCCGATCAGCCAGCAATTGCTCGATACGTATTTTCCGGCCCAGCTTCAGCATGCCGACTATCCGGCCCTGATTCCGGATGGCGCGCCGGTCGACACGGTGGCCGTCGGCGCGGTGATGGCCGTCTACAACTGGGCCCCGGGCACGGCACGCTACGCCAAGGTGGCCCGCTTCGTGGACGCGTTCTTCTCGAAGTTCCAGCAGTTCCGGCAGCCGCCGCGCCATCCGAAATGGAAGGACGTCAATCTCGCCGCCCAGCTGCCTGGCTGGACGCGCTTTCCGCCCGCCCAGGAATGGCTGCAGCGGAGTGTGATGGCCGGGTCGGCCGGCCCGGTGCAGGCCGATTTCAGCACCTTCCTTGGCGGGATGGGCGGGTCGGTGACCAATCTGAGCGATGCGCAGAAATCGGCGCTCTTTCAGCAATTCCTGCAATGGGAGAACACGCGCGGCGCCGCGCGCTGAGGCGCGCCGACCGCGCACGCACGTCCGGGGCGGCTCTAGTCCATCGCCTCGAGGAATTCCCGTATCCCGCTCGTGTTGCTCGCCAGATGGCGAAGCGTGACGCGCGCCGGATAGTCCGGCAGCCACGGCAGGTGCTGCCGCGTCGTCGAGCGAGGGCCGCCCCTCCTCCTGCGGCATCAGGATCAGCAGCACGGTGGACTGCTTTGTCGGCGACCCGATGCGCAGCAGGCTGCCGGAGTCGAGCGGCACCCCGTGCGCGATATCGGCCATCACCGCATCGGCCGCGAGGACCCGGCGATGCCGCCGCGCGCGGCGCTCCGCTGGTCGCTCTCCGGCAAGCATGATGGCTTCAGTGCGTTCGGGCACTCACGCCGAGGTGCATGTGCTCGCCATCAGCCATGCCGAGTTCGGCCCGCCTTGCGCGCGGCGGAAATGGATCCTCCACGACGAGGCCGCGATCCGGACGCAGATCCTGCTGCACACGGGCTGATCGCCGCCCTCAGACCCGGCCGGTCGGCGCATCGCCGGTCGCGCCGCTGCGCGCCTTCCCGTTCCGGCCGGCGACGATCTGCGTCAGGATCGCAAGCTCGTCGAACAGGCGCCATTCCCGCAGGATTCGCCCGTCCACGATCTCGAAATGCGACGCGCCCAGCACGCGCACCGGCGTGCGGGTGATCGGACCGTAGGTCGGGACGCCGCAATACGTGCCGCGCAGCAGCCAGATGGCCGCGACCCGCGTGCCGAAGCCGGGCTCGTCGCACAGCACGAGGTCGCGGACCTCGATCAGCCCATCGGGAAAGCTCGCGAGGAGATTGATCGCCTCGATCTGATAGGGGGTGACGTTCTGCACCCGGCGATTGCGCACCGTTTGCAGCGCGATGCGGTCGCTCACGAATTCCTGGACGCGATCGAACCTCCGCCCGTTCCAGACGGAAGCGAACATCTCCTCGACGAGCGCGCATTCCACCCGCCGCCCCTCCGGCCGCATCCCGGAAATGCCGGCCCGGGTCGGATCGGGATGATGGCCGCCGAACGGTCCCATCTCGGCTCCCGGCGTCGAGTGCCTCCCCGGTGACCGGGACTCCGCTCCGCGAGTTCGGTCGGCGATGCGGTAGCGGATCGAGGCCGAGCCCTTCGAGCACCGCCCATTCGTCGCGGACCAGCCATTCCTCGACGATCTTCGTGTCCCGGACGAGGCAATGGGCGATCGTGCGCGAGACGAAATCGCGTCCGGTGGGCGGGCCGTAGGTCCAGTAGCCGGAATGCGTGCCTGATTTGAGCGTGCGATGCGAGCTGATGAACCCGTTCGGACCGCGCTTCTCCCAGATCACGTCCTCGCCGAGACCGCCGCCGGTGTTGGGGAACGCCGCGAATTTCTGCACCGAGTTGTTGACGACCATGTCGAAATCATAGGTCTCGCCATAGGCGGTATGGACTTTGATCTCGCGCCCGTAATGCTCGGCCAGGCGGCCGATGGCGCGGTCGATCCAGATGACGTCCGTCCAGCCGAGGATGTAATCGCGCGGGCTGCGGTATGGCGCGTAGGCCGATGCAGGCGGCGCGACATCATCGCGCATGGCCGTTTTCGCTCCTCCGAGGTGCATTCGAATGCCCCAACCCTATGCCCGGCGCCGGTGCAGGGTCAACCGACTTGCGCATTCGAATGCGCCTACTAGAGTGGCTCGCCAGTCGAACCGGAATCGGGAGCCCGTCATGACGCCGGAGGTCGGCGATTACGGCAGCGTGCCGGAGTTCATCTACGGGATCACGCGCGAGATCTGGGAGGCGCGCGGCATCGGCGGCAAGCTCGACCGCTATTACGCGCCCGACATCCTGCTCCGCGCTCCGACCGGGCTCACCACCGGCAATGCCGGCGTCACCGCGCAGACGCTCGCCACGCTGCACCAGTTTCCCGACCGCCAGCTCGTCGGCGAGGACGTGATCTGGGACGATTGCGAGCGACGGCTCCTTCCTGTCCTCGCACCGACTGATCTCGGTGATGCGGCATCAGGGCGACGGCAGCTACGGGCCGGCGAGCCACCGCGTCGTGCGCTCGCGCATCATCGCCGATTGCTGGGTGGTCGGCACCGTGGTGACGGAGGAATGGCTGGTGCGCGATCAGGCCGCCTTCGCCCGCTGCCTCGGCATGGAGCCGCGCGCCCTCGCTCGGCGCATGGTGGATGACGATCTGCGTCGCGGCGGCCCGATCGGCTTCTTCATCCCCGAACAGGACCGCGTCGGCCGCTACACGCCGCGCATCGCCGATGATCCGGATGTGGCCCGCCTCCTTGAACAGTATCGCCGGCTCTGGCACCGCAAGGAGACCGCGGCGGTCGCCGACCTCTATTTCCACGGTGCGAGCCTGCACGCCCCCGGCGGCGAGACCTTCTGCGGGCATGCGGATATCGACCGCTTCTGTCTCGGCTATCTCGCCGCCTTCCCCGATGCCGAATTCGCGGTGCAGAGCGCCCTCGTCAACCGCGACCCCGGGCAGCCGGTGCGGGTCGCGCTGCGCTGGTCGCTGCGGGGCACGCATGGCGGATTCGGCCATTTCGGCCCGCCTACGGACGCGCCGGTCTTCGTCATGGGAATGACCCATGCGATGCTCGTCAGCGGGCGCGTCGTCTTCGAGTGGCTGCTCACCGACGAGATGGCGGTCTGGAAGCAGATCATCGCCCACGCCGAATCGCGGGCGGGCGGATGAGGGGCCGGCGCCTGGCCGCGGCCGGATGCACGCGGCCCTGGCACTGCATTCGAATGCACGGTAGGCTGCCGCACGGCGCAGATGGCGGAGTGGGATGATGGATGCAAGCACGCGGCTGATCCGGCGCGGCGACATGGTCGCCTGCAAGGTCGCCTTCATCGACTGCAAGATGCCGGGCTCGACGGCGAAGGAGAACTACTCGCTGATCGGCCCCGGGCGTGACCCAATCCGCCGAGCAGGTCGTCAACATCATCGAGCCGCACGGCTTCAGCCTCGGCGTCGCGGCGATGCCGCCGGGCACCACCAACAACCTGCACGTCCACTACACCGCCGAGGTGTTCATGATGTACAGCGGAACCTGGGTGTTCCGCTGGGGCGCCGACGGCAAGCGACGGCGAGATCGTCGGCAAGGCCGGCGACGTGGTGAGCGTGCCGACCTGGATCTTCCGCGGGTTCAGCAATGTCGGCAATGACGATGGCTGGATCTTCACCGCACTCGGCGGCGACGACACCGGCGGCATCATCTGGCATCCGTCCATCCTGCGCACCGCGGCGGAACACGGCCTCTATCTCACCAAGGAGAACCTGCTGGTCGATACCGAGGCGGGCGCGCCCATGCCGCCGCCCGGACGAGCTGATCCAGCCGCTCGACGACGCGACGATCGCGCGGGATGCGTCGCTTCGACGCGCGAGGCGATGCGCCGCCGCGTGGTTACGCATGGACGAGCGCGCCTGGTCCTCGCGCGCGCTGCTCGACAGCGTGCTGCCCGGACATGCGCAGCGAGATCGCGCCGGTGATCGGCCACGGCATGAGCGAGGAGCTCGAGCACACGCCGAAGATCACCAATCCGCACGGCTTCTCGATGGAGTGGCTGCGCATCCCGCCCGGCGAGCAGGTGGGGCCGTTCAGCCTGGCCGACAAGCAGGTGCTGCTCGTCTTCGCTGGCGCGATCGAGGTCGACGCTCGACGGCGGCGAGCCGGTGCGCGCGGAGGCGCGGGAGGTGTTTTCGGTCCCGGCGGCAGTGCTGCGCAGCATCGTCTCGGTCGGCGACGCGCCGGCGGAGATCGCGGTGGTGACCGCGGGCGATCACAAGAAGCGCCCGATCTGGTCCGGGGAGATCGTGCGCGACGCCGCCAGGGCCGGCTTCGCGCTCGACCATGCCGGCTACCTCGCCGCCGCTCCGACTGCTGCCGCTCGACGTGCAGAAGCGCGCAGCGTGAAGGCGGCCGGCAGCACCATCGCCCGACGCGCGACCTCCTACGACGTCGCCCGCCGCGCCGGTGTCGCGCAATCCACGGTGTCGCGCTGCTTCCAGGGTGACGGCAGCATCTCTCCGGCGACGCGTGCCGGCGCGTGATGAAGGCGGCCGAGCAGCTCGGCTACACGCCGAACGCGCTGGCGCGCAGCCTGATCACGCAGCGCTCGGACCTCGTCGGCGTCGTCATCGCGCGCTACACGCTGCGCGCCAATCCGGACGTGATCCACGCCATCGGCGAAAGTCTCTCGTCTGCCGCCGGCAAGCGCGTGATGCTCGTCACCGTCGAGAGCGACTATCCCGCCTTCGACGATCTGCGCGGCGTCCTGGAATATCCGCTCGAAGGGCTGGTCTCCTGCGTGCTCCTCGCGCCCAGCGACCTCGAGGAACTGCGCCGCCGCCGCGTGCCGGTCGTCTTCTACAACCGCGATCCCGGCAAGCGCGGCGGCGGATTGCGTCGCCGCCAATCATTTCGACGCGTCCGCCAGCCTCGCCACGCTCCTGCATCGCGGCCGGGCACCGGCACTTCCTTTGCATCGGCGGCCCGCGCGACGCCTTCGTGAGCCAGCCAGCGCGTGCAGGGCTTCGTCACCCGGCTGCGCGCGCTGCGGATACGCAAGCCCCCCGTGCTGGAGACCGACTATTCCTACGAGCAGGGTCGCGCCGTCTTTCGTCGGCATCTCGCGGGCGCGCCGCGGCCCGATGCAGTGTTCTGCGCCAACGACCAGATCGCGATGGGCGTCCTCGACGCCTGCCGCTTCGATCTCGGCCTGGCGCGTGCCGGATGCTCTATCCGTCGTCGGGTTCGACGATGTCGCCGAAGTCGGGGCGGCCGGGCTACGAGCTCACCACTTTCTTCCAGGACCCGATCCGGATGGCGCGGCGGGCGGTGGAGCTGCTGCTCGGCCGGCTCGCCGAGCCGGATGCGCCGCACGCGCGTGCGATCGTTCCGGCGACCTTCGTCAGGCGAGGCTCCGCGCGCCTCGTCGTCGGAAACCCCGCCTGAACCGCGCGGCGCTCGCATGAGATGCTTGCGGACGGCTTCGCGTCGCGCCTATGCTGCATTCGAATGCGCTGCGGCGCCGCCCCGAGCCGAAGCGCATCGGACAGCACGACGAGGGATCGCCGATGCGTGACGGGCAGCCGGCCGGCGCCGATCATGGAAGCGCGCGGGATCATCAAGCGATACGGCCATGTCGAGGCGCTGCGCGGCGTCGATTTCGCCGCGCATGCCGGCGAGATCACCGCGCTGATCGGCGATAACGGCGCCGGCAAGAGCACGCTGGTGAAGATCCTGTCCGGCGTCACCGCGCCGACCGCGGGCGAGATCCTGCTCGACGGCCGGCCGGTCGCTTTCGCCTCGCCGGCGGACGCGCATCGACGCGGCATCGAGACCGTGTATCAGGATCTCTCGGTCGCGCCCGATCTGTCAGCCCGGCCGCCAACATGTTCATGGGCCGCGAGCGGCTGCGCCCGGGCCTGCTCGGCCGGCTCGGCTTCCTCGACAACGCGGCGATGCGGCGCGAGAGCGTGAGCGCCTTCCAGCGCCTCAAGGTCAGCCTCAAGGACATGGACGCGCCGATCGTCAGCCTCTCCGGCGGCCAGCGGCAGAGCGTCGCGATCTGCCGTTCGATCATGTGGGCGAAGCGCGTCGTGTTCATGGACGAGCCGACCGCCGCGCTCGGCGTGCATGCAGACCGGGCGCACGCTCGACCTGATCCGCCGCATCCGCGACACCGGCGTCGCCGTCGTGCTGATCAGCCACAACATGCGCGACGTGATCGAGGTGGCCGACACGATCGAGGTGCTGCGCCTCGGCCGACGGATCGCGCGGCTGCGCAACGAGGGCCTCACGGTGCAGGACCTGGTGGGCGCGATGACCGGCGCGCTGGATGCGGTGGAGGGAGCTGCCGCATGAGCCAGAACATCTCGGCCGGCACCGCCGGCGACATCGCGTTCGACCCCGCCGCCGCTGAGCTGGGGGCGACGGCTGGGCAACGCGGCCTCGTCCTCGCCCGCCTACATGACCGTGATCCTGATCCTGCTCTTCGCCTTCTTCGCCTTCCTGCGACCGCACACCTTCCCGAGCGCGTTCAATATCCGCAACATCTTCCTCGATGCCTCGGTGCTGCTGATCCTCTCGGTCGGCATGACCTATGTGATGATCGCCGGCGGGTTCGACCTCTCGATCGGGTCGGTGCTCGTCTTCTCCGGCGTGCTCGCCGCCAAGGCGATGGAGGCGTTCGGCACCGACAGCCTCTCCACCGTGCTGCTCGGCCTGTTCGTCGCGCTCGGCTCGGGCCTCGCCTGGGGCTTGTTCAACGGATTCTGCATCGCCAGGCTGCGCGTCTCGGCGCTCATCACCACGCTCGGCACGATGGGCGCGGCGCAGGGGCTCGCCTATCTCATCGCCGATGGCAGCGACATCCGCACCGTGCCGAACGCGCTGATCGCGGTCGGCACCGGCACGCTGCTGACCATCCCGTATCTCGTCATCATCACCGCGATCGTCGCCGTGATCGGCGGCGTGTGGCTGCACATGACGCGGTTCGGCCGGCACACCTATCTCGTGGGCTCCAACCCCGAGGCCTCGCGCCGCGCCGGCATCAACGTCACCGGCCATCTGCTCGCGCTCTACGCGCTGAGCGGGCTGCTCGCGGGGTTCGCGGCGATGCTGTCGCTCGGCCGGTTCTCGACGACGACGCTGGAAGGCCACACCACCGATCCGCTCGAGGCGATCACCGCCGTCGTGCTCGGCGGCACGAGCCTCACCGGCGGCCGCGGCACGGTGATCGGCACCGTCATCGGCGTGTTCATCCCCGCCGTGCTCGCCAACGGCTTCATCATCATGGGCGTGCAGCCCTTCTGGCAGATGGTGGTGATCGGCTTCGTGGTGATCGCCGCGGTCTATGCCGACCAGCTCAAGCGGCAGAGCCGGGAACGCGCCTGAACGCGACGGTCGATCAACCGGAGGAGGAACCTCATGCGCCACGCACTCGTGACCGCACTGAGCCTGAGCCTGGCCGCGCTCGCCGTCGGCGGCGCGGCGCCGAGCAAGCCGTACAAGATCACCTTCATCCAGAGCCTCGCCGGCAACCCGTTCTACAACACGGTCGCCTGCGGCGCGCAGGAGGCGGCGAAGCGGCTCGGCGTCACGTTCGACGTGCAGGCGCCGCAGCAATACCAGGCGGCGCTGCAGATGCGCGTGCTCGACGCGGTGATCGCCGCGCATCCGGACGGCATCCTGTTCGCCGCCTCCGATCCGGTGGCGCTCACGCCGACGCTGCGCCAGGCCAAGGAGCAGGGCATCAAGATCCTCTCGATCGACGGCGACGTCAGCGACATGAGCATCGCCGTCGGCAACGTGCAGTCCGACAATGTCGATGGCGGCAAGCAGGCGGCGCAGCGCCTGGCCGAGCTCATCGGCGACAAGGGCGAGGTGCTCGCGCTGATGAACACGCCGGCGCCGACGGTCTCCGCGCAGCGCCTCGACGGGTTCAAGGCGGAGCTCGCCGCGCATCACCCGAACATCACCTTCCTCGGCGTGCAGTACAGCGGCAACCAGACCTCCAAGGCCGCGTCGATCGTCACCTCGACCATCGCCGCGCATCCCGATCTCGCCGGCGTCTTCACCATCACCACCAACAACACCGAGGGTGCGGCGACCGGCGTGCGCGAGGCGCAGCGCGTCGGCAAGGTGAAGATCGTCGGCTTCGACACCTCCGACCCGATCGTCGAGGACATCCGCAAGGGCATCGTCGATGCCGACGTGGTGCAGTACCCCTATCGCGTCGGCCAGCTCGGCGTCGAGATGATGGTCGATGCGCTGGAGGGCAAGCCGGTCGAGCGCGAGGTGCACACGCCGTTCGTGATCGCCACGCCGAAGAACATCGACACGCCGGAGGTGCAGAAGTTCGTCTACAAGACGCATTGCTCCTGAACCGCCGCCGCGGTCGATGCGCACGCTGGCCTGCGACTATCTGGTGATCGGCGCGGGTTCGGCCGGATGCGTGCTGGCGAACCGGCTTTCGGAGGATCCCGACAACCGCGTGCTGCTGGTCGAGGCGGGCATCCGCGACCGCAATCCGCTGCTGCATGTTCCCGCCGCGGTCAGCCACACGCTCACGCTGCCCGCGGTGAACTGGGGCTATTGGAGCGAGCCCGAGCCGGGGCTCGACGGCCGCAGCGTGCCGCTCTACCGCGGCAAGGTGCTGGGCGGCACCAGCACGCTCAACGGCATGATCTACATCCGCGGCCATGCGCGCGACTACGATTACTGGCGGCAGGACGGGTGCGACGGCTGGTCCTACGAGGACGTGCTGCCGTTCTTCCGCAAGGCGGAGGCGAGCGAGCGCGGCGCGGATGACTATCCACGGCGCGGACGGGCCGCTCGTGGTGACGCGAAGCCGGCCGGTTCCGCCGATCTGCGATGCCTTCCTCGAAGCGGCCGCGGCGGAGGGCTTTCCGGTCGGCGTCGATTTCAACGGCGCGACGCAGGAAGGCTTCGGGCATTACGACGTCACCATCCATCGCGGGCGGCGCTGGAACACGTCCGTCGGCGTATCTGCGTCCGGCGCGCGCGCGCGCCGAACCTCACCGTGCTGACGGGCGCGGAGGCGCACAGCGCTGCTCTTCGCGGGCGACCGCGCCGTCGGCGCGAATGCGACGCAGGCAGGGCGAGCCGCTCGAGTTGCGCGCCGAGCGCGAGACGATCCTCGCCGCCGGCGTGTTCAACTCGCCCAAGCTGCTGATGCTGTCCGGCATCGGCCCGGCGGACGAGCTGCACGCGCTCGGCGTCGCGGTGCGGCTCGATCGCCCGGCGGTCGGGCGCAACCTGCAGGATCATGTCTCCTACCGCATGAACTACGCCTGCGTCGCGGCCGGTCACCGCCTACGCCCACACGCGCCCGCTGGCGCGGCGCGAAGGCCGTGCTCGAATACGCGACGTCACGCACCGGCATCATCGCCGGCACGTCCTTCCCGACCGGCGGGTTCTTCCGCTCCGATGACGGTCTCGAGATCCCCGACATGCAGATGGGCCTCTGCATGGGGCTGCTGCCGGAAGGCGGGCGCATGCTGCCCGACCGCGAGGGCTTCACCGTCACGGTGCGGCAGGGACGGCCGCGCGAGCCGCGGCGACGGTGCGCCTCGCGCTCGGCCGATCCCGCCGCGCCGCCGCGCATCGCGCCGCGCTATTTCAGCGATCCCGCCGATCTGCGCGTGCTGATGCGCGGCATCCGCCGGCTGCGCCCGATCTTCGCCAACCCGATCATGCGCGCGTTGATCGAGCACGAGATCATGCCGGGCCAGGACGGTCGTGGATGACGACGAGCGCCTCGCCGCGAGCATCCGCGCGGTCTCCAACACCACGCACCATTTCGTCGGCACCTGCCGGATGGGCGGCGACGCCGACAGCGTCGTCGATCCGGAGCTCCGCGTGCGCGGCGTCGCGGGGCTGCGCATCGCGGATGCGTCGGTGTTCCCGAGCCACATCAACGGCAACACCCACGCGCCGACGGTGATGATCGCCGAGAAGGCGGCGGCGATGATCCTCGCCGGCACGGTCAGGACGGCGGGCGGCAGCCTGAGCTGGACGCGCAGCGCGAGCTCGTCCCAGAGCGTGTATTCCTCGACGATGCGGTCCGCGACGATGTGGTAGTGCGACATCGCCATCAGCCAGAGCGGCTTGCCCGTCGGCGCGCCGAGCGCGCCCCATCCGCCATGATGGCCCTCCAGCGTCCAGCGCACCGCGACTTTGCTGCCGCCTTCATTCGCGTTCTCGACGGTGCAGATGTGGTGCGGCGTCCAGGTCGCCGTCCGGGATCATGGCGAGCAGGCCGATGAGCAGCTGCGTCACCGCCGACTGGCCGTAGACCTCGCGCATGCGCGGCCCGTGCCACAGCGACGTTCGGGGCGTAGAGATCGCGGATGCGGCCGAAATGCGCCAGTTCCACATCTCGTGCAGCGCCTGCAGGAACCCGGCTTCCGCGCTGCTTCCGGCGATCGCTGGTGTCGATGCGCTCTGCCGGCGGCTCCTGGCCGAGCATGCGGGAGGAATCGCCGATCACCGGCGCGGTCATGCCGCGCGCCGCCTGCTCGGCCGCCATCTTCGCCGCCACCTCGTCCGGATCGACGCCGAGATGCAGGAGCTGGCCCATATTGTCGCGCACCAGCCATTCCCGATAGATGCGGTTGCGGAACACCATGCAATCCGCGATGGTCCGCGAGTAGAACGTCTTGCCGGTCGGCATGCCGTAGGGACCCGCGCGCGGTGAAGCGGCCGACGCTGGTGATCAGGTGCGAGGTGTAGAAGCCGTCCTGGTCGTTGCCGTTCCAGATCACCTGGCTGCCGAGCCCGCGCCGCTCCGGGTATTCCGCGATGCGCTGCAGAGTCGCACGCACCACCTCCTCGCGCGAATAGCTGGCGCCGAGCGAGGAATGAGACGACCGCATTGTGCGTGTAATGCGTATAGATCAGCCCGATATTCTTCTCGTCCCAGATCCGGTGCGTGCAACGGATGATGTAGTCGACGATGTCGGTGTAGATCGGCTCGAACCCGTCCATCCCCTGCGCATGGCGGGAGCCGGCATCCGGAAGATCGGTATAGTCGCGCTTCTCGACCTGCCAGACCGCGCCATTGCCGTCAGTGTCGGCGGAGCCGGCTCGGTGCGCGGGCAGCGCGCCGCCTGCGCCCTCTTGAGCGCGTGGACGTTCGGTCATCGCCAGTCCTGCGGAGTGCGCGTGTTGTGGTTGCTGCATGCAGGATAGCACATCGCGCGGGCGACCTGTAGCGCCGAGGGCCGGCCCGAGTGAACGCCTGGGCGGTTTCGGCCGAAACGGCCGGCTGCGAACGCAGCCGGCAGATGCCGAGGCATCCGCCGGGCCGCATGCGGCGTTTCGCGATCGTCGATCAGTACCGCCAGAAGGGCTTCTCGGCTTCGAAGTTCGCCTGCGCGCGGCTGACCCCGATATCCTGCAGCTCGGTGTCGCTGAGCGAAGCGAGCAGCGCGCGCTGGCGCTGCCGCAACCGCCAGGCGCCGACCCGCGCCATCACCACCCGGAGCACGACCGAGGTCGTGCGGACGTGACGTGAAAATGGCTCCGCGCGGTGCGCGAGAACGAGCTGGGTCATCACCCTTCTCCTCACGAGATGCGGGCCGCCCGCGTTGTTGCTGGAGGTCCCGAGGTTTTGCGTTGACCCGGATTTTGGCGCTGCGGTGACTTTTCACAATCGAATTAACCTCATAGAGTGCGTGAGCATTTCTCACGCGACTGGAAAGCGAGATGGCGCGCAGATTGCCCCCGCTGAGCACGCTGCCCGATTTCGAGGCGGCGGCGAGACATTTGAGCTTCACCAAGGCGGCGGAGGAGCTGCATGTCACCCATGGCGCGGTCAGCCGGCAGGTGAAGTCGCTCGAGGAGTATCTCGGCCTCGCGCTGTTCCGGCGCCTCAATCGGGCGCTCCGACTCACCGACCAAGGGCAGGATTATGCGCGCTCCGTCCGCGAGAGTCTCGACGCGCTCGCGGAGGCGACACAGCGGTTGCGCGCGCCGCGCGAGGCGAGCGGCCTGACGGTGAGCACGACGTACTCGTTCACGAGCGGCTGGCTGGTGCCGCGGCTCGGGCGGTTCCGCGCGCAGCACCCGGGTATCGATGTCCGGCTGCAGGCGAACGACCAGGTGGTCGATTTCACGCGCGACAATGTCGATCTCGCGATCCGCTACGGGCGGGGCCAGTATCCGGGGCTCGCCGCCGAGCGCCTGATGGGTGACGATTATGTCCCCGTCGCCAGCCCCGCGCTGCTGCGAGGGAAACACCCGCTCGGCAAGCCCGCCGATCTGGCGCACCACGTGCTGCTGCACGAAGAAAGTACCGAGGTGGATTGGCGGATGTGGCTGGCAGCGGCCGGGGTCGAGCGCGTGGACGCGGCACGCGGGCCGATCTTCAGCCACTCGACCATGGCGATCCAGGCGGCGATTCATGGCGAGGGCGTCGCTCTCGGGCGCACCGCGCTGATCGCGGAGGAGCTCGCTTCCGGGCAGCTCGTGCGGCTGTTCGATCTCAGGCTGAAGGCGGCGCTCGCCTATTACATCGTCTGCCCGCCAAGGGCGCTGGAGCGGCCGAAGGTGCGCGCCTTCCGCGACTGGCTCCTGACCGAAGCGCGGGGCGGTGCCGGCGGATAGCGCGCCACCGATCGGGTGCGGCTGATGTTCGGTTCGCCCGCTTCCGGAGACTGCTGCGGCTACGTTGTGCCGCCCTCGTTGGGATGCCCGAACACCAGCACCGAGCGCTCCGTCGCCAGGTAGGTCTCGCCGGTCTTGAACGCGGCCTCCGCCACCTCCGGCTGGTTGGTGTCGATCAGCCGGGTCCACTCCTCGCCGCCGGGGCACTCCGGCAGCTTGAACGCGACACCGTTCGCCGCCGCGTTGAACACCAGCAGCAGGGTGGCATCGCCGCCGCGCTTCCTGATGCCGCTCGGCTGGGCGCGACCATCAATCAGCATCCCGAAGCACCGCATGCCGGAATCGTCCCACTGCTCGTCCTGCATCTCCTCGCCGGACGCGTTGATCCAGGTGACGTCCTTGACCCCAAGCTCCTGGTTGTACTCGCCGCGCAGGAAGCGGTTGCGCCGGAGAATCGCGTGACCATGCCGCAGCTTCGTCAGCTTGCGGACGAAGGCGATCAGCGCCTGGCCTTTCCCGGCGATCTGCCAGTCGATCCAACTGATGTCGCTGTCCTGGCAGTAGGCGTTGTTGTTGCCGCCCTGGGTGCGCCCGAACTCGTCGCCCGCCAGCAGCATCGGCGTTCCCTGCGACAGCAGCAGCGTGGCCAGCATGTTGCGGAGCTGGCGCTCACGCGACGCATTGATGCCGGGATCGTCGGTCGGGCCCTCGACGCCCATGTTCCAGGAGCGGTTGTCGGAGCTGCCGTCCCTGCCGTCCTCGCCGTTGGCCTCGTTGTGCTTCTCGTTGTAGGTGACGATGTCGTTGAGGGTGAACCCGTCATGGGCGGTGATGAAGTTGACGCACGCCCAGGGGCGTCGTCCCTGATGATCGAACATGTCGCCGGAGGCGGTCAGGCGTGGCGCCATGCTGCTCGCCGTCGCCTCGCCCCTCCAGAAGTCCCGCACGGTGTCACGGAACTTGTCGTTCCACTCGGCCCAACCGGGCGGGAAACCACCGACCTGATAACCGCCGGGCCCGCAATCCCAGGGCTCGACGATGAGCTTCACCGAGTTGAGCAGCGGGTCCTGGCTGCAGGCCTTCAGGAACCCGCTCTGCTCATCGAAGCCGGTTGGCTCGCGCGCGAGGATGGTGCCGAGATCGAAGCGGAAACCGTCGACATGCGTCTCGGCCACCCAGTAGCGCAAGCTGTCGGTGACCATCTGGATGACGCGCGGATGTGAGAGGTTGACCGTGTTCCCGGTGCCGGTGTCGTTGATGTAGTAGCGCTTCCGATCGGGCAGCAGCCGATAGTAGCTGGCGTTGTCGATGCCCTTGAAGGAAAGGGTCGGCCCGAGCTCGTTGCCTTCTGCGGTGTGGTTGTAGACCACGTCCAGGACGACCTCGAGGCCGGCATCGTGGATGCTCGCGACCATCTCCTTGAACTCACGCAGGCTGTTGGCCCGATCGGAAGCGTAGCGGGGATCCGGGGCGAAGAACCCGATCGTGTTGTAGCCCCAGTAATTGGCGAGGCCCTTCTCCAGCAGCTGGCTGTCATTGATGAAGCTGTGGACCGGCAACAGCTCGATCGAGGTCACGCCGAGCGACTTGACGTAATCGACGACCGATTTCTGGCCAAGCCCGGCATAGGTTCCGCGCAGATGCTCGGGCACCTGCGGCTGCCTCCTGGTGAATCCCTTGACGTGGGCTTCGTAGAGGATCGTGTGGTCCCAGGCGATCGGGTTGCGGTTCGGCTCGCCTTTCCAGTCGAAGCCGGGATCCACCACGACGCTCTTCGGCATGAACGGCGCGCTGTCCCGCTCATCGAAGGTGGTATCGTCCCCGGATTCCATCTGGTAGCCGAAGATGGCGGCGTCCCATTGCAGCTCGCCCGTGTGCGCTCGGGCATACGGGTCGATCACCAGCTTGTTCGGATTGAAGCGGTGTCCCTGCTCGGGTTCGTAGGGTCCGTGCACACGGTAGCCATAGACCTGTCCGGGGCCGATGCCGCCGATCCAGCCGTGGAAGAACTGGTCGGTGTATTCGGGCAGCTCGATCCGCTCGCGTTCGGTTCGGCCATCGGCATCGAACAGGCAGAGTTCGACCTTGGTGGCATTTGCGGAAAACAAAGAGAAGTTCACGCCCTCGCCATCCCAGGTGGCGCCGCGCGGGTGCGGAAGACCTTCGCGGACAGGTCGGCTGCTGGCATTGGACACTGATTGCTCCGGGGATGGCGTGATGCGGTGGCAAGGCGACGCGGCGCGCGCCACGGGCCCCTGAACGTGGCCCGCTTCCTTCCGTTCCGATTTCCGACTCCGCTCGCGGCCGGATCCGCCGCCGCCTTGAGGCCGGGCCACCCAGGGCTTTGGACCCAGGGAGACGAACGCAACCGCCGATCCGCACATCATCCCGGTTGCCGGTGCATCACGTCCGCCAACACCGCTTCCCGCGTGACCGCACCGCTTGCGGGCGAACTCGGCATCATCAACGACCTGCACCGGACAGGAGGCGCCGTGTGACCCGCAGGGCTGCCTCAGCCCGGCGAGGAAGGCCCCGATGGCGGTGAGGTCGGTCCGGGGCATTCGGAACCCCGGCCCATGGAAGCTTTGCGATTCCCGGGGTCTAGCCTCCGATCGCCCTGACTGGAATCAGTCAGGGCGTGAATCGGCAGGCCAAAGATACGGACACCCGAATCGCCCTGACCACAGTCAGAGCAATTCGGGTCTAATGCCGGACAGTCGCCAGGGCCACATAGCGGCTCGGCAAACGATGGAGACGGCGATGGAGATCAGGCGAGCGGGTTCGCAGCCCTCCGGCAAGGGACCGGCGGAGTATTTCACCGGCGCGGTGCGCGTCGACCCGCTGTTCAACCCGCCCGAGCCGGCCCGGGTCGCCGGCGCGCTGGTGACGTTCGAGCCGGGCGCCCGCACCGCCTGGCACACCCACCCGTTCGGCCAGACCTTGATCGTGACCGCCGGCCTTGGCTGGGTGCAGCGCGAGGGCGGCCCGGTGGAGGAGATCCGGCCGGGCGACGTGGTGTGGTTCGCGCCGGGCGAGAAGCACTGGCACGGCGCCACGGCGAACACGGGCATGAGCCACATCGCCGTCCAGGAAAAGCTGAACGGCTCGCCCGTCAAGTGGATGGAGCAGGTCAGCGACGACCAGTACCGGCGCTGAGCATCACGATCGTTTCGAGATGGTGCTGTCATGTCTGCGCGCGGTGCTGGAGCGGCGATCCGGCCTGGATCGAGTGCAGCAGCCGCCGCACCGTCGAGAGCGTTGCGGTGGTTCACCGCGGCGCGCCGGCCGGCAGGGATCGGACGAAAGGGGGCCGAGCCGCTATTCCTCCTGCCAGACACGCTCGCGCATGACCGGCATCGTGGTACGGGAGCGTCGCTCCTCCGCGCCGAGGGAAAGCCAGCGTTGCAGCCGCTCGAGCGCGCCGCGCGTCGCCAGCTCGAGATCGCGGGCAAGGGCTTCCGTCAGGGAGAGATAGCGCAGATCCTCGAGCTCCCCGGAGCCCGCGGGCGTGCCCTGCACGCACTCGGCGAAGACGACGAAGAACCGCGCGTCGAAACGTTGCGGGCGCGCCGCCGGCGTGATCGCGCGGCAAAGATAGTCCACGCCGTCGAGCGCCGGCGGGCGGCCGAGCGTCAGCCCCGTCTCCTCCTCCAGTTCCCGCGCGAGTGCAATGCCGAGCGCATGCGCGAGGCCCGGATCCGCCTGCTTTGCGAGCGCCCGCAGCACGTGCGGCGGGAATGGCGCGGCGACGAGGCCGTGATGGTCCGCGGCGTCGACCGCGCCGCCGGGAAACACCAGGCTGTTCGGCATGAAGCGATGATTGGCGTGCCGCCGCCCCATCAGCACGTCCGGTCCGTCGGCACCGTCGCGGAGGACCAGAAGCGTGGCGGCGGGACGTGGCGTCACCGGGCGGGTCTTGGGGCACGATCGGGAGGCCGCTACGACGCTATCGCGGCTGCGCGCCCAGGATCACCGTGCAAGAGAACGCTCCCGCGGCGCCGCGCTCGCACAAGCCCAACTCCTCCATCTCGATGATCGGCATGATCGTGACGCAATCATAGAGTTCCGCGACATCGATGTCATCCGCCCCGGCATGGTCGAGGCGGCGCGGGGTGCGCCGTCAGCAAGCCGTCCGAGGTCTCGCGGCGCCGGTTCGAAATTGCCATTTGTGGAATCCGAAGATGCCGCCGAGATCGGCACCGGTCCGAACCATCAGGCGGGAATTCCTTCCGTCCTCGCCTGGCCGTGGCCGAGCCGCGCGGCGGAAAGCCCCGCGACATCGTGCCGCGTGGCACCGCGCAGCACGAGATCGGCGATGATCGCGCCGATGACGGGAACGAGCTGGAACCCGTGACCGGAGAAGCCGAAGGCGTGGAACACGCCGGGGAGCCCGGGCGACGCGCCGATGACCGGCAGGTTGTCTTCGGTCTTTGCTTCCATGCCGGCCCAGCTTCGCACGATCCGCACCGAGGCCAGCGCGGGAAACAGATCCGTCACCGCGCGCGCGCCCTTCGCGAGCGTGCGGAAATCGACGAAGCTGCGCTGCGCCTCGAGATCGGCGCTGCCCTGCAGCCCGCCGCCGATGACCAGCGTGCCCGCGTCGGATTGCTTGAAGGAGAGCGGCCGGCCGACCAGGCTGATGACCGGCTTCACGAAGGGCGCGATCCGCTCCGTCACGATCATCATCGACGCCTTGTGCCCGAGCGGAACCGCCTCGCCGAGCATCGCCGCGATCCGGCCGGCCCAGGCGCCGGCGGCGTTCACCATGACGGGCACGGTGAAGTCCCGCGCCGGCGTGCGCAGGCGCCAATCGGCGCCGGCGCGCTCGATCGCTGTGACGCCGGCACCCTCATGGATGGCGACACCCTCGGCCTCGGCGGCGCGGCGGAAGGCGCGCAGCGTGCGGTGCGGATCGGCCGCGCCGTCGCGCCGCGCGATCAGCGCCGCCAGGCAATGCGGCGACAGCGCCGGAACCAGGCCCCGCAGCTCGGCGCGATCGATCAGCTCCTCATGGGCGTAGCCGCTCTGCGCCATCATGGCGGCGCGCCGCTCGAGCACCGCGACCTGCTCGGGAAGCTCGGCGACGCGCAGCTGGCCGTGCGCGTGGAACCCGCAATGATCGCCGACCAGCGCCTCGATCCGATGCCACATCTCCATGGATTCGAGCGCGATCGGGATTTCCGCGGGATCGCGGTTGAGCGTGCGCACCCCGGCGGCGGACGCGCCGGAGGCGTGCCGCCCGACCCAGGACCGCTCGAGGATGACGACCTTGCGGCCGCCGCGCGCGAGGTTCAGCGCGGCCGAAAGCCCGTGCAAGCCGCCGCCGATCACCACCGTGTCCGGCGCGGCACCGCTCACGACGCGCGCCCCGGCGTGTCGAGCGAAGCGAGCTCACCGAGCGTCACCGGCCTGAGCGGCGGCCGCACGCGGTAGAGACCGACATCCGGTACCGCGCGGTTCTCGGCGGAGGCGAGCACATGCGCGACGGTGTCGGCGCATTGCCGCCCCTGGCACGGCCCCATGCCGGCGCGCGTGAATGCCTTCACCTGATCGGGCCCCGGCCGCCCGCCGGCGGCTTCGGCGCGCAAGGCGGCGACGCTGACCTCCTCGCACCGGCAGGCCAGCGTGTGATCCGGCGGGACGAACACGGCGTGGCGCGGACGGTAGAGTGCGTCGAGCAGCGGGCGCAGGGCGAGCGCGCGGGCAAGCCTGCTGCGCAGCGGCCGCGCCGCCCGCTCGACGTCATCCCGCGCGAGCCGGCCGAGCCGCACCGCGATCCCGAGTGCCGCGATCTCGCCACGCAGGCACGCCGCCTCGGCGCCGCCGATCCCGGCGCCGTCTCCGGCGACGAAGACGTTCGGATGCGAGCTCTCGCCCCAGCCATCGAGCCGCGGCGCGAAGCACGCCTGCGCCTCGTTCCAGTCATGCGCGCAGTTCAGCAGCAGCGTGGGATGGACTTGTGGGATCAGCCCCTCATGCACGAGCAGCAGCCGCGCCCGCACCGTCGCCTCGCGCCCCCCGAGGTGTGATAGCGCACGCCCTCCACGCCGTCGGTTCCCAGCGCCTCGATCCGGATCACGTGGCGGATGAGCTTCGCGCGTCGACGCGCCGCCAGCCAGGAGAGTCCCTTCAGCAGATCCGCCGGCGCATGTGCGAGCGCGCCGGCGAGCATCGACGCCGCCGCCCGATGGCGGCCGCGCTCGGTGGTGTCGAGAAAGCCCGCGAGGCGGCCGCCGGCCCGCAGAAGCTGCGCCGCGAACAGCAGCGGCAACGGCCCGCATCCGGCGATCCAGACCGGCTCGGCCGGGATCTGCCCGGACGCCTTCAGCAGAATCTGCGCCGCCCCCACGGTCATCACGCCGGGAAGGGTCCAGCCCGGGAAGGGCACCGGCCGCTCCTGCGCGCCGGTGGCCAGCAGCAATGCCCGCGACTGCACGGAGGCGGCGGCGCCGGCACGGCTGAGGAAGGCGCGCAGCCCCGGCTCCAGATGCCAGAGCTTCGTGCCCGGCTCGTATGCCGCGCCGCTCGCGCGGAAGCGCCGCACCACCGCGAGCCCCGCGCCGTACGCCGCGCCCAGCACTCGCGCGCGGCCGTTGCGGTCGGCGGCTTCCGCGCCGCGCCAGATCTGACCGCCCGGCGACGCCTGTTCATCGATGACGAGCACGTCGAGCCCGGCGGCGCGTGCGCGGATCGCCGCCGACATCCCTGCGGGACCGGCGCCGACAATCAGCAGATCGACGGTGCGGCTCACGGCCCGACCCTCGGCCGCCCGGCCTGCCGCTCGACCACCATGCCCGGCCGCACGCGCACCAGGCAGGTCTGCACCGAGGCGACGCCGTCCACCACCGCGAGGCATTCGAAGCAGACGCCCATCATGCAGTAGGGCGCCCGCCGCGCGCCGGAGACGGGGGTCGTGCGCGACCAGAGCGGCGCCTGGCGCAGCAGCACCGCGGCCACGCTTTCATCCGCGGCCGCCTCCACCGTGACGCCATCGACCTCGACGGTCACAGTCGCCACGGGTGCCTCACCCAGCCTGCGGAATACCGAACCTGGTTCTGCGCACACCGATCCAGCCCTTTCATTGACGAGCATAGTGACGGGGCCGCTAAGCTGTCCAAGGCCGGTTCCAACGGATCCCATTCCGAGAGGTTATGGATGGCGGGCGCTCTCAACCTGCGGCAGATCGAGGCCTTCAAGGCAATCGTCGAGCTTGGCACGGTGAGCCGCGCCGCCGAGCGGCTGGAGATTTCGCAGCCCGCCGCCAGCAAGCTCCTCGCGCATTTCGAGCAGGGCACGGGGTTGCGGCTCTTCGAGCGCACCAGGGGGCGGCTCGTTCCCACCGCTCAGGGAATGCGCCTGCACGAAGAGATCGACCGTGTGTTCGCCGGCATCCGATCGATCGAGAACGCGGTGGAGATGATCCGGCGCGAGGCGCAGGGCCGCCTGCTAGTCGGCGTGCTGCCTGCCCTGTCCGGGAGCTTCATCCAGCGCGCGACGATCGCCTTCCTCAAGCGCTGCCCGAACGTCTATTGCTCGATCCAGTCGCTGAGCTCGCAGCTCATCGTCCAGGGCCTGGCGATGCGCAAGCTCGATGTGGGCATCATCAGCGCGCGCGTCGACAACCCCCTGCTCGTGACCGAGCCGCTGGTCCGCCACCCGCTGCTCTGCATCATGCGCCCGGGCCATGTTCTCGCCCGGCGGCGGGTGATCCGGCCCGAGCATCTCGATGGCGTGCCATTCGTGTCCTTCGGCCTCGAATCGTACACCGGACAGAGCACCGCGGATGTCTTCGCCCGCCTCGCGGTGCGGCCCGACGTGGTACTCACGGCGAACGTGACGCCAACGGTCTGCCAGTTCGTCGCCGCCGGGCTCGGCGTGTCCCTGGTGCATCCGCTGTTCGTCGCCGGGATGGAGCGCCGGCTGGCGATCCGGCCTTTCGAGCCGGCCATCCCGTTCGATTTCCTGCTGTGCTATCCGAGCGATGCGCGCAACCGGCAGCTCGTCGATCGGTTCGTCCAGGAAGCCAAGGCGCTCGCCGCGCGGCTGTCGGAGGATCTGGCTCGCCCGACGCGGGGCCCTGGGTGATGCCCGGACCGGTGCGGAATGCCGGGCGTAGGCCGCAAGCCATAACCTCAGGGAATGAAATCGATCGGATAAGTGCTTTGACGGGCTTGTCGTCCTGTCCCTACTCTTGGTCGCGTTGCACATCGGCCGCGAACGGGAACGCCGGAATGCCTGTCCAGAACCGCCAGATGAAGCTCGGGCTCAACATCGTCGCGAACGGCGCCCACGCCGCGGGCTGGCGGATGCCGGGAGCGCGGGTGGATGCGGCGATGGACATCGGCTTCTGGAAGGAGATGGCGAGGCAGGCGGAACGCGCCCGCTTCCACTTCATGTTCTGGGCCGACGGCATCGCGGTGCGCCATTCGGCGAAGGACGACGCGGAGCTCGCCTACAACGCGCGCATCGACGTGTTCGAGCCGCTGACCGTGATCGGCGCGCTCGCCGCGGTGACGGAGCGCCTCGGCTTCGTCGCCAGCGCGTCGACCACCTACAACGAGCCCTACCACGTCGCGCGCAAGTTCGCCTCGCTCGACTACGTCACCGAAGGCCGCGTCGGCTGGAACGTCGTCACCTCGTGGAGCGAGCAGGAGGCGTATAATTTCGGCCGCGACGCGCATATGGAGCACGGGCTCCGCTACCGCCGGGCGCGAGGAGTTCGTCGATGTCGTGTTCGGCCTGTGGGACAGCTGGGAAGACGATGCATTCATCCGCGACAAGGCGAGCGGCCGCTACTTCGATCCGGCCAGGCTGCACACGCTGAACCATCGCGGCGAGGTGTTCGCGGTCAAGGGGCCGCTCAACGTCGCCCGCCCGATCCAGGGCTATCCGGTGATCGCACAGGCCGGCTCCTCCGGCCCGGGGCAGGATCTCGGCGCGCGCATCGCCGACCTCATCTACACCGCGCAGAAGACCCGCGAGAGCGCCGTCGCCTTCTACGCCAGCGTGAAGCAGCACGCCGCCGCGGCGGGGCGGGATCCCGCCGGCGATGCTGGTGATGCCGGGCATTCTGCCCGTCATGGGGCGCACCCGGCAGCAGGCCGAGGCGCGGTTCGAGCAGTTACAGGACCTCGTCCATCCGCGTGTCGGCCTGCCGACGCTCGCCGACACCTACGGCGATCTCTCGCATCTCCCGCCGGACAGCCCGCTGCCGCCGCCGCTCAAGCGGAGCAATGCGGTGAAGAGCGGGCACGAGGCGCTGATCCGGCTCGGCCAGCAGCCCGGCATGACGGTGAGCACGCTGTACAAGCTCATGGCGGGCGCCTCCGGCCACAACATCGCGGTGGGGACGCCCGCCGACATCGCCGACATCATGCAGGACTGGTTCGAGGGTGGCGGCTGCGACGGATGGAACGTCATGCCCGCTTTCCTGCCCGATCCCGCCACCGAGATCTTCGAATGGCTGGTCCCGGAGCTGCAGCGCCGCGGCGTGTTCCACACCGAATACGAGGGCGACGGTACGCTGCGCGGCAGCCTCGGACTCGCCCGCCCCGGCTTCCGTAGCCGGGGCAGCGCCGCGTCCCGTGCGGACAGCCGCCGACGCGATCTCCGTCGAAACCATGAAGAAGACCGGGACATAGGGCATGAAGCATCTCGCGCGCACGCTGCTCGCGGCGCTGGCCGCCGTCGCGGCTTCGACCGCGCTCCCCGGCGTGACGCCGGCCGCGCGGGCGCAGGCCGCTGCGGGCGGTGATCGAGCGCTGCGGGAATCGCCGCGGCCCGAGCTGGTGAAGCTGCTGCCGGCGGATGCGGCCAAGAGGTCCTTCGTGCTCGCCGTCGCGCTCGGCTCGCCGCCCGACGATTTTCGCAACGACAAGGGCGAGATCGTCGGCTGGGAGATCGACATCATGCGCGCCGCGACGCAGGCGCTCGGCCTGCAGCTCGAGCTGCGACCGACGACGTTCGACACGCTGATCCCGGGCCTGCAGGCCAACCGCTTCGACGCCGCCACCGGCCAGCTCGGCGTGACGGTGGCGCGCGAGAAGGTGGTGGACATGATCGGTACGCTGCTCGGCAACGAGCTGTTTGCCGCGCGCGCGGACAGCACGATCACGGTGAGCTCGCTCGACGATCTCTGCGGCACGACCGTCGCGACGACGCGCGGCTCGCGCGAGCTGGTCTTCGCCGACCAGCAGCAGCCGAAATGCGCGGCCGCGGGCAAGAAGCCGATCAACGCGCTCGCCTTCAGCGACGGCAACAGCGCGGCGGAGGCGCTGATGAGCGGCCGCGCCGATCTCTACTGGCTGGGCTCGACGGCGATCGGCTACTTCGTCACCCAATCCAAGGGCCGCACGAAGGTGGTCGGCCATTATACGGACACGAGCTATATCGGGCCGGCCCTGCCGAAGGGTTCGCCGATGGCGACCCCGCTGCAGGCAGCGATCCAGCACCTGATGGATGACGGCACGTACGAGAAGATCGTGACCAAGTGGGGCCTGCAATCCGGCGCGGTGAAGCAGGCCCCGCTGAACCCGACCAACGCCCAGCAATGAGCGCGGGCCAGGGCGCGGCGCTGGCGGAGGGGCCGGCCGCGCCCGAGCGCGTCGTTCCGCTTCGTCATCCGTGGACCTGGATCGCGAGCGCGGTGGTGCTGGCGATCGCCGGCCTGGTGCTCGCGAGCGTCGCCACCAATCCCGGCTTCGAGTGGCCGGTGGTCGCGCGCTACATGCTGGACCCGCAGATCCTCGCCGGCCTGGCGCGCACACTCGAACTCACCGTGGCGGCGATGGCCATGGGGCTGGTGCTCGGCACGGCTGCTGGCGGTGATGCGGCTCTCGCGACAATCCGCTGCTGGCGACCCTGAGCTGGCTGTACACCTGGTTCTTCCGCAGCGTTCCGGTGCTGGTGCAGCTGATCTTCTGGTACAATTTCGGGGCGCTCTATCCGCATATCGTGTTGCGCATCCCGTTCGGGCCGGCACTGTACAGCGCGAGCACCAACGCGGTGATCACGCCGCTCACCGCCGCCCTTGCCGGGTTGGGCCTCGCGCAGGCGGCCTACACGGCGGAGGTTATCCGTGCCGGCATCGTCTCGGTGCCGCGCGGCCAGACCCGCGCGGCGAAGGCGCTCGGCATGCGGCCGACGACGATCTTCTTCCGCATCATCTTCCCGCAGGCCATGCGCGTCATCATCCCGCCGGTCGGCAACGAGGTGATCTCGATGGTGAAGAACACCTCGCTGGTCAGCGTGATCGCACTCGCCGAGCTGCTGTACACCGCCCAGCTCATCTATTCGCGCACCTACGAGACGATCCCGCTGCTGATCGTCGCCTCCCTCTGGTACCTGGTCATCGTCTCGATCCTCTCGGTCGGGCAGAACTTCCTCGAAGGGCATTACGGACGGCACCTGTGAGCGAGTTGATGGTGCGCATGCGGGGCGTCGCCAAGCGCTATGGCGCACGCGAGGTGCTACGCGGCATCGATCTCGACGTTGCCGCCGGCAGCGTGATGTGCGTCATCGGTCCGTCCGGTTCCGGCAAGAGCACGCTGCTCTCCTGCATCAACCATCTCGAACGGATCGATGGCGGCAAGCTCTGGGTCGCCGGTGAACTTGTCGGCTACCGCGAGCGCCACGGCAAACTCTATGAGCTGCCGGAACGCGAAATCGCTCGGATGCGGCAGAAGATCGGCATGGTGTTCCAGCACTTCAATCTGTTCCCGCACATGACGGCGCTGCGGAATGTCATGGAGGCGCCGATGCGGGTGAAGCGCACGCCCGCCGCCGATGCGCGCCGGCACGGCATGCAGCTGCTGGAACGCGTCGGCCTTGCGTCCAAGCACGCGCAATTCCCCGGCCAGCTTTCCGGCGGCGAGCAGCAGCGGGTTGCCATCGCGCGGGCACTCGCGATGCAGCCCCAATTGATGCTGTTCGACGAACCGACCTCGGCACTCGATCCGGAGCTGGTGGGCGAAGTGCTCGCGGTGATGAAGGACCTGGCGCGCTCGGGCATGACGATGATGGTCGTGACGCACGAGCTCGCCTTCGCACGCGAGGTGGGCGATTCGTTGACCTTCATGGATGACGGCAGGGTGGTGGAGCGAGGCGATCCTCGAATTGTGCTGTCGACGCCGCGCGAGCCACGCACGCGAGAGTTCCTCTCGCGCGTCCTGTGAGCAGGTCCGATCCGGTCAGATCGGCGTGCCGGGCGGCGGAGCCAACGTGCGGGGCTCGCGGAACGGCGCCGGATTCGCGGTGAACGCATCGATCTCTGCCAGCGCCGCACGCCGATGCGCCTGCGTTACCGCATCCGCATCCGCCGCCCCCGGCATCTGCGCCAGCGTCTCGCGCAGCGCCCCCACCACGTCCCCCACGATGGCGCGCACCAGCGGGGAAGCCTCGTCGCTCGCCCCGAGCGCCAGCAGATGGCGCAGCATCACGTGCTCCACGCGCAGCTTCACCGCCTGCGCCAGGCCCGATTCCGCGGGCGCGCGCCAGGTCGCCCGCAGCGCCGCTTCCAAGACCTCGTGCAGACCGGGCAGCGTGGCATCGCGCTGGTGATATTCCACCAGCCTACCCGCCCGATGCGGCTGCAGCAGCAGCGCGAAACTATGCGTGGCGGCCGCTTCCGCGGCGCCCAGCGGGTCGAAGGTGAGGCCGGTATGACCGCGGAATGAAATCGCGGATGCGGCCATATTCCGGCGGTCGCGGCGGCAGCAGTCGCAGCAGCTCCTCGCGCAGCGTCAGCGCGGCGGGAGCGACGGTGGCGAGCACCGCCGCAAGCGCGCGTCGCTGATCCGCCGCCGGCACCATGCGCGTCACCAGTTGCCCGTCGCCGCGCATGGCGTAGCGGAATTCCTGCCCGCCGATCAGCTTCACCGCGGCTTCGGTCTGGTAGCGATGCAGCAGGTAGAGCGGCACCAGCGTATCGGCCAGCAACGCCATCGGCCGCCCGGGCTTGATCGCCTTCTCGCCGAAACGCGCGAGCGCCCGCGCGCGGATCGCCAGCAGCCGGAGCAGCTCCTCCGCCGCATCGGCGCCGGTATCCCAGTGATGCCCCTTCGGATGCACGCCGCTTTCCGGCATCCCATCCTGCTGCGCCAGGGTGTACAGCCCCTCCTCGCGCTCGGCCCGCTCCAGGATGCGGTCGAGCCCGGCCTGCTCCTCCTCCGGCGCGGTGCCGGGCGGGAACTGGCAGTAGCCCCAGGTGATGGAAATTTCGTCCCAACGCCCGATCCGCGTGCCGTACGCCTTCGACAGATCCACCCGGCCTGAATCGTCGAGCGTCAGCAACGGCGCCGGGTAGTCGCACACCGACATGTCCTGGCCATGGGTGCTGGCGATGTGGTTGTGGTCGAGCCCCAGCGTGTGGCCGACCTCATGGGCGGAAAGCTGCCGCAGCCGCGCCAGCATCAGCTCGTTCACCGCGGGGCACGGCGTGCCGTCCTCGTAGGGTGAGAGCAGCGCCTCGGCGATGCCGCGCAGATGCCGGTCGCGCAGCGCGGTCAGCGTCACCTCGCCTTTCAGGATCTCGCCGGTGCGCGGGTCCCAGATCATCGTGCCATAGGAAAATCCGCGCGTCGCACGCGGCACCCAGGAGATGATGTTGTATCGGATGTCGATCGGGTCGGCCTCTTCCGGCAGCAGCTCGACCTGGAAGGCGTTGCGGAACCCCGCCGCCTCGAAGGCCTTGTTCCACCAGCGCGCGCCTTCCAGCAGCGCCGTGCGCATCGGCTCCGGCGCGCCGCGATCGACGTAATAGACGATCGGTTCCACCGGATCGCTGATCGCTGCGTGCGGGTCCCGCTTCTCCAGCCGGTGACGGATGACGTAGTGCACGTCGTGCGTCGCTTCCAGCGAGCGGCCGAAATCATGGAAGATGACGCTGTTGAAGAACGACGATCGCGGGTCGAAGACGCGCGGCCGGTAGCCGTCATCGGGAAGCCGGATGAAGCAGTTGCGCAGCCGCAGCGTGACGTGGCACGGGTCCGGCGTCAGTGCGGCCAGCCCCTCGCGCCTCCCGTTGCCCCACCAGAACGGCAGCTGCTTCGCATGCGGATTGGTGAAGGTGACGATGCTTTCCACCTGCGTGTTGCGCGGAAACGCGCCGGTGCCGTCCTCGGAGAGCGCGCTGCGCGTTGCATCCAGCGTGTAGGTGCCTTCGCCGACATTGCTCAGCAGTCCGGCCAGGTCGCGCGGATCGCGCAGGCAGAAGCCGGTCCCGTCGACCAGCAGCCCCTCTTCCATCTCGCCAAGAATCTCGAAGGTCCAGAGGATGGATTCCGGAAATGCCTGGCGCACCGCCAGGCGCTGCGGCGCTTCGGGCGAGGAGGATCGCCAGGCGTAGTTGACGGCGGTGAGGAACAGCTTGGTGCCGTGCCGGTCGAACCGCACCACTTGTGGCCGACTGAGGCCGCCGCGCTCCAGCCGGTAATCGCCCACCGCATGAGAGAGGCGGTTGACGTACAGCATCTCCTCCCCCAGGCGGCGGATCAGCAGGTGGAGCCGTCCCGCCGCGCTGTCCCAGAACAGCGGCACGAATCCCTTCCAGCCGCCGGCTCTCGCCGAGGAAAGCGGGCAACCGGGAGGCACGGCTGGCATCGGTCGCCGGAAGGCGTGGGGCGGTGGAGGGGGTGCGGTCGGGCTGGTCGGCCCGGATATGGGAATTTGTCATGGCGGGCCGGAGCTTGACCGCTTGGCGGCCCAGGTCAATTGGTGGGGTGGTTGCAAGGACAGCGAGGGCCGAGAATGGGCGAAAGACGGGTTTCTGTCGTGACGGGTGGCGCACGGGGAATTGGTCGCGCCTGCGCCCTTGCCCTTGCCCGCGCGGGCCATGACATCGTGCTCGTCGATCTGCTCGAGCCGGAGATGCAGCGCACCGCCGGCGAGATCGTCGGGCTCGGTCGCGAGGCGCTCATCTTTGCCGCCGACGTCTCCGACTTTGCCCGCGCGCAGGAGATCGGCGCCGCCGTGGCGGAGCGTTGGGAGCGCATCGACTTCCTGTTGAACAATGCCGGCCGTGCGCAGCCCAAGGGCATCCTCGACATCGCCGAGGAGGAGTTCGACCGCACGATCGCCATCAACCTGAAGAGCTGCTTCAACTACATCCGCGCGGTCGCGCCGACGATGCTGCGCCAGGGCGGGGGCCGCATCGCCTCGATGTCCTCGCTCAACGCCCATTCCGGGGGCGTCACCGCCGCGGTGAGCCGATTTGCCTATACCTCGGCGAAGGCCGGCATCCTCGGCATGACCCGCGCGCTGGCGAAGGAGCTCGGTCCGACCATCCTTGTCAATGCGGTCTGTCCCGGTCTGATCCAGACCGAGCTCGCGAAGAATCACGTGATCATCGAGCGCGGTGCCGAGCTCGCCCGAAACGGCATCGCGCTCGGGCGGGTCGGCTGCACCGACGACGTCGCGCAACTCGTCGTGTTCCTGGCGACCTCCGAGCCGTGCTTCATCACCGGACAGGATTTCAAGGTCGACGGTTTCCAGTATCACATGTGAATCTGGCCGGGTCGGGATCGCGTGCGGTCGTGCGCCTGAACGCTTGGCGCGCGGCGGCGATGACCACATCGATCTCCGCCGGTCCGTGAGCTGCCGTCACGTACCACCTGCCGCCCGCACCAATGCGAACGCCGGCTTCGCGCATGGCAATGCGAAAGGCGCGATAGTGCGGTGGCTCCGCATCCGTCGGATCGTCGGCGTCGAAGGCAAGCCAGAACACCGAGCCCGGGCCGCGCGTGATGACGCGGAGTCCGGCGTCGGCGGCCGCCGATTCGAGCCCACGCATGAGCGCGATTCCGGTTTCGTTGAGCCGCGAGAAGAACCGCGGCCCACGCGCGCGGAACTCGCCGATGCTCCAGTTCACGGCCGCCATCGACGGCGCAGACCCGTTGAACGTGCCGCCATGCCCCACGCTGCCATCGGCAAGCAGCGCCATCAGCTCGCGCCGTCCGCCGACCAGCCCGATCGGAGCGCCGCCGCCGAGCGCCTTGCCGAAGATCGAAAGGTCCGGGGAGAGCCCAAGCAATTCCTGCATGCCGCCGAGCGCCAGGCGAAATCCGGTGACGGTCTCGTCCATGATGACGGCGGCCCCACGGGCGCGGCAGCATGCCGCGATCAACTCGAGCCACCCCGGCTCCGGCATGAAGCAGCCCTGATTCGCCATCACCGGCTCGGTGATGACCGCGGCAATCTCGCTCGCATGGCGCTCCATTGCCCGCTCGAACGCATCGCGATCGTTCCAGGGCAGCACGAGGAAATCATGCAACCGGTTGCCGCGCTCCGCCGCCGCGATGTCGCGATCGGTCGGCAGCACCCACCCGTGATAGTGGCGCGCGAACTTCACGACCATGCGGCGCCCCGTCGCGGCGCGGGCGATCCGGAAAGCGGTCTGGATCGCCTCCGTCGCGCTGCCATGGAAGCGGCAGAGCTCGATCGACCTCACTGCCGCGACCACCGCCTCCGCGGCCTCGATCTCGCGCGCACCGACACCGCCCGTCTGCCAGCCTTCCGCCAGTGCTTCAGCCATTGCCGCGACCATCCCCGGGGGCGCGTAGCCGAGCACGATCGCACCGAAGCCGCAGACGTGGTCGATGTAGCGCCGCCCTTCCTCGTCCCACACATACGGTCCGGCGGCGCGGCGCAACACGAGGGGCGGGTCCTGCTCGACGGCACGGACGTTCGAGGAGACACCGTTCGGCATCACCGCGAGCGCCCGCGCGCGGAGCGCAGCGGAGCTCACGCGCTCACGCCGAGAGCCAGGCGCCGGCGAGATTGTCCACCGTGCCGTCCGCGGTGGTCACCACGTCGTGTGCGCGCGCGGAGAGCACGGTCGGATAGGTCATCTCCGCGATCCAGGCGACGGGGACCTCGTCGGTGACGATGCGCTGCATCTCGACATACATCGCGTGCCGCTTCGCGGGATCGAGCTCCACCGCGGCCTCCGCGAACAGTTCGTCGACACGCGGATTGACGTATCCCTCGGTGTTCGTCGCGTAGACGCCCTTGCGGATGTTGCTGGAGACGTAGCTGCGCGCGACGCCGAGCGCGGCATCGCCATACTGGCTGAGCGCGTTCACCGTCAGATCGTAGTCCCAGTTCGCGACGCGCTGCGCCCACCCGCCCGCATCGGTGCTCTCCATGGTGATGCCGATGCCGATTTTCTCGAGCGCCTGTCGGCAATATTCGGCAAGGCGCTCCCAGGTCTCGCCGTAGGGAAGCGGCAGGAGCCTGGTGCGGAACCGGATGCCGTCGGCGCCGCGCTTCAGTCCGGCGGCATCGAGCAGCGCCTCGGCGGCCTTCGGGATCGTACGGCCGCTTCAGCACGTTCGGATCGTAATCCGTGGTGACCGAAGCGATCGGCCCGTTCGCAACCCGGCACTGGCCGGCGAAGATCGCGCGCACGATGAACTGGCGGTCGAGCGCGGTCAGCACCGCCTGCCGCACGCGCTTGTCGTCGAACGGCTTCACCCGGTTGTTGATCTCGAGCCAGGTGATCGGGCTCGCGAACTCGTAGCCCTTGCCGGTGATGGTGAGCTTCTTGTCGTTCCTCAGCTGCGGCAGCAGCACGTAGTCGATATCGACCCAGGACGCGACATCGACCTGCCCACCCTGGATCGCGATCAGGCGCGACTGCGCGTCGGGGATGATGCGGAGGATGATCTGGTCGAGATAGGGCTGGCCCGTCATGTGATAGGCATCGTGCCGCACCAGGCGGATGAAATTGCCGCTCTGCCATTCGGCGAACTTGAACGGCCCGGTGCCGATCGGCTTCAGGTTGCTCGGGTTGCGGTGGTAATCGGTGCCGGCATAGATGTGCTTCGGATAGAGCGGCGCCGAGTTCATCTCGAATGTCTTGATGAAGGCGGTGAAGGGGGTCTTCAGCCTGAACACGACGGTGGACTTGTCGGGCGCGGTGACGGACTCCACGTGCGTCGCGACGATGCGCGCCCGCGAATGCACCGCCGGCAGGAAGTCCGTGTGGTTCCAGACGACATCCTCGCTGGTGAAGGGTTGGCCGTCATGCCATTGCACATTGTCGAACAGGTGGAAGGTGTAGGTCAGGCCGTCCGGCGAGATTTCCCAGGATTTCGCGAGACAGGGTTTCGGCGAGAGGTCGAAATCGTAGGACAGCAGGCTCTGATTCACCTTGCCGCAGACCATCGCGACCGGCGTCTGCTGGTTGATCGCGAGGTTGAGGATCGCCGGTTCCGGCTGCAGGATCATGTTCAGCGTGCCGCCGCGGCGCGGCGTCTCTGCCCAAGCGGAGCGGCCGAGCGCCGCCGCGGAGGCGGCGGTGGCGAGGAATGTGCGTCGCTGCATGGAAGCCCCTTCCGTCTTCATCGTCATTCCCTCCGCGGCGCGAGTGCGAGCGCGGCGCTGCGCCAGGCGCTCCGCCGATCCCGGCGCGAAGGGCGCCGGCATGCCGTAGTAGCGGTGCGCTTCGTCCACCTCGTACCCGCCATGCGGATATTCGTCCGCCGGCGGGATGTAGCCGGGATTGGACTCGGCGTATCCCGCCGTCATCGACGGGCCCGCGATCGCGTCGCGGATCGCGATGCCGGTCGCGGCGAAGATCTCGCCCGGCAAGGCCACGATGGTGAGCCCCGCCCAGCGCAAGACGGAAACCCGCGTGGCGAAGGGACCGACGTCGCGGCCCGCGATCGTTTCCGCCCACATCACCCAGCTGCGCAACACCGCGGCCCAGGATTCGCTTGATCGCGCCGCCTCCTCGCGCCAGCCGCGCGCGAGCGTCGGACGGCGCCGCTCCCTCTCGCCAGCAAAGGTCGAGCGCGACGGTCCGTGCGAACGCTTCCGTCGGGCCATCGAGCGGCGCGGTCGGCGTCGTCGCAACGCAGGCCGCGATCCGCTCTGCGATGCGCCGCGCCGCGGGGAAGCTGCGCTCGGGACTTGCGATGCCGCGCATCGAATCCCGCGACGTGTGGCCGGTATTCGCATCACCGCAGCAGCCGGCGAGGAAGAGTGCGACCGTGCCCGGCGCCTCCGCCTCGATCAGCGTGCGCACGAACCCTGGATAGTCGGCCGTCCAGGACAGATTGTCCGGTCCCAGCACGACGGGATGGCACGCATAGGAGATGACGGTGGCGATCGGTCGCCCGTCGCGCGCATGGAAGCGCAGCACCGGCAGCACATCGTCCACCGTCCCGCCGGTATGGCGCCGGTTCCGCGCGATGCCGGGCGACGGCGCGCAACCGAACGCGCCGTCGCCGGCACCTGGTCGCTGCACCGCGCGATCAATGGCGGCGACGCAGGCATCCTCGAGCCTGGCAAGCCAGGCGGCATCGGCCGCCGGACCGAGCCGCCCCGGCATGCTGACCGGACCGCCATGCGTGTGCGACGCCGCGACCACGACGCGATCGTCCGGCAGGGCGCAGCGCGCGCGGATCCGCGCGGCTCATCGCCTCGTGCAGGCCGATGACATCGGCACAGAGGATCGCGGTGTCGTCGACCGCGACGGCGCGCACGGTGAGCGGATCGTGCGCCCCCGCCGCCGGCGCGGTCCGCGCGGCGAAGCCGGACATCGCGAGCCCCGCTTGCGGGGTGATGTCGAGCACGGCGGCGCCCACATGGAGAACCATGCTCCGTCTCTCCGGCCGGCTGCGGCCCTTCGGTGTGGGACGATAGGTCCATCGCGAGCGCCTGGATAGTCCGACTCCTCCTTGCCGCGCCGCCCGCGCGCAAGCTATCGTCGGGCATCCGGCCGAAGAGTTGCATCACGCGTGACGGGCGGCGGAAACTTCCTGCGCTTCCTGCCCAGCGCCTCGCGAAGATGGTCGCGGTCGTGCTGGCCATCATCGTCATCAACTTCCTGCTCATCCACGCCGCACCGGGCGATCCGGCCAGCGTCATCGCGGGCGAATCCGGCGCCGCCGACCCGCGCTACGTCGCGGAACTGCGCGCGGAATTCGGCCTGGACAAGCCGCTGCCCGAGCAGTTGTGGATCTACCTGGACGGGATCCTGCATCTCGATCTCGGCTTCTCGCACCGCCAGCAGCGCAGCGTCGCCTCGCTCATCGCGGATCGTCTTCCGGCGACCTTGCTGCTCACCGGCACGGCCTTCCTCTTCGCGATCGGAGCCGGCGTGCCGCTCGGCGCCGCCGCCGCGCGCCGGGCCGGGCGCGTCGCGGATGCCGCCATCGGCGCGCTGACCCTGTGCTGCTATGCGACGCCCTCCTTCTGGGTGGGGTTGATGCTCGTCCTGCTGTTCAGCGTGCGGCTCGAGTGGCTGCCGGGATTCGGCATGAACACGGTGGGCGCGAATCTGCACGGCTGGGCCGCCGCCGCGGACACCGCGCGTTACCTCGTGCTGCCGGCGCTGACACTCGGCCTCTACTACATGGCCATCTACGCCCGGATGACGCGGGCGGCGATGCTGGAAGTGTCGCGGACAGGATTTCGTGCGCACCGCGCGCGCCAAGGGAGCGTCGGAAGGCCGCGTGCTGCGCCGGCACATCCTGCGCAATGCGCTGCTGCCGGTGGTCACGCTCGTCGGCATCCAGGCCGGGCAGCTCATCGGCGGCTCGATCCTGGTCGAGACCGTCTTCGCCTGGCCGGGCATCGGCCGGCTCGCCTTCGACGCATTGCTGGCGCGCGACTACCAATTGCTGCTCGGCGTGTTTCTCTGCACCTCGGTCATGGTCGTGCTGGTCAATCTGGCGACCGACCTGCTCTATGCCGTGATCGATCCGCGGATCGGCATCCGGTGATGACGCAGCTGCGGAACTGGCGCGCCGTCGCGGGCCTCGTGATCCTGGTGCTGATCGTCGCGCTCGCCGCCCTGGCGCCCGCGATTTTCCCGTTCTCGCCGTGGGACATGCGTGGTGCGCCCTATGCGCCGCCCGGGAGCGAGGACTTCCTGCTCGGCTCCGACGCGCTTGGGCGGGATGTCGCGGCGGGGATCGCCTACGGCGCCACGGTCTCGCTCGTCGTCGGCGCCGTCTCCACGCTCGCTGCACTCGCGATCGGCGTCACGCTCGGCGCGCTCGCCGGCTATTTCGGCGGCGTTGCGGATGACGCGATCATGCGGTTCACCGAGTTGTTCCAGACCGTGCCGAGCTTCGTGCTCGCGATCGTGCTGGTGGCGATCTTCCGGCCGAGCCTCGTCTCGATCGTCGCCGCCATCGCGGCGATCTCCTGGCCGCCCGTCACCCGCGTCGTGCGCGCCGAGTTCCTCTCGCTGCGCTCGCGCGAATACGTGCAGGCGGCGGAAGTGCTCGGGCGCTCGCATCTCGCCATCGCGTTCCGCGAGATCCTGCCGAACGCGCTGCCGCCGGTGATCGCGCTCGCAAGCCTCATGGTCGCGAGCGCGATCCTGCTCGAATCCGCGCTCTCCTTCCTCGGCCTCGGCGATCCCAACCGCATCAGCTGGGGGTTCATGATCGGCGCCGGGCGCGGCGTGATCCGGATCGCCTGGTGGATGAGCGTGTTCCCCGGTCTCGCGATCTTCCTCACGGTGCTGTCGCTCAACCTGCTCGGCGAAGGGCTGAACCAGATGCTGAGCCCGTCGCGCGCCCGGCCGCGCGGCCGATGAGCCTGCTCGAGGTCGATGGTCTCGACGTGACGCTCCCCGCTGGCGGCGACCGCGTCCTTGCCGTGGAGGGAGCGAGCTTCCGCCTTGATCGCGGCGAGATCCTGTGCATCGTCGGCGAAAGCGGCTCCGGCAAGTCCGTCACCGCCGCTTCGATCATGGGCCTGTTGCCGCACGGGTTCCGCGCGCGCGGTCGGGTCGGCTTCCAGGGCCAGGATCTGCTCGCGCTCGGCGCGGGCGCGATGCGGCGGCTGCGCGGACGCCGGATCGGGATGATCTTCCAGGAACCGATGACCGCACTGAACCCGCTGATGCGGGTCGGCGAGCAGATCGCCGAGGTGATGCAGGTGCACGGCATGGCCCATCGAGGCCGGGTGGGCGCGCTGCTCGCGCAGGTCAACCTGCCCGATCCCGAACGGATCGCGCGCGCCTGGCCGCATCTTCTCTCCGGCGGACAGCGCCAGCGCGTGATGATCGCGATGGCGCTCGCGCTCGAACCCGCGCTGCTGATCGCCGACGAGCCGACCACCGCGCTCGACGTCACGACGCAGATGCAGATCCTGCTTCTCATCCGCGAGATCCAGTCGCGCCGCGGCATGGGCGTGCTGTTCATCACGCATGATTTCGGCGTGGTGGCCGAGATCGCCGACCGGGTCGCCGTGATGCAGGAGGGGCGCATCGTCGAGGCCGGACGGGCGGAGACGGTGCTGCGGGCGCCGACCCATCCCTATACCCGCCGCCTGCTCGACGCGGTGCCGCATCACATGCCCGCGTCGCGCCCACCGGTCGGCGGCGAGACCGTGCTCGCGCTGGAAGGCGTGCGCAAGACCTACTGGCGCGGCGGGCTCCTGCATCGGAGCGAGGCGGCGGTGCGCGCCGTCGTGGATGCGGATGTCGCGATCCGGCGCGGCGAGACGCTCGGCCTCGTCGGCGAAAGCGGCTCGGGGAAGTCGACGCTGGCGCGCTGCATCGTTCGCCTGGTGCGACCGGAAGCGGGCGCGATAAGATTCCAGGGCGCGGAGCTGCGCCGTCTCTCGCGGCATGATTGGAAGCCGTATCGCCGGCGGATCCAGATGATCTTCCAGGACCCCTTCGCCTCGCTCAACCCGCGCCGGCGCGTCGGCGACATCATCGCCGAGGGCCCGCTCACGCATGGCGCGCATCCGGCGACGGCGCACGCCCGCGCGCGCGAGCTGCTGCGGCTGGTGCAGCTCGACCCGCGTGCGGCGGATCGCTATCCGCATGAGTTCAGCGGCGGCCAGCGCCAGCGCATCGGCATCGCCAGGGCGCTTGCGCTCGAGCCGGAGCTGCTGATCGCCGACGAACCGGTCTCCGCGCTCGACGTTTCGGTGCAGGCGCAGATCCTGACGCTGCTCGAGCAGTTGCGCGGCCAGCTCTCCTTGACCATGCTGTTCATCACGCATGACCTGCGCGTGGCCGCACAGGTCTGCGACCGGATCGCTGTCATGCAGCGCGGCGTGATCGTCGAGCAGGGTCCGACGGCGCAGCTTTTCCGGAGTCCAGCGCATGCCTACACCCGGCTGCTGCTCGACTCGATCCCGGGCCGGCAATGGATGCCGCCGCTCCTTGACGTGACCGCCACGCCGGACGGCAGGACATGAAGAACACGGCCAGCCGGGCGGCAATCTCGCGGCAGGACCTGGTGCAGGACCGCGCCTTCTGGCGCGACCTTCTGGCCCGGCGCACGCGCTCGCCGGGGCTCCCCGCGCATAACGCGGGCGGCTACCGGCACCGCCGGTTCGCGATCATCCGCGGTGCTGCATGGATCACCTTGTATCGCGCGCGATTCCCCTTTCCACAGGCCGGCGTGTTCCTCCGTTGCACCGGGCTCGCCGGCGAAGCCTTCTTCGCCCTGGCCGATGGCGTCCATGCGGACATCGAGCCGCGGCTTCGGGCGGAGATCGGTCCGCATGCGACGATGGAATGGGGCGCCTGCCATCATCCCGGGATGACCGATATCGCCGCCATCATGGCGGCCCCGCTGCCCTGGGACGAACGCGCGGCGAAGCAGCACATGATGTGGATGCTTCGGGTGGGCGCCGTGTGGTGGAATTGCTTCGCGTCGCTGACCGGCGACCCGGAACCGGAAACCCTCGCCCGCAAAGGGTGAACGCGGATGGTCGCGTCCGTCTCCGTGGTGGGAAGTGGGGTTTGGCTGAGACCTCGACGTTCTGGACCGCACCATCGCCCAAATCGCCATCGATGATCCCGCGGTGAAGCGGCTGCTGACGATCACCGACGTCAACCTGTCTCCGCCGGCCGGGTCTACATGTCCAGCGAGATTGCAGCGGTGTCCGCAGCATCATCCCGGGCGCCGACATCGAGAACGGCGAACTTACGCGCCAGAATGGTCGAGAACGGCGGACGGCTATCACAGGTCATCTCGCACAGATCCGCAAGCCCAGGGCGCATCGTCAGTAGGGGTCCTCGTTGAAGGCAAGCAGCGGAAAGGCACTGTGGACGTGCGGCGGCGTCACCGGGGGGGCGGCGCAGACGTGGCTGCGCTCGAGCGCGCCGAGCCGGCTCACGCCGAGCAGGCCGAGGCAGGTCCGCACCTCCTCCTCCAGCAATTCGAGCACGCGGAACACGCCGGCCTCGCCCGCCGCCGCCAGCCCATAGCAATAAAGCCGCCCGATCCCGACCGCATCGGCGCCGAGCGCCAGCGCCTTCACCACATCCGTGCCGCGGCTGAAGCCGCCATCGACGAGCAAGCGCGCGCGCCCGGCAACCGCGTCGCGGATCTCCGGCAGGAACTCCATCGTGCCGCGCCCATGATCGAGCTGCCGGCCACCATGGTTCGACACGTAGATCCCCTCCACCCCAAGCGCGCAGGCGCGCTCCGCGTCCTCCGCCGTCGCGATGCCTTTCAGCACAAGCGGAATCGCGTGCCGCGCGCGCAAACGTTCGATGATCTCCCAGCTCAGCGCCGCCTGGTAGTCCATCCCGGTCGCGCGCGTCCGCCAAGGCTTGGCGAAGCGCTTGGTGATGTCGCGCTCGCGCCGGCTGTACAGCGCGGTGTCGACGGTGATGCAGAACGCATCATACCCGGCGTCGATCGCGCGGCGAAAATGATCGTCGATCCACGCCTCGTCGCCACGCACATAGAGCTGGAACACTTTCGGCCCCGGCGCCGCCGCGGCGACGCTCTCCAGACCGGGCTGCGTCACCGAGCTCACGAACATCGGCACGCCGAAGGAAGCCGCCGCGCGCGCGACCGTCACGCCGCCGCCGGCATCGAAGCTCTCGAGCGAGCCGACCGGGGCAAGGATGACGGGCAGGCGCACCGCACGGCCGAAGAAAGTCGCGTCGCTCTTCACGTCGGACACGTCGCACAGCACGCGCGGCCGGAAGCCGAGACTGTCAAGCGCGAGCCGGTTGCGGCGCATCGTCGTCTCGGTCTCGGTGGCGCCGATCAGATAGTCCCAGACGTTGCGGGTGAGCCGCGGCTTCGCCGCCCTGACGATCTCATGCAGGCACAGGAAATCGCCTTCGGTCTGACTGACCATCCGCCCCTCCCAGTGGTGCGATCCAGACGCTCGCTACCCGAGCGTCGGGTGAATCGCTCCACCAAATCAACGGCTAGTGGATAATCCGACGGTTCTTTCCGTCGGATTCTATCCACTAGACCCGAATCGCCCAGACCGTGGTCAGGGCGATTCGGGCTCTCTGCATCTTCGGCCTGCCGATTCACGCCCTGACTGATTCCAGTCAGGGCGATCGGAGGCTAGTCTACCGTGAGCCCTTGCGGAAATGCAGCACCCAGTCGAGGCGATCGGTGCCGGACTCGAACGTGACATGCATGTCGCGCACGCCGGCTTCCGCCAGCATCGCGCCGATCCGGTTCATGTCGTAGATCTGGGCCGGCACCGTCACCGTCCCGTCCGCGCCGAGATCGAGCGCGTGGGTTGCCGGTCCGGACCGGCTGCCGAGAAAGCCGACGCAGCCCCGCGCGCCCTCGCGCATCGCCGCCAGAATGCGCGCGAGCAGCGCCGCGCCGTCCTTCTCCGCCATGAGTTCGAACAGACCGAGCGCCAGCACCAGGTCGATCCCCGACGCGATGTGCTCGAACAGCGATTCCGGCGCATAGCAGAACAGCACGTTGCTGACGCCCTGCTGCACGCAATGCCCCGCGGCATAGGCAAGCATGCGCCGCGACACGTCATAGGCGATCACTCGATCGAAACGCCGTGCCAGCGGGATGGTGAGACGGCCGCCGCCGCTGCCCAGATCGAGCGCGAGTTCGCGCGACGGGAACGGACCATAGAGCCGGCTCAGCGTCGCGAGCCGCGTCCGCACCGCTTCCGCGCCGCTGCGCAGAAACCCGCGCTCCGCCTCGGCCGTGCGTGCGGACGCGGTCTCGCCGCGCTGCCAGGCCCAGCTCGGATCGTGCCGCGCCAGCACGTCCCACGGCGTGTGGTCCTCCTCGAACGCGACCGACCCGTCGGCCAGCAGCTGCGACACGGTCTCGCCGCTCCTTTCGAGCGGAATGTCGGTGCCGGCGAAGCGTGCGCGCAGGATCGAGCGCCGGCTGACGGGCAGCAGCTTCGGAAGCGCGCAGGTGAAGCCGCGCGCGCCCGCACCGGCCCGCGCGAGATCGGGCCGCTCCTGCTCGGCAATCGCGGTACCGAGTCCCACGCCGTCGAGCATGAGCTCGATGCGGAGCGTCCGCATGGGGTCCGACCGGTCGATCGCCCAACCGATGACCGCACCGTCGCGGATGGCCTCGACATGGCCGACGCGATCCGTCGCGCTCATGCGCGCCGCATCCGCAGGATGGCATCGAACAGCGCCATGTCGCGCGCATCGTACTCGCCGCGCCGGTCGATCTCGTCGATCATGTCCTTGAAGCCGGTGACGATCTCGAACTCCTCGCGATTCTTGGACGCGGCCTCGAAGAATTCGTAGCGCTTGTAGGGATAGGCCAGCCCCTTGATCGACGGCTCCATCAGCAGCAGCGTCGAGAACAGGCGCTCGAAGATGAACGGAAGCGCCGGGACCTTGTCCGGATATTCCGGATCGATCTCGAAATAGGCGGTTCGCAGATCCGGCGGCAACCCCTCCAGCGTGTCGAGCAGCCGGATGTTGAGCTCCATGAAGGCATCCCAGAACCGCTCGTTGCCGGCCCAGTAGTTCGAATAGAGCAGCGTGCGCGCGTCGTTGCGCCCCATGCTGGTCACGTTGAACTTGATCCCGGCAAGATAGAACAGCCGGTGCGCGAGCGCCATCAGTCCGGGATGGCAGAAATCGCCGTGCACCCAGACATTGTAGGTATAGTAGGCGTTCTGCGGGAACGGGTTGATGAAATAGGCGTCGTACCCGGGGTTCGCCCGGATGAAGTCGATGAACTCCCGCCCGGTCTTGCCGGTCTTCTCGCGGAATTTCGGCGAGACGATCCCGGTGTACTCGGCGGTGCGGTGCAGGCCGGCATGGTACATCCGCACGAACAGCCCGACCTCGCGGTAATGCGTGTTCGCGTTGCGCCGTCCGTCATTCGGCACGAAATCCGGATCGAGCGTCGCATCCTGCCCGTCCGCATAGTAGTTCTGGTAGATGCGCACGCTGGGTGGGGCGGCGGAAGCAGCGTCCGGGACGGGGTGGGTGCGCGCGTCCATCTCAGTCCCGCAGATACTCACGCGTCATGCGCAGGACCGGATGGATCTCGGCGGGATAATGCGGCACCACCGGCGCGAGCAGCGCCGCCAGCCGCGCCCAGCCGTTGCCGGCAAGATGCCTGAGGCGCACGATCTCCGGCGTCTTCGGCGGGTTGAACAGCACGAGGTCGCGCTTGATGAAGGGGAACTGGTGGCCGTCGAGCAGGCCTTCCCACAGCAGCAGCGTCGGATTGATCTGGTCACCGAGCGCAAGCACGCTCGTCATGTCGAGATACCAGTCGCGGGCGTAGCGCGCGAGCCCGCGCGCGACCTTTGCATCCATCTGCCCCGCAAGCCGGCGTTCGCCGACGCGGTCGGGCAGTTCCTCGAACCACTCGAGCTTGGTCGGCACGCGGTCGAGCCAGAGCGCGCGCAGCGCCTCGGCCGGCGCGAGCACGGACGGAGTGAACCCGCCTTCGAGCAGCGCCTTGGAGATGCCGAGCTCGCCCTCCTGCACGATGTCGTAGCGGCGCATGGGAAACCGGTAGGAGGCGATGAAGCGCCCGAAGGCGGGCGAGCGCAGCGCCGCCCGCTTCAGCGCGAACAGCGCGGTCTGCACGTGATAGGCGCCCTCGGCACTGTCCGTCGCGCCCCACCACGGCGTGGCGCTCGCCTGCAGATGCGACCACATCGGGCCGAGATCATCGAACGGGCCGAGATAGCTGTCGTTCATGAACAGCACGTGCTCGGCTTCGGTGATCGCATCGTAGAACAGCGCCGCCGCCAGCACCCAGGACGCGATGTCGCGACCACCCGGCGAGCGGCAGAGCAGCGTCTCCGCCTCGCCGAGCGCGGCACCGGCGAGACGCTCGGCACCGGCGAGCGTGCTGTTGATGAGCACGATGAAATACCCGGCCGCGCGCAGCGCCGCGAGGGTCGCCTCCTGCGCCGGTGCGAGCATGCCATCGGCCAGATATGCGGCGAAGAGCGCGATCTTCGGCGGCCGGATCGATGCGGGATCGGTGCCGAAAACCCGGTAATCGCTCGCCGTCGAGATGGCCGCGGAACTGCTGCGAGAGGCGAAGCCCCGCGCGCGGTCGGAGGACGGCGGCTCTCCGGTGCCGCGATCGGGCGACGTTGGCGGCGCGCGCGGGTGACCGGAGCCGCCTCGACCCCTTCGCCCTTCCACCAGGCGATCCCGCCGCGCATGACGTGATGCGCCAGCGGATTGACGCGCGCGGCCGCGGCTTCGGGATAGCGGATCAGGTACGAGCGGGTGTCGAAGATCGGATGCGGATCGATGCTTTCCGAGACCGCGCGCTGCAGGAAGAATTCGAGCAGGTTGACGCCGAGATCGGCGATGTGCGGCAGCCGCTCGAGGACGTAGCCGGTGTCCATCGACGGGTGCGGCAGGAGCTGCACGCGGCGTGAATGGATGACGTAGTGTTCGAGGAACGTCCGGTGCCAGTCGGCGGGCACATCGACGCTTGCCCGCATAGAAGCCGGGGTCGAACAACGGATGCGGCGGCGCGCTTCGCCTCGCGCCCTTTCAGCAGGTAATCGACGAGCGCATTCTCGTGCAGCAGCGGATCGTCGTCGCGCGCGCGCAGGTAATAGGCGGGGTCGAACAGCGGATGTGGCCGGCGGCCCTGCGCGAGACCGTTCGCGAGATAGTCGAGCAGCAGGTTCTGATCGGGCCGGAGATGGTCGCGATACTCCCGCGCATAGAAGGTGACGTCGAACAGCGGATGCGGCTGCCGCTTCTCGCCGGGCAGGCCGCCCGAGAGCAGGAAATGCACGAGCGGGTTCTCGCCGCCGCCCGCCACGTCGGGATTGTTGGCGAGATAGTATTCCTGGTCGAACAGCGGATGCGGGCCGAGGGTCCGGGAGGGCGGCGTCAGCAGGTAATGCGTGAGCGGGTCCTCGATGCCCGCGGCGAGCCCGGCTGCGGCGAGCCGGTCCCGATAGTAGCCGGCCATGAACAGCGGATGCGGGTTGAGCCCCTGCGTACTGCCGATGCGCAGGTAGTGCATGAACGGGCCTTCCGGCCATTCGGCGGCCTGCGGCGCCTGCGCCAGATAGAAGCGCGGATCGAAGAACGGGGTCGGCGAGGCGGTGAAGCGCCGGCCCGAGCCCAGGAAGCCGATCACCGCATTCGGATGGTATTTGGTGATGTCGGGCGCCTGGTCGAGCAGGAATTTGGTGTCGAACAGCGGATGCGGCGAGCGCCACTCGTAGCAGCCGTTCTCGAGGAAATGCCGGAGCGGCTCGCTGCCGGATTCACGCACGTCGCGATAGAGGCGCAGGTAATGCGCGGGGTCGAACAGCACATGGGTCGCGAGCCCCTGATGACGCCCGTGCAGCACGTAATGCGCGAGCGCCAGCATGTCGTCCGGCATCTGCGCGCGGTTGCGCTCGCGGTAGAAGACCGGGTCGAAGAGTGGGTTCGGCTGGCGTCCCTCGCGGTCGCCGTATTGCAGGTAATGCAGGTAGGGGTCGACGCCGGCCGCGCCGATGTCGGGGTATCTGTCGAGATAGAAGCCGCGGTCGAACAGCGGGTGCGGCGACAGGCCAAGCTCGGCGCCGACGGCGAGATAGTCGCCCACCGGATCGTCGTTCTCGCCGAGCGCGCCGGCGCGCAGCCCGCGGTAATGGTCGACATCGAACAGCGGATGCGGGCTCGCACCGCGCGCGCGCCCGACGCGCAGATAGAACAGCAGCGGGTCGAAGCCGTCCGCGCCGGCGGCGTCCGTCCCTGCATCGGTCTGCGCCAGGCAGTGGGCGGCATCGATCAGGAAATTCGCCGCGATGCGGTTCGGGACGCCGATCGCGGCGTAATGCGCGAGCGCGGTGGCGAGGCCGGAATCCTCGACCGGAAAGCCGGCGCGACGCGCCTCCTCGCGATAGCTCTCGGGGACGAAGAGCCGGTTCGGCAGACGGCCCGATCGCTCGCCCTCGGCGACATAGTGCAGGGCGGCGTCGGCTTCCGCGGGCGGATCGCCGTCGCGCTGCGCCCGGTAGAACGTCTCGTCGAACAACCCGCTCGCGCGGATCAGCATCGACCTCCGCGACCGCGGCCTCCGCCTCGGCGCGCGCGCTCCGCACCAGGCGCATCGCCGCCTCCACCGTCTCCCGGCGCACCTGGCGGAAGAGCGCCGCGCCGGTCTCGATGTCGCGGCGATGGCTGTCGTGCCGGGCGAGCTCCGCCGCGCGGGCGCGCGAGAGGGTGAGCAGTTCCTCGCGAAGGGAAGCGAGTTCCGCCTGCAGCGCGGCGCGATCCTCATACGGCCTCGTCGCGCTGCGCGGTGAGGCCCTTGATGTCCCAGGCCTGGGCGGCGAGCCGGTTCTCGAGCGCGCGGATGCGACGGCCGACATCCTCGCTCGCCTGGTCAGGGGGCGGTTCGGGCACGGCGGCCGGCGCGGGCACGGCGGCGGGGGAGCCTCGCCTTGGCCGCGTCGACGCGGCGAGCCTCGGTTCGGGGTCGGCCATTGTCAGGCCGCTCGTGGTCTGAGCGCGTGGTTCACGCCTTCGGCCGAGTCCGATTCAGGCGATCACGCGCTGGGTGCGGGAGCCGGTAGTGCTCGACCACCGCCTCCCAGGCGGCATCCTCGTTCCAGGCGGGGCAGTCGGGCGCGGCGGGCTCGGTGTTGATGCGGACCGGCGGTTCGGCGAACTCGGTCTGCCGGCAGAGCGCGACCGGGCAGTCCATCCCCGTGCGGCGGCCGATCTCGGCGGCGAAGCGCAGCGCGAAGGCGCCCTGCTGCTCGACATAGCCGCTCGGATTGCGGCGCGCGAAGGCGGGCCCTGCGGCGACGCGGCCGGCGAAGGCGGCGTAGTCCGCGGCCAGCAGATCGACATGGATGTTGTCACGCACATAGGCGGGCGTGCGCACCTCAGCCTCCTCCCCGGCCTTCCAGCACCGGATCAGGTAGGCACAGAAGCGCGGCTCCTCCAAGGGGCCGAACGGGTTCGGGACCACGAACTTGCCGAGCTTCACGCCGGCAGCGGCGCACCAGTAGCGGAGCGCCTGGGCGGTGAGGCCCTTCGACAGGCCGTAGGGGGAGAACGCCTGCAGCGGCTGGTTGCCCGCCCCCTCGTCCTGCTCGAACACGCTGCCGGTCAGCACCACCCCGGCGAGGCCGCGCATGGCGCGCAGCACGGCGGGGAAGTTATGGGTGTTCTCGGCGAGCGCGCCGGCGACATCGAAATCCGGGCTGCGATAGTCACCCACCCGCGCGGCGTGATGCGCGAGCAGGTCCCATTCCCCGCTGGCGGCCAGGTCCATGAAGCGTTCGCCGCCGAAGCGCGCATCCCAGACGCGCTCCGCCACCTGGCCGAGAGCAGCGATGCGGTCCGCGCGCAGCCCGGGTGCGGTAGGAGCCTTCCGCGCCACGGAGCGCCGCCACCACCCGATGCCCGGCGGCAGCGAGCGCGCGGGCGAACCAGATGCCGGTGAACGAGCTGCCGCCGGTCAGCAGGATCCTCACAGCAGCCCTTGCAGCCGCGCCGTGCCGTGGAACTCCGGATCGAAATCCGGCCAGTTGCGGTCCTTGTCGGAAATCTCGACCGGCGCGATCGGCCATTCGATGGCGAATTTCGGATCGTCGAAGCGGACGCCCCGCTCCTCCTTCGGCGCATACTCGTTGCTGACGATGTAGATCGCCTCGCAGTCATCCGTGAGCGTCAGGATTGCGTGCGCGAAGCCGCGCGGCGCGTACACCATGCGCCGGTTCTCGGCGGTGAGCTCGGCGCCGAACCACCGGCAGCAGGTCGGGCTGTCCGGCCGGAGGTCGATGATCGCGTCCCACAGCGCGCCGCGGACGCAGCGGATCACCTTCACCTCGGCGGCGGGCGCGAGCTGGTAGTGGAACCCGCGCAGCGTCCCCTTCTTCGCCGAGAGCGAGTTGTTCATCTGCACGAAGCTGGACACGAGCCCCGCCTTCGCGAACTCGTCCTGGCAGAACATGCGGGCGAAGAAGCCGCGATCGTCGCCGCGCTTCTCGAGCTCGATCGTGCGCGCGCCGTGCAGCGGTGTGTGATGGAACTTCATGCCGCCATGCTGGAGATCGGCCGCCCGGCCCGTCCAGCGCAAATCCGGCGTCAGTCTTCCGGCAGCGATGTGCCCGTCCAGCACCTTCAGCCGGATGAAGCGCGAGTTGCGGAAATCGGCATCCAGCGCCATTTCGCCGATCCCCTCGCGCAGCCGGCGAATCGAGGCGGCGAGCGTCACCTGCGGCTGGTGCGCGGGCGCGAGTTCGCGGAACAGCGAGAAATCGACGCGGTAGGAGCGCTTGTCGGGCGGCGCGTCGGTGTTGATCGAGACCGCGGTGCCGGGCACCTCGGCGGCGACGGCTTCGGCGAGCTCGCGCACCTGGTAGTTCCACGCATCCGATCCGGCGTTCACCGCGAGCAACGCGCCGCCATTCGCGGCGTGGCGGCCGATCGCCCACTCGATCGCCCGCGCCATGTCGGCCACGTCGATCAGCGGCCGCCAGGGCGAGCCGTCGGAGAGCACGGTGACCTTCCCCGTGCTCACCGCGCCGGCGACGAAGTCATTGAGCACGAGGTCGAGCCGCAGCCGCTCCGACATGCCGCAGGCGGTGGCGAAGCGGAGGCAGGTCGCGGTCATGCCGCCGAGCTCCATCTGCCCGAGTGCCTCCTCGGTGCCGATCTTGGAGCGCGCATACGCCGTGAGCGGATTGACCGGATCGCCTTCGCGCCGCGCGCCGCCTTCGGCAAACCCATAGACGCTGCAGCTCGACGCGAAAACGTAGCTCGCAACGCCGGCATCGCGCGCCATCGTCGCAAGGCGCAGGCTGGCGGCGCGATTGATCGCGTCGGTGACGGCCTCGAAGCGGTTGCCCATCGGATCGTTCGAGACCGCGGCGAGCTGCACCACCGCATCGGCGCCGGCGAGCAGCGCCGGGGGCAGCTCGCGCACATCGCCGAAATGCTGCGCGTCGAGCGCGAGTTCGGGGAGGGCCGAGGCGGCGGTCAGGCAATGCGCGAACAGGCCGCTGTCATAGCCGATCAGCTCCGCCTCGGGCATCGCCGCGCGCAGATGGCGCGCGACCACCGGACCGACATAGCCGAGATTGCCGACGATCAGGACGCGCATGCGAGTACTCCGATCCGAAAGTTCATCGCTCTGTGGATCGGCATGTTATGAACTTTCGGATCGATAAGGGCACTGGCAAAGCCTTCACTCTGGTCTGGTTCATGGTTCCGAAGTCCGCAAAGGAGCCCGACCCACGGCATGGCGGAGTTCGGAACCACCGCACCAGGCTCCTACCAGGTTTTCCAGGGCGCCTTGTTCGCGGCCCAGAGCGCCTCGAGCTGACGGCGATCGCGCAGCGTGTCCATCGGCTGCCAGAAGCCGCGGTGGAAATAGACCGAGAGCTGGTTCTCGCGGGCCAGGCGCTCCATCGGCTCGCGTTCCCACACCGTCTCGTCGCTCTCTATATACGCGCCGACCGTGGGGACAGTACGAAGAATCCTCCATTGATCCAGCCACCATCGCCCATCGGCTTCTCCTGGAAGCCGGTGACGCGATGGCCCGTCGCGTCTCGAGCGCGCCGAACCGGCCTGGCGGCATCGTCGCCGTGACCGTGGCGAGCCGGCCTTCGGCGAAATGCAGCGCGATGCCGGCACTGACGTCGACATCGCCGACGCCGTCGCCATAGGTCAGGCAGAACGCGCGGTCATCGCCGATGAAGGGAAGGATGCGCTTGATGCGCCCGCCGATCATCGTCGTGTCGCCGGTATCGACCAGCGTCACCGACCACGGCTCCGCCTTGGCGTTGTGCACCTGCATGGCGTTGCTGCGCATGTCGAAGGTCACGTCCGACATGTGCAGGAAGTAGTTTGAGAAATACTCCTTGATCACGTAGCCCTTGTAGCCCAGGCAGATGATGAAGTCGGTGAGCCCGTGCGCCGTGTACATCTTCATGATGTGCCACAGGATCGGACGGCCACCGATCTCGACCATCGGCTTCGGGCGGAGTTCGGTCTCCTCGGCGAGCCTGGTGCCGAGGCCGCCCGCGAGGATGACGACCTTCATTCGCTCCGGGCGCTGGTCCGAGGGCATTCTCGCTGGTCTCGTGCTGATGGGGCGTGCGGCCGAGGCGGCGCGTGGATCATCGCGCGCAGCCGGGGGAACGATCAACGGCACCGCGCGCACCGGTTCACGCGGTCTTGAGCGATGGATGGTAGGGATCGCGAGCCAGCAGTTTGCGCCAGCGGCGAGCGAAGGCGCGGGTCTCAAGCACATCGGCGCGGGCGCGGGTCACCGTCTGCGATTCCAAATGGAGCAGCGTCGCAAACGGCGTGCAGACGACGCGCTTTCCGGCGCCCAGCATGCGCAGGCAGAAATCGGTGTCGTTGTAATCGACCGCGAAGCGCGCATCGAAGCCGCCGACGGCGTCGAAATCGGCGCGGCGGAACGCCATGCAGGCGGCGGTGACGGCGGCGACGTTGCGCATCACCCACGCGGGCCGCACCGCGTCGCGGTCATCGCCTGGCAGGCCGGCGAAGACGTGCGTCGTGGCGTCGTCGGTCGCCGAGCGCGATGCCCGGCATGCTGGATGCGGCGATCGGGGTAGAGCAGGCGCGCGCCGGCGATGCCGACGCCCGGCAGTTCGAGCGGCTCCAGCAGCGCCGCGGCCCAGTCCGCGTCGGAGTGCCACCATGTCGTCGTTGAGCAGGATCACCGTCCCGTCGCGGGCCGACCGCACGGCGTGGTTCGCCTTGGCGGCGAAGTTGAAGCGCGCCGGCGGATCGAAGGAGACGATGCGGATCGCGCGATCCAGCTTCCTGAGATGCGCGACGACGTCCTCGCGGCCGCGATCGACGACGATGTCGAAGCCGAGCGGGAAGCGCGGGCCGCTGCGCCAGGATCGAGCGGAGGAAGCGCTCGACATGCAGCATTTCGCCGTCCGGCCCCGCACCCCTCTCGCAGCCGGAGAGGATGAGGGCGGAGGCACGTGGGACGGTGATGCGCGGGCGCGGGCGGAGCGTCCCCGGAAGCAGGCCCGGCTCGGCGGTGCCCCCCCCGGCCAGCGCACCGAGATGCGAGGCGAGGATGTCGGGCGCCACCGCGGGCTCGGGGTCGGCGCGCAGCAGGGGTCGGTCGAGATGCGCGATCCGCGCGGCGGCGGCGGCGCGGAGGGCGAGGTCGTGCAACGCCGCCGGGCCCGCTTCCGCGCGCAGACCGCCAAGGCGGCGGAACAGGGTCGTCCGCAGGCAGAAGCCACGGCCGAAATACATCTCGGCGAGCAGGCGTTCGGGCGACCAGTCCGGCAGCCGCGTCTCGTTGTCGCAATAGACGAGATCGGGCGCGTCCTCCGCCTCGAGGCGCGCAGCGAAAGCGCCGAGCAGGTCGGGCGCGGGACGGTCGGTGGCGGCGAGAAAGACCAGGGTACTGCCCCCGGCTCCCGGCCGCGGCGGCGTCGATCGGCCCGGCTTCGACGAAGACCCGCGCATCCGCCTCCGCGCGCGCCGCATCGCCGCCGAGGATGCGCCATTCCCAGTCCGCACAGTCCTGGCCGAGCAGGTCGGCTTCGAGCTGGTCGAGCCCGTCGCCGCTGATGGTGAGGATGGTGAAGCGCGGCGCCCGCGTCGCCTTGACCGCGGCGAGCAGCCGCGTGCCCGCCGGCCGGCCGCCGAACGTGAGGGATTGCGGTGTCGCCGCTTCGATCGTCTCGCCCAGTCGCGCGAGCGTGCCGCCGAACCCGCAACGCTCGGCGAGGATTGCGCGCCATTCGGCGCCGAGGCGCGCGGAATCGCCGCGTCTCCGGCACGGCGGCGCCCTTGCGCGATCGGGTGGCCCGCTTGCCCGCATCGGGCTGCGGCAAGGCCAGCACGGTGCGGCCGGTGCAGGACGCGACCCTGTGCGGATCCGACGCGAGCACGAGGTCGAACCCGCCAAGCGCCTGGCGATCCCCTGGTCCCCGCCACAGCGCAACGTTGAGGCGGCGATCGAGGAATGCCGCGCCATAGCGGGCGAGCAGCGCCAGGATGCGGTCGGCGGGCAGGTCGATCAGGGTGAGCGCGAAGGGGAACTCGTCCGGCGCGACGAGATCGAGCCGCGCGCCCTCCTCCAGCAGGCCCGCGACGTCGATCGGGTGCGTCGCGATGCCGGCGCTGGTGAGCGCGGCCAGCAGATCGCGCGTGGCGCCGCCCGCCGCGCCGGCGAGGGAGAGCGGACCCACCAGGTTCACCCCTGGCGGACACGCGCCGAGCGCGCGGAGCGAGACCCGTCTGCCGGCGAAGGGCACGGAAAACGGGGCCGGGCGGTTCTCCGCCATCCCCTGCTCGCGCCAGTGCGTCTCGGCGTCCGCGACGGTGCCGGCGGCGATCATCGCGGCAACGTCGGGGTTGCAGGCGAGATACGCCTCGCCATCGAAGGTGCCGGGCAGATCAGGCGGGGCGACGAAATCCCACAGGAATCCGGTCAGCGCCGCCTCGTCCGTGGTCCAACCGCGCGCCAGCACCGCGCGCGCGCAACCAGGCGGCCTCCGCGAGCGGCATCGCACGCGCCGGCGGAGCCCGCGGCGGGAGGTCCTGCGCGCCGCGCGCCAGGCCGGGATGCGGGGCGCGGCCCTCGGCAAGCCCTGCCGCGAGGAAGTGCTCCAGACCGGAGAGGAAATCGCCGGCGCGCAGCATCGCGTGCACGTCGTGATGGATCGCGACGTAGAATTCCTCGTCGAACCACGCGATCAGGTCGGGCGGCGCGCGGCCGGGCGCGAGCAGCGCCGCACGCTCCGCGGCGCCGTCGAGGCCGAGGGCGGGGAGCCCCGCCCGGCCCTCGCGCCAGCCGGCGGCGATGAAGTGCTGGAACCCCGAGGCGACAAGCTCCCGCGCCACCTGCTCGGCGACATCGGGGTTGCGCGCCTGGTAGCCGGCTTCGTCGAACAGCCCGTTCGGCGACAGCCTGAGCGCGCCAGCATTGGCGAGGTAGAACTCGAACAGCCGGTAATCGGCGAGCGCGGCGAGCTCCGGATGCGCCTCGGCGTAGCGGCGGCGGAACAGCGCCGGCGTTGAACCAGGCATTCGGCACCGGCCGCGCCTCCGGCGGCAGCGCGAACAACAGCGGCAGCGCCTGCGGCGCGTCCGGCACCCCTCAGCCGGCGCTGCAGGTGCTCGATGCTGAACGCGGCCGAGGGGTCGCGGCCGTCCCAGACGCCCTCCGCCCAGAAATGCGCCTCCGCGTCGAAGCCCGGCTCCTTGGCGCGGCGCGGCAAGATCGGGGTTGGCGGCGAGGTAGAAGGCCGGGTCGAACAGGAATCCGGACCGTGAGTCCGGCGGCTGAACCCGGGCCTGCGCTGCTGATCGTCGGGCATCGGCGACCGCTCCTACCCGAAACGGGGTGGCGCGTCGCGCCGCCTCTCATGGCGGGAAATGCGGTCAGCGATTTCGGCCAGCGCGCCGTGCGCTCACGCTCCTGCGCGGCGGTGAGCTTCGAGGGCCCGTCGGCGACCCCCTCCTGCGGCTCGGGCAGCACCGCGGCGCTGGTCCAGCAATCCACCCGCGCGAGGCTCCTGGTGCAGAATTCCGGCTGCTTCGGCGGCGGTTCCTGCGGCGTGCAGTAGCTCTTGCCCTGGTCGAGATGCACGATCGAGCAATCCCGGCCGGAAATGCCGGAGACGGCGAGGTCCGGGATTGCCTTGCCGAACACCACGACGCTCGCCGCATTCGCCGCCAGGAACGCGCCGGCGGGCTCGGTCCAGGGGGAGCAGCCGGCCAGGGCGGGGACGAGCAGCACGAGAAGGACGGCGGTCCGGCGCATTCCGGCATCGTTCCAGACCCGGGTGAAGGAGCGGTTACCGGCGTCTCAGTTCACGTCGGCACCAGTCTTCGACCCTCAACCGGCCGCCCACGCGAGCATACTTCCGTTGGGTGGCCGGGTGGCGGGAGCGGGCCGGTGCCGGCTCGGACTGAGCACCGACCGCAGGTTTGCGGCCAGGAAGCGCGGCCGCTATCTTCCCGCCGATGTCGCCCCGGCGCTCCGGGACCAGGATCAGCCTCCGATCGCCCCGACCGCCCTCGGTCGGGGCGTGCATCGGCAGGCCAGAGGACCAGAGGATCGCGTGGCCGATATTTTCGACGAAGTCGCCGAGGACCTCCGGGCGGAGCGTGCCCAGGCCCTGCTGCGCCGCTACGGCGGCCTCATGCTGGCGGTCGCGCTCCTGGTGATCGCCGCCGTCGCCGCCGGACAGGTCTGGCAATGGTATCAGGCGCGGCAGAACGCCCGCGCCGCCAGCGCCTATTTCGCCGCCATGGCGCAGGCGGATGCGATCCCCGCCGCCGGCGACCCCGCTCAGCGCGCCGCCGCCGCCAAGGCGTTCCTCGCCGTCGCCCGGCAGCGCGCCGGACGGCTACCGCACCCTCGCGCGGCTGCGCGCTGCGGCGCTCGAGGCGGATGGCGGCAATCCGCGCCGCCGCGCTCGCGCTCTGGGAGCAGGTCGCCGCCGACGGCGGTGCCGACACGCTGATCCGCGACCTCGCCAGCCTGCTCTGGGTGCAGCACCAGGTCGATACCGGCGATCCGGCGGCGCTGCAGCGCACGGCTCGGCCCGCTCGCGCAGCCGGAGAATGCCTGGCACGCGCTCGCCCAGGAGGAGATGGCGCTGCTCGACCTGCGCACCGGCAAGCTCGACCATGCGCGCAGCACGCTGAAGCAGATCGCCGCCGACACCGCCGCGCCGCAAGGACTGCGCGGCCGCGCCAACGGGCTGCTGGCGGAGATCGGCGGATGAGCGGCGCGACCCGGATCGGCCGGCGGGCGGCGCTCCTCCTGCCGCTCGGCCTCGCGGGCTGCGACACCATCACCTCCTGGTTCGAGGATCCGAAGAAGCCGCTGCCCGGCAAGCGCGAGCCGGTCACGCTCGGCGAGGCCGCGCTGCTGCCCGATCGCAGCGCCAGCCCGGTCACCGTGCCGCCGCCGGTCGAGAACGCCGACTGGGCGCAGCCGGGCGGCAACCCCACGCATGTCATGCAGAACCTGGCCGCGCGCCGGCTCGACCAGGCCTGGCGGTCCGATATCGGCGAGAGCGGCGGCTACCGGCGCCGCATTCCCTGCGCGCCGATCGTGCTGAACGGGCGCGTCTTCACCATGGACCCGGACGCCGTGATCCGCGCCTTCGACCTCCGCAACGGCGGCCGCATCTGGCAGACCGAGACGCGCGCGCCGAAGGACCGCAGCACCAATGTCGGCGGCGGCATCTCGGCCGACGGCAACACGCTCTACGTCGCCACCGGACGCGCCGACGTGCTCGCGCTCGATCCCGCCACCGGCCATATCCGCTGGCGCAAGCCGATCGCCGAGCCCGCCCGCTGCGCGCCGACCATCGCCGACGGCCGGCTGTTCCTCACCACCATGGCCGACCGGCTGCTCGGGCTCTCGGCGAGCGACGGCAGCCAGATCTGGAACTACCAGGCGACCACCGCGGTCACCAGCGTGCTCGGCACGCCCTCGCCCGCCTATGCCGACGGGCTGGTGGTCGCCGGATTCGGCTCCGGCGACATCGTCGGCGTGCACGCCGATACCGGCGCGGTGGTCTGGGCGGACAGTCTCGCCTCGGTGGCGGGGAACAACCTCGCCGAAATCTCCGCCGTGCGCGGCCTGCCGGCGATCGACCGCAACCGGGTGTTCGCGATCGGCCTCGGCGGGCTGATGCTCGCGCTCGACCTGCGCAGCGGGCGGCGCCTCTGGGAGCGCGACGTCGTCCGGTGGCGACTCGCCCTGGGTCGCTGGCGACTGGATCTACATCGTCACCGAGAACCAGCAGATGGCCGCGCTGAGCCGCGACGACGGCACCGTCCGCTGGCTCGTCGATCTGCCGCGCTGGACCAATCCCAAGACGGAGCGCGGCGCCATCCTCTGGCGCGGGCCGGTGATGATCGACGGCCACCTGATCGCGGTCAGCACCGACCACACGATCCAGTCCCGCCTCGCGACCGACGGCTCGCAAGCCGGACAGCGCGTGCTGCCGGGGCCCGCCACGATCAGCCCGATCGTCGCCGGCGGGACGATGCTCGTGCTGACCGATGACGGCTCGCTGACCGCCTATCGCTGACGGCACGCGGGCGGCGCGTGCCGGAACCAACAACCATGCTCCCCCTGGTGGTGATCGCCGGCCGGGCGAATGTCGGCAAATCGACCCTGTTCAACCGGCTCGCCGGGCGGCGCACCGCGCTCGTCGCCGACACCCCGGGCGTCACCCGCGACCGCAAGGAAGCCGACGCCACGCTCCGCGGCCGCGAGGTCCGGCTGGTCGATACCGCCGGTCTCGAGGAAGCGCCCCCCGAGAGCCTCGCCGGCCGCATGCGCGCCTCCTCCGAGGCGGCGCTGGCGCGCGCCGACCTCATCGTCTTCATGGTCGATGCCCGCGCCGGCATCACCCCTGCCGACGCGCATTTCGCCGACTGGATCCGCCGACAGGGCCGCCCGGTCCTGCTGGTCGCGAACAAGGCGGAAGGCCGTGGCGGTGCCGCATCCGCGCTCGAGGCCTTCTCGCTCGGCCTCGGCGAGCCGCTCGCCGTCTCGGCCGAGCACGGCGAGGGCATCGCCGATCTGATGCGCGAGATCGCCGAGCGCCTTCCCGCGCCGCCCGACCAGGCCGCCGAGGAAGCCGACCGCCCGCTCAAGCTCGCCATCGTCGGCCGGCCCAATGCCGGCAAGTCCACCCTCCTGAACCGGCTCGTCGGCGAGGAGCGCATGATCACCGGCCCCGAGCCCGGCCTCACCCGCGACGCCGTCGCCGTCCGCATCGCCGACGCCGAGGGCATGATCGAGCTCGTCGACACCGCCGGCCTGCGCCGCAAGTCCCGCATCGAGGCGCCGCTCGAGCGCATGTCCGTCGGCGCCAGCATCGAGGCGCTGCGCATGGCGGAACTCGTGGTGCTGGCCGTCGATGCCACCGAAGGCTTGCACGAGCAGGACCTGCAGATCGCCCGCCTGATCGAGCGCGAAGGCCGCGCCGCGGTGATCGCGCTCACCAAATGGGACGCCGTCGCCGACCGCGCCGCCACCCGCCGCGCCATCGCCGACCGGCTCGAAACCTCGCTCGCGCAGATGAAGGGCATCGCGGTCGTCACGCTCTCCGCCCTCACCGGCGCCGGCCTCGACCGCCTGCTTCCGGCCGTTCGCGAGGCCGCCCGCATCTGGAACCTCCGCGCGCCGACCGCCGAACTGAACCGCTGGTTCGAATCCGCCCTCGCCCGCCACGCCCCGCCGCTCGTCGACGGCCGCCGCCTCAAGCTCCGCTACATGACCCAGGCCAAGGCCCGCCCGCCCACCTTCATCCTGTTCGGCACCCGCGCCGAACTCCTGCCCGAAGACTACCGCCGCTACCTCGTCAACGGCCTGCGCGACAGCTTCGGCCTCCCCGGAACCCCCATCCGCCTGCAAACCCGCGGCACCAAAAACCCCTACGCCGACTGACGCGCGAGGGAGACGGGAAAAGGAAGGCCAGGGGGCTCTGCCCCCTGGACCCCCGCCAAAGGCGGAGCCTTTGGAATCCTATACTTGGTTTGTGAGGAGGGTGGGCCGACGAGGGGTCGAGAGGACCGGGTTGGCCCACCCTCCTCAAAAACCGGATGGGTTCTAAGGGCTGCGCCCTTAGCGGGGTCCAGGGGCAGAGCCCCTGGCCTTCCTTTTCCCGTCTCCCTCGCGCGTCAGTGGGCGGCGAGCCAGGCGTTGAAGCGTTGGGAGAGTTTGTCGAGGTTGTCACGCCAGAAGGTTTCGTCGATTTTGAGGCTGTTGGCCTGGTTGGCCGGGGTGGCGGGGGAGAGGGCGAGCTGGTCTTGGGGCGCGTTGTCGGTCGCGCCTTTGGCGAGGCCGGGATAGGGGATGAGGGCGAAGAGCTGGGCCTCGCGCTGGGGGTTGCCGGCGAAGTTCAGGAAGCTGTAGGCGGCGTCGAGGCGGGGGGTGGCTTTCACGATCGCCCAGCTTTCGATCGCGTACGAGGCTGCCGGTCCACTGGATGCCGAAGTGGCGGTTCTGCGCGCGCGCGGCGGCGGTGATGACGCCGTTGGGGGCGCTGGTCAGCAGCACCTCGCCGCTGGCGAGGATGCGCGCGGCGTCGCCCGGCGTTTTCCACCACACGACATAGGGCTTGAGCTGGTCGAGCTTGCGGAAGGCGCGTTCGACGCCGTCTTCGGTGCGCAGGGTCTTGTAGACGTCGCCCGGCGCGACGCCGTCGGCCAGCAGGGCGATCTCGAGATTGGTGCGGGCGCCTTCGCGAAGGCCGCGCTTGCCGGGATATTTGGCGACGTCCCAGAAATCGGCCCAGCTCGGCGTCGCCTGGAACTTGTCGCGATCCCAGGCGAGCACGGTCGCCTGCTGGATCGCGCCGACGCCGCAATCGCTGACGCCGGCGGGGAGGTAGTGGTCCTTGCCGCCGATGCGGCCCCAGTCGAGCTTCTCGAACAGGCCTTCGTCGCAGCCGAGCAGCAGCGTGTCGCCGCTCACCTGCACGACGTCCCAGTCATGGCCGCCGTTTTCGCCGCGGGTGCGCAGCGTGCCGATGCCGCCGTCCCAGCTCTCGTCATGGATGGGGATGCCGGTGGCGGTGGTGAAGGGCGTGAAATAGACCTGCCGCTGGGCGTCCTGGTAGGCGCCGCCGGTCGAGACGATGGTCAATCGTGCTGCCGGGCTGGGGCTGCTGCGCCTCCGCCCAGCCGAACGACGCCAGCAACCCCACAGCGCACAGGCGGCGAGACGGCAGCCGAGCCTCACCCTCATTCGCCCCGATCCCGGGTCTGCCGAACTGGTGCCAACCTCCCCCTCCCAAAATCCGCGCCGGCGCGGTGGCCGGATCAGGATCGCGGCGGCGCGGGCGATCGCGTCGATCGCGCGGGCGAACTGGATATGGCGGCCGGACAGGCCGGTGGCGCCCTGCATCAGCAGCCGGATCGTCACGCTGCCGCCATGGTTGCTCCAATCCGGATGATGATCGTGCTTTTCCGCGAGCAGCGCGACCCGCGACATGAAGCCCCAGGCCTCGGCGAAATCGCGGAAGCGGAATTCGCGCGTGATCGCCCGCCCGTCCGCGGCCGCTTCCCAGCCCGGCACGGTGGTTTCGACCGCGTTCCGCTCCTCCGCGCTCAGTGCCTGCGCCATCGCCTCTCCCCGAACTTGACCGCCCGCACGCGACCTGACCCGATGCCGCGATGCAAGTCCATACCGTCCCGCCAGGTACCGGAGGAATTCGTGGCGCTGGCGGAGCGGGCGCTCGCCGCGATGCCGAAATTCCTCGCCGAGCAGGTGCGCGGCGTCGGCATCGTGGTCGAGGACATGCCGGATGACGAGACGCTCGACGACATGGGCATCGAGAGCGCGTGGGACCTGACCGGGCTCTATCGCGGCGTGCCGCTGCAGCATCGCAGCGTGTCGGATTTGCCGCGGCAGCCGGACATGATCTTTCTCTATCGCCAGCCGATCCTGCTGGAGTGGATTGAAACCGGGGAGGATCTCTACCGCCTCGTCCGCAACGTGCTGGTGCACGAGATCGCGCACCATTTCGGCTTCAGCGACGCGGAGATCGAGGCGCTCGAGCGGGAGATGGAGTGACCGCCACCTCGTCGAACAGCGCGCGCACGCGGCGGCGGAGTTCGGGCAGCACCTCCGCGCCGAACCACGGGTTGCGGCGCTCCCACGCCGTGGTGCGCCAGGAAGGATGCGGCAGCGGAAAATGGCGCGGGAGGAAGTCCCGCCAGGCGCGCACGCGATCCTCGACGCGGCCGGGCCCGAGCGCATGCGCCTGCGCGTAGGAGCCGACCAGCAGGGTGAGCTCGATCGCCGGCATGGCGCCGAGCAGGCGCGCGCGCCAGAGCGGCGCGCATTCCGGCCGCGGCGGCGCGTCGCCGCCGTTCGGCAGCCGACCGGGATAGCAGAAGCCCATCGGCAGGATGGCGACGCGGCCGACGTCGTAGAACTCCGCCTCGCTCACGCCCATCCAGCCGCGCAGCCGCTCGCCCGAGGCGTCGGTGAAGGAGCGCCCGCTCGCATGCACCTTGGTTCCAGGCGCCTGGCTCGCGACCAGGATGCGCGCCGTCGTCGAGACATGCAGCACCGGCCGCGGGCCGAGCGGCAGGAAGGGCGCGCAGACCGTGCAGGCGCGCGCCGCGGCGGCGAGCTGCGCGAGCGTCTGCGAGCCGTCGACAATCATTCTTCATGACTGTCGACGGCTCGCACGGGTTGGCCGGCGGCGTGCGCGAGACCAAAGGCTGACATGGTACGCCGAGGCAGTGCTCGACGCCGCCAGGCCCGAGCGCGCCAATATCAGGGTGCCTTCTTCGGCATCGCCATGCCGCCCATGTCGTCCGTCGCCTTCGTGTCGGACATGGCGCCGGCGCTCAGCACGTCGAGCTCCACCGGCAGCGGGCCGGCGTGCTGGAACACGAGCGTGCAGCGCGTCTGCTTGCCCTTGGCGAGGCGTTGGCCGAGGTCCATCAGCATGGCGTGGTAACCGCCGGGCGCGAGCGTCACGCTGCCGCCCGGCGGCAGGTCGATCCCGGAGACCGGCAGCATCTTCATCACGCCGTTGTCGTCGACGGTGCGATGGATCTCGGTCGACTTCGCGGCGTCGCAGGCGATGTCGGTGAGCCGGTCCGGCGTGGTGCCGCGATTGGTGATGGTCATGAAGCCGCCGCCGGTCGCGCCGGCGCGCGCCGTCGCGCGCGCCCAGGCGGCGGTGACCTGGATCGGTCCGGCGGCGTATTCCGCCGCGGCGGCGGGCGATGCGATCAGCACCGCCGGCGAGCGTCGCATCAAGCCAGCGCATATTCGACCTCCGGGGTGTACACCGCCTGCTCCTTCCCGATGCGGGAGCTGAACAGGGTGAAGTGCTCGACCACCATCTCGGCGCGGAACAGGTTGTGCCCCTGCAGATAGGCGGCAAGCTTGCTCTCCGCCGCGCCGTCGAGCCGGGCCAGCGTGACATGCGGGGCGAAGCGCCGGCGCTCGGGCTCGAGCCCGATCCGCTGCAGCGCGGTCTCGACCTTGGCCTGGAGATGATCGAGCGAGGGGTTGCGGCCGGCCCCCACCCAGAGCGCGGTCGGCCGGCCGGATTTCTCGAACACGCCGAGCCCGGTGAGCGTCAGGGTGAAGCCCTTGCCGCGCAGCCCGGCGAGCGCGTGGTCGATCTCGTCGGCGCGATGGCCCGGCACCTCGCCGATGAAGCGGAGCGTCAGATGGTGGTTCTCCGGCGGCACCCAGCGCGCGCCGGGCAGCCCGCCGGCGAGCATGGCGAGGCGCTGCTTGAGCTCCCAGGGCAGGTCGAGGGCGACGAAGAGGCGCATGGCAAGCTCCCCACGGACCGGATTGTCCCTGGTGATCCGATTGGCGCCGCAGTCGGAAGCCGGCTGCGGCCTTCGGCTCACGGCGGAACCTCGGCGATCAGCTTTTCCACCAGGGGCAGCAGCCGAGCGACGATGATCTTCACCCCGGCGGCATTCGGGTGGATGCCGTCCGCCTGGTTGAGCGGCGGGGTTGCCCGCCACGCCGGCCAGGAAGAACGGATCGTAGAGCACGCCCGACCGCTTGCCGAGCACGTCGTAGACCGCGCGGAACGCCGCCCCGTAGGCCTGCCCGAGATTGGGCGGCGCGTACATCCCGGAGAACAGGACCGGGATGTGGCCGGCGGCGAAGCGGTCGAGGATCGCGGTCAGGTTGGCCGTCGAGCTCGTCCGGATCGGTGCCGCGCAGCCCGTCATTGGCGCCGAGCTCGACGATCGCGGCGTCCGGCTTGTCGGCGAGCACCCAGTCGAGCCGCGCCCGGCCGCCGGCGCTGGTGTCGCCCGAGACGCCGCCATCGAGGATCGTGACGTCGTGGCCGGCCTGCTTCAGCGCGTCGCCGAGCTGGGCCTCGAATCCCTGGTCGTGCGGCAGGCCGTAGCCGGCGGTCAGGCTGTCGCCGAAGGCGAGCAGGCGGATGGTGCGGGCCCGGGCGGGCGGCGCCAGGCCGAGCAACGCGAGTGAAAAGAGCGGCCATCAGGCAGCGATGCGACGCTTCGCACGCCCCGTGGAGGCGCCATATGGGCGGGTCATGGACACGGAAACCCCACTCGAAACGCCCATGCCGGCCGACCGCCGGCACCGCCCGCGAAGCTGGTGCGGGTGCGGAACCTGATGCTGACCCTGCCCGCGGCGGCGGGTCCGGTCAACATCCTGCGCGGGCTCGATCTCGACGTGGACGAGGGCGAGGCGGTCGGCATCGTGGGGCCGTCCGGCTCGGGCAAGACGAGCCTGCTGATGATCCTGGCCGGGCTCGAACGCGCGAGCGGCGGCAGCGTGCAGGTTGCCGGACGCGAGCTGCGGGGGCTGGACGAGGATGCGCTGGCGCGGTTCCGCCGCGACCAGGTCGGCATCGTGTTCCAGGCCTTCCACCTGATCCCGACCATGACCGCGCTCGAGAACGTCGCGGTGCCGCTGGAACTCGCCGGCGTTCCGGATGCCGGGCGCCGCGCCGCGGGCCAGTCTGGACGCGGTCGGGCTCGCGCATCGCCTGTCCCACCTTCCGGGCCAGCTCTCCGGCGGCGAGCAGCAGCGCGTCGCGCTGGCCCGCGCCTTCGCGCCGCGGCCGAAATTGCTGCTCGCCGACGAACCGACCGGCAATCTCGACCAAGCTGACCGGGCAGACGGTCATGGACCTGCTCTTCGGCCTGCGGAGCGAGCGCGGCACGACGCTGCTGCTCATCACCCACGACCCGGCGCTCGCCGCGCGCTGCGGCAGGCGGGTCGACGCTGGCGGACGGCCGGATCGTGGCGCCGGCATGAGGCTCGCCGTGCGGCTGGCGCGGCGCGAGCTGCGCGGCGGGGTGCGCGGGCTCCGGATCGTGCTCGCCTGCCTGGCGCTCGGGGTGGCGGCCATCGCCTCGGTCGGCAGCCTGCGCGCGGCGATCGATGCCGGGCTGGCGGCGCAGGGGCGGCAGCATGCTCGGCGGCGACATCGAGGTGGACGGCGGCTCGGCGCCGCTGCCCGACGCGCTTCGCGCCTGGCTCGCGGCGCGTGGTGCGCGGCTCTCGGACGTGGTCGAGCTCCGCTCCATGCTGTTCGCGACGAATGGCGAGCGCGAGCTGGTGGACGTGAAGGCGGTGGACCCGGCCTATCCGCTGGTCGGCGCCGTCGCGCTCGATCCGCCCGCCCCGCTCGCCGCGGCGCTCCGCGGATCAGGGCATCACGCTCGATCCGCTGATCCTGCAGCGGCTCGGCATCAAGCCCGGCGCGACCGTGCGGCTCGGCAATGCCTCGTTCACCGTGCGCGCCGCGATCACCGGCGAGCCGGACCGGGTGGCGACGCCGGCCCTGCTCGGCCCGCGGGCGATGATCGCGCTCGATGCCGTGCCGGCGACCGGGCTGATCCAGCCGGGCTCGCTCGACGAGCACCGGCTGCGCGCCACGCTGCCGCCGGGGTCGCGACGCGCGCGCCGTCATCGCCGCGCTGCGCGGCGGCTTTCCCAATACCGGCTGGCGCGTGCGCGACGCGAGCCAGGCCTCGCCCGGCGTGCAGCGCTTCGTCGACCAGACCAGCCTGTTCATGACGCTGGTCGGACTGACCGCGCTGCTGGTCGGCGGGATCGGGGTCGCGACCGGCGTGCGCGGCTGGCTGGAGGCGCGGGCGCGCAGCATCGCGACGCTGCGCTGCCTCGGCGCCTCGGGCAATCTCGTGCTCGCGGTCTACCTGATCCAGGTGATGGCGCTCTCGGCGGTCGGCGTCATGGTCGGCCTGGTCGTGGGCGCGGCGCTGCCGGGGCTGGCGGTGCGGCTGCTCGGCGATCTGCTGCCGGTGCCGGCCGACGCTCGGGCTCTATCCGCTGCCGCTGCTGGTGGCGGCGGCGTTCGGGCTGTTGACGGCGGCCTGTTTCGCGCTCTGGCCGCTCGGTCGCGCGGCGCGGATTCCCGGCGCGGCGCTGTTCCGCGACGCGGTGCTGCCCGATCGGGTGCGCCGCGCCGTGGCGTCTGCTCGCGGTGAACGCCGCGCTGGCGCTGCTGCTGGTCGGCCTCACCGTCGCGACCGCGCAGGACCGGCGCTTCGCCGCCTGGTTCTGCGCCGCCGCGCTCGGCACGCTGGTGCTGTTCCGGCTCGGCGGCGCGGCGCTCACCTTCGCGGCCGCGCGGGCGCCGACGTTCGCTCGGCCCTGGGCGCGGCTCGGCATCGCCAACCTGCACCGGCCGGGGGCGAGCGCGCCGCTGATGCTGGTTTCGCTCGGCCTCGGCCTTTCCACCCTCGCCGCGGTGGCGCTGATCGAGGGCAACGTCCGCCGCGAGCTCACCGAGCAGATGCCGCGCGACGCGCCCTCCTTCTTCTTCATCGACATCCAGAACGACCAGCTCGACGCGCTTCCTGCGGCTCGTCCGCGCGGTGCCGGGGGTCGAGAACGTGCAGCAGGTGCCGAGCCTGCGCGCCCGCATCGTGGCGGTGAACGGCGTGCCCGCCGACCAGGTGAAGGCGACGCCGAGACACGCGCTGGGCGCTCAACGGCGATCGCGGCCTGACCTATGCCGCGACGCCGCCCGGAGGGGACGCACCTCACCGCGGGCGCCTGGTGGCCGGCCGATTACCAGGGGCCGCCGCTGGTCTCGTTCGACGCCAATCTGGCGCGCGGCTGGGGCGTCACGGTCGGCGACACCATCCGCGTCAACGTGCTCGGGCGCGACATCGACCTCCGCATCGCCTCGCTGCGCGACATCGCCTGGCGCACGCTGTCGCTGAACTTCGCGCTCGTCGCCTCGCCCGGCCTGCTCGAGCACGCGCCGCACATGCACATCGCGACGCTCCGCGCCCCCGCCGCCGAGCAGGGTGCCGTGCTGCGGCGCGTGACCGATGCGCTGCCGAACGTCTCCGGGATCAGCGTCATCCGAGGTGCTGGGGGAGCTCGCGACGGTGCTCGGCCAGATCGGGGCGGCCTTCGCGGTCACCGGCGGGATCACCCTCGCCTCGGGCGCGCTGGTGCTCGCGGGCGCGGTCGCGTCGGGCCAGCGGCGCCGCATCCGCGAGGCGGTGGTGCTGAAGACGCTCGGCGCCACGCGGGCGCAGATCCGCGCCGCCTGGCTGACCGAGTTCGGCATGATCGGTCTCGTCTCCGGCCTGATCGCCGCCGGGGTGGGCACGCTCGCGAGCTGGGCGGTGCTCCGCTTCGTCATGCGCGCGGACTGGGCGTTCGAGCCCGGGGTGCTGGCGATGACGGTGCTCGCCTCGCTGGTGCTGATGCTGGGGTTCGGCTATGCTGGGACAGCGGCCGCGCTGCGGGCTCCCGCGGCGCCGTTGTTGCGAAATGAATAAACCGACAGGCGAAACCGGCCGGTCCGATTTCTCTTGATTGCGATCCGTCTCCGGACAAGATACTGCGCGCGAGAGGCGGGGCTTTCGCCGAAAATACGAACGGCGGGCTCTCCGCCCGACAGAGGAACCACACATGGCCTTCAGTCCTGATTTCCGGACCTATACGCGGGCTCCCGGCGTCGCCCAGTCGGCGGCGATCGATGCCGGCCTGCGCGCCTACATGCTCCGGGTCTTCAACTGGATGACGTCGGGGCTGCTGCTGACCGGGATCGTCTCCTACGGCATCGCCCATACCGCCGCGATCGACCTGTTCTACCCGATGGTGCAGACGCCGGTCGGCATGATGCGGCATCCGTCGATGCTCGGCGTGCTGTCGATGCTGGCGCCGCTCGCCTTCATCCTGGTGCTGAGCTTCGGCGTGAACCGGATGTCGCGCACCGGCGTGCAGACGCTGTTCTGGGTGTTCTGCGCGACGATGGGCGCGAGCCTCACCAACATCTTCATCGTCTATACGCAGACCAGCATCGTGCAGGTGTTCTTCATCTGCGCGGCGACCTTCGCGGCGATGAGCGCATGGGGCTACACCACGAAGAGCGATCTCAGCCGGTTCGGCGGCTTCCTGTTCATGGGGCTGATCGGCGTCGTCATCGCGAGCCTCGTGAACATGTTCCTGCATTCGAGCGGGCTGCAGTTCGCGATCAGCATCATCGGCGTGCTGGTGTTCACCGGGCTGACCGCGTTCGACACCCAGCGGATCAAGGCCGACTACATCCAGTTCGCCTATGCGGAGGGCAGCGACCTCGCGGCGCGCCGCAGCGTCTATGACGCGCTCAGCCTCTACCTCAACTTCATCAACCTGTTCATGCTGATGCTGCAGATCATGGGTAACCGCAACAGCAACTGACCGTCCTTCTTCGTCCGACTGCGGACCGGCCGGGGCAACCCGGCCGGTTTTTCATGCGCCCGGCGGCAGCGCCGCGCCGATCGCGCGGAACAGCGTCGCCGGCAGGCCGCCGCCGGTGACGCCCCGCATCGGGCTGTCGTCGTCATTGCCGATCCAGATCGCGATCACCGTGCCGTTCACCTCCCCGACGAACCAGGCGTCGCGCGAATCCTGCGTGGTCCCGGTCTTGCCGGCGACGAACCGGCCGGGGATCGCCGCCGCCCGGCCGGTGCCGGTGCGCACCACCGCCGCCAGCATCCGCACCATCATCGCCGCGAGGTCGGGCGCGATCACCCGGGTGCGCGGCGGCGCCGGCGGAGTGATCGTCCGCCCGCCGACATCGATGCCGACCAGGCCGGTCGGCGCCACCAGACGGCCGCCATTGAAGAAGCTCGCATAGGCCCCCGCCATTTCCAGCACGCCCACGCCCCCGGTGCCGAGCGCGAGGGACGGCGTCAGCGGCAGCGTGTCATCGATCCCGAGGCGCCGGGCGACGGCGGCGACCGGGCCCGGCCCGCCATCGGCGAGCAGCAGCCGCACCGCGGCGGTGTTGACCGAGTTGGCGAGCGCGCTCTCGAGCGTGATCTCGCCGCGATAGCCGGCCTCGAAATCCGTGGGATTCCAGGTCCCGATCCGGATCGGCGCGTCGAGCACCAGGTCGTCGGGTCGCTTGCCCTGCTCCAGCGCGGCGAGCCAGACGAAGGGCTTGAAGGCGCTGCCGGCCTGGCGCCGCGCCAGCACCGCGCGGTTGAACGGGCCCTCACGGTAGTTGCGACCGCCCGCCATTGCCCGCACCGCGCCGGTCGCGGCGTCGAGCACGGCGACCGCCCCCTCCGTCGCGTGCGCCGCGGCGCCCGGTCCCGCCAGCAGCGCGTCGAGCCGGTTCTCGACCACGGCCTGGATGCGCGGGTCGAGCGTGGTGCGGAGCACGGCATCGGCGCCCTCCGGCAGCAGCCTCTCCGCCTGCCCGGCCGCCCAGTCGGCGAACCAGCCGGGCGCCACCGGCGGGGACGGAAAATGGATCGCCGCCGCCGCCGCTGCCGCCTGCGCCGCGGTGATCGCGCCGGTCTGCACCATCGCCTGCAGTACCTCGCGCCCGCGCGCGGCGGCGGCCGCCGGATCGACGCGCGGATTGAGCCGCGACGGCGCGCGCGGGATGCCGGCAAGCACCGCCGCCTGCCAGAGCGAGACGTTGCGCGCGCTGACCCCGAAATACTGCCGCGCGGCGGCGTCGACGCCCCAGGTGCCGGAGCCGAGATAGACGCGGTTCAGCCAGATCTCGAGGATCTCGCGCTTGCTGAACGTGTGCTCGAGCCAGACCGTCAGCATGAGCTCCTGCACCTTGCGCTTCAGCGTCCGCGCATCGGTGAGGAACAGGTTCTTCGCCACCTGCTGGGTGATGGTGGAGCCGCCCTCCAGCAGCCGCCCGTGCAGCAGGTCGACCCAGGCGGCGCGCGCCATGCCGAGCGGATCGATGCCGGGATTGCTCCAGAACCGCCGGTCCTCGATCGCGATGGCGGCTTCCGGCAGGTCAGGGGGCATCTGATCGAGCCGCAGCGGATCGCCGACCACGTCGCCATAGGTCGCGAAGGCATGGCCGGCGCGGTCGAGCAACGTGAGGCCGGGGCGGCGCGCGGCGTCGAGCGCGGTTTCCGGCCGCGGCAGGTCGCGCGCGAACCAGATCACGGTCACCAGCCCGGCCAGCACTGCCCAGACCGACACCACCGCCAACCAGCGCAGCAGGCGCCACCGCCAGGATGGCCGGGCCGGCGCCGCCCCGGCCGGCATGTCCGGGGAACGCACGGCCCGGCTCAGCGGGGCCGCCGGGTCACGTCGCGGCCGCTTCCGCCTCTTGCTGCGCCACCGGCTCCGGCGCGCCGCCGCAGGTGGCGAGGAGCTGCCGTGCCTCCGCGTTCTCCGGATCGCGGACGAGGCTGGCGGAGAGGAACGGGGCCGCCCTCGCCGCATCGCCGCGCGCGAGCAGCGCCTTGCCGGCGAGCAACGCGAAGGCCGCGCTCTTCGGCTCGATTGCGAGCCCGTCCCGCGCCACCGCCAGCGCCTCCGCGTGCGAACCGGCGGCGAGCATCGCCCCGCCGATCTCGCCGAGCAGCGCGAGCCGCGCCTCGCGCGGAACGCCGTCGCCCGTCAGCAGGGCCGCCATCCGCTGCAGCCCGCCCGTGACGCCCCGCAGCGCCGCCTCCAGCTCGATCTCGCGCTGCCCCAGCACGCTCCAGAGCCGCGCCGCCGCCTCCGCCGCCATGGCGAAATTGCCGGGATCGGGCGGCGGCTCCTCCGGGTACATCTCGAAGCCCGGATCGAACAGGTCCTCGCCCGGCAAATCGGGGAAGTGGGCCGCCTTGACCGCCCGGTTGCCCTCCAGGTAGCGGCCGAGGAATTCCTGCGCCTCCGCCCGCGTCGCGGCCGTCCCCCTGCCGGGGTACAGGCGCTCGATCACCTCGCCGATATCCTGACGCAGCGGATTGATCCGGTCGTCGATGAACAGCGGCAGATGCCGGTTCATCGCCGCCAGCAGGCGCTGGCCGAAGAGGTCGAGCGATTCGTTCTGCGTGCCCGGGCGCTCGAGCGGGGCGGTGACCGGCAGCCCGACCGTCGTGCTGTAATCGTCGATCAGGTCGCCGTTGACGAAGCGCCTGGGCTCGAACAGCCGCACGCGCAGGTTCGCGCGGCCGAACACTTTGGCGTAGCGCTCCAGCAGCTCGGCGTAGTTGTAATAGATCTCCTGCCGCTCGGTCGGCTTCAGGAAAACGTGGCGGAAGCCGAGCCCGCCGACCTTGAGCCGCGTCGAGAGCAGGCTCACCGCCACGCGGTCCTGCCGGCGCAGATAGACGACGATGCGGAGCTCGTCGCAGAATTGGGCGAGCAGGTCGTGAAGCCGCTGCACCTCCTCGACGCTGGTGATCCGGCTGTGCAGGTGCTCGCTCGAGAGCAGCAGATCGAGCCCCTTTCCGTCCAGGGGCGCGACCTCGCGGGCGAAATCCTCGGCGAGCGCCGCCTGGTGCCGCTCGACCTCCTCCTGGGTGGCGAGGCCGCGCCGCTTCGGCAGGTCGTCGATCACCGCGGCATCGCGCGCATAGATGGTCAGGCCGACCTGGTTCGGCAGGCCGAAGCTCCGCGGGTAATGGAAGCCCTGCGCCGGCAGCTCGTGGCGGTTCTGCGCCAGGAACGCCTGGATCGTCGTGCTGCCGGTCTTCTCGGTGCCGATATGGACGTGCGCCCGGCGGAAGATCATCGCGGCACCGAACGGCGCGGGCGAGCGGCGGAGCGGCGGGGCTTCATGCACCCCTCTCTAAATCTCGCCGCCGCCGCCTGTCCATCGCGCACGGCAGGGGCGCGGCCGCGATCGGTGGTCACGGTTGCGGCGGGCGGGCGATGATCCCGCCATCCGGACCGGAGCAGTGATGAGCGGCAGCGCCAAGGCGATCGAGGGAGCGGCGAGCATCGCCGCCCCGGGGACGACCGAATCGCCCCATTGGCGTCGCAATCTCGCGGTCTGCGTGTTCGGCTCGTTCACCACGATCGTCGCGATGACGCTGCTGCTGCCGTTTCTCCCGATCTACGTGGAAGAGCTTGGTGTCCACGACCACGCGGCGGTGGTGCAGTATTCCGGCCTCGCGTATGGCGCGACCTTCTTCACCGCCGCGCTGGTGGCGCCGCTCTGGGGCCGCCTCGCCGATCTTTATGGCCGCAAGCTGATGCTGATCCGGGCGAGCCTCGGCATGGCGGTGGCGATGTCGCTGATCGGCATGGCGGCGACCGTCTGGCAGCTCGTGGCCCTCCGCCTCCTTGCCGGCCTGCTCGGCGGCTACGCCTCGGGCTCGACCGTGCTGGTCGCGACGGAGACGCCGAAGGCGCGGTCCGGCTGGGCGCTCGGCATGCTCTCTTCCGGCATCATGGCGGGCAATCTGGTGGGGCCGCTGATCGGCGGCGTGATGCCGCAGCTCATCGGCATCCGTGCGACCTTCCTCGCCGCCGGCGCAATCATCTTCGTCTCCTTCCTCGCCACCACCTTCCTGATCCGCGAGGACGCGCGACCACCGCGCGCGATCCGCGCCACGATGCGCGGCGGCTGGCGGGCAGTGCCCGACAAGCGGCCGCTGCTCGCCATGCTCTCGACCGGCATGCTGCTGATGTTCGCCACCATGTCGATCGAGCCGATCATCACCATCTATGTTGGCCAGCTCGTGCGCGATCCGCGCGCGGTGACGGTGGTGGCGGGGCTCGTGATGTCGGCGACCGCACTCGGCAGCATTCTCTCCGCCGCGCGCTTGGGCCGCCTCGCCGACCGGGTCGGGCACTGGACCGTGCTCGCCGGCGGCCTGTTCGCCGCCGCGGTGCTGCTGATCCCGCAGGCCTTCGTCACCGCGGGCTGGCAGCTCGTCGCCCTGCGCTTCCTCATGGGTCTCGCGCTCGGCGGCCTGCTCCCCTGCATCGCCGCGGTGGTCCGCCACAACGTGCCGGAGGGAATGGCGGGCGGCATGCTCGGCTATTCCACCTCGTCGCAATACGCGGGCCAGGTCGCCGGGCCGCTCGCCGGCGGCTTCGTCGGTGGGCATTTCGGCATGCGCGCGGTGTTTCTCGGCACCTCGGCGCTGATGCTGGTCGGCGCCGCCGGCAATTGGCTGGCGCGGCGGCGATGATCGCAGCGGTCGAAATCTGCTCCTCCCGGGCTCGCGCGCCGCACCCGCGGCAACGTGGTCCGCCTTGCCGTCGCGCAGGCGCTGGCCGGCGCCAATGCCTCGGTGATCTACGCGACCGGCGCGGTGATCGGCTCCAGCCTGGCGCCGCGGCCGGGCCTGGTGACGCTGCCGATCTCCGTCTTCGTGGTCGGGATGGCGTCCGGCACGCTGCCCGCCGGCTGGCTCGCGCGGCATTTCGGCCGCCGCGCCGCCTTCATGGTCGGCGCCGGATGCGGCGTGGCGACGGGGCTGATCGCCGCGATCGCGCTGCTGCTCGGCTCCTTCCCGCTGTTCTGCGCCGCGAGCCTGCTCGGCGGGTTCTATGCCGCGGTCGTCCTCTCCTTCCGCTTCGCCGCCGCCGACGGGGTGAGCGCCGGGTTCCGGGCGAGGGCGCTCTCCTGGGTGATGGCGGGCGGCGTGTTCGCCGGCGTGCTCGGGCCGCAGCTCGTCACCTGGACGATGGACCTCTGGCCCGGCCGCGTCTTCGTCGCGAGCTATCTCGCCCAGGCGGCGGTGGCGCTGATCGCGATGGCGGTGCTCGCCGGCGTCGACCTGCCGAAGCCCGCCCCGCACGAGCTCGCCGCCGGCCGCCCGCTTGCCGAGGTCGCGCGCCAGCCGCGCTTCATCGTCGCGGTGCTGTGCGGCGTCGTCTCCTACACGCTGATGAATTTCGTCATGACCTCGGCGCCGCTCGCCATGCATCTCTGCGGCCTGCCGCTCGCCGCCGCCAATTTCGCGATCCAATGGCACATCGTCGCGATGTACGCGCCGAGCTTCGTCACCGGCGCGCTGATCGCGCGGATCGGCGCGCGGCGCGTCGTGGCGGCGGGGCTGCTGATCCTCGCCGGTGCGGCCGCGACCGCGCTCTCCGGCCTCACCCTCACGCATTTCTCCGCCGCACTCGTCCTGCTCGGTCTCGGCTGGAATTTCGGCTTCGTCGGCGCCTCTTCTCTCGTGCTTGAGACGCATCGGCCGGAGGAGCGGACCCGGGTGCAGGCGCTGAACGACTTCCTGGTGTTCGGCGCGATGATGATCGGCTCCTTCGCCTCCGGCGACATCCTGACCTCGCATGGCTGGGCGGCGGTGAACTGGGTCGTGTTCCCGCCGGTCGCGCTCGCGCTCATCGTCCTGACCGCGACCGCCCTGCGCGCGCCCGCCCCCGAACCTGCACCCGGAGGTTGAAATCGTCTTGCCTTGCGCAATGACGCGGGCAAGGGTGTCCGTCAAATGGTCAGCTACCTCGATCCCCGCAGCGGCGAGACGTTCCCGCTCGACGCGCCGCGCTGGTGCGGCCCGTTCGGCGCGCCGCTGCTGCTCACGCCCACCGAGGGAATGGCGCGCGACCGCATCCATCGCGCGATCCGTAGCCTCTGGCGCTACCGGGCCGCCCTGCCATTCGTCCCGCGCACGCCGATCACGCTGGGCGAGGGCTGCACGCCGCTGATCCCGCACCGTCTCGCCGGCACCTCAGTGCTGCTGAAATGCGAATGGATGATGCCGACCGGCAGCTTCAAGGACCGCGGCGCGAGCGTCATGCTGTCGCTGCTGCGCGAGCAGGGAATCGATGCGGTGCTCGAGGACAGTTCCGGCAATGGCGGCGCCGCCGTCGCGGCCTACGCCGCCGCCGGCGGCCTCAGCGCCACCATCATGGCGCCGGATTCCACCAGCCCCGCCAAGACGATCGCGATGCGCGCCTGCGGCGCCACCGTCGAGCTGATCCCCGGCACCCGGCAGGACACCGCCGATGCCGCGATGCGCCGCTCCGAAACCGTTTTCTACGCGAGCCACAACTGGCACCCGTTCTTCTTGCAGGGCACCAAGACGCTCGCCTTCGAGCTGTGGGAGGATCTCGGCTTCACTGCCCCCGACAACGTCATCGTGCCCTGCGGCGCCGGCTCCAACGTGCTCGGCTGCGGCATCGGCTTCACCGAATTGCTGCGCGCCGGCGAGATCGCGACGCTGCCGCGCATCTTCGCCGCGCAGCCGGCGAACTGCGCGCCGATCGCCGCCAGTTTCCTCGCCGGAGTCGACACGCCGGTGCCCGGCCGAAATCCGACCGACCATCGCCGAAGGCACCGCGATCGCGAAGCCGATCCGGCTGCCGGAAGTGCTCGGCGTGCTCAAGGAAACCCGCGGCGGCGCGGTCACGCTGGCGGAGGACGAGATCCGCGAGGCCACGCACGACCTCGCCCGCGCCGGTCTCTATGTCGAGCCCACCTCGGCGCAGGTCGCCGCCGCCTTCGCCAAGCTGCTCGCCGCCGGCACCATCACCGCCGCGCAGCGCACCGTGCTGGTGCTGACCGGCAGCGGGCTGAAGGCGACCGCGGCGCACGCCGCGCTGCTCGGCATCGCCCTGTGACGCTCGACGATCTTCCGACGCCCTGCCTCGTGCTCGACCGCACGATCCTGCAGCGGAACATCGACGCGATGAACGCCGCGGTCGCCCGTCACGGGGTCGCGCTCCGCCCGCACATGAAGACCGCGAAGTCGATCGACGTTGCGCGCCTCGCACTCGCCGGCCAGCCCCGCGGCATCACCGTGTCCACCCTTGCCGAGGCCGAGTATTTCGCCGCCCACGGCATCATCGATTGCGTCTACGCGGTCGGCATCACCCCGCAGAAGCTCGACGAGGTGGCGCGCCTCAACGGCGCCGGCGCAGCAATCACCGTCATCACCGACGATGCCGACATGGCGCGCGCCATCGCCGCGCATCCGTCGCATCCCTCCGCGCTGATCGAGATCGACACCGGCGAAGGCCGCGGCGGCCTCGCCCCGGACGATCCCGCGCTCGACGACGTCGCCGCGCGATTGGGCGCGCAGCTCGCCGGCGTCATCACCCATGCCGGCCACAGTTACGGCGCGCGAACGCCCGAAGCCCGCGCCGCCATCGCCGAGACGGAGCGCGCCGGCGCGGTCGCCGCGGCAGTGCGGCTGCGCGCACTCGGCCACGCCTGCAGCATCGTCTCGGTCGGCAGCTCGCCCACCGCGCTGCACGGCGCCCGCTTCGATGGCGTCACCGAACTCCGCGCCGGCGTCTATCAGTTCGGGGACCTGTTCCAGTCGCAGATCGACACGCACCCACGCGAGAACATCGCCCTCACCGTGCTCGCGAGCGTGATCGGGCGCCGCCCGGCCGCGCATCGCCTGCTGCTCGACGCCGGCGCCATCGCGCTCTCGAAGGATCGCAGCACCGAGGCCGCGCCGGTCGATTACGGCTTCGGCCTGGTGCTCGACAGCGCCGGCGAGCCGAGCCTCGGCCGCGCCATCGTCGCGCGCGCCTATCAGGAGCACGGCGTCGTCGACTGCGACCCGTCGCTTCCCTTTCCCGACCTCCCCATCGGCGCCCGGCTGCGCGTCGCGCCGAACCACGCCTGTCTGACGGCGGCGGCGCATGACCGCTACTATGTGGTGGAGGGCAGCGACGAGGTGATTGCCGTGTGGCCACGGGTGAACGGCTGGTAGGAGCGCTCCTACTCCGCGGCGGCGGCAACCGGGCGTGCCGATACCGTCGCCTTCGCGGTGCCGACACAGAAGATGCTGGCGAGCAGCACCGCGGCCACCAGCACCAGCACCAGGTCGGGCCGGTGGTGGTCGATCAGGAAGCCGAACGGCACCGGCGTGATCGCGCTGCCGAGCGGCAGCCCGGCGCTCACGAAGCCGAACACCTTGCCGATCTGGCCGGGCGGCGAGGCATCCTTCAGCATCACGTCGCGCGGCGTGCGCGAGGCGCCCATCCCGATCCCGGCCAGGAACAGCAGCCCGGTCGCCGCGAGCGCCGCCATCGGCAGCACGCCGACCGCGAAGATCAGCGCCGAGGCCCCGATCGTCGTCGCCAGAACGAAGGCGAGCGTGCGCTTGGTCCGATCCGCGACCGCCCCGCCCACCAGCACGCCGAGCGTGTTGCCGACCATCGTCGCGGTGAGCGCGGCCGCCGCCGCCTCGATGCCGATCCCCTTCACGTCGCGCAGCACGGTCACCAGCCAGGATTGCAGCCCCGCACTCGCCATCGCCCCCAGCAAGTAGAAGGCGAAGAACAGCAGCATCGTGCGGTTGAGCAGCAGCGCCCGGCCGGAGATCGACGCGCCATGCTGCTCCGGCCGGTGCCGCGCCTGGTCCTGCAGGATCCGGCTCTGCAACAGGATCGCCATCACCATCGGGATGCCGAGCGATCCCACTATCCCGAGCGCGCCGCGCCAGCCGACCACCCCGAGCAGCACCGCGATCACCGGCGGCGCCGCCGCGAAGCCCAGATTGCCGGCGAAGGTATGCAGCGCGAACGCCCGCCCCATCCGCTCCTTGTTCACCGAGCCGCTGAGGATCGCGTAATCCGCCGGGTGAATGACCGAATTCCCCACCCCCGACAGCACCGCCAGCACCAGCACCTGCCAGAACGCCGTCGTCAGCGCCATCGCCCCGACCGACAGCGTCATCAACAACGTGCCGCCGATCAGGAACCGCCGCGCCCCGTGCCGATCCACCAGGAACCCGACCGGCGTCTGCAACACCGCCGTCGTCCCCGACATCAGCGCCACGACCAGCCCCAGCGCCGCGAAACTGACCCGAAAATCCCGCTGCCACGCCACGAATAGCGGCGGCAGGCACAGCATGTAGAAATGCGACAGGAAATGCCCCGTCCCAATCAGCAGATTGACCCGAACATCCCGCGTCACCGCCATGCGGCGAGAGTGAATGGTGGGGATTGTGGGGTCAAGCGAAGGGAGACCAGGGGCGCTGCCCCTGGACCCCGCCAAAGGCAGAGCCTTTGGAATCCTTGACTGGTTTGTTGAAGAGGGTGGGCCGACGAGGTGGTTGAAAGCTCCGTGTTGGCCCACCCTCTTCAACAAACCCGCCGGGGTTCCAAGGGCTGCGCCCTTAGCGGGGGTCCAGGGGGCAGCGCCCCCTGGCCTTTCTTCGCTTCTCCCCGCAATCCCCACCATCCACGCCTGCCCCTTGGCGGCAACTTGGGTATGGTGTGGGGGTGAATACGATCGATCGTCCGTTGCTGGGGTTGGCCGAGCGGCTGCCGCCGGCGAATTTGCAGGCCGAGCAGGCGTTGCTGGGGGCGTTGCTCGCCAACAACAAGGCGTATGAGCGGGTGTCGGAGTTCCTGGCGCCCGAGCATTTCGTCGATCCGATTCATGGCCGCGTCTTCCAGGCGATTTCGCGGCGCATCGAGCAGGGGCAGCTGGCCGACGGGGTGACGCTGAAGGCGGAGTTCGAGCATTCCGGCGTGCTCGACGAGGTCGGCGGCACCGCCTATCTGGCGCAGCTCCTGGCGGCGATGGTGGGCATCATCAATGCCGGCGAGTATGGGCGTGCGATCCATGATGCCTGGATCCGCCGCCAGCTGATCGATCTCGGCGAGAGCGTGGTGAACCGCGCTTTCGGCAGCGAGGACGAGCTCGAGGGGCGCGAGCAGATCGAGGCGGCGGAACAGGCGCTGTTCGATCTCGCGACCAAGGGCGGCGCCGAGGGCGGATTCCTGAGCTTCGAGCGCGCGCTGGCCGATGCGATCGGCGCGGCCGAGCGCGCGTTCCGCCGCACCGGCCACGTCTCGGGCCTGACCACGGGCCTGCGCGATCTCGATGCCAAGCTCGGCGGCATGCACCCGTCGGACCTCGTCATCCTCGCCGGCCGCCCGGGCATGGGGAAATCGTCGCTCGCGGTGAAGATCGGCTTCGGGGCGGCGCGCGCGCTGCTCGCCGAGGCGCGGCGCGATTCGCCGAATGCGCAACCGAAGGGACATGTGGCCATCTTCTCGCTGGAGATGAGCGCCGAGCAGCTGGCGACGCGCCTGCTCTCGGAGGAGAGCCGGATTTCCGGCGATCACATCAGGCGGGGCGAGATCGGGCAGAAGGATTTCGACAAGTTCGTGCAGGTGAGCCGCGAATTGAGCGCGCTGCCGATCGACATCGACGACACCCCGGCGATCACGCTGTCGGCCTTGCGCACGCGCTGCCGGCGGCTCAAGCGCACCAAGGGGCTGTCGCTCATCATCATCGACTACCTGCAGCTGATGCGCCCGGCCGCCGGCACCAAGCCGGAGAATCGGGTGCTGGAGATCAGCCAGATCACCCAGGGGCTGAAGGCGATCGCGAAGGAGCTCGCAGTGCCGGTGCTGGCGCTGTCGCAGCTCTCGCGCGCCGTCGAAAGCCGCGAGGACAAGCGCCCGCAGCTCTCCGATCTGCGCGAATCCGGCTCGATCGAGCAGGACGCCGACGTCGTGCTGTTCATCTATCGCGACGAATACTACCTGCAGCAGCGCATGCCGAAGCAGATGGCGTTCGACAACGACGACAAGTTCCACGACGCGGTCGCAAAGTGGCAGGCCGACATGGAGAGCGTGCACAACAAGGCCGAGGTCGGCATCGCCAAGCAGCGCCACGGCCCGACCGGGACCATCCAGCTTCTGTTCGAATCCGAGTACACGCGCTTTGCCGATCTCGACACCGCCCATGTGGACCACCGCTGAGGAGCCGCATCGGATGGGGAATGGCCGCGTCATCGTCGCCGGCATCGCGCTGCTGCTCGCCGGCCACGATCCGGCGCACGCGCAAGCCGCGTCTCCGTTCGATGGCGACTGGGCGGTGACGATCGTCTGCGAGAAGGCGGCGGACGGTGCCGCCGGCTACAGCCTGCAGTTCCGCGGTCATGTCGCGGGCGGGGCGCTGGTCGCGGAGAACGGCATCAGCGGCGATCCCGGCTATGTGAAGCTCGCCGGCCAGATCCAGCCCGACGGCAGCGCGCTGCTCAGCGCGGACGGGCTGACGAACGCACCCATCTATACCCTGGGCCGGGTCGCGCCGCTCACCCGCTACCATTACACCGTGCGGGCCCGCTTCACCGGCAACCAGGGCGTCGGGACGCGGATCCAGGCCCGGCACTGCGACCTGCAATTCGTCCGATCCTGAGCACGGCGAGCGCCGCCGCGATCCTCGAGATCGATCTCGATGCGGTCGCGGCGAACTGGCGCGATCTCCGCGCGCGCCACCCGCACGGGCGCCGTCGCCGGCGTGGTGAAGGCGGATGGGTACGGGCTGGGCGCGGTTCCGGTGGCGCGCCGGCTGGCGCGCGGAGGGCTGCCGGCATTTCTTCACCGCCCATCCGGAAGAGGCGATCGCGATGCGCGGCGGCCTGTCCCGGACGCGATGCTCGGCGTGCTGAACGGGCTGCTGCCCGGTGCCGCCGCGCCTCTACCGCGCGCAGGACCTGCTGCCCGCGCTCGGATCGCTCGGCGAGATCGCGGACTGGCAGGCGGAGGCGCGGCGCGCGGGCGCGCCGCCTGCCCGCGCTCCTGCACGTCGACACCGGCATGAACCGGCTCGGCCTCTCGGCCGGCGAGCTCGACACGCTCGCCGCCGATCCCTCGCTGCTGGACGGCATCGAGCTCCGCTACGTGATGACCCATCTGGTCGCGGCGGAACTGCCCGACGACCCGATGAACGAGGCCCAGCGCCGGCGCTTCGCCGCCGCCTGCGCCCGCCTGCCCGCCGCGCCGCGCAGCCTCGCCAATTCCTCCGGCATCTTTCTCGGGCGCCGACTTCGCGCTCCGATCTCGCCCGGCCCGGCGCCGCGCTCTACGGCATCAACCCGATCCCGGACCGGCCCAACCCGATGCGCAACCGACGGTGCGCCTCACGCGCCCGCGTGCTGCAGGTGCGCGACATCGCGGCCGGCGAGAGGCGTCGGCTACAATCGCCACCTGGACCGCCGCCCGCCCGAGCCGCATCGCGACCGTCGCGGTCGGCTATGCGGACGGGTTCCCGCGCGCGCCTCGGCAACCGCGCCGTGGCGCCGCTTTGACGGCAGGCCCGTCCCGCTGGTAGGTCGCGTCTCCATGGATCTCACCACCTTCGACGTCACCGACCATGCCGGAGGTCGCCCCCGGCGCCTGGCTCGAGCTGATCGGGCCCGCGGCCGACGCCCGACGACGCTCGCCGCGCTCGCCGGCACCAACGGCTACGAGATCCTCACCTCGCTCGGCCGGCGCTACCACCGGCGTCTATCGCGGGGCCTGAGTCGATGGAGACCTTGCTCGACGGGCTGGCGCTTCACCGGGCGCGGCGTGTTCGGCGCCTGCCGCTCGACCGGCCGGCTCGCGATCTTCGCGGTCGATGGCGTCTCGCATCTCCTGCGCCCGCCCTTCTACCTGCGCGCCTTCCTGCGCGCCTTCGTCGAGTTCGCCTATTTCAGCCTGCCAGTGGTCGCGCTCACCGCGATCTTCTCCGGCATGGTGATCGCGCTGCAATCCTACACCGGCTTCGCGCGCTTCTCGGCCGAGGGCGCGATCGCCAACATCGTCGTGCTCTCGGTGGTGCGCGAATTGGGGCCGGTGCTCGCGGGGCTGATGGTGGCGGGCCGCGTCGGCGCCGCGATGGCGGCCGAGCTCGGCACGATGCGCGTCACCGACCAGATCGACGCGCTCACCACGCTCTCCACCAACCCGATGAAATACCTGGTCGCGCCGCGCCTGCTCGCCGGCACGATCGCGCTGCCGCTGCTCGTGCTGGTCGCCGACATACTCGGCGTGATGGGCGGGTTCATCGTCAGCACGGTGAAGCTCGGCTTCAACCCGTCCGCCTATCTCGCGAACACGCTCAACTTCATGCAGACGATGGACGTGATCTCCGGCCTGGTGAAGGCGGCGGTGTTCGGCTTCCTCATCGCGCTGCTGGGCTGCTTCCACGGCTACAACAGCCGCGGCGGCGCGGAGGGCGTCGGGCAGCGCGACCACCTCCGCCGTGGTGCTCGCCTCGATCCTGATCCTCGCCTGCGACTACTTCCTCACCGAGGCGTTCTTCGCGCGATGAGCATGGGCACGATCAAGGCGCGGTCGCCGAAGACTCCGCATCCGCGATCTGCGCAAGAGCTTCGGCGCCAAGCGCGTGCTGGACGGCGTCGATCTCGACGTGATGCCGGGCACCTCGATGGTGGTGATCGGCGGCTCCGGCACCGGGAAATCCGTGCTGCTGAAATGCGTGCTCGGCATCATCGAGCCGGATTCCGGCGTGATCGAGATCGACGGCAGGACATCCTGCGCATGGACCGCCGCCAGCGCGAGCAGGTGCGCGCGCGCATCGGCATGCTGTTCCAGAACGGCGCGCTGTTCGACAGCCTGCCGGTCTGGGAGAACGTCGCCTTCGGCCTGCTCGCGCAGCACAAGGCGACACGCGCCGAGGCGCGCGAGCGCGCGCCAGCGAGGTGCTGGCGCAGGTCGGACTCGCCGCGAGCGTCGGCGATCTCTCGCCGTCCGAGCTCTCGGGCGGCATGCAGAAGCGCGTCGGCCTCGCGCGCGCGATCGCGGCGCAGCCCGACATCCTGTTCTTCGACGAGCCGACCACCGGGCTCGACCCGATCATGGGCGCGGTGATCGACGGGCTGATCGTCGATTGCGTCAAGCGGCTCGGCAGCACCGCGGTCGCGATCACGCATGACATGGCGAGCGCCGCGCGCATCGGCGATCAGCGCGGCGATGCTGCATCAGGGCCGCATCGTCTGGACCGGACCGGCTGCCGAGCTGCGGCAGAGCGGCAATCCGGTCGTCGATCAGTTCACCCATGGCCGCCGCGAGGGGCCGATCCAGATGGAGCTGCGCCGCTGAGCGCGCCTCGCCGAACGCGACTGGCTGCCGGAGACGAGCGCCGCGCTGATCGCAGAGGTCGCGGCGGATGACCGCCGATGCGGATGCCGAAGCGATCGAGCCGCGAGCTGCTCGGCCTGGTCGCGCGGAATCGCGACATCCACGAGCGCGACTGCATCAATCTCAACCCCGCCAGCAACGCGATGAACCCGAAGGCCGAGCGCCTGCTCGCCGAAGGGCTCGGTCCGCGCGCCTCGCTCGGCTATCCGGGCGACAAATACGAGATGGGGCTCGAGGCGATCGAGCGCATCGAGATCATCGCCGCCGCGCTCGCGGCGGAAATCTTCGGCGCGCGCTTCGTCGAGCATCGCGTGGCCTCGGGCGCGCTCGCCAATCTCACCGTGTTCATGGCGACGACGAAGCCGGGCGACACGATCATCGCGCCGCCGCCCGCGATCGGCGGCCATGTCACCCACCACGCGGCGGGCGCCGCCGGCTGCTACGGTCTCATCACGCAACCCGCCCCGATCGACGCCGAGAATTACACCGTCGATCCCGACCGCCTGCGCGAGGACGCGAAGCGGCTCCGGCCGAAGCTGATCACGATCGGCGGCAGCCTCAACCTGTTTCCCCATCCGGTGCGCGAATTGCGCGCGATCGCCGACGAGGTCGGCGCGCTGCTGCTCTATGACGCCGCGCATGTCTCCGGGCCGATCGCGGGCGGCGCATGGCAGAACCCGCTCGCGGATGGTGCGCACGTGGTGACGATGAGCACCTACAAGAGCCTCGGCGGGCCGCCGGCCGGCTTGGTGCTCACCAACGAGCCCGATCGCGCCGCACGGATCGAGCGCGATCGCCTATCCGGGGCTCACCGCGAATTTCGATGCCGGCAAGACCGCCGCGCTCGCCATGACGCTGCTCGACTGGAAGACGCATGGCGCCGCGTACGGGCGCGCCATGCTCGCCACCGCGCGTGCGCTCGCCGATGCGCTGGACGCCGCCGGGTTGCCGCTGTTCGCCCGGGCGCGCGGCGGCACTCGGTCGCACCAGTTCGCGCTCGACGCCACCCGTTTCGGCGGCGGGCAGGCCGCGGCGAAGCGCATGCGACGCGCCAATCTGCTCGCGAGCGGCATCGGCCTGCCGCTGCCGGACCTGGCGGGCGACCTCAACGGCCTCCGCCTCGGCAGCAACGAGATCGTGCGCTGGGGCATGGGTCCCGAGCACATGCCCGAGCTCGCCCGCCTGATCGCCCGTGCGCTCGACGGCAACGAAGCACCGGAAGGGGTGGCGCCGGATGTCACCGCGTTCCGCCGGCGCTTCACGGAACTGCGCTTCGTGCGCTGACTCAGCCGCCGTTGCTTTTCCATGCCGCAAGCGCCGCGGCTTTGGCGGGATCGACCCACCAGGAATCGAACACCAGCCCGGAGCGGACCGGCTTGTCCGGATGGGCAAGGCGGTTCCAGTACGCCACCCGGAAATTGTCGAGATGCCAGTTCGGCACCACGTACCAGCCCCAGAGCAGAACGCGGTCGAGCGCGTGGGTCGCGTCGAGCAGCTGCTGCTTCGTCTTCGCGTCGATCACCTTGTTGACCAGCGCATCGACGGCGGGGTTGCAGATCCCGGGAACATTGTCGCTGCCCTGCTCCTTCGCCGCCGCGCAGCTCCAGAAATCACGCTGCTCGTTGCCCGGCATGTCGGATTCGGGAAACACCGTCATCGTCATGTCGAAATCGAAATCGTCGGTCATGTGCTGGTACTGCGACGGATCGACCGTGCGCACGCGCGCGTCGATGCCGAGCCGGCTCAGCGTCTGCACATAGGGGAGCGCGACGCGCTCGAAGGTCGGATCCTCCAGCAGGATGGTGAAGCTCATCTGGTTGCCGTTGGGGTCGACCAGCTTGCGGTCCTTCACCGTCCAGCCCGCCTGCTGCAGCAGCGCGAGCGCGTGCTTGAGCTCCTCGCGGTTGTTGCCGGAGCCGTCGGTCACCGGCAGCTTGAACTCCTTGGTGAAGAGTTCGGGCGGCAGGTCCTTGCGATAGGGTTCGAGCAGCGCCAGTTCGCCGCCGGTCGGCAGTCCGGAGGAGGCGAGATCGCTGTTGCTGAAGTAGCTGAGCGTGCGCGTGTAGGCGCCGTAGAACAGGTTCTTGTTCGCCCATTCGAAATCGAATGCCCAGGCGATCGCCTGCCGCACGCGGCGGTCCTGGAACACCGGCCGGCGCGTGTTCATCGCCCAGCCCTGCATGCCGGTCGGCAGGTGGTGCTGGATCTGCTCCTTCACCACCATGCCCTTGGCGACGGCGGGGAAGTCGTAGGCGGTCGCCCAGTTCTTGGCGATGTTCTCCTGCCGGAAATCGATGTCGCCGGCCTTGAAGGCCTGCATGGCGACCGTCGAGTCGCGGTAATATTCCTGGCGCATCTCGCCGAAATTGTTGAAGCCCTTGCCGACCGGGAGGTTGGCCGCCCAGTAATCCGGCACAAGCTCGTAGGTGACGCTGCGGCCGAGCTCGAACCTGCCGACGCGATAGGGGCCGGAGCCGAGCGGCGGATCGGTGAGCGGCTTGCTGAAGTCGCGACCGTCGAACCAGTGCTTCGGCAGCACGGCGAGCTCGCCCAGGATCAGCGGCAGCTCGCGGTTGGCGGCGCCCGGCTTGACGTGGAAGACGACGCGGCGCGGGCCATCGACGGTCACGTCGGAGATCGCGCTGTAATATTCCTGGTAGGATGGACGGCCCTGCTTGCGCAACGTCTCGAAGGTCCAGGCGACGTCCTCGGCGGTCACCGGCGTGCCGTCATGGAACTTCGCTTCCGGGCGAAGGTCGAAGGCGACCCAGCTCCCGTCCGAGGGCACCTCGATCTTCTCCGCGAGCAGCCCGTAGCCGGTCGCCACCTCCTCCGCCGAGGGACGCAGCAGCGTGTCCCAGACGCCCGCGATGCCGGCCGCCGCGGTGCCGCGCAGGATGAACGGGTTGAAGCTGTCATAGCTGCCGAGCGCCGCGAGCGTCACCGTGCCGCCCTTCGGCGCGTTCGGGTTCACATAGGGGAAATACTTGTAGTCGGCCGGCAGCTGCGGCGTGCCGAGCACGGTGAAGCCGTGGCTGACGGTGACGTTGGCGTCCTCCGCCTGGGAGGCCGGGGCATGGGAGGCCGGCGCCGCCGCCTGTGCGACCGCCTTGGCAGGCGCCGCGTTCTGGGCGTGCGAGACCGGGACCAGCAGCAGATTGGCGAGCAGGGCCGGGGCGAGCAGGGCGACGGCGGCACGCATTCTTGCGGTTCTCCGATCAAGCTCGCATTGGGCCGGCGCGCGGCCCGGCGGGTCAAGCGGAGAGCTTCCGCACCGCTTGCGGGATCAGCGAAGGGTCGCCGACGGCCAGGACGTCGCCGTTCCCGTCCGGCCGCAGGGCGCCGCCGTGCCAATCCGTCAGCGCGCCGCCGGCGCCTTCGATCACTGGCAGGAGGGCAGCCCAGTCCCAGAGCTTGAGGCCGCTTTCGGCGACGATGTCGATCTGGCCCAATGCCAGCAGCCCGTAGGCGTAGCAGTCGCCGCCCCAGGAGACGCGGCGTGCGGCGGCGGCCAGACGCTGCCAGCGCGGCATCGCCGCGGCGGAGAACGTGTCGGGCGAGGTGGTGGAGAGCTCCGCCTCCGCCAGTGTCGCGCAGGGCCGGCAGCCGGGCGTGCCGCCGAACGGGCCGGAGAAGCGCGTCGCCATGCCGGCGACGCCGAGCCACCGCTCGCCGGTGATCGGCTGGTCGATCACGCCGAGCAGGGGACGGCCGCCATCGAGCAGCGCGATCAGGGTGCCGAACACCGGGCGGCCGGTGATGAAGGCGCGGGTGCCGTCGATCGGATCGATCACCCAGCACGGCCCCTGGCCCGGCCGGTCGCCGCCGAATTCCTCGCCGAACACCGGGTGGTCGGGGAGGCGCGCGGCCAGCACGGCGCGGATCGCCCGCTCGGCCTGCTGGTCGGCGATGGTGACCGGGCTCTGGTCGGCTTTCAGCTCGGCCGCGACGTTGGCGCGAAAATGCGGACGGATCGCCGCGCCGGCGGCGTCGGCCGCCGCTTCCGCCGCCTCGATCAGCGTGGCAAGCGGAATGGAGATCAGGGTTTCTGCGTCTCGTCCGGCTTGGTCTGCGCCGCGCCGGGAGCGGGGGTGGTGGGCTTGGCCTGCGGCGGCTGCTGCGATTGCGATTGCTGCGCCTGCGGCTGGTTCTGGTTGGCCGAGGGCTGCGTCGCCTGCTGCCCCTGCGCCGCGGCCGGAGCGGCCGCGGCGGCCGGCGCTGGCGGCAGCGCCTCGGGATGCGGCGACAGCGTGCGCAGATAGTCGATGATGTCGGCGCGCTTCTTCGGGTCGTCCAGCCCGGCGAAGGTCATCTTCGTCCCCGGCGCATAGGCCGAGGGCTTCTTGATCCACTCGTAGAGCTCGTCATAGGTCCAGGGCCCCTGCTTGCCCTTGAGCGCCGAGGAGTAGTCGTAGCCGGCCATGTGGCCGTGCGGCGCGCCGACCACGCCGTAGAGATTGGGGCCGACGCCCGCCTTGCCGCCCTCGTTGAAGGTGTGGCAGGCGACGCAGCCGACCTGCTGGGTGTCGGCCTCGCCCTTCTTCGGATCGGCGGTCTGCAGCAGTGCCGCGACCGGCGGATCCTGCTGCGGGGCGGCCTCGGTCGGCGCCGCGCCCTTGATCGCGATCACCGGCTTCTCCAGCAGCACCGGGTGCACGAGCGAGTCGCTCAGCAGGGTCGCGCCCATGAAGGCGACGCCGGCCACCAGGACCGCGGCGATGCCCTTGTTGAGCTCCAGGCTGTCCATGCGGCGCGTCTTCCCGTTCCGTTCCCGATGGGCTGCGGCACGTTGCGCGCCGCGTCGCCCCTCCATAAGGTGCGGCGCACCATAGGGAAACGATTTCCCCTCATCAACCCGCAGCAGGTCATGGTTCAAGTCGGCACCGGCCCTCTCCTCCACCCGACCACCCAAGCGAGCGGACTGTCGTGGGTGGTCGGGTGGCGCAGAGGGCCGGTGCCGACTTGAACCATCACCCAACATCCCCGGATGCGGATGAACCCGATCGTCGTCATTCCCTCGCGCATGGCCTCCACCCGTCTGCCCGGCAAGCCGCTCGCCATGATCGCCGGCAAGCCGATGATCGTGCAGGTGCTGGAGCGCGCGCGCGAGGCGGAGATCGGCCCGGTCGCGGTCGCCTGCGCCGAGGAGGAGATCGCCGACGGCGGTGCGCGCGGCGGGCGCCGTCGCCGTGCTCACCGACCCCTCGCTGCCGCGCGGCTCGGACCGCGTGCAGGCGGCGCTCGCCGCCCTTGATCCGATGGGATTGCACGACGTGGTGGTGAACCTGCAGGGCGACCTGCCGACCATCCCGCCGGTGCAGATCCGCGCCGTGCTGACGCCGCTCTCGGACCCCGCGATCGACATCGCGACGCTGGTCGCCCCGATCGAGAGCGACGAGGAGGCCGCGCTCCCGTCGGTCGTGAAGGCCGCCTGCGCCTTCGACCACGGCCGCGCGGTGTCGCCCGCGCTCTACTTCTCGCGCGCCGCGATCCCCGCCGGCGACGGCCCGCGCTGGCACCATATCGGCATCTACGCCTTCCGCCGCATTGCGCTCGCCCGCTTCGTCGCCCTGCCGGAGAGCCCGCTCGAGAAGCGGGAGAGCCTGGAGCAGCTGCGCGCGCTCGAAGCGGGGATGCGCATCGCCTGCGCGCGGGTCGAGCACGCGCCGTTCGGCGTCGACACCGCACCCGACCTCGAACGCGCCCGCCGCGCCCTGGGCGAGGTGGCGGCATGAGCATTGCAATCTCGTTCCAGGGCCGCGCCGGCGCCTATTCCGACCTCGCCTGCCGCACCGCCTTTCCCGGGCCGGCCGACGCTCCCGTGCGACACGTTCGAACAGGCGATCGAGGCGGTGCGGTCGGGCGCGGCGGAGCTCGGCATGCTGCCGTGCGAGAACAGCCTGGCCGGCCGCGTGCCCGACATGCACCATCTGCTCCCGGAAAGCGGGCTCTACGTGGTGGGCGAGCATTTCCAGCGCGTCGAGCACTGCCTGCTGGCGCCGAAGGGCGCGACCGTCGCCGGCATCCGCCGCGTCCATTCGCACTCGGTTGCACTCGGCCAGGTGCGTGGCATCGTCCGCGAATTGGGCGTCACCGCCGTGGTGGAGGCCGATACCGCCGGCGCGGCGCAGCTCGTCGCGGAGTGGAACAACCGGGAGGACGCGGCGATCGCCTCCTCGCTCGCGGCGGAAATCCACGGGCTCGACGTGCTGCGCGCCAATGTCGAGGACGCCGCGCACAACACGACGCGCTTCTACGTCATGGCGCGCGAGCGGCGCACGCCGCCGGAGGACGCGCCCGACCTGATGACGACCTTCGTCTTCCGCGTGCGCAACGTGCCGGCCGCGCTGTACAAGGCGCTCGGCGGCTTCGCGACCAACGGCGTCAACATGACCAAGCTCGAAAGCTACATGCTCGACGGGCAGTTCACCGCGACGCAGTTCCTCTCCGATGTCGACGGTCATCCCGAGCAGCCGGCGCTCCGCCGCGCGCTGGAGGAGCTCACCTTCTTCTCGCGCGAGTGCAAGATTCTCGGCGTCTATCGTGCCGCACCGTTCCGCAAGCGGCAGAACGGGGACGATTAGCCTCCGAATCGCCTCGACCACAGTCGGGGCGATTCGGGTCTCGGTATCGTTGGCCTGCCGATTCACACCCTGACTGATTCCAGTCAGGGCGATCGGAGGCTAGAATCCGTGGCCGCCCTCCGTTCCGTAATTGAGCGCAACCACGGGCGGATTGTCCGTCCACGGGTCGGCATTCCCCGTGCCGGCCCAATCGGCGTTCGTCGGTGCACTGAAGGCGTCCGGCGATGCCGGAGCTGTCGGGGGCACGTAATGGATGTCCGTGCCGCCCCGGGTGTCGGGCACGAGCCGGAAATTCGCCTGCGTGTAGCTTCCCTTGAAGATGAACTGATCGACCGTCGTGCCATTCTCGGTGAGGCTCAGCGTCCCGCTCAGGAAGCTCAGTCCGTTGGCGTTGATGCCGAGCACGTCGATCGCGTCGGTCGCGCTACCGGAGCCGAAACCGGAGATCGGCGCCGTCATCGACGCGCCGCTCTCGATCAGCAGCGTATTATCCTCGGTGGAACCAAACTGCAGCGAGGTGACTCGCGAGCGACTTGTCGACCTGCAACGTGCTGTCGTTTTTGATCGTCGCAACGCCCGAGCCGGTCACGGCGCCTGAGAGCTCCAGCACGGTCCCAACCGCGCCGATGCTGCCGTTGTCGACCAGGGTCCCGCCCGTGACGGTCGCCATAGCCCGAGATGGTGCCGCCGGGATTGATCACGGTCTCGCCCTTGATGCCGCCGGTCGAGGTCGGTCCGACCGTGGTCACGCCGAGGGCCTGGTTGGTGAAGGTGCCGCCCACCAGGTCGATCGCCCCGAGATGCGCCGTGCCGGCGCCGCCGACCAGGAGCGTGCCGGGCCGTGGCCGTGGCCGAGGCGCGAGATCTCCAGCGTTCCGGGGATGTCGAGCGTGCCGACATCGGTGAACAGCGTGTTGATGAAGACGGGTTGCCGGGCAGCGTCCAGTTGCTGCCCTTCTCGACCGCGACCCAGGTGAAGCTCCGGAAGTCGATTGAATAATGTGTTGTTGACGGTGAGGGTGCCGGGGGTCGTGCCGGCAAGCTGGACATAGGAGTTGGCGTGATTGGTGGCGACGATGTCGCCGTTGAAGACCGCGCCCGGATCGATGACGAGCGTTCCGCCGAGCGAGCCGAACACCACCGCGTCGCCGTGTTCCGTGAGGCCATTGCGCCGCCGCTGATCGTCCCGGAATTGATCAGCGTGCCGCCGTTCATGTACACGCCGGTGGCGGCATAATTGCCGGTGCTGACGCCGCCACGTGATCACCCCGGTGTTCGTCAGCACGCCGCCGGCCTGGTGAGACGCCGTCGCCGCCGCCGAGCGGCCGCTGTCGGTGCCGAGCTGATGCCCGCCGCACCCATGATCGTGCCCGAATTGGTCAGGCTGCCGCCCGCCCAGAAGGTCGACCGCGGCGCCGCTAGGAGCCGCGGCGTGCCGTTCGCGCCGCCGGTGATCGTCCCGGAATTGGTGAGCGTGCCCGCGGCCTTGAACACGACCCCGTCGCCGTCCGCCGTGGTTCCGAGCGAGCCGAACGTATAGATGCCGGCGCCGCCGGCGATGTCCCCGCTGTTGTTCAGCACGCCGCCGCCGCCGAAATAGACGCCGCTGCCGAAACCCGGAGCTGGGCGCATAGGTTCCGGCGCCGCCATATCCGCCCTGCGATCGTGCCGGTATTGACGAGCGTGCCGCTTGCCGCGAGGTCGACGCCGATGCCGCCCGTGCCATAGCCGGAATAGGCCGCGCCACCGAGGATCATGCCGTGATTGGTGAGCTGCGAGGCGGCCCCGGTCGCGACGCCGATCGCCGCCGGCGCCGTTGGCAAATAATTGCCGCCCGCTTTCCCGCCTGCGACCAGGCCGGAATTGGTCAGCGTGCCGCCGGCCGCGAGGTCCACCCCGATGCCGCCATTGGCGGCGGCGCTGGCGAAATAGCCGCCCGCGCCGCCGGTGATCGTGCTGTTGTTGGTGACAGTGCTGCTGGAGAGCAGGTCGATGCCGATGCCGCCGGTCGTCCCCCCGTTGCCGCCGCCGACCTGGCCGTTATTGGTGATGGTCGTGCCGGCATGCCCGGTCGGTCCGTAGATGCCGGTCGCGCCGGCCGTGGTCGGCTGAACCTTCCCCGTCTTGCCGACCGTGAGCGGGGAGAGATACGTCCCGCCGAAGAGCGTAACGGTCGAGGTGACGGTCCCGTTGATGCTGTGCGCTGGCATGGTTCTCTCCCACGTGCCGGATCATCCGTTCGGGCGGATTTTCATTGTATTCATGGAATTATTGTGCCTGCCCGTCAAATCGGTTCCCGCGGCGGGGCTGGTCGCGATGCGTCACCGCAATCGGGCGATGGGGAATTGCGGGCGTTGCCCTTACCCCAGCGATCGCCCCTTGCCGATGATCGCCCCCCCGAACCGCGTCCGCAGCGCATCGATCGCTTCCTGACGCGCACTCCGCCGCGGCGCATCGGGGTCGATCAGATCCGGCCGGTCGGCCAGCGCGGCGGGCAGCAGCGGGTTGGCGCCGAGGCCGATCAGGCGGAACAGCGGTGCCGTCGGCTTCGCGGGCGAGCAGGGCGCGGGCGGCGGTGAAGAGCGTGTCGGGCAGCAGCGAGGGGGAGGCGAGCCGGGCGGCGCGGGTGCGCAGGCGGAAATCGGCGGTCTTCAGCTTGAGCACCACGCCGCCGGCGCAGAGCGACTCGCGCTTGAGGCGGCCGGCAAGCTTCTCGGTCATGCGCCAGAGATGGCGCTCGAGCGCGTGGAGATCGGCGAGGTCGGAGTCGAACGTCGTCTCGGCGCTGATCGACTTGGTCTCGCGCGCGGGATCGACGACGCGGTCGTCCTCGCCGCGCGCGCGGCGCACCAGGCCGGGGCCCTCCTCGCCGAGCCGGCGGAGTGCCTCGCGCGGCATCGAGCGCCTGCAGCTGGCCGAGACGGGTGATGCCCATCGCAGCGAGCCGGCGCTCCTGCGCGGGGCCGATGCCGGGCAGCAGCCGCACCGATTCCGGCGCGAGCAGCGACGCCGCCTCGGCGCCGATCACCGCGAAGCCGCGCGGCTTGTCACGGCCGGCGGCGATCTTCGCCATCAGCCGGTTGCGGGCGAGGCCGATCGAGATGGTGACGCCGACTTCGCGCTCCACGTCGCGCGCGAGCCGGGCGAGCACCGACGGCCGGCGGCGCGCCGTGCAGCGCCTCGGTGCCGGCGAGGTCGAGCACCGCCTCGTCGATCGAGAGCGGCTGCACGAGCGGCGTGAGCCGCTGCATCAGCGCGCGGATCCGCCGCGCGGCTTCGGTGTATTTCGTGAAGTCGGGCCGGATCACCACCGCGTCGGGGCAGAGCTTCAGCGCCTTGAACATCGGCATCGCGCTGCGCACGCCATCGATGCGCGCGATGTAGCAGGCGGCGGTGACGACGCCGCGCTTGCCGCCGCCGACGATCACCGGGCGGTCGGCGAGTTCCGGCCGGTCGCGCTTCTCGACGCTCGCATAGAAAGCGTCGCAATCGACATGGGCGAGATGGAGCGGGAACAGCTCCCGGTGCCGCACGATCCGGCCGGAGCCGCATGCGGGCATGCCTTCGCGTCCTCCGGCCGGGCTCGTCCCGCAATCGCGGCAGAGCGCCGGCATGACGGCTCAGTCGGCCGGCCACAGCCAGGCGGCGCCGCGGACGCCCGAGCTGTCGCCGTGCAGGTTGCGCAGGATCGGCGTGCTGACCGTGTCGCTGAAGGCGTAGCGCGACAGCACCGGCGGCAGCGCTGCGTAGAGATGCTCCATGTTGGAGAGGCCGCCGCCGAGCACGATCACGTCCGGGTCGAGCAGGTTGGCGACGACGGCGAGGCCGCGCGCCGAGGCGCGAGACGTGGCGGTCGAGCGCCGCCTGCGCGCGCGCCTCGCCGGTCGCCGCGCGCGCCGGGATGCCCGATGGCGTCGAGCGCGCCGGGCCCGTCGCAGTCGCGCGCGAGGCCGGTGCCGGAGATCATCGTCTCGAGGCAGCCATGCTGGCCGCACCAGCAGGCCGGGCCGGGCACCTCGTCGGGCGCCGGCCAGGGCAGCGGGATGTGGCCCCATTCGCCGGCGATGCGGTTGCGGCCCTCGACCACGCGCCGCTCCACCACCACCCCGCCGCCGCAGCCGGTGCCGATGATGACGCCGAACACCACGCGGTAGCCGGCGCCGGCGCCGTCCACCGCCTCGGAGAGCGCGAAGCAGTTGGCGTCGTTGGCGACCCGCACCTCGCGGCCGAGCGCGGCGCTGATGTCGCGATCGAGCGGATGGCCGTTGAGCGCGACCGAGTTCGCGTTCTTCACCAGGCCGGTGGCCGGCGCTGATCACGCCGGGAATGCCCATCCCGACCGTCGCCGCGGCCCCGAGCTCCTGCTCGACCGCCGCGCACCAGCTCGGCGATCGCGGTGACCACCGCCCGGTAGCGCGCCTCGCCCGCTCCGGCCGGCGAGGGCATCCGGCGGCGGACCAGCATGGTGCCGTCGGGCCCGAGGCCCGCGACCTCGATCTTGGTGCCGCCGAGATCGACACCGATGCGGAACTGGCTCATGCCGTGTCGCCTGGCTCGATCAGTCGGCACGGCCGACTTGCCCGCGCCGGGGCCGCGCCGCAGAGTGCGGCGAGGATGAGCGAAACGCTGCTCGACGTGAAGGGCATGGCCTGTCCGCTGCCGGTGCTGCGCGCCAACAAGGTGCTGCGCGGCATGGCGCCCGGCGAGCGGCTGCGGGTGCTGGCGACCGACCGCGCCTCGGTCGCCGACATGCAGGCCTTCTGCCGCGAGACCGGCCACGCGCTGCTCGCCTTCAGCGAGGAGAACGGGGTGTTCAGCTTCGTCATCCGCCGCCGCGAAACCCCGGCGTGACTGCCGGTCGCGCTGTTCACCCACCCCGCGGCGCTCGCGCACGACACCGGCCCGTACCATCCGGAATGCCCCGACCGGCTGCGCGCGGTGGTCGCGGCGCTGGAACACCCGGATTTCGTGCCGCTGCTCCGCGAGCGCGCGCCGGAGGCGACGCTTGCGCAGCTCACCCGCGTCCACCCGGAGGAATACGTCGCCGCGATCCTGGCGATCCGGCCCGAGCCCGGCCGGCACGTCCAGCTCGACCCCGACACGGTGATGAGCGCGGGCTCGGCCGAGGCGGCGTTGCGCGCGGCCGGGCGGCGCCGTGGCCGCGGTGGATGCGGTGATGGAGGGCTGGGCGCGCGCCGCCTTCGTGGCGATGCGCCCGCCCGGCCACCATGCCGAGCCCGATCGGGCCATGGGGTTCTGCCTGTTCGGCAATGCCGCGATCGCCGCGCAGCACGCCCGTGCCCGCTGGGGAATCGAGCGCGTCGCGGTGGTCGATTTCGACGTGCATCACGGCAACGGGACGCAGGCGGCGTGCTTCGACGACCCGGCCCTGTTCTACGGCTCGAGCCACCAGTTCCCGTGCTATCCCGGGACCGGTGCCGCGCGGGAATGCGGCGTCGCGGGCAATATCGTCAACGCCCCGCTCGCCCCGGGCTCCGGGAGGGAGGCGTTCCGCGCCGCCTGGGAGCGCACGATCCTGCCCGCCGCTCGCGGCGCATGCGCCCGGAGCTGCTGATCGTCTCCGCCGGGTTCGACGCCCATCGGGCCGACCCGCTGGCGCAGCTCCGGCTGGACACCGAGGATTTCGGCTGGATCACCGACCGGCTGCTGGAGGTCGCCGGCGAATGCTGCGGCGGCCGCGTCGTTTCCCTGCTCGAAGGCGGCTACGACCTCGACGCACTCGCCGCCAGCGCCGCCCTGCACGTTCGCCGGCTGCTCGGGATCTGACGTCCGGCTCCCCTGCTACGGCCATCGGAGCGGGCGAAGTCCCGGCTTGCCGCCGGTCAGGGCCGGCCGGACCGGGGCGGCGTCACCAGGAATTCACCGGCATGCTGAGATTGAAGCCGGCCGACGGGCTCAGGCGGTGGTCATGCGCGGCTTCTTCCGTCGAATTGCCGGTGTAGCCGTCGCTGCGGAAACTGGGTGTGGTGGAAAAGACGGTCGGCGCGATCGTGGGTGAGCTCGACCCGAGCGATTGCGGCGCCGAGAGGTCGCGGTTCGGCATCGGCGCCGGCTGGTAGGCGGTCGGCGGCATCGCCGGCCGGCTCGACGTGATGGTCGGGGCGGGCTGCGGAACGGGTGCCGCATAGGTCATGCTGATATAGGGCGAGGGCGCCGCCGCAGTCAGCAGGAGAAGGAGCGGCGAGCACCACACCGCCATCCCCGGCAGCGCGCGCATCAGAGCGCGGCCTCGGCGGCCAGGCGCTGTTCCCCCCGCCGGTCGTCCGGCGGATTGCCCGCCGGCGCCCCGATCGGGGCCGCTCCCAGTCGGCGCCACGCGTCCAGCGCCCAGCGGACCGACGGAAATGCGATCTGATCCCATGGGATGTCCTCCCAGCCAAACACGCCCACTTCGAGGCTTTCCGGGCCGGGCCCGTAGCCCGGCAGGGACGCCGTACTCCCCTCGCCCATCCCGTCCGGGCCGCGGGCGAGGCCTGCGCGGAAGATGACCTGCACCTGCCCGATCCGGCTGATGCTGAACACGGCCAGGATGCCCTGAAGCACGATCCTGGCCCCGGCCTCTTCCTCGGCTTCCCGCCTCGCGCCCTCTTCGAGGGTCTCACCGAGTTCGAGATAGCCGGCCGGGAGCGTCCAGAAGCCCTGTCGCGGCGGAATGGCGCGACGGCAAAGCAGGACGCCGCCATCCACCTCCACGACCGCGCCGACCACCACCTTCGGGTTCTGGTATTCGATGAAACCGCACTCTGCGCAGATCAGGCGCTCGCGGTTGTCCCCCTCCGGCACACGGCGGACGAACTCCGGCATGGCCGGAAGATGGCGCGGAACGTGCTTGGGTTCAACTTGATTTCGCGCAATCGCGAGGCCGATGCGCTGGTGTTTCCAACCGGCAACAGCATTGCCGCAAGATCAGGCGGCTTCGCGCCGGACCGCCCGGATCGCACCAGGTCACGTCGTTCCCGCGCAGGCCGGAACGGCGGCCGCTGGAAGGCGCCTCACACCAGCGCGCTCACATCGTGACTCATCGAGAGCACCTCGGCGCGCGGTATAAGCCTTTGTCTTGGCGGCCGCCCCCTCGGCTGGCATTCCACCCGCTGGCGCGGGTGGAACCTTGGCCCGCTCCGCCCGCCAACCCGCGCGCATACCAACGGTCAGGAAGAATGACGGCTGGTGTCAGACCGAAAGGTCGAGCAGCGAGCCGCGCGGCATGATGCGGCCGGGGGCAGCGCCGGGAATGCCCGACGGAGCCTTCGATTGCGCCTGCGCGGGGGCCGGCGCGGCCGGGGAATCGGTGCCCAGGCTCCGCACCTGCCGAACCGCGCTGGGGCGCGACGCGGAGGAGATCGCGTTGCTCTGCGAGAAGGCGGCGAGGGAGCTGCTCGAAATCATGCGGACGATGGTGAGCCGCATCGGTTGAAAATCCGTTAACGGGCCGATGCAAAATCGTCCAGTCGTCTCGCATCGTCAATGCGTGCAATGGCGTGCCGGGGCCGACATTGCCGGAGCAAGGAAACCGGCCGAATGGCGGGGCGGTCGCTATCCGCCGTGGAACGTCAGCCGGAGAGTGCGGCGACGCCGGGGAGGGTCTTGCCTTCGAGCCATTCCAGGAAGGCGCCGCCGGCGGTCGAGACGTAGCTCAGCCGGTCGACCACGCCGGCGTGCCGCAGCGCGGAGACGGTGTCGCCGCCGCCGGCGACGCTGCGCAGCCGGCCGGACTCCGTCGCCGCCGCGACCGTATCGGCGAGCGCGTTGGTGGCGGCGTCGAAGGGCGGGGTCTCGAAGGCGCCGAGCGGGCCGTTCCACACCAGCGTGCGCAGCCTGCCGAGCCTTTCCCCGATCGCGGTGACCGTCGCCGGGCCGACATCGAGGATCATCGCCTCCGCCGGCACGCAGTCGAGCCCGACCATCCTGGCGGCGACACCGGGTTGCAGCGCCTCGGCCACCACGGCGTCGCGCGGCAGCAGAATCTCGCAGTTCCCCGCCCTGGCGCGCGCCAGGATGTCGCGCGCGGTCGCGTGCATGTCGGCCTCCTGCAGCGAGCGGCCGACCTTCACCCCCTGCGCGGCGAGGAAAGTGTTGGCCATCGCGCCGCCGATCACCAGCAGATCGACGCGGCCGAGCAGGTTGCCGAGCAGCGCGAGCTTGGTCGAGACCTTGGCGCCGCCGACGATCGCGCCGACCGGGTGAAGCGGCGCGCCGAGCGCGGCGTCCAGCGCCTCCAGCTCGGCCTGCATCAGCCGCCCGGCATAGGCGGGCAGCAGCCGCGCCACGCCCTCGGTGCTCGCATGCGCGCGGTGCGCGGCGGAGAAGGCATCATTGACGTAGAGGTCGGCGAGCGCCGCGAGCTCGCGCGCCATCGCCGGATCGTTCCTTTCCTCGCGGGCATCGAAGCGCGTGTTCTCGAGCACGAGCACCCCGCCATCCGCGAGCGCAGCGACCGCTTGGCGCGCGGTCTCGCCCGTGCAGTCATCGGCGAAGGCGACCTCGCGCCCGAGCGCGGTGGCGAGCGCCGCCGCCACCGGGCGCAGCGACATCTCCGGCACCCGTTTCCCCTTCGGCCGGTCGAAATGGCTGACCACGATCACGCGCGCGCCCTTCTCCGACAATTCGCGGATCGTCGGGCACAGCCGCTCGATCCGCGTCATGTCGGCGATCGCCCCCTGCCGCACCGGCACGTTGAGATCGGCGCGCAGCAGCACGCGCCTGCCGCGCAGATCGAGCCCGTCGAGGGTGCGGAACGCCGGCATTACAACCGGCCGAACAGCGCCGCGGTGTCCGACATGCGGTTGGAGAAGCCCCATTCATTGTCGTACCAGCCGACCACGTGCACGAGCTCGCCATCGACGATCGCGGTCTGCGTCGCATCGAAGGTGCAGGAGGCGGCGACGCCGTTGAAGTCGCTGCTGACCAGCTTCTCGGTGTTGTACTCGAGCACGCCCTTGAGCGCGCCCTCGCTCGCCGCCCGCATCGCCGCGTTGATCGCGTCCCTGTCGGCCTGCTTCTCCAGCACGACGTCGAGCGAGACGAGCGACACGTTCGGCGTCGGCACGCGGATCGAGGTGCCGTCGAGCTTGCCCTTGAGCTCGGGCATCACGAGGCCGACGGCGCGCGCGGCACCCGTCGTGGTCGGGATCATCGACATCGCGGCCGCGCGGGCGCGGTGCAGGTCCTTGTGCAGCGTGTCCACCGTGCGCTGGTCGCCGGTGTAGGAGTGGATGGTCACCATGTAGCCGCGCAGGACGCGGAAATTGTCGTGCAGCACCTTCACCATCGGCACCAGGCAGTTCGTGGTGCAGGAGGCGTTGGAGACGACGGTCATGTCGCTTCGTCAGCGTCTGGTGGTTGACGCCAAAGACGATCGTCGCATCGACGTCGTCCGCCGGCGCGGAGACCAGCACCTTGCGCGCGCCGGCGGCGATCAGCTGCGCCGCGCTCTCCTTCCTGGTGAACAGGCCGGTGCACTCCATCGCCACGTCGACGCCCTTGAACGGGACCTTGGTGGGGTCGCGCTCGGCGGAGACGCGGATCGGGCCCCAGCTGCGGTTGCCCTGGCGAATGGTGATGCTGCCGTCGGCGACTTCCACGTTCCCCCGGAAACGCCCATGCACGCTGTCGTAGCGGAAGAGATGCGCGTTCGCCTCGGTGCTGCCGAGATCGTTGATCGCGATCGGCTGCACGTCCTCGCGCCCGCTCTCCACGATGGCGCGCAGCACGAGCCGGCCGATGCGTCCGAAACCGTTGATGCCGACCTGCACGGTCATGTCAGTTCTCTCCAGGAATGCGACGGACTAGCCGAGCCGCTTGCGCACGGCCGAGACGATGGCTTCGGGCGTGATGCCGAAATACCGATAGAGCTCGTCGCGCCGGCCCGAGGCGCCGAAACCCGGCATGCCGATGAAGACGCCGGCGGAGCCGAGCCAGCGCTCCCAGCCGAAACCGCCGGCGGCCTCGACGCCGAAGCGCGGCACGGCGCCGAGCACGGCGGCGCGCCATGCCTCGTCCTGCAGCGAAAAGAGCTCCCAGCAGGGGAGCGACACCACCGCGGCCCCGATCCCCTCGGCGGCGAGCAGCGCACGGGCGGCGAGCGCGATCGCGACCTCCGAACCGGAGGCGATGAGCGTGGCCCGCCGCGGGCCCGACGCCTCCTCCAGCACATAGCCGCCGCGCGCAGCCCGATTCTCGGCCGTCCCGGCGCGGAGCGGCGGCACCTTCTGGCGGGTCAGGGCAAGCAGCGACGGGCCCTCGGTACGCCGCAGCGCGAGCTCCCAGCACTCGATGGTCTCGACCGCATCGGCCGGGCGGAACACGAACAGGCCCGGCATGGCGCGCAGCGCGGCGAGCTGCTCCACCGGCTGGCAGGTGGCGCCGTCCTCGTTCAGTCCGAACCCGTCATGCGTCGCGAGATGGATCACCCGCTGGCCCATGATCGCGGCGAGGCGCAGCGCCGGACGCAGGCAGTCGGTGAAGGCGAGGAACGTCCCGCCGAAGGGCAGGAACCCGCCATGCAGCGCGAGCCCGTTCAGCGCCGCCGCCATCCCGTGCTCGCGGGCGCCGAAATGGATGTGCCGCCCGGCGAAAGCGCCCGGTCCGACCGAGCCGAGCGAAGGCACCAGCGTTCGGCTGGCGGCGCTGCGATCCGCCGAGCCGCCGCAGAGTTCCGGGATTTGGGGCGCGAGCGCCTTCAGCGCCTGCAGACTGGCGTCGCGCGTCGCCATGACGGGCCGGCTCCCGACCAGCCGCGTCTTCAGCGCCGCCAGTCCCTCGTGCCAGCCTTCCGGCAGCCGCCCCGCCATCGCGCGGTCGAACTCCGCGCGCTGCGGGTGGCGGGCCAGGCGCTTCAGCCAGGCGCGGCGGGCGATCGCGCCGGTGCGGCCGGCATCGCGCCAGGCTCGGGCGACATCCTCCGGCAGCTCGAACGGCAGCAGGTCGCAGCCGAGCGCCGCCTTGGTCCGCTGCGCCTCGCCGGGGCCGAGCGGCGCCCGGTGCATGTCGGGGCTCCCGGCACGCGTCGGCGCGGCGAAGCCCATGATCGTGCGGCAGGCGATCAGGGTGGGCCGAGCGGAGCGGATGGCGAAGGAAAGTGCGGACGCGATCTCCGAGGGCTCGTGCCCGTCCACCGCGCGCACCGCCCAGCCGCAGGCGGTGAAGCGGCGGAGCGGATCGTCCGAGCTCGCGAGGCTCAGCGGGCCGTCCACCGACATGTCGTTCTGGTCGTAGAGCACGGTGAGCTTGCCGAGGCGGAGATGGCCGGCAAGGCTTGCCGCCTCGTGGCTGAGCCCCGCCATGAGGTCGCTCTCGGCGGCGATCACCCAGGCGCGGTGATCGACGAGCGAACGGCCGAACCGCGCCGCCAGCATGCGCTCGCCGAGCGCCATCCCGACCGCATGCGCGAAGCCGGTCCCGGCCGGCCCGACACTGGTCTCGATCGCCGGATGCGCGCCGAAAGCGGGCAGGCCGGCGGTCGCGGAATGGAGCCGACGGAACCGCCGAAGCTCCTCGACCCCCATCCCCTCGTGCCCGGTGAGATGCAGCAGCGCATACAGCAGTCACGCTGCCATGCCCGGCGGAGAGCACGAAACGGTCGCGGTCCGGCCAGCGCGGATCGGCGGCATCATATTTGAGAAAGCGCGTCCACAGCACCGTCGCCACATCGGCCATGCCGAGCGGCATGCCGGCATGGGCGGATTTGGCGGTCTCGGCGGCATCGATCGCAAGCGCGCGCAGCGCATCCGCGAGCTTCCGCTCCGGACCCGCGGGACGGGCGAGAATGGCGGCCTGGGCTGCGAGCGCGCGCGTATGGGTGATCTCGGCGGTCTCGGCCATCGGTGCACCAGCCTTTACCGACGCCCCGAACCGCCGGCAAGCAGCGGTTCCCGTCCGCGGGGTCGGAGGGACGCAGGGCCAGGGGCTCTGCCCCCTGGACCCCCGCCAAAGGCCGAGCCTTTGGAATCCTCGACTGGGTTTGTTGAGGAGGGTGGGCCGACCCGGACCTCGCAACCAGCTCGCTGGCCACCCTCCTCAACAAACCAGATGGGTTCTAAAGCATGACCGGTTCCCTTCCGGTCACCGGCCTGCTTTAGCGAATTGTTCGAGCGAGTGATTCACGTTTCAGGCCGACTCGGCCTGAAATGATCACGCGCTAAGGGCTGCGCCCTTAGCGGGGTCCAGGGGCAGAGCCCCTGGCCTTGCGTCCCTCCGACCCCGCGGACGGGAACCGCTAGTGCAGTCGCGGCGCGCGCAAGAAGCTGGCGCGGTCGGCGGTGATGACGGGGACGCTCAGCGTGTCGCCGCCGCGGCGGAGGCGGAGCTGGGTGGCGGTGCCGGCGGGGCCGATCGCCCACAGCCGGCGCCAGAGCGAAGCGATGTCGCCGACCTCGCTGCTGCCGAGCGCCAGCACCTCGTCGCCGGTCTGCACGCCGGCGCGCTCGGCGGGGCCGCCGCTGCTGACGCCGCCGACCACCACGGCCTCCTCGGTCTGCACCGCATAGAGTCCGAGCCAGGGCCGCGGCGGGCGATTCGGCCGGCCGAGGCTCAGCATCTCGTTCAGGATCGGCGGCAGGCTGGTGATCGGCACGATCATGTTCATGTCGAGTCGCCGGCTCCGCTTGTCGCCGCGCTGCAGGATCAGCGAGCCGATCCCGAGCAGCGTGCCGGCGGCCCCGATCAGCGCCGCGCCGCCCCAGAACGGATGCGCGGGCGCGGTGAAGATCGCCTCGTCGAGCAGGTATTCCCAGTAACCCGCGAACTCCTCGCGGGCGACCACGCGCGTCCTGATCGCGTGCGGGCGGCCGCCGGCGGCGGCGAAGATCACCGCCTCGCCCACGCCCGGGATCGCGGTCGCGAGCGGCAGCACCGGCAGGGCGAGCCGCCCGAGCGCCTGCACCAGGCCGAACCCGCTTTCCTGGTCGTAGGCGAGCGCATGGCCGGGGACCGCGCTGCCGTTGGCGGTGACCAGCCATATCGTCTCCGCCTCGGTGATGAGGTAGCCGATCGTGAGCACGAGTCCGTCGTCGCGGATCACCACGCCGCTGCCGGTGCGCTCGGTCCCGAGCGTGCCGGCAGTGTAGGCGTCCTCCGGAATCACCGTCTTGATGCCCACCACCGAGCGGAGCGCGGCCTCGAGGTCGAAGCGATGCTCGGCGGGATCGGGCTGCAGCTTCGGGGGGATCGCCCAGTCGGTGTCTTCGCTCACGGCACTCTCCTTCCGGCCGATCATAGGCGAGGAACCCTTGCGGGCACGACGATTTCCCCGGACGCTGCGGTGATAATACGGCAAGGCGGCGACATGCGGGGCGCGCTCGGGATCGTGGTGCTGCTCGGCATCGCCTGGCTGCTGAGCGAGAACCGGCACGGCATCCGGCTGCGGCCGGTGCTGGCCGGCATCGCGCTGCAGGTTCTGCTCGCGCTCCTGCTGCTCGGCCTGCCGCCGGCACTCGCGGTGCTGCGGCTGCTGAACGCCGGCGCCGATGCGCTGCAGCGGGCGACCGATGCCGGGACCGGGTTCGTGTTCGGCTATCTCGGCGGCGGCCCGCCCCCCTTCGCGGTCACCGAACCGGGCGCGCTCTTCGTCCTCGCCTTCCGCGCCATGCCGCTGGTGATCGTGATCAGCGCGCTCGCCGCGCTGCTGTTCCACTGGGGCGTGCTGCAGCGGGCAAGCCAGGGCTTCGCCTGGCTGCTGCGCCGCTCGATGGGGCTCTCCGGCCCGCTGGCGCTCGGCGCCGCGGTGCATGTCTTCGTCGGCATGATCGAGGCACCGCTGCTGATCCGTCCCTACCTCGCCCGCATGCAACGGGGCGAGCTGTTCGCGCTGATGAGCTGCGGGCTCGCCGGCGTCGCCGGCACGGTGATGGTGATCTATGCGGGGTTCCTCGCGCCGATCCTGCCCGACGCGCTCGGCCACATCCTCACCGCCTCGGTGATCAGCACTCCGGCCGCACTCGCGGTCGGCGCGATCATGGTGCCGTTCGCCGCGGAAGCCTCCGGCGACGGTGCGGCGCTCGCGCTCGAGGACGCGCCGGCGAGTGCGCTCGACGCGCTGGTGAAGGGGACGATGGACGGCATCGGGCCGCTGGTCGGCATCCTCGCCATGCTGCTGGTGGCGGTGACGCTGGTGACGCTCGTCAACGCGGCACTCGGCTTGCTGCCGGGCTGGGCCGGGAGCCCGCTCACCCTGCAGCGCATCGCCGCCTGGCCGTTCCGGCCGGTGATGTGGCTGACCGGCCTGTCCTGGGACGAGGCCGGACGGGCGGCGGTGCTGATGGGCACCAAGACCGTGCTGAACGAGTTCATCGCCTATCGCGACCTCGCCGGGCTGCCACCGGCGGCATTCTCGCCACGGGCGCGGCTCATCGTCACCTACGCGCTCTGCGGCTTCGCCAATCTCGGCAGTCTCGGCATCCTGATCGGCGGGATTGGCGCGATGATCCCCGGGCGGCGCGCCGAGATCGTCGCCCTCGGCCCGCGGGCGGTGCTCGCGGGCACCCTCGCCACCTGCATGAGCGGCGCGCTGGCCGGGATTTTGTGGCGATTCACAACGAGTTGAACGTAACTCGTACAGTTCCACTTGCCTTGGCGCGAGCGGACCGTGAGGCTCGCCACCACTGGTCGGTTCATTGTTCCTTAACCTCCTCGACGCAGGATGCGAGGGCGCTGGCGGGCCAAAATGTCCGGTTCAATCGCGGTCCCGCGGCGTTGCATGGCCGATTCGCGCCGGGGCCCAATCGGGAGTTCGTGCTCTGCGAACCCGAACGACCCCGCGTCTCGGCCGCCGCGCCTTCCTGGCGGCCGGCACGCTGCTCGCGGCCGGCCTCGGTCCGTCGGACAGCGATCTCGACCCGGACGCCCCCGCTGCCACGGTTCGGCTCGCGACGCTTGGCGCCGGCATCGCGCCGCCGCTCGCCCGCGCGCATCCGGCCCTGCCGCGTCCGGTGCTCACCGCCGCCGACCATGCCGAATGGCGATTGTTCCGGCAGCGCTTCGTCTCCGCCGAGGGGCGGGTGGTGGACACCGGAAACAACGGCGTGTCGCACAGCGAGGGCCAGGGCTGGGGGCTGCTGTTCGCCGAGACCTTCAACGACCCCGCGACCTTCGACCTGATCCTCGACTGGACCGCGGCCAATCTGCGGCGCCGCGGCGATGCACTGCATGCCTGGCGCTACATCCCCGGCGCCGCCGACCCGGTGCCCGACCCCAACAATGCGACCGACGGCGACCTGTTCATCGCCGCTTCCCTGGCGCGCGCCGCGCAGCGCTGGGGCCGTCCCGATCTGATGGAGGCGAGCGGCGCGATCGCCCGCGACGTGCTGGCGCTGCTGGTGCGACAGATCGGCGGGCGGACCGTGCTGCTCCCGGCGGAGCGCGGCTTCGATTCGCGGGAAGGGGTGGTGGTCAACCCCTCCTACTATGCCTTCGGCGTGCTCCCCTACGTCGAGGCGGCGGCTCCCGCCCCGGCTTGGCGGGTGCTCCGCGAGGACGGGCTGCGGCTGATCGAGCAGGGGCGGTTCGGCGCCTACGGCCTGCCGCCCGACTGGCTGCTGATCGCGCGTCGCGACGGCATGCTGGCGCCGGCGCCGGCCTGGCCCGCCCGGTTCTCCTATGACGCGATCCGGGTCCCGTTGCACCTTGCCTGGGGCGGCCTCTTCCCGGCGCCGGTGGAGCGGGCGCTCGACACCTATTGGCGGGCAAGCAATGGCGGCGGCCCGGCGTGGATCGATCTGCGCTCGGGCGCGGTCGCCAGCTATCCCGCTCCGGCCGGAATGGTGGCGGTCTCCAAAATCGCAATGAGTCACCGAAACCTGGAGTTGCCGGATGGATTCCCTTCGGTTACAACGGCCGCAGACTATTATTCCGCCGCGCTGGTCGTGCTGTCCCGTATTGCGTGGAAGGAAAGCCGGCTACTGATATGACCCATCGCGAGGCGAGAGGCAGGGGATGAGCGGCGAATCCGGGGGCGACGTCTCAAAGGCGCTGGCTGCCTTCGGGTCATCGGCCTTCCGATACCGCAGCTTTCCGTCCGCCCAGCCCTCGATCCGGGCAAGCGAATACAACCAGACGTCGGCATCCCCGCCGGGCGGCGAGGCCGGCGGTGCACCGCCGGCCGGGTCCGCCGCGGAGGTCTTCTCGCTGCTCGGCAGAGCGGTTCCGGAGGCGGCCGAGGTGAACCTCCCGCCGGTTACCGCCCGGCCTTCCGGCTGGAATCCGGGCGGGCCGCCGCCCCCGGAGCCGCCGCCGGCGCAATCGGCACCCTGGCCGGGGCCGGCAGTGCAGGCGGCAACGCGGCCGATCGCCGGGTCGGTGTTCCCGGACCGTCCGGCGCCGGCGCGGCCTCCGCTTGCGGCTTGGCCGGCACCGCCTGTGGCGCGGCCGCCGGAGAACCCGGTGCCGTTCCCGCGGCCCGACCCGCCGCACGTCGCCGATTCGCCGTCCGCGTCCCTGGGCCCAGCGTTCCCGGGGACACCGTTGCCGGGCACACCGCCGCTTGCGTCCGAGCCGCCGGCGCTGGCGCGAGCCCGAGCGGCGATGGCGGCGTCCCGGCCGGGCGGGCGCGAAAGCGGGGGGGAAAAGCCGAGCATCGGCCCCACCCTCGCCCCCACCCTCGCCCATGTCTTCAGAGTGCTCGGCGCCGATCAGGCAGGGCCGGCCTCGGGTCCCCGGCCAGGGGGCTCCAGCCTGCGCGACGCTCTCCGCCGCATCTAGTGGTGCGATCGATGCAGGTGGCTCCCGCGACCTTTGCCCCTCACCCGGGCCGGTGCGCCATCTGCATTGCTCCCCGCACCATCAGCCGAGTCGCGGGTGATCCGGTTCACGCCGCGGTCGGGAACCGACTGCCGCGATCGGATCACTAGTGCTCCCGTCCGGACGCCTCCTCGCCTTGGCGGCCGCCGGAGACGGAACGCGTCAGCGATGTTTGCGGCGTCCGCCGTATGCGCGTCCGGGCATCGGCTCCGCCATGACGCTGATCTGCTTCGCCTCGCCGAAGGGTGGAGTCGGCAAGACGACGATGGCCGCGAACGTGGCGGCCGGGCTTGCGGCCAGGGGGCGGCGCGTGGTCGCGCTCGACCTCGATCCGCAGGACGCGCTCGGCCTGCATTTCGGCCTCGGACTGGATGGCGGCGCCGGCTTCATGGTCCGGTTGCGGGTGGACAGCCCGCCCGCCATCTGGCGCCACTCCCTGATCGAGACGGCCGCCGGGGTGCTGCTCCTGCCGCATGGCAGGTTCGGCGTCGATGACGAGGTGGCACAGGCCGCAGCGCTCGCCCGCCAGCCCGCGATCCTGGCCGAACCGTTGCGCGATCTGCTGGCCTATCCCGATACCGTGGTGGTCGCCGACACACCTCCCGGCCCGTCGGCCGTACTCGCCGCCATTCTGCCGCTCACCGACCTGCTGGTCACCGTGCTGCTCGCCGACGCGATGTCGCTCGCCCGCATCCCGTCGATCGAATCCGGCCAGTTCTACGGCGGCCGCTACCGACGAGTGGTTCGCGCGCGACCGCATGGGGTTCGTGCTGAACCAGTGGGACAACCGCACCCGGCTGGGCCGCGCCGCCGGCGAGGCGGCGGCGCGGCATTTCGGGCACCGGCTGCTCGGCATCGTCTACCGCGACGAGAGCGTCGCCGAGGCGATCGCCTCGCAACGTTTGGTCGGCGACTACGCGCCGTCGAGCAAGGCGGCGCATGATCTCGCGGCGCTGACCGGCCGGATCGACGGCCATCACGCCCTGCACGCCGTGGCGCAGGAGGAGCGGGGGGTGCGCGCGTGAGCGACGCCCCCACCCATGCCGGGCCGAACGCCACCGCGACCGCCGCCCCGCCGGGGCGGTGGCGGCGCCTGGCGCGAGTGCCCCTCGCGGAGAACGCGTTCTTCGTGGTCGTCGCGCTGTGCGGCGTGGTGCTGCTGCTCGCGGTGGCGAGCGTGCCGCTGACCGCGCGCGAGCAGGCGACCCTCGCCGTGATCTCCGCCGCGACCTTCCTGGTGGTGAACCGCTTCCCCGGTCGCGGCGTCTCCGTGTTCCTGGTCACGCTCTCGCTCGCGGTCTCGCTCCGCTACATCGTCTGGCGCGTCACCCAGACGCTCGGCTTCCCGAGCTTCGCCGAGACGATCCTCGGCGGCATCCTGGTCGTCGCCGAGTTCTACGCCGTCACCGTGCTGGTGCTGGGATACGTGCAGACGCTCTGGCCGCTCGAACGCAAGCCGGTGCCGCTGCCGGACGAGGTCGCGCAGTGGCCGACCGTCGACGTCTATGTGCCGACCTACAACGAGCCGATGAGCGTGGTGCGCGCGACCGTGCTCGGCTGCGCGGCGATGGACTGGCCGCGCGACAGGATGCGCGTCTGGCTGCTCGACGACGGCAGGCGCGAGGAGTTCCGTCGCTTCGCCGCCGAGGCGCGGCGTCGGCTACATCGCGCGCCGCGACAACGCGCACGCCAAGGCCGGCAATCTCAACCACGCGATGGCGCAGACCAACGGCGAGTTCATCGCCGTCTTCGACTGCGACCACATCCCGACGCGCGCCTTCCTGCAGGTGACGATGGGCACGATGGTGGCGGAGCCGCGCGTCGCGCTGGTGCAGACGCCGCATCACTTCTATTCGCCCGATCCGTTCCAGCGGAACCTCGCGGCCGGCACGCGCGTGCCGCCGGAAGGCAACATGTTCTACGGCCTGGTGCAGGACGGGAACGATTTCTGGAACGCGACCTTCTTCTGCGGCTCGTGCGCGGTGCTGCGGCGCGCAGCGCTCGAGGAGATCGGCGGCGTCGCGGTCGAGACCGTCACCGAAGACGCGCACACGATGCTGAAGCTGCACCGGCGCGGCTGGGAATCGGCCTATCTGCGCATCCCGCTCGCCGCCGGGCTCGCCACCGAGCGGCTGATCCTGCATATCGGCCAGCGCATGCGCTGGGCGCGCGGCATGCTGCAGATCTTCCGGCTCGACAATCCGCTGTTCGGACCGGGCCTCAGCCTCGGCCAGCGCATCTGCTACGCGCAGGCGATGGGGCATTTCTTCTTCGCGATCCCCCGCCTCGTGTTCCTGACCGCGCCGCTCATGTATCTGCTGCTCGGCCAGAACATCATCGCCGCCTCGCCGCTCGCGATCATCGCCTACGCGCTGCCGCACATCTTCCATTCCGTCGCCACCAATGCGCGGCTGCAGAAGAACTGGCGGCACTCGTTCTGGAGCGAGATCTACGAGACCGTGCTCGCGCTGTTCCTGGTGCGCGTCACCATCGTGACGCTATGGGCGCCGCGGAAGGGCAAGTTCAACGTCACCGCCAAGGGCGGCCTGCTCGAGAACGGGTATTTCGACCTGGGCGCCGTCTATCCGAACCTGTTCCTCGCCTTCCTGCTGATGGCCGGCGTCATCCGCGGCCTCACGCAGATCGTGTTCTTCAACAACCCGGTGCTGATCTTCCAGGCGCTACTGCTGAACTCGATCTGGGCGCTCTTCAGCCTGCTGATCGTGATGGCGGCGCTCGCAGTCGGGCGGGAGACGCGCCAGATCCGCACCCGGGCCCGGGTGCGCGCGATGGTGCCGGTGGTGATCTACCTGCCGGACGGGCGGCTGGTGACCGGCAGCACGCGCGACCTGTCGCTCTCCGGCGGCAGCGTGGTCGCCGATCGTCCCGACGATGTCGCCGACGGCACCGAGGTGCAGATCGAATTCGTGCTCGGCACCGACCCGCTGCTGGTCCCGGCCCGCGTGGTGCGCTGGGACCAGCATTCGATGCACGTGATGTTCGAACCGGCCGACATCGGCGAGGAGACGAGCGTCGTCGCCGCGGTGTTCGGCCGCGCCGATGCCTGGGCGGACTGGGCCGCCTACGCCGCCGACCGGCCGCTCGCGAGCCTGTGGCGCGTGCTCGTCTCGATCCGCGGCCTGTTCCGGCCGCGCGATCGCGGGCCCGGCATTCCGCTCGCGGCCGCGGCCGAGATCGCCGCGGCGCAGGCACGCAAGGCAACCATGGGTGCCGAGGCACGGCCGCCGGTGGGCGTGGCGGCGCTCCTGCTCGCCTGCGTCCTGCCGCTGCTCGCCGCCTCCCCGGCAGAGGCGCAGTCCTCCCGCGCCGGCGACAGCGTCACCGTCCGCCCGGTGCCCAGCGCCACCCTCCCGGCGCAGTTCACGATCAACCCGAGCACCGTGCCGCTGCCGCCGGCGCCCGCCGGCACCGCGGCGCCGGACGGGATCGCTGCACCACCTGCGGTCGCGCCGCCGGCCGCGAGCGCCGGCCCCGGCGCCCGCCGCGGCCGCCGATGCCGGGCGCACGCGGCGCGTCGTCTATTCCCTGCGCCAGCTCGGCGCGCTCGGACCGCTCACGCTGCGCGGCACCAGCGAGCTGCAGGGCGTGCAGTTCGGCATCCGCGCCGACGAGGTGGTGACGGCGGCGGAGCTCGACCTCGACGGCGCCACCTCACCCGCGCTCATCCCCGAATACAGCAACGTCACCGTCACCCTGAACGAGCAGTATGTCGGCACCATCCCGGTGTCGCGCGAGCAGCCGAAATTCGACCACCTGGCGATGGCGGTGAACCCGGTCTTCTTCCAGGACAACAACCGGCTGAACTTCCGCTTCACCGGGCGCTACACGACCGACTGCAACGACCCGCTGAGCGGGCTCCTGTGGTCGACGATCTCCGACACCTCCACGCTCGCGCTCACGCTCGAGCGCCTGCCAGCGCAGCGTGATCTCGCCCGTCTCCCGCTGCCCTTCTTCGACGGCCACGAGACGCAGACGCTGACCCTGCCCTTCGTCCTGCCCGCGAACGCCGCCAACGCGACGCTGCAGGCGGCGGCGATCGTCGCCTCCTGGTTCGGCCAGCTCGCCGACTATCGCGGCGCCAATTTTCCGGTTGCCGCGGGCGCGCCGGCGGAGGGCAACGCGGTCGCGGTCGGCGTTCCGGCGGATCTCGCGGCACTCGGCCTGCCGGCGGTGAACGGGCCTACCGTCGCGACCGTCGCCAATCCGCACGACCCCGGCGGCTCGGTGCTGGTGATCACCGGGCGCACCGGCGAGGAGGTGGTCGCGGCCGCCACCGCGCTGACGCTCGGCAGCCGCACGCTCGGCGGCCAGACCAGCGTGGTGACGCCGCCCGATGTTCCGCCGCGCCAGCCCTATGACGCGCCCGACTGGATCCCGACCGACCGGCCGGTGCGCTTCGGCGAACTCGTCGATGCGAGCGCGCTGCAGGGCGTCGGCTACGTTCCGGGAACCATGCGCGTGCCGTTCCGCACCGCGCCCGACCTCTACACCTGGCGTGACCGCGGCTTCCCGATGGTGGTGCACTATCGCGCGCCGCCCGGGCCGATCATCGATCTTTCCGTCTCGCGCCTCGATGTCGGGATCAATGACCTCTTCCTCGGCAGCCTGCCGCTGGCACGGGCGCCGAACGGTTCCTGGCTGGGCCGCCTGCTCGGCGCCGGCGACGAGAGCGGCACCGGGCGGCTCGACGTGCCGCCCTACTACGTGTTCGGCCAGAACGACCTGCAGTTCTTCTTCGACACGCGCCCGCTGCATCGCGGCGCCTGCACCGCGGTGCCGGCCGATCTGCGGGAGTCGATCGATCCCGACAGCACCATCGATCTGAGCCGCGCCTATCGCTTCGCGGCGCTGCCCAACCTCGCCTTCTTCGTCAATTCCGGCTTCCCGTTCACGCGGATGGCGGACCTGTCGGAGACCGCCGCGGTGGTGCCCGACCAGCCGTCCTCGGTCGAGCTCAGCGCCTTCCTCGACATGATGGGCCGGATCGGCGCGCTCACCGGCTATCCGGTGCTCCGGCTCGCGGTGGTGCGCCCGGGCGAGACCGCGACGGTGGCCGATCGCGACCTGCTGGTCATCGGCACCCTGCCCCGGCTGGGCAACGCCGCCGAGCTCCTGCGCCTGAGCCCGGTCCGGCTGGAGGGCAGCCGGCTCGGCATCGATCTCGGCGGTCGGCTGCAGGCGGTCTCCTGGCTGTTCGATGACGAGGGCGAGCAGCAGCGGCGGGACGCGGCGGCGAGGCTCGGCGCGCCGATGTCGGACGACATGGCGGCGCTGATCGGCACCGAGAGCCCGCTGCGCCGCGGCCGCTCGGTGGTGGCGCTGCTCGCCGCCGCGCCGCAGGCACTCGAGGGGATGGTGGCGACGATGCGCGACAGCCAGCAGGCGCCGCACATCCAGGGCGATCTCGCGATCCTCTCGGCCGGTCGCGCCACCGCCTACCGGGTCGGCTCAACCTATACGGTCGGCCACCTGCCGTTCTGGGTCTGGCCGTCCTGGTTCCTGCGCGGCAGCCCGGTGAGCGTGCTCGGGGTGATGCTGGCCGGCTGCGCGCTGCTCGCGCTTGTCTTCTTCTGGGCGCTGCGGCGGCGGGCGGGCATCCGCACGACCCGCGTGCGGGGGGCATGACGATGCACGGCGCGCCACCCGCGACCGCCAGCGCCCGGACCGCGCTTCGCCTCCTGCTCGCCGGCGTCGCCGCCGCGGCGCTTCCGGTGGCGGCGCGCGCGCAGGACGCCGCACCGGCCCTCTCGCTTCCCGCGACGACGTCAACCGCCCCGGCCCCGGCCGTCCCGGCGGCGTCCGCAGCGAGCGCACACCCGGCCACGCCGGCCGGCGGCCAGGACCAGGCGGTGCGGGTGCTGATCGACCAGGCGAAGTTCTGGCAGGGGAAGTTCCAACCCGACCGGGCCGTCGCGGCATTGAACCGCGCCCTCGAGCTCGCCCCCGGCAACCCGGGCGCGCTCGCCTTGCTGGCGCAGATCCAGGCCGAGCGCGGCGACACCAGCGCGGCGCAGAGTGCGGCGGCGCGGCTGAAGCAGGTCGCGCCGAACAATCCCGACCTCGCCGCCATCGATCAGGCCGTGCGCATGGGGCCGGTGAACCAGGACGAGCTCGCCCAGGCCCGCGAGCTGGCGCGGCAGGGCCACACCACCGAGGCGGTCGCCGCCTATCAGCGCGTGTTCCACGGCACCACGCCTCCCGCCAATCTCGCGGTCGAATACTACCAGACGCTTTCCGGCACCGAGGGCGGCTGGGCGCCGTCGCAGGAAGGCCTCGCCCGCACGGTGATCGCCGACCCGGAGAACCTGCAGGCGCAGCTCGCCTACGCGGAGGCGCTGACCTATCGACAGCAGACGCGGGCGGAGGGCATCCAGCGGCTGCAGGCGCTCGCCGGCAACCCGGCGACCGCGGCGGCGGCGCAGCGCGCCCTGCACCAGGCGCTGCTCTGGCTGCCGGACCAGCCGGGCAGCGCCGGGCCGTTGCAGGCCTACCTGCAGCAGAACCCCGGCGACAACCAGATCCAGCAGAAACTGCAGGCCGCGACGGCGCCGCCGCCGGTGAGCCCGGCCGATGTGGTCGGCCAGCTCCGGGTCACCGGCTTCGCCGACCTCAACGGCGGGAAGTTCGACCAGGCGGCGTCGCAGTTCGAGGACGCGCTGAAGCAGAACCCGACCGACGCCGATGCGCTGGGCGGGCTCGGGCTCGTCCGCCTGCGCCAGGGACGCACCGCGGAAGGCCGCGAGCTGCTGCAGCGGGCGATCGCCGCCGATCCGAGCAAGCGCGGCAACTGGGAGGCGGCGCTCAACGGCAGCAACGTCGCCGAGCAATGGGGCGAGGTGCGCTCGCTCGCCGCCCGCGGCCAGACAGGCGCCGCCGAGCGGCTGCTGAAGCAACTGATGGGCCGCAACGCCAATGCCGGCACCTATCAGCTCCTGGCCGACCTGCAGCAGCGCAACGGCGAGCTCGCCGAGGCCGAGGAGAGCGACCGCCGGGCGCTGGCGATGCAGCCCGCGAACGGCAGCATCATGGTCGCGCCTCGCCGGCGTGCTGCAGCGCGAGGGCAAGCAGGCGGAGGCGGACCAGCTCTACGCCCAGGCGGGGAGCACGGGGAACCGCGCGCTCGCCGGCCGGGCCCGCGCCGACGCGCTGCGCCAGCGCGCCGAGGCGGTGGCCGACCCGGTCGCGCAGGCCGGGCTCTATCGCGCGGCGCTCGCCGAGGACCCCGGCAATCCCTGGCTGCGCCTCGACCTCGCCCGCGCGCTGGTGAAGCAGGGGCGCACCGCGGAGGCAACCGCGCTGATCGAGGCGGGCCTCGCCACCGCCCGCCCGTCCGCCGACGCGCTGCAGGCGGCCGTCTATTTCTACCAGGAGACCAACAATCCCGCGGCCGCGACCGCGGCGATCGCGCGACTGCCGGCGCGGGCGCGCACGCCGGAGATGCGCGCGCTCGCGGCACGGATCGAGTTCCAGAACCAGCTTCGCACGCTCGTCGCCGGCGGCGACAGCTTCGCCGTCCGATCCCGCCTGCTGGCGATGGCCGCCGCACCGGACCCGGACGGATCGCGCGCCGCCGCGATCGCGCATGCCCTGGTCGGGATCGGCGACAAGGCGGGCGCGCGGGAGGCGATCGTCACCGCGATCGCCGCCGCCGGCAATCCGAGCCCGGCGCAGCGCATCGCCTATGCCGGCGCGCTGATGGAGGCCGGGCAGGTGGGAGACGCCTACCAGCTCGTGAGCTCCGTCGATCCCGCCCGCCTGCCCGGCGGCGAGGCACAGGCGATGAAGTCGCTGCGCGCCGGCATCGCGGTGCGCGCCGCGGACGCGCTGAACCAGGCGGGCAAGACGGCCGATGCCTATGATCAGCTCGCCCCGGCGCTCGACACCGCGCCCGCCAATCCCGACCTCAACATGGCGCTGGCGCGGCTCTACCAGTCGAACCGCGAGCCCGGGCGGGCGCTCGCGATCGACGCCGCCCTGCTGCAGCGCGATCCCAACAACCTCGAGGTCCGCCAGGCGGCGATCGCCGCCGCGATCGCCGCCGGCGAGTTCTCGCGCGCCGCGCAATGGGTCCGCGAGGGGCTGCGGCTGTCCCCCAACGATCCGCGCGCCTACATGGCGGCCGCCGACCTCGCGCGCGCCCAGGGCGATCGCGGCACCGCGCTGCGCTACCTCGAAACCGCCCGCCAGCTCCGCCAACAGCAACTCAGCTATCGCGACTACACGCCGCCGACGTCCGGACCGCCCCCGGCGGGCATGCCGGAGGAAGGGCTCGCGGTATTCGCCGACCGGCCCGGCGATCCGATGCCGGGCTCCGCGTCCCAGGACGGGATCGCGCTCGCCAGCACGCCGGGGACACTCGACCGGGTACCGGACGACCTCCTCGCCGCCGCCCCGCTGGTCGCATCCGCCGCCGACGTCCCGGTCGAGGTTGCGCAGGCAAGCGCAAGCTACAGCTTCCAGCCGCCGCAGCCCGGCACCAATCCGTTCCGCTCAAGCTCGATCGAGAGCAACCCCGACATGCCGCCGAGCCTCGGCGGCACCGGCCCGGGTCTCGTCACCGGGCGGCCGGCCGACCCGCTGACACAGCAGCTCGACACCCAGATCGCGGCGCTCAAGGACGCGATCGCACCCGCCGTCCAGCCCGGCATCGATGCGCGTTTCCGCAGCGGCACTGCCGGCCTCGACCAGCTGACCGAGACGATGGTGCCGATCGAGGCGACCTTCTCGCCTGGCGGCGTCGGCACGCTCAAGGTGCAGGCCACGCCCACTTATCTCTCGGCCGGCAATATCGGGAGCAATCCGCAGACGCTCTCGACCTTCGGCGCCGGCGCGCTCTATGCCTTCAGCCCCACCACCCCCTCGCCGGGCAGCGTGCAGGCGAGCGGCGTCGGCTTCGATGTCGGCTATGGCTGGCAGTGGCTGAACGCCGATGTCGGCACCAGCCCGGTCGGCTTCCGCGTCCAGCACGTGATCGGCGGCATCGAGCTGGCGCCGAAGCTCTCGGACGACTGGCGCCTGCGGCTCACCGCCGAGAACCGCTCGGTCACCGACAGCGTGCTCTCCTATGCCGGCACCAAGGACCCGGTGACCGGCACCATCTGGGGCGGCGTCGAGCGCAGCCGCGGCCATGTCCAGCTCGAATACACGCCCGGATCGGCGAATTTCTACGCCGGTCTCGGCGCCGCCTCGCTCACCGGCACCCATGTGCAGAGCAATCAGGAGATCGAGGCCGGGCTCGGCGGCTCGGTCGCCTTCTACAAGACCGCCGAGGACGAGGCGCGGGCCGGGCTCGACCTCGTCTATTTCGGTTACCAGCACAATGAGCGCTTCTTCAGCCTGGGCGGCGGCGGTTACTTCAGCCCGGAGAATTATTTCGCGGCCATCGTGCCGGTCAGCTACACCCATCACGATGACCGGCTCAGCTGGACGCTCGGCGGGTCGCTCGGACTGGAAAGCTACAAGGAGGCAAGCAATCTCTACTTCCCGATCGATCCGGCGCTGCAGGCGCAGCTCGAGAGCATCGCGGCGACGGATTCCCGCGTGGTGACGTCCTATCCCAGCCGCACCGTGACCGGCATCGTCGGCGGGGCCAATGGTTCGGTCGAGTATCGGGCGATGCCCTCCCTCGCCGTCGGCGCGCGCGCAAGCTATCAGCGGGCCGGGGACTGGAACGAGGCGGAGGGCCTGCTCTACGCCCGCTACATCTTCAACGGAGCCGATTGATGGGCGGGACCGCGGGGCAGCCGGCGGCGCAGGGCGTGGAATGGCGGCACTTCCTGCGCGCCCTCGCCGAGGAGATCGACGGCCTGGCCGGCGCCGAGGAGCGGAACGCGCTGCTGCGCAGCGTCGGCGCCCGCATGGGCCGCCTGGTGCCGCTGCCCACCGTCGCCACCCTGGAAAGCCTGGAGATCGAGATGAACGAGGCGCTCGCCGGGCTCGGCTGGGGCCGCACCCGGCTCGCGCTCAACGAGGCCGAACGCGCGCTCACCATCACCCATGCCGGCCTGCCCCGGCTCGGGTCGATCGGCACCCCACCGGGCACCTGGCTCGCCGCGGTGCTCGAAGGCCTTTACGAAACCTGGATTTCCCAGCAACCCGGCAGCGATCCCAACCTCACCGCCCGCCTCTCCGGCCCCGTCACCGCCGACGGCCTCACCCTGCGCTTCGCCCGCCCGTAACGCGGGTCAGCGTCCGCCCGAACTCGGCGATCGGCGTCAGCGTCCAGGCGGTCGTGTCGGGGCGGGGGGGTTCGCAGAACAGGGGGGTGGCGTTGGGGGTGCGGAAGTTGGGCTCGAGGCCCATGGCGGCGCGGACGGCGCGGAAAAAGCCGCCATGGGCGAGCACGAGCACTGGCGGCGGGTCGGCGATGGCGCGGTTGACGGCGGCCACCGCGCGTTGGCGGAGCGCCGCGAAGCTCTCGGCGCCCTCCGGGGTGGCACGGCCGGTGATCCAGTCGTCGAACCAGCCGGTCATCGGCTGGCCCTCCATCACGCCGTAGGCGGTTTCGCGCAGATCGGGGTCAAGCGTGATCGGCGCGCCGATCGCCTCGGCAACGATCGCCGCGGTAGCGCGGGCGCGGCCCACCGGCGAGCAGATGATCCGGTGGATGCCCCGATTCCTGAGCCGCTCCGCCGCCGCATGGGCCTGGGCGATGCCGTTGGCGTTCAACGGCACCTCCACCGAGCCCTGCGCGAGCGATTTCGCGTTCCAGTCCGTCTCGCCGTGACGAAGGAACCAGAACGCGATCGGCGTGAGTTCGGCGGCTCAGGCGGGGATCCCCTCCTTCTGGATCACCCGGGCGACGGCCGGGCGCGCCTTCATGCGCGCGTAATGGGCGGCGCAGTTGCGCGGTAGCGTGATGCCGGCGCGGACGGCGGCCCAGAACTCGACATAGAACAGCGCCGCATCGGCGACCGAGAACGGACCGGCGACGTACTCCTTGCCGGCGAGCGCGCGGTCGAGATGCGCGAGGCCCTTCTCCATGATCTCCTTGCCGCGCGCCTTGATCGTCTCGTGCTCGCCCTCGTTCGCGCTGTAATTGCCGGGGCGCACGATCCGCGAGAAGCCCTGCATGTGCAGCGTCGCGACGCAATAATCCATCGCCTCGAAGGCGCGCGCCTGGCCCTCCGCGTCGTCGGGCAGCAGGTGCTTGTCCGGGTTCGTGCGCGCGAGCCATAGCGCGATCGCGGGGAACTCGGTGAGGATCGAGCCGTCGTCCCGCTCGAGCGTCGGCACCTTGGATTTCGGGTTCTTCTCGGTGAAGGGCGGCTTGTACTGCTCGCCTTCGCGCAGGTTCACCGGCTGCGCCTCGTAGGGCTTGCCGATCTCCTCGAGCAGGACGTGGATGCCGACCGAACAGGCGCCTGGTGCGTAGTAGAGTTTCATGACGGTTGGCTCCTCCAAGGATCAGTCGAACAGCGAACTGACGGAACTCTCGTCCGAGATGCGCCGCATCGCTTCGGCGATCAACGGCGCGATGGTGATCTGCCGCACATTGGCGGCGAGGCGCACGGCTTCGGTGCCGAGGATGCTGTCGGTGATCGTCATCATCTCGATCGGCGAGGAGGCGATGCGCGCGACCGCGCCGCCCGAGAGCACGCCATGGGTGACATAGACGCTCGCCGATTTGGCGCCGTTCTCGATCAGCGCGATCGCCGCGTTGCAGAGCGTGCCGCCGGAATCGCAGATGTCGTCGAACAGGATGCAGTCGCGCCCGCGCACGTCGCCGATCACGTTCATCACCTCGGAGACGCCGGCGCGCTCGCGGCGCTTGTCGATGATGGCGAGGTCGGTGGAGAGCCGCGTCGCCAGCAGGCGGGCGCGCAGCACGCCGCCGACATCGGGCGAGACGATCATCAGGTCGCGGCCCTTGTAGCGGGCCTGGATGTCCTGGGTGAACAGCGGCGCGGCGTAGAGATTGTCGACCGGGATGTCGAAGAAGCCCTGGATCTGCGCCGGCGTGCAGGTCGAGCGTCAGCACGCGGTCGGCGCCCGCCTCGGTGATGAGGTTGGCGACGAGCTTGGCGCTGATCGGCGTGCGCGACGCCGATCTTCCGGTCCTGCCGCGCATAGCCGAAATAGGGGAGCACCGCGGTGATGCGCCGCGCCGAGCTGCGCCGCAGCGCATCGCAGCGTGATCAGCAGCTCCATCAGATTGTCGTTGGCGGGATAGGAGGTGGACTGCACCACGAACACGTCCTCGCCGCGGACGTTCTCGTGGATCTCGACGAATACCTCCATGTCGGCGAAGCGGCGGATCGAGGCCCGCGTCAGCGGCAGGTTGAGCGCGGCGGCCACCGCCTCGGCCAGCGGCCGGTTGCTGTTGCAGGCGACGATCTTCATCGGGCGGCGGTCCCGGAGGCGCGAGGCGGCGGGGCAGGAAGCGGCGGCGTTCTAGCAATGTGACAGGAGGGTGTCTATCGAGCCTGGCCGGATTTGGCCGGCGGCGGTTTGCGCGGCGGCCGGCGCCGGCTGGGGCGGGAGCTTGATCGCCGCGGCGGCGGGATTGGTGCGCAGCGGATTGGCCTGGTTGAGGATCACGTCCTTGACGCCGTTCGCCGCCTGCTCGCGCGACGACGAGCGCGACGTCGCCCCAGTAGGGATTGATGCTGCCGGGCGGCACCTCGTTGATCTGCGTCACCGCGCCGGCCTCCTTGCCGGCGGCGTCGTGCACGCTCCAGCGCACCTCGACGCGGAGCTGCCCGCCGGCGACCTGCGCCGTGCGCACCGTGCCGGCGACGATGTAGTCGGCGCCCGCCTGCTTCGCCTGCACGACCTCGCCGTCCTGCGGCAGCTGCAGGCGCATCTGCTTGGCGAGCTGCGAGGTTGCCGTCGCCCGGCGCGCCGGTGACGTCGGGGACGTAGATGCGGGCGGGACGGTTGATCAGGCTGTTGGGATCGCTCTGCCGGCGCGCCGCCTCGATCGCGGTGAGCAGGTTGGCGATGTCGGGCGCGGCGGCGGCGGCGGCCTGCTTCAGCGTCGCGGGATCGCCCTGCGACCAGAGCTCGGCCGAGACCGGCGCGCCCTCCACCGAGCCCTGCGACACGCCGCGCGGATTGAGCACGGCGTAGGTCGGCACCACGCCGCCCGCTTTCAGATCGGCGGTCATCTCCAGGCGCCAGTCGCCGGGATGCACGCGCTCGGCGATCGCCGGGAACTTCCTGCCCGACGAGATCGTCCGCCACCGCGCCGGCCCAGGTCTCGGCCGCGCTCTGCGGCAGCAGGGCCGCGGTCGGGGTCGGCACGGCGAGGCGCGAGGGCGGCGGCACGGCAAGGCGGAGCGCGGTGGCGCCGGGATCGCCCTCGAACGGCCGCGGCAGCCCGCCGCAGCGCCGGCGAGCAGCGCCAGCAAGCGGACAGCAGGAGAAGAGAAGCGGCAGCATCACAGCGCGACGATCGAGATCTGGTGGCCGATCGGGCCGCCGCCGGCGCGGGTGCGGCGGCGATGGCTGAAGAAGCGCGTCCTCGTCGGCGAGGGTGTCGGCGCCGAGCGCCTCCGCCGCGACGCCGGCGGCGGCGAGGCGGGCGCGGCAATAGGCGGGGAGGTCGAACTGCCAGCGCTGCTCGCGCGCGCCCGGGGCGAAGAAGCGCGCATCGGCGGGATCCTGGGCGAGCACCGCGTCGCGCAGATCGGGGCCGACCTCGTAGGAGGCGGCCTGGATGCAGGGGCCGATGACGGCGCGGATGCGCTCCGCCCGGGCGCCGAGGCGCTGCATGGCGGCGACCGTCGCCTCCAGCACGCCGGCCGACCGCGCCGCGCCAGCCGGCATGCGCGGCGCCGATCACCCCGGCCTCGGGCTCGGCGAACAGCACCGGCGCGCAATCGGCGGTGACGATGCCGAGCGCGAGGCCGGGCCGGTCGGTCACCGCGGCATCGGCGCGCGGGCCGTGCCCCGGCGCCCAGGGCGCATCGACGGTCGCGACCGCGGCGCCGTGCACCTGCGTCAGTCCGAGCAGCGCCTCGGGCGCGGCGCCGATGGCGCGCGCGGCGCAGCGCGCGGTTGGCGAGCACCGAATCGCGCGCATCGGCGCCGGAGAGGCTGCAATTCAGGCTGGCGAACGGCCCGGTGGAGACGCCGCCGCGGCGGGTGAAGAAGCCGTGGCGGGCGGGCGAGAAAGCCGGAACTCGAGGTATTCAGGGGTCACGCTTCGAATCCGGGGGGCGCGGGGGCGGCAGGGTGGCAGAGCGCCAGCGCCTTGAACAGGCGCCCCATCCGGTCGGGCTCGGCGAGGCGCTGCGCCGCGGCGATCAGCGCCGCCGCGCGGGCCGGCGGCTGGGTGCGGGCGAGCATGCCGGTGCGCTGGTAGAGGCCGAGCCGGGCGAGGAACACGCCCTGCGGCACCGGGCCGTGGACGGCGGCGCCCGGCCGCGCGGGCGGCGGCGGCGAAGGCGGCGAAATCGACATGGGCGGTGAGGTCGGCGCTGCCGGGGGCTCCGAGCGGATCGGCCGGCCGGCCGCCGGCGAGCGCCTGCAGGCTGTCGCCGGGCGCCCGCGCGGCGCGGGCCGTAATCGAGGAACAGCGCCGCGCCGCCCGGCGCGGGCGAGGCGCGCGCCGAGTCGTCGCCGCGACCGCGCGGGCGGCCTCGCTCGACCTCGACCATCTCGCCCTCGCCGGCATCGAGATCGGGCGGCGCGGCAGGGCGCTCGACGAACGCTCCGCCGGCGACGAAGCGCTCGCTCCAGCCGGCGCCGCGACGCACGAACTGGCGGATCGGCAGCGCGTCGAGGAACTCGTTGGCGAGCAGGAGCAGAGGCCCGGGCGGCAGCGCGTCCAGCGATTCGTGCCATTCGGCCCGCGGGAACCGCGCCTGCTGCACCGCGCGCAGGCGCGGCGAGGTCTCGACCAGATGCAGCCGCAGCGCGGCGCGGAAAACGCCGGCGCGGCCTGGCCGATCGCGCGCAGCGCATCCGCCATCAGCGTGCCGCGCCCCGGCCCGGCCTCGGCCAGCAGCACCGGATCGGGCCGCCCGGCGCCCTCCCAGGCGACCGCCGCCCATAGCCCGAGCAACTCGCCGAACACCTGGCTGATCTCCGGCGCGGTGGTGAAGTCGGCATAGGGGTCGTGCGTCGCGTAATAGGCGGCGGTCGGCGCGCGCCATGAACGCGTCCAGCCGCTCGATCACCCGGCAGCACGGCTGCCGGCCGCGATCGCGCGATCAGCCAGGCGCCGATGAGCAGCATCGGGATGCACAGCACCTGCCCCATCGTCACCCCGCCCGGCAGGTAGCCGAGGAAGGCGTCGGGCTGGCGGAAGAACTCGCCGATGATGCGGGCGATGCGCGTAGCCGATCAGGAACGCGCCGGTGAGCCAGCCGAAGCGCGCCCGCCGCGCCGGCGCCCGCGACAGCGCGTAGAGCACGATGAACAGCACGAGGCCTTCCAGGATCGCCTGGTAGATCTCGCTCGGATGGCGGGGCACGGGACCGGCATTGGGAAAGATCATCGCCCAGGGCAGCCAGGCGGGCGCCGGGCGGCCCCAGAGCTCGCCGTTGATGAAATTCGCGATCCGCCCGAGCCCGAGCCCGATCGGCACGCAGACGGCGAGCCGGTCGGCGAAGCCGAGCAGGGGAATGCGGTTCGCGCCGGGTGAAGATCAGCAGCGCGACGACGACGCCGAGCACGCCGCCATGGAAGCTCATGCCGCCCTGCCAGACCGCGAGGATCGAGGCGGGATGCGCGAGATACTGGCCGGGCTGGTAGAACAGCACGTAGCCGAGCCGGCCGCCGAGCACGACGCCGAGCGTCGCCCAGGTGAGGAAATCGTCGACCTGCACCGGCGTCGCCACCACCGGCGCCTCCTGCGCCAGCCGCCGCATCAGCCGCCAGCCGAGCACCAGGCCGGTGATGTAGGCGAGCGCATACCAGCGGATGGAGAGCGGGCCGAGATGCACCGCCACCGGGTCGAAGTTCGGGAAAATGCAGGCGGGCGTCATCGGTACGGGTCGGGCGCTGCCAGGTAGTCCGTGACGTAGCGCCTGCATCCCCTCCTCCATCGGCGTGAACGGGGCGCCATAGCCGGCCGCGCGCAGCCGGTCCATCCGCGCCTCGGTGAAGGATTGGTAGGCGCCGCGCAGTTCCGCCGGCATGTCGATGAACTCGACCCGGCGCGGCACGCGCGCCGCGTCGCACACGGCATGGGCGAGGTCGAGATAGCTGCGCGCCCGTCCCGGTGCCGACATTGAACAGCCCGTTCACGCCCGGGGCCTCGAGCAGCCAGAGCAGCACGGCGACGACGTCGTCGACCCAGATGAAGTCCCGCGCCTGCGCGCCGTCGGCGAGGCCGGGCTGGTCGGAGCGGAACAGCCTGGCGGGACGGCCGGCGGCGAGCTCGTCGTGCGTGCGCTTCACCACCGAGGCCATCGTCCGCTTGTGGTACTCGTTCGGGCCGTAGACGTTGAAGAATTTGAGCCCCGCCCATTGCGGCGGCCGCTGCTTGCCGGCGGCGAGGATCGCCGCGACCCGCAGGTCGAAGGCGTGCTTGGTCCAGCCATAGAGGTTGCGGGGACGGAGGCGCGGCAGCAGGCGCCGGGTCGTCGTCGAACCCGTGCTCGCCGGCGCCATAGGTCGCCGCCGAGGAGGCATAGACGAAGCGCACGCCGCGCGCCGCGCACCAGGTCCAGAGCCGGAGCGGCAGCTCGACATTGCTGCCCCAGACGAGGTCGCCATCGCTCGCGGTGGTCTCGCTGACCGCGCCGAGATGGAACACCATCTCGATCGGCGGATGGGTGGCGAGGAAATCGTCGAGCGCCTCCGGCCGCACGATCTGCGACGGCGGGTGGTGGGCGAGGTTCCGCCACTTGCCCGCGCTGCCGAGCCGGTCGACCACCACCACCTCGCGCCCGCGCGCGGCGAGCGCCGCGTGCAGGTTCGAGCCGATGAACCCGGCACCCCCCGTCACCAGAATCATGGCGCGACGTTATAGGGAGGGGTCGCAAGCCGAGATAGAGTGCAGATCTCCCATCCGCCCGCGTCTTGCCGGCGAGGCCGGAAGTGAAATGCGAGCAATGAGCCACACCGGAGCGCGACCATGAGCGACCGACCACGCTTCTTCGACGATCTCGCCGGCGTCGCCGGCGGCGCCTTCTCGGCCCTGGCCGGCATCCGCGAGGAGGCGGAGGCCCTGATCCGGGCGAAGCTCGACGAGGCGATCCGCCGGTTCGAGCTGGTCCGCCGCGAGGAGTTGGAGGCGGTGCAGGAGCTCGCCGCCAATGCGCGCGCCGGACAGGAGGCGGCGGAAGCCAGGATCGCCGCCCTCGAGGCCCGCATCGCTGCGCTGGAAGCCGCCGGCCCGGGCACCCCGGAGCCGCCGGTCTCCTCGCCCGAGATCATGTGATCTGTGCACCCGCATGTTGCTGCGGCGCGGCAACAGGCGCATAGGAAGCACGATGCTGCCGCTTGCCACGCCTTGCGACGCGGCGAGCCCGGTCGGTAGGTTGACTTCCGCGCCGCCTGCGAGTCGGGCCAACCCGACCCAGGCCGCGTCCAGCCCGGCCTTCCTCCAGCAGGGGAGACCCGCATGTCCCTGACGCTCGCCACCCACGAACTCCGCCGCCAATCCCCTCGATCAGATGGAGCAGATCGTCACCGCCAACGAATGGATCTTCGAACGCCGCAGCCTGACCGAGATGGCCGCCGAGGCGCCGGGCAAATGGTGCGATTACGGGCTGTTCTTCAGCTGGTCCGACGAGATCAGCACCATGCACTTCACCTGCGCCTTCGACCTGAAGGTGCCGGAGAAGCACCGCTCCTCGCTCTACGAGCTGCTGGCGCTCGCCAATGAGCGGCTCTGGATCGGGCATTTCGGGCTGGAGAGCGACGACGGCACCCCGCTGTTCCGCCATTCCGTGCTGCTGCGCGGCGCGCGCGGCGCCTCGGCCGAGAGCCTCGAGGACATGGTGGACATCGCGATCACCGAGTGCGAGCGCTTCTTCCCCGCCTTCCAGATGGTGCTCTGGGGCGGCAAGACGCCGACCGACGCGCTCGCCGCCGCCATGCTGGAGTGCGTGGGCGAGGCGTGACCGCGGCTGCCCCGCTCCCGCCCCTGCTCCTGGTGGGCGGCGGGCGGATGGGCGGGGCGATGCTTTCCGGCTGGGTCGAGCAGGGGCTTTCGCCCTCGATCGTCGTCGATCCGGCGCCGGAGGCCGCGCGACTCGCCGGCGCCGCCGTCCGCGTGGTCGCCTCGATGGCGGAAATCCCGGCCGATTTTGCTCCTGAAGCCGTCATCCTGGCGGTGAAGCCGCAGGTCGCCGCGGCGGCGCTGCCGGCATACCGGCGCTTCGCCGGCCGAGGCGGTGCTGCTCTCCATCATGGCCGGGCGAACCCTCGCCGGGCTCGCCACGCTGCTCGGCCCGGAGGCGGCGCTGGTGCGCGCGATGCCGAACACGCCGGCCGCGGTGCGCCAGGGCATCACCGTGGCCTGCGCCGGCCCCGGCGTGTCCGCCGGGCAACGCGGCCTCTGCGACCGGCTGCTGGCCGCGATCGGCACCGTCGCCTGGGTCGAGGACGAGGCGCTGATCGACCCGGTCACCGCCGTCTCCGGCAGCGGCCCGGCCTACGTGTTCCTGCTCGCCGAGCTGATGGAGCAGGCCGCGCGCGCGCAGGGCCTGCCGCCCGGCCTGGCCCGCGCGCTCGCCCGCGAGACGGTGACCGGCGCGGGCGCCCTGCTCGCGGCGAGTGCGGAGGACTCGGCGGCGCTGCGCCAGGCGGTGACCAGCCCCGGCGGCACCACCGAGCGCGCGCTCGGCGTGCTGATGGCTCCGGAGGCTTGGCCCCGGCTCGTGCGCGACGGCGATCGCGGCCGCCACCGCACGCTCCCGCGAGCTGGCGCAGTAGCGACCGATCGCTCGAAGGCACCCGCCGCAGAGCGGGAACCGGTCGCGCTGCAGCGCCCTGTCGGCGGCACCTACCGTTTCGCCGCCAGCCCGACCCCACCCAGCGTCAGCCCGAGCGCCAGCACCTGACGCAGGCCGAGCGGCTCGCCGAAGGCAAGGGCGGAGAACAGCACGCCGAAGACCGGCACCAGCAGCGAGCCGGTGGAGATCGTCCCTGCGGGCAGCAGGCGGAGTGCGGCGAACCAGGTGAGATAGCCCACACCGAGCCCGATCAGCCCGGTATAGAGCGCGCAGACCCACACCCCGGCCGACACGGCGCCGAAATCCGGATGGTCGAAGACGAGCGCGGCGACCAGCAGCGGGGGACGTGCCGAGCAGGATCTGCCACATGATCGAGGCCAGCGGCGGCATGCGCACCGGCATGCGCTTGCCGAGCACGGTGCCGAGCGCGAAGGCGAGCGCCGCGGCGAAGCCGAGCACCACGCCCGGCAGCTTCGCCCAGGACGCCTGCAGCGGCTGCGCGAGCACCAGGATCAGCGACGCCCGCGAGGCCGAGCACCAGACCCAGCACACCGGCTGGGCGCGGCCGCTCGCCGAGAATGGGGATCGCCAGCAGCACCGCCCAGATCGGCATCGTGTAGGCGATGATCACCGCCTCGGACGCCTGCAGCCACAGCAGCGACAGGGCGGTGAAGGTGATCCAGGCGGTGAAGTTGAACGCGGTCGAGACCAGCAGTGGCTTCCATTGCCCTTCCGGCACGCGCAGCGAATCGCCGCGCAGCCGGGCGAGGCCCAGGAACAGCAATACCCCGACCGCACCCCTGAAGCTCCGCGCGGTGAACGGCGGCAGGTGCGCGAGCACGGTCTTGTTGACCGGCCAGTTCAGGCCCCACATCAGCGCCGTTGCGCCGAGATAGGCGAGGCCTGCCAGCCGGGGCCTTCCCGCCGCGCTCATTGATTGCGAGTGCGCCATGGGCGCCTTTCACGTCGGCGCCGACTCGGAGATCGCGCGCTTGGCGCGACTTCCGAACAGATCCTCAGTGGACGTAGACACGGACCTCGTTCGCGGTCAGCCCGGGCTCGGTGCGGGCGGAAAGGCTGATCCGGCTCGGATCGACACCGAGCTTCGCGATCGCGTCGGCGACGCCGTGCACCTCCGCATCGACGCTGGTGAGGGCGGCCGCCTGCCCGGCGAGCGTCGGCGCGCCCGGCGCGAGGCCGCGCACATCGAAGGCGACATCCACTTTGCGCCGGCGCGCCGCGGTCACCGCCTGGCGCGAGCGCGTCCGCATAGGCGATGCCCGGCCGGTCGAACCGGATGCTCGACCAGCGGTGGCACCGGCGGCGGTGCGGGCGCGGGCGGCGGTGTGGGGGCGGGCGGCGGTCTTGGGCGGAAGGTGCTCTGGTCGATCAGCTTGCAGCCGGCCAGCGCCGACAGAGCGAGCAGCAGCGCCGCCCGGCGCCCGTGACGAGACATCAGCCTGCACCTCCGGAAGCCGGCAAGCTTGCAGGAAGCCCGACGCCGGGCAAGATGCGGCCATGCCAACCAGACCAATCAGAGGATCGACGGCGCCAGGCTGTGGGACAGCCTGATGGCCATGGCCGAGATCGGGGCGACCCCGAAGGGGGGCGTGCGCCGCCTCGCCCTCTCCGAGGTGGACCGGCGCGGGCGCGACCGCTTCCGCGCGGAGTGCGAGGCGGCTGGGGCTCGCGGTGCGGGTCGATGCGTTCGGCAACATGTTCGCCCGCCGCGAGGGGCGCGACCCCGCGCGCCTACCGGTGCTGTTCGGCAGCCATCTCGACAGCCAGCCCTCGGGGGGAAAATTCGACGGCGCGCTCGGCGTGCTCGCCGGGCTCGAGGTGATGCGGACGCTGCGAGGCGCTCGGCATCGCCACCGAGGCGCCGCTCGAGCTCGTCAACTGGACCGACGAGGAGGGCAGCCGGTTCGGCAAGAGCCTGATGGGCTCGGGCGTCTGGGCCGGCGTCTATCCCGAGACGGAGACCCGTGCGATCGCCGACGCGGAGGGCACGACCGTCGGCGCCGCGCTCGACGCCATCGGCTATCGCGGCGAAGCCGCGGCCGCGGCCTTCCCGGCGGACGCCTATTTCGAGCTGCATATCGAGCAGGGACCGATTCTCGAGCGCGAGGGCAAAGCAGATCGGCATCGTCACCGGCGCGCAGGCGATGGTGTGGTACGACGCCGTCGCCACCGGCCAGGACGCGCATGCCGGCACCACGCCGCCCGCGGCGCGGCGCGACGCGCTGGTCGCCGCCGCCCGCATCGTCGACCTGGTGGACCGGATGATGCGCGAGCGCGGCGAGGACGGGCGCGGCACGGTGGGCGAGCTGCGCGTCTTCCCGAACAGCCGCAACGTGGTGCCCGGCGAGGTGCGCTTCTCGGTCGAGTTCCGCCATCCCGATGAGGCGGAGATCCGCGCCATCACCGCGAGCTTCCCCGACGCGGCGCAGGCGATCGCGCACGCCGCCGGCGTCGCCCTCGCGCTGCGCGAGCTGTTCGTCATCCCCGCCCAGCCCTTCGACCCGGCCTGCATCGCCCTGGTGCGCGAGGCGGCGGCGGGGCTCGGCTATGCCGCCCGCGAGATCACCTCGGGCGCCGGCCACGACGCGGTCTATGTCGCCCGCCACGTGCCGACGGCCATGATCTTCACCCCCTGCAAGGACGGGCTCTCGCACAACGAGGCGGAGAGCATCCTCCCCGAGCAGGCCGAGGCGGGCGCGCAGGTGCTGCTGCAGGCCGTGCTGGCCCGCGCCAACCGCACACTCGGCTAGAGGGCCAGGGGGATGGAAGAGACCTGGCGCTGGTTCGGGCCGGCCGACGCGATCGGCCTGGCGGAGATCCGCCAGACCGGCGCGACCGGCATCGTCACCGCGCTGCACGACATCCCCTATGGCGTGGTGTGGCCCGCGGGAGACATCGCCGCGCGCAAGGCGGAGATCGAGCGCGACCCCTCGCTCGGCCTCGCCTGGAGCGTGGTCGAGAGCCTGCCGGTCGCCGAGGAGATCAAGCTCGGCGAGGGCGACCTCGAGCCGCTCTACGCCAACTACCGCGAGTCCCTGCGCAATCTGGGCGCCGCCGGCGTCCGCACGGTCTGCTACAATTTCATGCCGGTGCTCGACTGGATGCGCACCGACCTCGCCGCGCCGCTTCCCGGCGGCGGCAGCGCGCTCCGCTTCGACGCGGCGGAATACGCGGCCTTCGACTGCTTCATCCTGCAACGTCCCGGCGCGGAAGCGGAGCAGCCGCCCGCACTGCTCGACCGCGCGCGGCGCTGGATCGAGCGGGCCTCCGAGGCCGACAAGGAGAGGCTGCTCGCCAACATCATGGCCGGCCTGCCGGGCGCCTATGCACGCTACGACGTGGCCGGGCTGCGCCGCGTGCTCGACCGCTGCAAGGACCTGAGCGAGGAGGGCCTGCGCGAGAACCTCGTCCGCTTCCTGCGCGCGGTCATCCCGGCGGCGGAGGAAGCGGGCGTGCGGATGTGCATCCACCCCGACGACCCGCCGCGCCCGGTGTTCGGGCTGCCGCGCATCGTCTCGACCGCGGCGGACCTCGAAGCGATCACCGGCGCGGTGGACAGCATCGCCAACGGCATCACGCTCTGCACCGGCTCGCTCGGCGCCAATCCGGCGAATGATCTTCCGGCGATCGCGCGCCGCTTCGCCTCCCGCATCCACTTCGCGCATCTGCGCAATGTGGCGAAGGAGACCGACGGCTCGTTCACCGAGGCCGATCATCTCGACGGCGACACCGACATGGTCGCGGTCGTCGCCGCACTGCTCGAGGAGGAGAGCAGGCGCCGTCGCACCGGCGACGGCGAGGCGCGCATCCCGTTCCGCCCCGATCACGGCCACGTCCTGCTCGACGATGCCAAGCGCCGCGCCCATCCGGGTTATCCGCTGATCGGCCGGCTGCGCGGCCTCGCCGAGCTGCGCGGCGTGATCGCGGCCGTGTCTGCCCCGGCGGTGACGCGACGCGGGCGTTAAGCCTTCGCTAAGCCGATGCTGCTCTACTCCCGGCATGGGCGCAGCGCTCGGGCATCCCGCTTCCAACTCCTGCCGGTTCCTCGCCGCGTCGCGGCGAACGACCGCGGTCGCCGCTGCGGCGCTCGCCGCCATGCTCCCGGCCGCTGCCTGGGCCGGCCGGCTGAGCGGCGCTTCTCCCCTGCTCGTCGCTGCCGTCGCGACCGCCGCCGGGGTCGGGCTCGGCGCGCTCGTCGGCTGGCGTCTGCGCGTGGCGCCACGCCGCCTGGTTACCCTCCACGCGCGCGAGGCCGATGCACAGGCCGGGCGCTTCGACACCGCGCTCAACAACATCTCGCAGGGTGTCTGCTTCTTCGACGGCGGCCAGCGGCTGATCGTCGCCAATCGCCGCTACAGCGAGATGTACGACCTCTCGCCCGAGCTCGCCCGCCCGGGCACCACGCTGGCGGAGATCGTCGACCATCGCTTCGCCGTCGGCGCGTTCCCGGCGATGACGCGGGCGGAGTATCTGGCGTGGCGCGAGAGCTTCGCGGTGTCGCCCGTCTCGCGCGATTCCCTCGTCAAGCTGCGCAACGGGCGGGTGATCGCCATCCACCATCGGCCGATGCCGGGGAATGGCTGGGTGGCGACGCATGAGGACGTCACCGCGCGCCACGATGCGGAGGCACGCATCACCCACATGGCGCGCCACGACGCGCTTACCGGGCTCGCCAACCGCGTCGCGCTGTGGGAGGCGCTCGGGAGCCTCGAAGCGGCACCCGAACCGCCGCGGGCCGCGCTCGTGCTGCTCGATCTCGATCGGTTCAAGGCGATCAACGACACGCTCGGGCATCCGGTCGGCGATGGCCTGCTCGCCGCGGTCGGTGCGCGGCTCCGCGCCTGCGCGCGCGGCGACGATCTCGCGGTGCGGCTCGGCGGCGACGAGTTCGCGATCGTGCAGCGCGACGCCGATCCCGATGCGGCGGTGGCGCTGGGCGAGCGGGTACTGCAAGCGATCCGCCAGGATATCGAGGTCGCCGGGCACCGGCTGCGCGTCACCGCGAGCGTCGGCATCGCCCTCGTCCCGTCGCACGCGCGCGCTCCGGAAGAGCTGATGCTGAAGGCCGATCTGGCGCTCTATCATTCGAAGGCGGCGGGCCCGGGACGGGCCAGCGTGTTCGCGCCGGCCATGCAGGACGATCTGCTCGCCCGCAGGAGGCTCGAGGCCGATCTGCGCGAAGCGACGGCAGCCAGCGCCTTCGAGCTGGCATTCCAGCCCATCGTCCGCGCGAGCGACGGCGCGACGCTCGCCTGCGAGGCGCTGCTGCGCTGGCGCCATCCCGAGCATGGTCTCATCCCGCCCGGCGAGTTCATCGCCGTCGCCGAGGAGATCGGGCTCATCGGTCCGATCGGCGAATGGGTCCTGCACCGGGCCTGCGCCGCGGCGGTGCAATGGCCGGAGCCGTTGCGGGTGACCGTCAATCTCTCGCCGGCGCAGCTTTCCGGCGGCCAGATCGTCGAGCAGGTGCGCTCCGCGCTCCGCAACTCGGGCCTCGCTCCCGGCCGGCTCGAACTGGAGATCACCGAGACCGCGCTCCTCGTCGATTCCGAGGGGACCAGCCGCGTGCTGCACGCCCTCGCCGCGCTCGGGGTCGATATCGCGCTCGACGATTTCGGCACCGGCTATTCCTCGCTCAACCACCTGCGAATCTTCCCGTTCCGACGACTGAAGATCGATCGTTCCTTCGTCCGCGACATGGAGACGCGGGAGGACGGCATCGCGATCGTGGCCGGTGTGCTCGCCCTCGCCCGCAGCCTGGGCATTCCCGCCACCGCCGAAGGGGTGGAGACGCGCGTCCAGGCGGAGGCGCTGCAGGCGCTCGGCTGCAGCGATCTGCAGGGCTACTATTTCGCCCGTCCCGCCGCCGCCGCGGAGACGCTGGAACGGCTCGCCTCCCGGCAAGACCTGCGCTCCGCCGCCTGAAGGGTTGACGCGCGACGGCCGCATGGCCGCACAATCGAGCGGCGACATCTGCCATCACGCGAGCGAAAGCGCGACCCATGGACAGCGAAGCACAGGGCGCGGTCACGGCGGAGGTGATCGCCGCCGGCGAGGCATTGCTCGGCGTCCGCTACACCCCGGCCGAGCGCGCGCTGATGCTCGGCAACATCGATATGCAGATCCGCGCGGCGGTCGCGCGCCGCGCGGTCACGCTGCCGCCCGAACTCGGCCCGGCCTGCCGCTTCGACCCGCGCCTGCCCGGCTTCCGCATGCCCGATCCCGGGCCTTTCGGCTGGACGCCGCGCCCGGCGGCAATGCCGGAGGCGGAGGACGACATCGCCTTCGCTCCGGTGACCGCCCTCGCCGCCTGGATCAAGGCCGGACACCTGACCGCCGAGCGGCTGGCCCACATCTACCTCGACCGCATCGGCAGGATCGGCCCGCGCCTCGACTGCTTCGTCACGATCACCGCCGAAGTCGGCCCTCGCCCGCGCCGCCGCGCTCGACCGCATGCTGGCCGGCGGGCGCTGGCTCGGCCCGCTGCACGGCATCCCCTACGGCATGAAGGACATCATCGACACCGCCGGCATCGAGACGAGCTGGGGCGCCGAGCCCTATGCCGACCGCGTCCCGGCCACCGACGCGCATGTGACGCATCTGCTGCACGAGGCGGGCGCGGTGATGCTCGGCAAGACCAGCGTCGGCGCCCTCGCCTATGGCGACATCTGGCATCGCGGCCGCAGCAACAATCCATGGAACCTCGAGGAAGGCTCCAGCGGCTCGAGCGCGGGCTCCGGTTCGGCGACGGCGGCGGGGCTGGTCGCCTTCGCGATCGGCACCGAGACGCTCGGCTCCATCGTCTCGCCCTCGACGCGCTGCGGCACCACCGGGCTGCGCCCGACCTTCGGCCGGGTGTCGCGGCGCGGCGCCATGCCGCTCTGCTGGTCGCTCGACAAGATCGGGCCGATCTGCCGCTCGGTCGAGGACACCGCCCTCGTGCTGCACGCGATCAACGGCGCCGATCCGGATGATCCGTTCCAGATCGCTGCCCCGTTCGGCTACGACCAGGACGCCGCGATCGCCGGCTTGCGCCTCGGCTTCTTCCCGGCCGATTTCGCGCTCGACGGCGTCGCTCCCGCCGAACGCCACGCGCTCGAGGTGGCGCGCGGCCTCGGTCTCCCGGTGATCGAGCTGACGCGCCCCGACCTCCCCTATGACGCGCTGATGGCGGTGCTGTACGCCGAGGCGGCGGCCGCCTTCGAGGAGTTGACGCTCACTGATCGCGACGACACGCTGAAACGCCAGGACGAGACCGGCTGGCCCAACGGGTTCCGCAAGGCGCGCTTCCTTTCCGCCGTCGACCACGTGCAGCTCGACCGGCTGCGCCGCCGGGTGATGCAGGAGATGGCGGCGGCGTTCGCGCGGGTCGATGTCATCATCGGGCCGGCGATGCACGGGCCGATGCTGGTGATCACCAATTTCACCGGCACGCCCTGCCTTTGCCTGCGCGCCGGCTTCGACCACCTGCCGACCCGCGGCCCCCACTCGCTCGGCCGCGGCAGGCTGGAACTCGGAAAGGAGCAGCCCGGCCCGAAGCACCGCGTCCCGCAAGCGGTCTGCCTCTGGGGCCGGCTCTACGACGAGGGCCCGATGCTTGCGGTCGGGAAAGCGCTGGAAGCGCGGCTGGCCGTCGCCGCCGAACGCCCGCCCCTGGCCTAGCGTTGCTGCATGGCAGCGTCCCGTTGCGGCAGCGGGCCTGCCGCTTCGGTGCCGAGTGGCCTAAATCTGCCGCGCGCCGGGGGATCCGGCAAAAAGGACGAGCCGATGAATAAGCCTGTCGACCCGGCCCTTGAGTCAGCCCGACCTGCGGGAAGCCGTGTCGGCCGGCCTCGCCTCGACCGTCACGCCCGCGATCCCGACCAGCACCGCCGCGAGCGGCACCGTGTTCGCGATCCTGTTCGCGATCAGCTTCTCGCACTTCATCAACGACATGATCCAGTCGCTGGTGCCGTCGATCTATCCGATGCTGAAGACCAATTTCCGCCTGAGCTTCGGCCAGATCGGGCTGATCACGCTCACCTTCCAGGTGACGGCCTCGCTGCTGCAGCCGGCGGTCGGCCTCTACACCGACCGGCGGCCGCAGCCCTTCTCGCTCGCGATCGGCATGGGCTCGACCCTGCTCGGTCTGCTGCTGCTCTCGCAGGCCTGGAGCTACCCCGTGCTGCTGCTCGCCGCCGGGCTGGTCGGCATGGGCTCGTCGGTGTTCCACCCGGAATCCTCGCGCGTCGCGCGCATGGCCTCGGGCGGCCGCTACGGCCTCGCGCAATCGCTGTTCCAGGTCGGCGGCAATGCCGGCCAGTCGCTCGGGCCGCTGCTCGCCGCCTTCATCGTCATTCCCGGCGGCCAGGGCAGCATCGCCTGGTTCTCGGTGGCGGCGCTGGTCGCGATGTTCGTGCTGTTCAACATCGGCCGGTGGTACCGGCGCCAGCACGCGGACGGCGGCGAAGAAGTCGCGCGGCGCCACCCGGCCGATGGTCGCGCCGCTGCCGCGCGGCAAGGTCGGCTCGCGCTCGCCGTGCTGGTGGTGCTGATCTTCTCGAAGTATTTCTACCTCGCGAGCCTCAACTGGTACTACACGTTCTACCTCATCCATAAATTCCACGTCTCGGTGCAGTCGGCGCAGATCCACCTGTTCATCTTCCTCGCCGCGGTCGCCGCGGGGACGCTGATCGGCGGCCCGGTCGGCGATCGCATCGGCCGGAAATACGTGATCTGGGGCTCGATCCTCGGCGTGTTCCCGTTCACCCTGGCGCTGCCCTACGCCAACCTGTTCTGGACCAGCGTGCTGACGGTGCCGATCGGGCTCATCCTCGCCTCGGCGTTCTCGGCGATCCTCGTCTATGCGCAGGAGCTGGTGCCCGGGAAGGTCGGCATGATCGCCGGCCTCTTCTTCGGCATCGCCTTCGGCATGGGGGGCATCGGCGCCGCCGTGCTCGGCGAAGTCGCCGACCGCACCAGCATCGAGTTCGTCTACCATCTCTGCGCCTACCTGCCGCTGATCGGGCTGCTCACCGCCTTCCTGCCCGATGTCGAACGCCGCCGCCGGCTCGCCACGGCGTAGCGATAGCGAGGAATTTCCCGCCCTCCGCTTGCGAAGCGGAGGGTGCCTCCACATATCGCCGACCGACGCCGCGGGGGCGGGCCCACCGCCATGCCACCGCGGCCCGCGTGCGAAATCGCCCATCTCTTCCCGCCTCGCCCGCATCGGAGTCCCCATGAGCGCCTCCATCACCTTGACCGTGAACGGAACCGAGCGGCGCATCGCGCTGGACGATCCGCGCGTCACGCTGCTGGACCTGCTGCGCGAGCGCCTCGACCTCACCGGCACCAAGAAGGGCTGCGATCGCGGCCAGTGCGGCGCCTGCACGATCCTGCTCGACGGCAGGCGCATCAATTCCTGCCTCGCGCTCGCGATCAGCCATGATGGCGCCGACATCCTCACCGTCGAGGGCCTGGCGCAGGGGGATGCGCTGCATCCGGTGCAGGCCGCCTTCATCGCGCATGACGGGTTCCAGTGCGGCTATTGCACGCCGGGCCAGATCATGAGCGCGGTCGGAATGATCCGCGAAGGCCAGGCCGGCGACGATCCCGAGCGCATCCGCGAGGGCATGAGCGGCAATATCTGCCGCTGCGCCGCCTATCAGGGAATCACCGAAGCGGTGCTCGAGGCGCAGCGCCGGATGCAGCCGGCGGAAGGACGGGAGGCGGCATGAACGGGTTCGAATACACGCGGCCGGCGACGATCCCGGAGGCGATCGCCGCCGCCGCTTCGCCCGGCGCCGCCTATCTCGCCGCCGGCACCAACCTCATCGACCTGATGAAGGGCCGGATCACCCGCCCCGCACGGCTGGTGGACATCACGCGCCTGCCGGGACTCGATCGCATCGAACTCCTGCCGGACGGCGGCGCCCGCATCGGCGCGCTGGTGCGCAACGCCGACCTTGCTCACCACCCCGCATTCAGCCGCCGCTTTCCCGCGGTCGCGGAAGCGCTGCTCTCCGGCGCCTCGGCGCAGCTCCGCAATGCCGCGACAGCAGGCGGCAACCTGCTGCAGCGGACGCGCTGCGCCTATTTCTACGACCCTGCCAGCGCCTGCAACCGACGTGACCCCGGCGCGGGCTGCGACGCGCGCGGCGGCGAGAACCGGCTGCATGCCGTGCTCGGCTGGAGCGAGCATTGCATCGCCACGCACCCCTCCGATTTCTGTGTGCCGCTTGTCGCGCTCGATGCGGTGGTCGAGATCGCAGGGCCGCATGGAGTGCGCGAGGTTCCGCTCGCGGACTTCCATCTGCTGCCCGGCGACACGCCCGCACGTGAGACGGTCCTGGCGCACGGGGAACTGATCACCGCCGTCCGTCTGCCGGCCGCCGCATCGCAATTCGCCGCGCACGCGCGCTACCTGAAAGTCCGCGAGCGCACCTCCTACGCCTTCGCGATCGTCGCCGCCGCAGCCGCGCTGCGACTGGAAGGCGACGCAATCGCCGAGGCGCGCCTCGCCCTCGGCGGCGTCGCCGCGAAGCCCTGGCGCGCCCGCGCGGCGGAGGCCACGCTCGCCGGCGCCGCGCCCGGACCGGAGGCGTTCCGACGCGCCGCCGACGCCGCCCTCGCCGATGCGCGCCCCTCGGGCGACAATGCGTTCAAGATCACGCTCGCCCGGCGGATCGTGGCGCGCGCCCTCACCCTCGCCGCCGCCGGCACGCCCGACCGCATCCCGGCGCTGCCGGCCTCGCCTTTCGCCGGAGCCGCAAATGCCTGAATCCGCCCCCGCGCAATCCTCCGCCCATGTGCGGCACGGCTCGAATGTCGGCCAGCCGCTGACGCGCCGCGACGGCGGGCTGAAGGTGACCGGCCGCGCCCGCTACGCCGCCGACAACCATCCGCCGAACATGCTGCACGCCGTGCTCGCGATAGCCACGATCTCGCGCGGCCGCGTCACCGCCCTCGATGTGGTGGCGGCGAAGGCGCATCCCGGCGTCGTCGAGGTGATGACGCCGGCGAACGCGCCCGCGCTCGCGCAGGATCCGGACGAGAAGACCAGCCCGTTCGTGTTCCGCATCGACGTGCTGCAGAACGACCAGGTGCGCTACGCCAACCAGCCGATCGCCGTGGTGATCGCCGAGACGCTGGAGGCCGCGACCGAAGGCGCGGCACTGCTCGCGCCCCGCTACACGGTGGAACCGCCGCGCTCCGGGCTCGATTCCGCCGCGAGCTTCGTCCCGCCCGGGATCGGCATCGGCACGCCGGCGGAAACCCGTCACGGCGACGCGGAAGCCGGGACGCGCTCGGCCGCGACCCGCATCGAGCAGAGCTACGAGACCCCGGCGCAGTACCACAATGCGATGGAGCCGCACGCGGTGGTGGCCTCGTGGAACGGCGACACGCTGGCGCTCGACACGCCGAGCCAGGGCATGGCGATGGCGCAGCAGCGCCTGGCCGGCCTGTTCGGCATCCCCGCCGCGAACATCCACATCCGGAGCCCCTTCCTCGGCGGCGGCTTCGGCTCCAAGGGCGTGATTTCCGGCCCGCAGGTGCTCGGCATCATGGCGGCGCGCCTGGTGAACCGGCCGGTGAAGCTCGTGCTCACGCGCGAGCAGATGTACGGGCCGGTTGGCCATCGCGCCCCGACGCGCCAGACGCTCCGCATCGGCACCGATCGCGACGGCAGGCTGACCGCGATCAGCCATTACGCGAAGACGGCCTCCAGCAGTTTCGACGACTTCTTCGAGCCCTCCACCCAGCGTCACGCACACGCTCTATGCGAGCCCCGCAATCGCGACCTCGCAGGAGGGCGTGCGGCTCGACACCGGCACGCCGCTGTTCATGCGCGCGCCCGGCGAGGCCTCCGGCAGCATCGCGCTCGAGAGCGCGATCGACGAGATGGCCCATGCCTGCGGCCTCGACCCGCTGGAATTCCGGCTCCGGAACTACGCCGAGGTGGAACCCGATGTCCGGCAAGCCGTTCTCCTCGAAGGCGCTGCGCGAATGCTACGCCCGGGGCGCCGAGCACTTCGGCTGGTCGGGGCGCCCGCTCGCGCCGCGGCGAATGCGTGATGCGGGCGGATTGCTGATCGGCTGGGGGGTGGGTACCGCCACCTTCCCGGCGCTGATGTTCCAGGCGCAGGCGCGCGCGGTGCTGCGCGCCGACGGCAGCGGCCTCGTGGAAACGGGGGCGCAGGACATGGGCCAGGGCGCCTGGACCGCGTTGGCGCAGATCGCCGCCGACGGTCTCGGTCTCGATCTCGACGCGCTGGAGTTCCGGGCCGGCACGTCCGACCTGCCGGATGCCGGCATCGCCGGCGGTTCGGCCCACACCGCGACCGCCGGGATGGCGATCAACGGAGCCGGCGCCGAAGTGATCCGCCAGCTTGCCGAGCTCGCCACCGGCGACGCACGCTCGCCGCTGTTCGGCGCCGGCAATGCCGGCGTCATCGCGCGCAACGGAAGGCTGCATCGCCGCGACGACGAGACGCGCAGCGAGCGCTACGCCGACATCCTGACGCGCGCCGGCCTTCGGGAAATCGAAGGTCGCGGCAGCAGCGCTCCCGACCAGGCGGCGAACAGCGCCTACGCCATGCACTCGCACGGCGCGGTGTTCGCCGAGGTGAAGGTGGATCCGGAATTCGGACAGGTGCGTGCGACACGCATCGTCGGCGCCTTCGCCGCCGGCACGATCATCAACCCGCGCCTGGTGCGGAGCCAGTATCTCGGCGGGATGATCTGGGGCGTCTCCTTCGCGCTGCACGAGGCGGCCGTCGTCGATCGGCGCACCGGCCGCGTGATGAACGCCAATCTCGCCGAATACCACGTGCCGGTGAACGCCGACGTGCCATCGGTCGAGGCGATCCTGGTCGAGGAGCACGATCCGCACGTCAACGCGCTCGGCATCAAGGGCGTGGGCGAGATCGGCATCACCGGCAGCGCCGGCGCGGTCGCCAATGCCGTGTGGCACGCGACCGGCATCCGCGTCCGCCGCTTCCCCATCACGCCGGACAAGCTGCTGGATTAAAGGTCCTTCGCGAGCCGCAGCGCGTCGAACACGGCGGCGTGGATGTTGCGACTGGCGACCGCGTCGCCGATGCGGAAGAGCTGGAAAGTCGCCGTCCGCATTGCGCGTCACGTCCTGCCTGCGGCCCGCAAGCAACGCCGCGTGGTCGACCTCGCCACGATTGCGCGAGAGCGGCTTCAGCGCCGTGTAGAGTTCGTCCTGCGGCAGCGTGCCGTGCTCGACCACGACGCGGTCGACACGGCGCTCCGTGCGCTCGCGTCCGTAATCGCTGCCGAGCACGGCGACGAGCTCGTTGCCGGCGCGCTTCACCGCGACGCAGCCGGGTGTTCATCGTCACCCGCACGCCGCGACGGAGGAAGACGCGCGCATAGGCGGCGTGGTTGAGCCCGCCGATCTCGGGCGCGAGCATGCGCTCGGGCGTCACCAGCTCGACCTCGGCGCCGGCTTCGGCGAGCACTTCCGCGGCCTGCATGCCGGGATGATTGCCGTTGTCGTCGAATACCAGCACGCGGCCCGACGCGGTGACGCCGCCGCCGACCACGTCCCAGGTCGAGACCACGAGATCGTTGCCCTCTTCCAGCACCTCGGTATCGGGCACGCCGCCGGTGGCGACGAACACGATTTCGGGTGCTAGCGCCAGAATGTCCTCCGCCTCGGCATAGGTGTCGTAGCGGATCTCGACGCCCAGACGGTCGAGCTCCGAAAGGCGCCAGTCGATGATGCCGATCAGCTCGCGCCGGCGCGGCGTGCGCGCGGCGAGCAGCACCTGGCCGCCGGCGCGCCCCGTGGCCTCCAGCACGGTGACGCGATGACCGCGCTCGGCGGCGACGCGCGCCGCTTCGAGGCCGGCGGGTCCGGCGCCGACCACGACGACGTGGCGCGCCGGGCCGTCGCTGCGCGCGATCACGTGCGGCATCGTCGCCTCGCGGCCCGGTCGCGGCGTTGTGGATGCAGAGCGCCTCGTTGCCCTCGTAGATGCGGTCGAGGCAGTAGGTGGCGCCGACGCAGGGCCGGATCAGATGCTCGCGTCCCGCCGCGACCTTGCGCGCGATATGCGGGTCGGCGATGTGCGCGCGCGTCATCCCCACCATGTCGAGCTTGCCCTCGGCGATCGCGTGCCGCGCCGTCGCGACGTCGTTGATGCGCGCGGCATGGAACACCGGGAACTTGCGTCGCCGCGCGCACCTCGCCCGCGAAGTCGAGATGCGGCGCCGAGCCCATGCCGTGGATCGGGATGACGTAGCTGAGCGCGTTGTCGGTATCCATGTGGCCGCGGACGATGTTGAGGAAGTCGACCACGCCCACCGGAGGCGAAGCGGCGCGCGATCTCGATGCCGTCCTCGCGCGTGAGGCCGATGTCCCAGTCCTCGTCGGCCACCATGCGCACGCCGAGGATGAACTTCTGCCCCGACCGCATCGCGCATCGCCTGCAGCACGCGGACGCGAGAAGCGCATCCGGTTGTCGAGGCTGCCGCCGTATTCGTCGTCGCGATGGTTGGTGGCGGGCGACCAGAACTGGTCGGGGAAATGGCCGTAGGCGTCGATCTCGAGGCCGTCGAGCCCGGCCGCCTGGATGCGCTGCGCGGCGGCCGCATAGTCGGCGACGACGCGCGTCGAGGTCCCACTCCTCGGCCGCCTTCGGGAACGCGCGGTGCGGCGGCTTCGCGCACGCGCGAGGGTGCGAGCACCGGCAGCCAGTCGGCCTTGTTCCAGGCGGTGCGGCGGCCGAGATGGGTGAGCTGGATCATCACCGCGGCGCCGTGCGCGTGGCACTCGTCGGAGAGCCGGCGCAGCCACGGCACGATCTCGTCCTTGTAGGCGAGCAGGTTGCCGAACACCGGCGGGCTGTCCGGCGACACCACGGCCGATCCCGCGGTCATGGTGAGCGCGATGCCGCCGCGCGCCTTCTCGACATGATAGAGCCGGTAGCGGTCCTTCGGCATGCCGTCCTCGGAGTAGAACGGCTCGTGCGAGGTGCTCATCAGCCGGTTGCGCAGCGTCAGGTGCTTGAGCTGGTAGGGCTGCAGCAGCGGATCGTCGTGCATCAGCGATCGACCACCAGGTCGCTGGTGGGCCTGGCGCAGCAGAGCAGGGTGAGGCCGGCATCGATCTCGCGCTGGCGGATGCCGCCGCCGTGATTGAGCTCCACCGTGCCCGAGATCAGCCTGCTCTTGCAGGTGCCGCAGACGCCCTTGGTGCAGGCGGAGGGGAGCCGGATGCCGGCGGCGCGCGCGGCGGCGAGCACGGTCATGTCCGACGGCACGGTGATGCTGCGGCCGGTGCGGGCGAAGGTCACGCTATGGCCGGCGCTCGCCGCTACCGTCGGCTGTGCGGGAGGCGCGATCACCACCGGCGCCTCGCCGTCGGCGAAGACGAAGCTCTCCTCGTGGTAGCGGCGACGGTCGAAGCCGGCATCGTCCAGCATCGCGCGCACCGACGGCCATATAGGGTGCCGGGCCGCAGCAGAACACCTCGCGCGAGGCGAGATCGGGCGCGATGATGCCGAGCATCGCCGGCGAGAGCCGGCCGCGATAGCCGTTCCAGCGCGCACCGGGCGCATCCGCTTCCACGATGGGGACGGAGCGGAATCCCGGCCGGCGCTCCATCGCGGCGAGCTCGCCGGCGAAAATCAGGTCGCCCGGGCTGCGCGCGCTGTGCACGAACAGCACGTCGAGTTCGCTGCCGAGATCGTCCAGCGTGCGTGCCATGCTCATCAGCGGCGTGATGCCGCTGCCGGCGGAGAGGAACAGATATTTGCCGCGTGGCGCCGGCCCGAAGGTGAAGTCGCCCATCGGCCCCGAGGCGCGCACGCGCACGCCCTCGCGCATCGCGCCATGCAGCCAGGACGAGCCCGGCCCGTCCTTCATGTGCTTGGTGGTGATCTCGATGCGGAACGGGCGCGTCGGCGGCGAGGCGATGGTGTAGCAGCGCTGCACGCCCGCCGCCTCCAGCTCGAACGTCATGAACTGGCCGGGAAGAAAGCGGAACAGCCGTGGCTCGGGCGCGGCGAAGATGAAGGTGCGGACGTCATGCGTCTCCTGCCGCACCGAGGCGCAGACCAGAAATTCGTCGCGTTCGGCATCCCAGACCGGCGGCAGCGGGCGATCCAGCAGCGTTGCCGTCACGCGGCGAGCCCGGCGCGCATGCGCTCCACGTACCAGGCGCAGAACTGCTCGACCAGCCCCTCGGTGTGCGGCGAATACGGGCCCGGCGTGTAGGCCGGGCTGCGCACGCCTTCCTGGGTGATGCCGACCAGGTCGGAATCCTGCCGGTTGGTCGCCTCCCATACCGCGGTGAGGTTCGCCGGGTCGTAATCGACGCCTTCCACCGCATCCTTGTGCACGAGCCAGGTGGTGCGCAGCAGCGTGCGGTCGGGCGCGAGCGGCAGCACGCAGAACGTCACCGCGTGGTCGCTCATGAAGTGGTGCCAGGAATTGGGCTGCGTCCAGAAGGTGAGGCCGCCGAGGCGCGCCTCGCCGAGCCCGCCGAGCAGCCGGCGGCAGGCGACGCGGGTGTCGCGCGTGTGGCTCTCGCCGGCATCCGCGAGCGGCAGCCGCTCGGTGCGGAACCCGGTCGCCCGGCCGGTCAGCTTCTCGATGCGGCGCGAGGGAATGCCGCTCCGCCTCCCAGCGCGCGTGCGAGTCCTCGACCATTCCCTCGTAGCGCGCGGCGGCGGCGAGATCGTCCTCCCCGAGCGCCTCCGGCGCGAAGCCGAACCCGTAGGCGAACAGCGGCACGGTGAGCTCGGGGTGGTTCGCCGCGCAGTGGTAGCACTCGCGGTTGTTCTCCATCGTCAGCTTCCAGTTGCCGTGCTCGACGATGTCGATCTGCTTCGCGACGCGCGCGTGGCGCAGATCGTGCGGCGCGAGATAGGGCTCCATCTCGGCCGTCATGTCGTCGATATCGGCGGGCGGATCGTCGGCGAGGCAGACGAAGAGAAGCCCGGCGACGGAGCGCAGCGCGATCGGATGCAGACCGCGGCAGCTCGCGTCGAAGCCTTCGCCCATGTGATCGGCGAACAGCAGGCGGCCATCGAGCGCGTAGGTCCAGGTGTGATAGCGGCAGACGAGATTGCCGACCTGGCTCGCGCCCGTCCGGCACGAGCTGCGCGCCGCGATGGCGGCAGACATTGTGGAAGGCGCGCACCCGCCGTCATCGTCGCGCAGGATCAGGATCGGCGCCTCGCCGACGCGGAGCGCCAGCACGTCGCCCGGCTCGGGGACATCCGGCTCCTGCCCGACGAAGATCCAGTGCTTGCCGAAGATCATCGCCATGTCGGCACGGAACACGGTCGTCGTCGGTGTAGAACGGCGCCTCCAGCGTGTGCCAGGGGCGGCGGCGGAGCAGCAGGTTCGCGATGTCGGACATCATCTCCTCCTCGGAGACTGCTTACACCAGAGCAGGTTCGGCCGGCGAGGCGTGTTCCGACGGCGTCGCCATGGCGGTGACGATGCGCGCCATATCGAGATGGCCGAGCAGGCGGCCGTCGGCACCCGTCACCGCCAGTCGTTCCGCGCCGGTGCGCGCCAGCAACTGCGCCGCCTCGTCGAGCGTGGCGTCGGGCGCGACCGTCGGCCCCGGCGGCGCGAGGCCCTCCGCCGGTGCCATCACCGCCGCGACGTGGATCACGCGGCCGCGATTTACCTCGCGGACGAAGCGCGCGATGTAGTCGTCCGCCGGGCGCAGCACGATGTCCTGGCTGCTGCCCTGCTGGATGATCTCGCCGTCGCGCAGGATGGCGATGCGGTCGCCGAGCCGCAGCGCCTCGTCGAGATCATGGGTGATGAAGACGACGGTCTTGCGGATCTCGCGCTGCAGGTCGAGCAGCACGCTCTGCATGTCCATGCGGATCAGCGGATCGAGGGCGGAGAACGCCTCGTCCATCAGCAGGATCGGCGCGTCGTTGGTGAGCGCGCGTGCCAGCCCGACGCGCTGCTGCATGCCGCCCGAGAGCTGGTGCGGATAGCGGTCCTGGAAGCCGGTGAGCCCGACGCGCTCGATCCAGCGCATCGCGCTCTCGACCTGGCGGCGGCGCGGCAGGCGGCGCAGCTCGAGCCCGTACACCGTGTTCTCCAGCACGGTGCGATGCGGCAGCAGGGCGAATTTCTGGAACACCATCGCCGTCTGGTGGCGGCGGAAGCGGCGCAGCTCCGCCTTGCTCATCTTCACCACATCGACGCCGTCCACCAGCACCTCGCCGGCAGTCGGCTCGATCAGGCGGTTGATGTGGCGGATCAGCGTCGACTTGCCCGAGCCGGACAGTCCCATGATGACCTGGATCGAGCCGGCGGACATCGAGAGGTTGATGTCCCGCAGCCCGAGCACATGCGCGTGGCGGCGCATCAACTCCGGCTTTCGGCATCCCGCCGCGCACCGCGGCGACATGCGCCGCCGCGCGCGGACCGAAGATCTTGGTGAGGTGGCGGATCTCGATGCCGCTGGCGCGCGGCAGCTCGGCCGGCCCCCGGACGACGTGTCTATCCATGCGCGGCCTGCATGTGCTTCTGCAGCCGCCGCCCGAAAGCCTGGCTGACCCGGTCGAAGATGATCGCGATGCCGACGATCGCGAGGCCGTTGAACACGCCCAGGGTGAAATACTGGTTGGCGATCGCCTTCAGCACCGGCTGGCCCAGGCCCTCGACGCCGATCATCGAGGCGATCACCACCATCGCGAGCGCCGCCATGATGGTCTGGTTGATGCCGGCCATGATGGTCGGCAGCGCGAGCGGCAGCTGCACGTTGCGGAGCTTCTGCAGCCCGGACGAGCCGAACGCGTCCGCCGCCTCCAGCACGTCGCGATCGACCAGGCGGATGCCGAGATTGGTGAGGCGGATGATCGGCGGGATCGCGTAGATGACCACCGCGATCAGGCCGGGCACGCGGCCGATGCCGAGCAGCATGACGATCGGGATCAGGTAGACGAAGCTCGGCATCGTCTGCATCACGTCGAGCACGGGCGTGACCGCGTTCTGCACGTGCCGCGAGCGCGCCATCGAGGATGCCGATCGGGATGCCGAAGACGATCGCGAGGATGGTGGCGACGATCACCATGGAGATCGTCCGCATCGTGTCTTCCCACATGCCGAAATAGCCGATGAGCAGCAGCGTCAGCACGGTGCCGAGCACGATCCGCAGGTTGCGGCTGGCGACCCAGGCGATGACGGCGACGACGAGCACGATCACCGGCCAGGGCGTATTCACCAGCAGGCGCCCGGTCCAGATCAGGAAGGTCTGCAGCGGCGTGAAGAAGGCCTCGATCGCGTCGCCGTACTGGCGGGTGAAGGCGCGGAACGTCTCGTCGATCGCCTTCTTGAGCGCGGTGAGGCTGTCGTCGTTCATCTGCGGAAAGCGGGTGAGCCAGTGCATCGTGGCCGCGCTCCTGCGCGCGCAGGATGCGGCCGGGGCGGAAGCCGCCCCGGCCGGTTGTGGTCAGAGCGCTCCCTTGATCTTGGCGGCGACGTCCGGGGAGACCCATTTCGTCCACACCGCCTCGTCGGTCTTGAGGAAGTGCTTGGCGCCGTCCTCGCCGGTCGCCTGGTTGTCGGTCATCCACGCCATCAGCTTCTGCACGGTGTCGTTCGACCAGGCGCGGGTCTTGAAATAGTCGAGCGCCGGGCCGGCGCGGTCGGCGAACTTCTTGCTGAGCAGCGTGTAGACGTGATCGGCCGGCCAGTCGTTCGGCTTCGGATCGGGGCAGTCGGCGACGGTGTTGCAGCGCTTCCATTCGGCCGCGTCGTAGGGGACGCCGGCGCTCAGCCGCACCATCTTGTATTTGCCGAGCAGCGAGGTGGGTGCCCAGTAATAGCCGAGCCAGCCCTGCTTGTGCTCGTAGGCCTTGGCGATGCGAGGCGTCGAGCCCGGCCGCGGAGCCGGGATCGACCAGCACGAAGCCGTGCTTCGCCGCGTCATAGGCCTTGAAATACTGACTGGTGACGATCGGTGCCGCCCCAGCCCTGCGGCCCGTTCATCACGCCGCCCTTGCCGGGATCCTCGGGCGCCGGAAACAGCTCGGGATGCTTGAGCGCGTCGGGGATCGTCTTGATGTCCGGGTGCGCGTCGGCGACGTATTGCGGAATCCACCAGCCCTGCTGGCCGTTATCGGTGAGCGCCTTGGCGCCTTCGAGGATCTTGCCGTCCTTCAACCCGCGATCGACGACCTCCGGCAGCAGATCGACCCAACCCTCGGGCGCGACATCCGGCTCCCCCTTCTCCACCATCGAGGTGATGGTCGGCACGGTGTCGCCGGTGATGATGCTGGCGTCGCAGCCATAGCCATGGTCGAGGATGAATTTGTCGACATTGGCGAGCACTTCGGCGGACTGCCAGTTCATGCTGGCGATCACGACCGAGCCGCAGCCGGCGGCCGAGGCAGGCGCCGCGGCGGCAAGCAGGCCGAGCGCGAAGCAGGATGTTGCGAGCAGTCGGTTCATGCGGTTCCCCCCGAACGTGATGGATGCGGCGCCTGGCGCGGCGACGGCCCCGCCGGCATCGTGTTCTTGGACGTCGCCTCCGATGCCCTCGGCATCAGGCCGCGTCACCCCGGCAAGTGAGCAGAGGGGCCGGCGCGCTGCAATCAAAATTGTCCCCGCCCGGCGAACGATCGGAACCGGCCCGCACGGGCGGCGTTGGCGTCCGGCACGAGCATATTTCCTATTCACTAACTAGGAAAATTGTGCATCATGGCGAACCACGAGAGCGGAGGAGGTCGGGAAATGTGGAGCGACATCGCCGGGGCCACGATCGAGGCGGCAGGCCCGCCTTTCACACCGTCCGCGTTCTGCCGGACGTTCTTCAGCCTGCACTATGCCCGCGACCTGGCGCGGGCGGCCACCCTGCGGGACTCGCCGCTGATCGAGCCGGTCGCCGCGGCGGGCTGGGAGGATGCGACCATCTGGGAGGCGGCGAAGGCGCGCGGCGAGGAGGCGGTGCACGCGCTGATCGACGCCGCGCTCGAAGGCACCGCCGCCACCGTCTTCTGCCTCGGCGCGGAGACGGCGCAGCGGACCTATGTCGATTATGAGATCCGCCGGTCCGCGGAGCGCGGGAACGTGCTGCTCGGCGTCCGCATCCACGCGCTCGCCGACGCGGCGGGCCGCGCCGACCCGCCCGGCGAAATCCCGTTCCGGCTGAAGACGCTCGGGGCGCCGGTGTTCCAGTTCATCTCCGCCGACCTGCTCGCCACGCGAATCCGGCAGGCGGTGGATGCGCCGGAGCGCGCCCGGGCCTGACGCCGGTGCGGAGGGGCCAGCATGTGCGGTCAGTGTCTCAGTTTGAATAACTGAGACACTACCGCACGGCGAGTTCGCTTGACCCCGTGCCCCTCCGCTCCCCATAACCGGCCGATGGTCCGGGTGCGGCAGGCGCGAATTACCGGCCCGGCGGCGTGCTGACCGCCGGGAGCGCCCACGCGACCGCCAGACAATCCGGACGAAATCGAGCCACCGATGAGCCAGACCGCCGAGCGTGAGACGGGCGAGCGCGACTATCGCGACACCGTCTTCCTGCCCACCACCTCCTTTCCGATGCGCGGCGACCTGCCGAAGAAGGAGCCGGCGATCCTCGCCCGCTGGGAGCGGATGGGGCTGTGGGAGCAGGCTGCGCGCGGCGTCGAAGGGGCGGGCGAAGTTCATCCTGCATGACGGCCCGCCCTATGCGAACGGGCACCTGCATATCGGCACCGCGCTCAACAAGATCCTGAAGGACGTGGTGAACCGCGCCCGGCAGATGGCCGGGTACGACGCCGACTACATCCCCGGCTGGGACTGCCACGGCCTGCCGATCGAGTGGAAGATCGAGGAGGAGTACCGCGCGGCCGGCCGCGACAAGGACGCGGTGCCGGTGCTCGATTTCCGCGCCGAATGCCGCGCCTATGCCGAGAAATGGATGGGCATCCAGCGGCAGGAGTTCCGCCGGCTCGGGGTCGAAGGCGATTTCGAGCATCGTTACGCGACGATGGACAAGGGCTCCGAGGCGGCGATCGCCGGCGAGATCGGCAAGTTCCTGCTGAACGGCGCGCTCTATCGCGGGCTGCGGCCGGTGATGTGGTCGCCGGTCGAGAAGACGGCGCTGGCCGAGGCCGAGATCGAGTACCACGACCATACCAGCGACACGATCTGGGTGCGCTTCCCCGTGCTGTCCGGGCCGGTCCGCGGACGCCGCCATCGTGATCTGGACGACGACGCCCTGGACCATGCCGGGCAACCGCGCGATCGCCGCCGGGGCAGAGATCGAGTACGCGCTGTTCCGCGTCGATGGCGTGAAAGAGGGCGCACGCGCGAAGGTCGGCGACAAGCTGCTCGTCGCGCTCGCGCTGCTGCCGCAATTCCTCGCAGCCGCCGGCATCACCGCGCACCACGTGCTGCACGTCCACAAGGGTGCGGAGCTCGCCGGCACCGATCACCGCGCATCCGCTGCGCGGGCGCGGCTACGACCATGACGTGCCGGTCTTCATGGCGGATTTCGTCACCACCGATGCGGGCACCGGCTTCGTGCACATCGCGCCCGGCCATGGCGAGGAGGATTTCACCCTCGGCCGCGCGCACGGCATCGCGGTGCCGGACACGGTCGGGCCGGACGGCACGTTCAACGACTGGGTGCCGCATTTCGCCGGCGTGCACGTCTACAAGGCGACCGAGCCGGTGTGCCGCGAGCTCGACGCAAGCCGGCGGGCTGATCGCGCGCGGGAAAGCTCGTGCATTCCTATCCGCATTCCTGGCGATCCAAGGCGCCGCTGATCTTCCGCGCCACGCCGCAATGGTTCATCCGCCTCGACGGGCCGGAGAACATCCGCGGCCGCGCGCTCGACGCCATCGCGGCGACGCGCTTCGTCCCCGATGCCGGGCGCAACCGCATCGGCAGCATGGTCGCCGCGCGGCCCGGACTGGTGCATCAGCCGCCAGCGCGCCTGGGGCGTGCCGATCCCCGTCTTCGTCGATCGCCGCACCGGCGAGCCGCTGCGCGATCCGGCGGTGGTGGACCGCGTCGTCGCCGCGTTCCGCGAGGAGGGGGCGGATGCGTGGTATTCCTCCGCCGCCCGTCGCGCTTCCTCGGCAATGACCGCGATCCCGACGCCTACGAGCAGGTGATGGACATCGTCGATGTGTGGTTCGAGAGCCGGCTCGACCCATGCCTTCGTGCTGGAGGCGCGCGGCCTGCCCTGGCCCGCCGATCTCTATCTCGAAGGCTCCGACCAGCATCGCGGCTGGTTCCATTCGAGCCTGCTCGAATCGGTCGGCACGCGCGGCCGCGCGCCGTTCGAAGCGGTGCTGACGCATGGCTTCGTGCTCGACGAGCAGGGCCGCAAGATGTCGAAATCGCTCGGCAACGTCGTCGCGCCCGAGCGAGGTGATGGCGCAGTACGGCGCCGACATCCTGCGCCTCTGGGTGATGATGTCCGACACCAGCGAGGATCTCCGCATCGGGCAAGCGAAATCCTGAAGCAGCAGGCGGAGCTCTATCGCCGGCTGCGCAACACGCTGCGCTGGCTGCTCGGCAGCCTCGCCGGCTTCACCGCGGAGGAGCGCGTGCCGCTCGCCGAGATGCCGGAGCTGGAGCGCTGGGTGCTGCACCGGCTCGCCGAGCTCGACGCGACGCTGCGCGCGCGCGGTCGAGAGCTATGACTGGACCGGCGTCTATCCGGCAATCCACAATTTCTGCGCCGCCGACCTCTCCGCCTTCTATTTCGACGTGCGCAAGGACGCGCTCTACTGCGACCGGCCGGACAGTCCCCGCCGCCGCGCCGCGCGGACCGTGCTCGACATCCTGCATCGCGCGCTCTGCACCTGGCTCGCGCCCTGCCTCGCCTTCACCGCCGAGGAAGCCTGGTCGCGCGCGCTTCGGCGAGGAGGGCAGCGTGCATCTGGAGCTGTTCCCCGAGATCCCGGCCGAATGGCGCGACGACGCGCTGGCGGCGAAATGGGAGAAGATCCGCGAAGTCAGGCGCTGGGCCACGGTCAATCTCGAGAAGATGCGCCAGGACGGGCGGATCGGCGCCTCGCTGCAGGCGAAGGTGACGCTGCACTCGCCCGAGCACGCCGCGCTGCTGCCCGACGAGGCCGCCTGGGCGGAGGTGCTGATCGTCTCCGCAGGTCGGGTTCGGCGACCGGCATGGCGAGACCGCCGCCGAGACCGCGCGTGGCCGAGGGCGGCAAATGCGCGCGCTGCTGGCGCGTGCTGCCGGAGGTCGGCGAGGACTCGGCGCCATCCCGCGCTCTGCCGGCGCTGCGTCGATGCGGTGGAAAGCGGCCTCGTCTGCCGCGCGGCGGGCTGACGGACCGATGCGAAGGAGGGGACGGCTCGGCACCGGGCTCGCTCTGGCTGGCGCTGATCCTGATCGCCGATCAGGCCAGCAAATACTGGATCGTCAATGTGCTCGACCTCGCGCACAAGGGGCGGGTCGTGGTGCTGCCGGTGCTGAACTTCGCCATGGTCTGGAACCAGGGCGTCACCTTCGGCCTGCTGAACGGGCTCGGCGCGAACGGGCACTATCTGCTGGCCGGGGTCGCGGTGCTGGTCGTGCTGGCGCTGATCTTCTGGCTGCGGCGGGCGGAGAGTGCGCTGGTCGGCGCCGCGCTCGGCGCCATCGCCGGCGGCGCGATCGGCAACATCATCGACCGGTTGCACTACGGCGCGGTGGTCGACTTCATCCAGGTGCACGCCTATGGCTGGTCCTGGTACGTGTTCAACGTGGCGGACGCGGCGATCGTCTGCGGGGTCGCGGCGCTGGTGCTGGACGGGTCGCGCCGGCCCCGCAACGACGACCACGGCCTTGCGAACGACCCGGCCGGCGGGTAATCAAACCGCCACCATGGCTGCCCCGAATCCCGCCCGCTTCGCCCCTGCCCGGCTCGTCCCGGCCTGGGCCGCCGCCGGCCTGGCGCTCGCGCTCGCCGGGTGCAGCGGCGACGACCTCACCCGCACCTTCGGCCTGTCGCGCGACGCGCCGAACGAGTTCGTGGTGACGACGCAGGCGCCGCTCTCCATGCCGCCCGATTTCTCGCTCCGCCCGCCCGAGCCCGGCGCGCCGCGTCCCGGCGTGCAGTCGGACCGCCGCCAGGCGGAGGCGGCGCTGGTCCCGCAGGTCGAGCTCGACCCGGCCGCCACCGCGATGAGCCCCGGCCAGCAGGCGCTGGTCGCCGATGCCGGCCCGAACGCCCCTGCCGACATCCGCAGCCGGGTCGATGCCGAGGCGGCGCGTGACCGCCCGGACCAGGGGCTGGTCGACCGGCTGATGTTCTGGAAGAGCGCACCGCCGGCCGGCGTGCTGGTCGATCCGAAGAAGGAGCAGCAGCGGCTGCAGCAGAACGCGGCACTCGGGCAGAGCCCGGAGGTCGGCCAGACCCCGATCATCCAGCGCCAGCCCACCTCGCTGTTCGGCAACATTTTTTAGCGCGTGATCGTTTCAGGCCGAGTCGGCCTGGAGCGGTAAATCACTCGCTGGAACAGTTGGCTAGAGCAGGCCGGTGACCGGAAGGGAACCGGTCATGCTTTAGCGCCGCGGCGCAAATCGGCCGCTCAGTCGAGCGGCGTGCCATCCTTGCGCGTGTAGCGGTAGCGGCCGTCCGGCCCCGCGACCGCGTGCATGTCGATGTCGGGATAGCCGACCTCGTCGTCCGCCGTGCGGTCGCCGACCACCAGCAGCAGCACGTCCGCCGCGCCGCGATTGAGGAAGCGGTGGCCGTTCCGCTCCCCGGCCGGAAATCCGGCGCACATCCCCGGCCGCAGCACCTGCTCGCCGGCATCGGTCTGCAGGATCACCTCGCCCGCGAGCACGTAGACGAACTCATCCTGCCGCGTATGCCAGTGGCGGCACGATGACTGTCCGCCGCGCACGATCCGGGTGAGGTTGACGCCGAAATTGCTGAGCCCGGCATGGTCCCCGAGGCGGCGGTTCCAGCGTTGCTGGTTTGCCGCCCGGAACGCCTCCGGATAGGTGGTCGCGTTCGATTCCACCAGTTCGAGCGGGTCGAAGCCCTTGCCGCCGGCTCCCACGTGCGCCTCCCCTCCGCATGCTATCGTCCGTCGATGGCGGCCGATTCGCTCCTTCTCGCCCCCGCCCGGCCGGCGATCCGCCTGCTGCCGGAGGCGCTGGTCAACCGCATCGCCGCCGGCGAGGTGATCGAGCGTCCGGCGGCGGCGGTCAAGGAGCTGGTCGAGAACGCGCTCGACGCCGGGGCGTCGCGCATCGCGGTCTCGCTCGCCGGCGGCGGCATCGAGCGCATCGAGGTGGTCGATGACGGCGGCGGCATGGGCCCCGACGACCTCGCCCTGGCCGTGCAGCGCCACGCCACCTCGAAGCTCGCGCCCGACGATGCCTCGGGCGACCAGCTCGTGCGCATCGCCACGCTCGGCTTCCGCGGCGAGGCACTGCCGTCGATCGGCGCCGCGGGGCGGCTTGCCATCACCTCCCGCCCGCCGGGCGCGCCGCACGCCTGGACCATCCGGGTGGAGGGCGGCGCCACCACGGCGCCGATGCCCGCCGCCGGCCCGCCAGGCACCCGCGTGGTGGTCGCCGAGCTGTTCTACGCCACGCCGGCGCGGCGGAAATTCCTGAAGCAGCCGCGCACCGAAGCCGATTACGCCGAGGTCGTGCTGCGCCGGCTGGCGCTCGCCGCGCCCGCGGTTGCCTTCCGGCTCGAACTCGACGGCCGGCTCGCCTTCGATCTGCCGGCGCAGCCCCGCGCCGCCCGCGTCGCCGCCCTGCTCGGGCCGGATGCCGCCGGCGCGCTGCTCGACGGTCGACGCCTCGCGTGGCGCGCTCATCCTCGCCGGCCATGCCTGCGCGCCGAGCGTGCACCGGGCGAGCGCCGCGCCGCAGGGCCTCACCGTCAACGGCCGGCCGGTCGCCGATCCGGTGCTGCGCGACCGCGGTGCGGATCGCCTATCGCGACGTGCTGCCGGCCGGGCGCCACGCGGTGGTGGCGCTCTGGCTCGACCTGCCGCCCGAGCTGGTCGACGTCAACGTGCACCCGGCCAAGGCCGAGCTGCGCTTCCGCGACGCCGGCGCGGTGCGCGGCCTGGTGATCGGCGGGCTGCGCGCCGACACTCGCCGGCGGCGCCGGACACGCGGCCCCCGCTGCGCCCGGCCTCCTGGCGGCCGCAATTTCCTCCGCCCGCCGCCGCGCCCGCCCGGCGGCTTCGCCGAGACCCAGCTTCCCTTCGCGGCGGGCCCGGCCGCGACGGGTCCTGCCCGAGCCCGCCCCGGCACCGGAGCATCCCCTCGGCGCCGCGATCGCGCAGGTGCTGGACACCTACGTGATCGCGGTCGCCGCCGATGGCGCGCTGGTGCTGGTCGATCAGCACGCCGCGCATGAGCGCCTCACCCACGAGACGCTGCGCGCGCAGATGCTCGACGGCGCCGTGCCAGGTCAGCCGCTGCTCATGCCAGCGGTCGTCGATCTTCCGGCGGCCGACGCCGCCCGCCTGCTCGCCCGCGGCGACGAGCTCGCCCGGCTCGGCCTGGAGATCGAGGAATTCGGCGCCGGCGCGGTGCTGGTGCGCGCGCTGCCCGCCGTGCTCGGCGCCCCGGAGCCGGCGCCGCTGCTGCGCGACATCGCCGACGAGCTGGCCGAGCTTGACGAGACCACCGCGCTGGCGGCGCGGCTCGACGCCGTGATCGCGCGCCTCGCCTGTCACGGCAGCATCCGCGCCGGCCGCCGCCTCGGGCGCGAGGAGATGGACGCGCTGCTGCGCCGAATGGAGGCGACACCGCGCGCCGCCACCTGCAGCCACGGCCGCCCCACCTTCCTGAAATTCAGCCGCGCCGAGCTGGAGCGCCTGTTCGGGCGACGTTGACTAGCGCGTGATCGTTTCAGGCCGAGCCGGCCTGAAACGTGAATCACTCGCTCGAACAATTCGCTCGAGCAGGCCGGTGACCGGAAGGGAACCGGTCATGCTTTAGAGCAACATCCGATCAGGTGGAATCACCTGGACGGATGAAGTTGCTCGCCAACGAGCAAAGCCCGAGCGGCTTCCGATCCACTTTGATCGGAAACCGCTCGGGCCGCCGCATCATGCCTCCGCGGTCCGCCCGTACGTCTCGGCATAGGCGTCCGCCACCGCCTTCTCGAGTGTGCGTCCCTCCCGGTAGCCGGCGAGCGTTGCCGGCCGCTCCATGCCCGGCAGCAGCCGGGGGCACGGCTCGGGGGCGCCGAGAATCGTGCGGACGGGGATGCGCTCGGCGTAGATCGGCAGCGCGTAATCCTCCTCCTCGTCGGCGACGCCCTTGGTCCGGATCTTCGCCGATGCCCGCTCGATCGGCATCACGATCACCGAAGTCGCCTTGATCTCCTGCTTCGAGCTTTCCCGCAGCTGCGCCGTCCGGCCGGGGAACAGGCGGTCCACCATCATCACCAGCGCACGCCGCTTCTCCCCCGGGTCGGACACCAGCCGCGCGGTTCCGAAGGCCATCACCGAGCGGTAGTCGGCCGAATGGTTGAACCCGCAGCGGGCGAGGACGAGGCTGTCGAAATGGGTCACGGTGAGGCAGGCCGGCGCGCCCGTCGCGAGCGTCCGCAGCATCCGGCTCGCGCTGCTGCCATGCCAGTAGAGCGTCGTCCCCTCCCGCCAGAACAGCGTGGGCGTGCAGATGGGCCGCCCGTCCACGACATAGGCGACGTGGCACAGCGCCGCCGCGTCCAGCAGCCGGTGCACCGTCGCATGGTCATAGGCGCCGCGGTCGGGCCGGCGCTTGACGCGGTTCACCCGGTCCACGGGGTAGGCAGGAGCTTCGGTGTCGGCCATGGTTCCGCTCGATGTATGGACGCCGGCACGATGCCGCGCGCGACGCTGTTGGCGCGAGGGCCAATTCGCGACGGATCGCTGAGGCCGGACCGCCCGGGGGAGAATGATGCAGGGCATCTTCATCGATGCGAGCGACGAGCTTGCCGCCGTGTTCCGCAAGGTGGTGACGCCGCAGGACCCCCCCACGCGCGTCAATGAGCAGGCGCAGGTCGCGCCGGAGGAACTGCCCGCGCTGCTGGCCGGGCAGGATTTCTGCCTGAACGACCACACGTTCATGCCGACCGACATCATGCGTCGCTGCACCGGGCTGAAACACGTCGTCTTCCTCGGCACCGGCGCCCGCAGCTACATGAACCCGGACGAGCTGGAGGCACTGGGCATCACCGTCCACACCATCCGCGGCTATGGCGACACCGCTGTCGCCGAGCACGCGATCGCGCTGATGTGGGCGGCGGCGCGGGGCATCGCGGCGATGGATCGCGCCATGCGAAGCGGCGTCTGGCTGCGCTCCGAGGGCGTGCAGCTCACCGGCAAGACGCTCGGGCTGATCGGCTTCGGCGGCATCGCGGCCGAGGTCGCGCGCATCGCGCATGGCAGCGGCATGCGCGTGCTGGCCTGGAACCGCACGCCGCGCAGCGCGCCCGGCGTCACCTTCGTGCCGCTCGAACGGCTGCTCCCCGAGAGCGATGTCGTCTCGCTGCATCTGCTGCTCAACGACGCGACGCGCGGCATTCTGAGCGCGGAGCGCATCGCCCGGATGCGGCGCGGCGCGATCCTGGTCAACACCGCGCGCGGCGCGCTGGTGGACGAGGCGGCGATGCTCGCGGCGCTCGCCTCCGGCCGGATCGGCCACGCCGCGCTCGACGTGTTCGACCAGGAGCCGCTGCCCGCCGACCACCCGCTGACGCGGGTGCCGAACGTCACCCTCTCCGCCCACAGCGCCTTCCGCACGCCGGAGGCGAGCGAGACCCTGATCCGCCGCGCGCTCGACATCGCGCAGAAGATCGCGGCGTCGTAACCTCGGCACCATGCGGACGTGGCGGAACCGGTAGACGCAGCAGACTTAAAATCTGCATCCCTGTGGGAGTGCGGGTTCGAGTCCCGCCGTCCGCATCCCTCTCCGGAGCCGGCGATCAGCCGTTGCTGCGGCCGCTGACCAGGCGCTCGACCAGGACCGCGGCGATGATGATGCCGCCGATCGCCGAGCCCTGCCAGAACGGCGACACGCCGAGCAGATTGAGGCCGTTGCGGATCATCACCATGATGAACACGCCGATCAGCGTCCCGATCATCGAGCCGCGTCCGCCATAGAGGCTGGCCCCGCCGATCACCACCGCGGCGATGGCGTCGAGCTCGAGCGCGGTGCCGGCCAGCGGATCGATGCTCAGCACCTGCGCCGAGAGCAGCACGCCGGCGACCGCGGCGAGCGCGCCGGAAATGACGTAGGGCAGGATGCTGTACCAGAGCACGTTCAACCCCGCCGCGCGCGCCGCCTCGGCGTTCGAGCCGATCGCGTAGATGACGCGGCCGCCCTTGGTATAGGTGAGATAGAGCCAGGCGAGCAGGTAGAGCACGAGCAGCGTCGCGACATTCGACGGCAGGCCGAGAATCGGCGTGTAGACGACATCGTTCATCGCCGGCGGCACGTCGGAAATCGACGTCGCGCCCGAGAAGATGTAGGCGAGGCTGCGCCCGATCGCCATCACGCCAAGCGTGACGACGAAGGAGGCAAGGCCGAAGCGCGCGATCAGCGCGCCCGAGAAGGCGCCGATCAATCCGCCGGCGACGATCGCGACCCCGATACCCGCGGCGATGCCGACATGCGGCATCGCGATCCCCATCAGCACCGCCGTCACCCCGAGCACCGATCCGACCGACAGGTCGATGCCGCCGGTCAGGATCACGAAGGTCATGCCGATCGAGACGATGCCGGTCACCACCGACTGGTCGAGCTGGTTCAGCAGGTTGGACGGGCGCAGGAAAAACGGGGATGCGAAGGAGAGTGCGATGAAGATCGCGAGCGCGAGGGCGAGCATGCGCAGCTCGAGCCGCGCCCGCAGGCGATGGAACAGCGCGAGCCGCGGAACCGCTTCAGACATGCTGGGCGAAGTGGGCGTCGACGCGCCGGGCGAGCGCCGGGGCGGGTGGCGCCGTTCCGGTGACAGTGAGGCCGATCCAGCCGAGATCGTGGCCGCGATGGCTCTGCCGGGGCACAAGCAACGTGGAACGGGTCGAATCGGATTCGGCGACGAAGTGGGGAGCGCGGGTGCGGAGCGCCGCCGCGATCCGGGTTTCCTCGAAGCGCGGCGTCGCGCCGGCGACGAAGCCGGGATCGGCTTCCGTCGCGCCGGTGATGGCGGCGAGGCAGAACAGCCGATCCTCGTCGAGCAGCGCCCAGAACGCGCTGCCGCCGGTTTCGTCCGCGAGCGCGCGGAGCAGCGAGGCGGTCGCCTCGTTGGAGCTGCGCGGCGCGGCGAACAGCGTGAGCTTCGCCTCGTCCAGCACCGAGGTCGGCATGCGCGCGATGCTGATCCCGTCACTGATCACCACGACCTGGCTGCACAGGGTCAGCAGCTCCTCGAAATCGGAGGAGACCACGAGCAGCGCGGTGCCCTTCGCCGCCACCTCGCGCAGCATCGTGTAGATCGCGCCGCGCGTGCCGATATCGACGCCCTTGGTCGGCTCGTCGAGCAGCAGCACTTTCGGCTCCAGCAGCAGCCAGCGGGCGATGATGACCTTCTGCTGCATGCCGCCGGAGAAGTTCAGCATGCTGGCGTCGAGCAGCCGTTCGTGCGGCAGCCCGAGATGCGCGAGCTGCTCGCGCACCTGCGCGTCGCGCCTGGCATAGTCGAGGCCGAAGCCGCGATGGGCGGAGAGATGACCGAGCAGCAGGTTCTCGCGCACCGACAGATCAGGCACGATGCTCTGCACCCGGCGGTCCTCGGGAACCAGGCCGAACCCGGCGCGGATCGCCTCGCTCGGACGGCGCGGCGAGAACATCCTGCCATCGAAACGGATCTCGCCGCCGGCGCGGGGGCGGAGACCGAAGATCGCCTCCAGGGTCTCCGACCGCCCGGCGCCCACCAGGCCGGCCAGGCCGAGGATCTCCCCACGATGCAGGGTCGAGCGAGACGTCACGCACCGCCGGCGGCGCGCGCAGATGCGCGAGCTCCAGCACCACGTCGCCACTGGCGGAGTCGGTGCCGCCGCGTGCCTGCACCTGCTCGATCTCCTGCCCGACCATCAGCCGCACGATCTCCCCTTGCGTCAGGCCGGCGGTCGGCAGCGACGCCGCGACGGTGCGGCCCTCGCGCATCACCGTGACGCGGTCGCAGATCGCGAACACCTCCTCCAGCCGGTGCGAGACGAAGACCAGACCGTGGCCGGCGTCGCGCAGCCGCGCCATCACCTCGAACAGGCGCTCCACCTCGCCCGGGCTCAGCGAGGCGGTCGGCTCGTCGAAGACGATGAGCGTCGCGTCGAGCGCGAGCGCCTTGGCGATCTCGACGAGCTGACGCTGCGCCGCGGAGAGCCGTCGCACCTCCTGCGCGAGCGGCAGGCCGTGCGCCTGGCCGAGACTGTCGAGGATGTCGCCGGCGCGCTGCCGCAGCACGCCGCGCCGCAGCCGGCCGGGGCGGCCCAGCTCGGGGAGAAAGATGTTCTCGATCACGGAGAGATCGGGCGCGAGGCTGGTTTCCTGCATCACCATCGCGATGCCCGCGCCGATCGCATCGCGCGGCGACTGCGGGTCGAGCGGCGCGCCGCGGAACCCGATGCTGCCGCGGTCGCGCCGCACATGCCCGCTGATCACCCGCGACAGCGTGGACTTGCCGGCGCCGTTCGCCCCGAGGAGCGCGTGCACTTCCGCGCTCGCGACCTCCAATCCCGCACCGGCGAGCGCGCGCGTGTGACCGAAGGTCTTCTCGATGTCACGCGCGCGCAGCAACGGCGCGGCGCCGGCGGAGGCCGGCGGTATCAGGCGAGCTCGCCGGCGAAAACGGTCTGGCGGATCGTCGGCAGGAGCTGATCGACGTTCTGGCTGGTGACGACGATGATCGGCACCGAGGTCTCCTTCGGCACGGTGCCGCCGGCATAGTGCGCGAGCAGCGCCTCGGCGGATTTCACGCCCATCAGGTAGGGCTGCTGCATGCCGGAGCCGACCACCTCGCCCTTCTTGATCTGGTCGACGAGCTCCGGGGTGCCGTCGAACGCGGCCACCAGGATCTGGCCGTCGCGCCGCGCCGCCTTGATCGCGCGCAGCGCGCCGGTTGTCGGCTGGTCGGTCTGCACGAACAGCCCGCGCATGTTCGGATTGGCGGTCAGCATGTCCTGCACGAAGCGGAACGTCTCGTCCGCCGTGTAGGATTGCATCTGCTGCAGCCCGGCCTCCTTGGTGATGCCCGCTTCCTGCATCGCCTTGCGGAACCCGGCGGTGCGCGCCTGGCCGTTCTTGCGCGCCTGGCTGATGGTGACGAGCCCGACCGAGCCGTCCGTCCAGCCCTTCTCCTTCATCGCCGCCGCCAGCACCTTCCCGATGCCGTAGGCGCCCTGGTAGTTGTCGGAGATCACGAACGAGACGTATTCGCCGGAATTGGTGCCGATATCGGAGATGATGACCGGGATTTTCGCGCGCTGCGCCAGCGCGAGCACGGCCGGCGCGGTCGAGCTGTCGGTGGGCGAGATGCAGATGCCGGCGACGCCGCGCGCGATCACGTCCTGCGCGTTCTTGAGCTGCGTCTGCGCGCTGTTGTGGCTGTCGAGCGCCAGGAACCCGTAGCCCTTCGCCTTCACCGTGGTCTCGATGCCCTTCGACAGATAGCGCCAGAACGGCAGGTCGAGGCCGGGCGTGAGATAGACGACGGTCTTTTCGGCGGCGCGCGCGGCGAGGCCCGCCAGCGGCGCGAGGGCGGCGGTCCCGCCCATGACCTTCAGCAGAGTGCGGCGTTCCATCGGCGTTTTCTCCCTGGTTTCGTTTCGGCGCTGTCGGATCGGCGATGATGGCGTGCCGGACGCCGTAGCTCAAGACTATGGGCGCTGCGCGCCCTGCACGTCGAGATAGAGCGCGTAGACCGAGGTGCTCGCGGTCATGAACAGCCGGTTGCGCTTGCGGCCGCCGAAGCAGACGTTCGAGCAGCATTCCGGCAGGTGGATCTTGCCGATCAGCGCGCCCTCCGGCGTGTAGCAGCGCACGCCGTCCTCGGACGGATCGGTCCAGCCCATGCTGCACCAGACATTCCCCTCGACATCGACGCGCAGCCCGTCGGTGAAACCCGGCGCGAAATCCTCGGCGAAGACGCGCCCGTTGCGGCAGGTGCCGTCGGCCACGTCGAAGGCGCGGATATGCGCGGGGCCGCCATGGGTGATGCCGCTGTCGACCACATAGAGTCGGCGCTCGTCGGGCGACAGGGCGAGCCCATTCGGGCGGGCGAAATCATCGACGACGACGCGGAGCGCGCCGGATGCCGGATCGAGGCGATAGACGTGGCCGGGGAGCTCGAACTCGTCCTTGTGCCCTTCGTATTCGCCGTCGATCCCGTAGCCCGGATCGGTGAACCAGACGGCGCCCTCCGAATCGACGATGACATCGTTCGGCGCGTTCAGCCGCTTGCCCTGGTACTTGTCGGCGAGAACGGTGATGCTGCCGTCATGCTCGGTGCGGGTGACGCGCCTTGTGTCGTGTTCGCAGGTGACGAGCCGGCCTTCGCGGTCGCGCGTGTTGCCGTTCGAGTAGTTCGACGGCGCGCGGAACACGCTGACATGCCCATCCTCCTCGAGCCAACGCATGATGCGGTTGTTCGGGATGTCGCTCCACAGCAGATAGCCGCCGTCGCGCATGTAGACCGGGCCCTCGGCCCAGCGGAAGCCGGTTGCGATGCGCTCGATCGCGGCGTTGCCCTGCCTGCGGAACCGCTTGTCCAGCGCCTCGATGCGCGCATCCGGATAGCGCGTCCCCGGCAGATGGCCGAGCGGCAGCGGCCCCTGATCATGCGGCATTCCGTTCTCTCCCAAGCTCGTTTCGCACTTCACTGCCTTGCGGGGGAACGGACGGTCAAGGGGGCTCGCGTCACCGCGCGACCAGCGACGCCGCCCAGGTGCAGGCGGCGCCAACGAGCGCGGCGGCGGGGAGCGTCACCACCCAGGCGACGACGATGCTGCGGGCGAGGCCCCAGCGCACCGCCGAGGTCCGCCGCGCCGCGCCGACGCCAACCACCGACCCGGCGACGGTGTGCGTGGTCGAGACCGGAATGCCGAGCCAGGTCGCGCCGAACAGCGCGCAGGCGCCGCCGGTCTCGACGCAGAAGCCGCGCATCGGCGTGAGACGCGTGAGCCGCGACCCCATCGTGCGCACGATCCGCCAGCCGCCGGTGGCGGTGCCCGCCGCCATCGCCGCCTGGCAGGCGAGCACGACCCAGAACGGCACGTGGAACGCGCCGTGCAGGCGCCCCTGCGAGTAGAGCAGCACGGTGATGATGCCCATCGTCTTCTGCGCGTCGTTGCCGCCATGGCCGAGGCTCAGCAGCGAGGAGGAGACGAGCTGCAGGACGCGGAAGCGCCGGTCCACCGCGAAGGGCGTGGCGCGGACGAAGATCCAGCTCACCGCGAGCAGGAAGACGAGCGAGAGCGACGAAGCCGATCGCCGGCGACAGCACGATCGCCGCGGCGATGGTGCCGAGGCCGCTCCAGATCACCGCCGCCGGGCCGGCCTTCGCCATCATCGCGCCGACCAGTCCGCCGACCAGCGCGTGGCTGCTGCTCGACGGGAAGCCGAGCCACCAGGTCAGCAGGTTCCACGCGATCGCTCCGGCGAGCGCGCCGAACACCACGACGGCATCGACCAGATGCGCGTTGACGACGCCGTTGCCCATCGTGTTGGCGACGTGCAGGCCGAACACGGTGAAGGCGATGAAGTTGAAGAACGCCGCCCACAGCACCGCGACTCCCGGCGAGAGCACGCGGGTGGAGACGACCGTCGCCACCGAGTTCGCCGAATCGTGCAGCCCGTTCAGGAAATCGAACGCCAGCGCCAGGGCGATCAGCGCGACGATCACGGCGAACGGCATGCCGGGTCAGACCTGCTCGATGACGATGCCGTCCACCACGTCGCTCACGTCCTCGCAGCGATCCACGACCTCCTCGATCAGGTCGTAGACACGCTCGACGGTGAGCTTGGTGCCGGGGGAGCTGTCGACTGCGAACAGCGCGCCGAGCCCCTGGTCGAGCAGGTCGTCGGCCTCGCGCTCGAATGCGCGGATCGCGGACGAGATCGCCGAGAGCTGATCGACGCTGCCGTTGATGGCGCCGAGCAGCGGCATCGCCTCGCCGATCTTCCGCGCCGCGCCCACCGCGCAATCGGCCATCGCCCGCATCTGCGGCGTGAACGGAACGCCGTAGCGGCGGATGCGGCGGCCAGCGCCGAGCATCAGGTCGATCGTGTCATCGAGCGCGGTGATGAGGTCGAGGATCTGCCCGCGGTCGAACGGGGTGACGAAGCTGCGATGGATCGCCCGCACGGTCTGGCGCGTGATCTCGTCCGCCTCCTCCTCGACGCGGGCCAGCTCGCGGTAATGGCGATCGAGCGCGCCGTCGCCCTCCATCATGGCGCGGAACGCCTCCGCCGCCTCGATCACCTTGCGCGAATGCTCGCAGAACCGCTGGATGAAGGTCTCATCCCGCGGGATCAAGGATCGGTAGAGGCGGAGCAGCATTCATTCCCTCTCGCATCGGTGGCGAACCGTCCCACGCCCCGCGGGATCACGCCAGATCGCCGCCGGTTGCGGTGCCGGGCGTGATGACAAAGTATGGGCGCCCGGCCGGATACGGGCCTCGGTCGGGAATGACAGGAAGGGAAACAGGGTCCTTGGTCCCCCTCACCTTGCTCGATCTGGCGGGGTCGGTCGCGCTGCTGCTCTGGGGCATGCACATGGTGCAGAGCGGGGTGCAACGGGCGTTCGGTGCCCGCCTGCGCAGCTTTCTTGCCAGCGCGCTCAGGAACCGGCTGCGCGCCTTCGCGGCCGGGCTCGGCGCCACCGCAATCCTGCAGAGCAGCACCGCGACCGGGCTGATGGTGACCAGCTTTGCCGCCGGCGGGCTGGTCGATCTCGTCCCGGCGCTCGCGGTGATGCTCGGCGCCAATGTCGGCACCACGCTGATCGTGCAGGTGCTCTCCTTCAACGTGGCCGCGGTCGCGCCGGTGCTGATCCTGCTCGGCGTGCTGATGTTTCGTCGCGCGACCGCCTCCTTGCGCGATTTCGGGCGCGTGCTGATCGGGCTCGGCCTGCTGCTGATGGCGCTCGCGCATTTCGTCGCCCTGCTCACGCCCTATGAGGACGTGGCAAGCCTGCGCCTGCTGCTCGATGCGATCTCGACCCAGCCGGTGCTCGACGTGATCCTCGCCGCCGGCCTCGACCTGGGCGATGCATTCGAGCGTCGCCGTCGTGCTGGTCGCGATGTCGTTCGCCGCCAAGGGGACCGTGCCGCCGGACGCGGCCTATGCGCTGGTGCTCGGCGCCAATCTCGGCAGCGCGATCAATCCGGTGCTCGAAGGCGCGGCCGGGCGGGATCCGGCGGCGCGGCGCCTGCCGGTCGGCAACCTGCTGAACCGGGTGCTCGGCGTGGTGGTCGCGCTCGCGCTGCTGCCCGCGCTCGGGCGGTTCCTGGTGGTGATCGAGCCCGGCAATGCCCGCTCGGTGGCCGACTTCCACACCGCGTTCAACGTGATCCTCGCCGCGATCTTCCTGCCGCTGCTCGACCCCTATGCGCGGCTGCTGCGGCGCCTCCTGCCGAACCGCGTCGGACGAGGCCGACCCGTCGCGGCCGCGCTATCTCGATCCCTCGGCGCGGGAGACGCCGATCATCGCGGTGGGCGCCGCGGCGCGCGAGGCGCTGCGGCTCACCGACGTGCTGGGGGCGATGCTGCAGGGCCTGCGCGACGCGTTCGCGAGCGGCGACCGTCGCCGGATCGCGGAAACCAAGCGCCTCGACGACGTGCTCGATTCGCTGAACACCGCGATCAAGACCTATCTCACGACGCTCGAGCCGGATGCGCTCGGCGAGGCGGACCATCGGCGGATCACCGAGATCCTCGCCTTCGCGACCAACATGGAGCAGGCGGGCGACGTGGTGGAGCGCATCCTGCTCGCGATCGCGTCGAAGAAGATCAAGCGCGGGCTCGCCTTCTCCGCCGAGGGCCAGGCCGAGCTGCTCGGCATGATCGACCGGCTGATCGCCAATCTGCAGACGGCCGGCTCGCTGTTCATGACCAGCGACGAGCGCGCGGCACGCGTCCTCGCCGACGAGAAGGAAACGTTCCGCCGCCTCGAAGCGGTGGCGACGGCGGCGCATTTCGCCCGTCTCCGCAGCGGCCGGATCGACACCGCGGAGACCAGCTCGCTGCATCTCGACGCGGTGCGCGCGCTCAAGGAGGTCAATGCCAGGCTGGTCGCCGCTTCCGCCTATCCGGTGCTGGAATCGACCGGCGAGCTGCTGCCGAGCCGGCTCAAGCGCGAGCCCGACCAGGAATCAATAGCGGAGTAGCCGTCTCAGGGCCGCGGGTTGAGGATGAGCGGTGGCCGCGGCGCCTGGGTGAAGTCGAAATCCTGCATCAGGTCGCCGAGGATCGGCAGGTTCTCCCGCACGTCCGGGCGCGAGTCCGGCCGCCCGTCGGTGCTGGGATCGAGGCGCTGGCCGCCCAGGAAGAGATCCTCGATGAACTTCGGATAGGCATCGAAGCTCAGGATCTGGGGGTCGATGTAGCCGGCCCGCGCGTAGGGCGAGATGACCAGGCCGGGGACGCGGATGCCGTAGCCGTTCGCGTCCACCACGGGCGGCGACTGGTGATCGTAGTAGCCGCCCCAATCGCTCCACACCAGGAAGATCGCCGAACTGTTCCAGTCGGGGCTGCGCATCACCGCGTTGATCACGCTGGTCACGAAATACTGGCCATTCTCGATCCCGTAACCGGAATGCTCGCTGTAATAGTAGTTGGGCGCGACCCACGCGACCTCCGGCAAGGTCCCCGCCGCCGCCTGGGTGAAGAAATCGTCGATGTCCTGGATGTTGCCGAGCTGCCCCTCGGATTTCACGTCGGCGAAATGCGGCAGCGGGTTCCATTCGTCTGGCGTGGCGCCGTTCGGCGACTGGGTACCGTCTTCCGACGGGACCCCGGCGGAGGGTGGCAGCTGCTGGTTCTGGTGAAAGACGTAGTATCCCCAACTCACGCCGCTCCGGTACAGCAGCCAGGTCAGATCGGTCCACACATCGTTCGTGTAGTTCTGTGGCTGCTCGAGCGAGGAGGTGCAGGATTCCGGCGAGGTGGTCGTGCAGCTCGCCGACCAGGCCGAGACCAGCGACATGTGGTTCGGCAGCGAGTACCGAAGCGTCGGACGCGAACATGTGGTCCTGCAGCACGAATTGCTGCGCATAGGTCCAGTAGTTCGGAACCTCGGCACTGGTGTGGTATCCCATCACGTCGTACTTGCACGACGGGATCGAGGGATCGGCACAGCCCACATACCCCTCCGATCGCTCCTTGGCCTTGATGAACCCGTCCATCGCGCCATTGTCGATGTCGATGACGGCGCTGTTCGGATCGACCGGCCCGCCATAGTTGACGAGCTTCGAATTGTGGAACGGCTGGACGCAGGTGCCGGCATCGGGATCCGGCACGCAGACCGTCGGCACGCCGTTCTGCATCGGAATGCCGTCCGCACCGGGAAAGGTGCCGAAATAGGCATCGAACGAGCGTTGCGACTGCATGATGATGATCACGTGGCCGATCGGGATGCCCGCGGACTCCGCGGCATCGCCGGCGAACGCCGGAGCGCCGGTCACCGAGCAGCACAGGCACGCGAGCGCCGCGCATCGCGCGAGGCAGCTCGATGGAACCGAAGTTGTTTCCAAACGCGGTTTCGGTGTATCGCGGGCGGCCATGATTTTTTTTCCTGAATGTTGCGCGGCGAACGGCCCTTGCGAGGCAGGAACGTTCGCACATCGAAAGCCTCTGCGGTGCGGTGCCACGGCGATGTGCGACCTCACGATCGCGCGCTGTTTCTCCGCAACACGCGGGATGAGGGAATGATGCAAAAGCGGATTGCGCCGTTCGGCAGCTGGGAATCGCCGGTGACGACGGAGCTCGTCGTGGGCCGCACGGTCGGGCTTTCCGCGCCGGCCGCGGACGGTGCCGATCTCTACTGGCTGGAATCGCGTCCGAGCGAGAGCGGGCGCACCGTGCTGGTGCGACGCGCCGCCGACGGAACGATTGCCGATCTGACGCCGCCGCCGTTCAATGTCGGCACGCGCGTGCACGAATATGGCGGCGGCGCCTACACCGTGCGCGACGGGGTGGTGCTGTTCAGCGACCGTCGCGACGGGCATCTCTGGCTGCTCGTGCCTGGCGCGGCGCCGCGCGAGATCGTCGCGGTGGATGGCTGCCGCTATGCCGATTTCGGCTTCGTGCCGGAACGCGACGCCGTCGTCTGCGTGCGCGAGGATCATCGCGCACGCGACCCCGCCGCGGCGGAGGCGAGCCTCGTCCTGCTCGATCTCGCCGCCGCGGCGGCGCCGGCGGAGAACGAAGGGACGGTGCTGCGGCGCGGCCCGGATTTCCTGTCGAGCCCACGCGTCGCGCCGGATGGAAAGACGCTCGCCTGGATCGAGTGGAACCATCCGGACATGCCGTGGGATGCGACGACGCTCTGTGTCGCGTCGTTCGACGGCGCGACGCTCGGCGCGGCGCGGCGCGGCGCGGGTGGCGATGCGGAATCGGTGCTGCAACCGGCCTGGTCGCCGGAGGGCGTGCTGCATTTCTGCTCGGACCGCTCGGGGTGGTGGAACGTCCATCGATGGCGCGACGGTGCCGTCGAGGCGGTGACGGCGCTCGCGGCCGAGATCGGCGGCGCGCACTGGGTGTTCGGCCAGCGTTACTTCACCTTTCTTTCCGACGGCAGGCTGCTCGCCGCCGTCACCGAGGATGGCCGCACGCGCGCCGCCGTCATCACCGACGGGGAGGCGGGCTTCCTGCCGCTTGGACCCGTCGCCGCCTGTCCCGCCGTGCTCGGCGCCACCCGCCTCGCCTGCCTCAGGCTGTCGCCCGAGGCGCCCGCGGCGATCGTGCTCGTGGATCTCGCGGGCGATGCGGCGCGGATCACGCCGGTCCGCGCGGCCGGGCCGGACGTGCTGACGCGCGCCGATATCTCGGTCGGCGAAGCCATCGATTTCCCGACCGTGGAGGGCGATACCGCGCATGGCTTCTACTATCCGCCCCTCAATGCGCGCTTCGCCGGTCCCGCGGGCGAGGCACCGCCGCTGCTGGTGATGATCCATGGCGGCCCGACCAGCATGACGAGCGACGCGTTCCGGCCCGGCATCCAGTGGTACACGAGCCGTGGCTTCGCGGTGGTCGACGTGAACTATCGCGGCTCGACCGGATTCGGCCGCGCTTACCGGCAGAAGCTCGACGGCCAATGGGGCGTCGCCGACGTCGCGGACTGCATCGCCGCCGCCCGCCACCTCGTCGCTGCGGGCAGGGCGGATCCGCAGCGGCTGCTGATCCGCGGCGGCAGCGCCGGCGGCTTCACGGCGCTCGCCGTGCTGACCGCGGAGGCGGGCTTCGCCGGCGGCGCCAGCCTCTACGGCGTGGCCGATCTCAGGCTGCTCGCCGCGGACACGCACAAATTCGAGTCGCGCTATCTCGACCGGCTGATCGGGAAGCTGCCGGAGGCGGAGGCGATCTATGCCGAGCGCTCGCCGATCACCCATCTCGACCGCCTGGCGGGCGGCGTCATCTTCTTCCAGGGGCTCGACGACAAGGTGGTGCCGCCGAACCAGGCCCGGATCATGGTCAAGGCGATCCGCGCGAGGGCCTTGCCGGTCGCGCATTTCGAATTCGCCGGCGAGGATCACGGATTCCGGCGCGCCGAGACGCTGCGGCAGGTGCTCGAGCTGGAGCTCGATTTCTACGGCAGGCTCTGCGGTTTCACCCCGCCGGGCCTCTCCGAGCGGGTGACGCTGCTCGGCCCGGAACCCTGATGGACCTCGCGCGTCCACGGGCCTATTGAGGCTGCCTGTTCGCCAGGCAAGGAGTTCCGATGCGTCTGAGCGCGATCCCGATCGGGAACGATCCGCCGGAGGACGTGAACGTCGTCGTCGAGGTCGGCATCGGCGGGGAGCCGATCAAATACGAGATGAACAAGGAGGCGGGCACGCTGTTCGTCGACCGCTTCCTGCACACGCCGATGCGCTATCCCGGCAATTACGGCTTCGTGCCGCACACGCTCTCGGAAGACGGCGACCCGATCGACGTGCTGGTCGCCAACACGCGCCCGATTGTTCCCGGCGCGGTGATCAATGTCCGCCCCGTCGGCGTGCTGAAGATGGAGGATGATGGCGGCGGCGACGAGAAGATCCTCGCGGTACCCTCACCCCATCTCACCAAGCGTTACCTGGCGGTCAAGAACTACACCGATCTGCCGGAAATCACGCTCGACCAGATCCGCCACTTCTTCGAGCACTACAAGGATCTGGAGCCCGGCAAATGGGTGAAGCTGATCGGCTGGGGTGACGCCGCCGAGGCGCGGCAGTACATCGCCAATGCGATTTCGCGCGCGCGGCAGGACTCCGGCTTCATGCCGTCGCGCCGCGCCACCGATTCGGTGCGAAACTAGGGCGAGATCCGATCAGGTGGAGTCACCTGACCGGATAAGGTCGCTTGCCAGCCAGCGCGTGATCGCCTGAATCGGATCGGCCGAAGGCGTGAATCACGCGCTCAGACAAGGAACGATCGCATGGCCGGTGCGCCTATCGGCACCGGTCATGCCACGGCGGACGGGCGCCGGCTGCTGGTGATCCATGGCGACCAGTTCGACAGCGTGGTGCGCTACGCTCGCGCGCTCGCGCTGCTCGGCGAGTGGGTGGAAAGCTGCACCGCGCTCGTCGAGCATCATGACGGCAGGCTCGAACTGATCGACTGGGCCGCCCGCAATCGCCTCTCCATGCGCGCCCCGGTCCCCGCCCCTGCCTGATCCCATCGTCACCCTCGGTGAAGCCGGTGCCGGCTTGACCGGAACATGATCCGCGCCGGCGCGCGGATCCTGATCGTGTCGGATGCGTGGCTGCCGCAGGTGAACGGCGTCGTGCGCACGCTCGCGACCGTCGCGGGCGAGCTGCGGGCGATGGGGCACGTGGTCGAGGTGATCGGCCCCGACCGGTTCCGCACCATTCCCTGCCCGACCTATCCGGCGATCCGGCTCGCGGTGCTGCCGCGGCGCGGGCTCGCGCGCATGATCGAGGCGTTCGCGCCGGACGCGCTGCACATCGCGACCGAGGGACCGCTTGGCCTCGCGGCGCGCGGCTGGGCGCGACGGCATGGCGCCGCCTTCACCACCTCGTTCCACACCAGATTCGCGGAATACGTGCAGGCGCGGATCCGGGTGCCGCCGCGTCTCTCCTACGCGTTTCTCCGCCGCTTTCACAACGCCGGCTCGGGCACCATGGTCGCGACCGAAAGCCTGCGGCAGGAGCTGGCGGCACGCGGCTTCGCGCCGGTGCGCGCCTGGTCGCGCGGCGTCGACACGACGCTGTTCCGCCCGGAGCCGCGCGCGGCGTGGAACCTTCCGCCGCCGATCTTCCTCAATGTCGGGCGCGTCGCGGTGGAGAAGAACCTCGAGGCGTTCCTCACCCTCGACCTGCCCGGCTCGAAAGTGGTGGTTGGCGACGGGCCGCTGCTGCCCACGCTGCAGCGGCGTTTCCCGGACGTGCGTTTCCCCGGCGCGCTGCACGGCGCTGATCTGGCGCGGGCCTATGCCGGGGCGGATGCCTTCGTGTTCCCCTCCCGCACCGACACGTTCGGCCTCGTGCTGCTGGAGGCGCTCGCCTGCGGCACGCCGGTTGCCGCCTACCCGGTGACCGGGCCGCGCGACGTGCTCGGCGATGCGCGGGGGATCGGCGCGCTCGACACCGATCTCGGTCGCGCCGCGCGGGCCGCACTCGGCGCCGACCGCGAGGCCTGCCGCGCTTACGCCGAGCGCTTCTCCTGGACCGCCTGCGCACGGCTGTTCTGCGAGAACCTGGTGCCGCTCGATGGCGGGCTGGCCGGCACCGCGATCCCGAACACCGCCTGAAATTCGGCGGCACCCGAAGCGGTCACGCGCACCGCCCGGCTGTCGCGCCCGCGCTCGATCCAGCCCAGCTCCAGGCAGCGGCGGCAGAGCGCCACGCCAACCCGCCCGGCAAGATGCGGCCGGCGCTCGCTCCAGTCGATGCAGGTGCGGCAGATGCCGCGGGTATCGCGCGGTGCGAGGTCGAGGCCGAAGCCGGTCAGGAACGCGCTGCCCCGCGGCGTGAGCTCGGCGCCTTCCTCGACGATGCGGAGATGATCGTCGCGCACCAGCCCGTCGGTGAGGGCGACGCCGAGCTCGCCGGCGAGATGGTCGTAGCAGGTGCGGCCGGCGCGGAGCGCGGGGTCGACGCGACTGGCGCGGCGCGGCGCGGCTTCCTGCCCGAGCGTCACCATGTGCTCGATCAGCCGGGCGACGCGGGGACCGGCGAGACGGTAGTAGCGGTGCCGCCCCTGCCTGGCGACGGTGAGCAGCCCCGCCTCGACGAGCCGGGCGAGGTGGCCGCTCGCCGTCGGCGCGGCGATGCGCGCCTGGTAGGCGAGCTCGCCCGCGGGCAGGGCGCGGCCGTCGAACAGCGCGAGCAGCATGTTGGCGCGGGCGGGATCCCCCATCACCGCGCCGAGCTCGGCGAGCTGCAACACCTCGGACATGGGCGGCTCCTGCGCGGCTGCCCGACACATAGGGCCTGCGGGCGGACGAATCACCCGGGGACGCTTCGGCCGTTCCCGAAGCGTGCCCGCCTGACCCGGCGGCTCCGAGGCCCCATTTGGCGCCGAACGGATGGAGCGGAGCACATGCGGCGACAATCCTGGGTGCTGGTGACGATGTGCGGCGGCGTGCTCTGCGCGCAGATCGACACCTCGGTGGTGAACCTCGCGGTGCATCGGATCGGGGCAAGCCTCCATGCCGGGATGGGTGCGCTGCAATGGGTGCTGGACGGCTACAACCTGACCTACGCCGTGCTGCTGCTGGCCGGTGGCACGCTTGGCGACCTGTTCGGGCGCCGGCGCCTCTTCGCCTGGGGCGTCGCCGTGTTCTCCGTAGGCTCGCTCGTCTGCGGCGTGGCACCGGGCCCGGCAATGCTGATCGCCGGCCGCGTGGTGGCCGGCCTCGGCGCGGCCCTTCTCCTGCCCTGCTCGCTGGCGATCCTCCGCGTCGCCTGGCCGGATCCGGTGGCGCGCGGCCGCGCCATCGGCATCTGGGCGAGCTGCAACGGTCTTGCCTTCGTGATCGGTCCCGCCGTGGGCGGGCTGCTGATCGACCATCTCGGCTGGCGCAGCGTGTTCCTGCTGATCCTGCCGCTCGGTGTCGCCACGCTGCTGCTGGCCTGGCGGGTCGTGCCGGAATCGGCCGATCCGGCGGGCCGCCATTTCGACCTGCGCGGACAGATCTCGGGGGCCCTCGCGCTCGGCGCCCTGGCGCTGGCGGGGATCGAGGCAAGGAGCGCGCCGGCGGTCGCGATCCTTGCCGTCGCGGTGGCGCTTGCCGCCGGTGCGGCCTTCGTCGCCACCGAGCGGCGGGAGGGCGCGGCGGCGATGGTGCCGCTCGCGATGTTCCGCAGCAGGCCCTTCTCCGGCGCGATGGCGGCGACCGCGTCGATGACGTTCGGCATGTATGGTCTCCTGTTCCTGGTGCCGCTCTGCTGGCAGCAGGCGCACCTGCTCTCGGCGACCGGTGCCGGCCTGGCGCTGATGCCGATGGCGCTCGCCTTCGCGCTGATCTCGCCGCAATCGGGGGTGCTGACCGAGCGGCTGGGGCCGCGCGGCATGACCGCGGGCGGGACGGCGCTGATCGGGCTCGGCCTGCTCACGCTGGCTGGAACCGAGGCCGGCCGGCCGCTTGCCCTCGCCGAGGCCGGGCTGCTGCTCGCCGGCATCGGCATGGGGTTGAACACCGGCCCGCTGATGGCGGTCGCGGTCGGCGCGGTGGCGAAGGAGCGCGCCGGCACCGCCGGGGCGCTGATCAACGTCGCCCGGATGGTCGGCGCGACGCTCGGGGTGGCGGCGCTCGGCGGCCTGTTCGCCGGCATGGGGGGCGGCGCGGCCGGGCTGCGCGCGGCGATGCTCGCCGGCGGTGCGGTGCAGCTCTGCGGCGCCGCCTCGGCTTTCCTGGGCGTCGGGGGGCGGCGCGCGGCGCGGCGGGTTTGCCCCTGACCGGGCAAGATGCTACCGCGCGGCATGCGAAATCACCGTGGGCGATGCTGAAGCGTCTGCTGCGCAGCCGGGTGGTCCAGCTCTCCGTCCGCCCGCACGCTCGGCCTCTATCTCGACTTCGCGCTGCGAACGACGCGTTGGACCATCGAGGGCGAGGAGCATCTGGCGCCGCATCGTGGCCGGGCAGCCCTGCGTCGCCGCGTTCTGGCACGAGCGCCTGCCGCTGATGCCGGTGCTGTGGATCATGGTGCGCAGGCGCGACGCCCGGGCGCGCGTGCACGTGCTGGTCAGCCGTCACCGCGACGGGCGCTTCATCGGCGAGGTGGTGCGTCGGTTCCGGGTCGAGATAGTCTATGGCTCGCGGGCGAATGCGGGCAAATCCGGCGGCAAGGGCGGCTCGGTCTCGGTGCTGACCCTGCTTGCCGTGCTGGCGCGGGGCGACCACGTGGTGGTCACGCCGGACGGCCCGCGCGGGCCGCGCCGCGAGGCCGCGCCGGGGGTCGCGCAGCTCGCGGGCTCTGGCCGGCGTGCCGGTGCTGCCGGCCGGGGCGCAGACCAGCCGACGACGGGTGCTGCCGAGCTGGGACCGGATGGTGCTGCCGCTGCCCTTCGGCCGCGGCGTCGTGGTCTGCGGCCCGACCATCGCGGTGCCGCGCGACGGGTGGGAGGCGGCGCTGCCGCGCATCGCCGCGGCGATGACCGCCGCCGCCGACCGCGCGGATGCTTTATGCAGGGCGTAGGCTTCCGCACCTATGCGGCGGCGGCGCGCCTCGCCGCGCCCGGCCTGCGCTGGATGCTGCGGCGGCGCGTCGCGCGCGGCAAGGAGATCGCGGCAAGGCTCGGCGAACGCGAGGGAATCGAGGCTTTTCCGCGCCCCGCCGGCAAGTTGCTGTGGCTGCATGCGGCGAGCGTGGGCGAGACCGTCTCGGTGCTGCCGGTGATCGCCGCCCTGCCTTTTGATGTGACTGTTCTGATTACGACCGGCACCATCACCTCCGCCCGGCTGCTCGGCGCAGCGCCTGCCGGAGCTCGGCCTCGCGGACCGCGTGCTGCACCGCTTCGTGCCGCTCGACGTGCCGGGCTGGGCGGCGCGCTTCCTCGATCACTGGCGGCCCGACGCGGCGGCCTTCGTCGAGAGCGAGCTGTGGCCCAACCTGCTCGCCGGCTGCGAGGCGCGCGGCATTCCGCGCGCGCTGGTGAATGCCCGGATGTCAGAGCGCAGCTTCGCCCAGTGGCGGCGGGGCGCGCCCGGCCTGGCGGGCACGATGCTCGCCGCCTTCGACGCGGTGCAGGCGCAGTCCGCGCCGGATGCGGAGCGGCTGCGGACGCTCGGTGCCCGCACGGTGACGGCGCCGGGCGACCTCAAATTCGCCGCCCCGCCGCTCCCCGCCGACCCCGGCGAGCTCGCGCGCCTGCGCGGGACCTTGAACGGACGCCCGGTCTGGCTCGCGGCCAGCACCCATCCGGGCGAGGAGGCGCTGGTCGCGGCAGCGCATGCGCGGATCGCGCCGGAGCGGCCGGGCCTGCTCACCATCATCGCGCCCCGCCATCCCGAGCGCGGTGCGGCGATCGCAGCCGCGCTCGGAGGCGTGCAGCGGCGCGGCGCCGGGGAGGGGCCGCCGGCGGGCGGCATCTGGCTCGCCGATACGATGGGCGAGCTCGGCCTGTTCTACCGCCTCACCGGCATGGCCTTCGTCGGCAAGAGCCTGGCGGGGCAAGGCGGCCAGAACCCGCTGGAGCCGGCGCGGCTCGGCTGCGCGGTGGCGGTCGGCCCGCATACCGGCAATTTCGCCGGCGCCGTCGCGGCATTGCAGGCGGCGGGCGGCCTTGCGCGTGTGGCCGATGCGGGGGCGCTTGCACGCTGGGCCGCCACGCTGCTCGGCGATCCGGATCTGCGCGCCGCTGCCGGTCGCGCGGGGCAGGAGGCGGCCGGGCGCTACGCGGCGCTGCCGGCCGAGACCGCGGCGCTGCTCTGCCGGCTGATCGAGCGGCGGTGATGCGACCGCCCGGCTTCTGGGCGCGGCCGGGCGGCGTCGCGCCGCTGCTGCTGGCGCCGCTCGGGGGCGTGGTCGCGAGCATCGCCGCGCGACGCGCGAGCGGTGCCGGGCTGGCGCGCGCCGGTGCCGGTGATCTGCTGCGGCAACGTCACCGTGGGCGGTGCGGGCAAGACCACGCTCGCCCTCGATCTCGGACGGCGCCTGCTTGCGCGCGGCGATCGCCCTGCATTTCCTGACGCGCGGCTATCGCGGACGCGCCGGGGGCGTGCTGCTTGTCGATCCGTCGCCGCCACGACGCGGCGCTGGTCGGCGACGAGCCGCTGCTGCTGGCCGCGGTCGCGCCGTGCTGGGTCGCGGCCGACCGCGCCGCCGGTGCGCGCGCGGCGGTGGCGGACGGGCGCGGCGGCGCTCATCATGGATGACGGGCTGCAGAACCCGACCCTCGCCAAGGATTGCGCGCTGCTGGTGATCGACGGCGGTTTCGGGTTCGGCAACGGGCGGCGTGCTGCCGGCGGGGCCCCTGCGCGAGCCCGTCGCCGCCGGTGCGGCGCGCTGCCGGGCCGCGGTGCTGATCGGTCCCGACGCGGCGTGGCGCGCTGGCGGCGCTGCCCGCGGGACTGCCGGTCCTGCGCGCCGCGCTGGTCGCCGCGAGCCGTCCCTCGCCGGGGTTCGCGTGCTCGCCTTCGCCGGCATCGGCCGGCCGGAGAAATTCTTCGCCTCCGCCGCGCAGGCCGGCGCCGAGCTGGTCGAGCGCCGCGCCTTCCCCGACCACCATCGCTATTCCCGGCGCGCCATCGAGGCCCTGCTCGATCGTGCGGCGCAACGGGGCGCGGCGCCGCTCACCACGGCGAAGGACGCCGCCCGCCTGCCGCCCGATCTGCGCCCCCGCGTGCGCGTGCTCGGCGTGCGGCTGGCCTGGGAGGATCCCGGCGCGATCGAGGCGCTGCTGCGCGAAGTCGTGCCGTGACCCCGTTGCAGCACCTCGAAGCGGCGCTGGTGCGGGCGGCCTTCGCCCTGCTGCGCGCGCTCGGGCCGGTGCGCGCCTCCAATCTGGGCGGCGCCGTCGCGCGCACGATCGGCCCGTTGCTGCCGGTCTCGCGCGTCGCCCACATCAATCTCCGGCTGGCGATGCCGGCGCTCGATGCCGTCGCGCGACGACGGATCGTGCGCGGCGCCTGGGACAATCTCGGCCGCACCGTCGGCGAACTGCCGCATCTGCCGGATTTCCGGCCGACGCCGCACGGTCCCGGCTGGGAGCTCGAGGGCGAGGCGGTGGCACGCCGGATCGCGGCGCATCGGGGCCCGGTGATGTTCGTTCTCCGGCCATATCGGCAATTGGGAGGTGCATGCGCGGGCCGCCGCGGATTACGGCGTCCCGGCATCGCTCGCCTTTCGCCCGGCGCAGAACGCGGCGGTGGACGCGATGATCACCGCGCTGCGGGTGAAGGCGGCGGGCGGCATGCCGATGTTCCCGAAAGGCGCGCATGGCGCGCGGGGCCTGCTCGCCCATCTCGCGCGCGGCGGCCGGCTCGGCCTGCTGATCGACCAGAAGATGAATGACGGCATCGCGGTCGAATTCTTCGGCCGCCCGGCGATGACCGCACCCGCGCCCGCCGCGCTCGCGCTCCGCTTCCGCTGCCTGGTGGTGCCCGTCTATGTCCGCCGGCTCGGCCCGGCCCGGTTCCGCGTCGTCTGCGAGGAGCCGCTCGTCCTGCCCGACACCGGCGACCGGCAAGCCGACATCGCGGCGCTCACGCGGGCGCTGAATGCCTGCCTCGAACGCTGGATCCGCGAATGCCCCGAAAGCTGGCTCTGGCTGCACCGACGCTGGGGCAAGGAGCTGTACCGCCGATCGGTGGGCGGCCGCAGCGCCGCCGGGGAACGGCGGTGATCGCGATCGGCTGCGGTCTTGTGTTCACGGCGTGCGCTCCGCATTGTCGCCGGAGATGGTCGACACCGGTCCGGGAGGCGCCCGATGCTCAGCATAGCCGTCATCGGCGCCGGCCGGATCGGCCACATCCACGCCCGCAACATCGCGAACCACCCCGGCGCGCGGCTCGCCGGCGTCGCCGATGTCGACGCCGGGGCCGCCGCCCGCCTCGCCCGCGCCTGCGGGGCGGAGCCGATCGCGCTCGATGCGGCGTTCAGCGCCGCCGACGCGGTGCTGATCGGCTCGCCGACCTCGACCCATGCGGAGTATATCGAGCGCGCCGCCTCGGCGGGCCGGCCGGTGTTCTGCGAGAAGCCGATCGACCTCTCGGCCGAGCGCATCAGGCACTGCCTCGATGCCGTCAAGCGCGCGGGCATTCCGCTGATGGTCGGCTTCAACCGGCGCTTCGACCCGAGCTTCGCCGCGCTGTGGCGGCGCCTGGCCGCGGGCGAGATCGGCACGCTCGAGCTGCTCGCGATCACCAGCCGCGATCCGGCGCCGCCCCCTGCCGGCTACATCGCGACCTCGGGCGGGCTGTTCCGCGACATGATGATCCATGATCTCGACATGGCGCGGTTCCTGCTCGGCGAGGAGCCGGTGTCGCTGTTCGCCGCTTCATCCTGCCTGATCGATCCCGCGATCGGGGGAGCCGGCGACGTCGACACGGCGGTGGTGACGCTGCGCACCGGCGGGGGAAAGCTCTGCCAGATCAGCAACTCGCGGCGTGCCGTCTATGGCTACGACCAGCGGATCGAGGCGCATGGATCACGCGGCATGCTGCGCGTCGACAACATGACGGCGACGCGGCTCGAATGCGCGAGCGCGGCGGGCTTCACCACCGAGCCGGCGCTGCCTTTCTTCCTCGAGCGCTACGCCGCCTCCTACCGGGCCGAGCTCGACGCCTTCGTCACCGCGGTGGGCGCCGGCGTGTCGCCGATCCCCGGCGGCGAGGAGGGGCTGCGCGCGCTGGTGCTCGCCGATGCCGCCGCGCGATCCGCGCGCACCGGCCAGGCCGTGGCGCTCGATTGACACTGCCCGATCCCCGCGCGCGAGATGATTGCGGGATGATCCGCAAGCTGCTCACGATCGTCGAGGAGACCAGGCGCGAGGGCGGCCAGGACCTCGCGCGGCCGACGCGCAAGGCGGCGGCGATCGCGGTCGTCGGCAATGAATGCGCGGGCCGCCAGGTCGAGGATCTCGCCGCGCTGATCGCGCTCGGCGAGACGCTCGGCGGCCTGCTGGGCGAGCGCGCGGTGGCGGCACTCGGGATCGCGCCCGCGCAGGCGGAGAGCTACGGCAAGGCGGCGATCGTCGGCGAGGATGGCGAGCTCGAACACGCGGCGGCGATCCTGCATCCAAAGCTCGGCGGACCGCTGCGCCGCGCGGTCGAGCGCGGCGCCGCGCTGGTGCCGAGCGCCAAGAAGCGCGGCGGGATGGGGACCGCGATCGACGTGCCGCTCGGCCACAAGGACGCGGCCTTCGTGCGCAGCCATTTCGACGCGATGGAAATCAGCGTGCCCGACGCGCCGCGGCGCGACGAGATCGTCGTCGCGGTGGTGGTGACCGATAGCGGAAGGCCGCTGCCGCGCATCGGCGGACTTGCCGTGAGCGGGATCATCGGCAAGGACGGGCTGCGCTGACCGGGAGAATGTCATGCTGAAACGCCGCACCCTGCTCGCCGCCTCCGCCGCGCTGGCGGCGCCCGCGATCGTCCGCGCGCAAGGCGCGACGCCGATCCGCATCGGCGAGATCAACAGCTACAGCGCGGTGCCGGCCTTCACGCTGCCCTATCGCAACGGCTGGCAGCTCGCGACGGACGAGGTGAACGCGAAGGGCGGCGTGCTCGGGCGGAAGCTCGAGGTGCTGTCGCGCGACGATGCCGGCAAGCCGCAGGATGCGATCCGCTTCGCGGGCGAGCTGGTCGGCGATGCCAAGGTCGATCTGCTCGCCGGCGGCTTCCTGTCCAATGTCGGCCTCGCGCTCAGCGACTACGCGGCGCAGAACAGGAAGCTCTACGTCGCCGGCGAGCCGCTGAGCGACGCGTTGGTCTGGGAGAAGGGGACGCGCACCACGTTCCGCCTGCGCCCGTCCACCTACATGCAGGCGGCGATGCTGGTGGAGGACGCGGCGAAACTGCCGGCGAAGCGCTGGGTGACGGTTGCGCCGAATTACGAATACGGCCAGTCCGCCGTGCGCTGGTTCAAGCAGCTGCTCCAGGCGAAGCGGCCGGACGTGCAGTTCGTCGCCGAGCAATGGCCGGCGCTCGGCCGCATCGATGCCGGCGCGACCGTCGAGGCGCTGGCGCAGGCGAAGCCGGAGGCGATCTTCAACGTCACCTTCGGCGCCGACCTCACCAATTTCGTCCGCGCCGGCAACACGCGCGGGCTGTTCGACAAGGTGGCCGTCGCCTCGATGCTGACCGGCGAGCCCGAATATCTCGACCCGCTCGGCGAGGAGACGCCCCCGGGCTGGATCGTCACCGGCTATCCCTGGGACACGCTCGACACGCCGGCGAACAAGGGTTTCGTCGCCGACTACCAGGCGCGCTTCAAGGCGCCGCCGAAAATGGGCTCGGTGGTCGGCTACGCGCTGATCCACTCGATCGCCGCCGGTCATCGCCCGCGCCGGCAGCCTCGATCTCGACAAGCTGGTCGGCGGGTTCGAGGGCGTCTCCTTCACGACGCCGTTCGGCAACGCGATCTACCGCCAGATCGATCACCAGAGCACGATGGGCGGATTCCTCGGCAAGCTCGCGGTGAAGGACGGCCACGGCACGATGGTCGATTGGCGCTACATCGACGGCGCCAGCGTGCTGCCGTCGGATGCCGAGGTGGCGAAGCTGCGCCCGGCAGGCTGAACGCTGCACGCGATGGATGTCGTCCTGCTGCAGCTCCTGACGGGGCTGTCATCGCGGCGTCATCCCTGTTCCTGATCGCGTCGGGCCTCACGCTCATCTTCGGCGTCACGCGCATCGTGAATTTCGCACATGGCAGCCTCGCCATGCTCGGCGCCTATCTCGGCTGGACGGTGCTCACCCATCTGCCCGCACACGCCGGCCTGGTTCGTGCTCGGCGTGCTGGCGACGGCGATCGCGGTCGGGCTGATCGGCAGTGCTGCTCGAAGTGACGCTGCTGCGCCGGGTGTATCGCGCGCCGGAGCTGTTCCAGCTGCTGCTGACCTTCGGCCTCGTGCTGATCATCGAGGATGTCGACGCAGTTCGTCTGGGGCCCGGACGAGCTCACCCTGCCGCGGCCGCCCTGGCTGCGCGCTTCGGTGCCGCTGCTCGGCGGCCGGTTCCCCCGCTACGACCTGGCGATGATCGCGCTCGGACCGCTCGTGCTCCTGCTGCTGATCCTGCTGCTGCGGCGGACGCGCTGGGGCACGCTGCTGCGCGCCGCGGCGCTCGACCGCGAGATGCTGGGCGCGCTCGGCGTCGATCAGCGCAGGCTGTTCACCGCGGTGTTCGCGCTCGGCTCGGCACTCGCCGGGCTCGCCGGCGCGCTGTCGCTGCCGACGCATTCGGCCAATCCGGACATCGACGTCAACGCCGTGATCGACGCCTTCGTGGTCGTGGTGGTCGGCGGGATGGGGAGCCTCGTCGGCGCCTGGCTCGCGAGCCTGCTGATCGCGCTGCTGCAGGCGTTCGGCGTGCTGCTGCTGCCGCAATCGACGCTCGCACTCGCCTTCGTCGCGATGCTGGTCGTCCTCGCGCTGCGGCCGAACGGGCTGCTCGGCCGGCCGCCCGCCGCGGGGCGCGCGCCGACAGCGGAATCGCTGGTGCGGCCGGCGCCGCGCGCGCTGAAGCTGCTCGGCCTGGCGGGGCTGGTCGTCGCCGCGACGGCGCCGTTCTGGGCCAACGGCTTCACGCTGTCGGTGCTGATCGAGGCGCTGATCGCGGTGCTGTTCGCGGCCAGCCTGCATCTCGTGATGGGGCCGGGCGGGATGCCGAGCTTCGGCCATGCCGCCTGGTTCGGGATTGGCGCCTATGCGGCCGCGCTGGCGGCGCGCGGCCCGCGTTCCTGCCCCTGGCGCTGCTGCTCGGGCTCGCGGCGGCGGGGCTCGCGGCGACGCTGTTCGGCGCCTTCGTGGTGCGGCTTTCCGGCGTCTATCTCGCCATGATCACGCTCGCCTTCGCGCAGATCGTCTGGGCGGTGGCGATCCAGGCGGTGCCGCTCACCGGCGGCGATAACGGGTTGCTCGGCATCAGGCTGCCGGGCTGGATGGGTCCGGCCGGGTTCTTCTGGCTCGTGCTCGCGCTCGCGATCGGCGCCACGCTGCTGTTGCGCCGCGTGCTCTATGCGCCGCTCGGCTACGCGATCCGGGCGGGGCGGGATTCGCCGCTGCGGGCGGAGGCGATCGGCCTCGATACCGCGCGGCTGCGCCTCGCCGCCTTCGCGCTCGCCGGCGCCGCCGCGGGGCTCGCAGGCGGGCTCTTCACCTATGCCAAGGGCAGCGTCTTCCCGACCTATGTCAGCCTGTCGCGCTCGGTCGATGCGCTGGTGATGGTGCTGCTCGGCGGCATCGGCAGCGTCTCCGGCCCGATCGTCGGCGCGCTCGCCTATACCGGCCTGTACGACACGCTGCTGCTGTACGCCGGTTGGTGGCGGCTGGTGCTCGGCGTGGTGATCGTGGCGCTGGTGCTGGTGTTTCCGGTCGGGCATCGCCGGCACCGCGCAGCGCCTCTGGCGCGGCCGTCCGGCGTGAGCCTGCTCGCGGTTTCCGGCCTGGCGAAATCCTGGGGCGGCGTGCGGGCGGTGCGCGACCTCGCCTTCGTGCTCGCCGAGGGCGAGATGCTGGCGCTGATCGGGCCGAACGGCGCCGGCAAATCGACCTGCTTCAACATGCTCGGCGGCCAGATCAGGCCGGATCGCGGCAGCATCGCCTTCGCCGGCACCGAGATCGCCGGCTGGACGCCGCGGCGCATCGCGCGCGCCGGCGTGGGACGCACGTTCCAGATCACCGAGACCTTCGCCTCGATGACCGTGCGCGAGAACGTGCAGATGGCGCTCATCGCGCATCACCGGCAGCAATGGGGCGCCTGGCGGGCCGCCCGTTTCCGCCATCGCGCGGCGGCGGACGCGCTGCTCGCGCCGCTCGGATCTGGCCGACCAGGCGGAGCGCGCGGCCGCCGTGCTCGCCTATGGCGATCTGAAGCGCCTCGAGCTCGCGATCGCGCTCGCCGGCAAGCCGCGCCTGCTGCTGATGGATGAGCCGACCGCCGGCATGGCGCGCGGCGGAGCGCGGCGCGCTGATGCGGCTGGTGCGCGCGCTCGCGACCGACCGGCGCCTCGCCGTGCTGTTCACCGAGCACGACATGGACGCGGTGTTCGGTGCCGCCGACCGCATCCTGGTGCTCGATCGCGGCGCGCTGATCGCCGAAGGCGACGCCGCCGCCATTCGCGCGGATCCCGGCGTGCGCGCGGTCTATCTGGGCGGCGGGTCGTGATGCTCGCCGTCGCGCGGCGTGAGCAGCAATTACGGCCGCGCGCGCGTGCTGCACGATCTTTCCTTCCGCCTCGATGCCGGCGAGCTCCTGGTGCTGCTCGGGCGGAACGGCGCCGGCAAGAGCACGACCCTGAAGACGCTGATCGGGCTGGTGCGGCCGGCTTCCGGCAGCATCCGCTTCGGGGGCACGGAAATCGCCGGGCGCGAGCCGTTCCGCATCGCGCGCGCGGGGATCGGCTATGTGCCGGAGGAGCGGCGCATCTTCGCCGATCTGACCGTGCGGGAGAACCTTGCCGTCGGGCGGCGGCCGCCGCGCCCGGGCCTCGTGCCCTGGACCGAGGAGCGCGTCATCGCGTTGTTTCCCAATCTCGCGGCCGCGCGCGACCGCGCAGCCGGCCGGATGAGCGGCGGCGAGCAGCAGATGCTGGCGATCGCCCGCACGCTGATGGGCAATCCGCGCCTGATCCTGCTCGACGAGCCGAGCGAGGGGCTGGCGCCGGTCATCGTCGCGCTGATGGCGGAGGCGGTGCGCGCGCTGAAGCGCGAGGGCGTGACGGTGTTGCTGGCCGAGCAGAACCTCGCCTTCGCCACGGGCGTCGCCGACCGCGCGGCGGTGATCGAGAGGGGGCGCATCGCCTGGACCGGCACGCTCGCCGAGCTCGCCGCCGACGAGGCGGCGCGCACGCGCTATCTCGCGGTGTGACGGATCGCTATTCCAGCGCCGCCGCCTCGCGCGTGAACAGCTCGTCGAGCGCCTGCATCGTGGGCGGCGGCGCGGCGTAGAACCGGCCCACGATCGCCCTCGCCTGCCGCGCGACCAGTCCACCGCGGCCGGCATCGTCGGGCACCAGGGCCGCGATCGCCTGCAGCGCCTGACGCAGCGTCGCCGTGGCGAGGTCGAAATCGCCGGCGATGAAGGCATGCGCCGCGAGATGGCAGCGCAGGCCGGCATTGCCGGGGTCGCGCTCCAGCACCGCCGCGATGCGCGCCGCCGAGCGGGCGTAATCCCGCTCCGCCATCGCCTCGTGCGCCTCGGCGAGCCGCCCCACCGTGCCGTCGTCGTACTCGGGCGCGAAGGGCCGCACGATCAGCGCCGCGGGCGGTACCACCGAACTCGGCGGCGCCGAACAGTCTCTCGATCAGCACGCCGAGGGCCGCCGGATGGAAATCGGCGGTCATTGCCAGGCGGGAGACGCCGGCGGTCCGCCCCGCCTGCAGCGTGCGATAGCCCTCCGGATCATAGGCCGGGCAGATCAGCGCGAGGCGTGGCGCGAGCGCCGGCAGGAATCGGCGCAGATCGGCATAGGCCGAGCCGCTGTCGACCTCACTGTCGAGGATGAGCTCGGGGGCGATCGCGTGAATCGCGTCGGCGTCCAGCAGATGGCCGAACAGCACCGCCGCGTGCCCGCCGGCGCCGCGTCCGATGGTGCGGATCGTGGTCGCCCCCACCCGTGCCACGACCGCCTCGATCCAGCGCGCGGTCTCCTGGATCCCGTCGGCGACGCCCGGAATGCCGCGCTGGAAGTGGAGACCCGCGTCGCGCAGGTAGAGCCGGGCATCCCCGTCGCGACGCCGCGCCGGCAGGTCGGGCGAGAAGCCGCCATCGGCGGTGCTGTCCGAGAAGATCAGGTCGAGCGTGCCGCTGGCGCCGTCGAAATAACGCCAGCTCGCCGCCCGCGGTGCGGTCGGCGCTTCCGGCGAGAGCTGCTGGAGCAGGATCTCCTGCAGCACGTCCGCACGCACCTTGCGCCGCCCCTCGGCGAGTTCCTGCCAGCCATGGCTGAAGTAGTGCGCCTTCGGCGGCGCGTCCGCGTCGGGCAGGTTCTCGGCCAGATCGGGAAACAACGAGCGGTATTGCCGCGGCGAGATCGGATGGCCCTCGATCAGGATCCGCTCGGGATCGGGGGGCGCGTTCGGCTTGGCCGGCCGGAACCCGCTCACCGGGCGGACGCAGAATTCCGGGGTCCAGCGCCGCCAGATCCGCGGCTTGGCCGCCTTGTCGACGCTCATCGCCGCGAAGATCTGCGTCGGCTTGATGTGGCCGAGATCGATCAGCAGGTCGTTGAGCATGTGCACGAGGTCGATGAAGGCGACGTCGCGCGCCTCCTCCGGGTCGTAATGGCCCCAGGTCGCGTTGGTGAACACGTCGGTCAGGCCGCCAAAGGCGACGAAGGCCTCGAAGCCGAAATTCTTCACCAGCAGCGGCAGGATGTCCTGCGCCCGGATGCCCTCGAAGGAGCGGGTCGACTGGTCGAGGTTGGGGAACTGCTCGTAGACCTTCCCCTCGTAGCGATGCCTGCGCTTCTCCATCGGCAGCGTCGCCCACAGCTTCTCGACGACGGCGAGCGTCTCCGGCCAGCGCTGGTGCCCGTTCCGCCCGACGGTATCGACGGTGCAGAACACGCCCCGTGGCGCGATCGCCTCGCGGATGCCGCCGAACAGCCCCTCGAGGTTGGTGACGTGGTGCAACGCGTATTGCGCCATCACGCCGACATAGGCCTGCTGCGGCTGCCACTCATTGAAATCGGCCGCGGTGAACTTGAGGCAGTCGCCGAGCCCCGCCTTCTCCGCCCGCTCCTTCGCGCGGCCGTTGCGCTCGTCCGAGAGCTCGATGCATTCCAGCGTGAAATTGGCGAAGCCGAGCTTGCGCAGCCGGCGAGCGACCTGCAGCTCGACCGAGGCGTCGCCCGAGCCGATGCTCACCAGCGCGCCGCCGCCTTCGCGCAGCCGGCCCGCGAAATGCTGCACGTAGAAGTCGAGATGGTCCTCGCAGCCGGTGACCTCCAGCAGCCGCGGCCGCTTGTATTCGCGCACATAGAATTTGCCGATATCGCTGCGGCTCGCCACCTCGCGCTTGCCGAACACCAGCATCTCGGTGCGCAGCCGCTCGGCGTCGTCGGGCGGCGTCATCCTGGTCGCGGTCAGAGCCATGGAATCCCGTCATTGGCAGGTGAGAGAGGCATGGATGGCATGGGGCGAATCGTCGCCGACCTTTCCTGGACGACGGTCGATGGTGCCAAAAACGCGCGGAAACTTCCACCGTGGCCCCCGATCCCAACCAAGAGTCGTGTAGGTGAGCTCCGTACACAACCCCGTGCGCAAGGAACTGGAGGGGGTGGAGCGGCCGGACGCGTCGCCCGACGCGGCTTGGACATGTCAGGCCTTTCGCTCGGCTGCCGCAAGGGTGGTCAGATGCCGCGTGCGTGCGCATGCTCGCCGCGGGGCGCATGGGAGGAGTGAGGCCACGATGAACCGCATCGACGACGGCTCGCCCGAACCGGCCGTCATCATCGGCGCCGGCCCCGCCGGCCGGTCGGCCATGGCGATCCTGCCCGACGCCCGCCGCATCGCCCGGCCGGAGGCGACGGCCTGGCACGCGGAGCCGGGCCGCATCTGGATCGAAACCGCGTCCGGGGTCTCGGCGATCGCCTTCGTGCGGCTGCTCCTCTGCGCCGACGAGCCCCTGCTCCTGATGGCGCTCGGCTGCGCCTTCGCCGACGGGCATCCGGTGGTCGACGCGACGGGAGCGACCTCGGTGGCGGGCATCTTCGCCGCGGGACGCATTCTCGGCGCGGCGACGCCGGAAGCGGCGGCCGAGCAGGCACGCATCGCCGCGAGCGCGATCGCCGGATCGCCGGCACCCGGACGGATCGTGCCGCGCTTTCCCGCCGCGGCGCGAACCCCCGCAAGGCGGCTCGATCCGCTCGACATCGCCTGCCTGCTCGAGACGCCGCCCGGGCCGGACCGCAATCGCGCGGCACTCGCGCAGGCCGGCGCGCGCGGCGGCAGGGTCGCGGATCTGATCACGCCCGCTCGTCCGGTCGGCTTCGCGGCACTCGCGGCGATCGCGCCGGCGACGCTCGACCCGCGCGAGGCGCAGCCTGACGGCGGCGCCCTGCCGAGGGGTCTGTCGCGATGAGCCGCGGATTCGACGTCATCGTGGTGGGCGGCGGCCTGCACGGACTTTCCGCGGCGCTTGCCATCGCGCGGCGCGGCAGGCGCGTGCTGGTGCTGGAGAAGGATCGCGTCGCCGCCCATGCCTCCTCCTTTTCCGCGGGCGGCGTGCGCACGCTGGGGCGACATCCGGCGGAGGTGCCGCTCGCGGTGGAATCGCTCGCGCTCTGGCATCGCATCGCCGACCTCGTGGGCGACGATTGCGGGTTCCAGGAGACCGGCCACGTGAAGCTGGCGGAGAACGCCGCCGAACTCGCCACCTTGCGCGCGCGCGCGGCGGCGATGCGCGCCGCCGGCTGGGACCATGAGGAGCTGGTGGACGCGGCCGGCCTGCGGCGCCTCCTGCCGGCGGTCGCCCCGCATGTCGTCGGCGGCCTGGTGTCGCGGCGCAATGGGTTTGCCCGGCCGTACCGCACCGCGCTGGCCTTCCGCCGCGCCGCCGAGGCGGCAGGCGCCGTGCTGCGCGAGGGCGCCGGCGTGATCGGCCTCGAGCGCAAGGGGGCGGCATGGAGCGTCGCTTGCGCCGACGGGACGACGCACGCCGCGCCGGTGCTGGTGAATGCGGCCGGGGCCTGGGGTGCGCGGCTCGCCCGCACGGTGGGCGAGGAGATTCCGCTCGGCTTCAGCGCGCTGATGATGATCTACACCTCGGCGCTGCCGCCTTTCGTCACGCCCGTCGTCGGGCTCACCGGCCGGCCGATGTCGTTCAAGCAGGCGCCGAGCGGCCAGGTCATGATCGGCGGCGGCCACACGGGCCTGGGCGATCTCGACACCGGGCGGGTCGCGCTGGATGTCGAGCGCCTGGCCTTCTCGGCGCGCACCGCGCTCGATCTCTTCCCGATCCTCGCCGGCGCGAAGCTCGTGCATTGCTGGGCCGGCATCGAGGGGATGCTGCCCGACGAAATCCCGGTGATCGGCCTCTCGCGCGTGGCCCCGGGCCTGGTGCACGCCTTCGGCTTCTGCGGCCACGGTTTCGAGCTCGCGCCGGTGATGGGCGGCATCGTCGCGCAGCTCGCGCTGGATGGCGGAACCAACCAGCCGATCGCCGCCTTCGCGCCCGACCGCTTCGCCCGCGGCGATGTCGAGGATGCCCCGAAGCCTGGGGAAGCGCTGTTCCAGCCGGCGGGCTGAGGGTGGGTAGTGTCTCAGTTTGAAGCCGGCACCGGCCCTCTCCCCGCCCCGACCACCCAAGCTTGGCTTTCTGCGCTCCGGTGCTCACGGGCTGCAAGCCCGCTCCGCTCCGGTGCTCGAAAACGAACGATCCACTCGCGGGTTTTGGCCGTTCGTACAATTCACACGAACTGGCCGCGCAGGAAGCCGAGGGCCGGCAGCGGCCGCCATTTGCGCGGGAGGTCGGAGCGCCGGACCGGAGCGACGCTGTATTGCGGCACCGGCTGCGCGTTGGCGGCGAGCAGATGGAGATAGGCCATCACCTCGCGCTCGCGCCACTCCCGCTCGGCCAGCGCGCGCGCCCGGGACGGGAAGACCTCGGCGATGCGCCGTTGTGTGCCGAGCCAGGCGATGACGGCCCACAGCGAATCATCGCTTCCGCCCGGCCGCGTCGCCGGGATCACACTCGCCATCGCATCGCTCCAGCCGCCACCGCGCTCGTAAGTAGGGCGAGCGGGAGGATTGCGAAAGCGTCGCCGCGAGCCCGGTTCGGGTGTGCTGCCGACGCCTCGCGCTTGTCCCGCGATGGGGCGCGTGCGACCCTGCCCGTCATGGCGTCGGACGATCTCGCGCAGGCCCTGGGACGGCCTGGGCGCGCATCCATTCCCTACACCGATCCGTTCTCGCCGGACCGCCCCCTGGTGCTGGAATGCTACCGCCCGGCGAGCCACACGCCGGAAAGCCCCGTCGTGCTGGTGCAGCACGGCATGGGCCGGAACGGCGACGAGTATTGCGAGGCCTGGATGGCGGCCGCGGACCGGCACCGGCTGCTGATCGTGGCGCCGAGTTTTCCCTCGGAGTCCTGGCCGGAATCGCGCCACTACAATGACGGTCACGTGCGGAGCGCGGACGGGACCGTCCGCCCGCGCGAGACCTGGTCGCAGGCGATCCCGGGGCGGGTCTTCGACCTGCTGCGCGAGGCCGGGCTGACGCGGCGGGACCAGGCCCATCTCTGGGGCCATTCCGCGGGCGGCCAGTTCGTGCACCGCCTCATGGCGACCCAGCCGCACCACCGTTTCGCGGCGGTGGGGGCCGCGAATGCCGGCTGGTACACGATGCCGACGCTCGACCTGCCGTATCCGGAAGGCCTGGGCGGGATCGGAGTCGCGCGCGATGACGTGGTCCGCCTGCTCGCCTACCCGCTGGTGATCTTCGCCGGCGACCGCGACATCGAGACGGATGCCGCCAACCTGCCGCGTCACGACGCGGCCCTGGCGCAGGGACCGCATCGCTTCGCCCGCGCGCATGCCTATCTCGCGCGCGGTCAGGAAGCGGCGGGACGGCTGGGCGTGACCTGCAATTGGCGCCTGATCGTGGTGCCCGGCATCGGCCACGAAGGCATGCGCATGTCGGCCATCGCCGCCGCCTACTGGTTCGATGGGGAAATGCCGCGCGCGCCCGCCGAGGATCGGGTGGCGGCGACGGAGCCGTAGGCTGCTCAGCCGAGCAGGTCGCCGTCGCGGGCATGCGCCTTCGCATAATGGTCGAGCTTGTCCATGTCGACGGTCACCCCCAGCCCCGGGCCGGTCGGCACCGCCATGTGCCCGTTCTCGATCGTGAACGGCCGCTCGATGATGTCGTCGGCCATCAGGTCATACACGGTGTCGATCGCGTAGGTGATTTCCGGCGTCGCGGCGGTGAGATGAAGATGGCAGGCGGTGGAAAGCCCGAGTTCGCCGCCGCTGTGCAGGTTCATGCCCATGCCGAACGCGTCGCACAGCGCCGCGAGGCGCTTGCAGGCGATGATGCCGCCCCATTTGAACACGTCGCCGTGGATGACATCGACCGCGCCGAGCCGCGCGGCCGGCGCGAATTCCTCCAGCCGCACCACGCACATGTTGGTGCAGAGCGGGATCGCGACGCTCTGCCGAAGCCGCGCCATGCCCTCGAGCCCGGTGCAGGGATCCTCAAGGTCCTCCAAGTCGAGCGGGAGCAGTTGATGGCCGACGAGGATGGAATCGGCGACCGACCACGCACCGTTCGGATCCACCCGCAGACCGATCTCCGGCAGCCGTTGGCGAATGGCCTTGAGATAGGCGAGATCCCGCCGCGCATCGGCCGAGCTCTTCAGCTTGATCGCGGAGAAGCCGTAGCGGTCGCGGAATTCGCGCGTCGCTTCCGCGATCGCTTCCGGCGTGACGGACATGCCCGGCGGCAGCAGCCCCGGCGTCGCCACACCCGCGACCGCCACCGTCTCGCGCATCGATCCGCCGATGAGCTCGCTGAGCGCCTTGCCGGTTTCCTTCCCGATCAGATCGAAGCAGGCCATCTCGATCGCGGCGAGCGCGGAATATCCGACATAGCCGTAGAAGAACGGGGTCATCCTGAGCGTGGCCCGCAGCTTCTCGAGCGCATACGGATTCCAGCCGATGATCGTCTTGCGCTGTCGCTCGAGGATGGCGGCGGTGGCGGTGCCGCGGAACGTCTCGCCCCAGCCTTCGAGGCCGGTGTCGCTGGTCAGCCGGATGATGGTGCGCGTGGTTCCCGTCCGCCGGCCGAGCGCGCTCTTGAACGGCATCGTGTACGGAACATTGATCGTCCAGATCGTGAGGTCGGCGATGTGCATGCGAATTCCCCCGATCCGCTCTCAGGCCTCGGCGAGCACGGCGGCGAGCACGGCGTCGAGCGCGCCGAGATCCATCCTGGCATCCGTTTCGTTGGAGACGGCGACGATCCGCCGAGCGCCCCGCAGGATGAAGACGCGCTGGTCCGAGGCGCCGGACAGCCAGGCGGCATCGGGCGGGAGCGCCGGGAAACGCCGATCCGCATTGGTCCAGAACGTCGCCGCGTAGCTGGTACCGCCGTGCAGCGCGGCGAGCGCGTAATCGACCCAGCCCGCCGGCAGCACGCGTTCGCCGTTCCACATCCCGTCCTGCAGGTACAGCACGGCGAGCTTCGCCCAGTCGCGCAGCGTCGCGAAGGCCGAGCCCGAGCCGATCAGGTTGCCCGCGATGTCGGCCGACATGCGGTAGCTGCTCATGCCGAGGAGATCGGGAAGCAGCTCGTAGACGGTGGCGTGATACGGCAGGAAACGGCGCTCGATGCGATCACGGATGATCGCCGCGAGCACGTTGATACCGGCATTGATGTAGCGGAACACGGCGCCCGGCCGGACCGCGACGATGTTGGCCTGCGCGGCGGCGAAGGCGTCCGCCGCGTCGAGATAGACGGCGGTGTTCTCGAAGCCGAGCGACGTGCCATCGGGTCCGAGACAGGGCATGGCGAGGCCGCTTCGCATGCGCAGGAGATCGTCGAGCGTGATCAGCCAATGGATGCCGCGCGGGTCGCACCAGGCCGGCGCCGGCGCCGGCGCGTGCACGGTCTCGAGCCAGCCGAGATGGAGCAGGCGTCCGATCAGCGAGCCGGTCATCGACTTGTTCATCGACCAGCTCGGGGTGACGCGATCCGGCGCGCCGCCGGCACCGTAGCGCTCGAACAGCACCCGGTCGGGCGCGGCGACGAGCAGCCCGTACACGCCGGGCGAAGCCGCGAGGAATGCGTCCACGGCACGGGAAAGCCCGGCGGACGCGGCGTGCGGCGCCGGCACGGCGTCGCCGAGCGGCCAGAGCCGGCCGGATGGGGCGCCGCGTGGGATCGGCGCCGCCATCACCGGATCCGGCGTTCCCGTGCCCACCACCACGCCGCCCCATCCGACCGGCGCAACCGCGCGGCCGATCACCGGCGCGCCCAGCGCCTGATCGGCCCAGGTGACGCGGACCGCGCGCGCCGCCTGGTCGCGTTCGATGGTGATCCCACCCTGCGCCATCGCCGCCGCGAGCCGCGACTGCCGCGGCGCCGCGTCGGCGATCGAATCGAGGCCCGAGGTCGGCGGCACGCCGCGCCAGCGCAGCCGGTTCAGCGCGTCCTGCCATTCGAGCCCGCTCACGAAATGCATGTCGGCCAGGCGCTTCGCCGCGAAGTTCATCTCACGGCCCCGCAGGGCGCGCTCGCCCACATCATGGACGAGCGGCGCCGGCAATCCCGGCGCCCTGTTCGTGATCAGCGGCCGGCGGCTGTCGATCGTGCGCTCGCCGCCTGCCGCCGGCGCCCAGTCGCGGTGAAAGGACGGAAGGCTCGGGAGCCCGGAGAGATCGTTCATGCACGCCTCGTCGCTGGGGAACCGATGGCGATGCAGCGCCCACCCGGCCGCCGCGTCCATCCCCCCGCGGCGACGCCTCGCATCAGTGGTCGTAGTTGGTGAAGCCGTAATTGTGGATCACCCATTTCAGCGTGAACCCGTATTTCGGATCGGTCGCATAGACGCCGGTGAGCGCATCGGCGAAGGCATCGGGATCGTTCTCCTTGCTCCTTGCCGCCTCGTAGCGGGGAGAGTTCGCGAGATACTTCCCGTGCTGGTCGAAGGCGTCCGCGATCGAAGCGAATTTGCGGAACTTCGCCGTCTCGGTGTCGATCGCGCCATCCCGCACTTCCTGGGTGAGGCTTTCGACAAAAGGCTGGTCGCCGGACGCCTTCATCCCGAAAGGATTGTTGCTGCCGGGCGGGACCGCCGCGCCCCAGGCGCTCTCGACGACCCATTGCGCGAGGGTAATGGAAGCCGGAATATGCCAGTGCTGCTGCGAGGCGACGGCAGCTTCCACGATCTCCGGTGGCACCTTGCCATAGTGCCCGACCGTCTTTGTCGTCTGCTCCGCCACCAGCGGATGCGCGGCGAGCGAATAGTACGTGGGGCTGCCCGGCTCGACCAGTCCGGTCGGCGCGATCATATTCAGGATCACCGCCTGATAGGCCTGGATCGCGAGCACGGTGCCGGGATCGAGGGTCCCGGTCGCGAGCAGCGGCAGGTGAGGCTCCGGCAGGCGCCGATCGAGCAGCTGCTGGATGACGAATACGTCGAGCGGATCGTTGGTCCCGCCCCGGCCGACCGGCGCGCTGATCGGCGGGGCGACCCGCCCGATCGGGTCCGTGCTCAGGATGGCGTGGTCGGGAACCAGGGCCAAGCTCGCCTCGAGTTCGTGAGCGTCCGTTTGGAATGCGCCGGCCGGCGCATTTCCAAGCCGGCTCCGAGCGCGGTCACGCCAATTCGTATCACTTCCATTTGGGTTTGACACCGCTATGCTTGATCGCCGCCGTCTGGAGCCGAGCCGAATGAAGCGGGTCGCTGGCATTCTCTTGTCGCGCTGGGCGATCACCCTGCTCGGCACGGCATTGCTTGCGCTCCTCGTGTGGTTCTTCGGCCCGCTGCTCGCGGTGCTCGCCTTCTGGCCGGCGCGTTTGGGCGTCGTGCTGCTGCTGGTCGCGATCTGGGCGGCGGCGAACCTGCTGCTCGACCTGCGCGCGCGCCGGCGCGACACCGCGCTCGCCGAGGGCATCGCGGACGGGGCGCCCGATGCGCGCGAGGAGCAAGCGGCCGCGGTGCACGACCGCTTCGCCGCCGCCATCGCGGTGTTCCGCAAGGCGAGCGGGCGGCGGGGCTACCTGTTCGAGCAGCCATGGTACGCGATCATCGGCCCCCCCGGCGCGGGCAAGACGACGCTGCTCAGGAATTCCGGCCTCAATTTTCCGCTCGCCGCGGAAATGGGCGATGGCGCGGTGGCGGGGGTCGGCGGAACCCGGCTCTGCGACTGGTGGCTTGCCGAGGAGGCGGTGCTGATCGACACTGCCGGGCGCTACACGACGCAGGACAGCGACGCCGCCGTCGATGCCGCCGGGTGGGACGCCTTCCTCGACACGCTGAAGCGCACGCGCGGACGGCGGCCGCTCAATGGCGTGCTGGTCGCGATCGCCGCCAGCGATGTCGCGGCGCTTCCCGAGGACGAGCGCATTCCGCATGCTCGCAGCATCCGCCAGCGCATCCGCGAGCTGGAGGCGCGGCTCCGGGTGCGGCTCCCCGTCTATCTGCTGTTCACCAAGTCGGATCTGATCGCGGGATTCACCGAGTTCTTCTCGACCTTCGACCGTGACCGGTGCGCCCAGGTCTGGGGCACGACATTCGCGCTGAAGCCCGGCCCGAACGGACCGATCGCGGGCTTCGGCGCCGCGTTCCGCACCCTGGTGGAGCGGCTCAACGCGCAGCTTCTGCCGCGCCTGCAGGAGGAGCGGAGCCCGGATCGGCGGGCGCTGATCGCGGGCTTCCCGGCGCAATTCGCGAGCCTCGAACCGCCGCTCACCGGCTTCCTGCAGGCGGCGTTCGGCGGCTCCCGGCTGGATCCCGCGCCCTTCCTGCGCGGGATCTATTTCACCTCGGGCACGCAGCAGGGCACGCCGCTTGATCGGCTGACCGGCCTGCTCGCCAACGCTTTCGGGCTGGATCAGCGTCGACTGCCGAGCCTCAGACCCGAGCACGGGCGGAGCTATTTTCTCGCACGCCTGCTGCGCGAGGTCGTGTTCGGCGAGGCGATGCTCGTTGCCGAGCCGCCGGGCGCGGCGCGGCGGCGCCTGCTGCTGCGCGGCGCCGCCTTCGGTGGCGTCCTGCTCGCCGTCGTGGTCGCGGCCGGCTTGCTCTGGCGCGGCTCGCTGGCCGGGCAGCAGCGCGTGGCGCTCGCGAACCGGGCATTCGAGACGTACGCGAAGACCGCGGGCACGCTGCCGCTCGACCGGGTGAGCGACGCCGATTTCCTGCGCCTGCTGCCGCTGCTCGACCAGGCCGCCGCCCTGCCCTACGGCTCCGCGCAGCCGGGCGGCGAGCCGGGCTTCGGCCTGTCGCAGGATGCCAAGCTGCGCGCGGCGGCGCGCACGGTCTACCGCAACGCCCTCGACAACGCGCTCCTGCCACGGCTCGTCTGGCGTCTCGAGACGACGATGCGTGGCGCGATCGGGCAGCCGGATGTGCTCTACCAGGCGACCCGCGTCTATCTGATGCTCGGCGGCGAGGGACCGCTCGACGCCGCCCTCGTCCACCAGTGGATGGCCGCCGACTGGGAAGCGACCTATCCCGGCGCGATCTATGCCGACCAGCGGTCAGCGCTGCTTCGCCATCTCGACGCGCTGCTCGCCGCGAGCCTGCCGCCGGTGCCGCTCGATGGCGCGCTGGTCGGAACCGCGCAGGCGGTGTTCTCGCATATCACCCTGGCCCAGCGCGTCTATGCGCGGATCCGACCCTCCGCAGCGGCGCAGGCGCTGTCCCCGTGGCGCCCGTCCGACATCTTCGGGTCGGCAAGCCCCGCCGCCGTCCTGGTCTTCGCGCGCGCCTCGGGCAAACCCCTGACGGAAGGCATCCCGGGCTTCCTCACCCGCGAGGGCTTCCACCGCGTTCTGCTGCCCTCGCTCGGCGAGGCGACGGCGCGGGTCGCGGGTGAAAGCTGGGTGCTCGGGAAGACGCAGGCGATCGACCGCAGCGGGCCGGCGATGCGCTCGCTCGAAGCCGATGTGGTCCAGCTCTACGAAGCCGATTTCATCGCCGCCTGGGACGCGCTGTTGAACGACCTCGAGATCGCGCCGTTCCCCAGTCCCGGCCGTGCCTCGGAGGGGCTTTCCGTCCTGACCTCGAATCCGTCGCCGATGCAGACCCTGCTGACCGCGATCGCGGGCGAGGTCACGCTTTCCGTCCCGCCGGAAGGGCCAAAGCCCGGCGACGCCAAGCCCTCGGCGCTGCCGCACGCGGTCGCCGCGGCGCAGGCCAACGAGCCGAACGCGGCCCCGCCCGGCCGGGAAGTCGACGAGCACTACAAGGCACTCCGCGATTTCGTCGGAAACGGCTCGGGCGCGCCGCTCGGCCAGGTAATGAAGTCGCTGACCGACATCCAGCAGGAACTCGCCAAGATCGCGGCGGCGCAGATCGGCAGCACGCCCCCGCCGGCGCCCACCGGCAGCGACCCCGTCCAGGCACTCCGCGTCACCGCGCTGCAGGTGCCGCAGCCGCTGCAGCGCTGGCTGCAATCGATCGCCGCCGAGGCCGCGGCGTTGCGCGGCGGCAATGCGCGCCAACAGATCGTCGCCGCCTATAACGGCACCGGCGGCCCCGGGCCGCTCTGCACCCTGATCGTGGACGGGCGCTACCCGTTCACGCCGACCGCATCGGCCGATGTGCCGCTCGGGGATTTCGGGCGGCTGTTCGCGCCGGGCGGGCAGCTCGACGCGTTCTTCAACACCGAGCTCCACCCTTACGTCGACATGTCCGGCAAGACCTGGACGCTGCAGCAGGTGGCCGGGACCGCGGCGCCGATCACGCCGGGCGACCTCGCCCAGTTCCAGCGCGCGGCGGCCATCCGCGATCTGTTCTTCGCGAATGGCGGCAACGTGCCGGGTCTCCGCTTCGAGATCAGCCCCGCGACCCTGGACGGCACGCCACGCAGGCGACGCTCGATTTCGGCGATGGCGTCACCGTCGTCTCCCAGCACGGGCCGCCGCGGCCGACCGAGATCACCTGGCCCGGGCCGAAACCGATGCAGACGGTGCGCCTCAGCTTCGACCCGCCGCCCGCCGGCGGCAGCGCCGCGATGCAGGCGACCGGGCCCTGGGCGCTGTTCCGCCTGTTCGCGCAGGCGCGGCTGACGCCCGGCGATTCCCCCGAACGCTTCACCCTGACCTTCCAGTCGGGGGAGCGCGCGGCGAGCTTCGACCTGCGCGCCAACTCGCTGTTCAACCCGTTCGCGACCGCCGCGCTGCAGGATTTTCGCTGCCCCGTGGTGCAGTGATCAGCGCGGGACAGTGATCAGCGCGACGCGGCGGCGGGCACGGCGCCTTCCCACTGACGCCGCGCGGCGTCGCGCAGCCAGCCCGGCGGCATCCCGTCGATGAAGATGCGGCGCAGCCGCTCCGCCTCGGCCTCGCTCAGTCCCGCGACATCCGGCCGGAAGAAGGCAGCGGAGGGGGTGTGCACGAGGTACGCCTGCGCCTCGTTCAGCATCAGCTCCTCGTTCCCGGTGTCGTAACCCTCGCCACCGAGGAACCGCCGGAAGCCGGCGCGCTCGGTCTCGGTCAGCTCGCCCATCCAGAACGCGGCGCTGTACCCCGCATAGGTCGCGTCGGTGAAGAACAGGCCGTGCGCCAGTTCGTGATGCAGGATCGCCGCCCGGAAGCCCGCATCGACCGGCGGTGCGGCGCTCTCGGGCGGGATCGAGATCACCGCCCCCGCGCCGCCGAGCATACCGAGCCCGGCGAGCAGGTCGCGCAGCGCGATCTCCTCCTTGCGCAGCGGCACGCCATCCCGCTCGGCGAGCCGGAAGAACCGGGCGATGTCGCGCGCGCGGTAATCGTGTCCGTAGTAGTAGGTGTCCTCGCTGTCGCCGCTCGCGCGGATGGCGGCGGCGAGCTCCGCGTCGGTGAGCACGCGGTCGCGCGGCTGCCCCGCCTTCTCGATCAGCGCGGCGAGCCGGTTCAGCATCCGTCCCTGCTCGCCGAGCGAGGGGAACGAAAGCACCAGCACCGCCGGCATGGCGCGGAAGCGGAAGACCTGCAGCACCGGCGCGCGCGCCGCGAGGATCGCGGCCTCGTCACCCTCCAGGATCGCGGCATGCTGCGGCGCCGGCCGTTCCGAAAGCGTGAACCAGGCGAGCCCGCCGCCGGCGAAGCCGAGCAGGACGAGGGCGGCGGCGACGATGGACCAGGAAGGCCGCCGCCGCCGCACGCTGATCGTCGCGTCGTCAGCGGCCCGCATGATCACCTTTCCGCGGGAAAGGCTTCGATCACCTCGGCCTCGAACACCGCATCCGCAGCGTCCCGGCGCCGCGAGCCAGGGGGACAGCCGAGCCAGGTATTCCAGCCCAGACGGGGCGCCGGATCGGCGCTCGCGAGCAGCCGGGTTGCCGGCACCGAAGCCGCGGCGACCACCAGGTTGATCGCGAAGCGCGTGGCGAGGCCGAGATAGGCACGGGTCAGGGCGACCAGGCGGGGCAGTGCCGGGCCGTGCGGCAGCAGCATCTCGAACGCGGCCCGGTCCAGCGGCCCGATGCGCAGGACGATGCCCGCCTGCACATCCCAGGCGCGCACGCCGATCGTCGCGTCCCGGCCGAGCACCGCGAACTGCGCCGGCCGGGCGCGCCCGCCGAGCCGGGTCTGCTGGTCGGCGGGCAGGCCGAGCCAGGCGCCGGCAAACTGCTGTACCTCCACGGCGCGGCCGAGCCAGTCGGAAACCAGCGCCTGCAGCCGCTCGGCCGACCGCGGGTAGGCGGCGAACAGGCCGGCGTAGTGCTGCAGCGGATGAACGCCCGCCTCCATGCGCCCGGCGAGGCCGCTGGTCGCGTATCCGGTCAGCGCGAGCAGTGCCCGGCCGAGCGGATCCCCGGCGGAACCGCACTCCTCGGCGATCCGGTTCGGCCGGTATTTCGCCCCCGCGCGTGCGAAGCAGGCGATCAGCCGATGGGCGAGCAGATCAACGAAATGGTGCAGCGCCGGGCTGCGCGAACGGTCGGCGGCGGTCGCGGTTTCGGAATAATGCCGCGGCAGGACGCCGGTCGGACCGAGCAGTCCCATGACGCTCACCACCATCTCGGGCTTCTGCCCGCCGTCCGCGGGGCCGATCCGCAGCACGTCGGCCGGCGGATAGGCGAGGGCGGACAGCGAGCGGAAGCGCACGATCTCGGCAGGGTCCCGGCCGCCGGCGGCGCGGCTCAGGATGCGGATCGCGGCGTCGAAGACGAAGCGCTGCGGCGCGGCGGCAAGCCTCTCCCGCGGCGAGCCGGCGTTCACAGCAGCACGCGCGCTCCGGCGCGCGCGGGCCAGGATGCCGCCGTGCCGGCGCGGCCGCGCACCACCGCGCGGGTGCGCACGAAGCCGTTGACCGTCGCGTGCAGCGCGAGGAAGCGCTCGAGCACGGCGGCCATGAGGTAGGAGCCGGAGGCCTGCCAGGCGCGAGCGTCGAATGCGAGCGTCACATCGACACCGCGGCAGAACGACCCGGCACGTGCGCCCGGCACCCGCGCCACACCCGGCCGCGAATCGACCGCGAGCAGCCCGTCGATCGCGGCGCGGGTCTCCGGCAGGTCGCGCAGGTCGTAGAGGCGCAGGATCTCCTTGAGCGCGGTCGCCGCCGCCTCGCCGCCGACGATCGAGAGATGCCCGACCGACAGGTGCGAGACCAGCCGCCAGAAGCCGTTCTCGCGCAACGGCGCGCGCAGCGGCGCGGTGGGGGCGGTGAGGCAGGTCACGCGGCCGACCGAGGCATTGCCCTCGGCGAGGGTGAGCCAAGCCTGGCCGCTGCCGAAGGGAAGGTCGAGCGGCAGGTCGCGGTTGGTGCAGAGCGCGTCGATCGAGAGCACGGCATCGGCGGGGCGGTCCACATCGAATTCCGGATCGTAGGGCGCGAGGAGGACATCGGTTCCGGCCAGGGGTGCCGGCGAGGCGCGGCGGGCAAGATGGTAGAACCCGGCCGCGGCACCCTCGCGCCCGTCGTCCTGCGCGACCCGGTAGAACGGCTCCCAGGGGCGGTACGACCCGTCCGGTCGCGTCTCGCGCACGCGCGTCACCCCCCAGACCTCGAGGGCGCCGGCGCGGCGCGCATCCGGCTCGATCCGGTACTCGGTCGCGGTATGGGTCAGCGCCACGTGCTCGCAGGCATGCGGGAACAGATTGACGGCCGGCGTGCAGCCGAGCGCGAGCGCCTCGCTGCCGATCGCCCGTTCGAGCTCCGGGAGGGAGCGGTCGAGATAGACGAAGATCTCCATCCGGTTGCCGCCGGAGAGCAGCGTCTTCGATTCCAGCCGGCCGATGTCGATGAACAGGAACTTTTCCCGGAAGGCGAAATGTTCGGACAGCAGCCGGAAGCCGGAGAAGCTGCGGTTCGGCCACGGAAGCAGCGCTTCCTCGGGCGAGAAGCCGACCGGCGCGATCGCATCCGGCGGCAGCAGGACCGGCGCGACGTCGCCGGGATGGTCGGCGAGCGCGATTCCGACCGCATTGCGGCAGAGCAGTTCATAGAGCGGCAGCGCGACATTGGCGCCGCCGCGCAGGAAGAAGCGCAGCCGCTCGATGCCGAGCTTGCCGAAGCTCGTCTCCGCCGAGCTGCATCGGAGCCCGATCCGCAGCACCGCGACGGCGCCCGCCGCGCGCGGATTGGCGGGAGCCGCGAGCGGCAGGCCGGAGAGCCGCACCGTCTCCACCTCGATGGGCCACAGCGTGAGCGGGTAGGCGGTGCGGAACCGGCAGGCCTCACCGGCGGCGGTCTCCGCGTTGAGCGGCAGGAAGCGCGGAAGCTCGGCCGGCGCCCCGAGTTCGGCGCGCGGTGCGAACTGCACGATCGCGGCCGAGGGAAAGGGCGCGAGGTAGTGCGGATACAGCACGCCGAGCAGCGCATCGGTGAGCTCGGGGAACTCATCGTCCAGCCGCTGGTGCACGCGGGCGGCGAGGAAGGCGACCCCTTCCAGCAGGCGCTCGACATGGGGATCGTCCGCCATGCCCTCGGCCAGGCGGAGCCGCCCGGCCACCGCCGGATGCGCCGCGGCGAATTCGCCGGCGAGCGCGCGGATCGCGTTCAGCTCGCGGTTGTAGTAATCGAGCAGCGCGTCCGACACGCTCAGGACTCCCGGTCGCGGACGATCGCGTCGGCGGTGGCGGCATCGATCAGCGTGTCGAAGGCAATCGGTTCCGGCGCCGGCTCCGCCTGCAGCAGCGCCTCGATGCGGAGCCGCAGCACGGTGTTGAGCTTGTCGGCCGGCGCGCTCGGCCGTGACCCGCACCTGCGGAACCGCGGCTCGAACCGTCGGATCGTGTCCTCGATCTCGCGCCGCAGCGCCTCGCGGTCGGGATCGCCGTGGAAGCGCGCGCCGGCGCAGTCGGGCAGTCCGTAATTCAGCGGCGAGACCGCCAGCTCCGGAAGCGTGTTCGGCCACGAGCGCCAGCGCCGGCGGGCGTTGAGCAGCGCCTCGACGTCGCGCCGCACCGAGCGGCGGAGCTGCTCCAGCGCGGCGGCCGGCGAGAGCGCGCCCTCAAGCCCGGGCTCCGGCGTCTCCTCGAGGAGCCGGTCGAGCAGCGGCAGCAGCGGCCGGACGGCAGCGGCGCGCGCGCCGCGCGAACGCGATCCGCTCATCCAGCCGACCCATCGAAGCTGAGTTCGCCGAGCTCCAGGATGGGGCGGAGTTCCTCGCCGACCAGGAACGCGCGCTGGCCGACGCCCCGCACCGGCCCGCCTTCCTCCTGCCGCCAGTCCGTCGCGCGGCCGAGCCGGTACCGCGGCTCCGCCTCGTCGCTGTCATAGAGCACGGGGAGGAACACCTCGCCGTCCGGACCGTCGCGCACCGACATCGAGACGCGCCGCCAATAGAGGTCGCGCGGGCGCTGCGGCTTGTGGAAGGCGACGTGCTCCACCCGCTCGGTCGGGATCCAGAAATACTTGCCGGTCGTGGTCAGCACCTCGAAGAACCCGGCATGGAGATCATCCGCGTCGCGCAGGTCATCGAAGGCGACGCCCTCGGCGTCGCCGCCGGCGCGCGGCCGCAGCGCCTCCGTCCGCTCGGCCGCGGCGAGCGCGGCGGCGGCATCGCCCGCGCGGACGCGCACAGGGCGTCGAGCGCGGCGGCGAGCGCCGGCGTCGGCGACCCGAGGAACTCCGGCAGCCGCCCCTCGCTGCGGAGCTGCCGCCGCGCCGTTTCCGCCCGGATCAGCTGGCGGAACGCGGCCACCGCCGCCGCGGCGGGCGGCTCGATGTCGCCCGCGGCGGCGAGGATCACGTCGGCGCGTTCGAGATTGCCCGCGAACAGCAGCAGTTCCGCCAGCAGGATGCGCGGCGCGAAGGCGGCCGGCGCCCCGCGCACGGCGAGGTTGGCGGCCGCGATCGCCTCGTCGAGTCGGCCGGCGCGGAACAGCCCGCCAGCATCCGTCACCGTCTCGCTCATGCCTCGGTGCTCCTCCTGCTCATGCGCGCGCGCCGGGGCCGGCGATCTCGGTCACCAGCCGGAAGGTCGTCGCCAGTTCGTCGAGCTGGAAATGCGGCTGCAGGTGCAGGGTGCACCCGAACGCGCCGGGGCGTCCCGGCAGTTCCTGCAAGGAAACGCGCCCGGCCGACAACGGCTGGCGCGCGCGCGTCTCCGGCCCGGCATTGATCGCGGCGTTGACGAAGCGATTGAGCCAGGCCTGCAGCCGCTGCTCGAGACGCTCCGCCGTCTGCAGCGAGCCGACCAGGTCCCGCCCGATCACCTTGATGTAATGCGCGAAGCGGGCGGCGCAGAGCACGCCGTTGATCTGCGTCGAGAGCCGCGCATTGGCATTCGCCGCCTCCGCATTGGGTCCGGTGTAGCGCTCCGGCCGCTGCAGGCTGCCCACCGCGGCGAACGCGGCCTGCGGTCCATAGGGCAGCGAGACGAGCGGCATCAGCCCGGCGGCGACGAGCTCCCGCTCCTGCGCGTCGCCGAGCACGAGATCGAGCGGCGGGCGCGGCCAGGCGGTGGCCCGCTCCGCGCCGAACCACTCGACCGGCAGGCCGGTGACGACCGCGCCGCCTTCGCGGTCGGCATCGACGCCGCGGATATCGGCGGGCCACGCATGCGTCGCGAAGGCCCGGGTGACGGTCGCCGCGAAGGGATAGACCGCCGACATCCAGACCCTGGCGCGCGCATCCGGCGCGTATTCGAGGTAGCGGAAGCCATCCTGCCGCGCCGCGTGATCGCCGTAAGGCAGGCGCGCGAGCGCGTGCGGCAGCACCGCGCAGAGGAAGCGTGCATCGTCGCGCGCGGCGAGCCCGCGCCACCGGGCATGGCTCGGCGCCTGCAACGGCGACGTGGGCGACGCGGTGACCGCCAGCTCCCCGAACGCGTCCACCCCGAGGAGCGCCGGCGAGACGCCGAGCACGACGACGGCGAACGCGGCGGCGCCGATCGCCGCGAGACGACCGATCGCCGCGACATCGTCGGTCGGCGAGTCCGGGCTCGGATGGTGCCGCATCTCGTGATCGACCAGCAGCAGCCCGAACGGCTCGCCGCCGGGCATGCCGAACTCGTCCTCGTAGACGCGCCGGAACAGGTTGCTCTGGTCGAATTCCACGGCGCGCTCGAGATCGCGGCAGGTCTCCGCCCAGGCGATCGGCAGCAGCCGCAGCTTCACCCGTGCGCCGGGTGCGATCCGCTCGGCGAGCCAGGCCAGTCCGCGCCAGGAGCCCTCCAGCCGGCGCAGCCGCGGCGCGTGCAGGATCGCATCAACCTGCGCGGAGAGCAGCGCGTCGATTGCCGCGATGTCGCGGTCGAGCGCGCCGCGCAGCGCCTCGGCATCGAGGAGCAGTGACGCTGCCCGTCTCGGCCCGTACCATCGCGCGAGCGCCGCGCCCGGCTCGTCGATTGCGAACTGGCCGAGCCCGCGCGCCGTCTCCGCATGCCTGCTGCCAAAATACCGCCCGGCGAGCACGGGCTCGCGCAGGGTGGTGGCCGCCGTCGCCGTGCTCGCGGCCTCGCCCATCGCGCCGGCCGTGCGGCGGATCAGCTCTTCTCGGGAATGCTCGCGACGAGGCGCATGCTGGTGGTCAGCTCCTCGAGCTGCAACCACGGACGCAGATAGGCCACGGCGTTGAAGGAGCCGGGCTTGCCCGGAATTGCCTGCACCACCACCTTCGCCTCGCGCAGCGGGTAGCGGGCCTTCGACTCGTCGCCCGACTTCTCGTTGCTGTTCACGTAATTGCCGATCCAGCGATTGAGCCGGTCCTCGCAGCCCCCCGCATCCATGAACCGGCCGATCCAGTCGCGCGCGATCACCTTCAGGTAGTGCGCGAAGCGCGAGGTGGCCATGATGTACGGCAGCCGCGCCGAGATCGCCGCATTCTCGGTCGCGTCCGGCCGGTCGTATTTCTTCGGCTTCTGCACGGTCTGGCTGCCGAAGAACACCGCGTAATCGTTGTTCTTGTAGTGGCTGAGCGGCAGGAAGCCGAGATCGGAGAGCTCCTTCTCGCGCCGGTCGGTGATCCCGATCTCGGTCGGGCACTGCATGTCCTGGTCGCCGTCATCGGAATGGAACTGGTGCAGCGGAAGGTTCTCGACCTTGCCGCCGCTCTCCGCGCCGCGGATGGTCACGCAAAAGCCGGTCTTGGCGAAACTGTCGGTCATCCGCGCGCCCATCACATAGGCCGCGTTCATCCAGCAATAGTCGTGATGCTGCATCGACTTGGCATCGCCCGCCGCGTCGAACGGCGCTTCCTCGTAGCCGAACGCGTCGACCGAGGCCGTCTCGCGCCGTACGGCAGCCGTGCCAGCACGCGCGGCATCACCAGGCTGACGAAGCGGGCGTCCTCGCTCTCGCGGAAGCTCCGCCACTTGATGTACTCCATCGTGTCGAAGATCTTGGCGAGGTCGCGCGGCTTCATCAGCTCGGTCATGTCCTGGAAGCCGAACAGCGACGGCCCCGCCGCCGAGACGAAGGGGGCGAAAGCGGCCGCGGCCACATTCGAGATCAGCCGCAGGGTCTCGACGTCCTCCGGATGGTTCGTCCATTCGTAGTCGCCGATCAGCGCGCCATAGGGCTCGCCTCCGGGCGTGCCGAACTCGTTCTCGTAGATCTTCTTGAACAGCTGGCTCTGGTCGAACTCCACCGCCTTGCTGAGGTCGCGGTAGAGCTCGCGCTTGCTCGCGTTGAACAGCCGGAGCTTGAGGCTCGTGCCGGTCTCGCTGTTCATGACGAGATAGTGCAGCCCACGCCACGAACCCTCGAGCTTGAGGAATTTCGGGTCGTGCATGATCGCATTGAGCTGCTCGGAGAGCCGGCGGTCGATCTCCTGCACAGCGCGATCGAAGGTGCGCGTGAGGTTGCGATCGAAGGTGACGGTCCCGGCGAGCGCCTGCTCGACGAGATTGGCGACCAAGTCCTTCGCCCGATCCGCCTCGGTCTGCTTGGTGGCGGCGATCACCTGATCGAGGAAGCCCGGACCTTCGGTGGCGAGCGGACCGGGAGGTGAAACGTCTGCCTGCGAGCCGGACATCGATCAGCCCTCCTTCTTCGCCGAGTGCAGCTCGTCCGACAGCGTTTTCAGGTCGAACTCGTTCTGCAGCACCTGTTCGAGCAGGGATTCGAGCTCCTCCGAGCGGTCGGCCTTGCTCATCAGGTCGCGCAGCTTGTTGCGCGTCTCCAGCAGCTGCCGCAGGGCCGGCACCTGCTCGACGATGCGCGCGGGGGCGAAGTCCTCGATGCTGTTGAACTTGAGCTCGACCCCCACCTGGGTGCCGTCCCCGGCAAGCGTGTTGTCCACCTTGAGATTGAGCCCGGGACCGACGCGCGCCATCACCGCATCGAAATTGTCGCGGTCGATCTGCACGAATTTCCGTTCGCCGAGCGGTGGCAGCGGCTTCGTCGGATCGCCCGAGAAATCACCGAGAATGCCGACGACGAAGGGTAGCTCGCGCTCGACCTGCGCATCGCCGGTCTCCACATCATAGGTGATGTGGACGCGCGGCTTGCGCACGCGGCTCAGCTTCTGATGGATGCTTGCACTCATCGGGACGTCCTCCGAAAGCCGGCACGCGGCGCGCGGAAACAACGGGAAACGATCACGACCTCGGTCGTCGCCACCGGCGCCGACCGGTTTCGCTGCATCAACGATACTCTTGCGCCGCGCCGCGGGTCAATCGGATCGCACCGGCACGGTTCCGCATATCTCACGACTTTCCTTCCGGCGGGGGCGGCCGAATGCCGAGCGTCACCAGGATCGCGCTGCGCGCGGAATTGTCGGGCACCACCTCGGCAAGCAGTTCGGGCCAGGTGAGCCGCCCCCGGCGCACCGCCTCCTCCAGAGTATAGGCAAGTGGCGAGTGCGGCTCCGTCCGGCGGAAATATTCGGCGATACTTGCCAGCTCGGCCAGCATGCCTTCCCGGGTCGGCGCCGTCGGCGCGGGCGCGGCCGGTGCCGTCCCGCCCGGATGGTCGGGAGCGGCCGGCGCCGCGATCTCGACCTGCGCTTGCGGGGCGATCTCCGGCGGCGCATAGCGCCCGGCGATGCGCAGCATCTCCTCGATCTGGCCGCGCACGCGTCCGGTCGGCGGCGCGGCGGCGGCGGCCTTCGCCTGGAACGCCGCATCCATCCTGGCCCAGGCGCCGAACGCAGCCGCAAGCTCGCCACGCAACGCGGCGAAATGCTCCGGGCCGGAGGCGTGCCGGCCCGACACGCGCGCCGCCCGCTCGAGCTCCTCGAACGGCCGGATCTTGCCCTTTTCCGCGCGTTGCTTGCGTGCCTTCGGATCGGCGATCCGTTCCAGGCTCTCCGACTGGAGATAGTCCCAGAACGTGATCGGCTCGCCGTCCGGAAGCTCGAACAGAACGGCCTTGCGCAGCGGCTGCAGCAGCGTTCCGTCGGTGCTCTCGCCGCTGAGCCCGCGCACCGGCGCGACCCGGTTCTCGAGCCCATCTTCATCGGGCAGCGGATAGAGGCCCTGGTCCCAGAAATTCTCGATCAGGTCGGCGATCAGCCCGGCTCCCGCGGAAAGCCCGGCAATTCCCGCGTCGCGCACGGCCGCCTCGGTGAGCCAGGCGGCGACCTCGATGTCCTTGCCCTGCTCGGCGAGTATCTGGACCGCGAGGGTGCGCACGCGCCGCCAGGCCTCGCCCGCGGTCGACTCCGCCGCCTTCGCCGCCGCGGCCTGCGACGCCTCACCAAACAGATGGTCGGCAGCCCGCTCCGCCGCCCGCGCCTCCGATCGCGCGTCACGCAGCAGCAGGTAGGGAGCGGTGGGAGAGAAATCCTGGTGCGGATCGATCCCGGCCGGCTTCTCGCCTGCGAACGGCGCCCCCAGCGGCGCAAGCATGAGCCCGCCGGCATCCAGGATGACATCACCCATCGAAACCTCGGCCGCCGGCGCGTGGAAAAAATCGTGACATTCGCAAACCGGCTGGACAGTGCACTACAGAAACAATACATTCGCGTGGACCCCGACACAAGTCCCGAGCGGATAAGGCATCACGGGCGGGGCCGTTCGGGGGAGCGCAATGGCTTTCATCGACGTCAAGTCCCTCGTCGCGCGGCTCGACGATCATTGCCGGCGTGCGCTCGAAGCGGCAGCGGGGCTGACGCTGTCGCGCACCCACTACAATGTCGAGATCGAGCACTGGCTGCTGAAGCTCCTCGACGTTGCGGGCACCGACATCCCGCTGCTGCTGCGCCATTGCGGCGTCGACGAGGGGCGGCTGCGCGCCGATCTCGGCGCCTCGCTCGACCGCATGAAGACCGGCAATGCCCGCCCGCCCGGCCTGTCGCCCGACATCGTCGAGCTCGCGAAGCAAGCCTGGCTGCTCGCCTCGGTCGAGCAGAACCTGCCGCAGCTCCGCTCGGCGCATCTGCTCTGGGCGTTGCTCGCCGACGAGACGCTGGTGCGGCGCGCCCGCGATGCCTCGCCGGCGCTGCTCGGGATCGAGCCGAGCGTCATCCGCCGCGACTTCGTCGCCGTCCTCGGCGCGAGCAGCGAGCAAGCGGCGCCGGTTGCGGCATCCCCGGCCGGGGCGGCGCCGGCATCGCGCGGCACCGGGGCGCTCGCGCAGTTCACGATCGATCTCACCGAGCGCGCGCGGGCCGGCGCCATCGATCCGGTGCTCGGGCGCGACGCCGAAATCCGCCAGGTCATCGATATCCTCACGCGACGGCGGCAGAACAATCCGATCCTCACCGGCGAGGCCGGGGTCGGAAAGACCGCGGTGGTGGAGGGGCTCGCGCAGCGCATCGCCGCCGGCGACGTGCCGTCCGCGCTCGCGGACGTGGCGTTGCGGACGCTCGATCTCGGGCTGCTGCAGGCCGGGGCCGGGGTGAAGGGCGAGTTCGAGAACCGGCTGAAATCGGTGATCGAGGAGGTGAAGGCGTCGCCCAGGCCCGTCATCCTGTTCATCGACGAGGCGCACACGCTGATCGGCGCCGGCGGCGCCGCCGGTCAGGGCGACGCGGCCAACCTGCTGAAGCCGGCGCTCGCGCGCGGCGAGCTCCGCACCATCGCGGCGACCACCTGGGCGGAGTACAAGAAGTACTTCGAGAAGGACGCCGCCCTCACCCGACGCTTCCAGGTGGTGAAGGTGGAGGAGCCGGCGGAGCCGGTGGCGGTCGCGATGATCCGCGGGATGGTGCCGGCGCTCGAGGCGCATCACGGCACGCGCATCCTCGACGAGGCGGTGAGCGCCGCCGTGCGGCTCTCCGCGCGCTACATCCCGAGCCGGCAGCTGCCGGACAAGGCGGTGTCGCTGCTCGACACCGCCTGCGCCCGCGTCGCCATGAGCCAGGCAAGCGATGCCGGCGCCGATCGAGGATCTGCGGCGCCGCATTGCCCTGGTCGATACCGAGACGCGCATCCTCGAACGCGAGGCGATCTCCGGAGCCGAGCCACGACGCGCGCATCGCCGAGCTCGGCGGCGAAGCGAGCGGCGGCGAGAGCGCGCTGACCGCGCTCGAGGCACGCTGGGAGGCGGAGCGGGACTGGTCGCCGAATTGGCCGAGCCTGCGCAGCGCGCTCGGAGGCTCCGGGCGGCGTGAGCGATGGCTGCCGCTCGCGCGCGCGCCGCGGCGAGCTCGCCGGCGCGAACTTGCCGCGCTGCAAGGCGAGAAGCCGCTGATCTTTCCGGTGGTCGATGCGCAGGCGGTCGCGGAGATCGTCGAGGGCTGGACCGGCATCCCCGCCGGCCGCATGCGCTCGCGACGAGATCACCGCCGTGCTCAATCTGCGCGAACGGCTGGAGGAGCGGATCATCGGCCAGGCGCATGCGCTCGAAGCGGTGGCGCAAGCGATCCGCACCGCCGCGCGCGGCTGACCGACCCGCGCAAGCCGATCGGCGTGTTCCTGATGGTGGGCACGTCCGGCATCGGCAAGACCGAGACCGCGCTGGCACTCGCCGACCTGCTCTATGGCGGCGAGCAGAACCTGACCGTCATCAACATGACGGAGTTCAAGGAGGAGCATAAGGTCAGCCTGCTGATGGGCAGCCCGCCGGGCTATGTCGGCTACGGCGAGGGCGGCGTGCTCACCGAGGCGGTGCGGCGCCGGCCCTATTCCGTGCTGTTGCTCGACGAGATGGAGAAGGCGCATCCCGGCGTGCAGGATGTGTTCTTCCAGGTGTTCGACAAGGGCTGCGATGAAGGATGGCGAGGGCCGCGACATCGACTTCAAGAACACTGTCATCATCATGACATCGAATGCCGGCACCGAGCTGATCGCCAAGCTGTTCGCCGATCCCGAAACGGCACCGGACGCGGCGGGGCTCGCCGAGGCGTTGCGGCCGGAACTGGTGAAGCATTTCAGGCCCGCCTTTCTCGGCCGGGTCACGGCTCGTGCCGTATCTGCCGCTTTCCGACGCGATCATCCGACGGATCGTGCAGTTGCAGCTCGACCGCATCGCGCCGCCGGGTGTGGGACAGCTACCGTGCCGAGCTCACCTGCGCGCCGGCGGTCGCCGAAACCATCGCGGCGCGCTGCAAGGAGAGCAGTGCGGGCGCACGCAACATCGAAAGCATCCTGTCCCGCACGCTGCTGCCGGAGCTCTCGGCGGAGGTGCTGGCCAGGATCGCCGCCGCCGCGCCGATCGCGCGCGTGGCGGTGCAGGCGGGCGCCGATGGCGCGTTCCGTTACGTGCTGAGCTGAGGCCGGCACGGAGTCACTGCCGACCACCACAGGAGGGAACGAATGGCGATCTACATGAAGTACAACGATGGCCAGATCAAGGGCGACGTCACCGCCGACGGCTACCAGGACTGGATCGAGCTGAACTCCTTCCAATGGGGTGTCGGGCGCGGCATTTCGATGGCGACGGGCGCGACCGCCGATCGCGAGGCGAGCCACCCGAGCGTGAGCGAAATCACCGTCTCGAAGACGCAGGACAAGGCGACCGTCGATCTGCTGACCGAGGCACTGCAGGGCGAAGGGGTGACGGTGGAGATCGATTTCACCAAGACCAACCAGGGCAAGATCGAGAAATTCATGACCTACAATCTCACCAACTGCATGATCAGCGGCTACTCGATCAGCACCGGCGGCGACCGGCCGAGCAAGTCCCTGTCGCTGAGTTTCACGGCCATCGAATGCCTGCCCGTCATCATGGGCTCCGACGGCACGCCCGCGTCCGACGCACCGAAGGTGAAATACGACATCACCCAGGCCAAGATCGTCTGACGACACCCCAACTCTCCCGTCAGCGCTTCCGCGGCCGGCGCCGGCGGCCGCGCGGAAGCGCGCCCCGGAGCCGCTGATGGCCATCTACATGAAGTACGGCGACATCCAGGGCGACGTGCAGGAAAGCAATCACGTCAACTGGGTCGAATTGTCCTCGCTGAGCTGGGGCGTCGTGCGCCCCGCCAGCAATCCGGCGGCGGCGACCGCCGGGCGCGTGCTTGCGGCGCCCCGCGTCTCGGATCTCACGGTGGGCAAGAACCAGGACGTGGCCTCAATTCCGCTCGCCCGCGAGGCGCTCGAGGGTCAGCCGGCGGCGGTGCAGATCGACTTCGTCCGCACCAGCGATGCGGCCCTCACCATCTACTACACGATCAGGCTGCAGAACGCCGTCATCACCGCCTTCGCACAATCGGGCACCAGCGACCGGCCATCCGAGACGCTCACTCTGAACTTCACCACGCTGTCGCTCGAAGGCACGCAGATGGCGGCGGATGGCAGCGCCGCGTCGCCCGCGAGCTACGGGTGGGACGTCGCCAACAATCAGTCCACCTAAGTCACGACCAGAATTGAGGACACGCCGCGCGAGTGCATGAACAACCGCGGCGCCTGGGCGAACATCAGGCCCATGCCACACCGGCTCGACCCACCTGCGTTCAGCCCCTTCCTGTATCGCTACAGAAACCTGGTCGACCGCTTCTTCAACCGGCTCAAGCATTACCGCGCCATCGCAACCCGATACGAAAAGCGCGCCACCTTCTATCTCGCCGCCGTCAAGCTCGCCTCAGTTCGCATCTGGTTGCGGCATTATAAGTCGGTGTCCTAGCACTACCTTTCTCGACGTCATGGGTCGCAGCACGCGGCAGCGCTGGGGACCGCTCATTTGCGCGGGCTGCGGGTCCGGACGGACCCAGGAGCTTGCAGCCGATCGCTGCGCGTCTCGGCTTGAGTCGGGCCACGACCGCTGCATCATTCGTCGCAGCACGAAGTGGGACGAGCGCCGCTGTCGGTGCTCGCCGAGCAGGCGGGTGGGTTGCTCGGCGGCAGCGAGGCGGCGCTGGTCGTCGACGACACGGCGATCCGAAGAAGGGAACTCGCCGGTGGGCGTCACCCCGCAATACCGGCGGTCAACTCGGCAAGCAGGCGAATGCCGGTCGCAAGCATGACCGGTCCCTTCCGGTCACCGGCCTGCCAAACGGACTGTTCGAGCGACGTGACCACGTTTCAGGCCGACTCGGCCTGAAACGATCACGCGCTAGTCTCGCTCACCCTGGCGCGCGGCGAAGTGCCGGTACCAGTCGGCCGCGTCTGTTCCTGCCGGCCTCCTGGACGGACGATCCGGTTCTCGCTGCGCACGCGCCGGCGTGCCGCGCGCGGCATGCGCGCTGTGATCAAACCCGAAATCGCACTCGCCGAGATCGATCTGTTGTCACTGCCGGCGTGCGCTTCGGCTGTGTGCTCGCCGCGCCGGCTACGGCCTGAGCCGCCGTTCCGCCAGGGCCTGACGGACGCGCGGGCTGGTCTGGTCGTCGGCTGCTGCGGACCCAACAAGTCATTCACCCCCGCGGTCGGGCTGCCCTCGCCGCGGGCGGGTCGCGGCAAGCGACGTCAGCATGCGATCCCGAGCGAGAAGCGCGCCGATGCGGCCGATGCGCTGGCGGGCGTCGGTTGCCACAGTCAGCTGCGCCAGGGCAGAAGGGCGCGCTCGCCGCCCGATTTGCCGCCGTGCGGGTGCGTGGTTGCCGATGGCCCGCGACACGCCGCGCTCGGCCACCAGCCCGGTGAGGAAGTCTGGCTGATCGGCGAATGGCGAGCAGCGGGAAGCCGGACAGTGACTTCTCGGGACCAGCAATGGCACCCGCGCTGTGGCGGATCCGGAGCCGGTTTCCGCAAGCGGAGTCATTCGCAGCAATGCGGAGTCCGCCGTAGTCGCCAGCCCTCCATGACCTTGCGCGGTCATTGGCGGACTTTCGCGCTGCGGCAGACGTTGTCGAGCGCGATCTGGTGAGGCTCTCGTCAGCTCTCGCCAAATGAGAAAGCCCCCCACCCATCCAGGGTGGGGGGCTTTCTTGTTTTCAGTTGGATCTTCGACAAGAACGGGCGGGGGCGAAAAGTTACACCCGCACCGCATCCGCAGCAGCTCATATCAGTCATCGTGATCTCGTCTCTCCCACAGCCGTCGCGCCAGCGGTGCCGAGCGCGACCGGAGCTGCGCGAGGCGGTCGCCATGCCGCCTCGATGCCGCGATGCCCGCCGTCTTGTTGTAGTGCTCCAGCGTGACCTGCGGGCTGGCGTGGCCGAGGATCGCGGAGGCGTCGAGCGGCGTCTCCGGGCTGTCGAGCGCGATCGTGGTGGCCAGGCTTGCGCGTGCGCGATGGGTGCCGAACGAGACCCCGAAGCGCCTGCGCGACAGGATCTGCATCCGCCGCGAAATGGTCTCGCGGTCGAGCGGACCGCCGCCCTGGGCGACCCAGAGCGCATCGTGGTCCTGAGTCCCGAGCAGCTCCGCGCGCTCGACGTCGAGATAGCGCTCCAGCATGGTGGCGACCTCCACTGGCAGCGGCATGTTGATCGACCGCCTGATCTTGGTGATCCCAGCATCCTGATCGAGGAACCATTCCTCGCCGCGCTTCTGCAGATGTATGCCGATCCGCAGCGACGACAGCGCCCGCAGGCGCGGGGCGTGCGTCGCCAGCAGCGCGATCATCACCGCCTCGCGCACGGCGGTGCGACGCACGCGATGCTTGCGGGATGTCATACCGAGAGCGCTTTTGCTGACTCGGGTTTTTGGTTCTGCGACGCGGGGAAAGCGTGATTCGCTGTTGGCGTCGAAGGGGGCGATGGCGTTGGTGATCAGATCGGATATGAGGGCGGCGGAATTGCGGGTCTGGGCGCGCCGGGCGGACGATCCGCGCGCGGCATCGCGGGCGTTCGCGATTGCCCACGCCCTTGAAGGCATGTCGCGGGCCGAAGCGGCGCGTCTGGCTGGAATGGAACGCCAGGCGCTGCGAGACGCCGTGGTACACTACAATGCCGAAGGGCTGGCTGGCCTGCGTGACCGACCGCACCGGCGGCGTTCGAGACTGACAGAGGGTCAGCAGGCTGTGCTACGAGCGCTGATCCTGCGCGGTCCCGATCCCGAGCAGGATGGCATCTCGTCGTGGACGCGGGCCGATATCGCCGACCTGATCGAGCAACGGTTCGGCCATCGCTACCATGTCTCGAGCCTGAGCAAGATCCTCCGCACGCTCGGCTTCTCGCGGCAAAAGGCGCGGCCGGTGCACCCCAACGCCGATCCCAAGGCCCGAGCGGCCTGGATCAAAAAAGCAGCTGCCCACCGCTCTGGCGGAGGTCGGCGAGGCGCATCCGGGGAAGCGAATTGCCCTGTTCTTCCAGGATGGTTGAGCTCCGGAGGAGATCAACAGAATCGGTCAGAAGGGACGCGTCTGTCACCGCTGGTGGCTGCGCGGCGAACGCCCGCCCGGACTGGTCGATCAGCGCTACAGCTTCGCCTACGTCTTCGCCGCCGTTGAGCCGACCACGGGACGAGATTTCTGCCTCGTGTTGCCCGAGGTTTCGACCATGGCGATGACGATGTTCCTCCGCCGCTTCGCCGCCACGCTCGCCGATGACGAGCACGGCGTCATGGTGATCGACGGCGCCGGCTGGCATACCAGCAACGACTTGGTCGTGCCCGACAACCTGTCCCTGCTCCATCTGCCGCCATATTCGCCTGAGCTCAACCCGATCGAGCGCGTCTGGCTCTTTCTCCGTGAGCGGCACCTCTCGCACCGCCTGCACGCGAACTACGAGGCCGTTCTCGATGCGGCCTGCGCAGCCTGCCAGCACCTCACGCCCGACCGCCTCCGCTCACTCTGCGCCTACCCGTGGATCAAACAGGTCACTCGATAAACTCGCCGGTATCAGTCTTTCGGCGAGCGCGACATAGGACGGGTAGGCCGCCACCTGGAACGCGGCATGGGTGATGCGGCCGAGCTGCTCGGTGACGGCGCGCACGACGCGCGGATGATTGTGGCCGACATTGAGCACGCCGATGCCGCCGACGAAATCGAGATAGCGCCGCCCGTCCACGTCCCAGACCTGCGCGCCCCGGCCGCGTTCCAGCACCACCGGGTGTGCGGTGAGCACGCCGCGCGGAACCGAGCGCCCGCGGTTTGCCCGCAATTCCGCCGTGCGGCTAAAGCATGACCGGTTCCCTTCCGGTCACCGGCCTGCTTTAGCGAATTGTTCGAGCGAGTGATTCACGTTTCAGGCCGAACTCGGCCTGAAACGATCACGCGCTAATCGTGTCGAGCATGGTTGCGGTCTCCTGTGCGCATTCGACGGTACGGCGGGGTACGCGGTCGATTGCGCGGCAGGTGCGGGGCGCATCCGATGCGTGGATCGAAGCGGCGTGCTGAACGGCAGATGATGCTTCGAGGGCCGCGCGGTTAAGCAGCTTCGGCGGGTCCGCCGCGCCTAGCCTCGCAAGTCATGGAAGGACCTCCGCTCGATTCCGTCGGGAGTGACGCTGCGCTGCCCGCGCGCGCCGATGTCGTCGTGGTCGGCGGCGGCATCATCGGTGTCGCCGCCGCTTATTTCCTGGCGCGGAAGGGTCGCTCCGTCGTGCTGGTGGAGAAGGGCCGCATCGCCGCGGAACAGTCGGGCCGCAATTGGGGCTGGTGCCGGCAGCAGAACCGCGATCGGCGCGAGCTGCCGCTCATCCGGCACAGCATGGAGCTGTGGCACAGCCTGCCGCGCGACACCGGGCGCGATCTCGGCTTTCGCCCCACCGGCCTGATCTACGTCACCAAGGACCCGGCGCAGCTCGCGACCTGGGCAACCTGGGCGAAGATGGCCACCGAATTCCAGGTGCACAGCCGCGTGCTCGCCCCGGTCGAGGCGCAGGCGATGACGCCCGGCAATGCGCAGGACTGGATCGGCGGCATCCACGCCCCGTCCGATGGGCGCGCCGAGCCGGCGATGGCCGCGCCCGCTTTGGCGGAGGCCGCCCGCGCGCAAGGCGTCAGCCTGCACCAGGATTGCGCCGCACGCGGGCTCGACGTCACCGCGGGGCGGGTCGCCGGCGTCATCACCGAGCGCGGCCGGATCGCCGCCGATGCCGTGCTCTGCGCCGGCGGCGCCTGGGCCTCGATGTTCTGCCGCCGGCATGGCATCGACCTGCCGCAGGCAGGCGTGCGCTCGACCATCTTCTGCACGAACCCGGCGCCCGAGGTGACTCCGGGCGGCCTGGTCACGCCCGATTTCACCCTGAGCCGCCGATTGGACGGGGGCTATATCGTCGCGGCGAACAATCGTGGCCGGCTCGAGGTCACGCCGCAGGGCCTGCGCTACGCCCGCAAATTCTGGCCGATGTTCCGCGCGCGCCGGAAGAGCCTGCGGATCGGGATCGGGCGCAGCGTCCTGGCGGGACCGGAGGCGCTGCACCCCGCCTGGTCGTTCGACGCGCCCTCCCCGTTCGAGCGGCACCGCGTGTTCGCACCACCGCCCGATACCGGCATCGTGGCGCCCGCGCTCGCGCGGGTCGGCGCCGCCTACCCGGCGCTGCGGGGGATCGGCATGGCGCGCATCTGGGGCGGCTGGATCGATTCCCTGCCCGACGGCGTGCCCGTCATCTCCGCCGTGGATCGCCTCCCCGGCTTCTTCCTCGCGACCGGGTTCAGCGGCCACGGATTCGGCATCGGCCCCGGTGCCGGCCGGCTGGCGGCGGACCTCGTCGCCGGGGACGCGCCCGTGGTCGATCCCTCGCCCTTCCGCTATGCGCGGCTCGTGGACGGGAGCGATCTGGGCACGCCCGGGATGATGTAGCGGCGATGGGCGCGGAACCCGTGCTGCGTCCGCTCTGCCCCGCGGATCTGGACGCGGCACAGGCGCTCTCCGCGGCCTTCGGCTGGCCGCACCGGCGGCCGGATTGGGAGTTCATGCTCCGGCTCGGTCGCGGCCTGGCGGCGGAGCGGAACGGCGCACTGGTCGGCACCGCCATGGCGTGGAACTACGGCAAGCGGCAAGCGGCGCTCGGCATGGTGGGCGTCGCCCCGGCGACGCAGCGGACCGGGCTCGGCCGTAAACTGACCGAGCGGCTCCTGGCGGAACTCGGCGAACGCAGCATTCTCCTGTATGCGACCGAGACCGGCCTGCCCCTGTACCGCGCGCTCGACTTCGCGCCCACGGGAACAATCCGTCAGCATCAGGGTGCGGCGTTCGACACCGGGCTGATGCCGCTCCCCGGGGCCGAGCGCCTGCGTCCGGCCGGCCGCAGCGATCCCGCCCGCCTCGCCGCCCTCGACCGCGCCGCCACCGGCCTGGACCGGGCGCAAGTCCTGCGGGCAGTGCTGCGCGCGGGACGCGCGGTCGTGCTGGACCGCGCGGGCGAGGCGATCGGCTTCGCGATCCTCCGGCGCTTCGGTCATGGCCAGGTGATCGGGCCGGTGATCGCGCCGGATGCGGCGCGGGCGCGGGCGCTGATCGGGCATTTCCTCGCCACCCGCCGGGGTGAGTTCGTGCGCGTGGACGTGCCGGAGGAAAGCGGGCTCGGGCCGTGGCTCGACGCGCTCGGCCTCGCGGATGCCGGCCCCGCCTTCCGCATGGTGCGCGGCGCCGATCCGGCGCCAGGGGGCGCGACGGCGCAGTGCTTCGCCCTGATTAGCCACGCCTTCGGGTAGCGCACCCAATGGCATTTCTCTACAAGTCCGAGCCCGAGCGCGGCGCCGTCTGGGCCCGGCTTTTCGCGGAGCGCCTGCCGGACATTCCGTTCCGCATCTGGCCCGAGATCGGCCGGCCGGAGGAGGTCCGCTTCATGGCGGCCTGGTTGCCGCCGGCGGATTTCTCCCCGTTCCGCAATCTCGAGCTGCTGTTCTCGATCGGAGCCGGCGTCGATCAGCTCGATCTCGCGGCACTTCCACCCGGCCTGCCGGTGGTGCGGATGATCGAGCCGGGGCTCGAGGCCGGCATGGCCGAATTCGTGACCGCTTCCGTGCTCGCGCTGCACCGCGGCTTCCCCGCCTACCTCGAACGCCAGCGCAATGGCGTGTGGCAGGCCGACAAGGTGCCGGTGGCCGCGGCAACGCGCGTCGGCGTCATGGGCCTCGGCGTGCTCGGCCGCGCCGCACTGGACCGGCTCGCGACCTTCGGGTTCCGGCTTGCCGGCTGGGCACGCTCGCGGCACCGCATCCCGGGTGTCGAATGCCATGCCGGGGCCGCCCGGCTCGCCGCCTTCGCCGCCGGATGCGACATCCTGGTCTGCCTGTTGCCACTGACCCCGGAGACGCGGGGCATCCTCGACGTCCGCCTGTTTTCCGCGCTGAAGCCGGGCGCATCCATCGTCAACGCCGGCCGCGGGCCGCATCTCGTCGCCGATCACCTGCTCGCCGCCCTCGATGACGGCCGCATCGCGGCGGCGGTGCTCGACGTGACCGATCCCGAGCCGCCGCCGCCGTGTCATCCGTTCTGGACCCACCCACGCATCTGGCTCACTCCGCACGTTGCCAGCACGACGCGGGCGGAGAGCGGCGCCGAGGCGGTCATCGGCAACATCGAGCGCTGGCTCCGGGGCGAGGCGCCGGTCGGGCTCATCGACCGCGCACGCGGATATTGAGCGTATCGCCGGCGCTCCATAAACTCCCGTTCCTGCGGAAACCAGGCGGGACCCCGAATGCGCAAGGCGGGCCGGACAGGCTGATGGTCGGCGGCGCGCCGAAGCTCGATCGCATCGATATCCGCATCCTGGCCCATCTGCAGAGGAACGGGCGCATCACCAATGTCGAGCTGGCCGACGCCGTCGGGCTCTCGGCGAGCCCCTGCCTGGTGCGGGTGAAGCGGCTGGAGAAGGCGGGCTACATCGCCGGCTATGGCGCGCATATCCAGATGCAGAAGCTCGGCGATACCCAGATGATCTTCACCGAGGTCACCCTCGCCGACCACCGGGCAAGCGATTTCGCCCGCTTCGAAGCGGCGATCCGCAGGCGGGACGAGGTCATCGAGTGCCACCTGGTGAGCGGCGGCTACGACTACCTGCTGAAATTCGTGACCCGCAACGTGCCGCACTACCAGGAGATCATGGAGCGCCTGCTCGCAACCGACATCGGCATCGAGAAGTATTTCAGCTACGTCGTGATCAAGTCGATCTTCGTGAAGCGGCACTATCCGCTGGAGGCCTTCTTCATCGACGTCCGTTGAGCCTCAGTGCAGGACATCCTGCAGCCGGTACCATGCGCCGACGAACGGCATGAACCAGGGCGGGCCGAAATGGCCGGGGACCGCGGGCCAGGGCAGGCCGCGCAGCGGGTTCGCCGATGCATCGCCACCGAGCACCGCCGCCATCTGCTGCCCCATGTGCACGGACATCTGCGCCCCGTGCCCGCTATAGCCCATCGCGTAGAAGAGCCCGTCATGCTCGCCGGCGCGCGGCAGTCGGTCGGCGGTGAGGTCGATGATGCCACCCCAGCAGTAATCGATCCGCACTCGGCCGAGTTCGGGAAACACGCGCTGCAGCGTCGCCTCGAGGATGCGACCGCTTTTCAGATCGGAGGTCGGGCTCGACAGCGCGAAGCGGGCGCGGCCGCCCCAGATCAGCCGGTCGTCGGGCGCGATCCGAAAGTAATTGCCGACATGCTTCGTCGTCGTCGCGGTGCGCCGCGTCGGCATGATCGCATCCACCTGCGCGGGCGCGAGCGGTTCGGTCGCGATGATGAAGCTGCCGATCGGGATCACCCGCCTGCGGAACCAGGCGAAGGGGCCGTGCCGGCTCGGTCCGGTCGCGACCAGCACCTGGCGCGCCGTCAAGCTCCCGCGCTTCGTCGTGACGCGGTGCGCATAGCCCGAAATCCGCCGGAGGGCGGTCACCGGAGCGTTCTCGAAGATGCGCGCCCCATGCCGCGCCGCCGCGTCGGCGAGGCCGGCGCCGAACCGGCCCATGTGCATCTGCGCACTCTTCCGATAGACGAGCCCGCCATGGAACGCGTCCGATCCGACCTCGTCGCGGATGCGCTCCCGTGGCACGAGGTGGGTGTCGGGATCGGCCTCGCGGTTGAGCGTCTCGAAACCGCGCGCGATCGCGTCGTAATGTGCGGGCTTGGCGGCCAGCTTGATCTTGCCGCCACGCCGGAAGTCGCAGGTGATCTGCTGCTCGCGCACGATGCGTTCGACCGTGTCCACCGCTGCGTCGTAGGCATGATAGAGGCGCCGCGCGGGCTCGAGCCCGAGCCGCACGGCGAGTCCCGCGAAGTCCAGCGACGTGCCGTTGTTCACATGCCCGCCATTGCGGCCCGACGCCTGGCCGACCACGCGCTCCGCCTCGAGCACGACGACTTTCGCGCCCCGCTGCGCGAGCGCCAGCGCGGCCGAGAGTCCGGTGAACCCGCCGCCGATCACCGCGACGTCCGCTTCGCCTTCGAGCTTCCCCGTTTCACCGCCCGCGAACGGCGTCGCGGTGTCCTGCCAATAGGGAACCGTCTTCATCAGACGCCGAGCAAGGAGGCCAGCTCGCCAATCCCGCGCACCTCGTGCGTCGCATAGGTCGGCACCGACGGCTCGTAGCCGCGATTGACATACACGCGACCGGGAATCCCGAGATCATGTGCGGTCATCAGGTCGTAGCGCAGGCTGGCGGAGACGTGCAGCAGATCCTCGGGCCGCGCCCCGAGCTTCTCCAGCATGTATTCGAAGCCCTGCATGCGCGGCTTGTAGGATCGCGCCTGCTCGGCGGTGAACACCGCATGGAAGGGGGCGCCCAGCTTCTCGACATTGCTCCCGATCTGGTCGTCCGACGCGTTCGAGAGGATGACCAGCTTGTAGCGCGAGGCCAGCCGCCGGAGCCCGTCCGGCACGTCGGGATGCGGTCCCCAGCCCGGCACCGCCTCGTAGAACCGCCGCCCCTCCGCCGGGTCGAACGCGATCCCGTGCTTCCGGCAGGTGCGCGCGAGCGCGTTCCCGATCACCTCGCCATAGGGCTTCCAGGCGCCGAGCACCTCGTCCAGCCGATAGGCGGAGAAATCGCGCACGAAGCCGTCGATCGACCCGGCCGGCACGCGACCGGCGAACGCCTCGCGCGCCATGTCGCTCATGCGGAACCAGGTCAGCGTGCCGTAGCAGTCGAAGGTGATGAATTCAGGCCGGAGGTCGGACATGCATGGGATTCCCGGGCGATTGCCGTCCCGCCATGCTAGGAGAGCTTCCGTTGCGGCGCAGCGTCGGCCGGATGCGCTCCAACGCAGATCGTGCTGATTAGTCGTCCCTGCACGGCAGAGGGTGCGGCACCCGCCGGCGATTCATCTCGGCGCGGCGCGCGACCGCGGCTAGTCTGTAGCGAAACCGGGAAGCAGGGCATGGCAAGGGATACGCCCAGGGTGCTGACCTTCGATGTGGTTGGAACGCTGATCGATTTCGAGACCGGCATTCTCGACCATCTCCGTCGCCTCCGCCCCGGGATCGAGGACGAGGCGACCCTCGCCGCCTATCGCACCGCCCGGGCCGATCCTTCGGCCGGGCCGTTTCCGGACGACCTGGTCCGCGTCTACGGAGCGATCGCCCCCACGCTCGGCCTCCCGCAGGACCAGGCGATCGCCGAAGGCTTCCGCGATGCGAGTCGCGACTGGCCGGCCTTCCCCGACTCCGTCGCGTCGCTCCGCCGGCTCCACGAGCGGCATGCGCTGGTCGCGATGACCAACGCGCGGCGCTGGGCACTGGCGTCGATGGCGCGCACGCTCGGCGATCCATTCGACGACATGGTGAGCGCCGATGACGCGCTGTGCGAGAAGCCCGATCCGGCCTTCTTCGCCTTCGCCCGCGGCCGGCTCAGCCGGGACGGCCACGGCATGCACGACATCCTGCACGTCGCACAGAGCCAATACCATGACATCGGCGTCGCCCGACGCCTCGGCTACACCGTCGCCTGGATCGAGCGGCGGCAGGGAAAGGGATTTGGCGGCACGATCGCCGCAGCGGCGATCACCCGCCCCGACTATCATTTCACCTCGCTCGCGGAGCTTGCCGATGCCGCCAAGGCGGGAGCGCTGCGCATGATCGCCGCCCCGCCCGGCCGGGCAAGAGCATACGATGCCGGCGGCGAGCGGATCACGGAAGAACCTGCCGCCACCGGAACCTAGCCTTCCCGGACATAATCCGCACTGGAGGAACGCACAGCATGACCGGACCCGCCTTCGCCGATCCCCTTCACGGCGCCACGCGGCGGGATGCGCTCCGCATCGCCCTTGCCGGCGGCCTCGGCGCCACCGGCCTGCTCGGGGCCTTCCCGGCCGGCGCGCAGACGACGCCGAAGCGCGGCGGCTCGCTGCGCGTCGCCGGCTACGCCTCCTCGACGGCCGACACGCTCGACCCGGCGCATGCGAGCAACTCGACCGACTACTCGCGCCTGTTCATGTTCTACAACGGGCTCACGGTGTTTGACGAGAAGCTGACGCCGCAGCCCGATCTCGCCACCGCGCTCGCGACCGAGAATGGCAAGGACTGGACGATCACGCTGCGCAAGGGCGTCACCTTCCATGACGGATCCCCCTTCACCTCGGCGGATGTCGTCTATTCGCTCGCGCGCCACAAGGACCCCAAGACAAGCTCGGTCGTGCGCCCGCTCGCCGCGCAGATGAACGAGATCAAGGCGACCGGGCCGCTCGAGGTGAAGATCACCCTGGAGGCGCCGAATCCCGAGCTGCCGACCCTGCTCGCGGTCTATCAGTTCGTGATCGTCAAGGACGGGACGACGGATTTCGGCAAGGGGATCGGCACCGGCCCGTTCCGCTGCAAGGAGTTCTCGCCCGGCCAGCGTTCGGTCGCCGCGCGCAACCCGAACTACTTCCGTTCGGGGCAGCCCTATCTCGACGAGGTGACGTTCTTCGGCATCACCGACGACGCCGCGCGGGTGGATGCGCTGCTCTCCGGCGACATCGACATCGCGAGCGGCATCACGCCGCTGGCGACCCGCCAGGTGAAGGCGGCCGACGGGTTCGCGGTGTTCGAGACCAATGCCGGCAACTACACCGACCTGATCATGCACCTGGACGCGCCGCAGATCGGCAACCCCGATTTCATCATGGCGATGAAGCTCCTGCAGGACCGCCAGAAGGTGAAGGACAGCGTGTTCCTGGGCTATGCCACTGTTGCCAACGACCAGCCGATCGCGCCGATCAGCCCGTACTACTGCGCCGACGTTCCACAGCGCGCCTATGACCCGGACAAGGCGAAGTTCCTGCTCAACAAGGCGGGCATGCTCAATGCACGGATCCCGCTGGTGTGCGCCCCGGCCGCCTCCGGCTCACCGGACATGGCGGTCATCCTGCAGAACTCGGCGCGCGGCATGCTCAACATCGACATCCAGCGCGTACCGTCGGACGGCTACTGGTCGAATTACTGGCTGAAGGCGCCCTTCACCTACGGCAACGTCAATCCGCGCCCCAGCGCCAACACCCTGCTCACCCTGTTCTTCGCGTCCACGGCACCATGGAACGAGAGCCACTGGAAGAACCCGGATTTCGACAAGCTGCTCGTGGATGCGCGATCGGAGATCGATGCGGCCAAACGGAAGCAGCTCTATTGCGAGATGCAGCACCTCATCGCCGACCAGGCCGGCATCGGGATCCCTGTCTTCATCAGCAACCTCGACGCCTATGCAACCAAGGTGAAGGGATTGCGCCCGGTGCCGACCGGCAATCTGATGGGCTACAACTTCGCTCAGTATGTGTGGCTGAATGGCTGAGGCGGCGACCGCCGCGAGCGGGAGAACGGCGGGGCGCGCACCCGTCATTCTCCCGCTCATCCTTCGCCGCATCGGGGTGAGCGTTCTCCTTCTGCTCACCGTCTCTCTCGTCGTCTTCGCCGGCACCGAGCTTCTCCCCGGCGATGTGGCGCAGATGGTGCTGGGCCAGGGCGCGACGCCGGAATCGCTCGCCGGCCTCCGCACCACGCTGCATCTCGACCAGCCCGCCTTCCTTCGCTACCTGCACTGGCTCGCGGGCCTGCTCACCGGCCATCCCGGGACATCGCTGGTCAATGGCATGCCGATCGCGGAACTGGTCGGCCGCCGGCTCCTCAACTCGCTCCGCCTTGCCGCCTTCACCGCGGTCGTGACGGTGCCGCTCGCGCTGCTGATCGGCATCACGAGCGCGGTCTGGCGCGGCTCGCTCTATGACCGCATCGTCAACGTCGCCACGGTGGCGACGGTATCGGTGCCGGAATTCCTGTTCGCGACGCTTGCCGTGCTGGTCTTCGCCGTGCATCTCCACTGGCTGCCGGCGCTCTCCTACGGGGTCAATTCCGCGAACCCCGTCGCCATGCTGCGCGCCTTCGCGCTCCCGGTCGCAACCCTCGCGCTCGCGATCTTCGCGCAGATGGCGCGAATGACGCGGGCCGCGCTGGTGAACACGCTCGGCTCCTCCTATGTCGAGATGGCAGTGCTGAAAGGCGTGCGCCCGGTGCGCCTCGTGCTGCGTCACGCGCTGCCGAACGCGCTCGGTCCGGTCGCCAATGCCGTCGCGCTCAGCCTGTCGTTCCTGCTCGGCGGTGTCGTCATCGTGGAGACCGTGTTCAGCTATCCGGGCCTCGCCAAGCTGATGGTGGACGCGGTCAGCACCCGCGACATGCCGCTGGTGCAGGCTTGCGCGATGATCTTCTGCACCGCCTATCTCGCTTTGGTGCTGGTCGCCGACATCGTCGCGATCCTCGCCAATCCGCGTCTTCGCCACCGATGAGCGCGACGCTCGCCGCACCGCGCCGCCGACGGCTGCCCGCGCTCGGCGCGGGCGCGGCGGTGCTCGTGCTCGCCTGCCTCGTCCTCGCCGTGCTCGGCCCCACGCTCGCGCCGCATCCGCCGGGACAGATCGTGTCCACCGACATCTTCGCGCCGATCAGCGCGCGATACCCGCTCGGCACCGACTATCTCGGCCGCGACATGCTGAGCCGCGTGCTTTCCGGCGCGCGGTTCACGATCGGCGTCGCCTTGCCCGCCGCCATGCTCGCCTCCTGCGCCGGGACCATGCTCGGCATGCTCGCCGCAGCGAAGGGCGGTGCGCTCGATACCGCGCTGAGCCGGGCAATGGACACGCTGATTTCCTTCCCGAGCATCATCTTCAGCTTGGTGGTGGTGGCGGCGCTCGGCTCCGGCGTTCCGGTGCTGATCGGTACCGCCGCGGTGATCTACACGCCCGGTTGCTTCCGTATCGTGCGCGCGGTCGCGGTGGACATCAACGCAACCGATTTCGTCCGCGCCGCGCGGGCACGCGGGGAAAGGAGCCTCGCCATCATGCTCGGCGAGATCCTGCCCAATATGGTGGCGCCGATCCTCACCGATTTCGGCCTGCGCTTCGTCTTCATCGTGTTGCTCCTGAGCGCGCTGAGCTTCCTCGGCCTCGGCATCCAGCCCCCCTATTCCGACTGGGGCGGGCTCGTGCGTGAGAACATCGCCGGGCTTTCCGCCGGGGCGGCGGCGGTGATCGCGCCCGCCGTCGCGATCGCGATCCTCACCGTCTCCACCAACCTGCTGATCGACAATCTGCCCGGGCGGAAGGCCGGCAACGGCGATGGCCGCTGACCCGCCCTACGTCGCAGTGCGCGGCCTCACCGTCATCGCCGACGGCAAGCCGATCGTTGCCGATCTCGATTTCGCCATCGCCCGCGGGGAGGTGCTGGCGCTGATCGGTGAGTCGGGGTCCGGGAAGACGACGGCCGGGCTTGCCCTGCTCGGCTATGCGCGGCGCGGCTGCCGGATCGCCGGCGGCGGTGTGCGCGTCGGCGACACCGACGTGCTCCTCCTCCCGCCGCGCGCGCTCGCCGAGTTCCGCGGCCGGCGGGTCAGCTACGTCGCGCAGAGCGCCGCCGCCGCCTTCAACCCCGCACAGCGCATCATGAGCCAGGTGATCGAGCCCGCGCTGATCCACCGCGTGCTGTCCCGCGGCGCGGCGGAAGCGAAGGCGCGCGCGCTGTTCCGCGCGCTTGCCCTGCCCGATCCCGACCGCGTCGGCGCGCGCTTTCCGCACCAGGTCTCGGGTGGGCAGTTGCAGCGCCTGATGGCGGCGATGGCGCTGATCACCGAGCCCGATCTCGTGGTGCTGGACGAGCCGAGCACCGCGCTCGATGTGACGACGCAGATCGAAGTCCTGCGTGCGTTCAAGCAGGTCGTGCGCGATCTGCGCACGACGGCGCTCTACGTCTCGCACGATCTCGCCGTGGTGGCGCAGATCGCCGACCGGGTGGTCGTCATGCGGGGCGGCGCCGCGCAGGAGAGCGGGCCGGTTCGCCGCATCCTCGCGGCACCGGAGCATCCCTACACGAAGAGCCTGCTCGCCGCCGTCGCCCCGGTTCCTGCCCCGACCGAAGCGCCGTCCGCGGTGGCGCCGCCGCTGCTCGAGATTTCCGGGCTGTTCGCGGGGTATGGTCCGCGCGATGCGCAGGGCATGCCGAGCGTGCCGGTGCTGCACGACATCGGGTTCGCCCTGGGGCGCGGCGGGGTGCTCGGGGTGATCGGCGAATCGGGGTGCGGCAAGTCAACGCTCGCCCAGGTGATCGCCGGCTTGCTGCCCGCCTCCCGCGGCACGATCCGCCTCGACGGCAGGGAATTGCCGCCGCGCGTCGAGGACCGCAGCAAGAGCGAGCTGCGCGCAGTCCAGATCGTGTTCCAGATGGCGGACGTGGCGCTCAACCCGGCCCGCAGCGTCGGGGCCATTCTGGCGCGCCCGCTCGCCTTCTACCACGGGAAGCGCGGCGCCGCGGCGCGCAAACGGGTCGCCGAGCTGCTCGACATGGTCCGCCTCCCGTCCGCCGTCGCCTCGCGCTTTCCCGACGAGCTCTCCGGTGGGCAGAAGCAGCGCGTCAACCTCGCCCGCGCGCTCGCCGCCGAGCCGGCGATCATGCTGTGCGACGAAGTGACCTCCGCGCTCGACACGGTGGTCGGCGCCGCGGTGCTTGAGCTGCTCGCCGAGCTGCGGCGCGAGCTCGGAGTCGCGATCCTGTTCATCAGCCATGACCTCTCCACGGTGCGCGCGATCTGCGACCAGGTGATGATCCTCTACGCCGGCAGGCGGGTCGAGCTCGGCGGCCGGGCCGCGTTGCAGCTGCATCCGATGCACCCCTACACCGACCTGCTGCTTTCCTCCGTCCCGGAGCTGCGGCCCGGCTGGCTCGACGGGCTCAGCCCCACGCATCTCGCGGAGGCCGCGGGCGGGCTCGACCGTAGCGATCTGGCGGTCCCCTGCCCGTTCTACCGCCGCTGCGCGGTGCACATGCCCGGCACTTGTGACCGGCTGCCGCCGCCCTTGCGCAAGCTCGCGAAGGGCGCCGAGATCCTCTGCCACCAGGCGCCGGAGGTGCTGCGCGCGGCGCAGTGCGAAGCGACCGAGGTTGCTTGATGAGCGTGATCGCTCGGCGCCAGATCGGCGTCCGCGCGCTGCTCACCGCCACCTGCCCGCCACCGAGGCGAAACAGGCTTCAACCTGGCGTCCGACCGCACGCGCGATGAAAGTGCAGCTCGTCTTCCGACGGTCCTGTCCCCATGCGCGAAGCGAGGCGTCAGGATGCGGAGAGCTCGCGCATCCGGGTCAGGCCGGTGCGCAGGAACGGGTCGGAGTGGATGTAGAAGAACTGCACGCCCGCCTTCGCCCAGCGCTCCATCTCGTGCTCGAAGACGAGCGTGCCCGCGATCCTGCCGGCGCCGCCTCCATCAGCCAGCGCGGCACGTGGTCCCTGCAGAATGGCGTCGGTGTCCGCGACCGTGCGATCGGCCGACCGCCCATGCTCCCTGGGCAGAGCCGAGGATCAGCGTGGCAGCAATCGCGGCTTGTGCGCCGGCCCGAACGTCAATCGTCATGTGAACCTCCGTATGATGGCCGCTTGCCAATCAGCCGCCCCGGGTTCGATAGGCCCATTGCCGTTGGCTGGGACTGGCCTGGACTGTACCGATCCGTGGGGTGCGAGGAGCGCGCAACGGCTACCGGGCCGAGATGGCCCGGTTTCGCCAGCGTTGCCAGCCGAACCAGAGCACAGCCAGTGCCACGACCAGCGCGATGCCGAAATCGGCATAGTGGAACGCCATCTTCATCCGCGGATCGCTGCCCCATCGGTCGCCGAGCAGCATGCCGATCCAGGCGAGCAGGAAGCACCACGGCCAGGAACCGAGGAAGGTGTACATGTGGAAGCGCCAGAGCGGCATCTTCGCGATGCCTGCCGGCAGGGCGATGAAGGTGCGCAGCACGGGGAGCATGCGCGCGATAAGCACGGCGGCGGAGCCGAAGCGGGCGAAGAAGCGATCCGCGCGCTCGAGATCGTGCGGGCTGAGCAGCACGAACCTGCCCCAGCGCAGCAGCGCCCCTCGCCCGGCATGACGGCCGACGGCGTACGCGATGGCTGAGCCGAGGTTGCAGCCCAGCGCCCCGACCGTCGCCACCAGCACCAGATCCATCTTGCCTTGCGACACCAGGAAACCGGCGAAGGGCAGGATGATTTCCGAGGGCAGCGGGATGCAGGCGGATTCGACCGTCATGAGGCCGCAAAGGCCGAGATAGCCGCCCGCCGTCAGCGTGCCGATGATGAACTGGGCGAGCCAGCCGGAAATCGTTCCCTGCATCGCCCGATCAACGCCCGAAGCGTCACGTCCTTTCCTGGAAGAACCCATGCCGCGCGATGGCTGCACGAGGCGGCCGACGGCGCTGACTCTGATTCGGTGCGCGTGCACACGTGGATCGGTCGCGAGCGCCTGGCATCTTGTCCTCGCCCCCGCAGCCATGCCGGCACGGCCCCCAATTGCAGGCCAAGCAATTCGCTCCCCCACCGCGATGGCTCCAGTTTCGACCAGGAGTTCACGCCCGCAAAGTTACCGATTCCCAACCGGCAACCGTCCGCCAATCAGTGCCATAGCTCGATCAGCGGTCCGGCTGCATCAGCAGCAGCTTGTCTGCCTGGGACTGCAACCGTGCTTCGTTCCGCCGCAGGAGGACGAAGCAGACAGCCCCGGCGGCAAGCACGATCAGAAGGGCGCCGATGCCGAGCGGCCCCTGCAGAACATCGATGAGGAAGAATTTTGCGAGTTTGGCGTTGCAGCTCCAGGAACTCCTTCATCGCGACCCGCTCAATCCCCGATCCTCCGGAGAGTGGCTCCATTGTGAATCAGCGCCCAATCGGGACCCAGGAGAATGCCCGCAACATCATCGAACTCTGCCAATGGTTGTGGGACAGGTTCCGGGTCAGCGTCTCCCAACAGACGCTTGGCCGCGAGCTCCGCGCGATGGGATATCGCAAGCTATCGGCACGAGCCCGCCACCATGAGCAGGCCGAGGGTGCGTCGAAGCGTTCAAAAAAATTTCCCGCGACGCTGGCGACGATCGCGGGCGAGCATGGCATCGATCCCGGCGACGTAGAGGTCTGGTTCGGCGACCAGGCCCGTGTCGGCCAGAAGAACCGGATCAGCCGGCGTCGGGCGAAGCGCGGAACCCGACCATCCGCACCGCACGACCAGCGCACCGCCTCGACCTACATCTTCGGCGCGATCTGCCCGGCGGAGGGCAAAGCAGCCGGCCTGATGATGCCTGGTGCAACACCGAGGCGATGAACCTTCATCTCGCGACGATCGCCGCCGAAGTCGCGCCCGGCCGCCATGCGGCGCTGTTGGTCGATCAGGCCGGCTGGCAGCTGACGCCGCGGCTGCTCGTGCCCGGCAACATCACCATCGTGCCGCTGCCGGCGAAATGCCCCGAGTTGAACGCGCAGGAGAACGTCTGCCAGTTCATGCGCGACAACTGGCTCTCCAATCGCATCTTCACCTGCTACGACAATATCGTCGACCACTGCTGCGACGCCTGGAACAAGCTCGTCCAACAGCCCTCGACCATTATGTCACTCGGACTCCGCGATTGGGCACACGGGTTCCAATCAAAGAGTGTTGGTATTACGAGACCTGTGCGCGGAAGGTTTGATCCGGCGCGAGACGGTCTGATTGGCTGCCATCTCGAGCGGTAGGTTAGCGATATGGCACGGCGACAGATTGGCCAGGAGCAGTTGGGACTGAGCAGGTCGCAATCACGTGGCGGAGCATGGCTCGACGAAATTGCGGGTCTGGTCGATTGGCTTGCACTGGATCGCGTGCTCGCCGACATCTCGGCGTCGGCCAAGGGAGAGCCCGGTTGGCCGCCATTGGCATTGTTCCGTGCCCTGCTGCTCGCGACATGGCACGACCTGTCGGACGTGCGCCTGGCGGAAGCGCTGGATGATCGGGCGAGCTTCCGCCGGTTCTGCGGCTTCGCCAGCCACGAGCCGACACCCGAGCGTACCGCTTTCGTTCGCTTCCGCGCCGAGTTGGTGCGCCGCGGACTGGACCGGGTGCTGTTCGAACTGGTGACATGTCAGCTTGATGCGTGTGGCCTGGTGGTGCGGACCGGCACTCTGGTGGACGCGACTTTGCTTCCGTCAGCCAGCATCGCGCACGACGCGGACGCGAGATGGGCCGGCCATCGCCGGCGCAAGCCCGTGCACGGCTACAAGGCGCATGTGACGACGGATCAGGAAGCTGGTCTGATCCGTGGTGTTGCGGTCACCACAGCCAACGTGCACGACGCGGCGGAACTCGATGCCACGCTGCCTGAAGCACCCGGCGAAACCTATGGTGACAGCGCCTATGCCGGGAACAGGCCGGAGGCGATCATCCGGGCCCGTGGCGGGACGCCGCGGGTCGTGCACACAGGAACCTGGGGCGGCGCGGATGCACTCGCGCGGCTGAAGGCACACAACGCGGAAGTGCGGCGCGTGCGGGCGCGGATCGAGAAGGTGTTCGGCACCATGAAGCGTAGCTACGGCCTGCGGCGAATGCGCTGGCTGGGCTTGGCGAAAGCCGGATTGCAGGTCCGCCTCGCTGCCATGGCCTACAACCTGCGCCGCAGCTGGAGGATGCTCGCCACCCAAAATGCGTAACCATGCTCGGAGTTTGTCCGCAGCGCGGGCAGTAACCCAGAAGAGCGACAGGTCGGGCCCAAACCCCGTCGCCGCAGGCTCAAATCATCCGATACCAACGGCAACAAGCCTTCCACGCACAGGTCTCATTACCCGATCCCAAAACCGGAAAACCTGTAGGTAATTTGGCCTGTGACAATCCGGACTTGCCGAGATGGTTCAGTGGCACGACACGCCTGCCCCCGGATGTAACGACCGGCGCTGCGGCGAGTGTTGACGGCGAGATCTTGGTCCACGCCATGCAAGACGGCGGTGGTGGTGGTGAGATGTAGAGCCAGCGGCCCGTTCAACCCATCCCGGCCTTCCGCAATCCCGCGAGGATGCGATCGGCGGCAGAAGGGGCAAAGAGGCGTCGCACCACGGTTTCCAGGCCGCCCCGATCGCGGTCGGTGCGGCGGAGCAGGGCAATCGCGGCGCTTGCGTCCGCCGCGCGATCGAGCCGCCCAAGCGTCGCGATGAGGTAGCGGAGGGCGAGCGGGTCGTCGGGGTTGAGGCGCAGCGCGCGCTCGCTCGCCGCCAGGCTCTCCCTGTAGCGGCCCGCCAGATAGTGGCTCGCCGCGAGGTAGGCAGCCACTGGTAGAGATAGGGATGCTGAGCGCCGCCAGGGCGCGGGCATCGTGCGGGTCGATATTCAGCGCCTGGGCGAAAAGCTCCTGGGCGGCGGCGAGCCCCTCGCGCATGTGCCGTTGCTGATGCCAGACGCCGCGCCGGACCAGCTCGAACACGGTCGGGTTCCGCCCCGGCTTCTGAACCGCCCGGTCGCGCTCCTGTCGCAGGATCTCGGGCGCCAGCGCGCCGGCCATGGCCCGAACTATACTGTCCTCCAGAGCCGCGGTGTCGGCCAGAGCGTGCTCGAACCCGTTGCTCAGCAGCACGCCCGCGGAACTCGACATCGACCAGCTCCACCTGAGCGCGCACCGCGTCGCCACGGCGCCGGAGGCTGCCCTCGATGACGTAGCGGGCGCCGAGCCGACGCGCCGAAACCCGCGGATCCTCATGGGCCGCGTTCCAGGAAAGGACCGAGCTGCGCCCAGCAAGGCAATCCCGCTTGTTCAAGCGCGGCGGCTATGGTGAAGGCCGCCTCCGCGTCCGCACTGCAGTAACTAATGAAACATGAGCGCCCAAATGCGTATCCGTCCGGCGAGCGCCGCGGAAATCAGGCTACGGCGGCGACGTTGCGGCGAGGCTTGCGCCAGTTCCAGGGCAGAAGTTCGGCGAGCTGCTGCGCGGGTTGGTCGGCGATGTTGCGCCGGACGTGCGCGAGCCAGGCTCGTGGATCAACGTCGTTGATCGTAGAGCTCGTAGAACCCGGCATAAGCGTCGGCCTGCAGGATCCCGGCGTAGTCGGCGAGATGTCGGCGGGGATGCTCGCCGCCGCGATCTCGCGAGTAGTGGAATGGTGCCGCCGGCGGCGCCGGCCCGCCGAATGGCCGATCGTCGCGCACGTAGGTCCAGAGCCGGCCGGTGATGGTCTTGCTCTTAAAGCATGACCGGTTCCCTTCCGGTCACCGGCCTGCTTTAGCGAGTTGTTCGAGCGAGTGATTCACGTTCCAGGCCGACTCGGCCTGAAACGATCACGCGCTAGCTAAAACCGGCACTGTCGCGTCATCGCCATGGATGCGGGTGCCGGCCAGCACAAGCACGCGGATCGGCGCCACCAGCGGCCCCAGCGTGGCCGAGCAGGCGCCGACCCAGCCGCCGAGGGTGGAGACGTCGAGGTGGATATCCTCGCGGGCATAAAGCATGACCGGTTCCCTTCCGGTCACCGGCCTGCCTTAACGAGTTGTTCGAGCGAGTGATTCACGTTCCGGGCCGACTCGGCCTGAAACGATCACGCGCTAGGTTTCGCTCTGCCGGTTGAGCGGCAGGTGCTGACCGAACTTCGCCTCCAGGATCATGGCCAGGAGTTCCGGTCCCGCACGTCCCCGAGCGATTGGGTGAAACGGCGCCGGCGGCTGGGTGATGGCCTCGCAGGCGCGGCAGGTGAATCTTGATCCGCGCTGCGGCTCAAGCCCGGACCGTCTGGATCACCTTCCACTGCCGCGGGATCACCTCCAACGTCTCGGTAATTGTCTCGCCGAGCCTGGACAGCTTGCCGTGACAGCACGGGCACTCGATCGGGCCCGGGATCACCACCCGCTCGCGTGGCAGATGCGCCGGCAGGGGACCACGGACCGGCTTGGCGCGCGGACCTCTGCGGCTGGTCTCGGCAGCCGAGATCGCCATGCATCCGTCCGCCGGCGAGGGCCAGAGAAAGCGACCCCGCTCGAGACGTTTGGCATAGAGCGACATGCCGAGACCGTCCTGCCAAAGGATCTTCACCAGATCGCCGCGCCGACCGCGAAAGACGTAGAGGTCGCCTGCATGTGGATCGCGCTGCAGCGCCTCCTGGACCTGCAGCGCCAAGCCGTTCATGCCGGGCTGCTCGACCTCGGCGACATGCATTGCGTTTCGGTCGGCAATGCGCGCCCGACCAACGCCGCGGATCCCGCGTCTCGGTCCTGCCGACACCCACACCATCCTTGAGCCACGCACGGTCAGGGCCGTTCCATCGCGTTCCGCAGAAGGGAAGCGGAACGGTAGATGCCGTGCACGAACTTGGAATAGGGCAGCATCACGAACAACGACAGCACAATCCCGAGATGGATCGCGAGGAACAGGCCGACAGAAGCCGTGTCGCGCAGCCCGAGCAGCAGCAATCCGCTTGCCGCGGTCAGCAAGAGCAGGACCAGCAGCGCGTAATCGGCGCCCAACAGGGATTTCGCCGCGGGAGCCGGATCGCCGACGATCTTCATCCAGATCAGCCCCGCGCAACCGCACACGATCCCGATGCCGCCGACCAGCCCGAGCAGGACGGGTGGGCTCAGGACCGGATAGGGCGCGCGATGGCCGAGGAAATGGTCGTAGAAGGCCGCAACGACAGTTGAGGCGAAGCACACCAGGAACCCGTAGAACATCGCGTGGTGCAGATTGCGGCGGAGCTGCGAGAACGCCTCGTCCCGGTCGTTGCAGCCATGTCCGCCGCCGCCGAGATTGCGCAGCGTCGCGACGTCATGCAGCGCCTGGGCGATGCTGGGCCCGCTCGGCGATCCCAAAGCGCTGCTGCCGGTCGCGCGCCAGAAGCGTCGCGCCCCCATGAACAAGACGAGCAGCGCGAACAGGAACGTCACGCCGGCCACGCCCGCCATCACGCCCCAGGGAATCACCTGGTAGAAGGCGCCGGGCCCCACATGCGGCCGGGTGAGCGTGCCGGCGGGCAACAGGGAAGTCGAGAGCAGCAGGACCAGGGCGATGCCGAGCGCGAGGGCCAAGGACACCATTGTGCCGTTGCGGTGGAACAGCGCGGCGAACGCGCGCGGCCAGGCGAACTCCGCGTAACTTTCCGCGCGCAACCTGGCGAAGGTCTGCGGCAGGTTGATGCCGAACGGATGCGGCGGCGCGTATTGGCAGGCGTAGTAGCAGCCGCGGCAGTTGTGGCAGAGATTGGCGAGATAGGTCAGGTCGGCATCCGAGAACACGCGCCGCCGCTCCATCGCGGGGAACACGGCGCAAAAACCCTCGCAGTAGCGGCAGGCATTGCAGATCTCCATCTCGCGCCGCGCATCGGCCATGACCGCGCTCGCGGCGGTCGGTTCGGCCGCGAGCCGGCGCCCCTCTTCCACGATGGCGTCAAGCGACGACATGCTTGGCCGCCTCCCGTCCGGCGATGCGTCCAAACACCGTGCCGATCGCCATGCCGAACCCCGCGAGATAGCCCCTGCCGAGAATGCTGCCGGCCATGATCTCGCCGGCGGCAAACAAATTCTCCGTTGGACGGTTGTCGCGCATCAGGACCCGCGCGCGCGCGTCCACCTTGACGCCGAGATAGGTGAAGGTGATCCCGGGCCGGAGCGGATAAGCGAGGTAGGGCGGGGCATCGAGCCTGCGCGCCCAGTGGGTCTTGTCCGGCGTCAGCCCTTCGGTCCGACAGTCATCGAGCTTGCGGCTATCGAAAGAGCCCGGCCGTACGGCCGCGTTGTAGCCGGCCACCGTCGCCTCGAGCCGCGCCGCATCGAGGCCGAGCTTCTGCGCGATCTCGCCGATGCTGTCGCCGCGGATGGCCGGGAAGACGGACGGCATGAACAACAACTCGGACTTCGCGTCGATGATCGCGTACGCGATTTGCCCGGGCTGCTGCGCGACGAGCCGCCCCCAGATCGCGTAGCGCTTGGGCCAGACATCCTCGCCCTCGTCGTAGAAGCGCTCGGCCTCACGGTTGACGACGATGCTGAACGGCACGCAGTCGAGCCGCGTCACGATGCCGCCGTCGAATTTCGGTGCCCGCGCGTCGATCGCCACCGCGTGGCACTGCGTCGGATCGCCCACCGACGCCACGCCCTGATCGAGGAGGTTCCGCAGCACGCGTCCCTGCGCGTACGGCGTGCCGCGGATCAGGAAATTCTCCGCCGCCTCACCCCAGCCCTGTTTCAGCCATTCGATATTGGCCTGGAACCCGCCCGACGCCGCGACCACGGCCCTGGGCCGGATGGTGCCGGGGAAGCCACGGCTGCTCACGACCACGTCGCGCACGCGCGCGCCGTCGAGCCGGACCTCCTGCGCCTCGGTGTGGTACAGGACTTCGATCCCCAGCCTCGCCGCCGCCGCATAGTAGGCGTTCATCAGGGCTTTGCCGCCACCGAGAAAGAACGCATTGGTGCGCGAGAGATTGAGCGTACCAGTCAGCGAGGGCTGGAACCGGACGCCGCTCGCCTCCATCCAGGGCAGCACCTCCTGCGTGCCACGGATCGTCATGCGGGCCAGGTTCTCATCCGTCTCACCGGCGGTGACGCGCAGAAGGTCGTCCCAATACTCGTCCTCGAGATAGGATTCCGTCAGCACCGCGGTGGGCCGCGCGTGCATGGCGCGCAGATTGCGCGTATGGCGGCTGTTGCCGCCGCGGAAGGCCTGCGGCGCGTGCTCCACCACCAGCACGCGGCGGATGCCCGCCTGGCGCGCCACGAGTGCCGCGCACAACGCCGCGTTGCCGCCGCCCAGCACGAGCACGTCACAGCCGCGATCCATCAGCCTGCACCGCCCTGCACACCGACCGGGCCGTCCGGGATCAGCACGATGCGCTCCTCCACGGTCCGATCGAGAAGCGCCTCCAGCGCGGCCCGTGCCTCTGCGAGCGGGAAGAGCCGCACCGGCGGCGGGGGCGGCCGTCCGGCCTCGAAGAGCAAGAACACCTCCTCGAAACAGGCACGGACCTGGTCGGGCGCCCGCTTGCGGTAGTCGCTGATCTGCAACCCGCTCACCTCGATGTCCTTGAGCAGCGGGTAGCTCGCCTTGACGCTCGGGATGGGTCCCGCGGCGAAGCCGACCACCACCAGCCGTCCTTTCCAGGTGAGCGACCGTAGCGCCGCGTCGAATGCGCGTCACCGCCCAGCATGTCGAGCACGACATCGGAGCCCTTGCCGTTCGTCACCGCACGCACCTGCTCGCGCAGGCTGTCGCGGAGATTGTCGCGAGAGAGAGCCATCACCGCATCCGCCCCGGCGTTGCGGACCAGATACGCCTTCTGCGCGGAGGAGACGCCGGCCAGCACCTTCGCGCAAGTGCCTTGCCGAGTTGCAGGGCCGCGAAGCCGACCGCGCCCGTCGCACCCAGCCGAACCGGGTCGGACACGTGCTGCAGCGCAAGCCTCCGGATCGGACCGACTTCGCGCACCACGACGGCTTGCATGCCTCTCCCCTTGCGGTCGCCGTCCGGCGCGCTCAGGGCGCCTGGAACGTGCCCCGACCCACTGCAACGAGCCGGTCCTTGCCGGCCCAGACCTCGACATCCGCGCGCGCGACCGACCGGCCCCGCCCCAGGATCCTGCTGATCGCAGGCAGCGCGATTCCCGGGGCCGCACGCACATAGTCCACCCGCAGGTCGATCGTCGGCGCCACGCGCCCGGTCTGCACCGAGACGGCGCATGCGCCGTCAGATCGACCAGCGCGGCGAGCACCCCGCCATGAGCTGCGCCGCAACCGCGCGCTTGAGCATCTTGCCGCTGGCGATCAGCGGGATCTCCGGAACCGCCAGGAAATACTCGGGCTGGTCGTATTTCGAGAGCCCGGCCTCATCGCGATGCAGCAGATGTCCTCGGCGATCGGGACTTGGCCGGGCCGCGCCATCACGGCGAGACCGACCTTCTGCCCCAGTCGCGAATCCGAGACCGGCAAAGCGGCGGGGCGCACCACGGTCGGGTGCTGCATCGCGAGCGTCTCGATCTTCGCGGGAAGATGTTGTGGCCGCCGCGGATGATGACGTCCTTCTTGCGGCCGATGATGCGGATGTCGCCATCCGCGTCCACCCAGTCGAGATCGCCGGCCATCAACCAGCCCTGTTCGTTGGAGCTGTCCTCGGTCGCAGCCTGCTCTTCGAAATAGCCGAGCATCAGGCTGGCGCCGCGACGGCCGATCTGTCCGACTTCGCCGGGCGGGAGCGGCGCTCCGGGTTGTCGCGGTCGAACACCTGGATCTCATAGCCGGGCCAGACGCGGCCCGACGAACTCGATGATGCGCTCGGGACCATTCTCCGGCAGCGTGTCGTGGTGCGAGCACGCCTCCGTCATCCCATACCCGCTCTGCGGCGCGATGCCGTGCTCGAGCAGGCCCGCGACCACCGTCCGGGCACGGCGGCGCCGGCGACCTGGACGCTGCGCACCCGGCCGAGCCGCGCCACCGCGTGCTGGCGCAACTCGTGCAGCAGGTCGATCGCATGCGTCGGCACGCCCACCAGATAGGTCGTGCCGGTCTCCACCACCCGGTCCAGCAGCGAGCACCGGCGCGCCGCTCGTGCACGACCAGCTCCGCTCCGGCGAGCAGCACCAGGACGAGCGAGCCGAAGCCGAGATTATGGCTGAGCGGGCTCAGCATGTAGATGACGTCGCTGTTCGCGATGCGCCAGTCCGCGACGACGGGACGCGCATTGGCGAGTAGCGTGTTGTGCTGTGCATGACCCCCTTCGGCGGTGCCCGAGGTGAAGGCGAGATAGACGACGCCCTCGGGATCGGCGCAGGGCTGCCGCGGCAGACCGCGCCGCGTCTTCGTCGGATCGCACGCCGCGCCGAAACGAGCACTGGTTTGGGCAATGTCGCATTTGCCATTGGCGGCCCTCAAGTCTTCAAGATGTCAATCGGCGAAGCTGCCAATCCCGACGACTGATACCAAGGCTCGTTGATCAGGACTCGCGGGGCTTGCACGGCTCGGAGCGGTTTTGATTTAAGGCTGGGGAGCCGAGGAGTTCCGCCATGCCGATCGTTCTGCGAGCTGATTTCGACGCGGCAGCTGCGGCTTTGGGCGCGGCAGAGCGAGGATGCCGACCAGGTCCGTCGCTTGCTGGCCCTGGCCGCAATCTACGATGGGGCGACCCGGACTGAGGCGGCGACCATCGGCGGCGTGACGCTGCAAGTGGTGCGCGATTGGGTGCTGCGGTTCAATGAGCGCGGCCCGGATGGGCTGATAGACCGCAAGGCGCCGGGCAAGCCGCCTCTCCTGAACAAGGCGCATCGGACGGCATTGGCCGCGGTGATCGAGAGCGGGCCGATACCGGCCGCGCACAGCGTGGTTCGGTGGCGGATCATCGACCTCTGCCAGTGGATCTGGGACGAGTTCGCAGTCAGCGTGTCCAAGCAGACGCTCGGCCGCGAGCTGCGTGCGATGGGGTATCGCAAGCTATCCGCTCGACCGCGCCATCACGCCCAGGCCGCAGGCGCGATCGAGGCTTTAAAAAAAACTTCTCGGCCACGCTGGCGGCGGTCGCGCACCAGCATGGCCTCGATCCCGGCGACGTAGAGGTCTGGTTCGGCGACGGTTGAGCTCCGCAGGAGATCAACCGGATCGGGCAGAAAAACAAGATCACGCGGCGCTGGGCCAAGCGAGGCACGCGGCCCAGCGCGCCGCGAGACCAGCGCACCGCGTCCACCTACATCTTCGGCGCCATCTGCCCCCGGGAGGGCAAGGCGGTCGGCCCGATCCTGCCCTGGTGCAACACCGAGGCGATGGACCTACATCTCGCGGCCATCTCGGCTGACGTCGCACCTGGCCGTCACGCCGTGCTGCTGGTCGACCAGGCCGGCTGGCACCTCTCGGCACGGCTCGCCGTGCCGGACAACATCACCATCGTGCCGCTGCCGGCGAAGTGCCCCGAGTTGAACCCGCAGGAAAATGTCTGGCAGTTCATGCGTGACAACTGGCTGTCGAACCGCGTGTTCGCATCCTACGATGCCATCGTCGATCACTGCTGCTTGGCGTGGAACAAGCTCGTCGACCAGCCCTGGCGCCTCATGTCGATCGGGCTACGAGATTGGGCAACAGGTTTCGCTCAGTGAGTCCTGGTATAACGAGACCTGTGCGTGGGAGGCTTGTTGCCGTTGATATCGGATGATTTGAGCCTGCGGCGAAGGCGTTTGGGCCCGACCTGTCGCTCTTCTGGGTTACTGCCCGCGCTGCGGACAGACTCCGAGCATGGTTACGCATTTTGGGTGGCGAGCATCCTCCAGCTGCGGCGCGGGTTGTAGGCCATGGCAGCGAGGCGGACCTGCAATCCGGCTTTCGCCTAGCCCAGCCAGCGCATTCGCCGCAGGCCGTAGCTACGCTTCATGGTGCCGAACACCTTCTCAATCGCGCCCGCACGCGCCGCACTTCCGCGTCGTGTGCCTTCAGCCGTGCGAGTGCATCCGCGCCGCCCCAGGTCTCTGTGTGCACGACCCGCGGCGTCCCGCCATGGGCCCGGATGATCGCCTCCGGCCTGTTCCGGCATAGGCCTGTCACCATAGGTTTGGGACTTATCACCTTGAGAAAGCAGAATGGGGCACATACCTGCTTCCGAGCGTGACAGGCCGGAGTTTTCTGGCGAAGTGACGGAAAAGATGGTGGAGGCTGGGCTCAAGGTTCTTCTGGAATCTGCACGCCTTCAGGGATGGCTCCCGTCGCCGTCAGACGGTCTTCTAGTTCGCGAGATATTTGCTGCAATGTGGCAACATCGCTGGGGTCTGCGCGAACGGTCGTGAGAGCGTCGCGCAAATAATGCGCGGCGGACTGACAAATCTCAAACCGCCCCTTCGACCTGCGCACATCGTGTAGGGACATGCCTGGAAGCTGTCCCGATGCCGTTGGTGCAACAAACTCCTGAAGGCTGGGCCGGTAATCTGATGAGTCAGCCGGCCTCGGGTGTATCGTATGGTTGCGCCGTGCGCGAGCTTGTTGCGTGTATTCTTGGCCGCGTTGATGCGTGCGCGGGTCTTCTCCAAAGGGGCACAAATTGCCACAGCGTGGCTTCAGATCGAAGCCGCTCGCTTACTACCTGATCGAGTATGTCGAGCCTGGTTGCCGTAGCGTCAGGCGTAAAATAGACGCGCATCCGTATCGCTGCGGGACGCGCAGCGCCTCCGGTGAGTAGTGCCGCCAGCGCGTCCTCTAGGCTGGCCCACGCCGTGATTGCATCCGCCAATGCCACCTTGAGCCGGTTGAGATCGGCCTCCATCTTGTCTGCTTCGGATGGAGTGTCTGACATGGCTAAGGAACCTAGCGGCAAGCCCGCAAAGACGCCGAGGATCGAACTGGAACCCGACACTTGGGAGCGATTCCAGAAGGCGGTAGATCAGGTGGTGAAGGCGCCACATAAGCCAAAGAGAAGGGACGACATGCGCCAGATACACGCGAGGATCATGCGAGCACTGGCGAGGAAGTTGGCGCCACACCTGAGCGAACTTCAGAGTGACGCTATAAGTCATCGATATGCCGCATCCGGTTCCTGGTATCGCTAGAATCGTAGACACGATGATCTTGGCGTTTGGTCTGACTTCCTGAACCGGTTCTGGACAGCCGTTTAGGCTGTCAATGTCATCGTATAGGGTGGCAACCGAGCGGTCTCTTGCCTCGTCGCTGTGCATCAAATTAGTCATCGTTCTCCCTAGCAAGAGCGTAAGAGCGACAAGCCTAGCCTGAATTAGCATGATGTCGTTTTCTGACACGCTTCCTCCATCGCTTGAACGCGCGCGCTTGCTGCTTAGGCGTTCGCGGCTTCACCAGTCCGCCGATAGTCAAGCGCTTTCCGACGATGCCAGCAGCGGCCATCTCGGCGCGCTCCATGTCGGAAACGTGCGGCTGTTGTACCGGAAATCGAACTCGCCCACATAGCGCTTCAGGTGTTCGGCTGAGACGTGGTGATAGACGCCGACGATCCGCGCTTCAGGAGCAAGAAGTAGCCCTCCACGGTGTTCGTGTGCATGAACCCGCCGTGGCGCACATACTCGCCGATGGAGTGGTGACGGTGCCGTGCCCGGAGAACTCGTCGCCGATTGCGGGGTAAACCTTGCTGTCGTCCGTCATCAGGTAAGACGCGCGCTCCATCTGAGTAACCAGGTCCGGGAGCAGGTTTTCGGCCGTCACGTTCGCAACGTGGTAGCCGCGCACGCGCCCATCGCGCTCGACAAGAGCGACAACGGCTTCCTTCCCCTTGCCGCCCTGCCTTCCGGGCTGGCGTTTCTGCTTGTTGGTCTCCTTGCCGCCGACATAGGTCTCGTCAACCTCGACCACCTTGTTCTGACCGCCAAGCGGACCGGCCGCGAAGGCAGGCTCACGCATCGCCTCGCGAACGCGGTGCATCATGAACCACGTTGACTTGTAGCTGATGCCGAGCATTCGGCTGAGCTGATGCGCGACATGCCCTTCTTGCTGGCGGACAGCAGATAGATCGCCATCAGCCACTTGGACAGCGGCAGCTCGATCGCTCCATAACCGTGCCGACCGTCGCCGTGAACTGCTCGCGGCACTCGTTGCACTGATACACGCCGGCGCGGTGAGCCTTACCTCCCAGCTTGCGTGTGCGCGCCTCTACGGCGCCGCAGTGCGGGCGTAGCGACCGTTCGCCCAAATCCGCGTCTCAAGCCACTCGCGGGCCTTCTCGTCGTCCTGAAAGATTGGGTTCTGAAGGTCGGCGGCCATCGGTTATCTCCTTGACCCCAATCGTGCCGGATGCGGGATGCTTTGTCAAGGTGATACTTCCCCACGATTTCCGTCATCGCCCCGCCGCCCGGAAGTGCAGGACACGCTGCAAAATGCGGTTTCCGCAGTTCCGCCTTGTCCCTCCATCTGTCAATCGGTAATGATCTTCAGCTCCGGCCGAAGTCGTTCACGTGCCAGAAGCGGCTGTCACCCGGAACTGCCCGACGCTGGGCAGTTCTGGCGCGCTTCCGTCGAGCCTGCAGATCGACCTCTCTCGTCTCAGTGCCCTCAATGCCCGGCGTCGGCATCGAGGTCGCGGCTGGTTGGCCCGAAAACGCCGATCACGATCATCATTCCGATCATGCAGGCCGTGATCAAGCCGAACGCTCCGGTTGCCCCGAACTCTCGTAAGAAGAAAGCGATCAGAAAACCTGACGACATCGCCGCAAGCCGACTAGATGAGTACACCAGCCCGGCAGCCCGCGCCCGGATGCGGGTCGGAAAAATCTCCACCTGATAGGCATGGTACGCATAGGAAAGGATCGTGTTGGCCAAGGTGATCAGAACACCGCACAGGATCAGAATGGCCGCGGCCTCGAGTTG
>CAWGJC010000002.1:0-392500 GCA_963822815.1 uncultured Alphaproteobacteria bacterium
AGCGCGTCGATATTCGCGCGGTAATTCAGCTGCGTCGGCGAGAGCGGATGGCCCCGCCCATGCCGGGGCAGGAACTCGCAACGCACCCCGGCCAACCGCCCGAACAGCAGCGCGTCGGAAGCCTCACCCCAAGGGGTCTCCACCCGCCGCCAGTCCCGCTCCTCGAGACCCGGGATGTCATAGACCCGAACCGCCAACAATGCCGATGACCGGCTCGATCACGACGCTCTCCGTTGAGCGCGGGGACCGCCGCCGACCCTCAGTGCAGTCGGCCCAGACCTTGCGCTTGATGGCGTAGGTGAGCGCCGTCATGAACAGCAGGAAGAGGATGATCTTCACGCCCATCCGCTTGCGCTCTTCCATGTTCGGGATGCGAGGCCCAGGTCAGGAAGGTCGCGACGTCGCGCGACATCTGCTCGACCGAGGCGGTGGTGCCGTCGGCGTAGGTAACCTGGCCGTCGCTGCAGCGGCTTCGGCATGGCGATCTGATGGCCGGGGAAGTGTTGTAGTTCATGCCCGGCGCCATATTCATGCCCGCCGGCGGCGGCATAGCCGTTGAGGATCGCGTAGATGTAGTCCGCCCCGCCCTCGCGCGCCTTCTCGAGCGTGGACTGGTCGGGCGGCAGCGCCCCGTTATTGGCCGCGCGCGCCGCCGCGTCGTTCGGGAAGGGCGAGCGGAAATGGTCGGATGGCAGGGCGGCGCGCATCACCGGCTGCCCGCTGTCATCGACGCCGCCGGGCACCTGGATGTTGCTGGCGAGCGCCTTCACCTGGTTCGCGGTGAGCCCGATCTGCTCGAGGTTGCGGTAGTAGAGCTGCTTCATCGAATGGCAGTTCGAGCAGACCTCGAGATAGACCTGCAGCCCGCGCTGCAGCGCCGCCCGGTCGTAGGTGCCGAAGATGCCGGAGAAGCTCCAGTTCTGCTCGGGCGGCGTCGGGGCCTCCTCCTGCGCGAAGGCGACGGGAGCGGCGAGCAGGGTGGCGGCGCAGGAGGCGGCAATGAGGAAGCGGCGCATCATGCCTTCTCCATCGGCCGGGCGGGGGCGGCCCCGGGCAGCGGTCCCGCCGCCGCGCGGCAGCACCGGGCGGCTGATGCTCTCCGGCAGCGGCAGCGGCTTCTCGAGGAAGCCGAGGACCGGCAGCAGCACCAGGAAGTGGAAGAAATAGTAGGTGGTGCAGATGCGGCCGAGCAGCACCCAAAGCCCCTCCGGCCGGTGCGCGCCGACGAAGCCGAGGCACGATCAAGGACGCGATCGGCAGCGGATGAACAACCGGTAGATCGGCCGGAAGCGCGCGCTGCGCACCGGCGAGGTGTCGAGCCAGGGCAGCACGAACAGCAGCAGGATCGAGCCGAACAGGCAGGCGACGCCGCCGAGCTTGTTCGGGACCGAGCGCAGGATCGCGTAGAACGGCAGGAAGTACCATTCCGGCACGATCTCGGACGGCGTCTGCAGCGGATTGGCCGGGATGTAGTTGTCGGGATGGCCGAGAAGTTCGGCGCGAAGAACACCAGCACCGCGAAGATGATCAGGTAGACGCACATGCCCACGCTGTCCTTGATCGTGTAGTACGGGTGGAACGGCACGTGTCCTGCGGTGACTTCACGTCGATGCCGAGCGGGTTGTTCGAGCCGGTGATGTGCAGCGCGACGATGTGCAGGAACACCACGCCGACGATCACGAAGGGCAGCAGGTAATGCAGGCTGAAGAAGCGGTTCAGCGTCGGGTTGTCGACCGAGAACCCGCCCCACAGCCAGGTGACGATGCCGTTGCCGACCACCGGAATGGCGGAGAACAGGTTGGTGATGACGGTGGCGCCCCAGTAGGACATCTGGCCCCAGGGCAGCACGTAGCCCATGAAGGCGGTCGCCATCATCAGCAGCAGGATGACCACGCCGAACATCCACAGCAGCTCGCGCGGCTCCTTGTAGGAGCCGTAATACAGCCCGCGGAAGATGTGGATGTACGTCACGATGAAGAACATCGAGGCGCCGTTCATGTGAACGTAGCGCATCAGCCAGCCGTAATTCACGTCGCGCATGATGCGCTCGACGCTGTCGAAGGCGAGCGCGGTGTTCGGCGTGTAGTTCATCGCGAGGAACACGCCGGTGGCGATCATGATCACCAGGTTGACCATCGCCAGCGCGCCGAAATTCCAGAAATAGTTGAAATTCCTCGGCGTCGGGAAGGTGCCGTATTCCTTCTGCATCATCGTGAAGACCGGCAGGCGCGTGTCGATCCAGTTCACCACCGGATTCTTGAAGTCGCTCTTGTGCAGGCCGGCCATCCGTCTCGTCCTTCCCGTCGCTCGCGCGCGCCGCTCGCCGGATACACCGAGGCTTGCGCACCTGCAACATGGCCTCGTTGCAGGGATGCCACGTGCGCTGGCGGGTGCTGGCGGCTTGACGCCGCCTGGACCGCGGCGGGCAAAGCCCGGCCATGGACCGGGAAGCGGCCCTCCCCCGCACGACGCGCTCAAGGAGGCGGCCCAGGCCTGGTTCGAGGCCCTGCGGGACCGGCTCTGCGCCGCCTTCGAGGCGATCGAGGAGCGCAGGGCGGCGCGTTCGCCGATCGGGAGCCCGGCCGGTTCGTCCGGAGCCCCTGGACGCGGGCGGGGCTCGCCGGCGGCGGGGTGATCAGCCTGCTGCACGGCCGGGTGTTCGAGAAGCTGGGCGTCAACGTCTCGACCGTTCCGGGCGAGTTCTCCCCCGAATTCCGCGGCCAGATCCCCGGGGCGGAGGCGGACCCGCGCTTCTGGGCCTCGGGCATCAGCCTGGTCGCGCATCTGCGGAGCCCGCAGGGTGCCGGCCGCGCATTTCAACACGCGCATGCTGGTCACCACCCGGGGCTGGTTCGGCGGCGGCGGCGACCTCACGCCGATGCGGCTCGAGACGCCCGAGGCGCGGGAGGACGCGGCGGAGTTCCACGCCGCCTTCCGCGCCGCCTGCGACCGCCACGATCCCGGACTACTATCCGCGCTTCAAGGAATGGTGCGACCGCTACTTCTTCCTGCCGCACCGGAACGAGCCGCGCGGCGCCGGCGGCATCTTCTTCGACCACCTGGCGGCGGCGGACCCGGCGGCGGATTTCGCCTTCGTCCGCGACGTCGGCGAGGCGTTCCTCGACGTCTATCCCCGCATCGTCCGCCGGCGGATGGGGGAGGGCTGGACGCCGGAGGACCGCGAGCACCAGCTCGTCCGCCGCGGCCGCTACGTCGAGTTCAACCTGCTCCACGACCGCGGCACGCTGTTCGGCCTGCGGACCGGCGGCAACGTCGAGGCCATCCTGATGAGCCTGCCGCCGGAGGTGAGGTGGCCCTGAGCCCCCGGTGATGAGTCGCAATTGCCGGTTCGTTCCGCCTTCCGCCGCGGCGACCGTGCCGCCCTGGCCCGTCGCAGGCTGCGATTGCCGCAATTGCGCGATCTGGCTCCTTCTCCCCCCCCCCCCTCCCCCCTCCCCCCCCCCCCCCCATCGGTGGCCGCCGGATCGCTGGTCCAGCCCGTTCCCGCAACGACGGTCGATCGCCGACCGCGCCACCACCCTCCCACTTGGTCGCCAAAGAGGAGTTGGCTGTAGTCTTGCACGACCCTCCGCGGTGAGCGACAGCATCCGCCCCGCCAGCACATCCAGAGCCCCCCCCCCCCCCCTCTGCCGGTGCCGTGCTCACCGATGCGGGGCCGGCCGGTCATGTCATTCCCGAGCCGTGCCGGTGAATGCGGGGAGCCGGCATTTGCCACGTGACGCCGCCAGCGCTGGAGCTGCCGATCTCCGGCCGCCCTCGGTCTGACCGGGGAAGCTGAGCCTCGCCGGCAAGCGACGTGCCGAGGTTGAGCGTGCCGCCGGTCGTGACCGTGACGCTGCCCTGGAAATAGCTGTCGATGGTGGTCGAAGCCGGGACCGGTGTTGACGCGACCCTCGCGATGTCAAGTGTCGCATTGTCGGATACTGACCAGCCAAAGATCATCACCGTGACGTACCATTCTCGTTGCCCCTCGCCCCGTCATAGCGCGTCGCTGTCCACGGTCACGGTGGCGGTGCCCCCCCCTGTAGAGGGCGATCGTGCCGGTCATGGTCAGCGTGCCGCGGAAGACCGGCGCACATGTGCCGGTCGCGATTCTCGAACGTCCCGATTCAGCGCCGCCCCGAGGTCGAGCGTGCCCGTGGCGCGCATCAGGTCCTGGATGGTGACCGCACCCGTGCCGGTGATTGTCCCCGCTCTGTAGATCGCCCCCCATAGCGGTGTCCGGCCAGCGCCGGTGGCGCCGAGGCGGCCTCCGCCGGACGTCAGGCCAGCCCAGATGCCGGAATCGTTGAAACGGACCGTCCGCCGTTCGAGCCCGCCAAAGAAAATCAGCATGACGGGCTCCTCCCGGATCGTGACGATTACGTCTTGTTTGCCAAAGCGCAAGTGCCATATGTGACCGTCCATGCGCCCGCGCCCCGCCGCACCCGTCCTTCGAGCTGCGGAAAAGGAAGCACCACCGGCACCACGGCGAAGGCGGGAAGGGCGCAGACCCCGAACACGTCGGTGTAGGACAGGATCGCCGCCTGCGCGTTCAGCGTCTGGTTCATCAGCCCACGCGCTTCCGATGCGACCTGCGCCGGATCCCAGCCCTGGTCGTGCAGGCTCTGGTCATCTGTCCGAGCGTCGGCTGGTAGCCGGGATCGAGGGGCGACAGGTGGTCGGCGAGGTAGGCTGGCGATCTGCGTGCGGCTACCACCAGGGCGGTGGCAGCGAGATGCCGATCGAGCCGGCGATGTTGCGGAACATCGTGTAGAGCGCGCCGCGTCGCCGTTCAGCTCCTTCGGCAGCGTCGAATAGGCGATCGTGCGATCGGCACGAACAGGAAGGCAAGCCCGAAGGTCTGCGCCACCCGCATGCAGGGCCAGCGTCCTGAAGTCGACATCCGGCACCAGCTGGTGCGCGTAGAGCAACGCGCAGCCCATCAGAAGAAGCCGAACGCGATGATGAAGCGTGTCTGCACATCGGCAGAGCCGGCCGACGATCGGGATCAGCAGACCGTCATCACCGCACCCGGCGACAGCACGAGCCCCGCCAGGGTCGCGGTATAGCCGAGCTGCTGCTGCGCGAGCTGCGGGATCAGCACCGCGCTCGAATAGAGGATAGCGCCGATCGCGACGATGACATGGAGCCCATCGCGAAATTGCGGTCCTTGAGCACGCGCAGGTCGACGACCGGTTCGGCGTAGAGCAGCCAGGTGATCGCGCCCAGAATGCCGATCGCGGCCAGGATCGCGAAGGTCAGGATGAAGCCGGAGGTGAACCAGTCATTCTCCTCGCCGCGGTCGAGCATGACCTGCAGGCAGCCGAGGCCGAGCGTGATCAGGCCGAGGCCGATATAGTCGATCCGCACGTGCTGCGGTCGCGCTCGACCCAAGGCGGGTCCTCGACCAGGGCGCCGACCGCGAAGACGGTGAGATGCCGACCGGCAGTTGATCAGGAAAATCCAGCGCCAGGAATAATTGTCGGTGATCCAGCCGCCGAGCGTCGGGCCGATCACCGGCGCGACGATCGTCGCGACCGCCAAGACCGAGAAGGCGCGGCCGCGCTGCTCCGGCTCGAACGTGTCGAGGATGATCGATTGCTGGTTCGGCTGCAACCCGCCACCGAAAAAGCCTTGCAGCAGGCGGAAGATGATCAGTTGCGCAGGCTCGTGCGAATGCCGCACAGGAAGGAGCAACAGCGTGAACGCGGCGATGCAGATCAGGAAGTAGCGCTTGCGCCCGAAAACCCGGCCGAACCAGCCGGAGATCGGCAGCACGATGCCGTTGGCGACCAGATAGGAGGTCAGCGTCCAGGTGGCTTCGTCATGGCTCGCGGACATCGTGCCCGCGATGTGCGGCAGCGAGACGTTGACGATCGTCGTGTCGAGCACCTCCATGAAGGCCGCGAGCGTCACCACCACCGCGATCAGCCATGGATTGGCGCGCGGTTTCCAGCCGCGTCCGATTCCGCGACGTCGCGCGCCGCTCATTTCAGATGGATCGTCGGCTCGACCGAGATGCCGAGCGGCAGCGGCTATTCGGGTCGAGGCCGCTGTCGATGACGATCTTCACCGGCACGCGCTGCACGATCTTGACGAAATTGCCGGTCGCGTTCTCCGCCGGGAAGGCGCTGAACTCGGCGCCGGAGCCCATCTGCATGCTGTCGACGTGGCCGGTGAGCTCCAGGCCGGGATAGGCATCGACCGAGATATCGACCTTCTGGCCCGGGCGCATGCGGTCGAGCTGGGTCTCCTTGAAATTGGCGGTGACCCAGACCTCCGGCGAGACGATCGAGAGGATCGCCTGGCCGGGCTGCACGAAGTTGCCGATCTCGACGTTGCGCTTGGTGATCCAGCCGTCCTGCGGCGCGACGACGCGGTGTAGGAGAGATTGAGCTCGGCCTGGCGAGCTGCGCCTGGGCCTGCTCCACCTGGCCCTGCAGCTGCTTCACCGTCGCTTCGGTCTGCTCGATGTTCTGCTGGACCGGCTCGGCCTCGCGAGATTGCGCCTGCGCCTGCAGGACCTGCGCCTCGGCCTGCTGCAGCGCCGCGGTCGGACTGTCGACCGCCTCCTGCGTGGTGGCGGCGCGCTCGATGCTGTGCTGGCGCCGGTAGTCGGTGCCGCGCCTTGAACGGTTGGCCTTGCGCGACCGCGACCGCCGCCTGCGCCGCGGCCAGCCGCGCCGGGAAGGTGGCCCTCGCGATCTCGGCCGCGATCTGCGCATTTGCAGCTGCGCCTCGGCGATGGCGAGCGTGCCGGCCGCCTGGTCGCGCGCGGCCTGGTAGTCGCGCGGATCGATCTGGATCAGCAGGTCGCCGGTGTGGACGAACTGGTTGTCGTTGACCTCGAGCGCGGTGACCTGCCGGAGATGCGCGGCGCGATGGTGACGGCGCGGCCGTCGGTATAGGCGTCGTCGGTGCTTTCCAGGTTCCGGGTGGACCACCAGTACCAGGTGCCGCCGATGGCGGCGACGACGATCACGATCGCCAGGATGATCAGCGGCGAGCCGGCTGCCCTTCTTCGCTGCCGGCCGTTCTCTCCCGTCGGCCGGCTCGCCGGCCTGCCGTCCTCCTCGTCCCGGTCCGGGTCGCGGCCGTCGTTGCGCTCGGGCTTGCCCGGCCCGACCTCCTCGCGCACGGGCGGCTCGGGCCGCTCGCGGGATGGCGCGTCGTCGCGGCGGGCGGATGTCTCGCGCTCGGCCCCCGGCCGCTCGCGGAGACTGCCGGTCCGGTCCCCGGTGTCCTCCCGCAGATCCTGCATCGCACGCGATCCCCCGGCCCGGTGCGCCCCGCCGGAGCCCGCCGCTGAACGCCGGGCCCATGACGCAGTTGCAGCAGGCTGACCGATCGGTCAGAGCGCCAGAGCTTGGGTGCGGACCAGCCGGGCGTAAAGCCCGTCCTGCTGCATCAGGCTCGGCATGGTCGCCCTGCTCGACCGCCCGGCCGTCGGCCATCGCCACCACCAGGTCGGCGTCGCGCACGGTGGAGAGCCGGTGCGCGACGATGATCGTGGTGCGCCCGGCGCGCAGCCGCGCAGCGCCGCCTGCACCGCGGCCTCGCTCTCGGCATCCAGCGCGCTGGTCGCTTCGTCAAGCAGCAGGATGCGCGGATCGCGCAGCAGCGCGCGGGCCAGCGCCACGCGCTGGCGCTGGCCGCCGGAGAGGCGCTGGCCGCCCGGCCCGACGCGGGTCGCGAATCCCTCCGGCAGCGCCGCGATGAACCCGCGCCGCCGCCGCCTCCGCCGCCGTGCCGATCGCCGGCCTCGGTGGCGCCGGCGCGGCCCATGCGGATATTGGCGGCGATGGTGTCGTCGAACAGCAGCGCGTCCTGGCCGACATAGGCGATGGCGTCGCGCAGGGAGGCGAGCGTGACGTCCCGCACGTCGGCGCCGTCCACCCGGATCGCGCCGCCGGTCACGTCATGCAGGCGCGGGATCAGCGCGAGCGCGGTGGATTTCCCGGCGCCGGACGGTCCGACCAGCGCCACCGTCAGCCCGGGCGCCGCCTCGAAGCTCAGGCCGCGAGCCCGACCCGGCCGTCCGGATAGACGAAGCGCACGGCCTCGAAGCGGACATGGCCGCGCCCGGGCGGCAGCGGCGCGGACGCCGGCGGTGTCGGCGACGACCGGCGGCTCGTCGATCACCGCGAACACCCGCACCAGGCCGGCAAGCCCTTCCTGCAGCGCCGCGTTCAGCGAGCCGAGCGCGCGCAGCGGGCGGGAGGCGATCAGCAGCGCGGCGACGAAGCCGGTGAAATTGCCGACCGTGCCCACGCCCACCGCGGCGCGCCAGCCGGCGAAGCCGATCACCAGCGCGACCGCGGCGCCGCCCAGCACCTCCAGGACCGGATCGACCCGCGCCCGGCTGCGCGTCATGCGCATGCAGCGCGCGGTAGAGCGCGTCGAAGGCGCGCGCGGGCGCGGGCGCGCTCCTGCGCCTCCAGCCGGTAGGCGCGGACGGTGCGGGCCTGGGCGAAGCTCTCGTTCAGCAGCGCCGCCGTCTCGCCCATCCGCTCCTGCATGCTGCCCGAGGCGCGGCGGACGCGCTTGCCGATGCGCTGGATCGGCAGCGCGGCCAGCGGATAGAGCAGCGCGGCGATCAGGCTCAGCAGCCAGTCCAGATAGACCATCGAGGCGACCAGCCCGACCACCGTCACCGCGTCGGCGATGCCGTTCACCGCGCGGGTCAGCGCCTCGCGGATGATGGCGGCGTCGGTGGTGAAGCGGGCGGCGAGCGCCGCCGGCGCCTCGCGCTCCAGCCGCGCGAGATCGGCGAGGGTGAGATGGTCGAACATCCGCTCCTGCAGCTCGCGGATGACCAGCAGCACGATCTGCTGCACGACGACGTTCTGGCCGTACATGGCGGCGGCGCGGGCGGCGGTGACCATGATCACCAGCACCGGGACCTGGTAGAGGATGCGCCGGTCCTTGGCCGCGAACAGGTCGAAGGCGCGCTGGATCATCACCGGATAGAGCGCGTTGAGCCCGGCCATGATCGGGGTGAGGACGAGCACCAGCAGCAGCCGACCGCGATGATGGCGGACATGCTCGCGCCACAGCCGGGCGAGCAGCGCGCGCGTCCCCTCGGAATCCGGTGGCAGCGGTGGCGCGGTGGCGTCCATGACGCAGCCTGTAGCGCATTATCACCTTCGGTGGAGCCGGCGCCGCGGCTGAAAAGGCGCTATCAGCCGGCGATGCGCCTCGCCAGTTCGCCGCGGCAGGCTTTCGCATCGGCGACGCAGCCGCCCGCCAGCCACCAGTCGCGCACCGCGCGGAGCAGGCGGCCGACCTCGGGGCCGGGGGCGACGCCGAGCGCCACCGCATCCCGCCCTTCCAGCGGGAAGCGTGGCCGCGGGAGAGCGGCGAGCCGGCACCGCAGGCGCGCCCAGTCCGATCCGGCACCGCCGCGGAGCCAGGTCCGGCCGATCAGGATTTCGGCCGGCTCGTCGGCGAGCAGGCGGCGAAGCTCGGCATCCTCCATCGCCGGCATCGGCGGCGTTCCGTCGCGGAGCGCCAGGAGATGCGCGCGCTCGGCGCCGGAAAGGCGGAGCCGGTCGGCAACAGCGGCGGCATCGCCGGTGAGCAGGCCGGCGAGCCGCAGCAGCGGATCGGCCGGCGCCGCGCGGGCCGTGAGCGCCCGCAGGGCGGCGGGATCGGCGCCTTCCGGCAGCACCGCCCGCAGCACGCCGAGCGCCGCCATCAGCGCGATCGCGTCGGCGGGATCGGGGGCCGCGAGGATGCGCTTCAGCTCGCTCCACACCCGCTCGGCCGAGAGCCGCGCCAGGCCGGGAACACCCGTCGCGATCGCCGCCAGCGCCGCCGGATCGGGCGCTCCGGCGCCGTAGCGAGCGTGAAAGCGGAAGAAGCGCAGGATGCGGAGATAATCCTCGGCGATGCGCGTCGCCGGATCACCGACGAAGCGGACCCGTCCGGCGCGAAGATCCTCCTGGCCGCCGAAATAGTCGAACACCGTGCCGTCGCGCGCCATCGACATGGCGTTGATGGTGAAGTCCCGGCGCGCCGCGTCCTCGCGCCAGTCGCCCGACCACTGCGACGGTCGCGTGCCGCCCATCGGTCGCGACGTCGCGGCGGAGCGTCGTGACCTCGAAGCCGCGGCCGCCCGAGACCGCTGTCACCGTGCCGTGATCGAGCCCGGTCGGCTCCGCCCGCAGCCCGGCCTCGCGCAATACCCGCATCACCTGCTCGGGCGGCCTCGGAGTGGCGAGATCGATGTCGGCGACCGGGCGGCCGGCCAGGCTGTCGCGCACCGCGCCGCCCACGACCCGCGCCTCCGGCAGCGCGGCGAGCACGGGGACGAGCGCTGGATCAGCGAGGAGGGTTTGGGTCACGGCGGCGCGGAATGGCCCGGAACGATGCGCCCGTCCACCACCTGCGCGGGCACGTAACGGGCGCCCGGCACCAGCGCGCGATGCACGCCGAGCCAGGCGAGCGCGGCGCCGAACAGCGCGAGCCCGAGGAAGGTGGCGCCGAGCGCGGCGGGGGATGGCGGCTTGCCGGCGACGATCCGGCGCCAAGCCAGATAGGCGAGGAACGGGGCGAGGAAAGCGATCAGCTCGCCCGTGCGCAGCATCAGGTCTCCCCCCGCAGCCGCCGCGCGAGATCGACCAGGATCGCCGCGGTTGCCCCCCAGATGTAGTGCTCGGGATGCGGCCAGACCCAGAATTCGCGCCAGCGCCCCCGGAGCTCCGCGCTCCGCCGCTGCGGCGCTGCCGGGTCGAGCAGCACCTCGAGCGGCAGGCGGAACACCGCCTCCACCTCGTCCGGCGATGGGCTGAGCTCGGGATCGCCGATGACCAGGGCGAGCACCGGCGTCACCCGGAACCCGGTGCCGGTGACGATATCGGGGAGCCGCCCGAGCAGTTCCACCGCGTCACGGCCGAGGCCGATCTCCTCCTCCGCCTCGCGCAGCGCCGCTGCCTCCGGGCCGGTATCCCCTGGGTCGATGCGGCCGCCGGGAAAGCTCACCTGGCCGGCATGGGAGGACAGATGCGCGGTGCGCTTGGTCAGCAGCACACCGGAGCCCGGTGCGGGCAGGATCGGGACCAGAACCGCCGACGGGATCAGGGTTTCCGGCTTCTGGCCAAGCGTGCCCTTGCTGGCACGAACGGCCACCGCTTCCGGCGGTGCATGCTCGATCGCCGGTGCTGCGCTCCCGAGGCGGGCGCGCAGGTCGGCGATCTTCATGTCTGCGCGCTGGCGCCGTGGCCCCTCGAAATCGGCTCCGCGCGCAATATGATCTTGCTCGGGCGCGCGCGCGCCCTTCGCTGGCATTCCACCCGCTGGCGCGGGCGAAATCTTGGCCAGCTCCGCGGGCCAAGCCGCGCGACTGCCAACGGTCGTGAAAAACAACCGTCGGCATCAGCACTCGCAGTCGCGACAATCCGACGGCAGCTCGCCAAGCGGGAAGAATTTCCGGCAGCTCCAGACGCCGAGCATCATCCGACCGGAAACCGTCTCGGGCACGGCGAGTGCGACCAGCTCGTAATAGACGGCGCGGCCGATCCGCGCCTCGACCGCCGCCACCCCCTTGCCCGGCCGGACCGCGAGATAGGGCGTGGGCTCGCAGGTCAGGATGTCATGGGCGACGCGGATCGGATGGTCGGGCCCGGCGGTCACCACCTGGTCGACATTCGTCCGGAACGACAGGCACTGATCGCGCCCATCGCCGGACCAGTCGAGCTCGACGGCCACGAAGGGCGCATCCTCCACCTCGATGCGGCCGCGTTCGGCAGGGGTTTGCAGCCAGTAGCTGCCGTCCGGCTCGCGCTGCAGCACGCTCGCGAACAGGCAGACGAGCTCCTTCCGGCCGATCGGCGAGCCGCGATACAGCCAGGTGCCGTCGCGCTTGATGAGGAAGGGGAGGTCGCCGCACTCCACCGGGGGGCGCCGTGTCATCGGGCGCCGCGTTTCCGCCAACAAGGGACCGGGCATGGGTTTGTTCACGTCTGCGTCTCCGGGCAATGCCGTGCTTCGCCCACCCCGTCGATATAGGTAGCATTGCGGCCGGAATTGAAGGGTCGGCGATGCGCCGGAGATTTTGACATGGCGATTGCGTTGCAGGACGGCGACAGGCTGGCGAAAGAAGTCGAGGCCCTGGTCGGGCGCGTCGCACAGGCGCGGGCAGAGATCGGGCGCGTCATCTTCGGCCAGCGCGAGGTGGTGGACGAGGCGCTGATCACCCTGCTCGCCGGGCGGCCATGTGCTGCTGGTCGGCGTGCCCGGCCTCGGCAAGACGCTGCTGGTCGAGACGCTCGGCGCCGTGCTCGGGCTCGACGCCCGGCGCGTGCAGTTCACCCCCGACCTGATGCCGGCCGACATCACCGGCAGCGAGGTGCTGGACGAGGATGCCGACCGCCGGCGCAGCTTCCGCTTCGTTCGCGGCCCGGTGTTCTGCCAGCTGCTGATGGCCGACGAGATCAACCGCGCCAGCCCGCGCACGCAATCCGCGCTGCTGCAGGCGATGCAGGAGGGCAAGGTCGCGGTGGGCGGCGTCGATCACCCGCTGCCGCGCCCGTTCCACGTGCTGGCGACGCAGAACCCGATCGAGCAGGAGGGCACCTATCCGCTGCCCGAGGCGCAGCTCGACCGCTTCCTGCTGCAGGTCGACGTGGGCTATCCCGACCTCGAGGCCGAGCGGACGATGCTGCTCGCCACCACCGGCGCCGAGAGCGTGCGCGCCGCTGCGCGTGTTCCCGCCGGAGGAGCTGATCGCGGCGCAGGCGCTGATCCGCCGGGTGCCGGTCGGCGAGAGGGTGATGGAGGCGATCCTCGCGCTGGTGCGCGGCGCCCGGCCGGAGACCGCGGCGGCCGAGGAGATCGGCGCGCCACGTCGCCTGGGGTCCCGGCCCGCGCGCCGCGCAGGCGCTGATGCTGGCGACCCGCGCCCGCGCCCTGCTCGACGGCCGGCTCTGCGCCGAGCCTCGAGGACGTCGCCGCGCTGGCCCCGCCGGTGCTGCGCCACCGCATGGCGCTCAGCTTCTCCGCCCGCGCCGACGGCGTCGTGCTGGGCGAACTGATCGACGGATGATCGGCCGGATCGAATGAACTCCGCGGCCGCCTGCGCGCCGGGCGGAGGCGCTCGGCGCGCGCCTGCCGCCGCTGATGGTGCGGCGGAGCGGGTGGCGGCGACGGTCGCGCAGGGCGTGCACGGGCGGCGGCGGGTCGGCCAGGGCGACAGTTTCTGGCAGTTCCGGCCGTTCCTGCCGGGAGACCCCACCGCGCGCATCGACTGGCGGCAATCCGGCAAGTCCGACCGCACCTTCATCCGCGAGACCGAATGGGAGGCGGCGCAGACGGTCTGCCTCTGGCGCGACGCCGCGCCCTCGATGCGCTGGCGCTCGCGCCACGCCACCGTCGAGAAGATCGAGCGGGCCGAACTGCTGCTGCTCGCCACCGCCGCCCTGCTGCTGCGCGGCGGCGAGCGGGTGCGGCTGCTGGCGCCGAATGCCCGCGCCGGTGTCCGGCGGCTCCGCGCTCGACCGCATCGCGGATGCGCTCGACCGCGCAGGCCGATGGGCAGGGCGCTGCCGCCCGACGTGCCGCTGCCGCGCCATGCCCATGTCGTGCTGTTCGGCGATTTCTTCTCGCCGCTGCCGGAGATCCACGCCGCCGTCGCGCGGCTGGCGGCGATCCCGGTCACCGGGCACCTGGTGCAGATCCTCGATCCCGCCGAGGCGCTGCTGCCCTATTCCGGCCGCGTGCGGTTCCGCGGCCTCGGCCGGCCGATCGAGGCGCTGATCCCGCGCGTCGAGGGCGTCCGCGACGCCTATGCCGAGGCGCTGGCCACGCATCAGGCCGGGCTCGGCGGCGCTCGCCGCCGCGGCCGGCTTCGGCTTCGCCATCCACCGCACCGACCGGCCGCCCGAGAGCGCGCTGCTCGGCGCTCTACACGGCGCTCGCCGGGCGACGCGGAGCGCGCAGTTGAATGAATCGCCGGCGGGGCGTGCGCAATTGAAACGGTCGCGCCGCCGCCGGGGCGGCGCTAGGCTTCCCGCCGGATGATCTTCGCCTCGCCCTGGCTGCTGCTCGCCCTGGCCGTGCTGCCGGTGCTCTGGTGGCTGCTCCGCGTGACCCCACCGGCCCCGCGCACCGAGAACTTCCCCGCGATCCGCCTGCTGCTCGGGCTCCGCGCCGCCGAGGAGACGCCGGCCCGCACGCCCTGGTGGCTGCTCGCGCTGCGCCTGCTCGCCGCCGCGCTGGTGATCGTCGGCCTCGCCCAGCCGGTGCTGGATGCCGGCGGCGGGCTGCCCGGGAGCGGACCGCTGCTGCTGGTGCTGGATGACGGCTGGGCGGCGAGCGGCGACTGGTCCACCGCGCTGCGCGCCGCCGGCGAGGTGCTCGATCGCGCCGAGCGCGCGCATCGTCCGGTCGCCCTGCTCGCCACCGCGCCCGACGAGACCGGCGCCAAGCCCGCGCTGTCGGCGACGATGCCGGCGGCCGAGCTCCGTCCCGTCGTCGCCGCGCTGCATCCGCGACCCTGGCCGGTCGATCGCGCCGCCGCGGCCGCCGCGCTGGCCGCCTGGCATGCGCCAGGCGCGGCGGTCGCCTATGTCGCGGACGGGCTCGCCGCGCCCGGCGACGATGCGTTCGCCCGCGCGCTCGCCGCGGTCGGTCCGGTCGAGGAATGGCGGCCGGACCCGCCGCGCGCCATGGTCCTGCTGCCGCCGCGCTCCGAGGCGGACCGGCTGGTGGCACGGGTCGGCGCGCTCCGCGCAGCGCCTGCCGCAATCCGGCGCGGTGCTGGCGCAGAGCGGCGACGGCCGCACCCTGGCGCGCTCCGAATTCACCATCCCGGCCGGCCGGCGACGGCGCCGAGGCGCCCATCGTGCTGCCGCCCGAGCTCCGCAACCGGCTCGAGCGCCTGGTGCTGGACGGCCCCGCCTCGGCCGGCGGCGTCGCGCTGCTGGACGAGCGCTGGCGCCGGCGGCCGGTCGGGCTGCTGGCGCCCGGATGCCAGCGCCGACGCGCCGCTCACCGGCTCGCTCTATTACCTGCGCCGCGCCCTCGCCCCCTATGTCGAGCTGCGCGAGGGCAACCTCTCCACCCTGCTGTCGCGCGACCTGTCGGTGATCGTGCTCGCCGACCAGCCGCTGGTGCCGGGCGAGGACTCCACCGAGGCGCTGACGAGCTGGGTCGAGAAAGGCGGGCTGCTGGTGCGCTTCGCCGGCCCGCGCATGGCGGAGGCCGGCACCGGCGCTGGAGGCGGGCACCAGCCGGCGGCGCCTGACCCGCTGCTGCCGGTGCAGCTCCTGGGCGGCGACCGCCAGCTCGGCGGCGCGCTCTCCTGGAGCCATCCCGAGCACCTGGCCGCCATTCCCGCCGGAATCGCCCTTCGCCGGCCTCGCCATTCCCGGCGACGTGACCATCTCGCGCCAGGTCCTGGCCGAACCCTCCGCCGAACTCAGCGGCCGCACCTGGGCGCGGCTCGCCGACGGCACGCCGCTGGTGACCGAGGCGCCGCGCGGCGCCGGGTCGCATCGTGCTGTTCCACGTCACCGCCAATGCCGACTGGTCGAACCTGCCGCTGTCCGGCCTGTTCGTCGACATGCTGCGCCGGCTGGTGCAGCTCTCGGTGGGCGTCGCCGCCATTTCCGACGCGACGCCGCTGGCGCCCGCGGCCACGCTCGACGGGTTCGGCGCCCTCGGCACCCCGCCGCCGGCCGCCCTGCCGCTGGCCGCCAACCAGTTCGCCGCGACGGTGGTCTCGCCGCAGCATCCGCCCGGCTTCTACGGACCGGAGAACGGGCGGCGGGCGCTCGATCTCGCGACCGACCTGCCGCCGCTGCGCGTGGCCGCGCCGGTGCCGGGGGCGCAGGTCGCCGCGCTCGGCGCTGTCTCGCGCGAGCGGGCGATCGGGCCCTGGCTGCTCGGCGCGGCGCTCGCCCTGCTCGGCCTCGACCTGCTGCTGGCGCTCCGCCTGCGCGGCCTGCTCGCGCTGGCGCGGCCGGCGACGCTCGCGGTCGTGCTCGCGATCTCGCTTGCCTGGGGCTGGCCGTCCAGGCGCACGCCGCGGATGTCGAGCAGGCGGCGCTGCACACGCGGCTCGCCTATGTGCAGACCGGCGACGACCAGGTGGACCAGGTCTCGCGCGCCGGGCTCGCCGGCCTCTCCAACTACGTCAACGCCCGCACCGCGGCGACGCTGGCGCCGCCCGACGCCGTGGTGCCGGGCGAGGACGATCTCTCCGTCTATCCGCTGCTCTACTGGCCGATCACCCAGGACGCGCAGTTCTCCGAGCACGCGATCGCGGCGCTCAACGACTTCATGCGCAATGGCGGCATCATCCTGATCGACACCCGCGGCGGCGCCGGCGAGACCATCACCCCCGGCAGCGACGCCGCGCTCCGCCGCGTCGCGCGCGGGCTCGACGTGCCGCCGCTCGCGCCGCTCACCAACGACCACGTGCTGGCCCGCGCCTTCTACCTGCTGAGCGACTTCCCCGGCCGCTACACCGGCGACCCGGTCTGGGTGCAGCGCGACCAGGACCGCACCAATGACAGCGTCTCGCCGGTGATCATCGGCAGCAATGACTGGGCGGCGGCCTGGGCGACGGATCGCGTCCGGCCGCAATCCCTATGCGGTGATTCCCGGCGGCGACCGCCAGCGCACGCTGGCCTACCGGTTCGGGGTCAATCTCGTGATGTATGCGCTGACCGGGAACTACAAGGGCGACCAGGTGCACGTGCCGGCCATCCTCGAGCGCCTGGGACAGTAGGCGATGCAGTTCGACCAGGCGATCGCCGCCATCCGCTTCCAGCCGACGCTGCCGCTCTGGCTGCTCGGCGCGCTGGCCGCGCTGTGCATCGTCGCGCTGGGGCTCGCGCTGTGGCGGCGGGCGCGCGGGCGCGCTGTGGCGGGCGCTCGCCTTCGCCGTGCTGATCGGCTGGCTCGCCGGCCCGCGCCTCGTGCAGGAGACGCGCGAGGGCCTGCCGGATATCGGGCTGATGGTGGTGGACGACACCGCCTCGATGCATATCGGCAACCGCATCGCACTGCGCGACGCCGCCGCCGCCAGTCTCCAGGCGCAGGCAGCGAAGCTGCCCGATCTCGAGCTCCGCACCGTCACCGTGCCCGAGGGCGGGCATGACGGCACCCGGCTGTTCGCCGCCATCGACCGCGCGCTCGCCGAAATCCCCCGCGCGCGCCTCGCCGGCATCGTCGCCATCACCGACGGCGAGGTGCACGACATCCCGGCCACCACGCCCTCGGCGCCGTTCCATCTGCTGCTGCCGGCAAAGGGAGAGGAGACCGACCGGCGGCTCCGCATCATCGAGGCGCCCGCCTATGGGCTGGTCGGCAAGAGCGTCACGCTGAAGGTGGCGGTCGATGATCTCGGCGTCGCCCATCCCGCCGATGCGGCGCGCCTCACCGTGCGGCAGAATGGCGGCCAGCCGCAGGTGCTGAGCGTGCCGATCGGGCGCGAGGTGCCGATCGACGTGCCGATCACCCGCGCCGGACCCGCCATCGTCGAGCTCGCGGCCGACGCGCTGCCGGGCGAGGTCTCCACCCTCAACAACCGCGCGGTGGTGCAGATCAACGGCGTGCGCGACCGGCTGCGGGTGCTGCTCGTCTCCGGCGAGCCGAACATGGGCGAGCGCACCTGGCGGCGCCTGCTGAAGGCCGATCCGGCGGTCGACCTCGTGCACTTCACCATCCTGCGCCCGCCGGAGAAGGACGACATGACGCCGCTCAACGAGCTGGCGCTGATCGCCTTCCCGATCCGCGAGCTGTTCCAGGACAAGATCAAGCAGTTCGACCTCATCATCCTGGACCGGTTCCAGAATCGCGGCCTGCTGCCGCAGATCTATCTGCGCAACATCGCCGACTACGTGCGCGAGGGCGGGGCGCTGCTGCTGACGGTCGGCCCGGAATTCGCCGGCCCCGGCAGCCTGAGCGCGAGCCCGCTCGCCGGCGTGCTGCCGGCGCACGCGGCCGGCGGCGAGGATGCCGGTGGTCGACGGCGCGTTCCAGCCGCTGGTGACGCCGCTCGGCTCGCGCCATCCGGTGACGGAGGACCTGCCTGGCTGGCAGGCGCAGGGCGCGCCGCATTGGGGTCCCTGGTATCGGCGGATCGAGCCCGACCGACCCGACCGGCGAGGCGCTGATGGACGGCCCGGACGGGCAGCCGCTGCTGCTGCTCGACCGGGTGGGCAAGGGCCGGGTGGCGATGCTGATGTCGGACCAGATCTGGCTGTGGTCGCGCGGGCACAAGGGCGGCGGCCCGCAGGCCGAGCTGCTCCGCCGCATCGCGCACTGGACCATGAAGGAGCCGGAGCTCGAGGAGGAGGCGCTGACCGCGCGCATCGACCAGGGCCAGCTGCTGATCGAGCGCCGCTCCACCGCCGATACGCCGCCGCCCGCGATCACCGTGACCGACCCGAACGGCGCCAGGCAGACGCGCGACGCTGCACGCGTCCGGCCCCGGCCGGGCCAGCGCGGCGCTGGCGGCGGCGGTCCCGGGCGTCTGGCAGGCGAGCGACGGGACCCGCACCGCCTATGCCGCCGCCTCGGTCGACAATCCGCTGGAGATCGCCGATCTGCGCGCCACCGCGACGCATCTCGCGGGCTCGTCCATGCCTCGGGCGGCAGCACGCACTGGCTCGACCCGGCCGGCGCGCCGGAGCTCCGCCGCACCGGTCCCGAGGCCGAGCAGGCCGGCTATGGCTGGATCGGCATGCGGCAGAACCACGATCATCTGGTGACCGGCATCGCGGCGATCCCGCTGCTTCCGCCCTGGCTCGCCCTGCCGCTGATTTTGGGTCTCGCGGTGGTCGCCTGGCGGCAGGAAGGGCAGTAGACGGGCCGCAGAAAGAGGGGGAAAATGCGCCTTCGCATTTCCCGAACAGACCCGAACATCGCGGCGAAGGAGAGCGTGTCTTCCAGAACGTCGAGCCGCCCTTCCGCAGCACCGCGCCGGCCTCGGTCCTCGCCCTGATCGGGTTCGTCGGCCTGTGCCTGCTCGTCGGCGCGGCCGATGCCGGCGTGATCTCGGGCGCCGGCATGGCCTGGTACCTGTCGCTGGCGGCGCCGCCCGCTCACGCCGGCCCGCGCGCTGATCGGCCCGGTCTGGACGGTGCTGCTACGTGCTGATCGGCGTCGCCGGCTGGCTGGTCTGGCGCCGGATCGGCGCGGCCGCCATGCTGCGTCGGCCGCTCCGGCTGTGGGGGTGGCAGCTGCTCGCCAACGCGCTCTGGGCACCGGCCTTCTTCGGCCTGCACAATCCGGAAGCCGGGCTGGCGGTGATGGCGGTGCTGTTCCTGCTGGTGCTGGCGACCCTGCGCGACTTCGCGCGCGTCGATGGCGCGGCGGCCTGTTTGTTCGCGCCCTATGCCCTTTGGGTCACATATCTTCTCTATGTTTCCATCGGCTTCTGGTGGCTCAATCGCGTCTGATGTAGGTGTCCGCCATGCTCCGGATCCGAATCCTGCTTCCCGCACTGCGCTCGGCATCGCCACCCTCGCCGTGGCCGGGCCGGCCGCGGCGCAGTCGATCGAAAACCGGGTCACCCACCCGATCGACGAGCCCGCCGCCCCCGCGGCGCCGGCCGCCAAGCTGCCGCCGGGCCTGCCCGGCGCGCAGAGCCAGGGCGAGGCGGCGCCGATCAACCGCATCCCGACCGACATGCCGCCGGACCAGGCGCTGTTCGACGCCATCAACCGCGGCGACATCGCCTCCGCCCGCGATGCGCTGAGCCGCGGCGCCAGCCCCAATTCCCGCAACGTGCTCGGGATGACGGCGCTCAATTCGGCGATCGATCAGGGCCGCAACGACATCGCCTTCCTGCTCCTGTCGATGCGCGGCACCGGCGCCTCCGGGCCGTCCTCCGGCGCCCAGGTCGCCGGCCCGCCACCCAAGCCCGAGAAGCCGGTTCGCGCGGCAAGCGGACCGCGCGCTCGGCCCGCGGTCGAGCAGGTCGCCAGCAACCCGACCGCGCCGCCGGCTGCACGGGCCCCGCGCCTGTTCGCCGATGACGGCGGCACGCCGGCACCGCAGGTCGGCTTCCTCGGCTTCGGGCCCTCGCATTGCGCTGGGTAGCTCCGGCAAGCCACCTGTCTAACCCCTGTTGCGAGCGTGGTTCAGACTGCCGGCAATCCGCCTCGTCTCACGCTCCAGCTCGGGAGCCTCGGTCAGCAGAGCCGCCGCAGCGCGGCGACCGCGCTCGCCCAGTCGCCGGGGCGGGCTGGGCGAAGCGGCGGAGGCGTCGGATACCACGGGCTGTCGGCGGCGCCCGTGGAGCCAGCGCCAGCAATTGTCGTAGCGGTCGAGCAGGAACACGGGCTTGCCCATGCCCCCGGCGAGGTGCGCGACCGCGGTATCGACCGTGACCACCGCATCCAGATTGGCGATGATGCCGGCGGTGTCGGCGAAATCCCGCACCTCCCGCCATCGGATCGTGGAGCGGGAAGTCGGCCGCCGGCCGCCACCCCCTTCTGCAGGCTGACCAGGCTCACGCCGGCAGCGCGGCGAGCGGCGCCAAGGCGGCGAGCGGCATGCTGCGCAGCCGGTCCGTGGCCACCGCCGCCGGATTCCCCGGACGTGGCGCGCCCGACCAGACGAGGCCGATGCGCCGCCCCGGCACCCCGGCGAGCCGGTCTCGCCAGAGCTCCGCCTCCAGCGGGGTCGGCCGTGAGATAGGGGATCGCGGCCGGGATCGTCGCCAGTGTTGTCCCGAAGCTTCGCGGCAGGCTGAGGAACGGCGCCACGAAATCGACCCGTGGCGGCAGCGCGCCGAGCGGTAGCACCGCCGCGATGCCTTCGACGCGCGCGGCGATGCGCGCGAGCTCCGGCGGCACCTGTGCCAGCACCCGCGCGCCCCGCGCCGCGAGCAGCGGGGCATAGCGGATGAATTGCAGCGTGTCGCCGAAGCCCTCCTCGTGCAGGAGCAGGACCGTGCGCCCGTCGAGCCGCGCGGGCAGCAGTGCGGGCAGGCGCCGAGCGATGACGGCACGGCCGCATGGCCCGGCATGGCGCGCCGGATCTCGAACGCCTCCCAGCCCTCTTCCAGCCGCCCGGATTTGAGCAAGGCGATCGCCCGGTTGAGCCCGAGCTGCGCGTCCGCGCGGCCGCAGCGCGCAGGCGCGGTCGAATGCCGGGAGCGCGGCCGCGAAATCCCCCTCCGCGGCGAGCGCCTTGCCGAGATTGGACCAGCCCGTCGGCGCCCTCGGGCGCGCAGCCGCACCGCCGCGCGGAAGCCTCGGATCGCCCCCGCCATGTCGCCGCAGGCGACCAGCGCCGCCCCGCGCAGGTTCTGCGCCGCGGCGAGCGCCAGGGCCGGTCCCGCAGCGCCGCCGCCGCCTGCGTCCGCCGCCTCCGCGCGCTCCGACCGCGCGCGAGCAGATACTCGCCGAAGGCGAGCCGCAGCCGCACCTCCTCCGGCGCCAAGGCGAGGCCGGCCCGGAAATGCGCCTCCGCCGCCGCGCCGCGCCCCCGCCCGTCGAGCAGCCGCGCCAGGTCCGCCAGCGGATGCGCGTGCTCCGGCCGCGCCGCGGCCACGCGCGCCAGGATCGGCGCCGCCCCCGCCACGTCGCCCCCCGCCGCCATCGCGAGCCCGCGCAGCAGCAGCGCCTCGGCATCCTCGGGAAACGCGCGCGCAGGCGGCAACGGCCGCGGCGTCGCGTCCCGCCTGCAGGTCGGCGAGAGCGCCGCGCAGGAGGCGCGCGCGGTCCGGTGCGGGGTCGGCCATGCGCTTTCTTTCGCCGCTCTTCCCGAGCGCGCGCAAGCTTTCCCTCGCCGGCCGCAGGCGCCATCTAGGTCGGGTGCGCCTCGCCAAGCTGACGCTCACCGATTTCCGCAACTACGCCGCGCTGAGCTGGCGCCCGGCGGCGCGCCTCACGGTGCTCTCCGGCCCCAACGGCAGCGGCAAGACCAATCTGCTGGAAGCGATCTCGCTGCTCGTGCCCGGCCGCGGCCTGCGCGGCGCGCGCAATGCCGAGCTTGCCCGCAACACGCCGGATGCCTCCGGCACCTGGGCGGTCGCCGCCCGCGTCGAGACCGAGGACGGCGCCGCTCGATATCGGCACCGGCACCGTGGAGGGCGGCGCCGGGCGACCGCCGCGTGTTCCGCCTGGACGGCGCGACGCCGCGCAGCTCGGCCGAGATCGCCGGCGCGGATCGCCGCGCTCTGGCTCACGCCGCAGATGGACCGGCTGTTCCAGGAGGGTGCCTCCGGCCGCCGCCGCTTCCTCGACCGCCTGGTCTGGGCGCTCGAGCCCGGCCATGCGCGCGAGATCGCCGCCGGCGAGGCCGCGGTCGCCGGCCGCAACCGGCTGCTCGCGCGCGGCGATGCCGATCCGGCCTGGCTCGCCGGCGTCGAGGAATCGATCGCCCGCCACGCGGTGGCGGCGACCGCGTCGCGCATGGCTCTGGTGGCGCGGCTCAACCGCGCGGCGGAGGCCGCGACCGGCGCGTTCCCCGCCGCCGCGATGTCGCTGCTCTGCCCGATCGCCGAACGGCTCGCCGGCGCGCCCGCGGTCGCGGTCGAGGACTGGCTGCGCGACCGCCTCGCCGCCGCGCGCGACCGCGACGCGGAAGCCGGCATCACCTCGGTCGGCGCACATCGTGCCGACATGGGTCTCGCCGATGCCGCCACCGGGCTCGCCGCTGCGCTTGCCAGCACCGGGCAGCAGAAATCGCTGCTGATCGGCGTGGTGCTCGCCCATGCGCTGGTGGTCGCGGAGCTGCGCGGGTTCGCGCCGCTGCTGCTGCTCGACGAGCCGGCGGTGCATCTCGATCGCGATCGGCGCGAAGCGCTGTTCGCGGCGCTCGCCGTGCTGCCGGCGCAGGTGCTGCTGACCGGCACCGATGGCGCGGTGTTCGCGCCGCTCGCCGGGCTCGCCGAGGGCCTGGTTGCCGGCGGCGGCAAGCTCCTGCCCGACCCGCGCTTTCCCGCCCCCGCCGTGCAGGGCGAGGCTGGGCTTATGCGCGCGGAGTGACTATATTCCCCGCATTCCTGTCGCGATCTGGAGTTCCCCACCGGCATGTCGGAAAACGCCGGGCCGATGCCCGATTCGGAGAGCTACGACGCCTCCTCGATCTCCGTCCTGAAGGGGCTCGACGCGGTGCGTCGCCGCCCGGGCATGTATATCGGCGACACCGATGACGGCTCGGGCCTGCACCACATGGCCTTCGAGATCATCGACAACGCGATGGACGAGGCACAGGCCGGATTCGCCGACCGCGTCGAGGTGACCCTGAACGGCGACGGCAGCGTCACCGTGCGCGACAACGGCCGCGGCATCCCGACCGACATCCATGTCGAGGAGGGCATCTCCGCCACCGAGGTGGTGCTCACCCGGCTGCATGCCGGCGGCAAGTTCAACCAGAATTCCTACAAGGTCTCCGGCGGCCTGCACGGTGTCGGCGCCGCGGTGGTGAACGCGCTCTCCGAATGGATGGAGGTGCGCATCTGGCGCAACGGGCAGGAGCATTTCATCCGCTTCCGCCACGGTGATGCCGAGGCGCCGCTCGCCATCACCGGCGCCTCCGACAAGCCGACCGGCACCGAGGTGATCTTCAAGCCGAGCCCCGGCACCTTCACCCGCACCGAGTTCGACTATGCGCTGCTCGAGCGCCGCCTGCGCGAGCTCGCCTTCCTCAATTCCGGCCTCTGCATCGTGCTGCGCGACGAGCGCCATGCACCGGCGCAGGAAACCACGTTCCGCTTTGACGGCGGGCTCGCCGCCTTCGTCGAATGGCTCGACCGCGGCAAGTCGCCGGTGCTGTCGCCGCCGATCGGCGTCGTTGCCCAAGACAGCGCGAATGACGATGCCGCCGGCATCCGCGTCGAGTTCGCGGTTTCCTGGAACGACAGCTTCCACGAGACGATGCTCTGCTTCACCAACAACATCCCGCAGCGCGACGGCGGCACCCATCTCGCCGGCTTCCGCCAGGCGCTCACCCGCGTCGTCACCAAATACGCCGAGGGCATGGGCAAGAAGGAGAACCTGGCGCTGGTCGGCGAGGACATGCGCGAGGGCCTCACCGCGGTTCTCTCGGTGAAAGTGCCCGATCCGAAATTCTCCTCGCAGACCAAGGACAAGCTGGTCAGCTCGGAAGTGCAGCCGGTCGTGCAGGCGGTCACCGCGGATACGATCGGCCACTGGTTCGAGACCCATCCGAAGGAGGCGCGCGGCATCATCCAGAAGGTGATGGACGCCGCGGCCGCGCGCGAGGCCGCACGCAGAGCGCGCGAACTCACGCGTCGCAAGGGCGTGCTCGACGTCTCGACGCTGCCGGGCAAGCTCGCCGACTGCCAGGAGCGGGACGCCGCGAAAGCGGAAATCTTCATCGTCGAGGGCGACAGCGCCGGCGGCTCGGCCAAGCAGGGTCGCGACCGGCGCTTCCAGGCCATCCTGCCACTCAAGGGCAAGATCCTGAACGTCGAGCGCGCGCGCTTCGACCGCATGCTGGGCAGCGCCGAGATCGGCACGCTGATCACGGCACTCGGCACCGGGATCGGCCGCGGCGAGCCCGAGCAGGGCGGGTTCGACATCGCCAAGCTGCGCTACCACCGCATCGTCATCATGACGGATGCCGACGTGGACGGCAGCCACATCCGCACCCTGCTGCTCACCTTCTTCTTCCGCCAGATGCCCGAGCTCATCGAGCGCGGGCATCTCTACATCGCGCAACCGCCGCTCTATCGCGCGAAGCGCGGCAATGACGAGCGCTATCTCAAGGACGATCGCGCGCTCGAGGACTACCTGCTCGACAAGGCCCTGTCCGAGGCGCGACTCACTTACGCGGATGGCCGGGTGATCGCGGGCGCCGACCTCGCCGCCGAGGCCGCCTGGCTGCGCGAGGCGACACTGCAGCTGCGCCGGCTCTCCGTCACCGCGCCGGTCGCGCTGCTGGAGCAGGCGGCGATCGCCGGCGCGCTCACGCCCGATGTCGAGCGCGCCATCGCCGCGTCCCCCGCGCTCGCCGGACGGCTCGATGCGGTGTCGCTGCCGAACGAGCGCGGCTGGAAAGTGGTCGCCGATGCGAGCGGCCTCACGCTGGGACGCACCGTGCGCGGCGTCACCGAGCGCCACACGATCGACGCCGCCTCGCTGCGCAGCGCCGAGGCGCGCTGGCTTGCCGAGCGGCGCGCGGCGCTCGCCGAACGCTTCGGCGGCACCGCGGCCCTGGAACTCGACCGGAACGCGGCCCCGGTGCACGGCCCCGCCAGCACCTTCGACCGCATCCTCGCGCAGGGCCGCAAGGGGCTCACCATCCAGCGCTTCAAGGGTCTCGGCGAGATGAACCCCGATCAGCTCTGGAAGACGACGCTCGATCCCGCCATCCGCACGCTGCTGCAGGTGAAGGTCGGCGACGCCGAGGATGCGGCCCAGGTGTTCTCGACACTGATGGGCGACGTGGTCGAGCCGCGCCGCGAGTTCATCGTCGGGAACGCGCTCAAGGTCGCCAATCTCGACGTGTAGCGCGCGGACGCTCGGCGCGATCCTCGCCGGCGGCGCCGCGCGCCGCCTCGGCGGCGGCGACAAGCCGCTGCGAGCAGTGGGCGGCCGCACCATTCTCGCGCGGCAGATCGAGCGTCTTGCGCCGCAGGTGACGCGGATCGTGCTCAACGCCAATGCCGATCCGGCACGCTTCGCCGCGCACGGACTGCCGGTGATCGCCGATACCATGCCGCACGCCGGGCCGCTTGCCGGGATTCTCGCCGCGCTGGACTTCGCTTTTGCGCAGATCTCCGGTCTCGAATGGGTGCTGACCGTTCCCGGCGACGTGCCGTTCCTGCCGCCCGATCTCGTCTCCCGCCTGCATGCGGCACGCCGAAGCATGGGCGCCGCTCTCGCCTGCGCTGCCTCGCAGGGCCGCACGCATCCGGTGATCGCGTTGTGGCCGGTCACGCTCCGGGAGGCGCTGCGGCGCGCGATGGTCGAGCAGGACGTGCGCCGCGTCGGTGCCTTCACCTCCGCCCACGCCTGCGCCATCGCCGAATGGACGGCAATCCCCTTGGACCCGTTCTTCAACATCAACACGCCCGAGGACCTGGCCGAGGCCAATCGCCTGGCGGCCCTCTGACGGTTACGCCTCCACCGGCACCGCGCGTGCGAGCACGGTCTCCGCAATCCCCTCGATGTCATCGAGATGATGGTGCGGGATCGTCAAACCCGGCGGCACGACGTCCGATGCGATCGCGACGATCGCCGGATCGTCCGGAAACATCAGCTGCTTGCCGTTGGCGGCGCGGTGAACCTCCAGCTTCGGATGGTGGTCGCGCTTGAACCCCTCGACGAGCACGAGATCCACCGGCGAGAGCCGCGCCAGCAGCGCCTGCAGCGCCGGCTCGGGCTCGCCGCGCAGCTCGTGCATCAGCGCGAAGCGAACGCCGGAGGCAACCAGCACCTCGCGCGCGCCGGCCTGGCGATGCTCCCACAAATCCTTGCCCGGCTGATCCACGTCGAAGGCGTGATGCGCATGCTTCACCGTGGAGACCGAGAGGCCGCGCGCGATCAGCACCGGGATGAGGCGGCGCAGCAGCGTGGTCTTGCCGGCCCCGCTCCATCCCGCCAGCCCGATCATGCGCGTCCGTCTCATCCGGCTTCCTTGGAGTGCCTTTCAAGACCCTAGCTGCGCGCGGCCGGCAATTGACTTCCGCCGCGCTCGACTCCCAGTTCGGCTTCGGACCTGGTGGTGCCATCCTGACGCTCGCTACCGAGCGTCAGGTGAATCGCTCCACTGGTGCGGTGGTTCCGAACTCCGCCATACTGTGGATCGGGCCCGTCGCGGACTTCGGAACCATGACCGCACTAGGATCAATGGTTTGCTAGAGCAACATCCGATCCGGTGGAGTCACCTGATCGGATAAAGTTGCTCGCCAGCAAGCAAGGCTGGAGCCGTTTCCGATCCACTTTGATCGGAAGCGGCTCTAGTGTCCCGATCCCGAAGTTCGTTGGCATTTGCGTCCGGCCGGAATCGGGACACCAGGGGATCGCGTTGGAGAGCACGAAGCCCACCCTCCGCCTGCTGGCCGACGACCTGACCGGCGCGCTCGACACCGCCGCCGAGTTCGTCGGCGTCACCGGTCCCGTGCCGGCGTTCTGGCACGGTGCGATCCCGGCCGCGCTACCGGCGAACGCCGCGCTCGACAGCGGGACCCGCGAGCGCGACGCCGCCGACGCGGCCGCCCTGGTCGCGCGCCTCACCCCGGCGCTCGCCGGCGCGGCCATCGCGTTCAAGAAGATCGACAGCCTGCTGCGCGGGCCCGCGCTGGCGGAGGTCGCCTCCTGCCTGCGCGCCGGGCCGTGGGCGCGCGCCGCGATGGCGCCCGCCTTCCCCTATCAGGGCCGGATCACGCGCGGCGGCGTGCAGTTCCATCGCGACCATGACGGTCACTGGGTGGCGGGGCGCGACATCATCGCGGGACTGCGCGCGACCGGTGTCCAAGTCCACGTCGGAACCGCGGATGCGATGCTGCCCCCGGGCGTCAGCGTGTTCGACGCGGCGACCGACGACGATCTCCGCCGCGTCGTCGCGATCGGCCGCGCCTGCCCCGACCTGCTGTGGATCGGCAGTGGCGGCCTCGCCCAGGCGCTCGCGGACGGCGCGACGGCCGCGATGGACGCGCCGCTCGCCGAACCGGTGCTCGGCCTGTTCGGCTCCGATCACCCCACCACCGCCCGGCAGCTCGCATCCTGCGGCGATGACTGGCTGAAGCTGCGGGATCGCAATCTTCCCGTGCTCCACGGTCGCCTCCGCTCCACCGGCCGCGCGCTCGTCAGCGTCGACCTTCCGCCCGGCCTTGCCCGCGACGCGGCGGCGCGACGCATCGCCACGTCGCTCGACAACCTGGTGCAAAGCCTCGACCGCCCCGGCACGCTGATGGTCGCCGGCGGGGAGACGCTGCGCGGCCTCTGCCGCTCGCTCGGCGCGACCAGCATCGAGGTCCGGGGCCGCATCGTGCCGGGATTGCCACGCTCGGTGCTGCGCGGCGGCGCCTGGGACGGCGTCGCGGTGGTCTCGAAATCCGGGGCCTTCGGGCCGCCCGATCTGCTGCGCAACCTGCTGCGGCGCGCGCCCGCCGCCATCGAAGGGACAGGCTGATGGCCCGCCACCTTGCGATCACGATGGGCGACCCGGCCGGCATCGGCCCCGAGATCATCGTCAAGGCGGCCGCCAGGCTGCGATCTCGCATCGAGTCCGACCAGCTCGCGCTCATCGTGCTCGGCAGCAATGCGGCGCTCGAGCAGGCCCGCTCCCGCTTCGCGCCGGAGCTGGCGATTCCGGCGGTCACCGAGGCCGACGCCGCCTGGCCCGCGCTCTGCGCCCTGCAGGCGGCTCCGGAAGGTGCGCCCATTCGGCCCGGCGTACTCTCTGCCGATGGCGGCCGTTTCGCCTTCCTCGCGGTCGAGTGCGGCGTGCGGCTCGCGCAATCCCGCCGCGTCGGCGGCATCGTCACCGCACCGCTCAACAAGGAGGCGCTGAACAAGGCCGGCTACCACTATCCCGGCCACACCGAGATGCTGGCCGCGCTCACCGGCGTGACGGGGTCCTGCATGATGCTCGCGCACGGCGCCATGCGGGTGAGCCATCTCACCACGCATGTCGCGCTCGCGGAGGTGCCGAAGCGCGTGACGCCCGCGCGGTTGCGGCGGGTGATCGAACTCACCCATGACGCGCTCACGCGATTGGGCATCGGCCGGGCCCGCATCGCCGTCGCTGCGCTCAATCCTCATGCCGGCGAGGGCGGCCTGTTCGGCCGGCACGACATCGACGTCGCGGCGCCGGTGATCGCGGACGCGGTCGCCGCCGGACGCGACGTGGTCGGCCCGGTCCCCGGCGACACGGTGTTCGTCAAGCTGCGCGCCGGACAATATGACGCGGTGATCGCAAACTACCACGACCAGGGTCACATCCCGGTCAAGCTGCTCGGCTTCGAGGTCGATCCGGCCACGGGAACCTGGAACGAGCTCTCCGGTGTCAACGTCACGCTCGGCCTGCCGATCATCCGCACCTCGGTCGATCACGGCACCGCCTTCGACATCGCCGGTCAAGGTATCGCCAACGAGCAGAGCCTGGTCGAGGCGATCGAATACGCCGAGCGGCTCGCGGCCTGATCGCCCTTCCGTCCGCCGTCACGCGAGGATGTGCCGCGACAGGAACGCGTTGTGGAACTTGCCGCCGGGATCCCGGCGCCCGACCAGCCGGCGGAACTCGGCCATCCGCGGATAGAGCGGCGCGAGCGTCGCGCCTGATGCGTGCACGACCTTGCCCCAGTGCGGACGCCCGCCCAGCGGAATTAGCATCGCCTCGATCTCGCGGGTGATCGCATCGACCGCGCCCGGCGCGCGCTTCCAGGTGAAGTGGATCGCGACCGCATCCTGCCCGTAGCTGCTGCTGAGCCAGAGCGCGTCCGCCGCCACCGTGCGAAGCTCCGTTGCGAGCAGGAGCGGATCGATCCGCGATCCCATCCGCCGGAGCGCTTCGAGCGCCGCCACCGCCCGGCCGCGCGGCACCATGTATTCGCTCTGGATCTGCTCCGAGATGCCGGGCTCGCGGTCCGGGCGGAAATGCGCGAGGCGTTCAGACCACGGGCCGACGACGCCGCCGAACGGGTTGAGATCGGAACCCGTCGCCTCGGTGACGTCGGTCAGATGCGGCGAACCGGGCACCGCCCCGAGATGCGCCGCCGTGACCTCGAGCGGTGCGTCATCCTCCACCCGCGTCTTCAGCCAGAGGTGGTCAACCGAGGGCCGCGACCACAGGGTCAGCACGCTGACGCTGTAGGCGCAGGAAAACACCTCGTCGAAGCGCCGCAGCACCGTGTCCCACGGCAGATCGACGAAGGAATCCTGCCGCATCCGGAAGGTCGGCTGGATGTCGAGCGTCATCCGCGTGATGATCCCGAGCACGCCGAGCCCGACCACCATCCCGTCGAAATCGGGATCGCCGCGCCTGACGGTGACGCACTCGCCGGCCGCATCCACGAGTTCCAGGGCGGCGACCGCGGTCGCGAGGCTGCCGTTCCGATCGCCCGAGCCGTGCGTGCCGGTCGCCGTCGCACCGGCGACGCTGATGTGTGGCAGCGATCCCATGTTGTGGAGCGCATACCCGCGGGCATGCAGCGTCGCTCGCTACCGCGCCGTAGCTTGCCGCCGCCCCGACGGTCGCGGTGCGTCCGTCCGCCGCGATCTCGATGGGTGTCCCGAGCGCGGAGAGATCGACGAGGTCCCCGCTCGTGTCGGCAACATCGTTGAAGGAGTGCCGCGCGCCGATCGCATGGACATGCGTCGCCGCGGCGACGATCGCCTGGACCTCGGCAATCGATCTTGGTCGGTGCACGCGCTTCGCCCGGAAGCGATAATTGCCGGCCCAGTTCAGCGCATCGGTCTGCATCCCGCGGCGCCCCTCACTCGGCCCCGAACTCGCGCGACCAGAGCTGAGCGACCGGCGTCCCGGCCCGCTGCTCGATCGCCGCCGCCGCATCGAGACAGAGATCCTCGCGGTAGCGCGACGCGATGAGCTGGACCCCCACGGGACTGCCGGTCGAGGACAATCCGACGGGCACGACGGCCGCCGGCAGCCCGGTCACATTGATCGCCGAGACGAAGCGCAGATCGTTGGCGAAGATTTCCTTCACGCGCGCGGCACCCTCGAAGGTCGGCGTTGACCGGCGGCGTGCGCCGGACCGAGACCGGTGCCAGGATAACCGGATACCGCTCCAGGAACATGAGCCAGTCGCGCAGGATGCGCGACCGCTGCGCGATGGCACGCATGTAGCCTTCCCGGTCGAGAATCGTCGCGAGTTCCAGGAAGCCGTCGAGGGTCCGCGCGAAATCCGCGCTTCCGTGCGCGCGCATCTGCGATTCCTGGAAGACGGACAGCTCGGTCATGATCAGGTCGCGCCACAATTCCCAAGTCGCATCGAGCCCGGGGAGTTCCACCTCGCTGACCGCGTACCCGGCGTCCTGCAGATGGTCGGCGGCCTTGCGATGAAGCGCGACAACGTCGGCATCCGCCACCAGGTCTCCGGGTATTCTGGCGAATGCGACCTTGATCGGCGACGGAACCGGGGCTCCGACCAACGGCGCCGGCACCCACCACGGATCGCGCGGATCGCGGGCGCTCATCACCTCGAGCCCGAGCCGCACATCGGCCACGCTGCGGGCAAGCGGCCCCTGCGACGACATGAACTGCGCCATCAGCGGCCGTTCGGCCGGAGCGCTCGGATTGAACGCGGGAATGCGGCCCTGCGTGGGCTTGATCGTCGCGACGCCATTGCAGGAGGCGGGCCAGCGCAACGAGCCACCGATATCGTTGCCATGCGCGATCGCCCCGATGCCGAGCGCCACCGCGGCGCCGGCGCCGCCCGAGGAACCCCCGCAGGTGATCGACTTGTCCCAGGGATTGAGCGTCAGCCCGTGCAGCGGGTTGTCGGTGAATCCCCGCATGGAGAATTCCGGCGTGTTGGTCATCCCGATGATGATCGCGCCCGCATTCCGCAAATTCGCGACGACCGGGGAATCCTCGGTGGCAATGTTGTCGCGGAACGCCGGCACGCCGTTGGAGTTGGCCTGGCCGGCAAGATCGACGTTGATCTTGACGGTGACCGGCACCCCGTGCAGCGGACCGGATGCGTTGCCGCGATCAGCCGTTTTCGCCGCACCCAGCGCCTGCTCGCGCAGCTCCACGACCACCGCGTTGACGGCTGGATTGGCCGCGCGCATTCGGTCGAGATGCGCCGTCACCACTTCAACGGCCCCGATCTCGCGTGCCCTTATGCGCCGCGCCGTCTCGGCTGCCGACCACTGCCAGGCGGGTGATGATGTCACTGCCTCGTCTCCGGAAGCGGGCGGACGAGGCTACCGGTCCGGTCGGTCGCCGTCGAGTTCCGCTTCGGCGGCTTGATCGGCGCGACCACTCGCACACCGGCTTGCGCTCGCCGGCGAAGGCGCGCGCTCCCCTCGTTCAAGCTGGCATGTTGCACGGCCGCATCGGATGGCACTAGCATGCCCGCGATCGGGATGTGACGTTTCGGGGGTCATCATGATTTCACGACGCGCATTCGGCACCGGCGCCGCGGCGTCGGCGACGCTCGCGACCCTGAGCGGCGGCGGCGCGCACGGCCAGCCGGCGACGAAGATCCTGCGCAGCGTCCCGCAGGCGGAGCCGCAGGTCTTCGATCCGCACCAGTCGCAGGCCAACGTCACCTCCGTGCATGCGGCGATGGTCTACGACACGCTGTTCAGCTGGGACGCCGACATGGTGCCGCGCCCGCAGATGGTCGAGAGCTGGAGCAAGTCGCGCCGACGGGCTCGTCTACACGCTTCACGCTGCGCCCCGGCCTCGCCTTCCACGACGGCTCCCCGGTCACGACGCGCGACGTCATCGCCTCGCTGCGGCGCATGTTCATCCGCGACACGCAGAACCAGATCTTCGCCGGCCTGGTCGCCGGGATGGACCGTGTCGACGACCGCAGCTTCACGCTCACGCTGAAGGAGCGGTTCAACTACGTCGAGTTCCTGCTCGGCGGCAGCAACGGCATCGCCGGCTCTATCATGCGCGAGAAGGAGGCGCTCACCGATCCCGTACACGCCGATCAAGGAGATCGTCGGCTCGGGCCCGTTCCGCTTCAACACCGCGACGAATATCGGCCGGGAGCGACGCTCGTCTACGACCGCTTCGCCGGCTACGTGCCGCGCAAGGAGCCCGCCAGCGGCTTCGCCGGCGGCAAGGTGGTGAAGGTCGATCGCGTCGAGCTGATGGTGATGCCGGACCCGACGACCGCCTACAACGCGCTGCTGCGCGGCGAGGTCGATTTCCTCGACGGCCCGCCAATCGATCGGCCTGCCCCTGGTTGCCGGCAAGCCCGGCATCGTCGTTGGCGAGGTGTGGCCGATCGAAACCTACGCGGTGCTCCGCTTCAACTGCCTGCACCCGCCCTTCGACGACATCCGCGCCCGCCAGGCGGTGGCGCATGCGGTCAGCCAGTCCGACTACATGAACGCCGCCTATGGCGATCCGAAATTCTGGCGCGAGTGCTACGCGTTCTGGGTGTGCGGCAGTCCGAACGGGACCGAGGCGGGCTCCGACGATTATCGCCACCCGGACATGGACAAGGCTCGCGCGCTGCTTCGCGCAGACCCGGTACGACGGCACGCCCGTCGTGCTGATCGGCGAGTTCCGACATCCAGGCCTATCGGCAGATGAGCCTCGTCACCGCCGACCTGCTGCAGCGGATCGGCTACAAGGTGGACCTGCAATTCATGGACTGGGGAACCGTCGCCGCGCGGCGCGCGAAGAAGGACCCGCCGTCGAAGGGCGGATGGAACCTGTTCCACACCTCCGCCAACGGCGCGCAGCTCGCGAGCCCGCTCACCAGCCCCTCCACGATCACCACCTGCGACGGCAAGAACTTCGTCGGCTGGCCCTGCGACCAGGCCGAGGAGGACATGCGCCTGCGCTACATCCACGAGTCCGATCCGCAGCAGCGGCAGGCGCTGCTCGATCAGATGCACGTCGAACTCTGGCGCTTCCTGCCCTACGTTCCGCTCGGCCAGTTCAAGCAGCCCTTCGTCTGGCGCAGCAACGTCACCGGCGTCGTGAAAGCGAACACGCTGGTCTATTGGAACATCGAGAAGGCCTGACCGTGCGGTACGAGGTCCGCGAGGTCGCCGCCGGCAATGCCCGGCTGCGCGTGCGCATCGGCGGGAGCGGTCCGACGCTGGTCCTGCTGCCCGGTCTCGGGCGTCCGGCGGAGGATCTCGATCCGCTCGCGGCGCGTCTCGCCGCTTCCGGGTTTCGCATCGTGCAGCCCGATCCGCGCGGCAGCGGCGGCAGCAGCGGTCCGCTCAAGGGGCTCACGCTGCACTCCCTGGCCGAAGACATCGTCGTCCGTCATCGAGGCGGTGGACAGCGTCGCCATCGTGCTGATCGGCCACGGCTTCGGCAATCGCATCGCGCGGACCGTGGCGGCCGACCGACCCGATCTCGTCGCCCGCGTGGTGCTGCTCGGATGCAGCGGGAAGGTGCAGCCCGACGCCGGAGATCGCGGAGGCGATCCGGCTCGCGCAGGCCGTCGACACGCCGCGCGCGCTTCGCGAGAACGCGGTGCGCACCGCATGGTATGGTCCGGGGCGCGACATCTCGGTGTGGATGGATGGCTGGTCGCAGCCGGTGATGCGCGCCTATCTCGACGCCGCCGCGGCAACGCCGCTCGATGATTTCTGGACCGCCGGGCGGGCACCGGTGCTGATCGTGCAGGGGCTCGCCGACGTGGCAGCGCCGCCCGAGAACGGGCGCGATCTGAAGCGGCTGATCGGCGACCGCGCGGTGCTGGTGGAGCTCGACGGCGTCGGCCACTCGGTGCCGATCGAAGCGCCCGACGAGGTGGCGCGCGTGCTCGTTGCCGAGCTCGCGCCGGTGGGAGGGCTGACATGACGGAGAGGCCGGCCGCGCCACTCGCCGATCTGCGCGGCAAATCCTGCCTGATCACCGGCTCGAGCCGCGGCATCGGCGCGACGCTCGCGCGCGGGCTCGGCCGCGCCGGCGCGCGCGTCGCCGTGCATTGCCGCGCCGCGCGCGCGGAGGCGGAAGCGGTGCGCGCCGATATCGAGGCTGGCGGCGGCGGCGCGGTGGTGCTGCAAGGCGACATCGGCGACCCCGGCACGGTGGAGCGGCTGATCGACGAGACCGTCGCCGCTTTCGGCCGGATCGACGTGCTCATCAACAATGCCGGCGACCTGCTCGAGCGCCGCCACGCCGCCGACACGCCCGATGCGCTGTTCGAACGGCATGTCGCCGTCAATATCCGCCCGACTTTCGCCGCCTGCCGCGCGGTGGTGCCGCGCTTTCGCGCGCAGGGCGACGGCGGTTGCATCATCAATGTCAGCTCCATCGCCGCGCGCACCGGCGGCGGCGGCGGCTCGTCGCTCTATGCCGCCAGCAAGGCTTTCATCGCCACCTTTTCGCGTGCGCTTGCCAAGGAGGTCGCAGCCGACCGCATCCGGGTGAACTGCCTCTCGCCCGGCGTGCTGATGACGCCGATGCAGGAACGCACCTCGCCACCGGACATGCTGGACGCGCTGCGGAAGCAAATCCCGCTCGGCCGCATTGGCGCCGATGACGAGTGCGTCGGCACGGTGCTCTGGCTCTGTGCGGAGCGGATGAGCGGCTACGTGACCGGGCAGGTCATCGAAGTGAATGGCGGCCTGCTGATGCCGTGAACGCCGGTCCGATGCCGGACCACCCCGAGCGCCGCGCAACGGCATCATTCGCTTCCGCTGGAGCCCTGCTGCAGCACGTCCTGCACGATGTCCGCCAGTCGCCGGTAATCGTCGAGCTCGTTATAGGCCTGCGCCGAAATGCGCATCCAGATTGCGCCGGCATTGGCGTGGATCGGCACGTCGGTGCCCGCATCGAGCATGCGTTCGCGGAGCGCCAACGCGCGCTCCTCCGTCTGTGGCCCGGATGCCGGCACGCGCACCAGCGCCATCGATCCGGCAAGCGCGTTGCCGCCAGCCGCCTCGGTGCCGAGACGCCCCGCCAGCATCGTGGCGGCCTCCGCCGCGAGCGCCGCGTTCCGCGCGCGCAGCGCCGGGCCACCGAGATATTCGTGGAAGTCGATCGCCGCTGTGACGGCAAGATAGGCGCTCGGGTCCCAGGTGCCGGTCCAGTCGAACTCGGCCAGAAATCCCTTGCCGTAGCCGTGCGAGATGGTGACCGGATGCAGCCCCTCCTGGCGATCCGGCCGTGCGTAGAGGAAGCCGCAGCCCTTCGGCGCCATCAGCCATTTGTGGCAATTGCCGACATACCAGTCCGCGTCGAGCCCCGTGACATCGAGGTCCACCTGCCCGGGCGCGTGCGCACCATCAATGAGCACCGGGACCCGGTGCATATGGCAGGCCTCGATCATGCGTGCGATCGGCAGCACCAGCGCGCTTTTCGAGGTGATGTGGTCGAGCACCGCGAGCCGCGTGCGCGGCGTCAGCGCGGCTGCCAGACGCGCGACGACATCCTCTGCCGCGACGCGCGGGAACGGCAGCGCGACCTCGACGGGGACCGCGCCCGAGACGTCACAGACATAGCGAACGGTGTTCGCCACCGCGCCATAGACATGGGAGAGCATGACGATCTCGTCGCCCGGCCGCAAATGGCGGGAACGCAGCACCGCGTTGCAGCCGGCCGTCGCGTTCTCGACGAAAACGAGATTGTCGCCCTCCCCGCCGACGAAGCGGGCGAGCCGCGTCGCGGCCGCGCGGAGCGCGCCGGGCAAGACCTTGCACATGAAATGGCTCGGCTGGCCTTCGAGCTTTCTGCGCCACGCATCCTGGGCCGCGAGCACCCGCTTGGGCGCGGCGCCGAACGACCCATGGTTGACGGTGCAATAGTCCGGATCGAGCAGCCACTCATCGCGCAGCGACTTGCCGAGCACTCTGGCATCCATGCAGCGTTCCTCCTACCCGGCAGCGTAGTTCGAGAGCGTGCCAGCGTCCACATCCGGGCCAGGCCTTGCGGCACGGTTGGAGTGTGACATCCTCGGGCCGCATCACCACCCATACCAGCGTGTCGGCTCGGCCGTGCGATGCCGGCGTCGCAATCATCGCGGAGGATCGTGCATGACCACCACCCTGCGCATTGCGCTCACCGGCGACAGCATAATCCAGCGGCGGCTGCACTCCCGCGCTGATCCGCTGCTTGCACCCCTGTTCGACCTGATCCGTGGGTGCGACGTCGGATTCACCAACGTCGAAGTGCTTGCCAACGACTATTGCGGCGACCCTGCCCTGGAGAGCGGGGGATCGCATTTCGGTGCGCCGTCCTGGGTGCTCGACGAACTGTCGGAAGCGGGCTTCGGCCTGTTCGCGACGGCGACCAATCACAGCCTCGATTACGGTGTCGCCGGAATGCTGCTCTCGCTCGCCGCGCTCGAGTCGCGCGGGCTCATCCACGCCGGCACGGGACGCAATCTCGAGGATGCGCGGCGCGTCGCCTATCACACCCACCCGAGCGGCACGGTCGCGATGGTCGCCTGCGCATCGACGTTCGCCAAGGGGCAGGAGGCCAGCGCGCAGCGGCCGGACATGCCCGGCCGACCGGGACTCAACCCGCTGCACGTCGACACCATGCATGAGGTGACGCTGGAGCATCTCGCCGTGCTGCGAGAGATCGCGGATCGGCTCGGACTGGAGGAGCGTCGGCGGGAGCGGATCAAGCTCGGATTCGCTTTCGAGCCGGAGCCGGGCGTGCTGCCCTTCGGTCCGATGAATTTCCGCGCCGCCGACCGGGTCGCGCTGCGCATGACGGCGAAGCCGCAGGATGTCGCGGAGATCGCCCGCTGGGTGAACGAGGGGCAGAGTTTCGCCGACCTCGTCCTCGTCAGCCTGCACGGGCACGAGCAGGGGACGACGAAGGAGGAGCCGGCCGAGTTCATGCCCGCCTTCGCTCACGCGATGATCGAGGCCGGCGCCGACCTCGTCGTCTGTCATGGACCGCATCTGCTGCGCGGCATCGAGATTCACCGGGACAAGCCGATCTTCTACAGTCTCGGCAACTTCATCGGGCAGAATGAGCTCGTGTCACGGCTGCCCGCCGATTCCTACGAGCGCTTCCGTGCCGATCCCGCGGCCACGCCGGGCGCGGTCTACGCCAAGCGCACCGACAACGACCGGATCGGCTTTCCGGCCGACCGGCGCTACTGGGAAACCGTCGTCCCGATCTGCAGCTTTGCGGGACGGCGGCTGACCGGGATCGAGCTCCTTCCGGTCTCGCTCGGCCTCGGCGAAGCGCGGCACCTGCGGGGCCGGCCGCGCCTGGCGGTCGGCACTGCGGCGGATGACATCATCACCCGCCTCGCGGCCCTGTCGGCGCCGTTCGGAACGCGGCTGCTGCGCGGGCAGACGACGACGGTGGCGCTCGCCGCCGATGCAGACCGCATCTGAGTGTCTGTTTGGAGATGCGCGAAGGGGCGCATTCAAGTCGGCACCGGTGCGCTCCCGGTGCGGTGCCGGATACCCAGCGCGCGCAATGCGGCGCAGGCGGCGCCGTAGCCGTTGTCGATATTGACGACGACAATTCCCGACGCGCAGCTCGCGAGGGCGGCGTTGAGCGCGGCATGACCGCCCGCGGCGACACCGTAGCCGACCGAGGTGGGAACCGCGATCACGAGTCCGCCGACCAGGCCGCCGATCACGCTGGGCAGCGCGGCGTCCATGCCGGCGACGACGATCACCACGTCGCATTCTCGCAGCGCTTCCGCGCGTTCCAGCAACCGCCAGACGCCGGCGACGCCCACATCGACGATCTCCTCGGCGGCGACGCCGTCGAAGCGCAGCGTCCGCATCGCCTCGCGCGCGACGGGAACGTCGGAAGTGCCGGCCGCCACGACGGCGAGGCGCGTCGGGCCGATGAGCGGCAGCGGCGCGCCGAAGAACCCGGTGCGCGAGACGGGGTCATAGTCGAGCGCGGCACGGTGCGCGGACGGCAGCGCATCGTGCGCCGACGCATCGAGACGCGTGAGCAGCAGGCTGGCGCGGCGTGCGGCGACGTCGTCGAGGATGGCGGCGATCTGCGCCGGCGATTTCGGCCCGCACAGCATCGCCTCGCCGAGGCCGATGCGCTCCCGCCGAGTGGTATCCAGCATGAATTCGGGCGTCGCCGTCACGATGCGGCGCGCAGGAAGGCGCTGCCGTTCCGATAGGGCGCGAAGGCGATCGGAGCGGACAGTCCGGAAGCGGCAGCGAGCACCGCCAGTTCCGCGCGCACGCGATCCCTGTCGCCATCATCGAGCGTGGCGAGCGTGTCGACGTCGAGCTCCACGACGAGGCCGGCGGCACGCACGCGGCAGCGCACGGTTTGCGGGGCGAGGCGCTCGCGCAGCAGCGTTTCGGCGCGGTCGATCATCGCGAGAACAGGCGCTTCGATGGTGATGCCGGTCTCGACGCGGCTCGACAGGCAGGGCGAGGCTGGCAGCGTCGCGATGTCGCCGAGCCCGATCTCCCGCGCGATGCCGCGCAGCGCCGCCTTGCCGATGCCGGCCTCGACGAACGGGTGCCGCACGCCGTGTTCGCGCGCGGCATCGAGGCCGGGACGGTATTCGCCGAGATCGTCGAGATTGGTGCCGGAAAGGATCGTCGCCGTCGGTGCGGCGGCGGATTTCGGCGTAGAGATTGATCTTGCAGAAGAAGCAGCGGTTGACGGGATTGGCGCGGTAGCGCGGGTCGGCGAATTCGCCCGCGTCGAACACGTCGAGCGCCCAGCCGCCCGCGGCGGCGATCGCGCGGGTGCGGCGGGTTGCCGCCTCCGGGACCGCCGGGGAGACGGCGTGGTGCATGCGCGCGCGGAACGATGTCGTGCGCGACGGCGGCGAGCGTCAGGCTGTCGACGCCGCCGCTGACGGCGATCGCGACCTCGCCCATCGGTTCCAGCACGGCCCTGAGCCGTGCCACCGCGTCATCCATCGCCGTCCGTCTCCGCCAGCGCCTCGGCGCGACGCCGCACGCGTGCCCGCGCGGCCTGGCCGGGCAGACGCACCAGATCGTCCGCCTCGGCCTTGCCGGTGCGGCCGCCGGGACGCTCCACCTGCTTCACCCGCACGGAGGCACCTTCGACCGTCACCGCGCGCTCGTGCCGCTCCAGCAGATGGCCCTGCACGCGATGGACGCGCAACCCGATCGTGGTGGTTTCGCGGAAGCAGGCGGCGATGGCGGCATCGAGCGCGTCGGGGCGCACCAGGAGCTGCAGATGCGCCGCCACGCGGCCCTTCTTGCCGAAGGCCGGGAGATGCATCGCGTCATGCACGCCTTCGAGCGCACGCAGCCGATCGAGTCCGGCGGCCAGGTCCTCGGGCGACTGGTCGTCCACCTCGAAGCCGATCACCGCGAGCTCGCGATGGGTGGCGCGCTGTCTCGGCGGTCTCGAAGGCGAGGACGCGGAGCACGTTGCTGATCCCCGGCAGGAGTCGGGTGCCGAAGCCGAAGCCGGAGGCGGCGAGCCGGCCGGCAAGGCCCCGGCGCGGCATGCAGTCGAGATGGCGCAGGATGGCCGCGCCGGTGGGCGTCACCCGCTCGCCGGCGATGCCGTCATCCAGCATCTCGAAGCCCTCGAGCAGCAGCGCGGTGGCGGGCGCCGGCACCGGCAGGGCGCCGTGATCGGTGTGCACCCGGCCGCCACCGATCGGCAGCGGCGCCACGCTCCAGCGCGCCGGGCCGGCGGCGTCGATCAGCCAGGCGGCGGCCACGATGTCGGCGATCGAATCGGCGGCGCCGACCTCGTGGAACGTCACCTCCTCGGGGCGGACGCCGTGAACGCGGCCCTCCGCCTCGGCGAGCAGGGCGAAGATGCCGGTGGCGTGGTCGCGCACCGCCTGCGGCAGCGGCGCGCCTGCAATGCGGGCGCGGATGTCGCGCCACGCCGCGTGCTGGTGGACGCGCGGGGCCTCGACGACGAAGCGGGCGCCGGTCAGCACCGAGTCCTCGTACGGCGCGACCCGGCAGGGCACCCCGGCGACGGTGGTTGCCGCCTCGGCAGCGCGGGCGCCGTGGTCGGGAAAGGCGTGCGCCAGGGCGGCGACGAACATGTCGCCGGCAACACCGCCGAGCGGGTCGAGATGCAGGTGCCGCGCTCCGCCCAACGGGCCGGACTCCTTCGCTGTCGAGCGATCCCGATCATGCGCCCGCTCGCCGGCTAAGGCGACCCTGCCGGATCGCCTGGGCGCCCGGTTCCGCTCCGGGCGGCGGCAGGCTAGGGTCCGCGCCCGCATGCCGGACCCGCTCGCCCCGCCGCTCGCCGCGATCGTGCTGCCGCCGAAGGAAGGGTTCGGACCCGGCCGGGTGGGCGGCGTCGGGCTGCTCGTGCATCGCCTGGCGGGGCGGCTGGGCAATTCCGTGGTCGTCGGTGCCGCGCATCCGGGCACCATCTTCCCGGACGTGCCGTTCCGGCCGGTGCCGGCGGTGCTGCCGCTGCCGATCGGACGCAACCGGATCTACGCCGCGGGGGCGGCGCGGGTCGTGCGCGAGATCGGGCCGGCGCTGGTCGAGGTGCACAACCGGCCGGAAGTGGCGCTGCTGCTGGCGCGGCTCTGCGCGCCGCTGCCGGTGGTGCTGTTCCTGCACAACGACCCGCAGGGCATGCGCGGCGCCGGCACCCGCCGGGCGCGGCGGGTGCTCGTGCAGGCGATGAGCCGGGTGGTCGCGGTCTCCGAATATCTGCGCGCGCGCCTGCTGGACGGGGTGGACCCGCCGCCGGGCCGGGTGCCGCGCGTGCTGCCGAACTGCCTCGATCTCGCGGCGCTGCCGGAGGCGGGGCAGCGCGAGCCGCTCATCCTGTTCGCCGGCCGCCTGGTCGCCGACAAGGGGGCCGACAGCTTCGTCGCCGCCTGCGCCCGCGTGCTGCCGGGCCTGCCGGGATGGCGAGCGGAAATGATCGGAGCGGACCGGTTCTCGCCGGAGAGCCCGGAGACCAAGTTCCTCCGCGCGCTTCGGCCCGCCGCCGAGGCGGCCGGCATCGCGCTGCCGGGCTATCGCCCGCATGCGGAGGTGCTCGGGGCGATGGCGCGGGCCGCGATCGTGGTCGGTGCCGAGCCGCTGGGCGGAGCCGTTCGGCCTGACCGCGCTCGAGGCGATGGCCTCGGGGGCGGCGCTGATCTGCTCCGCGCGCGGCGCGCTCCCGGAGGTCGCGGGCGAAGCGGCGCTCTACGCCGATCCCGGACGATCCGGACGCGCTCGCCGAAGCGATCACCCTGCTCGCCCGGGACCCGGATCGCCGGCGAGTCGCTCGGCGCGGCCGGGCGGGAGCGTGCCCGGCGCTTCGATCTCGCGCGAGCCGCCGGTGCCCTTGCCGCCCTTCGCCGCGAGGTCGTCGGCGCGTGATCCCCGGGCTCGACCGGCTCTCGACCGGCGCGATCCTGCTGCTGCCGGTCCTGCTGATGCATTCGCGGGCCGCTGGCGACATCCTGATCAGCCTGGTCGCCATCCTGTTCCTGCTCGGGAGCACGCTGCGCCGGGACTGGGCGTGGACCCGCCGCGCCTGGGTGCGGATCGCCGCGGCCTGGTGGGGCTGGCTGGTGGTCTGCTCGCTGCCCGGGATCGGCGAGAGCGGCAGCGCGTCGCTCGTGCAGGCGCTGGCGGTGGTGCGGTTCCTGCTGTTCGCCGCGGCGCTCGAGCATCGGCTGCTGCGATTCGGCCCGTGTGCGGAGGTGGCTGGCGGCGCTGGTCCAGCTGGCGGCGCTCTACATCGCGCTGCAATCGCTGCTGCAATTCGCGACCGGGCGGAACCTGTTCGGCGCATCCGCGCGGGTCCGACGGCGAGCTCACCGGGCCGTTCGCGGAGGCCGCGGGCGGACCCGATCTATTCCCGGCTGCTGTTCCCGGCGATGCTGCCGTCGGCCGTCGCGCTGCTCGGCCGGCCGGGCTGGCTGCCGAAGCTCGCGGCGCTCGCCCTCACGCTCGCGGGGGTCGCCGTCGCGGTGCTGATCGGGCAGCGGATGCCGGTGCTGCTCATCGGGCTCGGCCTCGTCGTCTCCGGCCTGTTCATCCGCCGGCTACGGCCGGTGATGGCGGCGGCCGGCGTGGCGGCGCTGGCGCTGATCGCGGCGACGCCGATCGTGTCGCCGCAGGCCTACCATCGGCTGGTGCAGAAATTCTCCGCCCAGATGGAGCATTTCCCCACCAGCGATTACGGCCGCATCGCCGCCCGCGCGGTCGCGATCGCGGTGCAGGACCCCTGGACCGGGCGCGGCTTCGACGGGTTCCGCACCGGCTGCGCCGATCCGCGCTACTTCCACGGCTGGGCGGCGGACGACACGCAGGGCGGCGGCGCGGCGATCTGCGTCCAGCATCCGCACAATCACTATCTCCAGGCAGCGACCGAGAGCGGCTTCCCCGGGCTCGCCTTGTTCTGCGCGATGGTGCTCGCCTGGCTGCTGGCGGTGGGACGCGGCCTGTGGCGGGAGCCCGACCCGCTGCGGGTCGGGCTGTTCGTGGCGGTGCTGCTGCAGGAATGGCCGGTCGCGTCGACCAGCGATTTCGTCAACATGCCGCTCGGCGGCTGGTTCTTCCTGCTGCTCGGCTTCGGCCTGGCGGAGGCCCAGGCGGCGGCCAAGCCTGCGGTGGCCGGGCCGGCCGCGCCACCCTATATGAGCCGGCGAATACAACCCGGAGTGTGCGCCCATGTCGGAAACCGCTGACCAGGTGCCGGTGACGGTGCTCACCGGCTATCTCGGCGCCGGCAAGACCACCCTGCTCAACCGCATCCTCACCGAGAATCATGGCCGCCGCTACGCCGTGGTGATCAACGAGTTCGGGGAACTGGGCGTGGACAACGACCTCGTCGTCGATACCGACGAGGAGGTGTTCGAGATGAACAATGGCTGCATCTGCTGCACGGTGCGCGGCGACCTGATCCGCATCGTCGGCGGGCTGATGAAGCGGCGCGGCAGGTTCGACGGCATCATCATCGAGACCACCGGGCCTCGCCAATCCGGCGCCCGTCGCGCAGACCTTCTTCGTCGACGAGACCGTGCGCGAGAAGGCGCGGCTCGACGCGATCGTCACCGTCGTCGATGCAAAGCATCTGCTGGCACGGCTCGATGACAGCAAGGAGGCCGAGGCGCAGATCGCCTTCGCCGACGTGATCGTGCTGAACAAGACCGACCTGGTTTCCGCGGAGGAGCTGGAAAAGGTCGAGGCGCGCATCCGGTCGATCAACCGCTTCGCGCGCATCCATCGCGCCGAGCGCGGCAACGTGCCGATCACCGAGGTGCTGGATCGCGGCGCGTTCGATCTCAAGCGCGCGGTTGCGCTCGATCCGGATTTCCTCTCCGGCGAGGACGAGCACGAGCACAACGAGGACGTGAGCTCGATGAGCTTCGAGGTGTCGAAGCCGATCGATCCGGAGAAGTTCAACGCCTGGATGGGCGCGCTGCTCGCCGAGAAGGGGCCGGATCTGCTGCGCACCAAGGGCATCCTCGCCTACAAGGGCGAGAGCCGGCGCTTCGCGTTCCAGGCCGTGCACATGATCGCCGACGGCGACTTCATCGGGCCGTGGAAGGACGGACGAGGAGCGCAGGAGCCGGATCGTGTTCATCGGCCGCAATCTCAACCGCCCGCAGCTCCGCCGCGGCTTCGAGTTCCTGCCAAGCAGAGGCATGAGCGCGACCGTCTCGCCCGACTTTCTGCTCGACACGCGCGGCGTCGGGCGCGATCTCGGGGCGTTCGTGGTCGGCGCGGCGTGGGACCGCGGCGGAACCGCGTGCGCCTTCGCGCTCGGCGACGGCACGCTGCGCATCGCCGCGGACGGTGGCGCAGACTGGAAAGCCATCGAAGCGCATGACGGCGCGGTGCTCGCGCTTGCGGCGGATGCGCGGCCGGGCGGGTTCGTCAGCGGCGGCGATGACGGCAGCTTCCGCCGCGTCCGGTCGACGGCGAGACGAGCGAGATCGCGCATTTCGGTGCCAAATGGGTCGAGCAGGTGGCGAGCTTCGCCGATGCCAAGACCGGTCTGCTCGCCTGCGGCGTCGGCAAGCTCGTGCATCTCTTCGACGCCGCCGGGAAGAAGCTGAAATCGCTCGAGCATCCGTCCACCGTGACCGGGCTCGTGTTCGACGCCCGCGGCAAGCGCGTCGGCGGCGTCGCATTACAACGGCGCCTCGCTCTGGTTCGTCGCCGCCAAGACCGACAGCCCGCGCCGGCTGGAATGGAAGGGCAGCCACACCGGAATCGCGATCAGCCCCGATGGCGATGCGGTGGTGACCGCGATGCAGGAGAACGCGCTGCACGGCTGGCGGCTGTCCGACGGGCAGCACATGCGGATGAGCGGCTATCCGGCGAAGACGCGGTCGATGAGCTTCACGCGCAACGGCAAGTGGCTCGCGACCTCCGGCGCGGAATCCGTCGTCTGCTGGCCGTTCTTCGGCGGCGGCCCGATGGGCAAGCCGCCGGTCGAGCTCGCCGCCGGCGACGGGCCGCTGTGCAGCGGCGGTCGCCTGCCATCCGCAGCACGAGGCGGTGGCGGCCGGCTATGCCGACGGGCTGGTGGTGCTCGCCGATCTGCAGTCGGAGCGCGTGCTGCCGGTGGCGGCGCCGGGCCGGGGTGCGGTTTCGGCGCTGGCCTGGAGCCCGGATGGCGGCTTCCTCGCCTTCGGCAGCGAAACCGGCTTCGCCGCCATCGTCGATTTTTCCAAGCGATAGGGGATTGCATGGAGCTGATCACCGCCCGCGGCATGGCGATGCCGAAGCTCGGCCTCGGCACCTGGCCGATGAAGGGCGCCGAGTGCACGCGCGCGGTCTCCATCCGCGCTCGCGCTCGGCTACTGCCACATCGACACCGCGGCGAATTACGGCAACGAGGAGGCGATCGGCGCCGCGCTCGTCGCCACCGACGTGCCGCGCGAGGACATCCACGTCACCACGAAGGTGTGGCACGACCAGCTCGCGCCGGAGGCGATGCGCCGCTCGCTGGAGGACAGCCTTCGCAAGCTGCGCAGCGAGTACGTCGATCTGTTCCTGATCCATTGGCCGAGCCCGCAGATGGATCTGCCGCAATCCATTGCGGCGCTCGTCAGGCTGAAGGATGAGGGGAAGGCACGGGCGATCGGCGTCTCCAACTTCCCGGTGGCGCTGCTGCGGCGCGCGGTGGAGGAGCTGGGCGCGCCGATCGCGTGCAACCAGGTCGAGTACCACGTGCTGCTCGACCAGTCGGCGGTGCTCGACTATGCGCGCGCACATGACATGGCTGTGACCGCCTATTCGCCGATCGCCAAGAACAAGGTGAGCGAGCTTCCCGAGCTCAGGAAGATCGCCGAGAAGCACCGCGCGACGCCGGCGCAGATCGCGCTGAAATGGCTGGTCGATCAGGATTGCGTGGCCGCGGTGCCGAAGGCGGCGGGCGAGGCGCGGCAGCGCGAGAATCTGGAGGCGCTGCGCATCACGCTGGACGACGAGGACCGACGCATCATCGCCCGCCTGCCGAAGAACCAGCGGATGATCGCGCCTGCATGGGGGCCGGTCTGGGATCAGCCGGCGGTTACCCAGTAGCCCGCTACTCGAGCGCCAGCAGCGGCGCCGCCTGGCGCCAATCGAGCGTGCCGGCCTGGTGACAGGTGCGGCAGGTCGGGTGCCAGCTCGCATGCGCCGCCGAGCAGTTGGAGCAGATCCAGCATGGGTCGGGCGCCGCCTGCGCCGCACGCACCAGCGCGTCGTGCTGGGCGGCGGCATCGCCCTCCTTCGCCGCGATCGCGGCCAGCAGAGTCCAGAGGCGCCTCTGGTTGAGCCCGGTTGCGCGCGCCGCTTCGGCATGGCGACGCGCTTCGCCGACCAGCTCGGCCGCGAGCGCCGTTTCCGCCAGCATCAGGTGGGATTCGGCATGGTCCGGATTTTCCTGCGCGAGGCGCTGCGCGGTCTGCATGCGGGCGAGATCGTCGGGCGCGGACGCCAGGGCGAAGCGGGCGAGATCGGTCTGCGGCTTGGTGGCCCAGGCCCGGCGGATGACGTCCTGCGCCCGGCCCTCGCGGCCGGATTCGCGAAGCCGTGCCGCATAGGCCAGGGCGGCGGGGGCGAGGCCGGGGTCATCGTCGAAGGCCTGGCGGGCGAGCTTGCGGGCGATCTCCGGATCGCTCTCCACCTGCGCCGCCGCGGTCGCGAGTGCCGCCCTCGGAACGCTCGGCGGGGCGAGCGCCAGGGCCTCGCTCCATCGTCCGGCGCGGAGCGCGAGGCGGGAGCGTTCGGCACGCAGCCAGCCGGAGCCCGGGTGGGCCTCCTCCGCCTGTCGCGCGAGCTCCGCCGCCGCCACCCAGTCCTCGCGCGCCTCGGCCTGGCGCAGCAGGCCACGCAGGCCGAGGAAGCGCGACGTCGTCCCGCTCGGCAAGGCGCTTGAACGCGGTCTCGGCCTCATCGGGCCGGCCGAGCCGGCGGGCGGATTCGGCGGCGAGCAGCAGGGTGTGCGGGGTATCGCCAAGCATCCGCCGCGCCCGCCCCGCCTCCCGTCGTGCGTCGGAGGCCTCGCCGGCGGCGAGCGCGACCAGCGTACGGGTGACCGCCTGATCGCCCTGGCGCCGGCGGCGCGCGGCCTCCCAGCGGCGCATCCGGGCGGGCAGGCCGATCACCCAGGCGACCAATCGCAGCACCAGGAAGAGAAGCAGGAACAGCACCGCCAACAGCAGGATGCCAACGGGCAGGCTGGTCTCGATCGTGGTGCCGGCAATGTCGGCCGCGACCCGGCCCGGCAGGCCGGCAAGCCACCAGGCGAAGGCGACGATGATGGCGGCGACGATGACGGCCAGGATGGCGCGGCGCATCAGCCGCTCGTGGTCATGGCGGCGAGCGCCGCACGGGCGGCAAGCAGTGACCGCGCCCGGTCGAGCCAGCCTGCCATCGCCTGCGCGGCCGGACCCTGCAGCGCAGAGAGGGCGCTCACGGCGCCGGCGAGATCCCCGGCATCGAGCGCCCGCTGCGCCCGGGCGATCGTGCCGGCGGCGGGATCGCCGACGATCACCCGATCGTCCTGGCGCACCGTCACCGCCTCCTGCATGCGCAGCCAGACCCGGGTGAGGAAGGGTTTGCCGGCGAGTTCGGGGCGGCTGGCGCGCTCGGCGGCCCGCGCGGCGGCCGGGAAGGAGAGGCGGAGCGCGGCTTCGGTCGGGGGCGGCGCGTCGGCGAAGCGGGCGAGCGCCGGCGGCGCACCGTCGATCGGTCCGAGCTTCTGGCCGGCGTCGAGCGTCGCCTGCGCCGCTTGCAGCCGGGCGGTGCGGCGAGCGCTGTCGGCCAAACCCCGAAGCTGCGCGGCGGCGCGCTGGCCGGCTTCGGTCTGCGCCGCCAGGGCGTCGAGCCGATGCGCGAGATCAGCCTCCGCCGATTGCTGGCTTTGCGCGAGTGCATTCACCTTCGCGCCGAGATCGGCGGCGCCGGCCTGGGTGCGGGCGAGCTGGTCGACGCGGGCGGCAAGCTCGGAATTGCCCGCCTGCGCGCGGGCGAGCTGGTCGACCCGGGCGGCGAGGTCGCCGGTGGCGGACTGCGTCTTGCCGAGCTGGTCAATCTTCGCCGAGAGCGCGGCGATGGCGGCCGCGCTCTCCTGATCGCCTTGCGTCGATGCGGCGGGCGGGGATGGCCGCTTCTCCAGCGCCGTGATGCGCGCCTCCAGCGGCCCCAGATCGACGGACGTGGGTACCGGACGCTTTTCGAGTGCGGCGATCCGTCCCTGCAGGTCCTGGACCTGCTGTGCGAGCACGGTCGTCTGGTCGCGAAGCTGGTCGATCGCCGCCGTCTGCTCCGGCGGTGCGCTTTCGCGCGTCGGATTGCGCCAGAGCCAGACAAGTCCGCCGATCAGCACGATCAGCCCGACAACGTAGATCACCGGCAGCAGGCCGCTGCCGCGGTTCGGCGGCGCCGGCGGCACGGTCTCGCCGCCGATCAGCGCCGGGTCGGCGAGAGGGGGTTCCTGCGCCGGGTCGTGTGCGGGCGGGGTGGCGGCGGGCTCGGCGTCGTGATGCGTGGGGTCGCTCATAGCAGCGCCAGCAGCTCGTCCTGTGTGGGGTGCAGTGCGGCACGGACCGCGCGCCAGGGCAAGCCGGCCAGGACGGCGGCGGCGGAGGCCGCGATCGCCAGCGCGTCGAGGCCGGCGAGCGCTGGGCGGAGCCGGTCCGGGACGGTGGCGGCGAAGGCTCGGGCGGTCGCGGCCGAGAAGAACAGCGCGGCACAGAGCGTGCCGGCAGCGATCGCGGCCTCGGCCTGGGGCGGGAAGGTCGTCACGGGGACGGAGGCATAGACCGACCGGCGCAGGACGCGAAACCCCTGCCGCGCGAGATCGTCGGCGAGCGCGTCGCCGAGACCCTCGCCGGTGAGCAGCAGAAGCGGCCCGGCGGCTGGATCGCAGCGCGTGGCAGCGAGACGGGCGAGTGCCCGCGCATCCGCCCCGGCGCTTTCGACACGCGTGAACCCCGCGGCGCGGGCGCGCGCCGCGGTGGCCGCACCGACGGCCAGCAGCGGAATGGGGTGGAGGGCGGACAACGTGGCGGTGAGCGCGTTGCCGCTGGTTGCGAGCACCGCCTGCGCGCCGGCCGGCAATTCACAGGCGATCGGGCGTATCACGAGAAACGGAGCGACCACCGGCCGAAATCCCCGGGCGATCACGGCCTCTGCCGTGCTGCGGGCCCCGGGCTCCGGCCGTGTGATCAGGATGCCGTCCGGCAAATCTGCCGGATCGGTTCAGGTGTTCATCGCGTCGAAGAAATCCTGGTTGGTCTTGCTGTATTTCAGCTTGTCCAGCAGGAAGTCCATCGCATCCATCGTGCCCATCGGATTCAGGATGCGGCGCAGGACCCACATCTTCGACAGCGTGCCCTTCTCGACCAGCAACTCCTCCTTGCGGGTGCCGGATTTGGTGATGTCGATCGCCGGGAAGGTGCGCTTGTCGGAGAGCTTGCGGTCCAGGATGATCTCGGAATTGCCGGTGCCCTTGAACTCCTCGAAGATCACCTCGTCCATGCGGCTGCCGGTATCGACCAGCGCCGTCGCGATGATGGTGAGCGAGCCGCCCTCCTCGATGTTGCGCGCCGCGCCGAAGAAGCGCTTCGGCCGCTGCAGCGCGTTGGCGTCCACGCCGCCGGTCAGCACCTTGCCCGAGGACGGCACCACCGTGTTGTAGGCGCGCGCGAGTCGCGTGATGGAATCGAGCAGGATCACCACGTCGCGCTTGTGCTCGACCAGACGCTTCGCCTTCTCGAGCACCATCTCCGTCACCTGCACGTGGCGCGTCGCCGGCTCGTCGAAGGTCGAGGAAATCACCTCGCCCTTCACCGTGCGCGCCATGTCGGTGACTTCCTCCGGCCGCTCGTCGATCAGCAGCACGATGAGGAAGACGTCCGGATGATTGCCCGAGATCGCGGTGGCGATGTTCTGCAGCATCACCGTCTTGCCGGTGCGCGGCGGCGCCACGATCAGCGCGCGCTGGCCCTTGCCGATCGGCGCGATCAGGTCGATCACCCGCGGGGTGAAGTCCTTGCTCGGACCCTTGGCGACGGACTGGAAGTTCTCGACTTCCATCTTCAGCCGCTCATCGGGATAGAGCGGCGTCAGATTGTCGAAGTTGATCCGGTGTCGGACCGCGTCGGGGTCCTGGAAGTTGACGGTGTCGACCTTGAGCAGCGCGAAATACCGTTCGCCATCCTTGGGCGCGCGGATCTGGCCCTCGACCGTGTCGCCGGTGCGCAACCCGAAGCGGCGCACCTGGCTTGGGCTGACATAGATGTCATCGGGCCCGGGGAGATAATTCGCCTCCGGACTGCGCAGGAAGCCGAAGCCGTCGGAGAGGATTTCGAGCGTGCCCTCGCCGTGGATCGCCTGGTCGTTCTCGGCGAGGTTCTTGAGGATCGCGAACATCATGTCCTGCTTGCGCAGGGACGATGCATTCTCGATCTGAAGTGATTCGGCGAAGCTCAACAGGTCCGCCGGGGATTTTGCCTTGAGTTCGGCGAGGTGCATGGACGCCTCGAATGGATAATCGACAGGAGATAGGGCCGGGCGCTGGTTGCGCGCGCTGTGCCTGCAGGTGCGGGGTTTGCGGCGCCGTCCCGTTTTGGAGGGGTGCAGAGGCAGCCGGGCCGCCCCTGGGCAGAATGATGCTAGGAGAAATCGTCCCCCGGCGTCAACGACGAAATGGGTGGAGGCCGGGCGAAGTCAAGGCGTTCGGGCCGGATGCTCCGATCGGGCGGAAACCGGGGCTTGCCCGGCCCGCTTCATCAGCCGGTCCTCCACCGTGACGTCGCTGAAGCCGAAGCCCCGGTAGAGCGGCTCGGCATCTGCCGTCACCAGCATCCAGCGCTGCACGTCCGCGAGGTCAGGATGGGCGAGGATCGCCGCTACCATCGCACGTCCGAGGCCCCTGCCCCGGACCGCCGGCAGCACGAAGACATCGGCCATCCAGGCAAACAGCGCGCGGTCGGTGATGACCCGCGCGAAGCCGGCCTGACCTTCCGCGCCGTAAAGCCCGAGGCAGAGGCTGCCGGCAATGGTGCGCTCCACCATCTCCCGCGTCCGCCCGGCCGCCCAGTAGCTCTCGGTGGCGAGAAATCGATGGATCAGCCCGACATCGAGCCGCGCCTGGTCGTCGCTCACGGCGTAGCCGCCGGGCAATTCGATCTCGTATGCCATGCGTGGCCGCCCGATCTGTGCAAGGATCGGCAGGCGCTTACCACCGGCCGCGCCGCCGGGGCAATTCGGCGGGAATGCGCGGCGCTTTCATCTCCGCTCGGTGCTGCCGCTCGGCTACGGCGTCCCGATGGACGGCCCGGTCCGCGCCTTGATCAATGCGCAGCGGCGCCACGGCAAGCGGCCAGCGCACATCCATTTCCTGATCGGCGCGCCGGGCTATCGCGAGCTCGTCACCGCGCTCTACATCGAGGGCGATCCGCATATCGACCAGGACACCGTCTTCGGCGTCTCGCGTGCCCTCGTGGTGGCGCCTCGCGCCGATGATCCGGACGCGCCGATCCCCGGCCTGCCCGCCATACGCTACGACTTCACCCCTCCGCGGGCCGTCAATGCGGGCGAGGGACGGGTCGGCGTCGACCCGTCGCAGATCCTGGTGGCGGATTGAAGCAACGCCTCAGAGTCGTTCCTCCCGGCCGGAGTCCATCGAGCGCACCATTGCTTCGAGCACGCGCATGGCCCGCGCACCGGCAGCGATATCGGGTGCGTCGTTCTTCTCGCCGCGCACCGCACGGAGGAAGTCGCCGAGCAGCGCGTGATAGCCCTTGTGATCCTCGTTCGCCGCGGCGGTCTGGTTCGGCTCCCAGACCAGCGTATCCTGCGCCGGGTCGAGTGTTGCGTCGGGGTCGGCGAACTTGAAGGTGGGGGCACGGTAATACCGGACCTCATGGACGTTGCGGATTTCCACCCGCGCGTGGTCGCCCATCACCTGCCACCACTCCATCGGCGTGCCGCGTGACTGGTGCGTGCCCATCACCACCGTCGCGAGCGCACCCGAGGCGAAGGCGAAGCCGACATGCAGCAGCAGCTTGCCCGGGGCGAGCACGTGCCGGCGTGCAGTGATTCCCGCCACCTGCTCGCCGATCAGCCAGGGAACGAGATCCATGGCGTGCACGCAGTGATGCAGCAGGAAGCCGGTGTAGTCGGGATCGCGTTCGAAATAGGTGGGTGCGGTCATGTACTCGCCGAGCAGACTGGCGCGCACCCCGAATTTCTCCCCGCGCAAGATGTTGCCGGCGATGCGGTTCGCCGTGCTGTAGCGCTTCATGAAGCCGACGATGCAGGGCTTGCCCGCGGCCTCCGCGATTTCCGCCAGTTGCTCGGCCTCGGCGGCGGTGGGTGCCGGCGGCTTCTCGATGAACACCGGAACTCCGCGTTGCAGCGCATGCCGCGCGAAGAGGAAATGCTGCGCCGGGCCGACAGCCATGCCGATGGCGTCGAGGCCGTCGGCATGGATCATCGCCTTCGCATCCCTGTAGCGCGCGGGCACGCCAAAGCGATCGGCGATGCGGTCGAGCCGGGCGCCATCGAGATCGCACAGCGCGGCGAGCCGCACGTCGTGGCGCACGAGCTGCGGCAGCAGCATCTCGCTTGCATGGGTGCCGCAGCCGATCCAGCCGATGCGGAGCATCACGCCCCCGCCGCGTGCAGAAAGCCGCGCAGCAGCGCGCCCGCATGGCGGAGATCGGCATCCTCGTCGCGATCCGGCGCGCGCCATTGCGCGAGCGGCACCGAAAGCCGATGGTCGGTGCGGCGGAACGGCTCGAGCGTGATCATGCCGGTGTATTTCGCGGCCATCAGCGCCTTGCAGATCGATGACCAGTCGAGATGGCCGGTCCCGAGGAAGCCGCGATGGTTCTCGTTCGCCTGGAAGTGCACGAGTCGTCGGGCGCTCGCGCGGATGGCGGCCGGCAGGTCGTCATCCTCCATGTTCATGTGGAACGTGTCGAGCATGACGCCGACCGCCGCCGAGTCCACTCGTTCGGCGAGATCGCAGGCCTGGCGGGCGGTGTTGCAGAAATCGGTCTCGAACCGGTTGAGCGGCTCGATCGCAAGGGTGATGCCGTGATCCGCCGCGTATTCCCGACCTGTCCGAGACCGCGCACCACGCGATCCACACGGCGCCGGCGGCGATCCTCCTCGATCGGCGCCGGCGTGCGGCCAGCGAAGACGAGCGGCGTGCCGTAGAGCGGGCCGCCGACGATCCTGGCGCCACACGCGACCGCGACATCGACGCAGCGATGCAGATAGGCGATGCCGTCGCGATGCGCGGCCTGGTCCTCCGAGGCGAGGTCGCGCTGCAGGTTGACGCGCGCGGCGAGCGCGAGGGAAAGCCCCACACCGCGTGCGGCCCGGCCGGCCTCGACGGGGTCGAGCTCGTCGGGCTCCGGCACCAGTATCTCGCAGAAATCCATGCCGGCTGATTTCATGCGGGCGAAGAGCGGAAAGTGCCCCGCGGTGAACGGGCGCGCGTAGCTCATCGAGATCACGCCGATTGCATTCATCCCTTTACCGCGCCTCCGGTCAGTCCGCCCACCAAACGCCGCTGCACCACCAGGAACAGCAGCACCGCCGGCAGCGCGACCAGCGTGCCGCCCGCCATCAGCGGTCCCCATTGCACCTGGTTCTCGCCGATGAACATCTGCAGTGCGACCGTCACCGTCCGCACGCGCTGCCCCGCCAGCATGAGCGCGAACAGGTACTCGTTCCACGAGGTGATGAACAGGTAAAGGCCGACGGCGACCAGGCCGGGCAGCACCAGCGGCAGGATGACGAGCCGCAGCGCCTGCAGACGCGTCGCGCCATCGATCATCGCCGCCTGGTCGAGCTCGATCGGAATGCCCGCCATGTAGCCGGACAGCAGCCAGATCGCGAAGGGCAGCGTGAAGGTCGCGTGCGCGGCGATCAGCGCGAGATAGGTGTCGAGCAGACGGAGCTCGCGCATCAGCACGAACAGCGGCAGCGCCAGCAGCACGACCGGGAACATGTTGATGACGAGAAAGCTGAGGCGCAGCCCGGTGCGGCCGCGGAAGTGGAAGCGCGAGAACGCGTAGGCTGCGGGAAGCGCCAGCAGCAGGCCGACCACCACCGCGCCGCTTGCGACGACCAGGCTGTCGCGCAGATTGCCCGCGAACGAGGTGCGGCCGAGCAGGGTGATGTAATTGGCGATCCGGAGGGTGGATGCGTGCACCAGCAGCGGGGTTTGCACGAGCTCCTGCTCCGGCCGCAGCGAGGACAGTGCCATCCAGAGGAAAGGCAGCAGCGCGAAAGCGAGGATGAGCGCGACCGGCAGCTCGGTTGCGAGCAGGCGCTTCATTGTCGTGTGAGCGCGCGATTCACGCCCGCGGCCACTCTGATCGGGCGATCACGCGCTAGCCACCAAGCATCATCAGGATGCGGTCCACCCGTCCGGCGACGTCCTCGATGCGCTCGGCGAGGCGGAGCTGCGCCATCTCGATGTTGGACAGCCGCACCGTCATCTCGTTGAAATGCGCGTTCGACGTCGCCCCCATCGCATCGAAGATGGACCGCATGAACCACCTGCTCGCGGCGCGCATCCTCGGCCGTCGCCTGTAGCCGCATGAGAGACGGCGGCGAGTTGCTTGGGGTCGAGCATGTCCGACATCTGGGGTCCCTAGGATGTGGCGCGGATTCGTAGCAGTGACACCGTCACGACGCTCAGCAGGAGGAGCGTCAGGATCACGGCGAGCGCCGACCCGCGTCCGTAATCCATTCCGGACCAGGCAGTGAGGAACGCGTAGAGTGGCAGCGTCTCGGTGGCGGTGCCGGGGCCGCCGCCCGGTCATGACCAGGATCAGGTCGAGCGAGTTGGCAACCCAGATCATGCGCAGCAGCAGCGCAGTCGCGATCACCGGCGCGAGGCCGGGCCAGGTGACGTGGCGGAACGCGCCCCAGCCGCCGGCGCCGTCGAGCGCCGCCGCCTCGTAGAGCTCGGCCGGGAATCGCCTGCAATCCCGCGAGGATGGTGACGGCGAAGAACGGGAATCCCTGCCAGATCAGCGCGAGGATGATGGCGGGCAGCGCGGTCGCCGGGCGCGCCAGGAACGGGATCGCGTCGGCAAGCAGGCCGAGATGCGTCAGCACCAGATTGACGATGCCGAGGTTGAAATCGAGCATCCAGGTCCAGACGAGGCCGATGATGACGCTCGGCAGCGCCCAGGGGATCACCACCAGCGCGCGCGCCAAGCCGCGCCAGGCGAATTTCCGGTTGAGCAGCAGCGCGGCGCCGAGTCCGAGCGCGAATTGCAGCCCGACCGCGGCCACGACCCAGATCAGCGAGTGCCAGAGGCTCTGCCAGAATTGCGGATCGGCGAGCGCCTGGGCGTAGTTGAGCGAGGCCGATGAACGGCCGGTTGCGCGGCTGGAACAGGATCGCCTTGTGGAGGGACAGCCACACCGTCTCGAGGACGGGCAGTAGGACAATGATCGAGGCTGCGGCCAGGGCCGGCGCGAGTAGCAGGTAGGGTGTCGCCGCCCCGCGCCGGATCACGTTCTCAGCCGAAGAACAGCTTGTCGAATGTCTGCATCATCGCATCCGGCGTGATCTGTCCGAGCAGCGCCTTCTGCGTGGTCTGCGGCCAGACGGTGCGGGTGAAATCGGCGGTCTGCGGGATCGCGGGAAGCGTCTCGGCGAGCGGCAGGCTGGCGATCGTCGCCTCGACGAAGCGCTTCGGCTCGGCATCCCAATGCGCGGCGCCGGAGCTCGTGACGGTGACCTGGGCGGAGAGCTTGTTGAAGGCGACGTTCGGCTCGCCCGCTCGAAAGATAGGAGAGCCAGCGCCAGGCCGCTTCCGGATTGGCGCTCTGCGCGAAGATCGCGTTGGAGCCGTCGCCGAAATCGGTCCAGCCGTGGCCGTCCGGCCCGCGCGGCACGGGGATCGCGGTGATGCCGTCGCCGAGCGCCGCGGCGAGCTCGTTCGCGGAGCCGATATGGTGGATCGTCATCGCCGTGCGGCCGGCTTTCATGTTGTCGATCGTCTGCAGGAAGCCGTCGGTCGGCGCCGAGGGCGGGAAGAGGTGGTGCTTGGTGTAGAGCTCGATGAACCAGCGATTGGCGGCGAGCGCAGCGGGCGAGGTCAGGCCGCGCTTCGCGAGCCTGCGCGCCGCCGCCGAGGACGAAGGTGCCCCAATGGTCATGCCCGCCGGCGCCGCCGCGCAGGCCGAAGCCCCAGCGATTGTCGCCGGTGCAGCCTTCCGCGGCGGCGAGGAACTTCCCGAAATCGGTCGGCATCGGCAGGTTCTTCTGCGCAAGCCAGTCCTGCCGGACATAGAGATAGAGCACGACGAACTGCACCGGCAGGTAATAGCGCTTGCCGTCCGGCCCCCTGTGCAGGCGCCAGAGATCGTCGGAGATGTCGCTCCGGCCTGGCCAGGCGTCGATCCATTTGTCGAGCGGCACGAGCGCGTCCATCTCGAGCAGGCGCGGCTGGTTGGTGAACTTCACCATCGCGCAGTCGGGCGCGTTGTTGGCGATGATCGCGGAGTAGAGCCGGGTGTCGTAATCGGCGCCGCCGCCCCAGGGGATGCTTTCCGCCTGGATGCGGATGCCGGGATTGGCCTTCTCGAAATCGGCCACGAGCTGCGCCGGCGATGCCGCGGGGTTGTCGAAATGATACCACCAGCGGATCGTGACCGGCTTCTGGGCATGCGGGCGGGCGAGCGGCACCGCTGCCGAAGCGGCAGCGGCAAGGAGAGTGCGGCGCTTCATCCTGGCGTTCCCCGAAACGATGTCCGACCCTAGCGACCGCCCCGTTGCCGGAGCAAGCCGGCCGCGACCACCGTGCATGTGTCGAACCGACCAGGTCGGGTTTACGGCGCACGGACGGGCGGGCGAGATTGCGGCTCCGCCCCGAACCTCTCCCGGAGAGATCCAATGGAAATCCGCAATCTCGGAACGTCCGGCCTGCGCGTCTCGGCGATCGGCCTCGGTTGCAACAATTTCGGTGGCCGCATCGACAAGGCGGCGACCGCCGCCGTGATCGATGCCGCCTTCGAGCACGGCATCACGCTGTTCGATACCGCGGACACCTATGGCGAGCGGGGCGGATCGGAGACCCTGATGGGCGAGCTGCTCGGCGACCGGCGCAAGCAGATCGTGCTCGCGACCAAGTTCGGCATGGCGATGGATGATGCCGGCGCGAAGCAGGGTGCGAGCCGTCGCTACATCATGCAGGCGGCGGAGGACAGCCTGCGGCGGCTGCGCACCGACTGGATCGATCTCTACCAGCTGCACCGCGCCGATCCGCTGACGCCGATGGAGGAGACGCTGCGCGCACTCGACGACCTCATCCGACAGGGGAAGGTCCGCTATATCGGCTGTTCCAACGTGCCGGCCTGGGAAATGGCGGAGGCGCACTGGACCGCCAAGGTCGAGCACCTGAACCGCTTCGTCTCCTGCCAGGACGAGTACTCGCTCGTGGTCCGCGGGATCGAGAACGACGTCATGCCGGCGGCGCGGAAATACGGCATGGGCGTGCTGCCGTATTTCCCGCTGGCGAGCGGGCTGCTGACCGGGAAGTACCAGCGCAACGCACCGATGCCGGAAGGAGCCCGGCTGACCAAGACGCAGCGCCTCGCGGAGCGCTACATCAACGACCGCAACTGGGAGATCGTGGAGAAGCTCGGCAGCTTCGCGGAGCAGCGGGGCAAGGCGATGCTGGAACTGGCCTTCTCCTGGCTGCTCGCGCGGACGCCGGTGGCGAGCGTGATCGCCGGCGCGACACGGCCGGAGCAGATCGCGCAGAACGTCAAGGCGGGGAGCTGGAAGCTGACGTCGGACGAGCTCACCGAGATCGACACCATCACCGGCGTCGCGTGAGCCGCGTTCTGCCCCGCCGCGGCGCCCTCGCGGCGGTCGCGCGCCTTGCCGCGCCGGGCTTGGCTCGCGCGCAGGGCCTGTCGCCGGGTCGGCAGGTCACCGCCCCGGCGCCGGGCCTGCCGACCGTGACGACGCCGGCACCGTGCTCTTCCTGGCCGGCGACTATCGTCGCGCCAATCACGATGCGCGCTTCCTGTTCCATCTGACGTCGGCCACGGTGAACGCGGTGATGAGCGAGCCGCAGCCGCACGAACGGTCGCTCGCCTTCGGGATCGTCGGCGACGTGACGACCGACTTCTATCGCAGCCGGACGCATCTGCCGGACAGCGAAACAGGCCGTTTCGTGCATGAGACGGTGATCTACACGGCGGCCGAAGCGCAGAAATTCGGGATCGTCGACACGGTGGCGGATCTCCGCTTCGCCGGCGAGGGCAAGGCGAAAATCGTCCTCCTGAGTAGCCATCCGTCAATGCCGCACCATCAGTCGGCGGAGCGCGTCGGGGTCGGTGACCGGCAGGCTGCAGGTGCCGGCGCGGCAGAGATAGGCCGCGGGAACGCCGTCGGGCGCTCCCTTGCCGAAGGCGGGATGCGAGGAGGGCAGGTCCGCCGCGACCTCGCCGCGCAGCACGCAGGTGGCGGGGTCGGGGGAAGCGAGCGCCGCCGCGAGCAGCGCCGGCGCGCGCGGGTCGCGCCTCGGGCCGACGACCACGATGGTCGCGGCGTTCTCCAGCAGGTCGGAAGCGGCGAGCAGACCGGTCATGCCGGCCAATCGCATCGGTGGCACCGCCGAAGGCGCGGAGGATCGCCTCGGCGCGGCCGCGCCATTCCGGCTCGCCGGTGAGATGGTGAAGGCGGGCGAACACCTCCGCCATCACGGCGTTGCCGGACGGCGTGACGCCGTCGCCGGCGCTGCGGGGCCGGGCCGCGGGGAGGTCGGTTGCGTCGTCGGCGGTGGTGAAGAAGCTGCCATCCGCGTCGGCGAAATGGGCGAGTGCGGCGGCGGCGAGGCCGCGCGCCTGGTCGAGGCGCTGGCGGTCGCCGGTCGCTTCGAACAAGGCGAGGGCGGCCCGTGGCCATCGCCGCCTGGTCGTCGAGCAGGCCGGCGGCGGTGATCCGGCCCTGGCGCCAGGCGTGCTGCACCCGCCCATCCGGCGCCCGCATGCGTGCCGAGGACGAAGTCGGCGGCGCTGGCGGCGCGGTCGAGCCAGTCGGGGCGGTGCGAACACCGCGGCGGCGCGGCAGAGGGCGGCGATGGCGAGGCCGTTCCAGTCGGCAAGCACCTTGTCGTCGCGGCCGGGGCGGACGCCGATCGGCGCGGGCGGCGAACAGCGTGGCGCGGGCACGGGCGAGGGCAGCCTCGTCGGCGGAAGATGCCGGGCGGCGTGACCCGGCGCAGGATGGTCTTGCCCTCCCAGTTGCCGGACGGCGGTCACGTCATAGGCGGCGCTGAAAGGCGGGCGCGTCGGCGCCGAGCAGCGCGTCGATCTCGTCGGCGCGTCCAGACGTAGAAGCGGCCTTCCTCGCCTTCGCTGTCGGCGTCCTCGGAGGCGGCAAAGGCGGCGTCGCCGTGGTCGTCCGGCTCGGCGGTCATGTCGCGGACCAGCCAGCCCACGGTCTCCTCGGCGCGCGCGGCGAAGAGCGGATCCGGATGCGCGCCGTGCGCGAGGGCGAGCAGGTCGAGGATCTGCGCGTTGTCGTAGAGCATCTTCTCGAAATGCGGGGCGAGCCACTCGGCATCCGTGGAGTAGCGGGCATAGCCGCCGCCGAGATGATCGTAGATGCCGCCCTGCGACATCGCGCGCAGCAACGTGTCGAGCGCCTGCGCGGCCGCCTGGTCGCCGGTGCGGCGGCTCTCCTGCCAGAGGAAGCGGAAGATCGGCGGGTTGGGGAATTTCGGGGCGCCGCGCAGGCCGCCGCGCTCGCGATCGACGAGGGTGAGGAGCGAGCGCCGCACCGCATCGAGCGTCTCGGGCCCGGGGACGTCGCCGGGACGGGTGGCGGGCGTGGCGGCGACCGCGTGCATGAGGGCGCGCGGCGTTCCGGCATGACCGCGTCGTCACCGCGCTGAAACGCCTCGGCGACGGCCGCGAGGACCTGGCGGAAGCCGGGGCGGCCCCAGCGCGGCTCGGGCGGGAAGTAGGTGCCGCCCCAGAACGGCGCGCCGTCGGGCGTGAGGAACATGGTGAGCGGCCAGCCGCCCTGCTCGCCGAGCGCATGCAGGGCGTTCATGTAGATGCCGTCGATATCCGGGCGCTCCTCGCGATCCACCTTGATGTTGACGAAGAGCTGGTTCATCAGCGCGGCGGTCTCGGCATTCTCGAAGAACTCATGGGCCATCACGTGGCACCAGTGGCAGGCGGCATAGCCGATCGAGAGCAGGATCGGCCGGTTGGTCGTCTTGCGCCTCGGCGAGCGCCGGCGCTCCCCAGGGCCGCCAGTGGACGGGGTTGTCGGCGTGCTGCAGGAGGTAGGGCGAGCGTTCGTGGCGCAGCAGATTGCCGCTCATGCGCAGGAGATCCTTCGGGTTCGGGCGCCAGCGAGCGGATCGGCCGGATCGCTCGCGAAGGCTCGGTCCACGATGCGCCGGCGCGGCCGGTGCCGCAAACGTGCAGGAGATGTGCATGGGAACGCGACTGCCTGACGATCCGCCGCTTCATTTCGAGATGCACATCTTCGTCTGCTGCAACCGGCGGCCGGATGGGCATCCGCGCGGCTCCTGCGCGGCGAAAGGGTCGGAGCGGCTGCGGGACTACATGAAGGCGCGGGTGAAGGAGCTCGGGCTCACCCGACATCCGGGTGAACAGCGCGGGATGCCTGGACCGGTGCGAGAGCGGGCCGTCGCCTGGTGATTTACCCGGAAGGGGTATGGTACCAGATCGAACTCGCCCGAGGATGTTGACCGGGTGCTGGAGGAGCATGTTCGCGAGGGCGGCCGGGCACCGTGAGCTGATGCATGACACGGCGGGCTGAGCCGGATGCGGCGGAGAGTGCGGACGATCGATGCCAGCGCGGACACGATCTTCGCGGTCGCAAGCGGCGCGGGGCGCGCCGCGGTGGCCGTGATGCGGATCAGCGGTCCGGCAAGCGGTGCGGTGCTTGATGGAATGGCGGGGCGTCGCCCGGTCGCGCGCCGGGCATCGTTGCGGGCGTTGCGCGACGCCGCGGGGCGAGGTGCTGGACCGCGGCCTGGTGCTGTGGTTGCCCGGGCCGCGCAGCTATACGGGCGAGGATTGCGCGGAGCTCCATCTGCACGGCAGCCGCGCGGTGCTCGCGGCGGTCGGGGAGCGGCTGGTGGAGCTCGGCGCCCGCCCGGCGACGCCGGGCGAGTTCACCCGGCGCGCCTTCCTCAACGGCCGCATGGACCTGCTCGAGGCCGAGGGCATTGCCGACCTGGTCGATGCCGAGACCGATGCGCAGCGTCGCCAGGCCCTGCGCCAGATGGAGGGAGCGCTCGGAGGCCTCTATCGCGGATGGCCGGGCGCGTCCGCGACCTGCTGGGCGTTGCAGGAGGCGTTGATCGATTTTTCCGATGATGAAGTGCCGTCCGAGGTGACCGGGGAAGTGCTGGCCGGTGCCCGGGTGGTGGTCGACGAGATCGATGCGCATCTGGCGGACGAGCGTCGCGGGGAGCGGATCCGGGAAGGCTTGCTGATCGCGATCGTCGGCGCGCCGAATGTCGGGAAGTCCAGCCTGATGAATGTGTTGGCCGGGCGCGAAGTGGCGATCGTCTCACCGATTTCCGGGCACCACGCGCGATGCGCTTGAGGCGAGGATCGAGCTCGGCGGGATGCCGGTGACCCTGATCGACACTGCCGGGATGCGGGCAACGACGGATCCCCTCGAACGGGAAGGGGTGAATCGCGCGCGCAACTGGGCCGAGCGCGCCGATCTCGTCCTCGAGGTCGTCGATGAAGTGGAAGCTCGGCGGAGCGGGCCGGCGTTTCCCGCTTCGTTGCTGGTCGAGGAACAAGATTGATCTTTGCCCGAATTGGCGTGGCGCTCGCGGGGTGAGCGCGTTGACCGGTGCGGGGATTGCGGAGTTGCGGGCCGAGCTCGCGACGGACGGCGCGAGCTGCTGGCCGAAGAGGTGGGTCCGCCGCCTTTGACGCGCACCCGCCACCGGCGCCACCTTGAGGGGGCTGCGGCGCATTTGCGAGAGGCGCTTGTGAGCGGCTGGCCGGAGATCGGGGCGGAAGAGTTGCGGCTCGCACTCCGGGAACTCGGGCGAGATGACCGGCGAGGTCGGAACCGAGGAGATTCTCGACGCGATCTTCCGGCGTTTCTGCATCGGGAAGTAGGGCGGTATGGAAGAACGTTTCGACGTCGTGGTGATCGGTGGCGGGCACGCCGGGTGCGAGGCGGCCGCGGCGGCCGCGCGGGTCGGGCGCGCGCACGCTGCTGCTGACGCAGCGCCTGGAGACGATCGGCGAGATGTCCTGCAACCCGGCGATTGGCGGCATCGGCAAGGGCCACCTCGTCCGCGAGATGGACGCGCTCGACGGCCTCATGGGCCGCGCGGCAGACATGGCCGGCATTCATTTCAAGGTTCTCAACCGAAGCAAGGGACCGGCGGTGCGAGGGCCGCGTGCTCAGGCCGATCGGGCGCTCTACCGACGTGCCATGCAGAGCCTGCTGGCGGCCCAGGCGGGGCTGACCATCCGGGCGGGCTCGGTCGAGGGATTGGAACGTCAGGCGGGCAGAATTGCCGGCGTGCGCTGCGCAGACGGCGCCCGGATGCGCTGCGGTGCCGTTGTCCTGACGGCCGGGACGTTTCTGCGGGGCGTGATCCATGTTGGAGCGCAGCAGACGCCAGCCGGGCGGATCGGCGAACCCCCAGCTCGCGGGCTGGCCGTGGAATTGGCGGCGTTGGGTTTGCCGATGGGACGGCTGAAGACAGGAACACCGCCGCGGCTCGACGGCCGAACCATCGACTGGGAAGAACTGGATTGCGATCGCGGCGACGACCACCCAGAGCCCTTCAGCACGCTCACGGAGCGGATCACCAATCCGCAGATCAGTGCCGGATCACCGGCACCACGCCGGCGACGCACGACCTCATCCGCGCCAACCTGCATCGGTCGGCGATCTATGGCGGCGGGATCTCCGGACCCGGCCCGCGCTATTGCCCGTCGATCGAGGACAAGATCGTGCGGTTCAGCGGGCGCGAGCGGCACCAGATATTCCTCGAGCCGGAGGGGCTGAGCGATGACACGGTTTATCCGAACGGCATCTCGACCAGCCTGCCGGAGGACGTGCAGCGGGCGATGCTCGCGACCATCCCCGGGCTCGAGCGCGCGCGGATGGTCCGGCCCGGCTACGCCGTCGAGTATGATTTCGTCGATCCCCGCGCACTGGCATCGTCTTTGGAATTGCGGGCGGTGCCTGGCCTGTTCCTGGCCGGCCAGGTGAACGGGACCACGGGCTATGAGGAGGCTGCGGCTCAGGGGATCATGGCGGGTATCAACGCGGCGCGGGCGGTGGGCGGACAAAGCCCGGTCGTCCTGGGCCGAGGGGACGCCTATATCGGCGTCCTCATCGATGATCTGACGACGCAAGGCGTGACCGAGCCGTATCGGATGTTCACCTCGCGCGCGGAATATCGGCTGACCCTGCGGGCCGATAACGCCGATCTGCGCTTGACTGAACGGGGGTTGGAATGGGGATGCGTGGGTGCGGTTCGCGCCCGAACTTTCGCCGTCCTTCGGAATGAGATCGAGGAGATGATGATGCGAGCGGCGTCCGAAGGCGGAAGCTCGCGCTGGTGGTCCGATCGGGGAGTGTCCGTGCGGGCGGATGGCGAGTGGCGCAGCGTGCTGAGTGTTGCGGTCGGGATGGCGAGCAGGCTGGAGGCGGAATTTTCGTGGATTGCGGGGCTCAGCCGCCGCGCGCGGCAACATCTTGCGGCTGAAAGCGCCTATTTCGGGCACTTGGCGCGCCAAACCCGAGACATACGAGAAGCGGAGCGGTTGGGGGGATGCGCGCTTCCCAAGGATTGCGAATTCGGCCGAATCGCGGGATTGAGCACGGAGATGAAGGAGCGACTCGAGAGGGCACGACCGGCAACCCTGGCGGCAGCGGCCAGAATCCCCGGGGTGACGCCTGCGGCAATTTGCGCCCTCATGGCCCATCTCGCTAAGCCCCCCGGACCTGCCAGCCTTGACGGATGAGGCCGAGGTTTCACGTGAAACAATGGATGCGCTCGAGCGCTTCGTTGGTTTGCTTGGAGACTGGTCGAGGCGCATCAATCTTGTCGCCGCCAACGACCTCGGAGCCATTTGGGATCGGCACATCGCCGACTCGCTTCAGCTCGCGCCTTTGGCGTCGCACGCCGACGCGAGTGATCGACCTCGGTAGCGGGGCGGGTTTCCCAGCCATTCCTCTCGCCCTGGCCACCGGCGCCCATTTCGATCTCGTCGAAGCCGATCACCGGAAAGCAGCCTTCCTCCGCGAAGCAGTTCGCGTCACCGGCGCCCCCGCGTCCGTCCATGCTGCTCGGGCCGAAATCGTTTCACTTGAACGCGCGGAGCTGGTGACGGCCCGTGCCCTCGCGCCCCTACCGCGCCTCCTTCCCCTGGTGGCCCGGCTGTTGGCCCTCGATGGCGTCGGCATTTTTCCGAAAGGCCGAGGCGCCGACCGCGAATTGACCGCCGCGTCGAAACAGTGGCACATGCGGGTCGAGCGATTCCCCAGCCGCACCGATCCCTCAGGCGTGATCCTCCGCATCTCCCAATTGAGCCGTGCCTGACCGCGCGCCGAGGCTCCGCGTGCTCGCCCTCGCAAACCAGAAGGGCGGTGTCGGCAAGACGACCACCGCGGTCAACCTGGGCACCGCCTTGGCCGCTTCGGGGCAGCGCGTGCTCCTGATCGACCTCGATCCGCAAGGAAATGCGACGACAGGCCTCGGCCTCGCGCAATCGGCCCGCGGGAGCGGCACTTACGCGGTCCTCACCCACGCCGCCGACCTGCTGCAACTCGCTCGGCCAACGGGGATACCCTCCCTCGACATCGTGCCGTCGGACCCGGAGCTTGCCGGGGCCGAGGTGGAACTCGTCTCGCTGCAAAGGCGCGAATACCGCCTCCTCGACGCGATCTGTGGAGCGTCCGACCAGCGAGCGGTACGATTTCATCCTGATCGACTGCCCCCCCAGCCTGGGGCTACTCACCCTGAACGGGCTTGTCGCCGCCCATGCCGTGCTCGTCCCCCTGCAATGCGAATTCTTCGCCCTCGAAGGGGTCAGCCATCTTATGCGAACCATCGATCGCGTGCGCTCAGCGCTCAACCCAGGACTCCGGCTGCAGGGCATTGTTCTCACCATGTTCGACCGCCGCAACAACCTTTCCGACCTCGTTGCGGAGGACGCGCGCGGATTTTTTGGCGACCAGGTCTATGAGACGGTGATTCCCCGCAACGTTCGGATTTCCGAATCGCCGAGCCACGGCAAGCCGGTCATCCTGTATGATCCCCGCTCCGTCGGTGCACAGGCCTATCTCCGCTTGGCGGAGGAGGTCTTGCGCCGCGAGCGCAGGGACGGAGGATAGCGGTGAGCGGCAAATCCACTCCGAGACTGGGCCGAGGGCTCGCGGCGCTGCTGGGCGAGACCGCCATCCACGACCGATTCGCCGAAGGGCCGCCGTCCAGAGTCTCTGCGGTCGACCTGCTCGACCCCGGAGCGTTCCAGCCCCGGAGGCGCATGGCGCAAGACGCGCTCGACGATCTCGTCCTTTCCGTGAAAAGCCACGGCGTCCTGCAGCCAATCCTGGTGCGGCGGCAACGCGACCAGCCACGGTCGTTATGAGATCATCGCCGGCGAGCGCCGCTGGCGAGCAGCCCAGGCGGCCGGCCTGCACGAAGTCCCCGTCCTGCTGCGCGATTTCTCGGACAGCGAGGCGCTGGGTGCGGCGCTGGTCGAGAATCTCCAACGCCAGGATCTCAACCCGCTCGAGGAGGCGGAAGGCTATCAGCGGCTCATCGCGGAATTCGACTTCACCCAGGAACAACTCGGCGATGTGGTCGGCAAATCGCGCAGCCACGTCGCGAACGCGCTTCGGCTCCTCACCTTGCCTCAATCCGTCCGTGACGCGGTGGAGCAGGGCCAACTGACCGCCGGGCATGCGCGCGCGCTCCTCGGCCACGCTGTTCCCGAGGCGGCCGCGCGGGAGGTGATCGCGCGCGGTCTGAACGTCCGGCAGACGGAAGCCCTGGTCCAGCGCGGAGCTGGACGGACGTCGCGGCGGCGAGGCCGCCCCGCCCTCGACGCCGACTGCGCCGCGTTGGCCCGCACACTGACGGAGCGGCTCGGCCTCCGCGTCGAAATCCTGCCGGGACAGCGCGGCGGCACCGTACGGATCCATTACGATGATCTGGATCAGCTGGACGGTCTCATCGCCCTGCTCAACCCGACGTGACGCTAAAGCATGACCGGTTCCCTTCCGGTCACCGGCCTGCTCTAGCGAATTGTTCGAGCGAGTGATTCACGTTTCAGGCCGACTCGGCCTGAAACGATCACGCGCAAGGTGGGCTGCTCCTATCCGGGTGCCGCCCGACCCGAAGCCGCCTGCCGGGCCAAAAGCCCGAAAATCTGCCGGCACAGCGTCACGTCGGGCGCGCCGGTGCGCTTGCACTCCTGCTCCCCGTTCGCGATCAGCTGCAAGGCGCGCAGCAGGCTGGCGGAAGACCAGGCGTCGAGAGCCGTCGTGAAACTCGGCACGCGGCGAAAGAAGATCGGCGGGCGACAGTGCTTCGTCGCCTCCGTCGCGGTCCATCCGGACGAGTCCATCGCGAGCCGCGCCCGATGCAGCCGCTGAAAATGGTAGATGGCGGCCCTGAGCGCTCCCACCGGCGCCGTGCCTTCCGCCAGCGCCAGCCCCAAGGCGCGATCCGCGCCCCGCCACGTCGCCCGCAGCCGCCGCAAACAGCGCATCATCGAGCGACAGCGCCGCCGCTTCGCCGACACAGGCCTCGCGCGGCATCCAATCCCGCCTCGCCGCCGACGCCGACATAGAGCGCGAGCTTCTCCGAGCTCGCCTCGCGTCGCGTCGTGATCGGCCCCGAGATGCACGCGCAGCCAATCAAGCGCATCCGGCCGCACCGCAATGCCGTCGGCGGCCATCACCGCGCGGATCGCCTCGTCCAGGGCCCGACCTTCTTCTGGATAGCAGGCGATCGCCGCCCCGTCCGGGAGCTCCTCGATGAAGCTCCTCAGCTTCGACCGCGATGGCAGTGCCGGGCGCCTCCAGCACCACGAGCGCGTCGCCGGGACCGGCCGCGGTCGCGCGCACCGGGCCCGAGAGCGCCGTCACCCGCATCGCGCACGCGCACGACCCGGCGTCCCCCCGTCAGCGCCAGCGCGGCCGCCTCCTCCGGCAGACGAGCAATTTCGTCGCGGTTGAGCCAGACCAGCCGGAACGGGTCGACGGGCCCATCCATCACCGCATCGGTCAGCATCTGCGCGCGATGGCGGATCAGCCCGGCATCATCGCCGTGCAGCAGCACGAACCGGCAGGGTCCCGGATTCTCGAGGAAGCGCGGAACCCGCCGCGCATCCAGCTTCACGTCGGCCTGATCCGGTCGCGGTGGTCGAAATAGGCGGCGAGCTGCAGCACGATCTGGTCGGCGATCGTGTCGGCGAGGCGGCGCGTCACCGCCTCGGTCTCCTCATCCTGGGCGAAACTCTGGTTGTCGATCGGGTTGAGCGCCGTCGAGCGAGCGTGCGGTGCCGGTGGTCAGGACCGTCAGCGTCGGGCTGAGCGAATAGAGGACCCAGCGCCCGGTCCCGGTCATGCGAAGCCGCGCCACGGAATTGTCGGGCTGGATCGCGAGCGCGTCGGTGGCAACCGAAAACTCGACCACCAGCCGATACCGCTTCGCCGCCGCGTCGTCCGCGCCGTAAAGCCGCTGCTGCAAGGCCTGCCGCATCAGCATTCCCGATCGCTCGGCGAACACGGGCACGTCGATGGCCGCGAGCTGCGACTGGGTTGGGGCCGAGAGGCCCGGCACCGTCGGGCGCGAAGGCCGGATGGAAGCCGCAGCCGCCGAGCCCGCCGGCCGCGAGCAGTCAGCAGCGCGCGGCGGCGCATGTCAGCGCGCCAGCACGAAGTTGACGATGCGGTCCGGCACGTGGATGCGCTTCACCACGCGCTTGCCCGCGAGCAGCCGCGCCACGTTCGGCTCCGCCTCGGCAGCCGCAAGCACCGCCTCCGCCGCGAGCCCCGGGCGCCATCGCCAGCGTGCCGCGCAGCTTGCCCATCATCTGCATGGCAATGGTCACCCGCTCGCACCGCGGCCAGCGCGGGATCCGCCTCGGGCCAGGCTTGTTCCGCGATCAGAACGTCCTCGCCTGGCCGCAGCAGCGCTGCATCTCCTCGGCCAGATGCGGCATCATCGGCGCGACCAGCCGGGCCAGAATGCCGGCCGCCTCCCGCCGCGCCGCAATCGAGCCCAACTCCCGTCCGGCCGGGCGCACGCTCCGCCTCGGCCATCGCATTCGCGAACTCGTAGATCCGCGCCACCGCCAGGTTGAAGCCGAAACTCTCCAGCGCCTCCGTCACGTGCTGGATCGTCTGATGCGCGGCCTGCCGCAGCGCGAGCGCCGCCGCTTCCGAACTCCGCCGGCCCCGGCCTCGGCGTCCGGCAATGCCGCGATGCCTCTCGACCAGCCGAAACAGGCGCTGCGTGAAGCGATAGGCGCCCGCCACGCCCGCCTCGGTCCACTCCATGTCGCGATCCGGCGGATTGTCGGAGAGGATGAACCAGCGCGCAGTATCGGCCCCGTAGCGCGCGATGATCGCGTCCGGGATCGACCGTGTTGCGCTTGCTCTTCGACATCGCCTCGACGCGGCCGATCGTCACCGCCTCGCCGGTGCTCGCGATGCACCAGCGACCCGTCCGGCCGCCGCTCGACCTCCTCGGGGTAGAGCCAGGCGCCGCTCGCGCTCGCGATAGCTCTCATGCGTCACCATGCCCTGGGTGAACAGGCCGGCGAACGGCTCGTCGAGCTCGATATGCCCGGTCGCCCGCATGGCGCGGACGAAGAAGCGGGAATAGAGCAGGTGCAGGATCGCGTGCTCGATGCCGCCGATATACTGGTCGACCGGCATCCAGTGATCGACCGCCGCGCCGCCGCACCGGCTCCGCCGCGTGCGGGCTGCAGAAGCGCGCGAAATACCAGGAGCTGTCGACGAAGGTGTCGAACGTGTCGGTCTCGCGCCGCGCCGGCTTGCCGCATCGCGGGCAGGGCGACGTGCTTCCAGGTCGGATGGTGGTCGAGCGGATTGCCCGGCCGCGTGAGATCGACATCCTCCGGCAGGATCACCGGCAGCTCCGCATCCGGCACCGGCACCGCGCCGCAGGCCTCGCAATGGATGACCGGGATCGGGCAGCCCCAGTAGCGCTGCCGGCTCACGCCCCAGTCGCGCAGCCGCCAGTTCACCACGCCGCTTGCCGGCGCCCCGCGCCTCCAGCTCGGCGATGGCGCGGCGCTTCGCCTCGTCGACCGGCAGCCCGTCGAGGAAATCCGAATGGAAGATCGTGCCCGGCCCGTCATAGGCCGCGTCCGTCCAGCGCGAACGTCGCGGGATCGGCGCCGGGCGGCAGCACCACCGGCGGGATCGGCAGGCCGTATTCGCGTCGCGAACTCGAAATCCCGCTGGTCATGCGCCGGGCAGCCGAAGATCGCGCCGGTGCCGTATTCCATCAGCACGAAATTCGCGATCCACACCGGATAGGTCGCATCCGCCAGGAACGGGTGCTGCACCCGCAGGCCGGTGTCGTAGCCGAGCTTCTCCGCCGGTCTCGATCGCCGCCTCGCTGGTGCCCCGCCGCCGGCACTCCGCGATGAACGCCGCCGCCTCCGCGGTCCGTGCGCCGCCACCGCCGCGGCCAGCGGATGCTCCGGGCGCGATCGCCAGGAACGACATGCCGTACAGCGTGTCCGGCCGGGTCGTGTAGACCTCGACGCCGTCGATCCCGCCCGCCGGCTCGGCCAGCGCGAAGCGCAGCTGCGCGCCCTCGCTGCGGCCGATCCAGTTCGCCTGCATCTGCCGCACCCGCGCCGGCCAGCGATCGAGCCCGTCGAGCGCCGCCAGCAGCTCCGGCGCGTAATCGGTGATCTTCAGGAACCACTGGGAGAGCAGCTTCTTCTCGACCAGCGCGCCCGAGCGCCAGCCGCGCCCGTCGATCACCTGCTCGTTGGCGAGCACCGTGCCGTCCTTCGGGTCCCAGTTGACCCAGCTCTCCTTGCGCTCCGCGAGGCCCGCGCGGAACATGTCGAGGAACAGCTTCTGCTGGTGCCCGTAATAGTCGGGATCGCAGGTCGCGAACTCGCGCGTCCAGTCGAGCGAGAGCCCCATGCGCTGCAGCTCGGCGCGCATGGCGGCGATGTTGTTCCGCGTCCAGGTCGCGGGATGGATGCCGCGCTCGCGCGCCGCGTTCTCGGCCGGCAGGCCGAACGCGTCCCACCCCATCGGGTGCATCACCGCGTAGCCGCGCGCCCGCTTGTAGCGCGCCACCACGTCGCCCAGCGTGTAGTTGCGCACATGCCCCATATGGATCTTCCCGCTGGGATAGGGGAACATCTCGAGCACGTAGTATTTGGGCTTGCCGTCGGTCGGCACGTCCTCCACGCGGAAGCAGCCGCGCGCATCCCATTCGCGCTGCCAGCGCGGCTCCGCGGCCGCGAAATCATAGCGCGGCGCTCTCCGCGCGCGCGGCGTCGGGGCAGTGGTGGTTCGTGCGCGAATCTCGTTCATCGTCGTTTCCTGGCGCGTCCGGCCACAGCCGGACGAGCGCGCAGCTTAGCCCTGTCTGCGGATTGCGCGCGCAGCTCGCGGGCGCGGGCCAGCACCTTGTTCTCGATATCGCCCGTCGTCGCCGGGCTCACCGGGGCATCCACCCACTGCCCGTTCTGCAGCACCTGGCGGAAGATCGAGACGCGGACGCCATCGGCGCGGAGCTGCCGCCCGAGGATGTAGGCGGTCGCCTTGAACCGCTCGCTGGGCGAGCTCGGCGGCTGATACCAGTCGGTGATGATGGTGCCGCCGAACGGATCGGCCGAGGCGAGCGGCATGAAGGACAGCGTGTCGAGCGCGCCGCGCCAGAGATAGGCGTTCACGCCGAGCGCGCCGCCGCCATTCTCCGCGCTGCCGTTCGCGTTGTTGTCCTTGCGCACGCCGACCGAGACGATCTCGCTCGTTGAACAGCGTGCCCGTGCCGCCCTTGTAGCGCGGGTCGTTGTACTCGTTCTCGGCCACCGGGCGGGTCTGCCCGCAGGCCGCGACAGCGTCAGCAGAAGAAGAGCGGGAGCGAGCAATCGAAACACGGCCATGCAGGGCCTGCCAGTCCATGAAATCAACGCGCTCTCTAGCCCGAACCGTCCGTTGCGCCAAGTCGGGACTGCGCATCGCAGCCCGGCAGCGCGCGCAAAAGGAAGGGGCGGCAGGTTGCCCCGCCGCCCCTGAAGCCGCCGTTCGGGCGCCGCTGCTTACCAGTGGAAGGCTTCGCCGAGCGCCACCGCCCAGCTCGACACCTTGTTGTTGTCGAACTGGTTCAGGCCGGAGCCCGAGCGGGCCGGTGCTGGCCGAGCTGCCCTGGATCAGGTTGAAGCCGCTCTCCTTGCGCTCCTGCCAGATGCCGGAGAGGAAGAAGTTGAAGCCCGGCGTCACCGAGTAGGTGGCGCCGACGGCGACGCCCTGCTCGGTGAGCTGGCCGACGCCGGTCGGCGCGTTGATCGGCGTCTGGTTGCCGGCGCCCCAATCCTTCAGGTAGTGGGCGCCGAAGATGAAGTTCGGCGCCGGCTGGTAGGACGCGCCGACGATGTAGGCCAGGCCAGTCGGCTCGCCCGCCGCCTTCAGCTTGCTCCACTGCGTCGACGGGTTGTAGTCGCCGAAGGTGACGTGGCCGCCGACCATCAGCCCGCCGAAGGTCGCCGTCGCGCCGAAATCGCCGACGCTCAGCCCGTCATAGGCCACGCCCTTGCTCGCCGTGAAGGCGGCCGGCGGTGTCGCTGCTGTTGACCTGGCCGCTGAAGATGAAGCCGCCGGTCGCCGCCACGCCCACCGGGCCGAACGCGCCGCGGTAGCGGAGCACGCCGTCGAACGTGTTCTTGCGGCGGCGAGAGCTCGCCGTTCACGCCGGTCGAGGAGAGCGCGTTGCACCCGGCCGTCGCGCCGCGCGCCGCCGGCCGGCGCGGCAGCGACCGTGACGGCGCCGGAAGCGAGCGTCGTGCCGCAGCCGCTGTTGTCGTCCAGGTTGCCGGTGTTCGGCTCATAGGAGAGGCCGAAATCGAAGCCGGCGAATTGCGGCGACAGGTAGACGACCTTCTCCGTCGTGTAGAGGTTGCCGACGTCCTCGAACGGCCAGGTGATGTTCAGGCCGCCGGGGATCGGCGCCCGAAGGTCGCCGTTCAGGCCGCCGTCGTCGAAGTTTTCCATGTTGCCGGTGATGAACAGGCTGGTCGGCTGGTCGCCGGAGCCGACCCGGATGATGCCGAGCTGGTCGGTGCCGAAATAGCCGTATTCACGCCGCCAGTAGAGCTTGCCGCGGGACTGCGCCGAGCCCGAGATCGAGCCATAGACGCCGCCGCCGGCGCCAGCCGAGTTGTCCTGCCGGATTTCCGCGAAGGCGCCGTATTTCAGGCCGTTCGTCGCCCGGCCCTCGAGGCTCGGATAGAGGCGGGCGTAGGAGTAGAAATCATAGTTCGACAGCTTGTTGCCGCCGACGCCCGGGGCGCTGCCGGCCGGCGGCGGGCGTGTTGGCCTCGCTCGAGCTGGCTGAACTGCTGATAGATCGCCATGAAGCCCGAGGCGGACGATCATCTGGCCGGGGCCGGGCTCCGGCGTCGACTGCTTGATCGCCGGCGGCGCGTAGGTGCCGACGCCCGGCGACGGCGGTCTTGCGCTCAAAGAGCTGCGGCGCCGGCTGCGGCGCGTTGGGGTTTTCCGAGTAGATCACCGTCTGAGCGCTGGCGAAGTTGGCCAGCCCCGCAGAGGCGCCCAGCGCGGCCACACTGGCCAGCAGGAGCTTGCGCATTCATTCCTCCTCAAAACGCCGGAAAGCCCCGGCCGACAAGAAGGTCCCGCCTCGTCCCCCCGGCACCACCGCTGAACCGCGCGATCGCGCCCCCTGAGCGGGCAGCCAGACCTGAGCGCATATTGCGAAGGCGCTTACGAAAGAGCAACAGAGGAAACGGAATGAGCGTGCTTTGAGGCATCACTGTGACAAGCTGAGCCACAGCCGGCGTCGCGCGCCCTTGGCCGCGGGCGCGCGAGGCCCCGTCGGGAGCCGCGCGCATTGACGCCGGCGCCCCGCCCGCGGCCAGCCTTCGACGCCATGACAGAGTGCATCGCCGACAATCTCGCCCGCATGCGCGAGCGCATCGCCGAGGCCGCCATCCGGGCCGGTCGGCGGCCGGAGGAGGTGACGCTCGTCGCCGTCTCGAAGACCCACCCGGCCGAGGCGGTCGCCGCCGCGCTCGCCGCCGGCCAGGAGCGTGTTCGGCGAGAACCGCGTGCAGGAGGCGGCGGCCAAGTTCCCCGCGCTTGCGCGCCGCTCATCCCGCGCTGCGCCTGCACCTGATCGGCGGGCTGCAGACCAACAAGGCGCGCGAGGCGTGCGGCTCGCCGACATGATCGAGAGCCTCGACCGGCCGCGCCTGGCCGACGCCCTTGCCGCCGCGGCCGCGCGCGCCGGCGGGCCGCCTGCCCGAGTTGCTGGTCGAGGTGAATGTCGGCGACGAGGCGCAGAAATCCGGCATTCCCCGCGCCGAGGCGGATGGCTTCATCACCGCCTGCCGCGACCGGTTCGGCGCCGCGCTGCGCGGCCTGATGTGCGTGCCGCCGCAGGGCGAGGACCCGGCGCCGCATTTCGCCTGGCTCGCCGACCGCGCCGCGCGCCACGGCCTGCCGGTGGTCTCGATGGGCATGTCGGCCGATTTCGAGATCGCGATCGCCCACGGCGCCACGCTGGTCCGGGTCGGCACCGCCATCTTCGGCACGCGGCGGCAGGGGGTCGCGGCTTTAAGTCGCTACCCACCCCGCTCCGCTTGCCTTTCGCAACGCAACAGGCGTATGCCTCGCCGCCGTCGGCCGGCGGGGCGATCGAGCCGGAGCGCCGGAACAGAGTCCGCATGACGCCGGATCCAGCGAGGGCCAGGTCTCAGACATGAGTACCACGACCGCGCCGGCCGTCGCCGCCCGGCGCGCTCTCGCCGCGGCTCTCCGTGATGCTGGCGCGTGCTCGGCGTCGTCTACGGCGATATCGGCACCAGCCCGCTCTACGCCTTCAAGGCCAGCATGAGCTTCATCGGCGGCCACGGCATCGTGGTCGGCGAGGTGCTCGGCATCATGTCGCTGATCTTCTGGTCGCTGATCCTGATCGTGACGGTGAAATACGTCATGCTGGTCATGCGCGCCGACAACAAGGGCGAGGGCGGCATCCTGGCGCTGATGGCGCTGGCGCAGCGCGTCTCCACCGGCGCCCGCGTGCGCTGCGGCGCTCGCCCTGATCGGCATCACCGGCGCCTGCCTGTTCTTCGGCGACGGCGTCATCACGCCGGCGATCTCGGTGCTCTCCGCGGTCGAGGGGCTCGAGGTCTGGGCGCCGACCTTCAAGGAGGTGGTGCTGCCGATCTCGGTCGTGGTGATCGTCGCGCTGTTCGCCGTCCAATGGTTCGGCACCGGCCGGGTCGGCCGGGTGTTCGGCCCGGTGATGGCGGTGTGGTTCGCTCGCCATCGGCGTGCTCGGGCTGAGCAGATCGTCCGCTACCCGCGCATCCTGCTCGCGATGTCGCCCACTCATGCGGTGATCTTCTGCGCGGGCCATGGCTGGCTCGCCTTGCTCTCGCTCGGCGCGGTGGTGCTGACGGTGACCGGCGCGGAGGCGCTCTACGCCGATATGGGCCATTTCGGCGCCGAGCCGATCCGGCGCTCCTGGCTCTTCTTCGTGCTGCCCTGCCTGGTGCTCAACTATTTCGGCCAGGGCGCGCTGGTGATCACCGACCCGGCGGCGATCGAGAACCCGTTCTACCTGCTCGCGCCGAAATGGCTGAGCCTGCCGCTGGTCGTGCTCGCGACCTTCGCCACGGTGATCGCGAGCCAGGCGCTGATCTCGCGGCGCCTATTCCATGGCGCGGCAATGCACGCTGCTCGGCTTCCTGCCGCGCATGACGGTGCGCCACACCAGCCAGACCGAGGAGGGCCAGATCTACATGCCGCAGGTGAACGCGGCGCTGGCGCTCGGCGTGCTGGTCCTCGTCTTCGCCTTCCGCAGCAGCGACAACCTGGCCGCCGCCTACGGCATCGCGGTCACCGGCACCTTCATCTGCACCTGCATCCTCGCGATGGTGGTGTTCCGCCGCCAGTTCCACTGGTCGCGCGCCGCCGCGGTCCTGGTGTTCGGCGCCTTCATCATCATCGACACGGTGTTCTTCGCCGCCAACGCGCTGAAAATGCCGGAGGGCGGCTGGGTGCCGCTCGTGCTCGGCATCGCGCTGATGGGGCTGATGACGACCTGGAAGCGCGGGCGCGACGCTGGTGCTCGCGCGCTGGCAGCAGGACAGCCTGCCGCTCGCCTCCTTCCTCACCCGCCTGCCGCAATCGCGCACCATCCGCGTGCCGGGGCTGGCCGTGTTCCTCACCGGCAACCCGGATTACGTGCCGACCGCGCTGCTGCACAACCTCAAGCACAACAAGGTGCTGCACGAGCGGGTGCTGTTCGTCACCGTGCAGACGCTGGACGAGCCGGAGGCCGGCGCCGAGCGCCGCTGCGAGGTGACGGAGCTCGCGCCCGGCATCCACCGCGTGATCCTGCGCTACGGCTTCATGGAGAGCCCGAACATCCCGCGCGCGCTCGAGGACCTGCACGCGCCCGGCGTCGCCTACGACCCGATGCAGGTGAGCTATTTCCTCGGCCGCGAGACGATCGTGCCGGCGATGGTGCCGCGCATGCCGTTCTGGCGGCTCTGGCTCTTCCTGGTGATGGCGCGCAATGCCGCCTCGGCCACGGAGTTCTTCCGCATCCCGAGCGACCGCGTGGTGGAGCTCGGCGCCCGCGTCGCGATCTGAACATCGCGGCGACACGCCCTGTGGTCGTTCTGGTGACGATTCGGCCGAACGAGGCGAGAGGAATGGCGAAGGTCACGATGCTGGTGGCGGAGCCCGCGGACACGCGGCGGCTGGAGCTCACACTCCGCCTGACCGCGCAGGGCCGCATCGACGGCGACGCCCGCACCGGCCCGGCGACGAGCCCTGGGCGGTCACCTGGACCGCCGCCGATGGCGGCGAGCACGTGGGCGAGCTGGTGCGGGTCGAGATCCGGCTGGGCGGTGCGCCAGCATCCGGGCGACGACGACCCGCTCTGGCGCCTCGAGGCCGGCGTGCTGCGCCCCGGCGAGAGGGTCACGCTGCGCGAGCCGGATGGCACGGCGACCGAGTTCCGCGTCGTCGCGGTGGAGCAGGACTGACGCGCGCGGGCTGGTGCGCCGGGCGCGCGATGGCAGCCGCGCGATGGCGTGCTACCGGGACGAGTGCCCGTGAATTGCGCCCGCGATCGTCTGCTCCGCCGCCGTCTCCTCCGCGCCGCCCTGGGCGCGGCGGCCTCGCGAGCCTTGCCGGATGCGGCCGGCGGCGGCCGGGCAGCGGGATCGACCTCGATCCGCTCTCGCATCGGGACGTCGCCGCCAAGACGCCGAGCGCGCTCACCAACCCGCCCGCCCGAGCTGCGCAACGGCACCGCAGAGTAGGAGGACCGCCGTGACCCAGGACCCGAAACAGCAGCTCGAGGACGCTGCAGCGGCAGGTGGACGCCAATGCCCCGCTCTCGCCGGAACCGATGCTCGCCGAAGCCGCCGCCCAGGGCCGTCAGGCCGCGGGCCAGGTGCGCGACGCGGTCGCCGAGCACGCCGACCAGCTCGCCCGCCTGGTGCGGGAGCGGCCGCTCACCGCCGTGCTGGCGACGTTCCTCGGCGCCTATCTCCTCGGCCGCGTCGGCCGCTACCTGTAGCCGCTACCGCGGTCTCTGCTGCGCGCGCCGTCGTTCTCCTAACGTTCGCGCCTCCGTTCTCCGGAGGCGACGACATGGAGAGGATCTCGACCGAGCCCCTCTCGCTGGCCAGCGCGGCACTCCAGCATCTGGCGACGCTCGCCCAGCGCGGCGCCGATAGCGGCCGGATGCAGCGCGAGACCGAGGCGATCGTCGCCGGCTGGTTCGATGCCGGCCATGGCGCGCGCCGCGAAGCGCTCGAAATCCTGCGCGACCAGCTGGTGACCGCCGCCGAGGAGACCGCCGCCCAGGTCGCCGATCTCGATCGCACCGACACCGCCGGCATCCGCGCCGGCCAGCGCGTGCTCGCCGGGCTGGAAGCCGCCCGGCGACGTCGCCCGGGCGGCGCTCGCGGCGCCTCTGATCGTCGCCGCGCCCCGGGATTGCCACCTTTGGTGATGCGGCGCAAAGATGCGAGCAATTCTCAAGAACGAGAGCCGGCCTTGCGCATCTTTCATCCGCTGCGAAGCCCCCGGTGGCGCTGCTCTGGGGCGGCCTGTCGCTCTCCGCGATCGGCGACCAGCTTTATGCGCGTCGCGCTGACCTGGATCGCCGTGGGCGTGCTCGGCGCCGGCGCCGGCTATCTTCGCGCCCTGCAGGCGCTGGTGCTGGTGGTCGCCGCGCTCGGCATCGGCGGCTGGGCCGATCGCTGGGACCAGCGCCGCAGCATGATCCGCGCCGACCTCGCCCGCGCCGCCATCCTCCTGCTGCTGGTCACCGCCTGGATGGCGACCGGCCGGCCGAGCGCCGCCATGCTGATCGCCGCCGTCATGGTGCTGGCGGTCGGCCAGGCGGTGTTCCAGCCGGCGCTGCAGACGCTGCTGCCCGAGCTCGTCTCCGACCGCGGCCTGCTGCCGGCGGCCAACGGCCTGCTGGACGCGACCGACCGCAGCGCCCGCCTGCTCGGACCGGGGCTCATCGCCCTGCTCGCCGGCCTGGTGCCGGTGATGCACTTCATGACGATCGACGCGGCGAGCTTCCTGCTCTCCGCGGCGGCGCTGCTGCTGATCCGCCGCCTGCGGCCGGACCTGCCTCCGCTGCAGCGAGGCGGCCGTCGAGCCCGCTCTCGCCGGCATTCGCCGCGGCATCCGCGCGATGCGCGGCCACCGACTGCTCGGCTATTCGCTGGCGACCGCCGGCATCGTGAACGGCGCCTGGACGGCGGCCTTCTTCCTCGCCCTGCCGCTGCTGATCGAGCGCCACGCCGGCGGCCGGCGGCGGCGGGCTCGGCGCCTACGGCGTCGTGATCTCCGCCTATGGCTGCACCAACCTCGCCGCGACCATCGTCGTCGGCAGCCGCCCGCTGCCGGCGCAGCCGCAATTCCAGATGTTCGGCGGCACACTGATCGTCGGTTCCGGCATCGTCCTGCTCGGCCTCGCCGCGTTCCTGCCCGCGCGCTGCGTGATCCCCGGCTTCATCGCCGCGTCGGCCTTCAGCGCGATCGGCGGGCCGATGAAGGACATCCCGCTCGCGGTGCTGCGGCAGACCCGACTCGCCCCCCTCGACGTCGCCGCGGCGACGCGCGTCTATCTGGCGATGTCGAGCGCCGGAACCCTGCTTGCCATGCTGCTGATGCCGGCCGCCATCACCCTTGCCGGGATGGTGCCGGTGACCATCGCCTGCGGCGTGACCCTCGCCGCAATCGGGCTGGTCGGCATCCTGCGCCACGCCGGCTGGGTCGAATCGCCGCAGGCGGCGTGACCGCAATGTCACTGCTCGGCTGGTCCGCCCTCCTGCTCGCCGCGGCCGCGCTGCTCGGCTTCATCCTCGCCATCATGCACGCGGGCCTGCCGGGCATCCGCCGCCCGCCCTGGGCGCTGGCCGCGCTGCACGGCGCGATCGGCGTCGCCGGCCTCGCCGCCTTCCTGGCGCGGCTCGCCGAGCCGGGGACGACGCGGACCATGGCGCAGCTCGGGCCGATGGCGGTCGGCATGCTTGCGCGTCGCGGTGCTGATCGGCGGGATCCCGATCCTCGCCCGCCTCCGCCGCCGGCCGGTCTCCGGTCTGGTCCTCGGCCTGCACGCGACCGTCGCGCTGCTGGGCGGCGTGATCGTCGCCGCCTGCCTCGCGGTGTGAGGGGCTGTTTGGGAAATGCACGAAGAGCGCATTTTCCAAACAGGAGAGTACTCTGAAGGCCTACACGATCTCCAGCAGCCCGGCCGCGCCCTGGCCGCCGCCCACGCACATCGTCACCACGGCGTAGCGCGCGCCGCGCCGCTTGCCTTCCAGCAGCACGTGCCCGGTCATGCGGGCGCCGCTCATGCCGTACGGATGGCCGATCGCGATCGAGCCGCCATTCACGTTCAGCCGCTCGTCCGGAATGCCGAGCCGGTCGCGGCAATAGAGCACCTGGCTCGCGAACGCCTCGTTGAGCTCCCAGAGGTCGATGTCGTCCATCCGCACGCCGGTGCGCGCGAGCAGGCGCGGCACGGCGAAGACCGGCCCGATCCCCATCTCGTCCGGCTCGCAGCCGGCGGTCGCGAAGCCGCGGAAGATGCCGAGCGGCGTGAGTCCGCGCCGCGCCGCCTCCCGGTCCGACATCAGCACGCAGGCGCTGGCGCCGTCGCTGAGCTGGCTCGCATTGCCGGCGGTGATGAACTTGTCCTCGCCGCGCACCGGCTTGAGCTTGGCGAGGCCCTCGCGCGTCGTGTCCGGGCGGTTGCACTCGTCGGCGGCGAACACCGCATCCTCCTCGCGCACCTCGCCGGTCGCCTTGTCGGTGACCGCGCGCCGCACCGCGATCGGCACGATCTCGTCGGCCATGATGCCGCGCTGCTGCGCCGTCGCGGTGCGTTGCTGGCTCGCGAGCGCATATTCGTCCTGCGCCTCGCGCGAGACGCCGTAGCGTTCGGCGACGATGTCGGCGGTCTCGATCATCGGCATGTAGACCGCCGCCTTGTGCGCCTCCACCCACTCGTCGCGGTAGCGCACGGTGTTGGTGGACGGCCCCACCAGCGAGATCGATTCGAGCCCGCCGGCCACCGCGACCGGCACGCCGTCATTGACGATCCGCCCGGCCGCGATGGCGATCGCGTTGAGGCCCGGAGGAGCAGAACCGGTTGAGCGTCATCGCGGAGGTCTCGACCGGCAGCCCGGCGCGGATCGCCGCCACCCGCGCGATGTTGCCGCCGGTCGCGCCCTCCGGAAACCCGCAGCCCAGCACCACCTCCTCGACGGCGCCAGGCTCGACGCCGGCGCGCTCCAGCGCATGGCGGATCGACATGCGCCCCCATCTGCCCGCCATGCGCGAGATTGAGCGACCCTCGCGCCGGCCTTGCCGATCGGGGTGCGCGCGGTGGCGACGATGACCGCGTCGGGCATGTGGGCGCTCCTGGCTGGTTCCGCGCTGCTTATCGCAGGGAAGCGCCGCTCGCCGCCGGCTGTCTGCCGCGGCGGCCGTCGCCCGCCGGCGGGCACGATCACCGGCGAGCCCGGCAGCTCCACTCCATCCGCCTCGCGCCGCACCGACACGCGATGCGGCTTCGCCGGATCGAGCGCCCGCGCCAGCAGGATGCGGAACCCGTGCCAGCCGCGTCCGATTTCCGACGCCGCGAGGTCGGGTCGGAACCGGTTGGCGAGCCCGCGCGCGACCGGCATCCCGTCGACGCTCAACGGCGACCCAGACCGGCGCGCCACCTCGCCGCCGCCCAGCCCGCCACGCTCCGCCCTGCAGCGCATCGAGGCCGTCCGCGCAGCGACGCCCTGCCCGCGCCGATGCCCGCGCGATCCGCGATCCGCCGCCAGATGCGGCGCACCACTTCGCCACCCTCGACCCGCGTCGCGCAGCGTCGCGGTCGCCGGTTCCGCATCGGGATAGAGCGCCGCGAACTCCGCCGCGTTGTGGAACATCATGCGGCTGTCGCGGTCGACGAAGCTCTCCGCCGGCGCGCCTTCCGCCACGCAGCACATCGTGGCTGTCGAGCTCGATGTGGAAATACTCGACGCTCCTCGCCCGCTCCTCTGCCTGCACCACTGAGACGCCATTGACGAGCTGCTCCGCCGGGATCAGCAGCCCGTCGATGAACATCGCATGGTGCGGCGACACCAGGAGATCGCGGTGCGGCACGTTCTCTCCGATCGCGCCGGTGCGGATGCGAATCGGCCAGAGATCCCGGTTGGCGCGGAAGAACGGCCCGGCATAGGCACGCGTGCCGATCCACTTAACGCCCCGCGTCGCGCCGGCATGCGTGCTGACGGCATCGCCGATGCGCATCGTCTCCACCGGCGCTTCGCCGGACGGCGTCAGGATCATGGTGCCGCGGGTGAAGCAGGGCGCGTTGCCGCCGGCAATCACCTCCGTGCCGCCATGCCCGTCATCCGCCGTCAGGAAGCCGAAGGCTTCCTCATCGCCGCCGACCGTGAAACTCCCGTAGGTGGTTCCGGCGTCGGAGACAACGAGAGTGCCCGTGTCAAACGGGCCCGGCAGGAAAAAGCTCGCCTCCGTCACGCCCGCGTGCCACGGATCGCCCTGAAGATCGATGGTCGCGCCGGCCTGGGTTATGAACAACGAGCCGGCATCCGACAGGCCCGGAGCGAAGGAGAGCAACCCATCGCGATTAGCGAAAAAAATGGCATCGAACTCGTATCCGCTCGCCTGCGGCCCGAGCAGGAGCGTGCTCTCGATCGTCATCGGATTGGCGTCGATCGTGGAGATCTCCTGACCTTGGCCGTACGTGAACCTCCCGCTCAGATCCCCGTTCACCTCCAGCGTGCCACCCGACGCGATGATGGCAGGAGAGGAATAGCCCGCGTCCCAGTTGCTGAGGACCGACCCATTGATCGTTCCGAAGCCTGTGATGGTGTCGCCGTTTCTCAGATCGATGGTTCCGGCATCGAGAATCCCGCCCTGCAGGTCGATGGTTCCGATATTCACCACAAGATCGGTTGCGACGGTGAGCGTCCCGGTCGCCTCGATCGCGAGCGTCACCAGGGTGGGGTTCGTGAAGGTCGCGCCGAGTGTCAGGGTGCCGGAACGTTGCGGCGGCGCCGATTGTCAGGGTCTGGAGCAGGCCCGCGCTCGCGACGACGACATTGTCGCCTGGCCCCGGAACAAAACCCGGCTTCCAGATCGCGGCATCGTTCCAGTCCGCGACCGTGCCGAGGGTGTCCACGAGTTCGATCGCGGAGACAATGTCCGTGCCGGCGCCGCCATCCAACTCCGTATAGAACGACATTCCGGTTTCGGGCGCCGCGAAATGGATGGTGGCGAGCGGCGAACCGCCATCCGAGACCGACAGCGTTTCGCCGTCGCCGCTGAGCTGGGCGATGGTGGTTCCGGGCAGCCAGGCGATGCCGCCGAGATCGATGGTGCTGTTCGTCGCCCAATCCGCCAGCGCGCCATCGAACTGGCCGAGCGGCGCGGTGGCCGCCAGCACCAGATCGGCGCCGTTGTTGTCCGCCTCGAAGGCGATCGTCGTCGCGGCATCGACGCTGCCGTCGAGCGTGAGGCTGCCGGCGTTGACGTCGACCGCGACGCCGGACAGGCCGCCGGTGATCGTCACCCCGGCGTACTCGCTGATGAGGGTGCCGCCGGTAACCGAAGCCTCGATGACACCCGAGGTGCCGAGGATCCCCGTGTCGAAGATCCCACCCGCAACGGCGAGCGTGCCGGCACCCAGCATGAAGATGCCGTAGGGATTGGTTGGCTCGGTGAGCCCGGACCCGTCGATCGTGCCACCGATCGTCAGGGTTCCGCCGGTCCAGACCTGAAGCTGGGTAGCGCCCTCCAGGGTGACGTTGGCCGCGACGTCCCCCGCCGTATCGACGATCGCGTAGGCCGACGAGATCACCACGTCGTCGGTTGCGTCGGGCAGCGCGCCGTCGCTCCAATCGGTGGGCGTTTCCCAATATCCCTCACCGCCGGGCGGCTGGAAGGTCACCGTCGTCGCCATGCGTCGCGACTCCCTCGATCGCAGTGCGGCGCCCCTTCCGATCGCCGGTTTGCGGACGCAGCCGGGGTGGACAGCACGGTGGGGATCATGGCACGCAGCCGCGCGGCGGCGCTATCGCGGCGTTGCGCCCGGACCAAGGTCCTGGAGGCCTCCCCATGCGTGATCTTCGACGGCGCGGGCTCGTTGCGGCCGCCACCGGCCTATCAATCGCTTCGCTCGCGCCGCGGCGAGCGATGGCAAGCGACCTGGCGCTGCTGCTGGACCCGCCGCCGCAGCCCTGGGGATCGCCGCCGGCGGCGGCGCTCGGTGCGCGGCGGGGCTACGTGATCAACGGCGCGCAGTTCAGCTCCACCGGCTCGTTCCGCATCACCCTCACCCTCGCGCCATGGCCCGACGATCTCGGCGGCCCGGGCAACACCTGGTACGTGCTCGCCGTCTACGGCACCATCGCCTCGCCGCAATCCAGCGGCGGCCTCTACCAGCTCGTCACCTCCGGCGTGCTCTACCAGAGCCCACCGGTGCAGCAGACCAAGGAGGGCGGCCCCGGCATCGATCGGGCGCTGGTGAAGCAGAACCCGACGCCGGATCGTGGCTATTTCATCGCGCTCTACACCAACACGGTGTCACCGCAGTTTCCCGACGGGCCGGGCTATGCCTCGTGTTCGGTCGACAACGAGGCGCAAGGCCATGTCGATTTCCGCACCGCGCTCGATGCCAGGTTCAGCACCTGGAGGCCGCTGCTCCAACGGGTGACGTTCTCGGCGCGGTAGCCCGGCCGCGAATCCGCCTCATACCAGCGCGCTCAAATCGCAACTCGTCGAGTGCACCTCGCGCGCGGTATAGCCCTTTTTTGGCGCGCGCCGCCCACCAACCCGCGCGCATACCAACGGCCATGAAGAATGACCGTTGGTATCACAGCAGCGGCCGCACCAGCGCCGCGAGTTCCTCGAGCTGGTTGCCCCAGCTCATGCCGGCGATGAACCGGGCGCCGCGTTGGCCGATCCGGCGGGCCCGTCCCGGATCGTCGTAGCCGGCTTCCAGCGCGGCGACCATCTCCTCCACATCGCTCGCGCCCCAGCCGCGATGCGCGTCGCCTCGCAGCGGCGTCTGGCGCGTCAGCGGAATGCAGCGCCCGCCGCCGATCAGGTCGAGATGCCCGGTATTCGCCGCCAGGACAGTCGGCACGCCGCAGGCCATGCACTCCATCGCCACGAGATTGGTGCCGCCTTCGGCGCGGCTCGGAAAGATCGCGATGTCGGCCTCGCGCAGGATGCGCGGCATCAGCCGGTTGGAGACCGGGCCGAGATCGATCACCTGCTCCGGCGGAATGTTGTTGCGGCCGGCCCAGGCGACGACATCCACGGTACCGTCGGCGCCGAACACCGGCGGCGCGATTGCGGCGTTGGTTTCCAGGCTGCGCGCAAGTCCGGGCCAGGGCGAGGACCAAGCGGTCAGCAGCACGGCATCGGGATGGCGTTCCGCGAAGCGGCCGAACGCCTGCAGCACGAGGTCCTGCCCCTTGCGGAATTCGAGCTTTCCGCCGGAGAACACGACGTAGCGGCCGGCGAGCACGGCGCGACGCGGGGCCGGATGGAAATGCGCGGTATCGACGCCCTGCAGCACGCGCTCCACGCGCGGTGCCCCGGCCTCCCGCAGCAAGTCGCGGTTCCAGCTCGAGCCGGCGACCACGAACGCGTACTCGCCGAGACGGTGCGCCGCATCGCGGCCGATGCGCGTGTCGTCGAGAAAGGCGACGCCGACCTGCGGCGTGCCGCGCACCTCCGCATCGAACGCGGCCCGCCCCTGCACCAGGCCGTTGTGCAGCGTGTGTAGCACGACATGCAGGCTGGTCACCGATCGCCCGGCGACGGCGCGCAGGCCCGCCTGCACCTCGGCCGAGCGCCGGAACGCCGGCGTGAGAAGCCGCATCTCCAGCGGATCGAGATCGAGCTGCGACGCATCGATCGGCAGCAGCGTCGCCGCGACGAGATCGCCGCGGGCTTCCCAGTTCAGCAGCAGGTTGAGCCCGTAGACACCCCAGCCGTAATAGCTGGAGACCCCCCATTCGAACAGGACGAGCCGCTCGCTTGTCATGCGCGCCGTGGCGCCGGGCCGAGTTGCACGAACGATCCTCTCGCGTGGCGCCGCCAGCATGCCGCGGCTCGGCTGGTTTGTCCTTGCCCGGCCTCCCATTGCGGCCATTCCGATCCGCGCCGGAAGAATGTTTTTGCGCGCCGCCCCTCGTGATCCCAAACGGGGCCGCCTTGCGGCGGCGGAACGGCCGAAGCACGATCGCGACGGGCCCGCAATCACGTCGGCCGCACAGGAGGACCCACGTCATGATCGTGATCAGCGTCACTTATCCGGCCAGCCAGGGCTCGCGGTTCGATCTCGACTATTACCGCAGGAGCCACATCCCGCTGGTGCAGTCGCGCTGGGGCGGCATGGGCCTCAAGGGTGCGCGCTTCCTGCGCGGCGTGGGCGCGCCCGGCGGCGGCCCGGCCTCCTATCATTTGGTCGCGCTGCTGTCGTGGGAATCCGCCGAGCACTTCCAGCGGGGCGTGGAACAGCACGGCAAGGAAATCCTGGGCGATGTTCCGAAATTCACCGACATCACGCCCGTGATCCAGCTGAACGAGGAGTTCGAGTAGGAACCGCACGGCACGGCGAAATTCCGGCGACACGATCCCGCAAAGACACGGCCGCTCCCGCTGACCTCAGCGGGAGCGGCCGGTGACCACCGAGGCGTTGCGCCTGGACCCGAATTGCTCTGACTGTGGTCAGGGCGATTCGGGTCTCCGTATCTTTTGCCTGCCGATTCACGCCCTGACTGATTCCAGTCAGGGCGATCGGAGGCTAAAGCATGACCGGTTCCCTTCCGGTCACCGGCCTGCTTTAGCGAATTGTTCGAGCGAGTGATTCACGTTGCAGGCCGAACTCGGCCTGAAACGATCACGCGCTAGGCGGCGCGCACAGAGCCGAGGAAGTCCTGCACTTCCTGTTTCAGCGACTGAGCCTGCTTCGCCATGCGGTCGGAAGCGCCCAGCATCTCCACCGCGGCGTCGCCATTCACCTTGAGCCCGCCGGAGACGAGGCTCAGATCGGCCGCGACCTGCTGGGTGCGCCCGGCGGCGAGCTGGACGTTGCCGGAGATCTCCTGCAGCGCGCCACCCTGCTGCTCGACCGCGGTCAGGATCGAGGCGGCGATCTGCTCCACCCCCTGCATGGTCTCCGCGATGCTCTGCACCGCGTCGAGCGCGGCGCCGGTCTCGCCCTGCATGGCGGCGATCTGCGCGCGAATGTCGGTGGTCGCCTTCGCGGTCTGGTTGGCAAGGCCCTTCACCTCGCCGGCCACCACCGCGAACCCCTTGCCTGCCTCGCCGGCGCGCGCCGCCTCGATGGTCGCGTTCAGCGCCAGCAGGTTGGTCTGCGCGGCGATGCTCTCGATGAGCTCCACCACCTCGCCGACCTTCTGGGCCGCCGTCGCCAGGCTGCCCACCGATTGGTTGGTGATCCGGCCCTTCTCGGCCGCCTTCTGGGCGACGTCGGAAGCCTGCGCCACCTGGCGGCTGATCTCGGCACCGGTCGCGGCCATCTCCTCGACGGCGGCGGCGACGCTCTGCACGTTCGAGGTCGCCTGGTCGGCGCCGGCAAGCGCGGCCCCGGCCTGCTCGCTCGCGGCCTCGGCCGCGCGGCTCACCTGGCCGGCGATCTCGGCGATGCCCGAGCCGGCGGAGGCCACCTCGTCAACCACCCGGCCCACCTGCTCATCGAACCGGTTCGCGAGGCTCAGCAGGGCGGCGCGCTTCTCCTCCTCGCCGCGACGCTGGAGCTCCTGCTGGTCGCGCTGCATCGCCTCCATCCTGCTCGCGTTCTCCTTGAACACGGTGACCGCGGCGGCCATGGCGCCGACCTCGTCGCCGCGCTCGACACCGGGGATCGCGATCGCGAGATCGCCCGCGGCGAGGCGCTCCATCGCCGCCTTGAGTCGCATCTGCGAGCCGGAAATGTCGCGGTTGATGACCCATGCGGCGATCAGCGTGATCGCGATGATCGCGATGCCGACGCTGCCGAGCTCGAGCAGCGAGCGCTCGAACGCCGCATCCAGATCATCGGTGTAGGCGCCGGCGAGGACCACCGCCTGCCACGGCTTGAACGCCGCGACATAGGCGATCTTGGACTCGAGCTTCGTCGTGCCGGGCTTCGGATAGAGATATGAGATCGTGCCGCCATCGGCGTGCGCGAGCGCGTTCTCCTCGAGCGTCAGGATGGATGTGCCGTCGGCGGCGTTTGCGGTGGTCGGATGATCCTCGACCTTCGGGTTGGCCCCGTGCACGAGGACCATGCCGTTGGTGCCGGTGATCGCGATGTAGCCTGCGCCATTGTCGAAGCGCATCGCGTGCACCTCGCGACGCAGCTCCTCCAGCGCCTGCTCATGGGTGAGCTGGTGCGCCTGCACGCGCGCCTCAAGCGTGTTGGCAAGGCTCAGGCCGGTGTCGACGACCGCCTTCAGCTTCTCGATGCGGCCATTCAGGAGGTGGTTGCGCACCGAGGCGGCCCCGAGGCCGGTCGCGGTCAGCACCGCGACGACGGACAACCCGACCAGAATGGCAAGTTTGGTACGCAAGCTTCAGGCGGCTCAGCAGGTGCATCGAATCGTCCCTTTCCCGATGGCGGCAGGCCGGTCGAGTTTGCCGCGGAAGGGTGAAGGAAGCGTCAAGCGGCGGCGGGTTCGTCCTGCTCGCGGGTGAGCCGGGCGAGGCGGTCGCGGATGATCGCTTCGGCGTCGTGCATGATGCGCGCGATCAGCTCGGCGCAGCTCGGGATGTCGTGGATCAGCCCCTGCACCTGCCCGGCCCAGACCAAGCCGGCATCGAGGTCGCCGGTCTCCAGCAGTTCGCGCCCACGCACGCCGCGGACGAGAGGCGCGACGTCCTCGAACCGCGCGCCCTGCCGGGCGAGAATCTCGGCCACCTGATCGGCGATGCTGTTGCGGCCGACCCGGGCGGTGTTGTGCAGGTTGCGGAAGATCAGCCGCGTCGCGCGCTCGTCATTGGCGACGAGGTACTGCTTGACCTTGGCGTGGATCGGCGCCTCCACGGTCGCGCAGAAGCGGGTTCCCATGTTGATCCCGTCCGCGCCGAGCGCGAGCGCCGCGACCAGGCCGCGCCCGTCGCCGAAGCCGCCGCTCGCGATCATCGGGATGCGCACCCTGTCGGCGGCGGCGGGGATCAGGATCAGGCCGGGGATGTCGTCCTCGCCGGGATGGCCCGCGCATTCGAAGCCGTCGATCGAGATCGCATCGACGCCGTACCGCTCCGCCGACAGCGCGTGCCGCACGGAGGTGCACTTGTGCAGCACGATGATGCCGTGGGACTTGAATTCCTCGACATGCTCCCGCGGGCGGCCCGCCGGCGGTCTCGACGATGCTGATGCCGCTGTCGATGATCGCGCGGCGGTATTCCGCGTAGGGCGGCGGCGCCATCGTGGGCAGGATCGTCAGGTTCACGCCGAACGGCTTGTCGGTCATGCGGCGGCAGCGGTCGATCTCGCGGCGCAGATCGGCGGGCGTCGGCTGCGTGAGCGCCGTGAGGATGCCGAGGCCGCCGGCGTTGGAGACCGCGGCGGCAAGCTCGGCGCGGCCGACCCACATCATGCCGCCCTGCACGATCGGATGCTCGATCCCGAGCAGCTCCGTGACGCGGGTGCGGATCACGGTGCTTATCGGGGCGCCATGCGCAGGGCGCCATCGAGCCGGACCGTCTCGCCGTTCAGCATCGGATTGGCGATGATGGCATGGACCAGCCCGGCAAACTCCGCGGGCGCGCCGAGCCGGTTGGGGAACGGCACCTGGCTGCCGAGCGAGTCCTGCGCCGGCTGCGGCAGGGCTTCGAGCATCGGGGTGAGGAAGAGGCCGGGCGCGATCGTCACCACACGGATGCCGTACTGGGCGAGGTCGCGCGCCACCGGCAGCGTGAGCCCGACGATGCCGCCCTTCGACGCCGCGTAGGCGGCCTGGCCGATCTGGCCGTCATAAGCGGCGATGGACGCGGTATTGACGACCACGCCGCGCTCCTCGCCGATCGGCTCGGCCGTGACCAGGCGCGCGGCGAATTTCGCGACCATCGCGAAGCTGCCGATCAGGTTGATCTCGACCACCTTGCGGAACAGCGCGAGCGGGTGCGGCCGGCCCTCGCGATTGACGGTGCGCGCGCCCGGGCCGATGCCGGCGCAGTTCACCAGGATCCGGGCGACCCCGTGCGCAGCCTCCGCTTCCGCGAGCCCCGCTTCGACCGCATCCTCGTCCGTCACGTCCACGGTCGCGAAGCGGCCGCCGATCGTGCCGGCGTGCGCTTCCCCGCGCGCCGCGTCGAGATCGAACAACGTGACCTTCGCGCCGGCGCCGGCGAGCATCGTCGCGGTTGCCGCGCCGAGTCCCGAGGCGCCGCCGGTCACGATGGCGGCGAGGCCCTGCGGCTGCATCATGCATTCTCCCGATCGGCGAGCTTGAGCCGCGCCTCGGCGGCGTCGCGCGCGATCTGCGCCTTCAGTTCGTCGAGCCCGGCGAATTTGCGTTCGGGACGAAGATAGGCGTGCAGCGCAACGGCGATCGCCTTGCCATAGAGATCGCCCGCGAAGTCGAAGAGGTGGACCTCGAGCCGGCTTTCCGGGCCCGCATTCACCGTGGGGCGGCGACCGATATTGGCGACCCCGGCCACCAAGGCGCCGTCGGGCAGCCGCACGGTCACCGCATAGACGCCGCGCGCCGGCTCGAGATGCCGGCCGAGCGGCACGTTGGCCGTGGGGAATCCGATCGTGCGGCCGCGCCTGTCGCCTTCGGTGACCGGGCCGCGAATCGCCCAGGGCCGACCGAGCTCGGCGGCGGCCCGTTCGGGATAGCCGTCCTGCAGCAGACGGCGGATGCGGGTGGAGGAGAACGGGCCGCCGGCATCGGCGAGCGGCGGCACCACCGTCACCCCCATCCCGAGCCGCTCGGCACGGTCGGCGAGGAAGGCCGCGTCGCCGCCGCGGCGATGGCCGAAGGCAAAGTCGGGGCCGGTCGCGAGATGCTTGGCGCCGAGGCCGCGATGCAGCACCTCGGCCACGAAATCCGCGGCGGTGATGGTGCTGAACGCGCGATCGAAGCGAAGCTCGTAGAGCAGGCGCACGCCGAGCGCGCCGAGCGCGTCGGCGCGCTCCTCCGAAAGCGTCAGGCGGAAGGGCGGATCGTCCGGGCGGAACAGCTCGCGCGGATGCGGTTCGAAGGTCAGCACGGCGAGTGGCGCGTCGGGGCGTCCGGCATGGGCGCCGGCCACCACCTTGGCATGGCCGAGATGCACGCCGTCGAAATTGCCGACCGCGACCGCGGCGCCGCGTGCGTCCTCGGGCAGGTCCCGCCAGTCGTGGAGGACGCGGATCATCAGCCGCGCGAGGGCACCATCACCGTCGCCTCGCCATCGATCACCGTCTTGCCGGCGACGGTGCAGACCGTCTTCAGCGTCGCCCGCTTGCGCTCGGGATCCAGCGCCGTGATTTCGACCGTCGCGGTGACGGTGGCGCCGATCCTGACCGGCGCGCGGAAGCGGAGCGTCTGGCCGAGATAGATCGTCCCCGGGCCGGGCAGCCGCGTGCCGAGCACGGCGCTGATCAGCCCGGCGGAGAGCATGCCATGCGCGATGCGTTCGCCGAACTGCGACTGCGCGGCGGCGTCGGCGTCGATATGGACGGGGTTGGTGTCCGTGCTGACGGCGGCGAACAGCAGGATGTCGGCCTCGGTGATCGTCTTGGCGAGGCTCGCGCTCTGGCCCTCGCGCAGATCCTCGAAATAATGCCCGCTCATTCCCCGCTCCGTTCCCGGTGGCCGGCGTTGTGGGCGATGCCGGGGCCGAAATCAACCGGGTCAGGAGGCGGCCGGCGCCAGGGCGAGCGCGACCAGGAGTGCGTCGATCGCGGCAAAGGAAAGCACGATAAGCCCGCAGCAGATGTAATCGGGCCGCCTGGTGAACGGCCGGCCCCGATCGTGCGCGATGCTTGCCAAGATGGTGGCGGCCGTCGCGACCACGATGTCGGCGAGCACGACGATGCGCAGCCGATCGATCAGGGTCAGCTGGTGCTCGCTGCCGAGCATCGTGCTGACCGACCGCATGTTGAGCACGACGGCAAACAGCGCTCCCGCGAGCAGCGCGATCCATCCGTCCAAGTGGATCAGGTGGCCGGGGTTGAGCGTCACGCCGAAGAACGGATCGCCGAGATGGCGCTGCACCAGATCGAACAGCGCGCCGCCCTCGACGCCGATGCCGACCGTCTCGTACCAGGCGATCGCGGCGCGGAATTAGGGCGTGACGAGCCGCCCGACATAGTCGCGGATGTTTGCCGGCAGCGGCTGCTGCCCGTGCTCCGCAGCCCGCTCCATCGCCTGCGCCATCCGCTGCGCGTAGGCCGCCGCCGGGATCGTCGGCTCGATGCCGGGCTCGCCGAAGGCGGGCAGGTCGAGCTCGGCGAGCGCGACCTGGCGCGGGGCGTCGGACATTGAGCCTCCAGGGGCGCGGCCGAGGGATGGCGAGCAGCGGTAGGGCCGGACCCGCGCGCGGGTCAAGGTGACGGACACTGCGATGGGGTTGCGGGGAGTGTTTGCAGGTTGCAGCGCCCATCGCCTCCTCGCGAGTTCCGTGCTACGGTGGATTGCTACGGCGTGGCGCGCGGGGATACCGAGTGGGTCGGCGCCCCCGGGACGCTCGCGTCCGGATGTTGGATACCGGACGGAATCCGCCGAGACCGCGCGGGCATTGGGTGGTAGACGGCGGGCGTCGGGTGGTAGAGGGCCAGGACGGGCTCGAGGAAAGGCTGGGATGGGCAGGAACGACGATTGGGGCAACCGGCCGCGGCGGCCTCGCCGGTCAGAGGACCGTGACTTCGGGGGTGGCGGGGATTTTCGCGGCGCCAGCACTGGCGGCTTTCCGCCCCGGCGGCCCTCGCCCATGTGGCGCGAGCCGGACGTCTCCGGCGCGACGGAGAGCTCGGGGACGGTGAAGTGGTTCAACCCGGAGAAGGGCTTCGGGTTTGTCGAGCTCGCCGAGGGCGGGGACGCCTTCCTGCATGGCAGCGTGCTGGGCCGCGCCGGGGCGGATCGCGTCGAGCCGGGTCAGGCGCTCAAGATCAAGGTCGGGCGCGGGCCGAAAGGGCCGCAGGTCGTCGAGGTGACCGAAATCGGCGCCGTGGTGCCGGGCGCCGTGCAGGCCCGCCCGCCGCGCCGCGAGGGTGGGTTCGGCGGCGGCGGCGGTGGCCGGGGTGGATTCGGCGGCGGCTCGGGCGAGGCGGTCGAGCAGCGTGGCACGGTGAAATGGTATAACGGCACCAAGGGCTTCGGCTTCGTGACGCCGGACTCCGGCGGCAAGGACGTGTTCGTCCATGCCTCGGCGCTCGAGCGCAGCGGCGTCGGGCCGCTCGCCGAGGGCCAGATCGTCCGCATGCAGGTGGTGCAGGGCGCGAAAGGTCCGGAGGCGCGTTCGATCTCGCTCGACTGAAGGATGCCGGCGGCTCGCGCGGAGCCGCCCGGCATTCATCTCATGCGGGGCAGTCGGGATTGATCGGCAGGAAAGCCTGCTCGGCGGGGATGCTGCCGATCTTCTCGTCATGGTCAGAGCGCCTTGCTCGCCGTCGGCGATGTCGGGCTTGTTCTCGGTGTCGCCATGCACGATGGCGATCGCGGTCACCGTTGCGCCGAAATCCGCCGCCGCCATGCGCGCGGCGAGGATCGAGCCGGGCGCGGCGCTGTCCGCACAAGGCCCGGTCTCGTCGGTGAGCACGCCGGTCGTTCAGCGTCTCGTATCGACCTCAGCGATATTCGAACTGGTAGGTAGGCCCGACGCTGCTGCCGCCGCTGGCGCTGCTGCCGACATTGGTCTGCAGCTTGAGACCCTTGTAGAGATCGATCTGCAGCGTGCCCTGGGTGTCGCCCGCCGGTGCCCTGCTGGGCGCCGAGATAGACGCCGCGCGCGACGTAGCGGCCCGCCCTGCAGCGCCGGCCCGTTGCCGTTCGCGTTCGACTGCCGATCGTCAGCCGGTCGAGGCCGAGCCCCTTGCGCACCGAACTGAGCGGATCGGCCGCGATGCCGCCGCCCACGCCGGAGAGCGAGGCCAGCGCCTGCGCGAGCTGCGCGTATTGGAACGGGCCGATGATCCTTGGCGCTCTGGCCGAACAGCAGATGCGCCAGCACCTCGTCCTGCGGCAGGTCCGGGATCGAGCTCAGGGCGAATTTCGGCGCGTCCGCATAGCCGGTGATGGCGAGCGTCGAGGTGACGTTGCCGTTGGTGTTGGTCACCGCGAAATCGAGCGTCGGGTCGATCTTGTGGCGCAGGCCGGTGCCGTCGAAGCCGATCTCGCCCTTGGTGAAGGTGAGCGTTGGTGCCGGCGAGGCTGAACGTGCCCTGCGCGCAGGTGGAAGCCGCCGGAGGGCAGCAGCGCCGCGGTGGTGCCGCCGAGATGCAGCCGCCCGGCCATTTCCGCATCGAGCCCATGGCCGCGGATGAAGATCGCCTGCGCCGCGGAGACGGTGAGGTCGAGCCCGATCAGTCGGTCCGGGCGCGGGCGGCGGCGGCGGCGGCGCGCCGAGCATTGCGCACGTTGAGCACGGCGACCGAGGTCGGGCAGCGGTCGGGGATGTTGATCATCGGCGCGGCGGATGCGGACCGTGCCGCCGGCATCGAGCCGGCCCTGGACCTGCGCCGCGCAGCGTGAGGTCGGCATCGAGATCGTGCGGTGAGCAGGTCGCTTTGCAGCGGCGTCGCATTGCGCGCGGTGAGGGTGAGGTCGACCGGCATGCCCGGCGCGGTCGATGCCGACCGTGCCGCTTGCGGCAGAGCGTGCCGGCGCCGGCGCGGCGCGGTGAGGCTCGGCGATGCGGATCGTGTCGCCCTCGGCCACGATCGTCGCGGTCGATGTCGGTGAGATGGGCGCCCTGGGCGTAGTCCTGGAACTCGCCGCCGGCGAGCCGCGCGGTGCCGGCGAGGCGCGGCGCGGTCGGGCTGCCGGTCGCGGTGGCGTCGAGGGTGAGCCGGCCGCGCAGCCGGCGGCCCGACGGGGTCAGGATCGGGTCGGTGACGCGAGGTCGAGCGCGCCGGTCGCGCGCAGGTCGAGCGCGCCCGCGGTGGAGAGCGGCGCGGTGCCGGTGACCGCGAGGCGGGTCGACGCCGGCGGTCAGCCGCGCATCGACGCGGGTGGAGTGGCCGGCGAGGTTCAGCGTCGCGAGCAGCGCGGCCGGCGGCAGCGCGCGGGCCGGGCCGCTCCGCATGCGGATGCCGGTGGCGGTGACGCGGACGCGTGCCCATGGGCGCCGCCGGCGTGCCGGTCGAGCCGGGCCTCGACGGCGGCGCTGCCGTCGGCGGCGAGGGTCGGGCGCGAAGGGCTTGGCGAGGTCGGCGGTGAGGTTGCGCGGCGTGGCGGTGAGGTCGAGCGGCGGCGCGACGCGGCCGGCGAGATCGAGCGTCGCGCGGCGCGATGGCGAGCCGCAGCCGGTCGAGGCGCGAGCCCGTCGCCGAAGCTGATCCGCACCGGCGCGAGCAGGCGGACCGGCTCGTCGTGCCAGTCGACCGCCAGCGCGCTCACCGCGACCTGCTTCGCGGCCGCGTCGAGCAGCGCGGCGCCGGTGATCCGCGCATCGGCGCCGGCGAGGTTGGTGAGGCCGGAGGCGAGCCGGATGGCGAGCGCGTCCTGCGGCCCGTTCACCTCGATCCGCGCATTGCCGCCGATGCCGCTCGCGGCGATGCCGTCGAGCGTCGCCTGGGCGCTGACGGCGGGGTTCGGCGGTCGGGTTGGCGACGCGCGCGGTGACGCTGGCGCGGCCGATGCTGCTGCCGGGGATGCCGACATTGCGCGCCTCGAGCCTGACGTTCGCATCCTGCGCGAGATCGACGTCGCCGTCGACGCTGCCGGTGACACGGCCTGGCCGATGACCGGGCGGAGATCGTCGAGCCGCGTCATGCGGAGCTGGCGCTGGCCGGTGGGCAGGGTCGCGCCCGGCGCCAGGGTGAAGCGGCCCTCGGCGTGCAGGCTGCGCCAATCGGCGCGGGTGATCTCGGCGGTCATGCTGCCGTCGGCGGCGCGGGCGGCATGCACGGCGAGCGAGAGCGGCGCGCCGGCGAAGCTTCCCTGCGGCGGTCACGTCGCCGGCCGGGGCGCCGGGCAGGCCGGTGAGGCGGATGCTGGCGGTGACCGGCGCGCGCGGGCACGCCGTGGGCGCCGAGATCGCCCTTGAGGTCGGTCGCACCGCGAGGTCGGTCTGCCGGCCCTGGCGCGTGCCGGTCGCGTCCACCGTGCCGGTGACGGTCGGGGCGAGCGCCGACATGTCGGCGAGATGCAGCGTGTAGGCGAGGTCGAGCGCGCCGTCATCGTCGGTGCCGTGCGCGCCGGGTGCAGCTTGGCGCCGGCGAGGTCGAAGCGGGAGACGGTGACGTTGCCGCCGTCCATCGCCACCGTGGCGCCGATCCGTCGCATTGTCGCCGATCAGCGCCACCGGCTGCGCCATGCCGCCGGTGAGGCCGAGCGTGCCGTCGACGCTGGCCTGCTCGCCGCTGCCCTGCTCGGCGCCATCGCGACGTGAGCGCGGTGCGGCCCTGCAGATCGATGCCGCCGATCGCGGCGAACGGCGCGAGATCGGGCAGGCGGAGGTCCATCGCGACGCGCGAGCGCGCCGCCGGTCATGGCGCGGTGCCGGTCGCGGCGATCAGCGGATGGGCGAGGGTGAAGGCGATCGGCCGGTCGGGCGCGTCGAGCCGCGCATCGGCGGTCAGGGTGAGCGGGGCCGCCTGCAGCAGGTCGGGCTTCGGGCCGGGGATGACGAGGCCGGCGATCGCCGCCTTGAGGTTCACATGGCCCTGGTTGCCGGCGAGGTCGGCGGTGAGGCTGTCGATCGCCGCGCCGCCCGCCTTCAGCCCGCTGCACCGCGACGTGGCCGCTCGCATCCGGCCGGGTGAAGGGGCCGTGGACATGGGCGTCGATCGCGACGCTCTGCCAGGACGGTGTCGGGGCGCGGCGTCATCGCCGGCGCGCTGGCGGTGAGGTCGAGATCGGCGGCCTGGTGCGGCGAGATCGACCGTGCCGTGCGCCGCGGCGCGGAGCGGGCCGGCGGCGACGCGTGAGCGTCGTCGCCTCGGCGCTGCGCGGGCCGTCGATGGCGGCGTGGACGCGAAAGCGGGCGCCGAGCGCGGGCAGCTGGGCGAGGCCGGCGATCAGCCCGCCCGCGGGCTCCTCGGCATCGAGATCGGCCTTGATGTGGGCGGGGTCGAAGCGTGCCGGCGAGCGTGGTAGCTGCCCGGCACCGTCGAGCCGCTGCAATGTCGAGCGTGACGCTCGCCCCGCTCGAGGCTCGGCAGGGTGCGCGCGGCCGTCCATCTGCACGCGCGGCCGCGGCGCCGGCGACCGGCGCGTCGAGCTCCAGCCGGTCCACATGCAGCCGGTCGAGCACCACCCGCGACGGGCAGGCTGAACAGCCGCTGCTGCTCGGGGCCGAGGCTGCCGGCTTCGCCGGCGCGGAGGCCGGCAGGCGGAAGACATGCACGCCGTCGGCGGTCAGCGCGGCGATCATGGACGGTCTTCGAGAGCGAGGTCGAGCGGCGACCAGTCGAGGCGGAGGTTCTCGACCACCGACCCAGGCGCCCTGCGCAGTCGCGGAGCGCGACATGGCGGAGGCGCAGCCGGTCGGGGAAGCGGCCGGCGAGCCCGTCCGCCTCGACCATGCCGCCGGTGAGGCCGCCGAGATGGCCGGTGATGAAGTTGCGCCCGACCGGCAGGTTGGCGAGCACCAGCACGGCGGCCACCGCCACCACCGGGATGGCGACGAGCGATGCCGACGATCCAGGCCAGGATGCTGCAGCGCGCGCCGCATCAGAACGCTTCGCCCAGTCCGATATAGAGCTCGAACGTGTCGCCGCCCGGCGGGCGGTTGAGCGGCACCGCGACATCGAGCCGGATCGGCCCGATCGGCGAGTAGTAGCGCGCGCCCGCGCCCGGCGCCGACCCGCAACGTGCCGGTGAACGGGCGCCGGCGTGGTGCCGACCTGGCCGGCATCGACGAAGGCGACCGCGCCGACCGGCCCCCAGACGCGCTGGCGGAACTCGACCGTGCCCGCGGTCAGCGACAGCCCGCCCATCGGCGTCTCGTCCGGGAAGAGCGGGCCCGACGGTCTGGTATTTGTAGCCGCGCACCGTCGCGCTGCCGCCGGCATAGAAGCGCTTGTCCGGCGGCACCGCGCTCTCCGACGCGCCGAGCGCGCTGCCGATCGTGGCCCGCTGAGCGCGAGCACGCTGTGCCCGTTGCCGGAGAGGTCGAGATAGGTCGAGGCCTGCACCTGGGTGATCAGGAACCCGGCCGTGCTCTGCGCGCCCTCGACCGGGAAGGCGCCGGTCGGCGTCACCGAGAAAGTGGCGCGGATGCCGCGCGTCGGCACCAGCAGGTCGTTGCTGCCGTCGTATTTCGCGGTGAGCGGCAGGCCGATGCAGGCCGTAATGCTGCGGTCACGTCCTCCTGGTTGATGCGCTCGACCTCGCCGGCGACGCCCGACGCTGACGGTCCAGCGCGGGCCGAGCTTGCGGCTCACGATGCGCCTCGGCCGTCGCGGCGCGGCGCGTCATAGGCGAGCAGCGATTCGTCGATCAGCCCGGTGTCGAGCGGAGCGTCTGGTCGCGGCGCAGGAAGTCCGGCTTGATGAAGGTGGCGCTGATGTCGAAGCCCGGCGCCTTGCTGGCGCTGCCGCCGAGCTGGGTGTTGTTGGCCGACAGGATGAGCTGCTCGGCATTGCCGAACAGGTTGCGGTCGGTCCAGGAGACCGAGCCCTGGAAGCCGAGATCGGTCGAGTAGGCGGCGCCGAGACTCACCACGTATTTCGGCCGCTCGACGAAGGTGAAGGTGATCGGCAGCCTGGCCCGCGCGCATTCGGCGCTGCTCGCCGCGGTCGCCTGCACCGAGGAGAACACGCCGAGTGGCGGTGAGGTCCTGCCGCGCCGCCTCCACCTTGCTCGGGCTGAACTGCTCGCCGGGCTGCAGCAGCAGGCGGCGGCGGATGAAGCCCGCGTTGACGTCCTTGAGCCCGGCGAGATCGATCGGCCCGATATCGACGCGCGGCCCCTCGGCTGACGGGAAAGGTGATGTCGAGCGCCTGCGTGCGGCGGTCGAGGATGGCGATCGGGTCGCTCACCTTGGCGAAGGCGTGGCCGTCCTCGAGCAGCTGGTTCTCGAGCCGTCCCTGCGCCGCCAGCACGTCGCCGCCACCGCCGGCGCGCCGGGCGCGAGCGGAGCGAGCGCGGCGCGTCGCGTCCGGCGGCACGGCGCCCGTCGATCGCCACCTTGCGCAGGTGGAAGAGCGGCCCGGTGGTGATCGCCGACCGTGACCGGCACGCTCGCGGTGCCGGGCAGGTCGATGCAGGATGTCGGGCAGGCCAGGATCGTCGAGCGCCCGGCCGGCGATGCGGATCTGCACGCTGCCGTCGTAGTAGCCGAAGCTGTTGCAGCGCGGTCTGCAGCCGGGCGACGTCGTCCTGCGCGCGCGTCACCAGCGCGAAGGGCGCGACCGGCGCCTTCTCGCGCAGGCTCGCGAGGTTGGAGCTGCCGGTCGAGCGCGGCGTCGAGCGGCGCGTTGCCGGTCTTGGCGATGGTGACCGTGTAGGGTTGCGGATCGGCGGCCCGCGCCGTCGGCTCGGCAGCGAGTGCAAAGGCGCGCGCATGAGCATGAGCGGAGGGCAGCCGGCGCATGCGCGTCAGTCCGCGATCAGCAGCGGGGATCGGGTTGGCATTCGCTTCCTGACCATCAACGCGAGCCCCTGGCAACCGGCGACGGCCTTGTTGAAGTCTGCGGGCCTCGGAAAGCGTCATCGGCATGACGTTGTGCCGGCAAGGCGAGGGGCGGTATGTCGGTCGATCATGCAGGACACAGCCCCGCCGGCTGAAGCCGCAAGGGCGCAACGCTCGTTCGGCGCCGCCACCGGAGAGCGCGCCGCCGCTGCTGCTGCGCGAGCGCCGCATCCTGCGCAGGCTGCGGGCGGTCCGCCGCAGCGTGCTGATCCTGGCCTGGACGTTGATCGCGGTGCTCGATCCAGGCGGTCCTGCTGCTCGTGCCGGGGCGGCCGAAAGTGGTGTTCGCGCGCTGGTTCTGGCGCGGGCGTCTGCCTGCTGTTCGGCATCCGGCTGCGCCAGATCGGCCGCGCCGCCGGGCTGGGCGGACCGGGCGCGGCCGGTCGTCTTCGTGTCGAACCACTCCTCCTGGCTCGACATCGCGGTGCTCGGCGGCGCTGCTCGACGCCTGCTTCGTCTCCAAGGACGACGTGGCGAGCTGGCCGGTGATCAGCACCATCGCCCGGCTCGGCCGCACCGTCTTCGTCACCCGCAAGGTCGCGCGCCACCGGGCGGGAGCGCGACGTGATGGCGGCGCGGCTCGCGGCCGGGGACAACCTCGTGCTGTTTCCGGAGGGGACGAGCTCGGACGGCTCGCGCGTGCTGCCGTTCCGCACCACCTTCTTCGCCCTCGCCGAGGGCGAGGACCCGCCGCTGATCCAGCCGGTCTCGCTCGTCTACGACCGGCTCGGCGGCCTGCCCGCGCGGGCGCACCGCGCGCCCGGTCTTCGCCTGGTACGGCGACATGGATCTCGCGCCGCATTACTGGCGCCTCGCCCAGTGGCGCGGCATGCGGGCGAGCGTGCTGCTGCACCCGCCGCTCGACCCGCGGCATTTCCCCTCCCGCAAGGAGCTGGCGCAGGCGGCCTGGCAGGCGGTGGCCGACGGGGCCTCCCTGCTGCGGCAGAACCGCCCGGTGCCGGCCGAGAGCGCGGCGCGCGGCCGAGCCGGCCGCTCACGCCGGTCGAAGCCTGAACCGCGACGCGCAGAGTTGCTTGACAGGACGACGTGCCGATCTGCGACATCTCGAGCTCGGGCCAGGAAGGAGGCCGTTCCGCCCCTTGCGCTTGACCCTCGATCCGGCGGATCGCCCATTGCTCCCGGCTTGCCTGCCGGGTCAGCCCGCGATCGCGACGCGCGGCCCCGCGCGGCGCGGGAATCGCAGGCCGGAGCGCCCGGCCGGAGCCTGCCGGGCCACGCGCTTGATGACCGAATCCTCCCCGAAAACCCGCCGCCGCCTGCACGTCATCACCTGGGGCTGCCAGATGAACGTGTACGACAGCGCCCGCATGGCGCGACGTGCTGGCGCCGCTCGGCTACGCGCCGACCGCGGAGCCCGAGCGGCGGCCGACATGGTGATCCTCAACACCTGCCATATCCGCGACCGCGCGGCGGAGAAGGTGTTCTCCGAGCTCGGCCGGCTGCGCGCGCTCAAGGAGGCGCGGGCGGCGGAAGGCGGGCGGATGATCCTCGCCGTCGCCGGCTGCGTCGCGCAGGCCGAGGGCGCGGAGATCCTCGCCCGCGCGCCCTTCGTCGATCTCGTGCTCGGGCCGCAGACCTATCACCGCCTGCCCGAGATGGTCGCGCGCGCCGCCCGCGCGGGCGGGGCGTCGCGATCGACACCGATTTCCCGCCCGAGCCGAAATTCGATTTCCTGCCCGACGCCGAGCCGCGCCGGGCGTCACCGCCTTCCTCACCATCCAGGAGGGCTGCGACAAGTTCTGCTCCTTCTGCGTCGTGCCCTACACGCGCGGCGCCGAGGCGAGCCGGCCGGCCGCGGCCGTGCTCGCCGAGGCGCGGCGCCTGGTGGCGCTCGGCGCGCGCGAGATCACGCTGCTCGGGCAGAACGTGAATGCCTGGCATGGCGGCGCGCCCCCGGGAGCGCCGGATGGCGGCACCTGGGGGCTCGGCGCGGCTGGTCCGCGCGCTCGCCGAAATCCCCGGCCTGCTCCGCATCCGCTACACGACGAGCCATCCGCGCGACATGGATGACGCGCTGATCGCCGCGCATCGCGACGTGGCCCAGCTGATGCCGTTCCTGCACCTGCCGGTGCAGTCGGGCTCCGACCGCATGCTCGCGGCGATGAACCGCAAGCACACGCGCGGCGGACTATCTCCGCCTGATCGACCGGCTGCGCGCGGCGCGGCCCGGATCTCGCGCTGTCGTCGGATTTCATCGTCGGCCATCCCGGCGAGACCGACGCCGACCACGCGGCGACGCTCGACCTCATCCGCCGGGTCGGCTTCGCCCAGGCCTTCTAGCTTCAAATATTCGCCGCGCCCCGGCACGCCCGCCGCCGGCGCGCCCGCCCAGGTCGCCGAAGACGGTGAAGGATGCGCGCCTGCAGGAGCTCCAGGCGCTGCTGCGCGAGAGCCAGGCCGCCTTCAACGCGCGCTGCGAGGGCCTCACCCTGCCCGTGCTGGTCACCGGGCCGGGCCGCCATCCCGGCCAGATCGGCCGGACGCTCGCCCTATCTGCAGCCGGTCCACCTCACCGGCCCCGCAACCCTGGCCGGCGCAGAAATCGACGTGAAAATCACCGCCGCGCACACCAACTCCCTGTCCGGAACCCTCCTCTCGGCAACCTTGACAAGGAGCGAGCCTGCGCTTGACCCACATCGCCCGGCGTCCGGCGGGAAGTCGGCCGTCACCCTGCAGTTCGACGACAACGCCCTGCTGCCAATGCTGCTCGGCGATCACGACCGGCACCTGGTCCGGCTGGAACAGGGCCTCGGCGTGCGGCTCTCCTGCCGCGGCAACCGCGTCGCCATCGCCGGCGATCCCGGACCGGGTGGAAGCCGCGCAGGCGGCGCTCACCGGGCTCTACGCCCGGCTCGAGAGCGGCGAGCACATCACCGGCCCCGATATCGACGCCGTCATCCGCCTCTCCGAGCGCGCCCGATGACGGCGATCCCGCGCCTGCCGCTCTCCGACCTGCCGGCGATCCGCACCCGCCGCGGCGCCGTCGGGCCCGCGCTCGGCCGGCGCAGGCGCAATACATGGACATGCTGGCGCGCGAGGAGATGGTGTTCGCGCTCGGCCCGGCCGGCACCGGCAAGACCTATCTCGCCGTCGCCCAGGCGGTCGCCATGCTGCAGGCCGGCCGCGTCGACCGCATCGTGCTCTCCCGCCCCGCCGTCGAGGCGGGCGAGCGGCTCGGCTTCCTGCCCGGCGACATGAAGGAGAAGGTCGATCCCTATCTCCGCCCGCTCTACGACGCGCTCAACGACATGATGCCGGGCGACCAGGCGATGCGCCGCATGGCCGCCGGCGAGATCGAGGTGGCGCCGCTCGCCTTCATGCGCGGCCGCACGCTCGCCCATGCCTATGTCATCCTCGACGAGGCGCAGAACACCACCGCCGTGCAGATGAAGATGTTCCTCACCCGCATGGGCGAGGGCACGCGCATGGTCGTCACCGGCGATCTCAGCCAGGTGGACCTGCCCGCCGGCACGCGCTCCGGCCTGCGCGACGCGCTCGACACGCTGGAGGGCGTCGCCGGGCATCGGCGTCATGCGCTTCGACAAGCGCGACGTGGTGCGCCACCCGCTGGTCGCGCGCATCGTCGATGCCTACGAGCAGCGCGAGGCGGCGTCCCGCGAGAGCGCGCGCTATCTCACGCGCGAGAGCGCGCGCGAGAGCACGCGCAAGCCGCGCGCCGACGAGAGCGATGGAACCGGGAAGTAGTCGCGGCCCCGCGACCAGCGGGGCCGATCATCCTGGTCGACCGAGCCGCGCTGGCGCCGCCTCGTGCCGCGCGCCGAGACGCTCGCGCGCCGCGCCGCCCGCGCCGCCGGGCGGCGCCGACAGCGTGGTGCTGGCCAGCGATGCCGCGGTGAAGCGCCTCAACGCGCGCCATCGCAGCCGCAACAAGCCGACCAACGTGCTCACCTTCGAGCCCGCCCGGCATGGCGGGCGGCGACATCGTGCTCGCGCTCGGCGTGGTCGACCGCGAGGCGCGCGCCGCCGCGCCGCCCGCGCCGCGCATCACCTCGCGCATCTCGTCGTGCATGGCTGCCTGCATCTCGCCGGCCACGATCACGGCGCAGGCCGGCGCGGCGCGCCGCATGGAGATGCGCGGAAGCGCGCATCCTGCACCGGCTCGGCGTGCCCAACCCGTGGAAGCCACGCGCTTGATGCCGGCGGCGTCATGGCGCGCGGGGTTGGTGGGGCGGCCGCGCGCAAGACAAGAATCCCGGGCCGCGCGCCACACGGCTGTCGCCGTGACCCCGGGCGGGAGTTCGCCGGCATGAGCGGCGCCGTACGCCCCGGCCTGCTCAACCGGCTGCGCGGCACGACTGTGGCACCGCCACGCCCGAGCACAGCGTGCGCGAATCGATCGCCGAGCTGGTGCAGGAAGCCGCCGAGGCGCCGCAGGAGCCCGGCCAGCTCCCCGAGCTCGACCGCCAGGAGCGCGTGCTCATCGCCAACGTGCTGCGCCTGCGCGGCACCACCGCCGACGACGTGATGGTGCCGCGCGCCGACATCGTCGCCATGCCGGTGGACGTCTCGCTTCGACCAGGCGCTCGCCATCATCCGGCGCGAGGAGCATTCGCGCATGCCGGTCTATCGCGAGCAGCTCGACGACATCGTCGGCATGGTCCACATCAAGGACGTGTTCGCCTATGTCGGCCGGCCCGAGGCGTTCAACCTGGAGGCCGTGCTGCGCAAGCCGCTGATGGTCGCGCCGCAGATCCCGGTGCTCGACCTGCTGCTGCAGATGCGCCAGGCGCGCATGCATCTCGCGCTGGTGGTCGACGAATATGGCGGCATCGACGGGCTGGTCACCATCGAGGACCTGGTCGAGACGATCACCGGCGACATCGCCGACGAGCATGACGAGGCGCCCGATCGCCGCTGGTCACCGAGCGCCGCGACGGCTCGCTCGACCTCGACGCGCGGCTGCCGATCCGCGATTTCGAGGAGCGGCTCGGCCCGGTGCTGACCGAGGACGAGCGCGGCGCCGACATCGACACGGTGGGCGGCCTCGTCTTCACCCTCGCCGGCCGCGTGCCGGCGCGCGGCGAGGTGATCAGCCATCCGTCGGGCCTCGAATTCCGCGTGCTCGACGCCGATGCCCGCCGCATCCGCCGCATCCGCGCCCGCCGGCCGAGCGAGACCGCCGCCGCCGCGGAGTAGCGCGTGATCGCCGCTCAAACGACGCCCATCTACTTGGTTTTGGTGATCGTCACCCATCGCTGGTTGGTGCCGCTCCGGACCAACAGCGCGGTGAACGGCGCCGCATCCCGCCCGGCCTGCAGCAGCTTCGCGACCTGGTCGGGCGCGGTCGCCGGCTGATCCTCTGCGCGCAGCACGCGGTTGCCGGGCCTGATGCCGGCCTCCGCTGCCGGGCTGTCGAGATCGACGGCGGTCACCAGCAGGCCTGTGGCTCTCGCCCGTGCCGGACTTCGCCGCCTGCAGGTGCAGACCGAGGCCGGTCGCATCGGTCGCCGATTTCGCCGCCATCCGTGATGCCGGGCGCGGGCGGACTCAGCAGACCGGCGCCACGGCGACGGCGGTGTCGTCGGACAGGATCGAGACCACCCTGCCGCCGTCGCGCGTCGAGAGGAGCAGCATGTCGCCGGCGGCGAGCATGTCGGCGGCGTCGTTGAAGTAGCCGCGTCGCGTCACCTCGGCGTCGCTCTCCTGCGGGGCCTTGTAGTGCCAGAGGGTGAATCCGTTGGCATAGGCGAGCACGGAGAGATTGCGGATCGCGAGCGACATGGGCCTCTTCCAAAAAGAAAGGGCCGCCCTTTGCGGGCGGCCCTTCGAGTGTCCGGGGGAGGAACCGCCGGCGGACACAGGTGACCCGCCGGCGGCTTCGTTGTAACTTTATAGTCGCTTCGCGTCAAGGAATATTTTCCGCATTATCCCTTTGACATAGCCTCGGCGATATCATAGGGTTACCAAAGAAAGAGCGAAATCCCGCTCCAAGCCGGACCAGAATCCTATGACCGACCTTAGCGACCCAATTTTCCACAACGAAGATAAGGCCCGCGCGCACCTTGAAGCTCTGCGCTGGCCGCAACGGCCCGACTTGCCCGCACTGCGGTTCGGTGGAAGGCATCCATCGCCTGGAGGGCAAGAGCCATCGGCCCGGCTTGCACCAGTGCAACGCCTGCCGGGAGCACTTTACAGTCACGGTCGGCACGGTGATGGAGCGGAGCCATGTCCCGTTGCACAAGTGGGTTCTGGCCTTCCATCTCATGGCGGCGAGCAAGAAAGGCATGTCAGCCCACCAGCTCCACCGCATGTTGAAGGTCACTTACAAAACTGCGTGGTTTATGGCGCATCGCATCCGCGAGGCGATGACCGATCCGAACCCCGCGCCGATCGGCGGCGAAGGCAAGATCGTGGAAGCCGATGAGGCTTACCACGGCAGGAAAGAGACCCCGATCCCGAGCAAGCACCGCAGGGGTGCTCCCTACATCAAGCGCGGCAAGGCAGCCGAGAAACGCGCGATCGTCGCCCTAGTCGAGCGCGGCGGCGAGGCTCGCGCCTTCCATATGCCTCAGGTGACCGCGAAGAACGTCCGCGCCGTGCTGGTCCGGCACGCCGACCGCAAGAGCCGCCTGCATACGGATGAGAGCAAGCTGTATCCGACCGTTGGTGCCGAGTTCGCCAAGCATGAGACGGTCAATCACTCGGCCAGGGAGTATGCCCGAGACGACGTGACGACGAACTCAGCTCGAAGGCTTCTTCGGCATCTTCAAGCGCGGCATGAACGGCGTTTATCAGCACTGCGGCGAGCAGCACTTTCAGCGATATCTCAACGAGTTCGCATTCCGCTACAACACACGGGCCGCGTTCAAGATCAACGATACGGAACGGGCTCAGATCGCGATGCGCGGTGCGGATGGCAAGCGCCTAACCTACCGGGGACCTGGTTCGTCCCTTAACGCCTAAGCAGGTCGCTCGCGCTTTCCACCGGTGGCGGGCACGACAGGCTTCCCCTTCCGAGGATTCGGACTAGGCTTCGGCTGCGTGTTGAGCGCACGCCGAAGCGCGTCGTCTCGACGGTGCGCGACTTCATCATCCGGTTGTGCGGGGGCCGACGATGGGATCGACGCTTTCGGCATTGAAAAAGCTCTCCTCCCTAAGGCTTGCGCCAGGGGACATGGAGAGCGTTATCGAAGACATAAAGGGGCAATCTGATCGAGGCGCCGCCCTCGTTACCGCCGCTCTGCTCGACGACATCCTGCGAAAGGCCATCTTCCAACGCCTAAACAAAATAGATCAAGAAGAGCTTTTTGGAGATTACAGGCCACTCTATAACTTTGAGCCAAAAATAGTAATTGGTCAGGCATTGGGACTATATGGCGCTGAGACAAAGAAGTTGATAGTCTGCATTAAGGAGACACGTAACTTCTTCGCACACGCCCCTAAGAGCGCCGACTTCGAGATGAAGGAGCTTCAAGCTTATTTGGTCGTGCTCGATCAGAAGTGGATTGCGCCCATTGTCGCGTCGGTTTGTGCCGCCTTCAACTCCCATCAGGAACACGCTCGAAATTCTTCGGCACCGCCGTGGCGATAGCCATGCTCCTGAACTACAACGCGGGCCGCTTTGCGCTGGGCGCGATCAAAGCCCCTGACCGCTTGGAGGCTGAACGCGACCGGCTAAGCCGGACGTTTTCAAAGTTGGACCTCGCAACCATTCCAACGACATTGCCGTGAAGATTCTCTGCACCATCTCCCGGTGAGAAATCGGTCTCCAAACTCGTACCAAGGAACTCGTCGAGGCCAACTTCCACCATAGCAGCCGTCACCTCAACCTCGTCCGCCGGCCTGTCACGCTGATCCGAGGTAGGCATGATTTCCGCTATGTCAAAGGGATAATGCGGAATATTTTCCGTAATTCGCCCCCGGAGATCCTGCTGATCGCGTCTGCACGGACCGTGGTCCTCTCCGATGGTGGCCCATGCCTCGGGAGCCGCGGGGTCGCGTAACGGCGCCGTTACGGCCCCTGACATGGTGTTTCGCCACTCACAGAGCGGCCATCCGCGGCGGTTCGCGTCTCGACCAAAACTCGATTTCGGACTAGGTTCCCGCGTCATTTTGAGCAGCGAGGGACACAAGGCGATGGCGGGTAAGGTCCTCACCATGCGTGGTCAGCCGAACAGCACGTTGGAGCAGAACGAGGCGCCGAATGCGAAGCGTCTTCAGTGTTGGGATCGGGTCAACGCCATCCTGACGCTGTGCGAGCAGAGTGCGGCTGTCCTTGGAGAGATCAACAAGGCGATGCCGCGCGGGGCGCCCCGGCTGGATGACCCGACCTATCCGGTCACCGTCGCGCAGCGTGTCATCAACACGCGCCTGGAGGTGGCGATGCAGCGGTCGAAGGAAACGCAGCAGATGACCGATGCCGGAGCGCAGGTGCTCGCGGAATAGCATCCGGACGCCAGATCGGCTTGAGACCGGGTTGCGGTTCCGGGCCGATGGCATCGGAACCTACCGTGAGGCGGGCGCGAGATAGGTTTCCGGCAGGTCCGCCGCGCATTGATCGCCGCGATCTGTCTTCGGCCAGAAGATCAGCGCTGCCGGCGCCACGGAGCGTGCCCGCATCGCGCCCAGGATCGCCGCGGTCAGGGGCGGATCGCCCAGATTGGTTTCACCGATGATGCCGGTCACTCCGGCAGCACGAAGAATGTCCGCATAGGAACCGGCGTTCCCCACCGGGTCGAGCCCGGGGCGAGCATAGATATGCGCATCGTAGAAGGCTGGGCGCCGGCCGGCTGACGCGAACAGCCCCTCGAGCGCGGCAAACCGCGCCGGGATGGCGTTGTCGCCGATGCAGGACATGGTCACCCGATCGGCGGGAAACGCCTTCAGGTAGGATCCGATCAGGGGACCGCCCAGCTCCGAGCCCCGACTGGCCGCCCCGCGGGGCGGGACAGCCCTCGTTGTCGAGATCGATCCACAGATTGGGCGGGCGCGGCACACCGTCCAATGCGCGCCGGATGGCGATCACCTCCGCGATGGTCTGCGGCACCGTCGCCGGATTGAAGCATCCGCCGAAGCGCCCGCGGGCGCGGCATGTCGGCCTGGCAGCGCCCTGGAATCCGAAGGCGAGAACCCAGTCGGTCACGCCGGCTCGCCGCAGATCACCCGCGAGCGCAACGAGGTTCCGCTCGGCGCGGTCGAGATCCCCGGGCATCGAGAATTCGTTGCCTGGCGCGGCGCCCGGCCGCAGCCAGACCAACGTCCTGATCCAGGTGACGCCCGCATGGACCAGCCGGGCCAGATCGTTCTCGGAGCGGCGTCGCACCTGCGGATCGTCATAATGCGCGAGCCGCCCCAGATCTCGGATCGTCGCGCCCGGCCGCGTGGCGCAATCGCCCGCGCGCGACAGGTCGGGGTCGAGAAAATTGAAGTTCATCCCGATCGGGACGTGTGGATCACCCGCGGCGGCCGGCCCGAGCCCGAACATGGCCACGACGGCGAGCACGCTCACGATCCGAACCCGCATGCCGGCTCTCCGTGTCACCAGACCGATATCCCTTCGCAGCCAGCGGACGCTTCCGCACCGATCCCTCGCACCGACCATCCGTGATCAGGCGACGATTCCCTTGGCGCGCAGCGGCCAGTCGAGCCAAGCGAGCGCCTCGCGCCAGAGTTGGGCGGCCCGGCGCTCGGAAGGGCGGCGCGTCTCCGGGGGCTGCCCGCGCTCGCCCCAGCGACGCAGCACCACGCCGTGCGCGGTGGTGATGCGACCGCGACGATACAGCGCATCGAGACACAGCACCACGTCATCCGGCTCGCAGGGTCGATAGGTCCGGCCGGATCCCGGCTCGGCGTGGGTTCCCTGCCGCCGCGCCAGCAGCGCGGAGGCGGTCCAGAACCACGCCTCCTCGGCGCTGCGGAACGGCGTTGTGATGCCGGCGAAATCGGCGGGGAAGGAGCGGGCGAGCGCGGCCATTCCTGGGTTCCTTTTTGAACAAAACAGGAACTAGTAGAACCCCCACGGCTGCCGATCACAAGCCGGCCGGCGCAATTCAGGTGAAAATTCCTATTGGAATCGGCGTGATTTCCTAGCAAAGTCATTTTGCCGAGAAATCGAGGATCCGGCCGGCATGAAGCACGAGGATATCTGGCGGGCGATCGACACCCTCGCGGCCGAGCGCGGTCTCTCGGCATCCGGGCTTGCCCGCACCGCCGGGCTCGACCCCACCACATTCAACCGATCGAAGCGCCGCATGCCGGACGGGCGGTCGCGCTGGCCCTCGACCGAGAGCCTGGCCAAGGTGCTCTCCGCGACCGGCGCCAGCCTCGAGGCCTTCACCGCGCTGGTCAGCGGCGCCCGGGCGCTGCCCGGCGCGCGGCCGAGCGCGGTGCGCCGCGTGCCCCTGATCGGCCTCGCGCAGGCCGGAGGCGATGGGTATTTCGATGACGGCGGCTACCCGGTCGGCGGCGGCTGGGACGAGGTGAACCTGCCGGAGGTCGGCGATCCGCACGCCTATGCGCTCGAAATTTCCGGCGATTCCATGGAGCCCGTGTTCCGCGACGGCGACATGGTGATCGTCTCGCCGGGCGCGCCGATCCGCCGCGGCGACCGCGTCGTGGTGCGGACGCTGAAGGGCGAGGTGATGGCGAAGCAGCTCGCCCGCCGCTCCGCCCGCCGCATCGAGCTGAAGAGCCTCAATCCCGAGCATCGCGACCGCAGTTTCGACCTGACCGAGGTCGCCTGGGTCCACCGCATCGTCTGGGCCTCGCAGTGACCGCTGTTGGCCTGCCGATTCACGCCCTGACTGATCCCGGTCAGGGCGATCGGAGGCTAAAGCATGACCGGTTCCCTTCCGGTCACCGGCCTGCTTTAGCGAATTGTTCGAGCGAGTGATTCACGTTCAGGCCGACTCGGCCTGAAACGATCACGCGCTAGAACGGCCGCACGATCACCATGATGACGATGATCACCATCAGCACCGTCGGGATCTCGTTCATGGCGCGGTAGAAGCGCTGCGGACCGGCGGTTGCGGTCGTGCAGGAAGTCGCGGCGCCAGCGCGACAGCGCGCCATGGAAGCCCGACAGCAGCAGCACGCAGGCAGCTTCACGTGCCACCAGCCCCAGGACCAGTCGATGATCCCGGGCGTCAGCACCAGCACGATGCCGAACAGCCAGGTGGCGATCATCGCCGGGTTGATGATCTGCTTGAGCAGCCGCCGCTCCATCACCTTGAAGCGCTCGCTCTCCGCCGAGCCCGGCCTGGTGTCGCAGTGATAGACATAGAGGCGCGGCAGATAGAGCATGCCCGCCATCCAGGCGATCAGCGAGATGACGTGGAACGCCTTGGTCCACGGGATAGAGCAGCGCGAAGGACGGCACCGTCATGCCGCCTTCGCCTCCCCGAGCAAGGGCGGCAGCTCGTCGAGCCGGCGCAGGATACGGCTCGCTCCGGCCGCGCGCAGCGCCGCCCCGTCGCCGTGCCGGGCGAAGCCGAGACAGCGCATGCCGGCGGCCACCGCGCCGGTGACGCCGAGGACGCTGTCCTCGAGCACGAGGCAGTGCAGCCGGCGCCACGCCGGCCGAGGATGCGGCGGCGAGGAACAGGTCGGGCGCCGGCTTGCCGCGCCCGCCGCGCGCGATCACGTCGTCGGCGCTCAGCACGCGCCCGGCGACGAGCCCGGCAAGGCCGGTGCGCGCGAACTTGGCGGCGAGCTCGGCATGGCCGGAATTGGACGCGATCCGCCACGGAATGCCGAGCGCGTCCGTCGCCTCCAGCACCGCGCGGGCGCCCTGCGATGGTGACGGCATCGCTCGCCAGCCGGTCGGCAAGGCGCTGTGCGAGATCCTCGGCGAAATCCGCCGGCAGCGCGCCGACCCGCGCGGCCACCACCGGCTCCATGTCCGTGATCGACATGCCGAGGAAGCGCCGCTCCGCCTCCGCGGCGTCCATCGTCCAGCCGAGTTCGGTCAGCCGCTCGGCGGTGACCTGGCTGGCGACTGCCCTCGCTGTCGATCAGCACGCCGTCGCAGTCGAAGATGACGAGCGCGGATCATGCGGCGATCCGATGCGGGCAGCCGCTCTGCGCCGCCGGGCAGAGCCGTCCGCCCGCATGGCTGCAAAGACCCGGACCGCGCGAGAGGCTGCGCCGCACCAGCCCGGCCAGCGCGGCGATGAAGCCGGGATCGGCATTCTGCGCCGGCGCGCGAAAATAGGCGGGCACGCCCGCCTGCTTTGCCGAGGTGGCGGTATTCGACATCGAGCTCCACCAGCGTCTCCGAATGCTCGGAGACGAAGGCGATCGGCACCACCAGCACGGCGACACCGTCCCGCCCGGCGCGCGCGACCTCGGCGTCGGTGGAGGGGTCGAGCCAGGGCTCCGGCGTGACCCGCGACTGGTAGCAGATCACGCTGTCGAGTCCTGGGCTCGTCCGAGCGCCGCCAGCACCGCGGCAACGGTTCGCCTCGACATGCACCTGATAGGGATCGCCGGCCGCGCACGATGCTCTCGGGCAGTCCGTGGGCGGAGAACAGCACCCGCAGCGCGACACCGGCCGGCAGCGCTTCCCGCGCCTCGCGAAGCGCGCGCCGCAGCATCGCCGCCGTCGCTGCGACGAAGCCCGGATCGTCGTACCAGCAGCAGAGCGTGGTGACCGGCGCGACCAGCCCGGCCTTCGCCGCCGCTTCCCGCCAGTCATCGAGCGAGCTGCCGGTCGTGGTGGTCGAGAATTGCGGGTAGAGCGGCAGCAGCATCACCCGGTCGGGGCGGAAAGCGCGCACCCGCTGCACGGCCTCGGCCGCGAACGGGTGCCAGTAGCGCATGGCGATGAAGGCCGCGCGCCTCGAACTCGTCCGCAAGGGCGGCATCCAGCGCGCACGCCTGCGCTCTCGGTCAGCTCCAGCAGCGGCGAGCGGCCGCCGAGGATCGCGTAGTTCGCCAGCGCGGGTTGCGTCCGCTTCCCGGCGATCAGCCGGGCGAGGAACGGGCGGACGAAGAACGGCACCCGCAGGATCGCAGGATCGTTGAACAGGTTGCGCAGGAACGGCGCGACCGCCTCCGGCCGGTCCGGACCGCCGAGGTTGAACAGCACGATCGCGAGCCGTTCGCGCCGTGCTTCAGACACCCCGCACGGCCTCCACCAGCGCCGCCACGTGCTCGGGCGGGGTATCGGGCAGGATGCCGTGGCCCAGATTGAACACGTGCGGGCGGCCCTGCAGCGCGCGGGCGATGTCCTCCGCCTGCTCGCGCATGTCCTCGCCCCCCGCCAGCAGCGCGAGCGGGTCGAGATTGCCCTGCAGCGCGATCCGCTCCGGCACCAGCGTCGCCACGATCTCGGGCTGCGCCGCGGTATCCATCGCCACCGCCTCGACCCCGGTCTCCAGCGCGTAGCGGCCGAGCTGGGTGCCGGCGAGCCGGGGAAAGCCGATCACCGGGATGCCGGGATGCCGGTCATGGATGGCGGCGGTGATCGCTTCGCTGGGCGCGATCACCAGCCGGTCGAACAGCGCCGGCGGCAGCATCCCGGCCCAGCTGTCGAACAGCATCGCGACCTCCGCTCCGGCCGCGATCTGCGCCGAAAGGGCGTCGATCGTCGCCTCGGTCAGCAGCGCGATCAGCCGGGCGAGGAACTCGGGATCGGTATAGGCGAGGCGGCGCGTGGTCGGGGAACTCGGTCCGGCCATGACCCTCCACCATGTAGCAGGCGACCGTCCACGGCGCGCCGGCGAAGCCGATCAGCGTGCATCCGTCCGGCAGCCCGCGCCGCACCCGTCGCACCGTCTCCGCGACCGGCGCGAGCCGCTCCGCGAGCCGGCTGCGATCGAGCGTGGCAAGCGCGGCCCGATCACGGATCGGCGGTAGCACCGGTCCCTCGCCGGCCTCGTAGCGAAGCGCCTGACCGAGCGCCCAGGGCAGGAGCAGGATGTCGCTGAACAGGATCGCCGCATCCAGCCCGAAGCGGCGCACCGGCTGCAGCGTGATCTCGGTCGCGAGCTCCGGCGTGGTGGCGAGGGCGAGGAAATCGCCGGCCTCGGCCCTGATCGTCCGGTATTCGGGCAGGTACCGCCCGGCCTGACGCATCAGCCAGATTGGCGGTGGCCATAGCGGCTCCCCCGCCAGCACGCGCAGCACTGCCTTGCTCATGGACCGTCCCGGCGGTTCGCCCCTCACTAGCTGCAAAGTGATTCAAGAGAAACTCTTGGAGTCCATGTTGGCGCTGTGGAAATCCGGGTACCCCGCTTTCCGACGATCATCCCCGGAGCAATCCACAGCAGCTTCGGGCGGCAGGGAATTGAATCCCGCCGCCCTGCATTCGCGCTCCCGAAGCGCCGAGACGAGCAGCGAAATTCATCCCCGCCAGAGAGGCGCGTTCCAGTTGTCCCCGTCATTCGGGCGCTCGGAAGCCGTGCTGCCGGGTATCGCCGGTTATCCCCGCTGTTCCCGGCTTTGCCGGGCCGGCGGACGCGGGGGAAAAGAGGACGAGAAGGCCACTCCGGCCGAGGCGACGCGGCCCTCTCGCTGGTGCGGTGCCTCAGAAGGCGGCGACCACGTTCGCGACGGGCGTCAGGCAATCGCCCTGCGTGGTGACCGAAACGTTCAGCGTCCTGGTTCCGGCCGGAGCGACCGCGGTGATGTCGTGCCCGACGTCGTCCCACAGCCGGGGGAGCGGCGCCGCGGCGTTGCCGTTCCAGTCCGAATCGTAATCGACATAGGTGGCGTTGTAAGGTCCCGCCACGAGCTGGTTGTTGATCAGGCTCTGCTTGGCGGCGAGGTAGGGCTGGTTGTTGGTGACGTTGCCGGCCGTCCGGCTGCTGCCGATCTGACCATCCGCGCCAATGTTCTCGAACAGCACCTGCCCCCCGGTGGTGGCCGACGGGAGGGTCAGGCCGTAACTGTAGGTCTCCGGGTTGGTGTGGGTGCCGAAAGTGTGACCGGCAATCCCCTTGTCGTAGAGATAGACCTTTCCGGTCCCGGTGCCGACCACCACCAGCGAGGCGCCCTCGACCAGCGGCAGCGTCGCCTCGAGCCAGGGATCGGAGCCGTCGGTGCTGCCGGAGGCGCCGGGTTTGGTGAAGGCGACCTCGTAGGAGCCGTTGCCGGACACGTCCGCGATCGGCACCGTGCCCTTGAACACCGAGATCGTGTTCCCGGGCCAGCACGGCGTCGCGCCCGTGCCGAGCAGGACGCCGGTGACGGTCTCACTGTGCCCGCCCGCCGGGAAGGTCTGCGTGAGCACGACCGACTTGTCGGCCGTCGTCGCTGCCCCCGTGGTGATGACGGCCCAATAGAGGTAGGCGCCCTTCACCGGCGGCGTCACTCCGCTGACATGGAGGGTCCCGGTGCCGAGATTGCGCAGCCCGATGCCGCCACTCGAATACTGGGCGGAGGTGAACGTCTTGGCCACGGTCACCGCGGCGGCTGCTACGGGCACCGGCCCCCCGCGATCGCTCCCGTCGGGCGAATCGATCGTTCCCCAGCGTGAATCGCCAGCTTCCTGGGCGCGTGCGCTCCCGGTACCGAGCACGGCCACCCCGAATGCGAGCGCCAGGACGAGCTTCTTCGGATGATTGGACATATGTTACCTCGAAGATCGTTTTGAAAAAACTTCATCGGCGCCTCACCGTAACGGCGCCGCATCGTTAGTGGAACGTCAATTGACGTGATCGCGGGCCGATTCCGGCCGTTGCGGCATGCGGCGGCGCAAGAATGGGGCCCAAGAGACGGCGGGCGGCCCGCGGTTGAGCCGCCCTAGCCATGCCCGGCCCCTATCTTTGCCCAAACCAGGAGCGGAGGTGCCCAATGAACCTGCAACGGATGAACCTGCACCTGGTCTCGGACGCGACCGGCGAGACGCTGAACTCGATCGCGCGCGCGACGGTCGCGCAGTTCGAGCACGTCGCCATCATCTATCACCGCTGGAGCCTCATCCGGACCCGGTTCCAGCTGCACCGCGTGCTGGAAGGCATCGAGGCCGAGCCGGGCCCGGTGCTCTCGACCGTGGTCGACAAGGCGCTCCGCAGCGATCTGGAGACCACCTGCAACCGGCTCGGCGTCGCGGTGGTGAACGTGCTCGACCCGGTCCTCACCCTGCTGCAGGAGCAGATCGGCGAGCAGGCGACGGCCCGTCCGGGCAAGCAGTACGTGCTTGATGCCGACTATTTCCGCCGGATCGACGCCATGCACTACGTGCTCGCGCATGATGACGGCCAGGCGCAGGCCGGGCTCGCCGAGGCGGACGTGATCCTGGTCGGCGTCTCCCGCAGCAGCAAGACGCCAACCTCCTTCTACCTCGCCAATCGCGGGGTGAAGGCGGCCAACGTGCCGCTGGTGCCGGCGCTGCCCGATCCGCCCGGCCTCGACGGCCCTGCCTGCCCGGTCGTTGGCCTGACGCTGGAAGCACCGGCCCTGATCGAGATCCGCCGCCATCGGCTGCGGTTGATCGCGTCGGGGGCGGATTCGGCGAGCCGCATGCGCCATGATAATGCCGAATACATCGACGAGGAGGCGGTGAAAGCCGAGCTGCTCTGGGCGCGCCGGGTCTGTGCGCGCCGCGGGTGGCCGGTGATCGATGTCACGCGCCGCTCGATCGAGGAAACCGCCGCCACCGTTCTCCACCTGATGGAAGCCTGGCACGAGCGGCGGCGGCGGGAGGCGGCGAAACGTCACGCAACCGAAGGAGCCTCGCCCGGATGACCTCCCGCATTACCGCCGAAGCAACCCGCATCGCCGCCGGAGACGACCGGATCGGCTATGACGGCCCGGAGAAGATCTTTCATTGGCTGACCGCGATCCTGGTGGTCGCCCTGTGGACCCTGGCCGAGACCTGGGGCTTCGCGCCGCGCGACTCGGCCCTGCATTCCGGCATGATCCTCACCCATACCTCGCTCGGCATCCTGCTCGCCGCGGGGCTCGTCCTCCGCATCGTCTGGCGGATCGGGCCGGGGCGGCGGGTGCTGCCGCTCACGACCGGCGTCGTCGAGGCGGCATCGCAGGCCGTGCACTACCTGCTCTACGGCCTGCTGGTAGCGGAGGTGACGCTCGGCTTCTGCTATCGCTGGTCGCAGGAGCATCCGCTCACCTTCTTCAACCTGTTCACCATCCCGCCCTTGGTTGACCTGCACGCGCAGCAGCGCCTGGTCGGCGAGATCCACAACTGGGTGGCGCAGACGATCCTGATCCTGGCCGGGCTGCACGCCGTCGCGGCGCTGTTCCACCACTACGTGCTGCGCGACGACGTGCTGCTGCGCATGCTGCCGGGCCGTGCCGCCAGGCGCGCCGAACGCCTGTCGCCGGACCCGCGCGACGCGGCGCGCCATCGCGCCTGACCCATCGGACAGCTTGGCCCGCCTGCTCCGTTTTCTGCTCGGCCTGGCGCCGGAATTCGCGCCGCTGCTGCTGTTCTGGGTGCTTGACCTGCTGGCGGGGGTGCGGATTGCGCTGATCGCGACCGTGCTGTTCGCGCTCGCCGACATGCTCCGCCGGCATTTCCAGGGGCTCGGCTTCACCCGCCTCTATTTGCTGTCGAGCACGCTCGTCGTGGTGTTCGGCATGGTCGACGTGGTCTCGGTCCATCCTTTCCTGCTACGCTTCGAGGCAGTGATCACCAATGCGGCGACCGCGATCGCCTTTGCGGTCGGCAGCTTCGGCCGGGTGCCCATGGTGCAGGAGATCGCCGAGCGCCAGCAGGGGACGCGGTTCGGCGACCGGCCCGACATCCGCCGCTTCTTCCAGCTCTTCACCCTGCTCTGGGCGGCGTATTTCGCCGTCAAGACGGCTGCCTATCTCTGGCTCGCGCTCGCCTTTCCCTTCGTTACCGCCGCGGCGATCCGCGGCGTCGCCGGCCCCGTCAGCCTCGGCCTGATGATGCTGCTCTCGGCGCGCGGCCGCTCGCTGTTCCAGTTGTGCCGGCGGGTCGGCCTGCTGCCGCCGCAGCCGGCGTGATCCCGCGCCTGGTCCTGGCGAGTGCGTCGGCCGCCCGGCGCGCGCTGCTCTCGGCGGCGGGGCTCGATTTCGAGGTCCGGCCGGTGTGGATCGACGAGCCGGCCGTGCGCGCGACCGCGCGGGCGGAGGGAAGCGGGCCCGGTGACACGGCGCTGCTGCTCGCCGGGCTGAAGGCCGCCCACATCCGCGATCCCGACGCGCTGGTGATCGGCGCCGACCAGATCCTCGAATGCGGCGGCACCTGGTTCGGCAAGCCAGCGGACCTTGCGGCCGCGCGCCGGCACCTCCTCGCGCTGCGCGGTCGCACGCACGTCCTGCACACCGCGATCGTCTGCCATCGCGACCGGGCCGAGATCTGGCGCCACCTCGCCGTGCCGTCGCTCACCATGCGGCGCTTCTCCGACGCGTTCCTCGACCGCTACCTGGCGCTCGAAGGCGATCGCGCGACCGCGAGCGTCGGCGCCTACCGGCTGGAAGGGCCCGGCATGCAGCTCTTCAGCAGGATCGAGGGCGAGCACGCGGCGATCCTCGGCCTGCCGATGCTGGCGCTGCTCGACCTCCTGCGCCGCCACGGCGTGGTTCTGGACTGATCAAGACGCGCTGAGGCGGTCCGTCACATCATACCAATCCGGTGGCACACTGCGCCGCATGGACACGCAAGCCCCCGCCTCCCCGTCCACCTCGCCGCCGGCGCCCCGGTCCCCGACACCGGCCTCGATCCGGCGCTGAGCCCGCCCGCGCCGCCTCGCATCGGATGAACCGGGCTCCCGATCTAGCTATGGGTGCTTGTGGATCGGGTCCACCCAGTAGACCGCTTCCGGCTTCTCCACGGGCTCGATGTCGAGGTTGACGACGACGGCTTCGTTGTCGCTGCGCACCAGCACGCATTCCAGCGGCTCGTCGGTGGAGGCGTTGATCTCCTGGTGCGGCACGTAGGGCGGCACGTAGATGAAGTCGCCCGGCTCGGCCTCGGCGACGAATTCGAGGTGCTCGCCCCAGCGCATGCGGGCGCGGCCGCGCACCACGTAGATCACGCTTTCCAGCGCGCCGTGGTGGTGGGCACCGGTCTTGGCGTTGGGGTCGATCCGCACCGTGCCCGGCCCAGATCTTCTGCGCGCCGACGCGCGCGGCATTGATCGCCGCCGCGCGCTGCATGCCGGGGGTCTGGGCCGTGTTGGGGTCGAGCCGATCGCCCTTGATCACCCGGACCCCATCGTCGCGCCAGGGATGCTCGCTCATGTCGCTTTCCGCTTCTCCTGCCGCCAAGCATGGGGTGGCGCGGCGCCGGAAGGAAGCGGCGCGGGCCAGCAGGACGGTCTGCACCAGCGCCATGGCGGCGAGCTGCAGCGCGACCAGCAGGAAGGGCAGCCGCCAGTCCCCCGTTCCGGAAACCAGCGACGCGAACACCGACGGCGCGACCACATAGCCGAGGAAGATGAAGATCGTGCTGCCGGACGTCGCCTCGGCGATGCTCTCGGGCGGCGTCAGGCGGGCCACCTCCGCCATCACGATGCCGTTCCAGCTCGCGCCGAAGAAGCCGCAGGCGCCGGCCGCCGAGCGCGACCGGACCGAAGCCGGCGCCGGCCGGCAGCAGGCCGAACAGCGCCACCGCCGCGGCGGCGACATAGGCCTGGCCGGTGAGGTTCGACCGCCGGCCGGCCGGTGCGGTCGGCGAACCAGCCGAGCAGGATGCGCGCGAACACGCCGGCAGCCTGCATCGCGGCATAGGCGGCGCCCGCGGCGGCGAGCGAGAAGCCGCGCTGGGCCAGATAGGTGACGGTGAAGGAGAACAGGCAGCCCTGCACCACCGCGAAGGAGACGGCGAGCGCGGTGAGCGAGGTCAGCGAGCGGTCGCTCCGCAGCACGGCGACGCCGGAGGTGAGGTTGCGCCAATGCAGCAGCGCTCGCAGATGGATCGCGCGCTGCGGCTCGCGCTCGACATCGAGCGCCGGGCGCACGCGCTCGACGAGCGCGGCCGGAGCCAAGCCCGAGCGCCGCCCCGACCAGCAGCGCCGCCTGCCAGCCGAGCCAGGCGGCGAGCGGCGCGATCAGCAGGCCGGCGAGCGCGCCCCCGGCCGGCGCGCCCGCCTGCTTCACCGAGAAGATCAGCGTCCGGTGCTCAGGCGGCGAGGAGCGGGCGAGGATGCGCGAGCCGGCCGGCGGCGAGGGCCCGTAGCCGATCCCGAGCGCGAGCCCGGCCACCACCAGCGCGGGCCACCAGCCGATCGCGGCGACGGCGAGCGCCCCGGCGGCGATCGGCGGCGCCGAGCTGCAGCGTCCGCACCGGGCCGAGCCGCGCCAGGACCGGGCCGCCGAAGGCGAGGAACAGCACGGTGCCGAGATAGTTGAGCGAAGCCAGGTTGCCGATCCGCTCGGGCGCGAGCCCGGTGGCGCGGGTCAGCAGCGGCCCGACCGTCGGCACCGCCTGCCCCATGAACGAGGCGGAGGTCTGCATGAGCAGGGTGGCGCCGAGCGCCTGCACCCAGGGAGGCAACCGCATCGCGCGATGGTAAGCACGGGGCGGCGACGGGAGATACCGGGGCGAAATGGACGAGTGGACCGCATACCCGCTTGCCGCGGACCTCGAGGTCCGGGTCGAGGGCGAGATGCCGCCGCTCGCTCCCGCGGCTGGACGACGCGGTCGAGGCGATCTGGGCGGAGGCGCGCCGCGCGGCGCCGTCGCTGTTCAACGGGCGGGTGCTGAGCGTCGTCGCGATCGCGCCGGACCGGATCACCTGCCGCTGGACGGAATATCGCCGCGTCGCCGCCCAGCTGCGCGATCCTGCGCTGCTCCGCGGCGCTCGGCATCCGCTCGCTCGCGGTCTGCGGTCCGCTGATCTCGCCGGACGGGGTGGTGCTCGGGCGGCGCGAGGCGGGCGCGATCTACCTTCCCGGATTCTGGCAGGTGCCGCCGGCGGGCAATATCGATGCGCGCGCGGTGCGGGATGGCCGGGCGGACTGGCGGGCGAGCCTGCTCGCCGAGCTGCACGAGGAGCTCGGCCTCGGGCCCGGGGCGGTCGCCGCGCTGCGCCCGGTCTGCGCGGTCGAGCATCCGCGGCACGCATGTGGTCGACATCGCCTGCCGGATCGACACCGCGCCTCGGCGCGGCGGCGATCCGCGCGGCCCATGCGACCGCGCGCGACCGCGAGATCGACGCGCTGCGCGTCGTGCCGATCCCGCGAGCTCGGGACCGTGCTCGCCGGACTGGAGCCGCGTCTGATGGGCGTGGTGCGCGCGAGCCTCGGCGCGCTCGGCCTGCTGCCGGGCCCGGCGGCTCGCCCGCGCTGAATCGCGAGGACGATCGCAGGTCAGGGGTGCGGGTACTGCCGCGGATAGATGATCTGGTCGGCCGGGCCGGGCGGCTCCGGGCTGCCGCGCTTGCCGCAGGCGGCGAGGCGCGAGCGTGGTCGCCAGGGCGAGCAGCAGCAGCGCCCTCATGCGAGCGCCTCGCAGCCAGCGCGCCGCCTGCGCCGCCACGTTCGCCGGCGCGGTGCCGCCATCGCTGGTGCGCGACGCGACCGAGGCCTCCACGCTCAGCACCGAGAACACGTCCGCGGTGATCCGCGGCTCCTCCGCCTGCATCTCGGCGAGCTCGAGCCCGGCGAGATCCACCCCCTTCGCCTCCGCCCGCGCCACCAGCCGGCCGGTGACGTGGTGCGCGGTGCGGAACGGCAGGCGCAGCACCCGCACCAGCCAGTCGGCGAGATCGGTCGCGGTGGCGAAGCCGGACCCCGCCACCTCCCGCATCCGCGCGGTGTCGGGCCGGAGGTCGCGCACCATCCCGTCGGTGGCGGCCAGCGCAAGGGCGAGCGCCTCGGCGGCGTCGAACACCGGCTCCTTGTCCTCCTGCATGTCCTTCGCATAGGCGAGCGGCAGGCCCTTCATCACCGTCGCCAGCGCGACCAGCGCGCCCAGCACCCGCCCGGTCTTCGCGCGGGTCAGCTCGGCCGCGTCCGGGTTGCGCTTCTGCGGCATGATCGAGCTGCCGGTGGTGAAGGCGTCGGTGAGCGCGACGAAGCGGAACGGCGCGCTCGTCCAGATCACGATCTCCTCGGCGAAGCGCGAGAGATGCATGGCGCAGATCGAGGCGGCGGCCAGGAACTCGAGCGCGAAATCGCGGTCGGAGACGGCATCGAGCGAATTGGCGCAGGGCCGGTCGAAGCCGAGCGCCCGCGCCGTCATCTCCCGGTCGATCGGAAACGACGTGCCGGCCAGCGCCGCCGCGCCGAGCGGGCACTCATTGAGCCGCCGCCGCGCATCGGCGAAGCGGCCGCGGTCGCGCGCCAGCATCTCCACATAGGCGAGCAGATGGTGGCCGAAGGTGACCGGCTGCGCGGTCTGCAGATGGGTGAAGCCGGGCATCGGATCGGCGGCATGCTCGGCGGCGCGCCCGGCCAGCGCCCGCATCAGCGGCGGCGAGCTGCGCGTCGAGCCCGTCGATCGCGTCGCGCACCCAGAGGCGGAAGATCGGTCGCCACCTGGTCGTTGCGGCTGCGCGCGGTGTGCAGCCGCTTGCCCGCCTCGCCGATGCGCTCGGTGAGCCGGGCCTCGATGTTCATGTGGATGTCCTCGAGCGCCTCGTCGAAGCGGAACCGGCCGGCCTCGATCTCGGCGGCGATCGCGTCGAGCCCCTTGCCGATCGCCGCCGCGTCCGGCTCCGAGCAGCAGGCCGATGCGGGCGAGCATGGCGGCATGCGCGCGCGAGCCCGCGATGTCCTGCCGCCACATCTTGCGGTCGAAGCCGATGGAGGCGTTTATCTCCTGCATGACGACCGACGGACCCGCGGCGAAACGCCCGCCCCACTGCGCGTTGGCGCTGGCGTTGCGGCGGTCGGGGCGGCGTCGGGTGCTGGGGCTTCGCTCAAGGAAGGGGATCCATCATGCTGATCGCGCGCCGGTCGCTGCTCGCGGCGGCCGGGACCCTAGCTTTCGCGGTGGGTGCGCGCAAATCCGCCGCCCAGGAGGTCCGCGGCCTGGCCGCGGCCTTCCATCCGACCGACCCGCCGGCGCCGCTGCCGCCGCTCTCCTTCACGGACGCCGACGGCAAACCGCATACGATCGCCGACTATGCCGGCCATCCGGTCATCCTCAACCTGTGGGCCACCTGGTGTGCGCCCTGCGTCGCCGAGATGCCGGCGCTCGACCGGCTCGTCGGCGAGATCAAGGACTCGGCGCGGTGGTGCTGCCGGTGTCGTCCGATCGCGGCGGCGCGACGGTGGTGCGCGCGTTCTACGCCTCGCACGCGATCCGCGATCTGCCGGTGCTGCTCGACCCCGATGGCGCAGCGACGCGCGCGCTCAAGGTGCGCGGCATCCCGACCACGCTGCTGATCGACAGGGACGGGCGCGAGCTCGGTCGCACCGAGGGTGCGATCGCGTGGACCGATGGTGCTTCGTTGCAGGAGCTGCACAAGCTCTTCGCGTGAAGATACGGCGTCGAAGTCGGACAAAACGAGAACTTAATGTATCGGGATCGGGATTTTCCGGTTGCTTTTGCCACGCACTCGTGGCAACCCCCTGCGGCGCGCGTGCGTGGCGGCCAAGCATCCGTTTGCGGCGCTTTCAACCGGGGATGAGGCCTCATGGTGCAGTACAATCAACCCATCACGTTCGGGCCCGGCAGCGCTGCGCAGGAGCTGACCAGCAACGGGTTCTCGTTCGAGGATAACGGCCCGTATTCCTGGACCATCGCCCCGGTGGCCGAGATCGACGTGCAGCTGCCGATGCCACGCGAGGCGGTCACGCTCGAGCTGACGGCGACGCCGTTCACGCACGAGGAGCGCGTCCGCGCGCAGCAGGTGTTCATCTACCTGAACGGGTTGTTCCAGGGCTTCTGCACGATGACCGAGAACGGCACCAAGAGCTTCCCGATCCAGCGCACGGCGTTCTCGCCGCGGGCGTCGCGGCTCACCTTCGTCATCCCGACGGCGGTCAGCCCGAAGAAGGCCGGCCTCGGGCCGGACGCGCGGGAGCTCGGGATCGCGATCAGCTCGCTCACCTTCGTCGTCTGAACTGCGGATCGACTTCGATGCGAAAGCCGAGGGCACGGGCAGCGATTTCCGTCATCGAGGACATCGAGCGACGTCGGCGGCCGCGGCCGAAACCGCAGAAGTGACGGCGTTGCCGCAGCGCCCGACCAGCACCGCGCCGATCGGCAACGTGGACGTTCTCACCCGCGACCTGATTTCCGGCTGGGCCTGGGATCCGGCGCGGCCGGACGAGCCGATCACCGTCGAGGTGGTGGACGGCAACGACGTGCTGATCACCGTCATCGCTGATATGCCATCGGCCGGACCTGATCGACGCGGGCGTCGGCGACGGGCGGCATGCGTTCCGCATCCGCGGCCTGTCGAGCCTGTTCCTGCAGTCGCGCCATCGCATCCATGTGCGCCGCGGCTTCGACCATGCCGACATTCCGGGCTCGCCGCGCTGGGTCATCAACGAGGATGCCGGCTTCGACCATGTCGGCGCGATGTTCATGGAGGGCGTCGTCGCCAACGTCATCGCCTCGTGCGGTGACGCCGCAGGAGATCGACCAGTCGCTGTCCTTCCTGCTGCAGCTCGTCAACGCGCTGGCGAACGCGCGCGCATTCCAGGAGGAGCAGCTCCGCACGCCGCGCGCGCTGCAGTTCGAGCAACTGCTGTCGCAGGTCAATTTCTCGGACTGGATGTACGAGCTGTCGGTGAAGCTGCGGCGGGAATACGAGCCGCTGCGCATCGAGCCGATGGCAGACGAGCCGCTGGTCAGCATCATCATCCCGGTCTACAACAAGTTCAGCTACACCTATAACTGCATCAAGTCGATCACCGAGCATCTGCCGGAAACCAGCTTCGAGGTGATCATCCAGGACGATTGCTCGACCGACGAGACGCTGCTCGCCGGGCTGCTGTTCTCCGGCGCGGTGCGCGTGGTGCGCAATCCCGGCAATCTCGGCTTCGTCCGCTCCTGCAACGCCGCGGCGAAGCTGGCGCGCGGGAAATACCTGTTCTTCCTGAACAACGACACGCTGATGCGTCCGGGCTGGCTCGACGAGCTGGTGGAGACGTTCCGCGCGGTGCCGAATATCGGCATCGCCGGCTCGAAGCTGCTGTTCCCGGACGGCCAGCTGCAGGAAGCGGGCGGCATCATCTGGCGCCTTGGCGACGGCTGGAACTGGGGCCGCAACCGCGATCCGAAGGAGCCCGCATTCTGCTATCTGCGCGATGCGGACTGGGTCTCCGGCGCGGCGCTGATGATCGAGCAGCGCGCTGTTCGAGCAGCTCAACGGCTTCGACGAGCTGTACGTGCCGGCCTATTACGAGGATACCGATCTCGCCTTCCGCGTCCGCGCCGCGGGCAAGCGCGTGGTGGTGCAGCCGGCGTCGGAGATCATCCATCTCGAAGGCGTCACCTCCGGCACCGACACCGCGGGCACCGGGGTCAAGCGCTACCAGGTCGTCAATCACCGCAAATTCTACCAGCGCTGGCGCGACACGCTGTCGAAGCACCGCTTCAACGGCGAGCGGCCCGATCTCGAGGCCGAGCGGCTGGTCACCAAGCGCGCCTACTTCATCGACGACACCGTGCCGACGCCCGATCAGGATGCCGGCTCCAACGCCGCGCTCCAGCACATGATCGCGCTCCAGGATCTCGGCTACAAGGTGACGTTCCTGCCGGCCGACAACATGGCGCAGATCGACCCCTACACGAAGAACCTGCAGAAGCTCGGGATCGAGTGCCTGTATGCGCCGTTCTACTGGTCGGTCGAGGAAGTGTTCCGCAAGGCGCAGCACAAGCCCGATGTCGTCTATCTGCACCGCTTCGTCAACGCGACCAAATACGGCAGCATGGTGCAAGCCGGCATTTCAAGAATGCCCGCACCATCTACAACGTGGCCGATCTGCACTTCCTGCGCCTGGAGCGCCAGGCCTCGGTCGAGGGCAGCCGCGAGCTGCGGGAGGAGGCGGCGATGCAGCGCCGGGCGGAGATTGCGGCCATGCAGCAGGTGGATTGCGTGATCGTCCACTCGGCGGTGGAGGCCGAGCTGCTGCGCCAGGCAGCGCCCGAGCTCCATGTCGAGGTGATCCCCTGGACGGTGCACCCGAACCCGGTGCCGATCCCGTTCGAGGAGCGTTCCGGCATCATGTTCGTGGGTGGCTATCGGCACCTGCCCAACGTGGACGCCGCCGAATACCTGGCCGCCGAGATCATGCCCCTGCTGCGTGCCCGCGCGCGCCGGGATCACCGCCATGCTGGTCGGCAGCAACATGCCGCCAGCGGTGCAGGCGCTGGCGCGCGAGGACATCCAGCCGATCGGCTATGTCCCGGTCCTCTCGGAGGTCATGCACCGGGTGCGCGCCACCGTGGTGCCGCTCCGCTACGGCGCCGGCATCAAGGGCAAGGTGCTCGACAGCTTCGCCCACGGCATCCCCTGCATCATGAGCGAGGTGGCGGCCGAAGGGGTCGAGCTGAGCGGCGAGTTGGGCTGGCTCATCGCCCGCACGCCCGCGGAGTTCGCCGAGAAGCTGCGGGCGGTGCACGAGGATGCCGATCTCAACGCCGGGCTCTGCGCGCCTCGGCCTCGAGGCGGTGACAAGGCGATACAATGCCCAGGTCATCCGCGACGGGCTGGCATCGGCGATCCGGGCCGAACGTTAGAGAGCTCGGCCTGGCGGGGTTTTCTAGGCACCCGGGGCCGCGTTGCCACAACCGAAGTTTTGCTCCAAATTTGAACGCGCCCCTCCCTTGCGTGATCGGCTCCGCGCGTTGAACTGCTGGCCCCATTGCACCTGGGTGGCGACTTGAAGAGGACGATCGGTTTGGATGAGTGACGCCATGAAGCGGCGGCTGGTCGTGCATATCGGCCAGCACAAGACCGGCACGACCGCGATCCAGAAGACCCTCCTGAACAATCGCGAGATGCTGCAGGACAGGGGGATCCGATATCCGGACATCAGGCTTCGTCTATTACGGGCACCACAAGATTCCGGAAGCACTCGGGGCGCCCGAACGGGCCGAGGAGGCCGAGAATTATTTCCGGGCGATCGAGGAGCTGCCCGGCACGGTGGTCATCTCGAGCGAGAATTTCTGCCGTGCCTCGCCGGAGGCGGTCACCCGCCTGCGCTCGCTGGTCAAGCGCGACACCACCATCGTCCTCTATCTGCGTAACTACCTCGATATTCCCTATGCATGGTGGCAGGAGGAGGTGAAGCACGGGCACCGGAAGGAGTTCGCGGCATTCCTCGCCGAGCAGCTCATCCGGCCGTATCGCAACCACCTGCTGGGCGTCTCGCAGATCATCAAGCGCTACGCCGAGGCGTTCGGCGAGGACGCGCTCAAGATCTACGTCTACGAGGAGGCGGCGAAGGCCGGCGGCGATGACGTCTCCGTGCACTTCATGAAGGAGGTGCTCGGCGTCACGGACCAGGAGCGCGAGCAAGGCATCAGGACCATCAACAAATCCTTCGACGTCGCCTCGGCCGAGCTGATCCGGATGCTGAACTGCCTCGGCGCGCGCGGGCTCGACGTCCTGCAGAACCGCCCGGCGGCGCAGGCGCTGCGCGAGGCGATCCGGCAGAAGGCGGCACCCTATCTGCGCGAGATCGCGGTCGACTACGAGAGTTTCACCTTCCGCCGGCTGGAACGCGACCTGCTGGAGAGCTGGGGCCATCTCGTGCTGCCGCCCAGGTCGGGCGTGGACGGGCAGCTCTTCGCCGAGCGGGCAACCACCGTCCCCTATCTCGACCCGGTGATGTGGGTCGAGGAGGACGGTTTGACAGCGGAATTGCGCCGCCTGGTCGCGCGTTGAGCGAGAGCGTGATGACTGGAGGCGGAATCGCCGGAAGTCTGAATCACGCTCCAACAAGGGGTTAGAGCAGGATGGCTTCGCCTTTCGAGGTCATCCTGCTCTAGCCCCAAGTCGGTCTGACCGTGGTCAGCCCGATTTGGGGCCAGCTTGGTCTGGCCTGCCGATTAATTCCACCTCGGACGATCGGAGGCTAGTCTGGCTCCGTTCCGGTCGGGAGGAGTTGGTGGCAGCGGAAGCGACGCGGCGGCTGATCCTGCATATCGGCCAGCACAAGACCGGCACCACCGCGATCCAGCAGACGCTTCTCAACAACCGCGCGCTGCTGGAGGCACGCGGCATCCTCTATCCCGATATCGGCTTCATCGGCGCCGGGCAGCACAAGATCCCGGGCGCGCTCGGGACCGCGAACCGGCAGGCGGAGGCGGAGGGGTATTTCCGCGCGCTGGCACCGCTTGAGGGCACGCTCGTGCTGTCCAGCGAGAATTTCTCCCGCGCCGCGCCGGCGACGATCGCCCGGCTGCCGTCGCTGATCGATCTCGGCCGCGGCCGCGGCAGCACCGAGACCAGCGTGGTGCTCTACATCCGCAACTTCCTCGACGTGCCCTTCGCCTGGTGGCAGGAGCAGGTGAAGCACGGGCTGACCCGGGACTTCCCCGCCTATCTGAGCGAGTTGCTGATCAAGCCGTATCGCAACCACCTGCTCGGCGTGACCGCGATGATCCGCCGCTACGCCGAGGCGTTCGGGAAGGAGGCGCTGCGCATCCACCTCTACGAGGAGGCGCGCGAGGCGGGCGGCGGCGACATCTCGGTGCAGTTCATGGCCGAGATGCTCGGGATCACCGATCACGCCCGCGAAGCGGGGCTGGACACGGTCAACCGGTCCTACGATGTTCCCGCCGCGGAGCTGATCCGCCTGCTGAACCGCTTCGGCCTGAAGGGCGACCGGTTGCTCGGCGGCGACCGCGCCGCGCAGGCGTTCTGCCGCAGGCTGCGCCAGGCCGCCAACCCCTATCTGCGGACGATCACGCTCGACTACGACGTGCTCGCCCTCCGGCGCCTCGAGCGTGATCTCGCCGAGGCCTGGGGCCCGCTGATCCTGCCCACCCGCAAGCTGCCGGACGGCCAGCTCTTCGCCACGCGCTCCCGCACCGTCGCCTATCTCGACACCATGCTGTGGATCAGGGAGGAGAAGCTGACGGCGGAGCTGAAGGTGCTTGTCTCAGAGCGCGCCGCCGCGGCGGCCGGCCAGCGCGCCGAGCCGTAGCCGCAGCGCGTTCAGCTTGATGAAGCCCTGGGCGTCGAACTGGTCGTAGGCGCCCTGGTCCTCCTCGAACGTCACCACCTTCATCGAGTAGAGGCTGTCGGGCTCTCGCGCCCGATCACCGTTGCGTTGCCCTTGTAGAGCTTGAGCCGCACCCGGCCGGTCACCGATTTCTGGCTCTCGTCGATCAGCGCCTGCAGCATCCGCCGCTCCGGGCTGAACCAGAAGCCGTTGTAGATCAGCTCCGCGTAGCGCGGCATCAGGCTGTCCTTGAGATGCGCCGCCTCGCGGTCGAGCGTGATGCTCTCGATCCCCCGATGCGCGGCGAGCAGGATGGTGCCGCCCGGGGTCTCGTAGATGCCGCGCGACTTCATGCCGACGAAGCGGTTCTCCACCAGGTCGAGCCGACCGATGCCGTTGGCGCGGCCGAGCTCGTTGAGCTTCGTCAGCAGCGCGGCGGGGGAGAGCTTCTGGTCATCGATGGCGACCGGATCGCCGTGCTCGAAGTCGATCGTGATCACCGTCGCGCGGTCGGGCGCCTGCTCGGGCGGGATGGTGCGCTGATAGACGATTTCGTCGGCTTCGACCGCCGGGTCCTCGAGGATCTTCCCCTCGGAGGACGAGTGCAGCAGGTTGGCATCGACGCTGAACGGCGCCTCGCCGCGCTTGTCCTTGCGGATCGGGATCTGGTTCTGCTCGGCGAATTCGAGCAGCCTGGTGCGGCTGGTGAGGTCCCACTCGCGCCAGGGCGCGATCACCTTCACGTCCGGCTTCAGCGCGTAGTAGCTGAGCTCGAACCGCACCTGGTCGTTGCCCTTGCCGGTGGCGCCGTGCGCGACGGCATCGGCGCCGGTCTGCTCCGCGATCTCGATCTGCCGCTGCGCGATCAGCGGCCGCGCGATCGAGGTGCCGAGCAGGTACTGCCCCTCGTAGAGCGCGTTGGCGCGGAACATCGGGAAGACGAAGTCGCGCACGAACTGCTCGCGCAGGTCGTCGACGAAGATCTCCTTCACGCCGAACATCTCGGCCTTCTGCCGCGCCGGCTCGAGCTCCTCGCCCTGGCCGAGATCGGCGGTGAAGGTGACGACCTCGCAGCGGTAGGTCGTCTGCAGCCAGCGCAGGATCACGCTGGTGTCGAGCCCGCCGGAATAGGCGAGCACGACCTTCTTCACATCCTTCACGCGCATGATCGCGGGATCTCCGGCCGGTCCGTTGCGTCGCCGAGTATCGCAGGACCGGGCGGGCGGCAAGCCGGCGCTCAGCTCGGCGGGAAACCGAGCGTGAGCGTCGCGTAGGAGAACAGGATGCGCTGCCGGCCCAGCACGTCGAGGCCGAGCAGCAGGTCGTGCGCGGGCTCCGCCACGTCGGCAAGCAGGAGAACCGGGCGCGGCACCGCGATCGGGCCGAGGCGCAGCTCGGCGAAGCGGAGCGCGTGCGCGGTGAATTGTCCGCCGAGGCCGGAGGAGGGCACCGCGGGATCCGCGGCGACCTGCTCCGCGCTCAGGCCGAGCTTGCGGAGCCCGCGCGCATTGACCAGCGACGTCGTGCTGCCGGTGTCGAGCAGCGCGATGAGGTCGTGCCCGTCGAGCCGGATCGGCGCCAGCAGCAGGTCGCGCCGCAGCGCGCGCAGCCGCACTCCCCCGCGTTCCGGCGCCGCCGTATCCGGCGGCAGCAGGGCGAGGCGCGAGCCCGGGATGTCGAGATCGATCGTCAGGTGCATCAGCACGTCGGCGCCGAGCAGCCCGTCGGCCTCTGACAGATCGAGCGACGTCACCGGCATGCTGAACGGCGTGCCGGGCGCGCGCTGCACCAGGCGCAAGCCGCCTGCGATGACCGCCTGCGCGACCGCATTCTGATGCTGCTCATAGCGCCCACCGGCGCCCTCCAGGGTGGTTCCGACCCACGGGTCGAGCCTCAGTCCGAGCCGCGCCAGCCCGGCGCGGGTGACCATCGTCCGCTGCGCGCCGGTGTCGAGCAGCATCCGGGCCGGCTTGCCGTCGATCACGACCGGAACGATGCAGCGCCGCCCGCCAAACGTTTCGATTACCATGCCACCCGGCGGCGCCGCGGCGAGACAGGCGAGCCCGCCGAGCATCGCCGCGCGGCGGCCCAGCATCGCCTAGGGATGGAGCCCGAGGGCGGCGTAGAGCCGGGTGCTCGGTGGCCACGCTGCCATGAGCTGGGTGCGATAGGCATAGAAGGCGTAGGCCGCGCCGCCGAGCACCAGGATGGTCAGCACCCAGCCGATCAGCACGGCGGTTCCGGCCTTGTCCGCCGAGGCGCGCGATGCGGCGGCGCGAGGCTCGCGCGGCGGCACGAAGAGCGATGGCGGCCGGTCGAGCGCCGCTGCGACCGGCGGCGGCGGCTCCTCGACCGTGGCCACCTCGCTCGACGCCGGCACGGCCGGCAGCGCCTCGGCCTCCGGGCCTGGCACGAGCTCGGCGCCCGGCCGCCACTCCTCGCCGCAGCGGGCGCAGCGCACCAGGCTGTGGCCGGCGAGCATCGAGTCGGGGACGTCATATTCGGCGTCGCAGGAGGGGCAGGCGATCCGCATGGCGCGTTTTCGCCGAATCCGGGGGGCCGCTGGCAATGGATGCACGCGCGGATGGCGGCGCGGGCCCGAGTTGTGGCAGAGATTCCGGGTGCTTGGGACGTGACGCTGGGATGGTGCGTCTGGAGCGGGTGGGGCTGCGCTACGGAAGCCGGATCGCCGGGCCCGAAGTGCTGCACGATCTCAGCTTCACCATCCCGGAAGGCGGGTTCCGCTGGCTGCTCGGCCCGTCGGGCGCCGGCAAGACCAGCCTGCTGCGCCTGCTCTATCTCGCCGTGCGGCCGACCCAGGGGCGGCTCCTCGTGCTCGAAACCGATATCGCCCGGGCCGACCGGCGCGCGCTGCCGCGGCTGCGGCGCAGCATCGGCGTGGTGTTCCAGGATTTCCGCCTGCTGCCGCACCTCTCGGCGTTCGACAACGTGGCGCTGCCGCTCCGCATCGCCGGCCGGCCCGAGGGCCAGATCCGCGCCGATGTCGGCGAGATGCTTCGCTGGGTCGGGCTGTCGCGCAAGCACGCGGTGCGGCCGGCGGAACTCTCCGGCGGCGAGCAGCAGCGCGTCGCGATCGCCCGCGCGGTGGTCGGGCGGCCCACCCTGCTGCTGGCCGACGAGCCGACCGGCAATCTCGACGAGGTGCAGGCCGAACGGCTGATGGCGCTGCTCAAGGAGATGAACCGGCTCGGCACCACGGTGGTGGTGGCGACCCACAACGATGCGCTGGTGGCGCGCCATCCGGCGCGCGCGCTGCGCCTCGATCGCGGCCGGCTGGTCGATGACGCTTTCGTGCGGGCCGTTCCGGAATATGCGTAGGGTCAGCCTCCGCCCGTCGCGCTTCGACGATCTCGGGCTGCGCCGCGCGCTGTCGGACCGGCTGATGCCGGCGCTGGTGGCGGCGATGGCGTTCCTGGCGGCGCTGGCGCTGGCCGGCGCGGTCGCCGCCTCGTCGCTCGCCGAGCGCTGGCGCGAGGGGGCCGGCGCGGCGATGACGGTGCAGGTGCCGCACCCGTCGGATCCGGCCGAAGGCGGCAACGCGGGCGGATCGCGCGGCGACGCTGCTGCGCGGCACGCCCGGCGTTCTCGCCGCCGACGTGCTGGCGACGGAACAGCTGCATGCGCTGCTGCGGCCCTGGCTCGGCAGCGAGGGCAACGCGATGGCGCTGCCGCTGCCGGCGGTGATCCAGGTGCGGCTCGCGACGCCGCGCGCCGGATCTCGACGCGCTCGCGGCCCGGCTGCAGGCGGCGGTGCCGGGCACGATCGTCGAGAGCCACGGCGTCTGGATGCAGCGCCTCACCATCCTGGCCCGCAGCCTGCAGGCCTGCGCCGGCGCGGCGGTGCTGGTGGTGGCGCTGGTGGCGGCGGCGGTGATCGCGGTCGCGACCCGGGCCGGCCTGGCGGCGCGGCGGGATGCGATCGAGATCGTGCACGGGCTCGGCGCCACCGACGGCTATATCGCCGCCCGCTTCGCCGACGCGGACGACGCGGCTCGCGACCGTGGGCGCCGCGCTCGGCGCGGTGGCGGCGCTGCCGGTGCTGATCGCGCTCACCGCGATCGCCGCGCCGTTCGCCGTCCGCCGCGCCGGACGGTACCGGTGCTTGCCGCGAATCTTCCCCGCACCCTGTGGCTCGCCCTGCCCTGCCTGCCGCTCGCCGCCGCGCTGATCGGCTGGACGACGGCGCAGGCGACGGTCCGCACCTGGCTCCGCCGCCTGGCATGACGCGGCGTCGATTCCCCGCCCCCGGCCGTCTGCTGCTCGCCTGCGGCCTGGTCGCGGCGCTGGCCTGCCTCGGCTGGGGTGCCGGCTTTGCCTGGTTCGTGCACGACGCGATGCGCACGGAGCGGTTGCCGCCGAAGGCGGATGGCATCGTGGCGCTGACCGGCGGCGCGGAGCGCATCCAGACCGCGATGCGGCTGCTGACCGAGGGGCGCGCGCGCTTGCTGCTGGTTTCCGGCGCGGGACCCGGCTCCGATCTCGGCGAGCTCGCGCATCGGGCCGGCTTCGATGCCGCCGCGCTCCGCCCCTCCGTCACCCTCGGCCATGCGGCGACCAGCACGGCCGGAAATGCGACCGAGACCGCCGCCTGGGCGCGGGCGCACGACGTCCGTTCGCTGATCGTCGTGACCTCGGGCTATCACATGGAGCGGGCGTTGACCGAGATCGCCCGCGTCCTGCCGGATGTACGGCTCTATCCCGTCGCCGTGCTGTCGCCGGCGGTGAGCGATCCGCGCGAGGTCGGCACGCTGCGGCTGCTGGCGGCGGAATACACCAAGTTCCTCGCCGCCGATCTCGGGCTGACCCACCTCTCCTGGCCGCAAGGCGGCGCATGACCTTCCTGAGGTCGGCGGCCTTCAACCTCTATTTCTTCCTGCTGACTTTCATCCTCGGGCTCTCCTGCGGGATCCCGCTCCGCCTGTTCGCGCCGCGCCGGGTGATCGGCCTGGCCCGGGTCTGGGCGCGGCTGACGCTCGCCGGGCTGCGGGCGATCTGCGGCATACGGTTCGAGCTGATCGGCCGCGAGCATCTGCCGCCGCGCGGCCCGGCGCTGATCGCCTCCCAGCATCAATCGGCGTTCGACACGCTGGTGTGGCTGCTGCTGGTGCCCTGGCCCGCCTACGTGGTGAAGCAGGAGCTCGCGCGCATTCCGCTGTTCGGCCCGCTGCTGCGCCCCGGCGGGCAGATCCTGGTCGATCGCAGCGCCGGCGCCGCCGCCCTCCGCCGGATGGTCCGTCAGGCGGTGGAGGCGACGGCGGCGGGGCGGCAGGTGGTGATCTTCCCGGAAGGCACCCGCACCGCGCCGGGCGAGCACGTCCGGCTGCAGCCGGGAATCGCGGCGCTCGCGGCGGAACGAAGCTGCCGCTGATCCCGGTCGCGACCGATTCGGGGCGGCTCTGGGGCGCGGCGGGCGTTTCGCAAGCGGGCCGGGACGATCCATCTCGTCATCGCCCTCCCGCTCCCGCCCGACCTGCCGCGCAAGGTGTTGCTCGAGCGCCTCAGCGCCGCCTGGGCCGCCGGCGAGGCTGTGTTCAAGCCTGTGGACAAGTCTGTGGGACGCGTTTCCGGCAAACTGCCGCGCGAAGGCAGAGAAGCCCCGCAAACGGCCTCAATCATCACGGTTTTGAGCGCGCCGGATCGCGCCTTCCAGATGGTCACCCGCGCGGTTCCTCCCGGCCGTGCCTGCCGCCAACCCATTGTTTTGCCTCACGTGTTCTTGTGGATGCCGGAGATGTGAAGATGCTGATCAAAGCTTCACGGTCTGCGCGCCGGCTCGGCCGCGAAGCCGGCGCGCGGGCGGGCTGTGGACGGTTCGCACGGAGCCGGCGGCCGCGCCTATAAGTCCGCATGCTCCTTCGGCGGATTCTGCTGACGCTTGCCGCGCTGTCGGCGCTCGCGCTGGTGGCCGTCACGATCCTCTGGTTCGTCGCCGCCGGCCGGCTGGAGACCGGATTCCAGCGCGCGCTCGCCAATGCCCGGGCCGCCGGGTGGACGGTGAAGGCGGCGCGCGCCCGCGCGCGGCGGCTGGCCGCTGGCGGCGACGCTGACCGTGCCGGGGATCGCCGCCTCGGGCGGCGGAGCGCAGCTGCCGGTGCCGATCGCCTGGGGCGCCGAACGGCTGGTGCTTCGGGTGGATCTGGCGCGGCCCGCGGCTTCTGGTCGCGACCGCGGAGGGGGCCGAACGGCTGCGGCTCGGGGCGGGTCCGGAGCTGCCGCTCGCCGGTGACGCCGTTCGACTGCTGCTGCCGCTCGGCTCCGGAGGCGCGCCGGAATTGCAGGCGGTCAATCTTCGGGTCGGGCCGCCGGGGGCCGCCTCGGCGGAAGGCGGCCTCACCCTCTCAAGCCTCAGCGCGCATGGCACGCTGGTCGGGCCGGGTGCCAGGTTCGACCTCGACGCGGTGACGATCGGGCTGCCCGCCCGCCTATCCCTGGCTGTTCGGGCCGCGCATCGCCGCTCTCTCGGCCGGCCGGCATGCTGCACGGGCCGTTCCCGGCCCCGGCCGGCGCGCCGATGAGCCCCGAAGCGGCGGCGACGATCTGGCGGAACGGCGGCGGCACGCTGGCAGATCGACCGGCTGTCGCTCGACTGGGGGCCGCTCAGGCTATCGGGGACCGGCACGCTCGGCCTCGACCGCGATCTGCAGCCGGCCGGGACGGCGACGCTGCATGTGCCGGACTATGCCGGCGCGATCGACGCGCTGGCGCATGCCGGCCGCATCACCGCGCCGGCGGCGCTCGCCGCCAAGGCGGTGATCGGGCTGATCGCGCGCGGCACCGACCAGGAGGCCGGCGGGGTCGCGCTCCCGCTCACGCTGCGCGATCGGACCCTGGCGCTCGGGCAGATTCCGCTGGCCGAGGCTGCCGGAATTCGTCTGGCCGGCACAGTGACTGCCGGCTATGATGCGGCGATGCGGATGCCTGCTGGAACGCGGCGAATTACCGACCCGGCTGCCTGATCGGAAGCCGGCGGGATCGCGCGCCGGCTGCCGGTCGCGGCAGCCGGGCCGGCCTGATCCCGCCACCCGATCCCGGAGCGTTCCCGATGTCCGCCCTCAACACGCCTGGCCTTCCGCCCGTCTCCTGCGGCGCCGCACGCCGTCCGCTTTCTTCTGCTGGCCGAGGCCGAGCCCGGCCTGCTGCCGCGCCTGCTGGTGCCGTTCGCCCGCCGCGACCTGCTGCCGGACCAGTATCAGCGCGTCGCGGCAGGGCGAGGTGATGCGCGTCGAGATCGCGCTCGACGCAATGCCGGGCGAGATGGTGCACCTCGTCGAGGGCAATCTCCGCCAGGTGGTCGGCGTGCGCACCGTGCGGGGCGAATGTGCGCCCCGCGACATTGCGGCGGCGGCCTGACCCGGTCCTGGTCGGGGGCGTGGTGTTGCGCCCCGATCACGTGTCAGGCTTCGCGCCCGGCCTGGGCGGCGAGGGCCCGGGCCATCTGGCTGAGCGCCTCCTGGTGGCGCTCATTGTCGATCGCGGCGAAGTTGCGGGCGAGCTCGAGGCACATGCGCTGACGCGAGGTCATCTCCGCCCGGCCGTTCTCCGCCTTCAGCCCCTCGAAGAACCAGGAGATCGGCACCGCGAGGACCTGGGAAATCTCATAGAGGCGCCCGGCCGAGATGCGGTTCAGCCCGCGCTCGTATTTGTGCGCCTGCTGGTAGGTGACGCCGATCATCTGCGCGAGCTGCTGCTGCGACAGGCCGAGCATGACCCGCCGCTCGCGGATCCTCGTCCCGACATGGCGGTCGGCGGCACTGGCGCGGGCGCCGCCCCGCCCGTCCTCCGGCCCGGAATCCGCGCGAGCGCCCCGTCGCCGGTTTCCACCACACTTCGGCTCACCGCTCCGCTCCTCAGCCAGGGTCACGCGCCGCGTCGATCGGCCCTCACTAAGAGTGCCTTTCAAAACCCGCTAGGCTGGCCGTCTGGCGCCGATTTTCTGCGCGCCGGAGCTCACGGGCTGCAAGCCCGCTCCGCTCCGGTGCTCGAAAACGAACGCCATACGACTCAGCCTAGCGGGTTTTGAAAGGCACTCTAAAGCGCGAACCCGTCCGACGAGCAGCAGTTTCCCGTCAAGCGCGCACATAATTGAGGTGAATTGCCGCGCGATCGGCGAGCGACGCCGGCTCAGGATTGCACGATTTTCGGGCGGCCCGGCGGCGCGGCGCGCGCCAGCTCGAGCTCCTTCCGCAGCCGCTCGACCTCCTGGCGCAGGATCGCCACCTCGTCCTGCAGCTCGGGCGGTGCCGGGCAGCTCGCCCGGCGTCGGCTCGGGGCGGTAGAACGGCGAGAACAGGCTCATCGCCCGCTCCATCATCGCCATGTTCTGCCGCCCGACCTCCTCCATGCTGAACGGGAGGAAGCTCCCCATGGTCTGCTGCATCGCCGAGCGCATCTGCTGCTGCTGGCGGGCGAAATTGCTCATCGTCTGCTCGAGATAGCGCGGCACCAGGGTCTGCAGGCTGTCGCCGTAGAAGCCGATCAGCTGGCGGAGGAAGCTCGTGGGCAGCATCGCCCGGCCCTTGCCTTCCTCCTCGACGATGATCTGGGTCAGCACGCTGCGGGTGATGTCCTCGCCCGTCTTGGCGTCGTAGACCACGAAGTCCCGCCCCGCCCGCACCATGTCGGCGAGGTTGTCGAGGGTGATGTAGCTCGAGCTTTCGGTGTTGTACAGGCGCCGGTTGGCGTATTTCTTGACGACGACCGGCTGCTCGGAGGATTCCGGCGGCTTCGGGATGGATCGCTTGCGACATTCAAATCACCGAACCAAATGGGGGCGATGGAGGTTACAGCAATTTGTGCACCTGCGGCAAAGGCGGCGATGCGCCATCGTCGGCCGACCGTTCCAGGCTTCCCTGAAGGCCCGCGGTGACGTCGGCGCGATCCGCCCGATCTGGCCGAGCTGGCGCGGGACTGGGTGACGATGTGGCACAGCGAGGCCGCCGCGCTTGCCGCGGACCGCGAGGTGCAGGAAGGCTGGCAGCGCGCCGCCGCGCTGTGGGCGGCCCAGATGAATGCGGCGATCTCCGCCTGGAGCCGCGTTGACCCAGCGTCCGGACGCTCCGGCGCCGCTGCGCCGGCGGGGACCCCGCCCGCTGCTGCTGCACCTGATGCTGGCGAGCTGGCCCGGCTTCGCGACCGGGTCGCCGAACTCGAGCAGCGCCTCGCCGAGCTGGAACGCGGACGCTGACCCGCCCGACGCCGCGGGCGCCGAGCTGATCGCCGGCATCGCCGCCTATCGCCGCCATCCCTGGGTCCGCGACCTGCCGGACCCGCCGGCGATCTGGGAGGAGGGCGGCAGCCGGCTGCTCGACTACCGCCACGACCGGCCGGAGGCTCCGGCGCCGGTGCTGTTCGTCCCGAGCCTGGTCAACCGCGCGCATGTGCTCGACCTGATGCCGGGCCGCTCCTTGCTGCGCTTCCTCGCCGGCGAAGGCATGCGGCCGCTGCTGCTCGACTGGGGCTGGCCCGGCGCGGTCGAGCGGCGCTTCACGCTGACCGACTACATCGCCGGCCGGCTGGAGCGGGCGCTGATCGCGGTCGGCCGGCCGGTGGTGCTGGCGGGATACTGCATGGGCGGGCTGCTGGCCGTGGCCGCCGCGCTGCGCCGCCCGGACCTGGTCCGCGCGCTGGCGCTGCTCGCCACGCCCTGGGATTTCCATGCGCCCGGGCGCGGAGGCGGCGCGCCGGGTCGCCGCCACCCTTGCCCTGTTCGAGCCGGCGCTCGCCGCCACCGGCACGCTGCCGGTGGATGCGCTGCAGACGCTGTTCGCCATGCTCGACCCCGGCGGCATCGCCGCGCAAATACCGCAATTTCGCCCGCGCCCGCGCAGGACGGCCCGGAGGCCGAGCTGTTCGTCGCGCTCGAGGACTGGCTGAACGACGGCATCCCGCTCGCCGCGCCGGTCGCGCGCGAGATGCTCTCGGGCTGGTATGGCGAGAACACGCCGGCACGCGGCGACCTGGCGGGTCGCCGGGCTGCCGGTCGATCCGGCGGCGCTCGACCTGCCGGTGTTCGCCGTGGTGCCCGGCCGCGACCGCATCGTGCCGCCGGAAAGCGCCCGGCCGCTCGCCGCGAGCATCCGCGGCGCGGTGCTGCACGAGCCGCCGCCGGCCATATCGGCATGGCGGCCGGCCCGCGCGCGGAGGCCGCGCTGTGGCGGCCGCTGCTCGACTGGCTGCGCGGCCTGCGCATGCGCTCCGCGAGGTGGACTCGCGCCGCGCCTCCCGACGCCCTATGTGAATGGGACCGTCATCCGGGGAGCATCATCCATGGAAGACATCGTCATCGTCTCGGCCGCCCGCACGCCGGTGGGCAGCTTCAACGGCGCGCTCGGCACCCTGCCCGCGCACGAGCTCGGAACGGTGGCGGTGAAGGCCGCGATGGAGCGCGGCGAAGCTCGAGCCCGGCGACGTGGACGAGGTGATCCTCGGCCAGATCCTGACCGCCGCGCAGGGCCAGAACCCGGCGCGCCAGGCGGCGATCAAGGCCGGCATCCCCGACAGCAAGACCGCCTTCGGCATCAACCAGCTCTGCGGCTCGGGCCTGCGCGCGGTCGGCGCTCGGCGCGCAGCAGATCCGCACCGGCGAGAGCGCGATCGTGGTCGCCGGCGGCCAGGAGAGCATGACCCAGGCGCCGCACGCCGCCTATCTGCGCTCCGGCGTGAAGATGGGCGAGCTCGGCCTCATCGACACCATGCTGAAGGACGGGCTGTGGGATGCCTTCCACGGCTATCACATGGGGAACACGGCCGAGAACGTGGCGCGCGCCTACCAGATCACCCGCGAGCAGCAGGACCAGTTCGCCGTCGCCTCGCAGAACAAGGCGAGCGCGGCGCAGAAATCCGGCCGCTTCAAGGACGAGATCGCGCCGGTGACGGTGAAGGGCCGCAAGGGCGACACCATCGTCTCCGATGACGAATACATCCGCCACGACGCCAACCTGGAGAGCATGACCAAGCTGCGCCCCGCCTTCGCCAAGGACGGCACGGTGACCGCGGGCAATGCGAGCGGCATCAATGACGGCGCCGCGGCGGTGGTGCTGATGTCGGCGAAGGAAGCGGAGCGCCGCGGCCTCACGCCGATCGCCCGCATCGTCGCCTTCGCGACTGCGGGCGTCGATCCGGCGGTGATGGGCACCGGCCCGATCCCCTCCACCCGCAAGGCGCTCGGGCGCGCCGGCTGGAAGGCCGACGATCTCGACCTGGTGGAGGCGAACGAGGCGTTCGCCGCCCAGGCCTGCGCGGTCAACAAGGATCTCGGCTGGGACACCGCGAAGGTGAACGTCAATGGCGGCGCCATCGCCCTCGGCCATCCGATCGGCGCCTCGGGCGCGCGCGTGCTGGTGACGCTGCTCCACGAGATGCAGAAGCGCGACGCCAAGAAGGGCCTCGCGACGCTCTGCATCGGCGGCGGCATGGGCGTCGCGATGTGCGTCGAGCGGTAGCTCGCCAACACGGTCGAGCGGTAGCTCGCTCCCCGGGCCAACTGGAGTAAGCGCGGCGCAGCCGAAGAGTGCCGTTCAAAACCCGCTGCGCTGAGTCGGCCGGCAGTGATTTGGGAGCACCGGAGCGCAGCAAATCGCCGTCAGACGGCCAGCGCAGTCAGGGTTTCAACGGCACTCTCAGCCCTCCGCGGCGACCTTGCCTTCCACTTCCGCCCGGGTGGCGGGGCGGCGCAGGTAGACCTGGCGCTCGCGCTCCTCGCGCACCACGCTGGCCCGGATGCGCAGCAGGTGCTTGCGGGTGAGCAGGCCGACCAGCGCGCCGGTCTGCGGGTCGGTGACCGGAAGCCGGCCCTGATCGGTCGCGATCATCAGGTCGACCGCGTCCGAGACGGTGTCCTCGGGATGCACGACGGCGATCGACGCATCCGAGATCCGGCCGCTCAACGGCTCGGCGTCATGCGAGCGATCCCGCGACCAGCGCAGGGCATCGGCGCGCGACACCAGCCCGACCGGCCGCCCGGCCGCGTCCACGACCGGGTAGATGCGGTGCCGGCCTGATTCCAGCACCGCCACCGTCTCGGGCGACGCTGAGGGTCGCCGGCACGGTATCCACCTCCATGCGCCATGACTTCGCGAACGCGGGTGATCTCGAACGGGTCGATCGCGTATTCGCGGGTGATGTGCTGGCCGCGGCGGGCGATCTTCTCGGTCAGGATCGAGCGGCGCAGCAGCAGCACCGTGACCGCGAAGGCGGCGACCGTCGCCGCCAGCAGACGGCGACGGCGTGGAAATCGTCGGTCAGCTCGACCGCGAAGATCGCGCCGGTCAGCGGCGCGCGCATCGTGCCGCCCATCATCGCCGCCATGCCGATCATCGCCCAGAAGCCGGGAACGCCCGGCAGCAGCAGGCCGATCAGCCAGCCCAGCGCGCCGCCGAGGATCAGCAGCGGCGCGAGCACGCCGCCGGAGGTGCCGGAGGACAGCGCGACCAGCCAGATCACCGCCTTGACCACCAGGATCGCAACCACCGCCTGCACCAGCAGGTGCCCGCTCAGCAGGTCGCGGATCACGTCGTAGCCGACGCCGAGGGCGCGCGGCTCGATCAGGCCGCCGATGCCGACGACCACCCCGCCGATCGCCGGCCACCACATCCAGTGGATCGGCAGGCGCTCGAACACGTCCTCGCAGCCGTAGAGGGCATAGGTCAGCACGGTGGCGAGCAGGCCGCCGGCAATGCCGATGCCGGCGCCGCGAGCAGCGTCCACGAGGTGAGGTCGGGATTGGCCGCGAACGGGAACAGCGGGCCCGCGCCGAGGAACAGCGGGCGCCAGCAGATCGCGACCATCGACGCAGTCGCGACCGGGATGAAGCTGCGCGGCCGCCATTCGAACAGCAGCAGCTCGACCGCCAGCAGCACCGCGGCCACCGGCGTGCCGAAGATGCCGGTCATGCCCGCCGCGGCGCCGGCGACCAGCAGGGTCTTGCGCTCGGCCGCGCTCAGGTGGAAGAACTGGGCGAACAGCGAGCCGATCGCGCCGCCGGTCATGATGATCGGCCCCTCGGCGCCGAACGGGCCGCCGGTGCCGATCGCGATCGCCGAGGAGAGCGGCTTCAGCACCGCGACCTTGGGCGACATCCGGCTGCCGCCGATCAGGATCGCCTCGATCGCCTCGGGAATGCCGTGGCCGCGGATCTTCTCCGAGCCGAACCGCGCCATCAGGCCGATCACCAGGCCGCCGATGACCGGCGCCGCCACCATCCACGGTCCGCGGACCGCTCCCGCCATCGGGCGCATCAGCGTATCGAAGCGGCCGAACCAGACGAGGTTGGTGACCAGCGCGATCAGCTTGAGCAGCACCCAGGCGGAGACCGCGCCGCCGGTGCCGACCACCAGCGCCATGGCGGCGAGCATCAGCAGCCGCGGGTCGGCGCGGAAATCGGCCAACCTGCTGCCGCGCCCCTCGCCCTCGGTCGCGCCATCCGCCACTCTTGCCGCCGCCATGAAGATCTCCCGCCCGGATACGCGTCGTGATACGACATACTCACTGACCGGTTCGAGATGAAGCGGGCGGCCCCGACGATGCTCAGCCATGAGCAATACGCAGCGCTCGCGACCTTCCGGCGCGAGCTGCGGCGGTTCCTGTCGTTCAGCGCGGCGGCGGCGGCGGCAGAGGGCCTGCCGTCGCAGCAGCACCAGGCGCTGCTCGCCATCGCCGGTCATGCCCGGCTCCGAGCCGCCCTCGATCGGCATTCTCGCGCGCGATCTCCTGATCGCCCCGCACAGCGCGGCCGAGCTCGCGCTGCGCATGGAAGCGGCCGGCCTGCTGGCCCGGACGATCTCCCCGATCGACCGCCGCCGCCGCGAACTGACGCTGACCCCGAAGGCTTCCCGCCTCCTCGCCAAGCTGACCGACGCCCACCTGCGCGAACTCGCCAACCTGCAGACGACGCTGGCCCGCGCGCTCCGACGAATGCTCTGATCGTCGGTTGGGAATGCGCGAACGCCGCTGCGCTCGTGTGCGATCGTGACGCTCGATTCGCGCCGCTCATTCCGTAGGCGTCGAGGCTAGCGCGGAACTTTAGGCCAGTCGCCTGAAACGTGATCACCGCTCGAAAATTCGCTGGCAGCAGTGCCGGAAGGGACTGTCAGCTAATGCCGCGCGCTGCCGCGGATGGTGAGGGAGAAGGCGGGCGGCGCCGGCTCCGGCTTGGGCGGATTGGCGGCCCAGGCGAACAGGCCAAAGCCGATGATCGCGAGCACCGTGGCCCACCGAAGCGTGCGCACGAGATGCTCGAACCGGGCCCGAACGAAAAGGAAGCCGGCATCGGCAGCGATCACGGCATTGTCCTCGCGGGCCCGCGCGAGCAGGCTCGCGGCATCGGGGCTCTCCGGATTCTGTCGCGCCGCGTCAACGCGATCGACATAGTCCTTGAACGTGCGCGCGCCGGTGGGCAGCCGGTCCCTGTAGCGTTCGACCAGCTTGTCGCGCAGGCTGCCGATTTCCGAGCCGGCGCTCCCGTCGAACAGCGCGATCTCCCGCAGCGTCATGCTCTCGCGCGTCAGCACACGGACGGCCGCACCAAAAATGCAGGCGAGTCCCAGGAAGCCGAGAAGCAGTCCGCCCACGGCCTCGCCGAAGCGCAGCGTGTCCGCCGCGGGCTTGAGTGCCCCGAACGCCGTCAGCGAGCTGCCGGCAAAGATTCCCGCGGCCGTCGCGGCCACGCCGCCCACCAACCACTTGGCGCTGTCCCGCATCGACTGCGCCGCAGCGGGCAGCGAGGTCGTGGCGGACGTCGTGTCGCTCATCGTTTGAGGAGGCCGCCGAAATCGATTGCCAGCGGCAGGTCCGCGTGTGTCTTCGAGAGCTCGCGGCCGAGCGCGCCGATCTCGTGCAGATTCGCCTCGGCGACGTTCAGGACGACGACGCGCGGGTTGGGTGTGTGCGGGTCGGCGAATTGCCGCTCGACCGTGCCCATCAGGTGCCCGAGGTCCGTCTTGCCGAGCGCCGTTCGCGGCGGCGTGATGTAGGCGCCCGGCAGATCGAACGGGTTGCGCATGATGTCGCCTACCACGCCGGCGAAGGGGCCGAACGGGTCGGGGGCGCGCGGGCCGCCGGGCGTGGCGGAGGTGCCGCCGCCGCTGCCTCCGCCGCCCGCGGGGGCAACCTGGATCTCGATCACTTCCCCGCCGCAGGAAATCCGGATGATGCCGTCCCGGTCCGGGATTCCAATCACGCGTATGGCCATGGCGTCCCTCCCTTTCGGGGAGTGTAATCCGGCGTGACGATCGTATCGAGAAGCTTATGACCTCGCGGTCTGCGCCCCACACCGCTACGGTCATGCAGAGAGGGTTTGATCCCTCGCATCCGGCCGCTACGCTTCTTCGTCAACAAACCAAGGGAGGCAGTCCATGGCTCGGGTCGCACTGGTCACCGGCGGCACGCGCGGCATCGGCGCGGCGATCAGCCTGGCGCTGAAGGCGGGGGGGCGGACCGTCATCGCGTCCTATGCCGGCAATCGACAGGCCGCGGAGGCGTTCCACAAGCAGCACGGCATCCCGGCCATGCAGTTCGACGCCGGCGATTACGCTGCCTGCGAGACGGCGGTGAAGGAGATCGCCGGGCAGCACGGGCCGATCACCATCCTCGTCAACAATGCCGGCATCACCCGCGACGCCACCATGGCGAAGATGTCGCGCGACATGTGGGAAGCCGTGATCGACACCAATCTCGGCTCCTGCTTCAACCTCTGCAAGCTCGCCTTCGACGGCATGCGGGCGGAGAAGTTCGGCCGCATCGTCAACATCGGCAGCATCAACGGCCAGGCCGGGCAGTACGGCCAGGTGAACTACGCCGCGGCGAAATCCGGCATCCACGGCTTCACCAAGGCACTGGCGCAGGAGGGCGCGCGCTACGGCATCACGGTCAACGCGATCGCGCCGGGCTATGTCGACACCGACATGGTGCGCGCGGTGCCGCAGGACGTGCTCCAGAAGATCATCGCCCGCATCCCGATGGGACGGCTCGGCCACGCCGAGGACATCGCCCGCGGCGTCGCCTTCCTCACCGCCGACGATGCCGACTTCATCACCGGCTCGACCCTCTCGATCAATGGCGGGCAGCACATGTATTAAGGCCCCGGAACGAACTGTCCGGGGTCGGCGATGGGGGGTGCGGACGAGCTGATCCTCGTCGGCGGGGCGCTTGGGATGATCAGCATCTTCGCCGGGCTGATCTCCCGCCGGCTCGGTGCGCCGTTGCTGCTCGTGTTCCTCGCCCTCGGCATGCTCGCGGGCGAGGACGGGCCGGGCCACATCCTGTTCGACGATTTCCGCTCGGCCTATCTCATCGGCAGCATCGCCCTCGCCTTGATCCTGTTCGAGGGCGGGCTCAAGACGACGCTCCCGGTGCTGCGCCTGGCCTTCTTGCCGGCCTTCCTGCTGGCGACGGTGGGCGTCGGCGTCACCGCCTTCATCGTCGGCCTGGCGGCGACCTGGGGACGCGGGCTGCCGCTGGCCGAAACCCTGCTGCTGGGCGCCGCGGTGGCGCCGACCGACGCCGCGGCCGTCGCCTCGCTCCTGCGCAGCGCGCGGCTCGCGGTGCCGGAACGCGTGCTGGCGCTGCTCGAGGTCGAGTCGGGATTGAACGACCCGATGTCGATCTTCCTCACCGTGCTGCTGATGGAAGTGCTGGTGACGCAGGAGCCGATCACCGTCGGCCACGCGGTGATCGTGTTCGTGCAGGAGATGCTGGGCGGGGCGGCGTTCGGCGTGGCGGGCGGATACCTGCTGCGCGGCATGTTCCGCCGGCTGCGCGTGGACAGCACGCTGGCGCCGATCCTCGGGCTGACCGGCGCGCTCACGCTGTTCGGCGGCGCGCAGGTGCTGCACACCAGCGGGTTCCTCGCTGTCTATCTCGCCGGCGTGATCGCCGCCTCGGGAACGCACCGGACGCGCGAGGCGGTCGAGCATTTCTTCGAGGCGATGGCGTGGCTCGCGCAGATCGTGCTGTTCCTGATGCTCGGCCTCCTGGTGACGCCGCACCATCTGACGCCGCTGATCGCGCGCGCGATCGCGGTGGCGATCATACTGATCCTCATCGCGCGCCCGGTGGCCGTCTTCGCCTGCCTGGCGCCGCTCGGCTTCAAATGGCGCGAATCGGCCTTCGCCTCCTGGGTGGGGCTGCGCGGCGCGGTGCCGATCTATCTCACCATCGTGCCGGTGCTCGCAGATCCCGGGAAGGGCGGTGCGCTGTTCGGCGTGGTGTTCGTGGTGGTGATCGCCTCGCTGGTCGTGCAGGGCTGGACCATTCCCCTGGTCGGCCGCCTGCTCGGCTACGGCGTCCCGTCCCGCGCGCCCTGACCACGCGTGGTAACCCGCCCGGATCGAGGAGCGAAGCAGGCGCCATGATCACCGAACGACGCCATCTGCTGCTCGCCGGGCCGCTGCTGCCGGTGGCGCTCGCGGCGGGACCGGCACGGGCGGCGACCACCGACCTCGTGCTCAACTGCGACACCACGCTCGGCCCCGCCCTGCGTGCGGCATCACGCCGCTTCGCGGCGCGGCACGGCGTCGATGTCCGCGTCTTCCCGACCCCGCCGGGCCTGCTCCTGCCGCAGCTCGTGCGCACCATCCAGAACGACCTCGTCGTCACCACGCGGGCCGTGATCGAGGAGGCGGTGAAGTCCGGGCTGATCGCCGCCGAAGCACCGCGCGGCGCCTGGCGCAATCGGTTCCTGCTGGCGGCGCGGACCGGTGCCGGCCAGGCCGCGCTCAAGGCCCGCGTCGCGGTTCCCGATGCGACTCCCGCCTCCGATATCGACGGACCGGCGGTGCTGCGCAAGCTCGGCCTCGCGCCGGAACGGGTGCTTGGCGTGATCGACACCGACGAGGTGGCGTGGCTGCTCGCGCGCGGTGCCGCCGATGCCGGGCTGCTGCATGCGACCGATCTGCACGCCCATCCGGATCTGGTCGCGCTGCGCGACGTGCCGGACGACACGGCACCCGGCGCCGCTCTATGCGGTCGCCATCACCACGCTCGCGCGCCGTCCCGATCCGGCGGCCTTCAGCCGCTTCCTCATGGGCGAGGGCGCCGAGCTCATGGCCGCGAACGGCTTGGAGGCGGTCGCATGAGCCATCGCGGCGTGCAGACCCATGCGGCCGCGGTGCGCGTCGGGCACTGGCTGTTGGCGTTCGCGATGCTGGTGATGATCGGCAGCGGCTGGCGCATCTACAATGCGAGCCCGATCTTCGGGTTCCGTTTCCCGGTGTGGGCGACGCTCGGTGGCGATGTCGAGACCTCGCTCGCCTGGCATGGCGATCCCGGCGTCGCCACCGCGATCGCATGGCATCTCGCCGGCATGTGGCTGCTGTTCGTCGCCTTCCTCATCCTGCTGGCCTGGGGTGTGCTCTCCGGCCATTTCTACCGCGATTTCCTGCCACTCACGCCGCGGCGCCTCGCGCGCGACGCGATCGACGCGGTGACCTTCCGCCTCGCGCACCGGCTCGGCGAGTATAACGCGGTGCAGAAGTTCCTCTACTGGTGCGTGTTGATCGGCGTCGCCGTGATGATCGCCTCCGGCCTCGCGATCTGGAAGCCGGTGCAGACCTGGCCGCTCGAGCTGCTGTTCGGCGGCTTCCAGGGCGCGCGCCTCGTGCATTTCCTGGTGATGAGCGGGCTCGTGCTGTTCCTCGTCGTCCACCTCGCGCTGGTCGCGCTGTTCCCGGGCACGCTCGTCGCGATGGTCATCGGGCGCCACGGCGGCGCCGCGCCGATGCGCCAGGAAGACCGCGCGTGATCGATCTCCCGCTCCCCCGGCGCCGCGGCCTCCTGTCGCTCGGCGCGCTCACGCTGCTCACCGGCTGCGACATCAGCGACAACGGCGCAGTGCAATCCGTGCTTGCCGGATTCTCGCGGTGGAACGACCGCGTGCAGGCGGCGCTGTTCGGCCGCGACCGGCTGGCGCCGACCTTCGCGGAAGCGCGCGCGGTGAAGGACTTCCGCTACAATGCCTGGTATGGACCGGAGAAGGCGCCGCGCCTCTCGCCCATCGACTATCGCCTGACGCTCGCCGGACGCATCGCCGACAAGACGCCCTGGACGGTCGAGCGGCTTCACGCCCTGCCGCAGGTGACGCAGATCACGCGACATGTCTGCGTCGAGGGTTGGAGCATGATCGGCAAATGGACCGGCACGCCGCTCTCCGTCTTTCTCGATCGCATCGGCGCCGATCGGACCGCACGCTATGTCGGCTTCGAGTGCGCCGACGGGTATTACGAGGGCATCGACATGCCGACGGCGCTGCATCCGCAGACGCTGATGGCGTTCAAGCTCGCCGATGACTGGCTGCCGGCGCCGCACGGCTTCCCGTTCAAGATCCGTATCCCGACCAAGCTCGGCTTCAAGAACCCGAAATTCGTCAGCACGATCTATGTGACCGACCGGGAGCCGCGTGGCTACTGGTCGGACCGCGGCTACAACTGGTTCAGCGGGAGTTGAGGGTCGCGGCCGGAGGGAGCACAGTTCGTGCCGCATGCCCACCGCCTCGCGGACATCCTATGACGGCGTCGTTCTCGCCGCGCCGGTGACGATCCCGTACGAGCGCTATTCCATCGAGAGCGCGCAATGGTGGATCGGCCGGGCGCTGCGGCGGCTCACCGAAATCGCGGGCATTTCGCCCCAGGCGATCGACGGGCTGTCGGTGGCGAGCTTTACCCTGGCGCCGGACAGCGCCGTCGGGCTGACCCAGCATTTCGGCCTCTGCCTCCGCTGGCTCGACACCGTGCCGCTCGGCGGCGTCGCGGGGATCGCGGGGATTCGCCGCGCCGCGCGGGCGGTGCAGGCGCGCGACGCCGACATCGTCGCCTGCGTCGCCGGCGACACCAACCAGGTGGACACGTTCCGCCGCACGCTCGCGGGCTTTTCCCGCTTCGCGCAGGATGCGGCTTACCCGTATGGCTCGGGTGGGCCGAATGCGAGCTTCGCCCTGATCGCGCGCAACTACATGCGTGCGTTCGGCGCGACGCGCGAGGATTTCGGCAGGATCGCCGTCGCGCAGCGGCAGAACGCGTTGCGCAATCCGCACGCGCTGATGAAGACGGCGCTGACGCTCGAGCAGTATCTCGCGGCGCGGCCGATCGCCGATCCGCTGCACCTGTTCGACTGCGTCATGCCCTGCGCCGGCGCGGAGGCGTTCCTGGTGATGCGGGAAGCGACCGCGCGCCACCTTGGCCTGCCGGCGGCGCGACTGCTGGCCGCGATCGAGCGGCACAACGCGTATGCCGACGATCCCGTGCAGCTGCGCGGCGGCTGGGCGATGGACACGGGCGAGCTCTACGCGATGGCCGGGTTCGGCCCCGCGGCGCTCGACGTGGTGATGACGTACGACGATTATCCGATGATCGTCATGATGCAGTTCGAGGATCTCGGCTTCTGCGGCAAGGGGGAGGGCGCGGAATTCGTGCGCGCGCATGATCTCACGATCGACGGCGACTTCCCGCACAACACGTCGGGCGGTCAGCTCTCGGTCGGGCAGGCCGGGGCGGCGGGCGGCTCGCTTGGGCTCACCGAGGCGATGCGCCAGGTGCTTGGCGTGGCCGGTCCCACACAGGTGCGCGCGGCGCGCACCGCGCTCGTCTCCGGCTTCGGCATGATCAACTACGATCGCGGATTGTCGTCCGGCGCGGCGATCATCGCGGGGCCGGGTGCATGACCGAAAGCCTGGCGAGGCCGCCGAAGAAGGATCCGTTGCGCCGCACCCGGCTGCCGGTGCTGCCGCCCGGTGCGCGCAGCCGCGCCGCGCATGCGTTCACGCGCGCCGCGGCGGAGGGGCGCTTCGCGCTGCAGCGCTGCGCCGAGTGCGGCACCTTCGCCTATCCGGCGCGCGAGGCCTGCCCGGTCTGTCTTTCCGCTCACCTGGTGGTTGCCGATGCGCCATCGGCGGGTGTCGTGCTGTCCAGCGACCACCATCCGCGTGCCGGCCGAGCCCTATTTCCGCGAGCGCGTGCCCTGGCGCAGCGGCCTGGTGAAGCTCGATTGCGGACCGGTGATGGTGGCCCATCTGCACGGTGAGTGCCGGGAGGGCCAGGCGGTGCGCCTGTCGTTCCAGCTCGACAAGAGCGGCCAGGCGGTCGCGTTCGCGCGTCCGGCGCAGGAGATGCCCGAGATGGCGGAGGACCGCCAGTGGCGGGAGATGGTGGCCGATCCGAAGTTCCGCCGCGTGCTGGTGACGGACGGGCGCGGCGCGATCGGGCGGGAAATCGCCAAGGCGCTGCTCGCCGCCGGTGCGGCGAGCGTGCATGCCGGCATCGCGCAGCCCTGGAAGCCCTGGCCGGAGGCGGCGCTGCGTGCGGCGGGGATCACGCCGGTTGCGCTCGATGTCGGCGACGAGAAATCGGTGGCCGAGCTTGCGGCGGAGCTCGGGGCAAAGGTCGACATCCTGGTCAACACGACGGAGCATGTGCGTCCCGGCGGCCTGATCGACCATCCCGGCGCGAACGATCTGCGCGACGCCATCGAGCAGAACTGCCTCGGCTTCGCGCATCTCGCGCGCGGCTTCGGGCCGATCATGCGGGCCCGGGGCGCGGACGGCAGCAACAGCGCGGCGGCCTGGGTGAACATCTTCTCGGTCTATGCGCTCGCGAACTGGCCCGCCTTCGGCGCCGCGTCGGCCGCGCAGGCGGCATGCCTGTCGCTGTCGCACTGCCTGCGCGCGGAGCTGCGGGCGGGCGGCGTGCGCGTCGTCAACCTGTTCACCGGGCCGACCGACACCGAATGGTTCCAGACCGTGCCGCCGCCGAAGGTGGCGCCACGCACGATCGCCGCGGCGCTGGTCGCGGCGCTGCGGGCGGGCACGGAGGACGTCTTCGTCGGCGAGGTGGCGGAGGATTTGCGGCGACGGCTGGAGGCGAATTCGAAGGCGGTGGAGCGGGAGCTTGGAGCGTGAATGCGCTGGCAGCGTTCGTCGAGGCGATCGCCGGGGGCGCGGTGCACGTCGTCGATCTCTCCTTCACGCTGTGCCCGGATTTCCCGGTGATCGTGCTGCCGCCGGAGCTGGGCCAGACCGCGCCGGTGCGCATCCGGCAGATCTCCCGCTATGACGCGCAAGGCCCCGCCTGGTACTGGAACAACATCACGCTCGGCGAGCACACGGGAACGCATTTCGACGCGCCGGTGCACTGGATCACCGGCAGGGACCTGCCCCACAACGCGGTCGACACGATCCCGCCCGCGCACATGATCGCGCCGGCGGTGGTGATCGACTGCTCGGCCGAGGCCGCCGCCGATCCGGATTTCCTGCTTTCGGTTCCGGCGGTGGAGGAATGGGAGCGGCGCCACGGCCGCATTCCCGCGCGCAACTGGGTCCTGCTGCGGACGGACTGGTCGAAGCGTGCGGCGCGGGAATACGCCAATCTGCGCGAGGACGGCGCCCATACACCCGGACCGGATGCCGCCGTGATGCGGCTTCTCGTCGAGAAGCGGGAAATTCTCGGCTTCGGCACGGAGACGATCGGCACCGATGCCGGCCAGGCGATGCATTTCGACCCGCCGATGCCCGCGCATCACACCCTGCACGGCGCCGGCCGCTACGGGCTGCAATGCCTGTGCAACCTCGATCAGCTCCCCCCGTCGGCGCGGTGATCGTGGCGGCGCCGCTCAAGATCGAGAACGGCTCCGGCAGTCCGCTGCGCGTCCTCGCACTGGTCGCGGCCGCCGCCACACGAGGAGAGAGCAATGCCGCCTCGACCTCGACGCCGTCTTCGCCGAGATCGACGCGCAGCGAGAACGCTCGGTCGCGCGGCTCGTCGATTATCTGCGCCATCCCAGCATCAGCGCGCATGACCTCGGGATCGGCGATGTGGCGGTGCTTCTGGAAGCGCACCTCTTGGGCCTGGGCGCCGAGACGCGGAAGCTTGCGACCGCCGGGCATCCGATGATCGTCGCGTGCTGGCACGGCGTTCCGGGAAAGCCGACGGTGCTGCTCTATGGGCATTACGACGTGCAGCCGCCCGACCCGGAAGCCGCGTGGACCACACCGCCCTTCGCGCCCGCGATCCGCGACGGGCGCATCTATGCGCGCGGCTCGGCGGACAACAAGGGGCAGCATTTCGCCCAGATACTGGCGATCGAGTCGCATCTGCGCGTGCACGGCAGGCTGCCGTGCAACGTCACGCTGCTGCTCGAGGGCGAGGAGGAAATCGGCAGCCCGCACATCGCGCCCTTCGTGCGGGATCACCAGGCGCTGCTGCGCGCCGATCTGGCGGTGACGGCGGACGGGCCGATGCACGAATCCGGCCGGCCGGCGGTGAAATTCGGCTCGCGCGGCGTGATCTCCTTCGAGCTGCGCTGCCAGCACGCCAATCGCGACGTGCATTCCGGCGGCTATGGCGGCACCGTGCCGAACCCGCTGTGGACGCTGATCCACCTGCTCGCGACGATGAAGAACCCGCAGGGCGAGATCACCATCGCCGGATTCCATGACGGCATCGCGCCGCCCTCGCCGGAAGAGCGCGCAGCGGCGGCGTCGCTGCCGCTCGATCTGCCGGAGTTCAGGCGCCGGCTCGGCCTTGCGCGCCTCGATGCGCCCGAGGAGCGCGGCTTCTACGACCGGCTCTGCTTCTTCCCGACCTTCACGATCAACGGGCTGCACGGCGGCTATGGCGGGCCAGGCACGAAGACGGTGCTGCCGCACGCGGCGGTGGCGAAATGCGACATGCGGCTGGTGGCGGGGCAGGTTCCGAAGGACATCATTGCAAAGGTCGCGGCGCATGTCGCCGAGCACGCCCCGGAAGTGGAGTTCGTGGTGATGGAAGAGGGCATGTTTCCGTCGAAGACGCCGCTCGCCTCGCCCGCCGCCGCGCCGGTGCGGCGGGCGGTGCGGGCCGGATGGGGCGAGGAACCGCTGCTGTTCCCGGCGGGATTCGGTAGTCTGCCGGGGTATGCGTTCACGGATATCCTCGGCATCCCTGCCTTCGTCACGCCGTACGCGAATGCAGACTCGGCCAATCATGCACCGAACGAGAATTTGAGCCTGGAATGCTTCCATCGCGGCATCCGTACCGGCGCCGCGCTGCTGCACGAGATCGGCCAGGGGTTCTGAATCAGTGGTGGCGCAGGCTGGCCTTGAGGTCGCGCAAGTCGATCATGCTGCCCTCGGCCAGCGCGCGCGCGGCGAGCGCCTTGATCTCACCGCGCGCGGGCTTGTTGGTGGCGGAGAGCGGCAGCGCGTCGACGAAGGCGATGTAGGCCGGGAGCTTGTGATAGGCGAGCGAAGCGGCGCCGGCGGTGATGAGGTGTTCGGCAAGCGCGCGCTTCGATCCGTCGGGCTGCTCGGCGGGGATGACGAAGGCGAAGACTTCCTCGCCGCGCAGCTCGTCCGGCACCGGCGTGACGGCCAGCGATTTCACCTCCGGAAGTTCCTGCAGCACCGATTCGACCTCGAGGACGGCAATGTTCTCGCCGCTGCGGCGGACGACGCTCTTCTTGCGGTCGAAGAAGAACAGCAGCCCGTCCGCGTCCTCGTGGAGATAATCGCCGGTGTGGAACCAGCCGCCCTCCCACGCGGCCGCGGTCGCCTCCGGGTCATTCAGGTAATGGCTGAAGAACCCCGCGCGCGGATCGGGGCCTCTGGCGCGGACGAGGAACTCGCCGGGCCGGCCGGTCGGAACGTCGCGCCCGGCATCGTCGACGATGCGATATTCCATCGCGCGGCTCGGCAGGCCGACGCAACGCGGCGGAAAGCCCTGCGGCAGCATGGCGGTGGTCGTGCAGGCGGCGCCCGCCTCCGTCATGCCCCAGGCGTCGACGATCGGAATCCGGTAGCGTTCCTCGAAGCGCGCGCGATGGCGGGCATCGACTCCCGGCGCGAAAGCGAAGCGGACGCGGTGACGCCGCTCGGCCTCGTCGGGCGGCAGTTGCAGCAGGATTGCGGGAATGACGCCCAGGCAGTGGATGATGCTGGCGCCGCTATCGGTGACGCTCCGCCACCAGCGACCGGCATGGAAGCGGTCCAGCGGCACCAGCCCGCCGCCGATCGCCATCATTGCGACGGCGCTGCAGGCGAGGGCGTTCATGTGGAACATCGGCAAGGGCGTCAGGTTGATCGGAGCGTTGCCGATCGTCGCGGTGCCGCCCTGGCGGAGATACCAATCGGCGGTGAGCAGGAAATACGCGTTGGAAACGACGCAGCCCTTCGGTTTCCCGGTGCTGCCGGAGGTGAAGAGCAGCGCGCATTCGCTCACGTGATCGCCCTCCTGCCGCGTCACGTCTTCGGTGCAGGCGGGAATGCGCGCATCGGCCGCGATCACCGCGGTCGCCTCCGGCGCGCTCGCGCGCGTCCGTGCGAGGTGGTCGGCGGCGGTGACCAGGAGGCGCGTGCCCGAGACTTCGATCTGATAGGCGATCTCGGCGGGCCGGAGATCGGCGTTGATCGGCACGATCGAGACGCCGAGCGCGTTCAGCGCGAGCCAGTGGCGGAAGAAATCGGGGCGGCTCTCCAGCATCAGCGCCACGCGCGTGCCGGTGCCGTATCCGGCGCGCGCGTATTCCGCCCGCAGCAGCTCGACCTCGCGCGCGAAGGCGCCGTAGGCGAGGCGAAAGCCCCGCGGCGCATAGGGCAGGGCCGCGCTTTCGGGCGCGATCAGGAACGGCGCGTCCGGCGAGCGTCGCGGCGGAAGCGGCGAAGGCCGCGTAGGGTGAATGCATCACGTCTGGTCTCCCCGCCGCCGCAGGCTGATCGTCGGGCTCGGTGGCGGCCAGACGGCGTGTTTGCCGGGCGGGTGGTGGAATTGTAGCATCGTCGCATGTGGCGGCCGCCGGAGAGAACCCGCTTCCAGTCGAGCCCCGGCCGGGTTCCCACCGCCGAGGAGGCGGCGCGATCGCTCCTGTTCTCGCCGGTCGCGGTCGGCAGGCTCACCCTCGCGCAGCGGAGCTGGGTGCCGGCGATGGTGCCGTGGCGGGCCACCGAAGAGGGGTTCGTCACCGATGCGGTCATCGAGTGGTACGAGCGCTTCGCCCGCGGGCGGCCCGGCGCGATCGTGCTGGAGGCGACCGGCATCCGCGACGTGCCGAGCGGTCCGCTGCTGCGCATCGGCGATGACCGGTTCCTGCCCGGGCTGCGGCGCCTGGTCGAAGCGGTGCGGCGCGCGAGCGGCGGGCGAGACGCGGCTGCTGATCCAGCTGATCGATTTCCTCGCGATCCGCCGGCGACCCGATCCGGCGAAGTTCTTCGCGCGCTTTCTTGGCCATCACGGACGCGCATCGCGCCGCGTTTCCCGGCCTCGCCGATGCCGAGATCCGCGCCCGCCTGGCCGCGGCGACGCGCGACGAGCTCGCATCGGTGCTGAACGCGCGCGAGCTCGAATCGCTCGATCACGGCTATCGCGAGCGCGTCACCGACACCGACCTGCCGCACATACGCGAGCTGCCGCGCGTGCTGCCGGGGCTGTTCGCCGCCGCGGCGCGGCGGGCGGAGCAGGCCGGGTTCGACGGCGTCGAGCTGCATTACGCCCACGCGTACACGATGGCGTCATTCCTTTCGCGCAAGAACGAGCGCGACGACGGATATGGCGGCGCGCGCGAGAACCGGGTCCGGCTGCCGCTCGAAGTGTTCGCGGCGGTGCGCGCCGGCGTCGGTTCGGGTTTCGCGGTGGGCTGCCGGTTGCTTGCCGAGGAGTGCATCGCGGGCGGCAGCGATGTCGGGGACGCGGCGTTCTTCGCGGTGGCGTTCGCGCGGGCGGGCATGGATTTCCTCTCGACCTCGCGCGGGGGGAAGTTCGACGATGCGAAGCAGCCGGCGATCGGCGGCGCGGCCTATCCCTATACCGGCCCGAGCGGCTATGAGTGCATGCCGCAATACCTGTCCGATGCGCGCGGCCCGTTCGGCCGCAACCTCGCGGCGACGGCGGACGATCCGACGGGCGGTGCGGCAGGCGGGATTCGACGTCGCCGATCGTCTGCACGGGCGGCGTGCACAATTTCGAATTCGCCGAGGCGATGCTCGCGGATGGCGTTTGCGACATCGTCGGCTCGGCGCGGCAGAGCCTGGCGGATCCGGACTGGCTGCTGAAGGTCCGGCTCGGACACGGTGGCGCGGTCCGCACCTGCGCGTTCACCAACTACTGCGAAGGGCTCGACCAGAAGCACAAGGCCGTGACCTGCCAGCTCTGGGACAAGGAGGGGCTCGATGAGCCCGGCCTGCGGCGGACGGCGGACGGCCGGCGGCGGATGACCGCGCCGACCTGGAGTGCCGAGTGATCTCACGCCTGGCGGCGCGGCGGCAGGGGCGTGACGACGGCTTCCGGCGTCTCGCGGTGCCGTTGCGGGTGGTCGGCCCGGGGCGCGCCGAGCAGCTGCATCGCTTCGGCGCTGGCGCGGCGGAGATCATCGAGCGCCTGGATCATCGCCACGCGGTCCATCTCCAGCAGCTTGTTGCCCTTGAGCCCGTGCGCGGCGTGCGTCAGCAGGTCGGCGACGTCGCGGCCGATGCGCACGAGCTCGTCGGCCAGCTCCGAGCCATCGCGCGGCAGCACCGGCACCAGCTCGAAGCCGAGTGCCCGCGCCAAGCCGGAGGTGACGCGCGGATTGCCGCCGACGCTCTCGATGTCGAGCACGACATCGGCAGGCACGAACTTGTCACTGCCCGGGACGGTGTAGTCGGAAAGCTGCGAGCGGCCGACGCGCGTGCAGGCCGCCGCCGCTTCCAGGCCGCCCAGCGCCTCGATGTCGCGCTTGAGTGCCGCGCGAAGTTCGTCATATTTGCTGTCGTCGAACCGGCGTGCCATTCGCGCAACCCTGCCGCACCTGACCCACATCCCGCAATCGGGCAGTCGATCGGTTGCCCGGGCGCCCGTAAGCCACCAAGTGCCGCGAGGTAACGGCAGCAGCCCGCGCAGCGAAGGTTCGGCCGGAACGGTTCCGCATGCAAGACGGTGCGGGATGACTTATGTAGGCGTTGTCAGAAGCGAGGCGGGGGTTTGAGGGCGAGCGCCCAACGGTGCTTCCCGGCCGGACCGGCCCGCATGCAGGAGAGATTGATACCATGAGGTTTGTCACGATCGCGTCGGCCACGGTTCTGGCCCTCGGCCTCGCCACCGCGGTGCAGGCACAGACCACCCCGGGCTGCACCACGAATGCCTCGGGCGAGGGCGGCGGCGCCCACAATTCGCTCGCGGCCGGTGAAGGCGGCGGTGCCCACAACCAGCTGGCGGCGGGCGAGGGCGGCGGCGCCCACAACTCGCTCGCGGCCGGTGAAGGCGGCGGTGCCCACAACCAGCTGGCGGCGGGCGAGGGCGGCGGCGCCCACAACTCGCTCGCGGCCGGTGCGAAGGCGGCGGTGCGCGCACAACTAGCTGGCGGCCGGCGAGGGCGGCGGTGCCCACAACCAGCTGGCGAGCGCTGCCGCGACCCCCTGCAAGTAATCGCCTCTGAGCCGGCCCGCCGCGTGCGGGCCGGAGATGGGTCTCGGAACTGGGGCCGGCCGGTACGAAGCACCGGCCGGCCCTTTTCATCGGGGAATCTCCGTCAAGGCCCACACCCATGCATCCGCCGCTCCTCCGCTTCCTGCCCGTGATTGCGATCCTCGGCCTGACCGGCTGCACGGCGTACTCGTCGCCGCCCACGGCGGCTATCCAGTGCGAGCAGGAGATGGAGTTGGAAGGCGACTGGGCATATCTCCAGTGCGTGCGGATGCTGAGTCAGCCCACGCCCCCTGCGCCCGCGGCCGCTTCCCCGAAATCGGCCGCCGACCGGGCAACCAGCGGGTAACGGGGCATATTCCCGCAATTCCTGCATGGCTGGCGCGTGCCGCCAAGGTGGCTCGCGCGCCGGGTCTCCCGGTATCATTGCGGGATTGCAGGGAGACGCGGATGCGCACGAGCCCCCGGCTGCACTATGCGTGGATCGTCGCCGGCCTGACCTTCGTCGTGCTGCTGGTCGGCGCCGGCGTGCGGTCGAGCCCGGGCGTGCTCATCGTCCCGATCGAGAACGAGTTCGGCTGGTCGCGGGCGACGATCAGCTTCGCGGTCGCGGTGAACATCGCGCTGTACGGCCTGGTCGGCCCGTTCGCCGCGGCGCTGATGGAGCGGTTCGGGCTCAAGCGGAGCGTCTCGGTGGCGCTCGCGGTGATCGCGCTCGGCATGGCCGGGACGACGGTCATGCGGACCCCCTGGCAGCTCGTCATGCTGTGGGGCGTGGTGACGGGAAGCGGCAGTGGCGTGGTCGCGCTGGTGCTTGGCGCCACCGTCGCCGGCCGCTGGTTCAAGTCACGGCGCGGCCTTGTCATGGGGGTGCTGACGGCGAGCACCGCCACCGGTCAGCTCGTCTTCCTGCCGTTTCTTGCCGAACTCGCGACCTCGGTGGGCTGGCGGGCGGTGGGCGTGACCCTGGCGGCCGTCGCGCTGATCACGATCGTTCCCGTCCTGCTGTTCATGCGCGACCGGCCGGTGGATGTCGGCCTGCCGCCGTTCGGGGGAAGCATCGTCGAGCCACGGCCGATGCAGACGGTGAACCCGGCCACCCGCGCGCTGGGCGCCCTCGGGAGCGGGCTGCGCGACCGCAACTTCTGGATACTCGCCGGCAGCTTCTTCATCTGCGGAGCCTCCACCAACGGGCTGATCGGCACGCATCTGATCCCCGCCTGCGTCGATCACGGGCTGCCGGAGGTGACCGGCGCCGGGCTGCTGGCGGCGATGGGCGTGCTCGACTTCTTCGGCACCACCGCCTCGGGCTGGCTCTCCGACCGCTGGGACAACCGCGCCCTGCTCGCCTGGTATTATGGGCTGCGCGGCCTGTCGCTGCTGTTCCTCCCCTTCGCCTTCCAATGGAACTTCTGGGGCCTCGGCGTCTTCGCCGTGTTCTACGGGCTCGACTGGATCGCGACCGTGCCGCCGACCGTTCGGCTCGCGGCGAAGAGCTTCGGCGAGGACAATGTCGGCGTCATGTTCGGCTGGATCGCCGCCGCGCATCAGCTGGGGGCCGCGTTCGCCGCCTGGGGGGCGGGGTTCCTGCGGGTCGAGACCGGCGATTACCTGACCGCGTTCATGATCTCGGGCGGCCTCTGCCTGGTCGCCTCGGTGCTGGTGAGCCTGATCAGCACGCGGCGCTGGACCCTGCTCCCCGAAGCCGCGATCGCACGCTGAGTCCATAACCGCTGCGGTTGACTTCGGTAGGCTGGATGCCACCATAACGGGTGGCAGCAGCCGAGTCCGACCCATGTTCCGCGCCAACCCAGGTTTTCATTGCGGCTGAGCCGGCCTGCCGGCTCGGCGCGGACCGAGGGCGACGTGTCGCGCCCGCCCCGACGCTCCCGCCTGCGCGCGCTGCGCCGGCTGCGCGCGGAGCTCGGCGGGCTGCGGACGTGGCTCGCGCTCATCTCGCTGCTGGCGGCGATGCCGGTGATGGTGCTCCTGGTGGCGGCGGGCATCGCCGAGCATCGGCAGACGATCACCGTCGCTCGCAACGAGGCGGGGGACCTGGCCGCGCTTGGTGCCGATCAGGAAACCGCGACCGTGACCGAGGTCACCGCGCTCCTGCGGGCGCTCGGCGCCGAGGCGGTGCTGCGCGGCGGCACCACGCCCGTCTGCGGCAATTCGTTCCACCAGGCGGCCGGCGACGACCCACGGATCGACGTCGTCACCCTGATCGGGCCGGACGGCATGGTGCTCTGCGACAGCAGCGAGGACCGACCCCGGCGCGAACTATCGGACCGGGCCTATTTCGTCGGCGCAATGGCGGGCCGACCGACGACCGATCTCGTGATCAGCCGGTTGACCGAGCGTCCCGTCATCATCGTCGCCTTGCCGCTCCGTGCGACGGCGGCGGCGGCAACCGGTCGGCGTCATTGCCGGAACGCTCAGCCTGAACTGGCTCACCCGGCTGGTGCTGCGCTTCTCCGACCGCGCCGGCCACGCAGCGATGGTGCTGGATCCGGCAACCGGCGCGGTGATCGGGCGAAGCCCGGGGAACGACATCTTCGTCGGGCGGCGCTTCGTCGACCGGGCATTCCTGCAGACGCTGGAATCGCGCACCGGTGGCGTGGCCGAGGCCACCGACCTGTCCGGGGCGCGGATGATCTACGGCTTCGCGCCGCTCCGGATCGGCGAGCGGAATCTCGTTGTCGCGGTGGGGATCGCGCGGGCGGATCTGGTCGGGCGGGAGAATCGCCGCCTGATGCTCGGCGGGTTGCTCGGGCTCGCCGCACTGCTCCTTGCCATCCTGCTGGCTTGGACGACGTCACGGGTCGTGCTGATCCGGCCCCTTGCGGGGCTCGCCGCCACAGCGGAGCGACTGGGCGGGGGCGACCTCACGATCCGGGCGCCGACCGCGACCTGGGTGCGTGAGCTTCGTCGGCTCGGCCTCACCTTCAACCGCATGGCGGCGCGGCTGCAGCGGCGGCAGCAGCAGCTCGAGAGCCTGCAGGGCGAGCTCGCCGCGAGCGAGACGATGCACCGGATCCTGGCCACCAACGCGACCGACGTGATCGCCCGGCTGGGCGCGGATTTCCGCCGGACCTACATCTCACCCGCCTGCCGGGAGGTGCTGGGCTACGAGCCCGGCGAGATGATCGGCCGCCCGTTCGGCGGCAAGGCGCATCCCGATGATCTGCCGCGCCTGCAGGCGGATTTCATCGATCCGCTGCGGGCCGGCGGAACCGAGGCCCGTGCCGCCTACCGCTCGCTGCGCAAGGACGGCAGCACCTTATGGGTCGAATCCCGGGCGCGCCGTCTTCCGGACGGCACCGGATACGTGGTGGTGACGAGCGACATCTCGGATCGGAAGGCGCTCGAGGAGCAGCTCGCCGCGACCAGTCGGCAGCTCGAGCAGATGGCGGTCATCGACCCGCTCACCGGCCTCGCCAATCGCCGGCGTTTCGAGGCGGTGCTGTCGGAGGAGCAGCGCCGCGCCGCGCGGCTGCGCCTGCCGATCGCCCTGCTGCTGGCCGAGCCCGACCGGTTCGAGGCCTATCGCGACGCCTATGGGAGCCCGCGGCGGATGAGTGCCTGCGAGCGGTGGCAGCGGCGATCGACGGGGTGCTGCGGCGGCCCGGAGACATGGCGGCGCGGCTCGACGGCGCGCGCATCGCGGTGCTGCTGCCGGCCACCGACCAGATGGGCGCCAGCTACATGGGCGAGCGCCTCCGGGCGGCGATCCGCGCGCTCGCGCTCGCGCATGCGGAGGCACCGCCGCGAATGGTGACGCTCCGGGTCGGCATTGCCGCCGCCGCGGGCGGGGCGACCACGCCGGAGGCGCTGATGCGCACCGCCGAAGCGGCGCTCGGCATCGCCTGATCGATTTTTTTGCTGGCGCCGGCTCGCCTGCTGCGGCTTCCTTCACGGGGGCGCGAGAGGGAGCGATATCGGCCTGGAATCGCGCGGCGCCTCCAGGCCGACGAAATTGCTCGCCGGCGCGGAGGTCAGGGCATGTCGCAGGCGGCTTCGGTCGGGTTCGCGGAGCTTGGCAGCGCCGAGCGGGCGGTGATCCGCCGGCGGGCGGTGCTGTCCTGCGCGATCGGCAATTTCTTCGAGCTGTTCGACTTCACGATCTACGGCTATTTCGCCGTCGCCATCACCCGCGCCTTCTATCCGTCGGGCTCGATGTACGGCACCTACGCCGCGTTCGGCGCCGCTTTCCTGATGCGGCCGATCGGCGCCATCGTGCTCGGCGCCTATGGCGACCGAATGGGGCGGCGCGCCGCGCTCGTCGTCACCATCGGGTTGATGGCGGCGGCCACCGGCTTCACCGGACTGATCCCGAGCTACGGGTCGATCGGCGTCTGGGCGCCCGTTCTGCTGGTCGTGTGCCGGCTGCTGCAGGGCTTCTCGACCGGCGGCGAATGGGGCGGAGCGGCGGCGTTCCTGGTCGAGTACTCGCCGCCGGGCAAGCGCGGGCTGACCGGCAGCTGGCAGCAATTCAGCACGCAGATCGGCGCGCTGACCGGCTCGCTCTCCGCCGCGCTGCTCGCCTCCTCGCTGTCGCAGGCGGATTTCTACGCCTGGGGCTGGCGCATTCCCTTCGTCTGCGGCTTCGTGCTCGGCCCGGTCGGCTACTATCTCCGCCGCCGCGTCGCCGAGACGCCGGCCTTCGAGCAGAATGTCGGGACCAACCGCATCGAGCAGTCGCCGCTCGGCACGGCGGTGCGCGAATACGGCACGCGCATGCTGCAGGCGTTCGGGCTCAGCATCATCGGCTGCATGGGCAGCTACGTGTTCGTGATCTATCTCGTTGCGTACATGATCACCGTGGTGAAGCTGCCGCCCGGCTCCGCGCTCACCTGCGCGGTGGCATCGGGCATCATCATCGTGGTGCTGACGCCGCTCACCGGCGCGCTTTCCGACACCATCGGCCGGCGGCCGCTGATCCTTGCCTGCGCGCTGCTGAATCTCTGCTTCGCCTACCCGCTGTTCCTGCTCGCGATCCATGGCGGCACGTTCCACTCGCTGCTGCTCGCGCTGATGGCGAATGCGGTGTTCCAGTCGATGTACACCGGCGTGATCCCGTCGATCCTGGCCGAGATGTTCCCGACCCGCGTGCGGTACACGGCGCTCTCCGTGAGCTACGGCTTCGCGGTGGTGCTGTTCGGCGGCTTCGCGCCGCTGATCTCGACCTGGCTCGTGCAGGTCACCGGCACGCCATTCGCGCCCGCCTTCTACATCATGTTCGGGGGCGCGCTGAGCGCCATCGCGATCCTCAGCATGCGCGAGTACCGCAACGCGCCGCTGGATTGATACCCGCACGTACGGGCGATTCCGGTCAGTAGCCTCCATCGGTTATTCGCCGGCGCGACATGTCCTAGACACCGCTTCGGAAACGAATGTCGGATCAGGAGAACGTCGCGATGCCATTCTTCGGGGGTCGAAACCAGGCAAATCGGTTCGGGGTCGCCGTGGCCATCGGCATCGCGATGCTCGGCCACGCCGCCGCCGCGGCCGCCGCGCCGCCCTTTCCCCTCGGCGCCTACACCTACGATCCGGACAGCAGCAGCACGGCCAACGAGCAGAAATTCGAGGCGCAGTTCGACGGCTTCGTCGCCGCGATGGGACGCCCGACGCTGATGAACACCTTCATCGACTATACGCAGGATCCGAGCCAATGGCCGGCCAATGCGGGCGCGACGGCGACGAGCTGGGCGCACTCGCCGGTGGTCGGCCCGAGTGTCACGCCGGTGATCGGCGTGCCGATGGCGAGCAATGCCGGCGGCTGGGGCCAGGCCGAAGCGTTCTTCCGCGCGATCTCCGCCGGCACCTACGATGCCGACTACACCGGCATCGTCGATGCCTGGGTCGCGCAGGGCTACCGAACGATGATCCTGCGCGTCGGCTACGAGATGAACGGCACCTTCGCTGCCGTGGTTCGCGGGCTCCGACGCCGCGACCAATGCCGACTGGGTCGCGGCCTTCCAGCACCTCGCGACGATCCTGCGCGCCGAGGCGGCGAAGGATGGGGCGAGCGTGCGCATCGTGTGGAATCCCTACGAGCTCAATCGCACGGTGACGCCGGTCGCAGACCTCTATCCGGGCGACGCCGCAGTCGATGTGATCGCGGTCGACATCTACAACACGGTCTCGCCGATCGACCTCACCGACTGGAAGAGCGGCGGCGAGGACGGCAGCCTCGCGCAATGGATGAGCGTGCCCGCCAATCGGCGCCATTTCTGGAGCTATCCGAGCGCCGATGCCGCCTGTCCGACCGGCCAGGCGAGCGGGGTGCCGGCGATCGAATACAGCGGCTGGAGCCTCACCGACACGGTCAATCTCGCCAAACTGCACGGCAAGCCGATCGCCGTGCCCGAGGCCGGCGCGGGGCTCAGCAGCAATGGCGGGCAGCCGGACAGCATCTCGGACGACAGCGTCTTCCCGTCCTGGCTGGCGCAGCAGCTCGCCAGCGCCAGGCGCAGGGCGTCGCCGTCGCCTTCGTGAACGTGTGGGATGCGAGCACGTCGGGTGGCAGCTGGGACTACACCTCCGCCGCGGTCCGGCGCCCCTACGAGAAATCCGCCTGGCAGAAGGGCTTCGGCGGCGCGAACCAGTAACGTCCAGCCATCGTCGGCCGGCGCCGCGCCGGCATGAGCGGGCGCGGCGTTTGCGTTTCTTCCGGCCGGCCCCGAAACTCCGCCTGCGCTCGAGGAGGATGCGGATGAACGCCGAGGAGTTGCGGGCGGTGCAGGCGCCGCTGAAGCAGCGCTATCGCGACGATGCCGGCACCGCCCGCATCCCCGCCCGCGCCGAAGCCCGGCTCGAAGCCGACGAGATCGCCTGCGCCGTGTCGTCCTGGCGCGGCGAGACCCGCGCCGGGCTGCATGCCGCGGCGGGCGGCACCGGCGAGCTGGCCTGCTCGGCGGACATGCTGCTCGAGGCGCTGGTCGCCTGCGCCGGCGTGACGCTGCGTGCGGTCGCGACCGCGATGGGGATGAGCATCCGTGCCGGCAGGGTGGTCGCGGAAGGCACGTGGGATGCGCGGGGCACGCTCGGCATCGACCGCGCGGCGCCGGTCGGCCTCACCGACATCACGGCTGCGCTTCGAGATCGACTGCGATGCCGATCGCGAGCGGCTCGCGCGCATGATCGCGACCACCGAGCGCTACTGCGTCATCCTGCAGACCCTGCGCAATCCGCCCGCGATCACCGTCGAGCAGGCGCCGTAGCGCGCGATGGCCGGAGGCGGCATCGTCGGAGCTCCGGATCACCCGCATCGCACAGAGCACCGGTTGCTGGTTTTCGGTCTCGGCTATTGCGGCGCCGCGATCGCGCGTGCGGCCGAAGGAGTTCGCCGTTACCGGCACCGCGCGCGGAGAGGCGGTTGCCGGCATCGCGACGGTCCCCTTCGCGACGGCCGAGGAGGCGATTGCCGGCGCGACGCACCTGCTGAGCACGGTGCCGCCGGGCGAGCAGGGCGATCCCGTGCTCGGCCGATACGGCGCGGCGATCGCGGCGGCGCCGGCGCTGCGCTGGATCGGCTACCTGTCGACCACCGGCGTCTATGGCGATCGCGGCGGCGGCTGGGTGGACGAGGCGACCGCGCCGCGTCCCTCCGGTCCGCGCGGGGAGCGGCGGCTCGCGGCCGAGCTGGCCTGGCGCGCGGTGGCCGGTCGGGCGCGCGCTCGACCTGTTCCGGCTGGCCGGAATCTACGGCCCCGGCCGCTCGCCTTTCGACACGGCTGCGGGCCGGGACGGCGCGCCCGGTCGCGCGGCCGGGCCATGCGTTCGGTCGCATCCATCGCGACGACATCGTGGCCGCGGTGCTCGCCGCGATGCGCGGCGTGCCGCCTGCCGGCGTGCGGGTGCTCAACCTCGCCGATGACGAGCCGGCGGAGAGCGCCGCGGTGCTCGCCGAGGCCGCGTGCCTGCTCGGCATGCCGGCGCCCGAGCCGATCCCGCTTCGCGGAGGCATGGGAAACGATGTCGCCGATGGCGCGGAGCCTTCTGGGCCGAGAACCGCAAGGTCGCGAGCCGCGCGACCCAGGCGGCGCTCGGCTTGCCTGGCGTTATCCGAGCTACCGCGAGGGCCTGCGCGCGATCCTCGCCAGCGCGTGAGGCTGGAGGCGGAAGCCGGAAGCTGACTACGCGCCATCCTCGCCGAGGAGGGCCGCGATGGTCGCGCGGAGTAGCGCGAGGTCCTGCGGGCGCGAAAGCCGGTGGTCGCCGTCCTTCACCAGCGTGACCCGCACATCCTCGGCGTCGAGCGCGGCGGCGAGGCGGAGCGCCGTTTCCCACGGCACGTCGGGGTCGCGGCTCCCGTGCAGCAGCCGGACCGGGCAGTCGAGCGCGATCCGACCGCGGAGCAGCAGGTGCCGGCGGCCGTCCTCGATCAGCCCGAGCGTGATCGGCATCGGGTCGCCATAGTCGCTCGGTGCGTGGATCACGCCCTCACGCTCGAGCCGCGCGCGCTCGGGCGGCGCCATCGCCTCCCACATCAGCGTCTCGGTGAAATCCGGCGCGGCGGCGATGCCGATCAGGCCGGCGATCCGCGCCGGTCGCGCGAGCGCCACCAGCAGCGCGATCCAGCCGCCCATCGAGGAGCCGACCAGGACCAGCGGCCCCTCGGTCAGACGGTCGATCAGCGTCAGGGTGTCGTCGCGCCATCGCCCGATCGTCCCGTCCTCGAATCGCCCGCCGCTTTCGCCGTGGCCGGAATAGTCGAGACGCAGGCTGGCCTGGCCGCGCGCGGCGGCGAGTGGGGCCACGGTCGCGGCTTTGTCCCCGCGCATGTCGCTGCGAAAGCCCGGGAGGAAGACGAGCGTCGGAGGCCGGCCGGTGCGCCGGCGCCAGGCCAGCTCCACGCCGTCGCCACGATCCAGCCGGCCCGCCTCTTCCATCCGATCCTCCGCCTGCCTAAGAGCGCAGGACATGGCCCCCATGATCGTGCTCCAGGTGCTGCCGGCGCTCGAAACCGGCGGGGTCGAGAAGGGCACGGTCGAGATGGTGGAGGCAATCGCCGGCGCCGGAGGCACTGCGCTGGTTGCGAGCGAGGGCGGTCGCATGGTTGCCGCGGTCGAGCGCGCGGGAGGCCGGCACGTGATACTGCCGCTCGCCAGCAAGAATCCCTGGCGGATGCTGGCGAACGTCGCGCCGCTGGCCGCGCTGATCCGCCGCGAGGGCGTGACGATCGTGCATGCCCGCTCGCGCGCGCCGGCCTGGTCGGCGTGGCTCGCGGCGCGGCGGACCGGGGCGCATTTCGTCACCACCGCGCATGGCGTCTATCGCGAGGATTTGCCGGGCAAGCGCCGCTACAATTCGGTGATGGCGATGGGCGAGCGGGTGATCGCGATCAGCCATCATGTTGCCCGCCAGCTCGCGGAGCGCCACGGCGTCGGACCGGACCGGCTGCGGGTGATCCCCCGCGGCGTCGATCCCGGCGCTTTCGACCCGGCGCGGATCGGCGACGACAGGGTCGCCGCGCTGGCCGAGCGGTTCCGCCTGCCGGCCGGCGCGCCGGTGGTGATGCTGCCGGGTCGGCTCACCCGGTGGAAGGGCCAGGCCGTGTTGCTCAGGGCGCTGGCGCGGATGGCGCGGCGCGACGCCGTCGCGGTGCTGGTCGGCTCCGACCAGGGCCGCCGGCGCTACGCTGGCGAGCTGCTGCTGGAGACGGAGCGGCTCGGCATTGTCGCGCGGGTGCGCCTCGTCGGCCATTGCGACGACATGCCGGCGGCGCTCGCGCTCGCCGACGTGGTGGTGAACGCCTCGACGGAGCCGGAGCCGTTCGGCCGCACCGTGATCGAGGCCCAGGCGATGGGGCGGCCGGTGGTGGTCCCCGATCACGGTGGGGTCGCGGAGACGGTCGCTCCGGGAGAAACCGGCTGGCGCGTGAAGCCCGGCGATCCCGAAGCGCTCGCCGCCGCGCTCGACGCGGCGCTGGCGCTCGATCCGGCGGAGCGGCTGGCGTTGGGGGCCCGGGCGCGGGCGTCGGTGCTCGCGCATTACACGACGGCACGAATGCAGGCGGCGACGCTTGCCGTCTATCGCGAGCTGCTGATGTGAAGCGCATCCTGGTCATCAAGCTCGGCGCGCTCGGGGATTTCGTGCTGGCGTTCGGCCCATTCGCGGCGATCCGCGCGCGCCATCCGGACGCCCGCATCGTCCTGCTCACCGCCGCCCCGTTTGCCGCGCTGGCCCGACGCGCGCCCTGGTTCGACGAGGTGCGGATCGATAGGCGCCCGCCCTGGTGGAACCTGCCGGCGCTGTGGCGGCTGTCGAGCGCGCTCCGCGGCTTCGATTTCATCTACGACCTGCAGACCTCCGGCCGGTCCTCGCGCTACTTCACCCTGGCCGGCCGGCCGCCCTGGTCCGGTATCGCCGCCGGCTGCTCGCATCCGCACGTCAATCCCGCGCGCAACCACATGCACACGGTCGAGCGCCAGCGCGATCAGCTCGCGATGGTCGGCATCGCCGACTTCCCGGCGCCCGATCTCGGCTGGCTGCGCTCGCCGCCGCCGGTCGCGCTGCCCGAGCGCTTCACCCTGCTGGTTCCCGGCGCCGCGCCGCACCGGCCGGCGAAGCGCTGGCCGGCGGCGCGGTTCGGCGCCCTGGCCACGATGCTGGCGGAACGAGGCATGCGAGCAGTGGTGGTCGGCACGAAAGCCGACGCGCCGCTCGCCGCCGCGATTCCCGGCGCCCTCGATCTGACGGGGAGGACCAGTCTCCCGGAGCTTGCCGCCGTGGCGTCGCGCGCAACCCTCGCGATCGGCAACGATACCGGGCCCATGCACCTCGCGGCGGCGCTCGGCGTGCCCTCGATCGTGCTGTTCTCCCATGCGAGCGATCCCGCCCTGACCGCCCCGCGCGGTGACGTGCGCGTGCTGCGCGTTCCCGATCTGGCGGAGCTGTCGGTGGAAAGGGTTGCGGCGGCGTTGCCGGAAGCCCAATAACCCCGGCTCGACCCTTCCGGAGAACGCCTTCATGCCTGCCATCACCCTGCCCGACGGTTCCGTGCGCCGCTATGCGGGCCCGGTCGCGGGCACGACGGTGGCGGCCGATATCGGCCCCGGCCTCGCCCGCGCCGCGCTGGCGATGAAGCTCGACGGCAGGCTGGTCGATCTCTCCCGCACGATCGAGGACGATGCGAGCGTGGTGTTCGTCACCCGCAGGGATGCCGACGCGCTGCGGATGATCCGGCATGATGCCGCGCACGTGCTCGCCGAGGCGGTGCAGGCCCTCTATCCGGGCACGCAGGTGACGATCGGGCCGGCGATCGAGAACGGGTTCTATTACGATTTCGCCCGCAACGAGCCGTTCACGCCGGAGGATTTCCCGGCGATCGAGGCGAAGATGCGCGAGATCGTGGCCCGCAACGCCTCTTTCGAACGCTCGGTGATGGAGCGCGACGAGGCAATCCGCTTCTTCGAGGCGAAGGGCGAGAAGTACAAGGCGCAGCTCGTCCGCGACCTGCCGGAGAGCGAGACGATCACCCTCTATCGCCAGGGCGACTGGATCGACCTCTGCCGCGGCCCGCACATGCGCGGCACCGGCGATGTCGGCACCGCGTTCAAGCTGATGAAGGTCGCCGGCGCCTACTGGCGGGGCGATCACCGCAACGCCATGCTGTCGCGCATCTACGGCACCGCCTGGCGCGACCAGGGCGAATTGGACGCCTATCTGCATCAGCTCGAGGAGGCCGAGCGGCGCGACCATCGCCGCATCGGCCGCGAGATGGACCTCTTCCACCTGCAGGAGGAGGCCGCCGGCTCCGTGTTCTGGCACCCGAACGGCTGGCGGCTGTGGCGGCGGATGGAGGATTACCTCCGGCGCCGGCTCGACGATGCCGGCTACCAGGAGGTCCGCACGCCGCAGCTGGTGGACCGGGCGCTCTGGGTGGCGTCCGGGCATTGGGAGAAATTCCGCGAGAACATGTTCGTCGCGACCGTCGAGCACGAGGAAGACAAGGTCCTCGCGCTGAAGCCGATGAACTGCCCCTGCCACGTGCAGATCTTCCGCCACGGCGTCCGCTCCTATCGCGAGCTGCCGCTCAGGCTCGCCGAGTTCGGCTCCTGCCACCGCTACGAGCCCTCGGGCGCGCTGCACGGCCTGATGCGGGTGCGCGCCTTCACCCAGGATGACGCGCACATCTTCTGCACCGAGGGGCAGATCGCGAGCGAGACGGTGCGCTTCGTCGAGCTGCTCGCGCGCGTCTATCGCGATCTCGGCTTCCCCGAGTTCCGGGTGAAGTTCTCCGACCGGCCGCCGGTCCGCGCCGGCGAGGATGCGGTGTGGGACCGTGCCGAGGGGGCGCTCAAGGAGGCGTGCGGGATCGCCGGCGTCGAATACGAGCTCAACCCGGGCGAGGGGGCGTTCTACGGGCCGAAGCTCGAATTCGTGCTGCGCGACGCGATCGGGCGCGACTGGCAGTGCGGCACCCTGCAGGTCGATTTCGTGATGCCCGAGCGGCTGGACGCCGAGTATGTCGGCGAGGACGGCGCGCGGCACCGCCCGGTGATGCTGCACCGGGCGATCTACGGCAGCTTCGAGCGCTTCATGGGCGTGCTGATCGAGCACTATGCCGGCCGCTTCCCGCTCTGGCTCGCGCCGGTGCAGGCGGTGGTCGCCACCATCGTCTCGGACGCCGACGAATACGCAAGGGAGGTCGCGGAGGCGCTGCGCCAGGCCGGGCTCGCCGCCGAGCTCGATCTCGGACGCGAGAAGATCAACGCCAAGGTGCGCGAGCACAGCCTGCGGCACGTGCCGGTGCTGCTGGTCCTCGGCAGGCGCGAGGCGGAGGCGCGTACCGTCGCGATCCGGCGGCTCGGCGGCAGCGCGCAAGAGGTGCTGCCGCTCGCCGAGGCGGTCGCGCTGCTTGCGGACGAGGCCTCGCCGCCCGACATGAAGGCCGCCGCAACACGTTCGCCGGAGTTTGCTTGAAACGGGGCTTCCGCTTCGGGCAAAACCGGCGGCGTCCGCTTGCGGATGGTATGATCGCTCATCGCAACAGCAACAGGAGACCACGATAGCCAGAGGACCCATGACCGCCGCGCCCACCCGCGACGGGCCCCGAGTGAATGAGGAGATTCGCGTCCCGCAAGTGCGGCTGATCGATCAGGACGGCGAGATGCAGGGCGTCCTGACCATCCGCGAGGCATTGGCCCGCGCCTACGGCATCGGCCTCGACCTCCTCGAGATCAGCCCCAACGCCGACCCGCCGGTGGTCAAGATCCTCGACTACGGCAAGTACAAATACGAGGCGCAGAAGAAGAAGAACGAAGCACGGAAGCGCCAGAAAACGATCGAGATCAAGGAGATCAAGGTCCGTCCGAACATCGACGAGAACGACTATCAGGTGAAGATGCGCGCCATGAAGTCGTTCATCGAGGAGGGCGACAAGGTCAAGGTGACCCTTCGGTTCCGCGGCCGCGAGATGGCGCACCAGGACATCGGCGTGCGGGTGCTGGAGCGCATCCGCAACGAGATGGAGGGCACCACCAAGGTCGAGCAGATGCCGCGGATGGAAAACCGCCAGATGGTGATGGTGCTGTCGCCCCGGTAAGAAGGGGAGTTCAGCTTCGGTTTTCCGCCTTCGCGGAACCGCCGGCCGGCTCCACCGCGACCGCGTGCAGCCGCAGCGCGGCGCGGTGGACCGGCACGACCATGCGCCGCTTCACCGGATCGAGCGGCCGGTAGATGTTGAAGGCGATCCAGACCGGCCGCGTCCCGTCCGGGACATCGAGCACGATTTCCGTGGGGACGCCGTCCTTCAGGGCAATCTGCTGCTCCTTGCCCTGGTAGCCGACCCGCGCGACGACCTGCCGCGTGCCACCGGCCGAGGGTGCGATCCCGTCCATCGAGAATGTCAATCGGAGCGGGCCGGGCGCGGCCTGCGGGCGAAACAGCAGCGAGGCGCGCGGGCCCTCCGACCAGGCGGTGCCCTGGGCGTCGAGCTTCCACCCTGTCGCCAGGATCGGAGCAAGCGCCTTGCCCACGAGGTGGCCGGGCACAGCGACGACCGGGAGCGCGGGGCCGCGCGGAACCGGCGCGCCGCTCGGGACCTCGCCGGTCGCGCAGACCACGGCCTCGTCCTGACGGCGACACGCGACGTCGGGGCCTAGCGCCTCCTGGCGCAGTGCGGCGGTGATCGGGTCGATGAAAACCCGCACCTCTCCCGGCAGCATCGGCGTCTCCAGCGCGTCCGAAGACGCGGCCTCGCAGCTGAACCAGCGGGGCAGGCGGGAGGCGTGCGCGTCGGCGGTGGCGGCCCCCCGCTCGATCGCCGCCACCCGCATGCGATCGGAGATGAAGGCGACCGGCCCGGGCGGGATGCAGACCGGGGCGGTGCGCAGCAGCGTCATCCTGGCGGGGAGCTGCGGCACCGGAGCGGTTTCGACGATGCCGTCCGCGAAATAATGGTGCGCCTCGCGCCAGAGCGGCGCCGCGTCGGCGAGCTGGAGCCCGAGTGCCAGCACAAGCAGCGGGATCAGCACCGGGCGCCGTAGCCGCAGCGACAGATGCGCGACCGCGCCGAGCAGGATCGCGTAGCCGACGATCCAGAACGCCCGGCCCGAGGCGCGAACGATCCCGAACACCTGGTCCCATGGCCGGATGCCGAGGGAGAGGACGAGCAGGTGCCCGGCATAGAGCACCGTGGAGAGCGCGATCAGCGTCAACCCGCCCAGCACCAGCACGAGCGGCACCCACGCGCGCAGCCCCCGCCACCCTCCGGTCGCCAGCGCCACGAGGACCAGCAGCCAGCCGCCGGCGCCGAGATAGTTGAATCCCTCGTACTGCCCGCCGGTCGCGTCGAGATCCGGGCGGTCGGCGCCGAACAGGCCGGAATGCGCGGGCCAGAACGGCGAGAGCAGGTTCATCGAGTAGTGGCCCCAGCCGATATCGGCGCCACCCGACCCGCCGCTCAGCAGCTCGTAGGCGACCACCGGCAGGCCGCAGGCCAGCGCCCAGCAGCCGAAGGCGCGCGCCGCTTCCCGCCACCGCGCGCCCCTCGGGCGCCTCCATGCCGCGCGCGATGACCGGCGCGAAAAGGGCGATGCCGGCAAAGACGAAGAGGTAGGGGTGCACCAGGATCGTCACCAGCAGCAGCCAGCCGACCGCCCACCACGAGCGATCGGACCGGCGCACCATCCGCGCACTCAGGCCCAGCGCGAGCAGCAGCAGGAAATGCCCGACCAGGTTCACGTGGACGTAGCGGGCGAGCAGCGCCGGATAGGTCAGCCCCAGCAACGCCGCCGCCACCGCAGTCTCGATCCGGCCGGCAGGCGCGAAGCCCCGCACCGCGTAGACGGCGGCGATCGGCTGCAGCACCCAGCAGGCGAAGAACCAGGCGCCCATCAGGTTCATGTCACGCCGGCCGCTCAGCCCGTCGAGCAGTTCCGCCAGCAGCGTGAGCAGCGGATTGCTGTCGGTCATCGAGACGTTGAGGCCGTGCGGCCAGGCCAGATCGCGCGCAAACAGCGGGCGCCAGAATGGATGCGCGATCTGGGCCGCCAGATGGCCGCCGAGATTCTGCGCGAGATCCGTCCCGGGATGGGCCCAGAGACCGCCCACACCGAGCACGGTCGCCATCGGCACCATCAGGAAGGCGGCGGCCACCCCGATCAGGGCGGCGGGCAGATAGGTCCGCATTGTTCTCCGGACACGCAAGGGTCGGCGAAGCCGAAGCCCGCCGCCCCTTATACCAGCGCGCTCACATGGTGACCCATCGAGAGCACCTCGGGGCGCGGCATGACCCTTTGTTCTGGCGCGCGCCCTCTCCGCTGGCCGCTGCCGCGGGCGGATCCTTGGCCAGCTCCGCCCGCCAACCCGTGCGTGCCAACGGTCATGAAGAATGACCGTTGATGTCCGCCCGATCTCCGGCGACTACGCCAGGGAGCCGTCCGAGAGGCTCGCCACCTTCGCCGTGAGGCTGGCGACCAGGTCCTGCCCGGTGCCGTCCGCGAGCAGTTGGCGGAAGTCGGAACGCTGCACGGCGACGCGGCTGATCGAACCGTCGGCCAGCACATCGACCGCCTTCCAGCTCCCGTTCTCCGGCCGCATCACGTAATCGAGCTGGGTCGGGCTGCCGGAGGCCGGGATGATCGTGTGTCTGCACGATCTGCCCGCCGCCGCCGATGGCGCGGGTCTCCGGCGAGACGGTGATCTGCTGCCCGTCATAGCTGTCGAAATTGGCGACGAAGGTCGCGACCGTGTAGCGGCGGAACACCTCCTGCAGCCGGTTCTGCTGCTCGCCGGGCAGGCTCGACCAGCGCAGCCCGACGGAGGTGCGGAGGATGGTCGGCAGGTCGAAGGCGGCATCGATCGCCGGGGCCAGCATCCTGTATCGCGTCGCGAATGGCGCGCCGCGGCCGGCCTTCATGACGGCGATGAGTTGGGCGCAGAGCGCCTGGACCGGCACCACCGCGCTGCTCGTCTGCCTCGGCCGCACGCACCGGGGCGGAGCGCGAGCCCCGCCAAGGCGGCGCCGGCGAAACCGGCGAGTCCGAGCCGGAGCACGGCCCGGCGCCCGAACCTGCACGCCCTGGACCTGCGCGTCCTGGACCGGCCCGCCCTGGACCGGCCCGATCGAGACCTGTATTCATGCTTGCGCTTTCCTTATCCGGAACGCTGTCCGCCGGCCCGGTCCGGCGCGCGCCCTCTTCGTACGTCGCCGTTACGGCGCACGGTATGTTTGCATTTCGCCGGGTAAACAACCGCAAAATGCGGCTGCCTCCATCTCGGTCCCTGCATGTGGCGAGCGCGCCGCCAATGCCCAGGGCGGGTTGACTTCAAGGGAACGAGAGGCGCATACCGCGCGCTCCGGGACAAGCCTGCTGCCCCGGTCCCCGCCCGGCACGCGGGGGCTCCGCCGCTCCGCGAGGGTTCGCGCAGCGGCGTTTTTCGCATTCAACGTCCGCAGGTCGGAGTACCCCGATGTTCGACACGCTGTCGGGCAAGCTGAACGGCGTCTTTGACCGGCTCCGCAAGCGCGGCGCGCTGAACGAGGCCGACGTGGCCGAGGCGCTGCGCGAGGTGCGGCTCGCGCTGCTCGACGCCGACGTCGCCCTGCCGGTGGTGAAGGATTTCACCACCAAGGTGCGCGACCGCGCGCTCGGCACCATCGTGATGGAGAGCGTCGCCCCCGGCCAGCAGGTCATCAAGATCGTGCAGGACGCGATGGTGGAGGCGCTCGGCGGCGCGGGCGCGGTGCCGCTCAACCTCAACGCGCCGGCGCCGATCGGCATCCTGATGGTCGGGCTGCAGGGCTCGGGCAAGACCACGACCTCGGGCAAGCTCGCGCTGCGTCTGTCGCGCCGCGAGCGCAAGCGCGTGCTGCTGGCGAGCCTCGACACCCAGCGCCCGGCGGCGCAGCTCCAGCTCGCAGCAGCTGGCCGAGCAGACCGGGGTCGCGAGCCTGCCGATCGTCGCCGGCGAGACGCCGGTCGCGATCGCGCGGCGGGCGATGGAGACCGGGCGGCGCGAGGTCTACGACATCGTCATCCTCGACACCGCGGGCCGGCTCTCGATCAACCAGGCGCTGATGGACGAGGTGCGCGAGGTGCGCGCCGCCACCGATCCGGCCGAGACGCTGCTTGTGGTGGACGCGCTGACCGGCCAGGACGCGGTGAACACCGCCCGCGCGTTCAACGAGGCGGTCGGCGTCACCGGCATCGTGCTGACCCGCATGGACAGCGATGCCCGCGGCGGCGCGGCGCTTTCCATGCGCGCGATCACCGGCGCGCCGATCAAGCTCACCGGTTCGGGCGAGAAGCTGGATGCGCTGGAGGAATTCCATCCCGAGCGCGTCGCCTCGCGCATCCTCGGCATGGGCGACATCGTCGGCCTGGTCGAGAAGGCGAGCGACACCATCGACGAGGAGGAGGCCGAGAAGCTCGCGGCCAAGATGCTCAAGGGGAAGTTCACCCTGGAGGATTACGCGAGCCAGCTGCGCCAGATCACCAAGATGGGCAGCCTCTCCTCGATCATCGGCATGCTGCCCGGGGCGGGGAAGATCGCGAGCCAGCTCGAGGGCGCCAATCTCGACAAGACCTTCGTCAAGCGCCAGCAGGCGATCATCGGCTCGATGACGAAGCGCGAGCGCGTCGCGCCCGACATCATCAAGGCGAGCCGCAAGAAGCGCATCGCCGCCGGCTCCGGCACCTCGGTGCAGGAGGTGAACCGGCTGCTCAAGCAGTTCGACGACATGTCCACCATGATGAAGAAGATGAACCGCCTCGGGCAGAAGGGCCTGATGCGGCACGGGCTCGGCGCGATCATGCCGAAGGGCATGCAGCAGCGCCGGCCGTTCTGAGGAATGACAGGAGAGAAACCGAGATGGGGTTGAAGATCCGCCTTGCCCGCGCCGGTGCGAAGAAGCGCCCATATTACCACATCGTCGTCGCCGACAGCCGCAGCCCGCGGGACGGGCGCTTCATCGAGAAGCTGGGCAGCTACAACCCGATGCTGCCGGCGGAGCACGAGGATCGGGTGCGGCTCCAATCGGAGCGGATCCAGCACTGGCTCGACGAGGGCGCGCTGGCGACCGACCGGGTCGCGCGCTTCCTCGGCAAGGCCGGTCTCGGCCCGATGCCCGCCTGGCGCGAGCAGCCGGTGAAGTCGGCGCCGAAGAAGAAGGCGCAGGAGCGCGTGAAGGCGGCTGCCGGCGCCTGATGTCCGATCGGCTGATCCTGCTGGGCCAGATCGGGCGGCCGCATGGCGTGCGGGGGCTGGTGCACGTCATCAGCCACACCGCCGATCCGGCCGATCTCGGGGCGTATGGCGCGCTCGTCGACGAGCGCGGCCGACGCTGGACGCTGCGCTGGCGCGGCGAGGGCATCGCCGAGCTGACGGACGAGTCCGGGCGGCGGATTGCCGACCGCCACGAGGCCGAAACTCTGGTCAACACGCGCCTCCATGTCGAGCGCGCGCGCCTGCCCGCGCCCGAGGACGACGAGTTCTACCTGGCCGACCTGATCGGGCTCGCCGCGGTCGATCCGGCGGGGGCGCCGCTCGGGACCATCGCGTCGGTGCATGATTACGGCGCGGGTGCCTCGCTGGAGATCGCGCGCGAGGGGCGGCCGCCGCTGATCGTGCCGTTCACCCGCGCGGTCGTTCCCGCGGTGGATGTCGCCGCCGGCTGCGTGACGATCGCGGCGCCGGCCGAGATCGACCTGCGCGGCCGGAGCGGCCGCATGACCTGGCGGGCGACCGTGCTGACGCTGTTTCCGCAGATGTTCCCGGGCCCGCTCGCCGCCTCGCTCGCCGGCCGCGCGCTCGCCGCCGGGCGCTGGTCGCTGGACGCGGCCGACATCCGCGCCTTCGCCACCGGCGCGCACCGGAGCGTGGACGACGCGCCGTTCGGCGGCGGCGCCGGCATGGTGCTGCGGCCGGACGTGGTGGATGCCGCGATCGTCGCCCATGCCGATGGCCGGCCGCTCGTCTATCTCTCCGCGCGCGGCCGCAAGCTCGAGCAGGGGGATGTGCGCCGCTTCGCCGCCGGCCCCGGCGCTGCTGCTGCTCTGCGGCCGCTACGAGGGCGTCGATCAGCGCGTGCTGGAGGCGCGCGACGCCGAGGAGGTCGCCATCGGCGACTACGTGCTCTCGGGCGGCGAGCTGCCGGCGATGGTGCTGCTCGATGCCTGCGTGCGCCTGCTGCCCGGCGTGATGGGCGCGGCGGCCAGCGCCGAGGAGGAAAGCTTCTCCGCCGGCCTGCTCGAATATCCGCACTACACCCGGCCGGCCGAATGGCAGGGCCGCGCCGTGCCCGAGGTGCTGCTTTCCGGCCACCACGCCGCCATCGCCGCCTGGCGGCGCGAGCAGGCGGAGCAGGCGACACGCGTGCGCCGGCCGGACCTGTTGGAGGTGGCCCGCTGCGCGGGTGCGAGATTGCCCGCGCCGCCGGCGCGCCGTAAGGGACGCATGAAAGGACAGGACGATGAACCTCATCCAGCAATATGAGGCCGGCGAGATCGCCCGCCTCACCGCCGCCCGCGCCGTCCCGGACTTCTCTCCCGGCGATACGCTGCGCGTCATGGTGCGCGTCGTCGAGGGCGAGCGGACGCGCACGCAGGCCTATGAGGGCGTCTGCATCGCGCGCTCGAACAAGGGGCTGAACAGCAACTTCACCGTCCGCAAGATCAGCTACGGCGAGGGCGTGGAGCGCGTGTTCCCGCTCTACGCGCCGACCATCGCCGAGATCGTGGTGGTGCGCCGCGGCGACGTGCGCCGCGCCAAGCTCTATTACCTGCGCGGCCGCCGCGGCAAGTCCGCGCGCATCGCCGAGAAGGCACGCGCCACCACCGAGACGAGCGGCTCCGAGCAGCAGGCCGCCGAGTAGTCACGAGTTCGTCGGTCCGGAGTCGCCGGAAGCGGGCTTCCGACGACCGCCGACTGCAAACCGGCGACTGCCAGAGGAACGCAGATGACGCAGACGGGACCGCGCACACTGTTCGACAAGATCTGGGACAGTCATGTCGTCGAGCGCATGCCGGACGGCACCTGCATCCTCTACATCGACCGCCACTTCGTGCACGAGGTGACCAGTCCGCAGGCGTTCGAGGGGCTTCGGCTCGCCGGCCGCCGCGTGCATCGCCCCGACGCGACCATCGCGGTGGTGGATCACAACGTCCCCACCTCGGACCGCCGCGACGGCATCAAGGAGGAGGAAAGCCGGATCCAGGTCGAGACGCTCGAGCACAACGTCGCCGAGTTCGGCGTGCCCTATTTCCCGCTGCTCGATGCGCGCCAGGGCATCGTCCACATCATCGGCCCGGAGCAGGGGATCAGCCTGCCCGGCATGACGATGGTCTGCGGCGACAGCCACACCTCGACGCATGGCGCGGTCGGCGCGCTCGCCTTCGGCATCGGCACCTCCGAGGTCGAGCACGTGCTGGCGACCCAGACGCTGCTGCAGAAGCCGGCGAAGAACATGCTGGTGGAGGTCGCCGGCACGCTGCCGCTCGGCGTCACCGCCAAGGATGTCGTGCTCGCGATCATCGGCCGGATCGGCACCGCCGGCGGCAACGGGCACGTGATCGAGTATGCGGGCGAAGTGATCCGCGCCCTCGACATGGCCGGACGGATGACGATCTGCAACATGTCGATCGAGGCCGGCGCCCGTGCCGGGCTGATCGCGCCGGACGACACCACCTTCGCCTATATCGAAGGCCGGCCCTTCGCAGCCGAAGGGCGACGCCTTCGATCGCGCGGTCGAATACTGGCGCACCCTGCCCTCCGATCCCGGCGCCCGCTATGACCGCACGGTGCGGCTCGACGGCGCGGAGATCGTGCCGATGGTGACCTGGGGCACCAGCCCCGAGGCGGTGGTGCCGATCACCGGCTCGGTGCCGGATCCCGAGGCGACCGAGGACGAGGCGGCGCGGGCGCAGATGCGGCGCATGCTCGACTACATGGCGCTCGCCCCCGGCCAGAAGATGACGGACGTGAAGGTCGATGTCGTGTTCATCGGCAGCTGCACGAACGGGCGCATCGAGGATCTGCGCGCCGCCGCCGCGATCGCGCGCGGCCGGCGCGTTGCCGATGGCGTGCGCGCGCTCGTCGTGCCGGGCTCCGGCATCGTCAAGCAGCAGGCGGAGGCGGAAGGGCTCGACCGCGTGCTGACCGAGGCCGGGTTCGAGTGGCGCGAAGCCGGCTGCTCGATGTGCCTCGGCATGAACCCGGACAAGCTCACGCCCGGCCAGCGCTGCGCCAGCACGTCGAACCGCAATTTCGAGGGCCGCCAGGGTCCCGGCGGACGCACGCATCTGCTCTCGCCGGCGATGGCGGCGGCGGCGGCGGTCACCGGGCATCTTGCCGACGTACGGGAGCTCGCCTGATGCAGCCCTTCACCACGCTCACCGGAATCGCCGCGCCGCTGCCGCTCGCCAATGTCGATACCGACAAGATCATCCCCGCGCGGTTCCTGAAGACGATCAAGCGCAGCGGGCTCGGCGTCCATCTGTTCGACACGCTGCGTTACCGGCCGGACGGCAGCGAGAACCCGGATTTCGTCCTCAACCAGGAGCCCTACCGTCGCGCGGAGATCCTGATCGCGCACGAGAATTTCGGCTGCGGCTCGTCGCGCGAGCACGCGCCCTGGGCACTGCTCGATTTCGGCATACGCTGCGTGATCGCCCCGGATTTCGCCGACATCTTCCACAACAACACGTTCAAGAACGGCATCCTGCCGATCAAGCTGCCGCGTGCGGTCTGCGACCAGCTGATGGACGATGCGCGCATGGGGGGCAACGCGCGCCTCACCGTCGACCTCGCGCGCCAGGTCGTCGTGCGCCCGAACGGCGAGGAGATCCACTTCGATATCGACCCGTTCCGCAAGCACCTGCTGCTGAACGGCCTCGACGACATCGGCCAGACGCTGCAGCACGCGAACGCGATCGACGATTTCGAGCGCCGCGAGCGCGGCGAGAAATCCTGGCAGCCGGCGATCGCCGTCTGACCCTCGCACCGGATCGCATCATGCCCGCCAACAAGAAGCTGCTCGTGCTGCCCGGCGACGGGATCGGCCCGGAAGTGATGCGCGAGGTGCGCCGCGTCATCGACTGGATGGCGAAGCGCCGTTCCGTGACGTTCGAGCTGGAGGAAGATCTCTGCGGCGGCGCCGCGATCGACGCGCGCGGCACACCGATCACCGAGGCGACCCTGGAGCGCGCCAAGGCCGCCGATGCGGTGCTATTCGGGGCCGTGGGCGGCCCGCAATGGGACAAGCTCGGCTTCGACATGCGGCCGGAGATCGCCATCCTGCGACTGCGCAAGGAGCTCGGCCTGTTCGCCAATCTGCGCCCGGCGACGGTGTGGGGGCCGCTCGTTGCCGCGAGCACGCTGAAGCCCGAGGTGGTGCGCGGCCTCGACATCATGATCGTCCGCGAGAGCACCGGCGGGCTCTATTTCGGCGAACCGCGGGGAATCGAGGACCTCGGCGACGGTCGCAAGCGGGGTGTGAATACGGAGGTATATACGACCGACGAGATCGAGCGCGTCGCCCGGGTCGGGTTCGAGCTCGCGCGCAGGCGGCAGGGCCGGCTGTGCAGCGTCGAGAAGGCGAACGTGATGGAAAGCGGTCTGCTGTGGCGGCAGACGGTAACGGCGATTGGTGCAAGCGACTATCCGGATATATCGCTGTCGCATATGTATGCCGATAATTGCGCTATGCAGCTCGTTCGCAATCCGCGTCAATTCGACGTCATCGTGACCAGCAACCTGTTCGGGGATCTGTTGTCCGATCTGGCGTCGATGCTGACCGGCTCGCTCGGCATGCTGCCCTCGGCGACGCTCGGTGGGCTCGATACCTCCGGCAAGCGGCATGCGCTCTACGAGCCGATCCATGGCAGCGCGCCGGACATCGCCGGTCAGGGCGTGGCTAATCCGATGGCGGAGATGCTGAGTTTGGCGATGCTTCTGCGCTACTCCTTCGCGATGGAGGAGGATGCCAGGCTGATCGAGCGTGCCTGCGAGGAGGTGCTGGCGAGCGGGTTGCGGACGCCGGACGTGATGGAGGCGGGCACGACGAAAGTCGGGACGCAGCAGATGGGCGATGCCGTGCTGCGCGAGCTGGACAGGCTGGCGGCATGAACCATCGCGCCCTTGCGATGCCACTTCGGTTGGGCTAAACCGCGCGCCACAAAGCGCCCGTAGCTCAATTGGATAGAGCACCAGACTACGGATCTGGGGGTTAGGAGTTCGAATCTTCTCGGGCGCGCCAGATTTCTCGTGTAGAGAATCCCGTTGCAATTCGAGACCTGACCTTCCGGCTGCCTGGTGGGATCGTGTTGCGACCATGGAAAGGCATTGAACGTGCAGAACCCGGAAGCGCGCATGCGTCGCGCCCTGGGCCTCGGGGACGAGCCTACCACACCCGAACGCCCGTCTCGCCCGGCGACCCAGCCCGAACGCCGCCCGCGGCGGTTCGTCCGCGACGGTGAGGTTCCCGTCGTCAAGGTCAAGCGCAGCGCCGACGAGTCGGAGCCGCATGTCGCAGCCGAGCGCCGAGCGCGCGCCGCCGAGGCGGCGCTCGAAGCCGAGCGCAGCGCCCGCGAGGCCGCGGAGCGACGGCTCAAGGAGACCCGCGAGGCGCTGCAATCGCTGCAGACCAAGCAGGCCCATGCGGAACTCACGCACGGCGAGACGCTCGCCGCCGAACGCCAGGCCCGCGAGGCCGCCGAACGCGCCCTCGAGGAGGCCGTTGCGGCGCGCGATGCCGCCCAAGGTGAGCTCGAGGCCCTGCGCGAACGACACACCGGCGCAAAGCCGAAGCCGCGCCGCGGCCGTCCACCCGCGTCTCCCCGGCCAGCGACGCCGGACGACGAGCCCGAACCCGTGAAATGGTGGCTCCCGAGCTATCGCAGCCGGAAGCATCGCTGAACGCCCTGCCCGGAGTCTGCATGGAATGGGCGCCCTTGGGCGCATTTCCAAACAGACCGTCAGCGCCGCCGGTTCGAGCGGCGGGGTGCCGCAGACCGCGCCGATGCCGGCCTGCGCGCCTTCGCCGGCGTCTTCCCCCGCTTCTTGCGCTCGGCCTTCTTCCCGACCGCTGACGGTTTCGGCGCCCCGCGCGTAAGCCGCGCCACGGCCACCGCAATCACCACCGCGACCAGCGCCGCGAGGGCGACGCGTCCCGCCGTGCCGCCAAATCCCAGCGCCTGCCCAAGCCCGTCATAATCCAGAAACCAGGCGAGCAGAAACGCCAGCGCCGCCGCACCCAGCACCACCAGCCGCCACAGCGTGCGCACAAACCCCATCACCCCGCCCGTATGGCACGCCGCCGAAGGCGAGCGCTATTTCCGTTCGGTTGGAGTGGAGGAAAAGCCCCCGGCCTTTCTTTCTTCAATCCAGCCAGACGGAAACTGCGCTAGCCTTCGGCCGGGGTGCGGATCGGGGGCCGGATGCTGCGGGAAGAGCTGATCTTCGTCGCGACGTGCGACATTGCGGGTCATGTGCGCGGCAAGGGCTTTCCGGCGCGTGAGTTGCCGTCGCGGCTTCGCAAGGGAATCGGCTGGACGCACAGCAACCTGATGATGTCGGCGTTCGGTCCGATCTTCGACACGCCGTTCGGGACCTCGGGCGATCTGATGATCGTGCCGGATCGCGAGGCGGCGGTTCGGGTTGATTTCGGCGACGGATTGCCGCCGGAGCAGTTCCATCTCGGCGACATCCGCAACACGGACGAGCACGCCGTGGGAGTGCTGTCCGCGCGAATTCCTGCGGCGCGCGCTCGCCGCACTCGAGCAGGCTGCCGGGTTGCGGCTGGTCGCCGCGTTCGAGCATGAGTTCACCTATACCGGCAATGACGGATCGGCCGGGCGATGCCTATGCGCTCGCCGCGTTCCGCCGTGGCGCGGCGTTCGGCGAGACCTTCGTCGCGGCGCTGCGCGCGGCGGGTGTCGATCCGGACAGCTTCCTCGCGGAGTACGGGCCGCGGCAGTTCGAGGTGACGGTTGCGCCGCAACCGGCGATGGTGGCGGCCGATCAGGCGGTGATCACGCGCGAGCTGGCGCGTGCGACGGCGGCGCGGTTCGATGCGCGCGCGATCTTCTCGCCGAAGCTCGATCCCGATGGCGTCGGCAATGGCGTGCACATCCATATGAGCCTCACGCACCGCGGGAAGGCCGGCCGGCCACCCATGCGCCGAAGCAGACGCTCGGACTGTCGCAGCCGGCGCAGCATTTCTTCGCCGGCGTGCTGCACCATATGCCGGCGCTCTGCGCGGTGACCGCGCCGTCGCCGGTCTCCTATCTCCGGCTCGATGCCGAATCGCTGGGCGCCGACCGCGATCGATCTCGTGCAGCAGGATCGCGGCGCCTCGCTGCGCGTCTGCCCGGTCTTCGCCGCGGCGACGCCGGCCGAGCGGGCGCGTCAGGCCAATGTCGAGTTCCGCGCGGCGGATGCGGCGGCGAGCCCGTATCTCGCGCTCGGCGCCATCGTGTTCGCGGGCGTGGACGGGCTGCGCCGGAAGCTCGCGCTGCCGGAACCCGGCGCGGCGGCGGCGCAGAAATTGCCGCGGCGATCTCGCCGCCGCGCTCGATGCGCTGGAGGCGAGCGACGGCGGCGCACGAATGGTTCGGGCCGGTGCATCGCGAGGCCTATCTTCGCCACAAGCGCGCGGAGCTCGCGCATGTCGCCGGGCTGTCGCCGGCGGAGCTCTGCGCGCGCTACGCGGAGGTCTATTGAGTGGCCGTCGCTGCTGGCGCCGGACGAGCCCGATCCGGTCGTCCGCGTCAACATGGCAGGAAGATCACCGTTCTTCCTGACCGGCGATCATGCGGGATTGCGCATTCCGCGCGCGCTCGGCGATCTCGGCGTGTCCGAGGCCGAGCGGCGGCGGCATATCGGCTGGGACATCGGCATCGAGGGAGTCGGCCGCGCGCTGTCGGCGCTGCTCGATGCGGCGCTGATCATGCAGGTCTATTCGCGGCTGGTGATCGACTGCAACCGCAAGCCGCGGCGTGCCGACCTCGATCCCGGAGATCAGCGAGACGACGCGGATTCCCGGCAATCACGACCTCACGCAGGCCGACCGCGACGCGCGCGGAGCTCGCGATCTTCCGTCCGTATCAGGAGGCCGTCGGCGGCGGCGCTCGCCGCGCGCGAGGCAGCGGGGCAGCCGACGGCGCTTCATCGCGCTGCACAGCTTTACGCCGGTCTTCGCCGGCGTGGCGCGGCCCTGGCACGCGGGCGTGCTGTTCAACCGCGACGACCGGCTCGCCGCGCCGCTGCTGCGCTCTGCTGCGGGCGGAGCGCGGTCTCGTCGCCGCCGCGAACGAGCCCTATCGCATGAACGATCGCGACCGACTACACGGTGCCGGTGCACGCGGAGAAGGTGGGGATGCTGCATGTCGAGCTGGAGATCCGCCAGGACCTGATCGCGACGGAGCGAGGGGCAGCGCGAATGGGCGGAACGCCTGGCCCGCCTGCTGCCGGCAGCGCTCGCTTCGGTGCGAGGAGCCGGCGGCATGAGCGCGCTGACCCGCGACATCCCGATCGATCCGGAGCACGCCGCGCTGCTGATCGATCGACGTGCAGAACTACAGCGCGCATCCGAGCGGCGGCGAGTGGCAGCACCTGGCGCCGGAGGAGTTCGAGTCGCGGCTCGGCTTCTTCTTCCAGTCGCTGCGCGAGACGGCGCTGCCGAACATGCAGCGCCTGCAGGCGGCCTGCCGGCGCGCCAGGATCGAGGTGGTGTACGCGGTGATCGAGAACATGACGCAGGACGGGCGCGACCGCAGCCTCGACTACAAGATTTCCGGCCTCGACGTGCCGCGCGGATCGTGGGACGCGAAGGTGGTCGACGAGCTCGCGCCCGGGCCGGACGAGATGATCTTCCCGAAGACCTCGTCGAACGTTTTCGTCTCCACCAACATCGACTACGTCCTGCGCAATCTCGGCGTGCGCTCGCTGATGATCGGCGGGCTGGTGACGGATCAGTGCGTCGAGGGCGCGGTGCGCGACGCCTGCGACCTCGGCTATCTCGTCACCTTGGCGACGGATGCGTGCACGACCTACAGCGCGGAACGCCATGCGCAGTCGCTGATCGGCATCCGCGGCTATTGCCGGCAGCGCCGGACAGACCAACTCGTCGAAGAGATCGCGGCCCTCACCGCCTCGCTGGGCTGACGGATGAGGGCCGCGATAGTTGGTCATGGGATGAAGAGCCGCAGGGTGTTGGAGGCGTCGTCCACGTAATAGAGGTGCCGGCTGCCGACCGTGAGCAGCCCGAACAGCGCGCCGGCGCCCGGCGGCGAGCCGGAATCATCGAGCAGGCGGCGCGCGGTTTGCGTGCCGGTCGGCGAGGTCTCGACCACGAACCCGTCATTGCCGTTGCTGGTCAGGATGTTGCCGCTCGTATCGACGGTGAGGCCCAGCGGGTCGTTGAGAAATCCGCTGATGGCGAGCGTGGTGCCGGGACCGGCGGAGCCGGTGCGGGTGAGCGGGTCGCTCACGGCCGCGATGCGGTTGTCGAGACTGTCGGCGAGGTAGAGGGTCGATCCGTCGCGGCTGAGCCCGAGGCCGGTCGGTCCGATCACCAGCGCCGCCGGGTCGGTCCGCTCCGGCAGCGCCGAGGCGATGATGGCGAGATCCTTTTCCATCGGCCTCACCGACCCGCTCACCGCGAGATCGAGGCGCGCGACGGTGCCCTTGTTCACGACCTGGCCGTTCGCCGCGACGGTGCCGTTCAGCACGTTGGTGAAGAAGAGGCTCGCCTCGCCGCCACGATCCTGCGCGGTCATGTCCCACGGCCCGTTGATCAGCGGGCCGGCGAAGGTCTCGACCGGATTGCCCATGCTGTCGAGCACGATGAGGCAGCCCGCCTGCGCGGTTGCCGATGTCCCGTCCGTGGTCGGCAGGCTGCCGACGATCACCCATCCGGAATGCAGCACCACCAGCGCGGTGGTCAGCCCGACGCCGCCGGGGCAGGGTCCTGGCAGGCTCGCGGCGTCGATCTGCGAAAAGAGGCGCATCGCGCCGGCGGGCGAGATGTCGACGATCGTCGTTCCGGTTCCCTGCAGGTTGGCGCTGCTGTTGAAGTTGCTTACCAGCAGGTGGCCGCGGCTGAGACTGCCGACCGTCTGCGGCACGACGGCGATGCCGTAGGGGTTGACGTCGCCGTTCGCCGGCACGGTCGAGGCGATCACCTTGACGACGCCCGGATCGGCCGCGCGCGCGGCGGCGCGGGCGATGCGAGCAGGGCGGCGAGCGACAGCGCTGGCAGGACGGCAATTGTGCGGATCTGCATCTGAGGTCCCCCGAACTGTTCCGGTTGCTCCGGGCACGGCGCACCGCACCCGGGCCGATGGACGGTCCGAAGTCCGGGATTATTCCGATGCTGCGACTTTTTTCTCGAGGGGCGGCTACGCGCGCGGTGCGATCCTGCCGCTCACACCCCGAGCCGTCAGATTCCATCCGCCAGGAAGGCGATCTCGGTGCCGCGTCCGGCACGTGCGGCGCGGTCGAGGAAGAACTCCGCGGCGGCGAGATCCTGCGCGGCGATGCCGAGGGAGCGGTAGAGCGTGATCTCGCCCGGGTCGCTGCGGCCGGGCGCGGTGCCGCGCAGCACGTCGCCGATTTCGGTGATGGGCTGATCCGCCGGGATCAGCCCGCGCGACCGCGCCTCGCGCAGCTCGCCGGCCTGCGCCTCCACCGAGGGGCGGTAATCGGTGACCAGGCGCATCAGTGGCAGGCAGTCGGCGGCGATCTCCTGCGCCGTCGGCACGCTCGCGCCGACCGCATTCACGTGCAGGCCCGGATGCAGCATCTCCGGCGTGATGAAAGCCTCGCGCGCGGCGGTCACGGTGCAGACGATGTCGGCAGCGGCGACCGCGGTCGCGACGCTGCCGACGACTGCGACGCCGGGGTTGGCGCGGGCGAATGCCTCCGCCTTGGCGCGGTCGCGGCCCCAGACCAGCACCCGACGGAGCGGCCGCACGGCGTGCATCGCCGGCAGATGCGCGTGGGCCTGCTCGCCGGTGCCGAGAATCGCGAGCACGGCGGCGTCCGCGCGCGCCAGCGCCGCCGTCGCGACCGCGCTGGCGGCGGCGGTGCGCAGTGCGGTGAGCGTGCCCGCCTCGAGGCAGCCGCGCGGCAGGCCGGTCGCCGGATCGAACACCACCACCATGCCGGCATGCGACGAGCGGCCGTGGCGCGGATTGTCGGGAAACAGGCTCAGCAGCTTGACGCCATAGCCGACGCCGGCGAGCGCGCCCGGCATGATGCCGAGCGCATTGCCCGCGCCGAGCGGCATCGCGGTGCGCAGCGGCAGCGTGGCCGCGCCCTCCGAGACGCGGCGCATCGCGGCGTCGATCACCGTGATCAGCGCGGCGGGATCGGCAAGTGCCGCGAGGTCGGCGCCGGAGAGGATGCGCATCGGGCGAGGATAGCGGTGCGCGCCGGCGGCTGGTAGGGGTCGGGGTTGAGGGGTCGGCGGAGGAGCGGGGCATGATCATCGACTGTCACGGCCATTACACGACCTCGCCGCCCGAGCACGCGGCCTGGCGGAAGGCGCAGGTCGCGGCCAAGGGGAACGCGGCCGCGCTGCCGCCGCCGCCCGCGATCAGCGACGACGCGATCCGCGCGAGCATCGAGACGGGCCAGCTCAGGAGCCAGAAGGAGCGCGGCACCGATCTGACGCTGTTCTCGCCGCGCGCCTCCGGCATGGCGCACCACGAATCCGACGCGGCGGGGAACGCGCGCTGGTCGGATCTGTGCAACACGCTGATCCATCGCGTCTGCACGCTGTTCCCGAACAACTTCATCGGCGTCTGCCAGCTGCCGCAGGCGCCCGGCGTCGCGCCGGCGAACTGCATTCCGGAGCTCGAGCGCTGCGTGCGGGAACTGGGCTTCGTCGGCTGCAACCTCAATCCCGATCCGTCCGGCGGCTACTGGACCGATCCGCCGCTCACCGATCGCTGGTGGTATCCGCTCTACGAGACGATGGTCGAGCTCGACGTGCCGGCGATGGTGCATGTGAGCTCGTCGTGCAATCCGAACTTCCACGCGACCGGGCGCGCATTACATCAACGGCGACACCACCGCCTTCATGCAGTTCCTGACTTCCGACCTGTTCAGGGATTTCCCGACGCTCCGCTTCATCATCCCGCATGGCGGCGGCGCGGTGCCCTACCACTGGGGCCGATATCGGGGGCTCGCGCAGGACATGGGCAGGCCGCCGCTCGCCGAATACCTGCTTGACAACGTGTTCTTCGATACCTGCGTCTATCATCAGCCCGGCACCGAACTGCTCGCGAAGGTGATCCCGACGAAGAACATACTGTTCGCGTCGGAGATGATCGGCGCGGTGCGCGGGATCGATCCCGAGACCGGGCACCCTTTCGACGATACGCGCCGCTACGTCGAGGCGGTGCCATGGCTCACGCCGGAGCAGCGCGCGGCGATCTACGAGGGCAATGCGCGCCGCGTGTACGGAAGACTGTCGGCGCAGATCGGGAAGCAGGCGCGGCGGGGCTGAGGCCGGGGCTGGCATGACAAGCTCCGGCACCGAATGCGGTGAGCGCAGCGCGCTGCTGACCGTGCGCGGCCTCAGGCGGAGCTTCTACGGCATCACTGCGCTGTCGGGCGTCGATTTCGACGTGCGGGCCGGCACCATCACCGCCCTGATCGGGCCGAACGGCGCCGGCAAGACCACCGCGTTCCAGTGCGTCTCCGGCGTCGTGCCGCCCGATGCGGGGCGCGTCGTGTTCGCCGGCCGGGACATCACCGGATGGCGGCCGGATCGGATCACGCGCGCCGGCCTCACCCGGACGTTCCAGATCGCGCGCGGCATCCCGCGGCTTTCCGTCATCGAGAACCTGCTGCTCTACGAGCGCGACCAGCCCGGCGAGCATCCGGCGGCCGCGCTGCTCGGCATCGGCCGCCGTGCCGAGCGGCGTTCGCTCGCGCGTGCCTGGGAGATCGCGGCGCGGCTCAACCTGAGCGCCGTCGCGAACCAGCCCGCCGCCGCGCTCTCCGGCGGGCAGAAGAAGCTGCTCGAGATCGGCCGCGCGCTGATGGCGGAGCCGCGCATGATCCTGCTGGACGAGCCGATCGCCGGCGTCAATCCGACGCTCGCCGAGGAGATCGCCGCGCATCTGCGGTCCCTGCGCGACGACGGCATCACCTTCCTGATCGTCGAGCACCACATGGACCTGATCGCGCGGCTCTGCGATCCGGTGATCGTCATGGCCGAGGGCCGCCGGCTCGCGCAAGGGGCGTTCTCCAGCATCGCCGCCGATCCCGCGGTGCAGGAAGCCTATATGGGAAGGCGGCGCTAGTGTCCGGATTCCGAAGGTCGTTGGCACCTGCATCCGGTCGGAATCGGGACACCAGCTTCCTGTTTTGCGTGGCCGGCTTGTCCCCTTCGTTCGCTGCACGGTGGCAGCGGATTTCGGGGGCAGGACACTGGGCGTGAGCGCGCTGCTCCGCGCAACCGGCGTCGTCTGCGGCTATGGCAGCGCCGACGAGATCCTGAAAGGCGCCGAGCTTGCCGTCGGGTCCGGCGAGATGGTGGCGATCGTCGGGCCGAACGGCGCCGGGAAGTCCACGCTCCTGAAGGCAATCGCCGGGCTGCTGCGGCTGAAGGCGGGCGCGATTTTGCTGGAGGGCGCGCCGCTGCAGGCGCTGCCGGCGCGCGAGCGGGCACGCCGCGGCATCGCCTTCGTGCCGCAGGAGGCGAACGTCTTCCCGACCATGAGCGTGCGCGAGAATCTGGAGATGGGCGGCTTCGTCGAGCCCCGCGCCTGCGCCGCCCGCATCGAGGCGCTGTTCGCCCGCTTTCCCATGCTGGCCGAGAAGCGGCGCCAGGCCGCGCGCACGCTCTCCGGTGGGCAGCGCCAGGTGCTGGCGATGGCGATGGCGCTGATGGTGCAGCCGCGCATCCTGCTGCTCGACGAGCCCTCCGCGGGATTGTCGCCCAGGGCCGCGGATGCGCTGTTCGAGGCGATCGGCCGCATTCATCGCGAAGGTGTCGCGATCGTCATGGTGGAGCAGAATGCGTACGAGGCGCTGATGATCGCCGACCGCGCCGTGGTGCTGGTCGATGGCCGGGTGGCGCGCGAGGGCGCGGCGAAGACGCTCGCCGCCGACCCCGAGGTCCGCCGCCTGTTCCTCGGCGGATGAGGCGCTATGATCTTCCGGATGACGGGGAGACCGGGTCCATGACCGAACTGACGCGCCGTGCCGCCGTTGCGGGCGGGCTCGCCCTGCCCCTCGCCGCGCATGCGCAGCCGACATCACCCACCGGCGGCGCGCTGCAGCAGCAGCCGATCCGGATCGGCAGCATCCTGCCGCTGACCGGCGCCGGCAGCGCCTACGGACCCTCGATGGGCAAGGTCATCAAGGCCGCGGCGGATGCGATCAATGCCGCGGGCGGCGTCGGCGGGCGGAAGATCATACTCACCGTCGAGGATGACGAGACCAACCCCGATGCCGGGGTGCGGGCGGCGCACAAGCTGATCGACGTGGACAAGGTGATCGCGGTGGTCGGCACCTGGGCGAGCGCAGTCACCACCGCGGTCGCGCCGCTGTGCTGGGAGAACAAGGTGATGCTGTTCACCGTCTCCGGCGCGGATTCGATCACCAGGCTGCCGCACCAGGGCTACATCATCCGCACCCAGCCCAACAGCGCGCTGCAATCGCTGCGCGCCGGGCAATTCCTGCTGAGCCAGGGCGCGAAGCGGGTGTTCGATCTCTCGGTGCAGGCGCCGTTCTCGATGGACACGTATAACGGAATCGGCGCCACGCTGAAGCAGGGCGGCGCGGAGACGGTCGGCATCGTGATCTACGATCCGAGCAAGTCGTCGTTCCGCGCCGAGGTCGACCAGGCGCTCCGCGCCAAGCCGGACACGCTGTTCCTCAACAGCTACGAGCCCGATCTCGTGGTGCTGCTGCGCGATCTCTATCGCGCCGGGTTCAACGGCAGGCGGCTGACGCTCGGCTATGCCGCCAACGACAAGCTGCTGGCGGCGCTGCCGCCGGATGTCACCAACGGGCTGATGAGCTTCTCCCCCTCGCCCGATCTCGACAGCGCCGCCTACAAGCGGGTGCAGGCGATCCTCGGCGGCACGCCCAGACCCCTATTCCTGCCAGGTCTACGACCACGTCGCGCTGATCGCGCTCGCGATCGCGCAAGGCGAACGCCTCCTCCGGCGTCGCGATCCACGACACGGTGCGCGCGATCAGCCAGGGCAAGGGGGAAAAGATCGCCGATCCGGTCGCGGGGCTGAAGCTGCTCGCGCAAGGCAAGGACGTGAACTACGAGGGCGCGTCCGGCCCGTGCGACTTCCTGCCGTCGGGCGACATCGAGAACTGCAAGTTCCGCTTCGACGTCGCCGACGGCCGCGGCTTCCGCATGCTGTCGCTCTCCTGAGCGTTGGACGGTCTTCTGCAGCTGGTCGCCAACGGCGTCATGGCGGGCGCCGTGCTGGCGGTGCCCGCGATCGGCTTCACCACCATCTATGCGGTGTTGCGGTTTCCGAACTTCGCGGTGGGCGGCCTGGCGACGTTCGGCGCCTATGCCGGCTTCGTCGCCAACGCCGATTTCGGGCTGCCGGCCTGGCTCTCGCTGGTCGCGGCGTTCGTCGCCGCGGGCCTTGCCGGCGTGCTGCTCGACGAGCTTGCGCTGCGCGGCTTGCGGCGCTCGGGGCCCATCACCTGCGCGATCGCGGCGGTCGCGCTCAACATCATCATCGAGAACGCGCTGCGCTTCGGCTTCGGCAACGATCTGCGCGGCTACGATCTGCCGGTGTTCCGCGACTGGCATCTCGGCGCGATCAGCGTCGGGCCGCAGCAGATGGAGAACGCCGCCTGCGCCGTGGTGGCGATGGCCGTCCTGTTCCTCTTTCTCGGCTTCACGCGGACGGGGAAGATGATGCGCGCGGTCGCCGACAATCCGCCGCTCGCCGCGCTCAAGGGCATCAGCGCGGCGACGGTGGCGCGGCTCGCGAACTTCATCGGCATGGGGCTCGCGGGGTTCGGCGGCATGCTGGTCGGGCTCGACACCTCGATCGATCCGCTGACCGGCTTCAACGTCATGCTCTCGGTGTTCGCCGCCGCGGTGGTGGGCGGCCTCGGCAGCATTCCGGGCGCGGTCGCCGGCGCCTTCGTGGTCGGGATCGGCGAGGAGTTGTCGGTGCTGATCGTGCCGCCTTCCTATCGCAGCGCGATCGGCTTCCTGGCGATCGTGCTGGTGCTGTCGTTCCGCCCGCGCGGGTTGCTCGGCGAGCGGGCGTATTGATGCCAATGGTCATCCTTCATGACCATTGGCATGGCGCGCGGGTTGGCGGGCGGCGCGCGCCAAGACAATGACCGATTACCTGCTCTCGATCGCGGTGTTCGCCGGGCTGTATGCGCTGCTGGCGCTCGGGCTCAACATGATCTGGGGGCTGGCCGGGATGATCAATCTCGGCCTCGCCGGCTTCTACGCGGTCGGCGCCTATGTCGCGGCGCTGCTCACCGTGCGGCTGCACTGGCCGATGCCGGCGGCGTGGCTGGCGGCGGGGCTGATCTCGGCGGCGCTCGGCGCGCTGGTCGCGCTGGTCACCGCGCGGCTGCGCGGCGACTACCTCGCCATCGTCTCGCTCGGCTTCGCCGAGGTGATCCGGCTGATCGCGTCGAACGAGATCTGGCTGACCAACGGCACCGAGGGCATCAGCGGCATTCCCGGACCGTTCCGCGGCCTGGTGTCGCCGGAAGGCTACAACATCGTCTGCAACCTGATCGTGTGGGGCCTCGGTCGCCATTGTCGCGGTCGTGCTGGCGCGGCTCTCGGGAGCGCCGTTCGGCCGCGTGCTGCGGGCGATTCGCGAGGACGAAACGGTCGCCGCCGTCGCCGGCAAGCGCACGCTCGCCTTCAAGGTGCAGGCCTTCGCGATCGGCGCCTTCGTGCTCGGCCTGGCGGGCGGGCTCTATGCGAGTGTCAACGCCTATGTCGCGCCGGATTCGTTCACCGTGCTGGTCACGCTCTACATCGTGCTCGCGCTCACCATCGGCGGTACCGGCAACATGGCGGGCGCGGTGCTCGGCGGGATGCTGGTCATCGTGCTGACCGAAGGCACGCGCTTCATCGGCGCGGTGCTGCCGGGCCTGCAGGCGGTGCAGCTCGCCGCGCTCAGGCAGGGCGCGATCGGCCTCGCGCTGATCCTGGTCCTCCATCTGCGGCCCGAGGGCATCCTGCCCGAGCGCGCCCGCCGCTATTCCGCACCGGAGAGATGACGATGAATGCATCCGGCCTGATCGCCGCCCATGCCGAGACGGACCAGCCGCTCGCCACCTTCCGCGCGCTCGACGCCGCGCTTGCCGCGGCGCCGGGGCACATCCTGTTCACGGTGCTGGTCGCGCATCCGGCGCTCCGGCAGAGCGAGCGGTACTACAGCAACAAGCCGGCCGAGTATCCGGTCGGCGGCCGCAAGCCGATCACCGACAGCCCCTGGATGCGGCGCGTGCTCGGCGAGGGCATCCCCTATATCGGCCGCACGCGCGAGGACATCCGCGAGCGGTTCTTCGACTACGAGCTGATCTGGTCCCTCGGCTGCGAGAGCGTGCTCAACTTTCCGGTGCGCTGGCGCGGCCAGACCGTCGGCACGCTCAACCTGCTGCACCGCGCCGGGCATTACGACGAAAGCCAGGTGGAGCGCGTGCGCCTGCTCGGCCATCTCGCCCTGCCGGCGCTGCTGATGATCGCCCGGACCTGAGGCGCGGAGGCAACCGCGGCCGCCGCATCTCGTTCCGGCTCCACCCGATATGGAGGATCCCATGGACGAGAACCGATTGGACGGGGCGGCACGCGCGCTCGCGGGGCACGCAAAGGATGCGGTGGGGGGCCTCGCCGGCGACGCCAAGCTGCAGGCCGAGGGCAAGGCGGACCAGATCGCCGGTCGAGCGCAGGACGCCACCGGCCAGCTCGCCGACACCATCCGCGATCAGCCGCTGACCGCACTGCTGATCGCCGCCGGGATGGGGTATCTGCTCGGGCGGCTCGGCCGCTACATCTGAACCGCTGCCGGCCTCGCGTCAGCTCGGCATCGTCCGCGCGAGGCCCGGCTCGGTGCCGAACTCGGCGAACCAGGCGGCGAGCTTCGGGTGCGTCCCGCGCCAGGGCTCGTCGGCGAAGCGGAAATCGAGATAGCCGAGCGCGCAGGCGACGGCGATGCCGCCGACATCGACGTGCCGCGCCGGCGGGTCGCTCTCGAGCGTGTCCAGCGACCGCGCCACGAGCGCGCGCTGGCGCGCCATCCCGGCGTCGCGGTCGGGTTCGCGTGGCCGCATCATCTCCCGGCGGCGCAGGATGGCGGCGTCGAGAACGCCATCCGCCAGCGCCTGCAGCTTCAGGGCGCGCCACCGCGCGGCGCCATGCGACGGCACCAGCGGGATCACGTCGCCCACCGTGTCGAGGTACTCGCAGATGACCGGGCTGTCGAACAGCGCGTACCCGTCCGGCGCGACCAGGCACGGCACCTTGGAGAGCGGATTGGCCGCCAGCAGCTCGGGCGGCGAGGTCCAGGGATCGGCCGGGATGCGCTCGATCTGCCCGTCGATCCCGCGGGTGATGGCGCAGGCCATCACCTTGCGCACATAGGGGCTGGTGGCCGAGTAGAAGAGCTTCACCGGAAATCGGTCCTTCCGTGTGCGGATGTCGGCGAGCGCGGCGGCGTCGTTCGCACGCAGGAACGGGTTCTCCGCCATCTCGTCCCCGAGCCGGGAGGGGACGGTCGGCTGGCCCGCCGCGCGCAGGCGCTTCACCGCCTCCGCGCGGGCCTGCAGCGCGAGGTTGTCGGGATCGACGGTGAGCGCGAAGCGCGCGTTGCTCTCGGTATATTCGTGGCCGCAGCAGACGAGCGTGTCGGCCGGCAGCGCGGCGAGCTTGCGGAGCGAGGCGAACATGTCGGCGGCGGTGCCCTCGATCAGCCGCCCGCAGCCCAGGCTGAACAGCGTGTCGCCGCAGGCCAGCACCTTTCCGTCCGGGACGTAATAGGCGATGTGGCCGATGGTGTGGCCGGGCGTGTCGATCACCCGCGCCCGCGCCTCGCCGAGCGCCACCTCGTCGCCCTCCCCAGCGCCTGGTCGAGTCTCGGCAGCCGCCGCGCATCCGGGGCGTTGCCCGCGACCTGGCAGTCGAAGCGGGCCCGCAGCGCCTCGACCCCGGCAATGTGGTCGTCATGATGGTGGGTCAGCAGGATGAGGTCGAGCCGCCCGCCCTCGGCCAGCACCGCCGCGCGCGACCGGCCCCGCATCCGCCGGGTCCACCACCGCCACCGCGCCGGAGACCTCGTCGCGCAGATACCAGGCGTAGTTGTCGGCGAGGATCGGGATCGGCCGGGCGGAGACTGTCATGACCGGGGTCTATCACGCTCCCGCTGCGGGGCGATACGCCGGCCGGCGAGCGCCGAACCGCGGATTATGCTATCAGCCTGCGGCGATGACCGCGGACTCGCAGAGCACGGGAGATTTCTACGCCACCGCGCTGGGGCTGATGACGGCGCGGCTGGTGCGCGAGCGCCTGGCCGCCTTCTGGCCCGACCTGCGCGGCCGGTCCGTGCTCGGTCTCGGCTACGCCGGCCCTTTCCTGCGGCTCTGGCGCGAAGGCGCGGCGCGCTGCATCGCCGTCACGCCGGCCCAGCTCGGCCCCGCCCGCTGGCCGCCCGCGCAGCCCAATCTCTGCTGCACCGCCGAGGAGGACGCGCTTCCCTTCCCCGATCTCTGCTTCGACCGCATCCTCGTCGTGCACGGCGTCGAAGGCGCCGAAAACGCCCGCCGCCTGCTGCGCGAGGTCTGGCGGGTGCTGAAGGATGACGGCCACCTGCTGGTGGTCGCCCCCAACCGCCGCGGCCTCTGGGCGCATCTCGAAACCACGCCCTTCGGCTACGGCCAGCCCTTCTCCCTCGGCCAGATCGAGCGGCTGCTCTCCTCCTCCATGTTCCGCATGGAACGCCGCGACTGGGCGCTCTACCTGCCACCCACCCGCCTTCGCCTGATGCTGCGCGGCGCCCGGTTCTGGGAACGGCTCGGCCACCAACTCGTGCCCCAGCTCGGCGGCCTGGTCGTCGTGGAGGCCGTCAAGGACGTCTACGCGGCAGTCCCGGCAGACGCCGTCGCCCGCCGACGAATGGTGCTGGCCGACGCCGCGTAGCCGGCCCGCTGCGGCCGGTGGCGCCCGCCGGTGCCGACCTGGAAAATGCGCGCTTCGCGCATTTCTAAAACTGGACTCTCACACTGGCGGTCCGGGTTGATTTACACTTGTGCAGCCATCTGGGTGGACGCCGATGCCGCGTCCGGAAACGCGCTACGCCCGCAACGGAGATGTGCACATCGCCTACCAGACGGTGGGCAATGGGCCTGTCGATATTGTCTTTGTTCAGGGCTTCATCTCCAATCTGGAGATCCAGTGGGAGGAGCCGGGGCTTGCGCATCTGTTCAACCGCCTCGCGGGTTTCGCGCGGCTGATCATCTTCGACAAGCGGGGCTCCGGCATTTCCGACCGGGTGCCCGTCATGCCCGACCTGCAGACCCGGATGGACGACGTGCGCGCGGTGCTCGATGCCGTGGGCTCACGCGAAGCCGTCCTGCTGGGCGCGTCGGAGGGCGGGCCGATGTCGATCCTGTTCGCCGCGACCTACCCGATCGTACGCGCGCGCTGATCCTGTACGGTGCGTACGCGCACTTCCATTCGTCGGTGTTGACGCCCGAGCAGGTGGAGGCCTTCGTGGCGGCCGCGGAGACGCATTGGGGCGACGGCAGCTCGCTGCGGAGCTTCGCGCCGACCATGGTGAGCAACGAGCGCTTCCGTGCGTGGTGGGCGCGGTTCGAGCGGCTCGGCACGAGCCCGGCCGGCGCGATCGCACTCGCGCGCATGAACAGCCAGATCGATATCCGCGATCTGCTGTCCGCCGTGCGCGTTCCGACCCTGGTCATCCATCGGACCCAGGACGCCCGGGTGAACCCCGAAGCGGGGCGTTACCTGGCGCGCAATATTCGCGGCGCGCGCCACGTCGAGCTGCCGGGGATCGACCACCCGATCTGGGTCGGCGACACCGACCGGGTGATCGACGAGATCCAGGAGTTCCTCACCGGCGCCCGCAAGGCCCCGGAACCGGACCGGGTTCTGGTCACCGTTGCCTGCGCCGAGCTTGCGCATGAAGCACGCGCGGGCGGCTCCGTGCTTGCGGGCGTGCGGCGGTTGCGCGAGCTGGCGGACGGCATCGTTCCGCAGTTCCGTGGGCGCGTGATGGAGCCGCCGCGGGCGGAGGGCGTGATGGCCGTGTTCGACGGACCGGCCCGCGCGCTCCGCTGCACGCTCGCGCTGCGGGATGCCGCCGCCGACCATGCGCTGGCATTGCGGACGGGCGTGCACATGGGCGAGGCCGAGATCGCGGATGGGGAAGCGGCGGGCGTTCCGATCCGCCTCGCCGCGCGGATCGCGGCGGCCGCGCATCCGGGTGAGATCCTGGTCACGCGGACCGTCCGCGACGTGGTCGTGGGCGCGAATCTCCGCTTTCACGACGCCGGCGAACGGCTGCCGAACGAGCCCGGCATCCCCCGGCTGCTGCTGCTCGGCGACATGCCGGACGAGGCCCCGGGCGCGCAGCTTGCGGCCCTGAGCGGGCGCGAGCGCGAGGTCCTCGCCGAGCTCTGTGGCGGCCCGACCAACGCGCAGATCGCGGCCGGGCTTCGGATCAGCGAGCATACGGTCAAGCGGCACGTCGCCAGCATCCTCGACAAGCTCGCGCTGCCCAACCGCGCCGCCGCCGCGTCCTTCGCGACCCAGCACCTCGACTCCCTGCGCCGATAGAGCGAGCGAGCATGGCTCGTCCGGGCGATGCCGCGCCGGAGCCGGCGCGGCAGGCTGCCTCCTCATGCCAGGAGGTGGCGATGGACACGAATGTCGGGCAGCCAATGCCGGCGGATGAAGGCCGGTTGCACGCCTTTCTCGGCCGGATGGTCGGCGACATGGGGGCGACCGCGAGCGCGGCGCTGGTGGTCGTCGGCGACCGGCTCGGACTCTACAGGGCGCTCGCCGCGCACGGCCCGATGACCGCCGTGGCGCTGGCCCGCGCGACCGGAACGCATGAGCGTTACATCCGGGAATGGCTGGCCGCCCAGGCCGCCGCCGGTTACGTGGCGTATGACGCGGACGCCGACCGGTTCCGGCTCGAGCCGGAGCAGGCGATGGTGTTCGCCGAGGAAGGCAGCCCGGCTTTCATGGCCGGATTCTTCGAGATCGCCGAGGCCATGTTCCGCGGCATTCCGAAAGTGGCGGAGGCATTCCGCTCCGGTGCCGGCGTGGGCTGGCACGAGCACGCGAAATGCCTGTTCTGCGGCACCGAGCGCTTCTTCCGCACCAGCTATCGCCATCATCTCATCGCGGAGTGGCTGCCCGCGCTCGACGGCGTCGTGCAGAAGCTCGAGGCCGGGGCGCGCGTCGCGGATATCGGGTGCGGCCACGGCGCATCCACCATTCTCATCGCGCAGGCATTCCCGCAGTCGCGGGTGACCGGGTTCGACTATCACCTGCCCTCGGTCGCGGCGGCACGCGAAGCCGCCGCGGCCGCGTGGCGTCGGCGATCGTGCCGCCTTCGAGGTCGGGTCCGCCAAGGACTTCCCGGGACAGGGCTATGACCTCGTCTGCGCGTTCGATTGTCTGCACGACCTGGGCGACCCCGCCGGGGCGGCGGCGCATGTGCGCGCGTCCCTCGCGCCGGACGGCGCCTGGCTGATCGTCGAGCCGTTCGCCCACGATCATCTCGCCGACAATCTCAATCCGGTCGGCCGCATCTATTACGCCGCATCCACGATGCTCTGCACGCCCGCCTCGCTCGCGCAGGAGGTCGGGGCGGCGCTGGGCGCGCAGGCCGGCGAGCAGCGCACGCGCGACGTGGTCATGGCGGGCGGCTTCACCCGGTTCCGACGGGCCGCCGAGACGCCGTTCAACCTGGTGTTCGAGGCGCGACCCTGAGGTCGCGCGAATTGGAGGAAAGCGATATGGAAACCGTCACTGTCCCGAACCTGCGCCGGGCGATCGAGAGCCGCGACAGCGCCACGCTCACCGGGTTCTACGCCGATGAAGCGGTGCTGCAGATCGTCGATCACCTGCATCCGCCGAGCCGCCCCCTGGAGGTGCGCGGCCGCGCGGCGATCGCCGACTACTACGCCGATGTCTGCGGCCGCACGATGACCCATACGGTGGAGAGCGGGATCGCCGATGGGGACCGCCTGGCATTCCAGCAGACCTGCACTTATCCGGATGGCAAGCGCGTTCGCTGCTCCGCCATGCTGGAACTGCTGCACGGCCGCATCACCCGCCAGACAGCGGTGCAGGCCTGGGATTCGTAGAGCATTCTCATTCGGTGGAGTCGGCTCCGGCCCTCACCCACCCGGCCCCCCAGCCGCAGCATACTTTCGTTTGGGGGGCCGGCTGCGGGTGAGGGCCGGAGCCGACTCCACCGAAAAGGCTCTAACCGGCGGGCGCGGCGCCTGGGATCGATCAGGGGTGCGGGCCTTAACCGGGCGGCATCCCGCTAAAGCATGACCGGTTCCCTTCCGGTCACCGGCCTGCTCTAGCCAACTGTTCGAGCGAGTGATTCACGTTCCAGGCCGACTCGGCCTGAAACGATCACGCGCTAATCCCCGAGCAGTCGCGCCGTCGCCCGCGCGATGGCATCGAGCGTCGCCTCGCTGACATGGTGCTCGATGCCCTCGGCGTCGCGCCGCGCCGCTTCCTCGGGGACGCCGATCGCCTCCAGGAAGCGCAGCACGACCTGATGGCGGTGGCGGGCGGCGGCGGCGAGGCGTTCGCCTTCCTCGGTGAGGAAGAGGGCGCGGTAGCGTTCGCCGCGCACCAGGCCTTCGCGCTTGAGGCGGGCGATGGTCTTGGCGACGGTCGGGTGGGCGACGCCGAGGCGGCGGGCGATGTCGACGGCGCGGGCCTCGCCGGTGGCCTCGATCAGATCGGCGATCAGCTCGCAGTAATCCTGCGCCGCCGCCCGGCCGCGCGCCATGCGCGTCTCGCGGAATCCTTCCGCCTGTGCGAGCAGCTCGTCGGCGGTTCTGGTCATCCCGGGGGCTTCTCCGGGAGCGGGATGCCGGTCAGCGCCTGCCAGACGCGGATGACAAAGGCGTCGTCGCGGCCGCCATGACCGGAGGCGGCGGCGGCGAGGAAAAGCTGGTGCGCGGCGGCGGCGAGCGGCAGTGGAAAGGTCAGCGCGCGCGCCTGGTCGAGGACGATGCCGAGGTCCTTGACGAAGATGTTCACCGCCGAGAGCGGCGTGTCGTCGCCGGCGAGGACGTGCGGCACGCGGTTCTGCCACATCCAGGAGCTGCCGGCGGAGGAGGAGATCACCTCGAACAGCGTCCGCGGGTCGGCGCCGGCGCGGATGCCGAGCGCCAGCGCCTCCGCGGCGACGGCGATGTGCACGCCGGCGAGGAGCTGGTTCGACCATCTTGGCGGTGCTGCCGATGCCGGCCGTCTCGCCGAGGCGCCAGACCTTGCCGGCGATCGCGTCGAGCAACGGGCGCGGCACGGTCGAAGGCGGCCGTCGGTGCCGGACGCCATCACCGTCATCGTGCCGTCGCGTGCGCCCTTCAGCCCGCCGGAGACCGGGGCATCGAGGAACTGCCGCCCGGTGGCTGCCACCCGCTCGGCCAGCCGCGTGGCGGCATCGGGGGCGAGCGTTGTCGAGCAGATCACGACGGCGTCGGCGGCGAGGCGGTCGAGACAGGCATCGAGCACCTCCGCCACCTGGGCGGCGTTGACCACCAGGACCAGCGCCGCTTCGATGCCCTCCGGCAGCCGCGCGGCGGTTTCGGAGCAGGTTCCGCCGGCGGCTTCGAGTTCGGGCCAGACCGTGCGGCGCGGGTCGATGCCGGTGACGGCGTGGCCCTTGCGGGCGAGGTTGAGCGCCGCACCCATCCCCATCGTGCCGAGCCCGATCACCGCTGCCCGCATGCGCGCATCCCCCGGTTTCAGTGAATCATGCCGCGTCGCCCCCCGAAACGACAACACCCAGGCCGGGGCCTGGGTGTTGCCGTCGCGCGCCGAAGCCGAGGTTACGAGTGGTGGACCGGCCGGTGAACCGGCCGCACCGGCGCGACCAGCTTCTGCGCCTCCTGCAGATGCGACTGCAGCGTCGGCAGGGTCTGCGTGGCGAAGTTCTTCAGGTCGGGGTCGGTGCCCTCCTGCGACTCGCGCTGGAACAGCGCGACCGCCGCCTGATGGTCGGCGATCTGGTTGCGCATGTAGTCGCGGTCGAAGGTGCTGCCGCGCTCGCGCTGCAGCCGGGTGAGGATCTGCTGGTGCGCCGGGTCGAGATCGGCCGGCGGGGTCACGCCCTTCGACTGGGCGAGCTGGGCGAGCTGCTGGTTCACCGGGGTGTGGTCGGTGACCATCTGCTGGCCGAACTGCTTCACCGCCGCGCGGGCGGCCTTGCTCGCCGCGAGCTGGCCTTCCTGCACCTCGGCCATGCCGCCGAGCGCCGCCTGGTTGATGAAGGTCCTATCCTGATCGCTCAGCGCCGGCGGCGGGGGCGCGGCCGGCGGGCGGTGGCGGCGGGGGCGGGCTCGAGCAGGCGGCAACGGCCAGGACCAGCGACGCGCCGCCCCAGCGGAGAACGGAATTCATCCAGAAAGCCTCCCAGGCATAAAGGAAACACCAAGTGACCGCGGAGATCGGGCCGACGCGGTCGCGAAACGCGGCGAGTGATGCTGCCGATCGCCGCGGATGGGAAGGGGCCGGCGTCCGATTAATCCGTCCCGTCGGCAATTTTCCGCGAGAAGCCGAGGTGCCGCCGGCGGGCGGCAGCGCCTCAGCGTTTCCCGCGGAACCGCTCGACGGCGGCGACCAGCGCCCGCCGGATGCCGGGTTCGAGCGCCGAGTGCCCGGCATCGGGGATGATCGTGAGGCGGGCCGCCGGCCAGCTCGCGGCGAGCTCGAAGGCGGTGCGGGCGGGGCAGATCATGTCGTAGCGGCCCTGCACGATCTCCGCCGGGAGATGGCCGATCCGGTCCATCCGCGCGAGCAGCCCGCCCGGCGGCAGAAACAGGCCATTGGCGAAATACCAGGCCTCGATGCGCGCCAGCCCGAGTGCGCTCCGGTCCTGCGCGAAGGAGGCGACCGTGTCCGGGCTCGGCAGCAGCGTGCTGCACGAGCCCTCATAGACGGACCAGGCACGCGCCGCCGCCATGTGGATGGTGGGATCGGGATCGGTCAGCCGGCGGAGATAATTGCCGAGCAGGTCGCCGCGCTCGGCCTCCGGCAGGAACCCGGCGAAGGCGCCGTGCGCGTCGGGGAAGATCGTGCCGAGCCCCTGCAGGAACCAGTCCACCTCCGGCCGGCGGCCGAGGAACACGCCGCGCAGAACCAGGCCGACCACCCGCTCGGGATGCGCCTGCGCGTAGGCCAGCGCGAGGGTCGAGCCCCAGGAGCCGCCGAACAGCAGCCACCGCTCGATGCCGAGCTGCCGGCGCAGCGCCTCGATGTCCTCGACCAGCGCCGGGGTGGTGTTGTTGTCGAGGCTGCCGAGCGGGCGTGAGCGCCCGGCGCCGCGCTGATCGAAGATGACCGTGCGCCAGAAGCCCGGGTCGAAGAAGCGCCGATGCACGGCGCCCGCTCCGGCCCCGGGGCCGCCGTGCAGGAACAGCGCCGGTTGGCCGCGCGGATTGCCGACCTGCTCCCAGTACATGACGTGCCCGCCGGAGAGGGGCAGATACCCGGTCTCGAACGGCCCCACCTCGGGAAACAGATCGCCGCGCGGCATGCTCGCGTGACGATACGTGACCGTCGCCGCCGGCTCCAGACGGCCGCTTCACGTGGCCGGTATCGTCGCAACTCATCCGCCGCGCCCGAGCTTCTGCTGCATCACCCGACGATGGAGCACTGATGCCGGAACCTTCCGGCCACGAGCAGGCGGTCATCCCCGTCCACGCGGAGACGGCGGAGATCGGGCGCCGCGAGACGGTGACCGGCCGGGTGACGGTCACCACCGTGACCCACGCGCGCGAGGAGCCGGTCGAGGCGATGCTGGCGACCGAGCAGGTGGAGATCGAGCGGGTCGCGGTGAACCGGCCGATCGACGCCGTGCCGGCGATCCGCGAGGAGGGCGACACCATCGTGATCCCGGTGGTGGAGGAGGTGCTGGTCACCGAGCGTCGCCTCGTCCTCAAGGAGGAGGTGCGGGTCCGCCGCGTCCGGACCGAGCAGCGCCACAGCACCACCGTCACGCTGCGCGCGCAGGAAGCGGTGATCGCGCGCCAACCTGTCATTCCAGCAACCCAAGATGGAGGCACCAATGGCCAGTGAAACGATCGTCGCCGTGTTCGACAGCGCCGGTGATGCGGAGGCTGCGATGGCCGAGCTGCATTCCGCCGGCATCGCCGACAGCGCGATCCAGCACTATTCGAAATCAGGCCTTACCGCGGGCGACGGTGCTGCCGGCACCGCCAGGTCGGAAAGCTATGCCGGAAGCGGAACGACCGGGCGACCGGCTGGCTTCTGGGCCTGGCTGCTGGGCGAGGAGGGCACCGATCAGCAGGCGGCGCTCTATGACCGCTCGATCGAGAGTGGCGGCACGGTGGTGACGGTGATCGCCGACAGCGCCGACAATGAGCGCGTGGTCGCGATCCTGGAGAAGCACGCGCCGGTCGATCTCGACGAGCGCGGCGCCCGCTACGGCCTGGGGGGCACCGCCGCGACCGCGACCCAAGCCGGCACCCGCGCGACCGCAACCGGTACCGGGCTTGGCGCGACCGGCCCGACCGGCGCCACCGGCGACGCCTCCCCGGCGGGCGCCGGCAGCACCGAGCAGGTGATCCCGCTCGCCGAGGAGCGGCTCGAGGTCGGCAAGCGCCAGGTGGATCGCGGCAGCACGCGGCTGCGCCGCTACGTGGTCGAGCGCCCGGTCGAGGAGCAGATCAGGCTCCGCAACGAGACCGTCTCTGTCGTGCGCCGCCCGGCGAGCGGCGCCGGCACCGTGGGCGAGGATGCCTTCACCGATCGCACGATCGAGCTGCACGAGACCGCCGAGGAGGCCGTGGTGTCGAAGCGCGCGCGGGTGGTCGAGGAAGTTGTGGTCCGCAAGGGCGTCGAGGAGCGGGTAGAGACGGTGCGGGACACCGTCCGCCGCGAGGAGGTCGAGGTCGAGGGCGACCGCGACCGCCTGCCCATGGCCGCCGGCCCGAAGCCGGCCGGTCCGACGGTCGATCCCACCAAGCAGCGTTGACCGGCCGCCTTGCGTGATGGAACGGCCAGCGGGCGCCCCGCTGGCCTTTCCGCGCCTCCGCCCGGATGATCGGGCGATGCAGCGACCCTGGATCGTCGCCGGCGCGCTCGCCGGCCTGCTCGCGGTGGCGATGGCCGCGCTGGCGACGCACGCGCTCGGCGGCCTCGCCGCCGACCGGGTGGCGATGGTCGGGAGCGCGATCCGGATGCAGGGCTGGCACGCCTTCGCCCTGCTGTTCTGCGGCCTGTGGGCGCCGCGCGCCGGCCGGCTGGCCGATGCAGCCGGCGCCGCGTTCCTGATCGGTCTCGTGCTGTTCTGCGGTGCGGTTTACGCGCTCGGCCTCGGCGGGATCCGGACCGGCCCGGTGGCGCCGGTGGGAGGGGCGTTGCTGATGCTCGGCTGGCTGCTGCTGGCGCTGAGCGCGGCCCGTCCACGGCCCTCATAAGACTCGGGAAATTCGCGCCCGCGCTCATGTTGCGCCTCTGTTTCCCCCATGCTAGAGGCCCGGCCATCTGCAAACCGAAGCGACGGGACCCCGATCGTGGCCGCATCTGGCGCGACGATATCCTCCGGCGGCGGCCTCGCCGACCGCTACGCCGCGGCGCTCTACGCCCAGGCGGACGAACAGCGCGAGCTCGACATCACCGTCGCGCAGATGGCGACGCTGGGCCGGTTGATCGACGAAAGCGCCGATTTCCGCCGCCTGCTGGAAAGCCCGCTGATCGACGTCAACCAGGCCCGCGCCGCCGCGAATGCCGTGCTCGCGCAGGAGGGCTTCGGCAAGCTGGTGCAGAACTTCGTCGGCGTGGTCGCCTCCAACCGCCGGCTGCGCGAGCTGCGCGCCATCGTGCAGGCCTTCGCGAGCCTGGTCGCCGCCCGCCGCGGCGTCGTCTCGGCGACCGTCATCTCCGCCCATCCGCTCGACACCGCGCAGCGCGAAGGCCTGCGCGCGCGGCTGATCGAGGCGGGTTACGGCAATGTCGACATCCATGAGCAGGTGGACAAGTCCCTGCTCGGCGGCCTCGTCGTGAAGATCGGTGCCCGCCTCTACGACACCAGCCTCAAGTCGCGGCTGCAGCGCCTGCAGTACGCCATGAAGGGAGCCGCCTGATGGAGATCCGCCCCGCCGAGATCTCGGAGATACTCAAGAAGCAGATCGCCGCGTTCGACACCGAGCAGAACGTCGCCGAGACCGGCCAGGTGCTCTCCGTGGGCGACGGCATCGCCCGCGTGTTCGGTCTGCAGAACGTAATGGCCGGGGAGCTGGTCGACTTCCCGGGCGCCGGTGTCCGCGGCATGGCGCTCAATCTCGAGACCGACAATGTCGGCATCGTCATCTTCGGCGACGACAAGGCGATCCGCGAGGGCGACACCGTCAGCCGCACCGGCTCGATCGTCGACGTGCCGGTCGGCAAGCAGTTGCTCGGCCGGGTGGTCGATGCGCTCGGTCAGCCGATCGACGGCAAGGGTCCGATCGAGGGTGCGGAGCGCCGCCGCGTCGAGGTGAAGGCGCCCGGCATCATCGCGCGCCAGTCGGTGCACGAGCCGGTGCAGACCGGGCTGAAGGCGATCGACGCGCTGATCCCGATCGGCCGCGGCCAGCGCGAGCTGATCATCGGGGACCGGCAGACCGGCAAGACCGCCGTCATCATCGATACCATCATCAACCAGAAGCCGCTCAACACCGGCGGCGACGAGTTCGAGGAAGCTCTACTGCATCTACGTCGCGGTCGGGCAGAAGCGCTCGACCGTGGCGCAGCTCGTGCGCGCGCTCGAGGAGAACGGCGCGATGGAGTATTCCATCGTCGTCGCCGCCACCGCATCGGATCCGGCGCCGATGCAGTTCCTCGCGCCCTATACCGGCTGCACCATGGGCGAGTTCTTCCGCGACAACGCGATGCACGCGGTGATCTTCTACGACGATCTGAGCAAGCAGGCGGTCGCCTATCGCCAGATGTCGCTGCTGCTGCGCCGCCCGCCGGGCCGCGAGGCCTATCCGGGCGACGTGTTCTACCTGCACTCGCGCCTGCTCGAGCGCGCGGCGAAGATGTCGAACGAGAACGGCGCCGGCAGCCTCACCGCGCTGCCGGTGATCGAGACCCAGGCCGGCGACGTCTCCGCCTACATCCCGACCAACGTGATCTCGATCACCGACGGGCAGATCTTCCTGGAGACCGAGCTGTTCTTCCGCGGCATCCGCCCGGCGGTGAATGTCGGCCTGTCGGTCTCGCGCGTCGGCTCGGCGGCGCAGATCAAGGCGATGAAGCAGGTCGCCGGCAGCATCAAGCTGGAGCTCGCGCAGTATCGCGAGATGGCCGCGTTCGCCCAGTTCGCCTCCGACCTCGACGCCGCGACGCAACGCCTGCTGGCGCGCGGCTCCCGCCTCACCGAGCTCCTGAAGCAGCCGCAGTACCAGCCGCTGCCGGTGGAGGAGCAGGTGGCGGTGATCTTCGCCGGCGTGCGGGGCTTCCTCGATCGCATCGACGTCGGACGCGTCACCGCCTACGAGGCGCAGCTGCGGAGCGAGCTGCGTGCGCTCGGGTCCGGCATCCTCGACGCGATCCGCAACGACCGCGAGCTCAAGCCGGAGACCGACAAGAAGCTGACCGCGTTCCTCGAATCCTTCACCAAGAACTTCGCGGCGTAGTTCATGCCCAGCCTGAAGGCGCTGCGCGGACGCATCAACAGCGTCCGCTCGACCCGCAAGATCACCAGCGCCATGAAGATGGTGGCGGCGTCGAAGCTGCGCCGTGCGCAGCACCAGGCGGAGGCGGCGCGGCCCTATGCCGAGCGGATGGCGCGCATGCTGGCGGCGCTCGCCGGCAACGTGCAGGGCTCGCCGATGGCGCCGCGGATGCTGGTCGGCACCGGCGAGGACCGGGTGCATCTCCTGATCCCGATCACCGCCGATCGCGGCCTGGCCGGCGCGTTCAACACCAATGTCGGGCGCGCCACCCGCAACCTGGCCCGCCGGCTGCTCGCCGAGGGCAAGACGGTGAAGATCTTCGCCGTCGGCCGCAAGTCGCGCGACTATCTGCGCCGCGATTTCGCCGGCAACATGATCGGCGACCTCAACTATGTCGGCCGCAAGACCATCGGCTTCAACGACGCGCGCGAGATCGGCGAGCGCGTGACGCAGATGCTGCTCGCCGGCGAGTTCGATGTCTGCACCCTCGTCTACAACCGCTTCGTCTCGGTGATGTCGCAGGTGACGACCGAGCAGCAGCTCATCCCGGCGCCGCCGGTCGAGGACGCCGAGGCGAACCAGCCGCAGACCCAGGCCGCGCAGGCAATGTACGAATTCGAGCCGGACGAGGAGACGATCCTTGCGCGGCTGCTGCCGCAGAATCTCGCGATCCAGATCTATCGCGCGCAGCTCGAATCGAGCGCCGGCTTCTTCGCCTCGCAGATGACCGCGATGGACAACGCGACGCGCAATGCCGGCGACATGATCAATCGCCTGACGCTGAACTACAACCGCACGCGCCAGGCGAACATCACGCGGGAACTGATCGAGATTATCTCCGGCGCCGAAGCCCTCTGAGAATGACTCGCCAAACCCTAACTGTGCTGGTCCTCTGCCGCCGCCTCCCTTGCGCTCCGGTGCTCACGGGCTTCATGCCCGCTGCGCTCCGGTGCTCGAAAGCCGACGGCAGCCGACTCAGCACAGCGGGTTTTGCAAGCCATTCTCCGCCGCGCAACATGCAAGGAGCCGTTTGATGGCGAAGAACAATGTCGGGCGCGTGGCGCAGGTGCTTGGCGCCGTGGTGGACGTGCAGTTCGAGGGCGACCTGCCCTACATCCTCAACGCGCTCGCCACGCGGCTGAACAACAACGACCTGGTGCTGGAAGTCTCGCAGGAACTGGGCGAGCGCACCGTGCGCTGCATTGCCATGGACAGCACCGACGGCATGGTGCGCGGGCAGGAGGTGGTCGATACCGGCGCGCCGATCGAGATGCCGGTCGGCCCGGAGACGCTCGGCCGCATCATGAACGTGATCGGCCAACCGATCGACGAGCGCGGCCCGATCAACACCAAGCTGCGCTACCCGATCCACCGCGACGCGCCCACCTTCGAGGACCAGGCGACCTCGGCCGAGATCCTCGTCACCGGCATCAAGGTGGTGGACCTGCTCGCGCCGTACCTGAAGGGCGGCAAGATCGGCCTGTTCGGCGGCGCCGGGGTCGGCAAGACGGTGCTGATCCAGGAGCTCATCAACAACGTCGCCCGCGCGCATGGCGGCGTCTCGGTGTTCGCGGGCGTCGGCGAGCGCACGCGCGAGGGCAACGATCTCTATCACGAGATGATCGACGCCGGCGTGATCAAGCTCGGGGAGGGCACGACCGAGGGCTCCAAGGTGGCGCTGGTCTACGGGCAGATGAACGAGCCGCCCGGCGCCCGCGCGCGCGTCGGCCTCTCCGGCCTCACCGTCGCCGAGTATTTCCGCGACGAGGAAGGCCAGGACGTGCTGTTCTTCGTCGACAACATCTTCCGCTTCACCCAGGCGGGCGCGGAAGTCTCCGCGCTGCTCGGCCGCATTCCCTCGGCGGTGGGCTACCAGCCGACGCTCGCCACCGACATGGGCGCGCTGCAGGAGCGCATCACCTCGACCAAGAAGGGCTCGATCACCTCGGTGCAGGCGATCTATGTGCCGGCCGACGACCTCACCGACCCGGCGCCCGCCACCTCCTTCGCGCATCTCGACGCGACCACCGTGCTGTCGCGCCAGATCGCCGAGCTCGGCATCTACCCGGCGGTCGATCCGCTCGACAGCACCTCGCGCTCGCTCGACCCCCGGATCGTCGGCGACGAGCACTACACGGTCGCGCGCGAGGTGCAGCGCATCCTGCAGACCTACAAGTCGCTGCAGGACATCATCGCCATTCTCGGCATGGACGAGCTCTCCGAGGAGGACAAGCTCGTGGTGTCGCGCGCCAGGAAGATCCAGCGCTTCCTGAGCCAGCCGTTCCACGTCGCCGAGGTGTTCACCGGCACGCCCGGCATCTTCGTGCCGATCGCCGACACCGTGCGCAGCTTCAAGGCGATCGTCGCCGGTGAGTACGATCACCTGCCGGAATCGGCCTTCTACATGGTCGGCACCATCGAGGAGGCGGTGAAGAAGGCGGATTCGATGAAGCAGGCGGCCTGAATGCCGGTCGCGCTCGAGATCGTCTCGCCGGAGCGGCTGCTGCTCTCGCAGAACGTCGAGATGGTGGTGGTGCCCGGCAGCGAGGGCGATATCGGCGTGCTGGAGGGCCACACGCCGATGATCGTCATGCTGCGCGGCGGCACGATCGAGCTGTACGAAGGCAGCCGCGTCACCGAGCGGCTGTTCGTCGCCAGCGGCTTCTGCGAGATCACGCCGGAACGCTGCACCGTGCTGGCCGACGAGGCGCTGCCGCTGAACGAGGTCTCGCGCGGCGAGGCCGAGCGCCGCGTCGCCGAGGCCGAGGCCGCCTACGCCGAGCTCCGGAACCCCGAACCCGCGATCGAGGAAGCGGCGATCGACCGCATCCAGTCGGCGCGTGCCATGCTGGCCGTCGCCGAGGCCGCCTGACCCTTTTCCGACGCGGGCAACCGATGGCAGTCTGGACCCGTTCCGGGCCGGAGTGCCCGATTGGCAACAGACGGTTTTTCGGATGAAGCATTGGCGGATCGAGGAGGTCGCGTGGGATCGTTTTGATCCGAGCAAGGTCGACCCCGCGCTGGTGCCGCTGGTGAAGGCGGCGGCGATGGTGGAGCGGAACGGCACCGATTACGCCATCTATCTGAACAACGTGTTCGCCGACGACCCCGCCTTCGGCCAGGCGGCGGATTACTGGTCGCTGGAGGAGGTGCAGCACGGCGACGCTCTCGGGCAGGTGGGCGATGCTCGCCGATCCGTCCTGGGACTACGAGGCCGCCTTTGCCCGCTACAAGGCCGGGTATCGGATTCCGCTGGAGGCCGCGTCCTCGGTCCGCGGCTCGCGCACCGGCGAGCTGATCGCCCGCTGCATGGTCGAGACCGGCACGTCGAGCTACTACACGGCGCTCAGCGAGGCGACCGAGGAGCCGGTGCTGCAGCTTGTCTGCAAGCTGATCGCGGCCGACGAGTACCGGCACTTCAAGCTGTTCTACGACCATATGCGCCGCTATCTCGCGCGCGAGCGGATCGGCCTGCTGCGACGGCTGCGCATCGCGTTCGGCCGGATCGGCGAGAGCGAGGACGACGAGCTCGCCTACGCCTATCACTGCGGCAACGAGCCGGCCGGGCTCGACTACCGGCACGAGCGCTGCATCGCCGCCTACATGGCGAAGGCGATCAGCATGTATCGGCTCCGCCACGTGCAGCGCGGAATGGGCATGGTGTTCAAGGCGGTCGGCCTGCCGCCGCGTGGGCGCCTCTCGGGTGCCGGGGCGCGGCTCGCCTGGCGGCTGATGCGGAACCGCCAGCGGCGCTTCGCCGCCCGGCTCGCGGCCGAGCCGGAGCGTGCCGTGCTGAAGCAGGCTGCCTGACGCCCAAGGGGTGGCCGGACGGGCTCGGCAATCCGGGGATTCAGGCTTCGGCAACCTTCGCCTCGAATAATGCGGCAATCGGGCAGAGGCTTTGGTTGCTATGGGGTTTTCGATGAGCGTGCGGCCGGTCGCTTGGCTCCGGCGGGGGTGGCAGGGCTTCGGCGCGGGCCGACTGGCGAAGCTCGGGCTGCTTGCGGTCCTGATCGGCCTGCCCGGCTTCGCGCTGTGGGGCGCGGCCGCCACCTATCGCTACGGTGCCGCGGCGCGGCAGGCGATCGATGTCAGCAATGCCTTCGAGCAGGCCCGCTATGGGATCGGCCAGGAGGAATTGCTCGAGCGCAAGTATCGGCTCGAGCCGAGTCCCGCGGTGCAGTGGTCGTTCGACGCCGCTTCCGCCGGCGTAATCTTCGACCTGGAGCGCGCGCGCCAGGTCTCGGCCGACGCGACCAAAGTGGTCGAGGAGATGCTGCCCGAACACGCGCGCTATCTCGATGCGTCCCGGCGCATGTTCGCGGCGATCGATGCGCACGATGCGGCGCTCACCGAGCGCATCGACGAGGAGGAGGGTGATCCCGCCTTCGATGCACTGTCCGCGCATGCCCAGGCAATGGCGGCGGTGAGCCGGGTGCGTGCCGCCCTCGCGCTGCAGAAGCTCGGAACGCTGCAGACCGGCGTCGCCGTCGCGACCCCGATCGTGTTCGCGGCCGGGCTTGCGCTGGTGGTCTTCTTCTGGCGCGTCATGCGCAATTTCGAGGCGGCGGCCGGGGCGGCGCGCGAGCGCGAGGCGGAGGCGATCGGCACCAGCGAGCGGCGGTTCCGCGCGCTGGTGCAGAACAGCGAGGACATGGTGCTGATCAGCGACCGCGATCGCGTCATCACCTATCAAAGTCCCGCCGCGGAAGGTTTCTGGAACCTCGGCGCTGGCGCGCTGCTCGGGCACAACCCGTTCGAGTTCGTCCACCCTGACGACGCGCCGGCGATCCGCATGCTGTCGGAGGAGGTGCGGGCGGCGCCGGGGATGAGCGGCACCGTCGAGCTGCGGATTCGCGACGGCAAGGGCGTGTGGCGCTCCGCCGAGGCGATCCTCACCAACCTCCTGGAGGAGCCGGCGGTGCGCGGGGTGGTGACGACCGTGCGCGACATCGGCGAACGCAAGGCGTTCGAGGAGCAGCTGACCCGCCAGGCCTTCCATGACCCGCTCACCACGCTGCCCAATCGGGCCTTGTTCCGCGACCGGCTGGCGCAGGCGCTCGCCTGGGGCGCTCGCCTGCGCCGGAACATCGGCCTGCTCGTCGTGGGCCTCGACAATTTCAAGCTGATCAACGACGGGCTTGGCCATGAAGCGGGCGACCGGCTGCTGAAGGAAGTGGCGGCGCGGCTGCAATCCTGCCTGAGCGGGGTGGACACGGCGGCGCGGCTCGGCGGCGACGAGTTCGCGCTGCTGCTCGAGCATGTGGACGACGAGGCGGCGGCGCTCACCGTCATCGAGATGATCACCGCCGAGCTCGCCCGGCCCTTCACCATCGACGGGCACGAGCTGGTGGCGAGCGCCAGCATCGGCGTCGCCTTCGGCGCCCCGGGGAGCGACCCCGAGATTCTCCTGCGCAACGCGGATCTCGCGATGTTCCGCGCCAAATCGGGAGGCAAGGGCCGGCACGCGGTGTTCGACGCGGCGATGCACACCGACCGGCTGCAACGGCTCGAGCTCGAAGCCGATCTGCGCCGCGCCATCGAGCAGGGGACGCTCGCCGTCCACTACCAGCCGATCGTGCGGCTCGCCTCCGGCGCGACCGTCGAGGTGGAGGCGCTGGCGCGCTGGCAGCATCCGACGAGGGGTACGATTCCGCCGTCGGAGTTCATCCCCATCGCGGAGGAGAGCGGGCTCATCCTGCCGCTCGGCCGGTTCGTGCTGCGCGAGGCCTGCCGGCAGACGGTGCTCTGGCACCGCGAGCATCCGGCCGAGCAGAAGCTCGTGGTCGGTGTCAATCTCTCGCCGCGCCAGTTCCAGCAGCCGGATCTTGCCGGTGAGGTGGCCGCGGTGCTCGCGGAAACCGGGCTGCCGGCGCATTGCCTCAAGCTCGAGATCACCGAAGGCACGGTGATGCAGGACGTCGAGGCGACGATCACGACCCTGTGGCAGCTCAAGGCCCTCGGCGTGCAGCTCGCGATCGACGATTTCGGCACCGGCTACTCGTCGCTCGCCTATCTGAAGAAGCTGCCGCTCGACGTGCTGAAGATCGACCGCTCCTTCGTGCAGGGGATCGGCCAATGCCAGGAGGACACCGCGATCGTGCAGGCGACGCTGTCGCTCGCGAAATCGCTCGGGCTCACGGTGACCGGCGAGGGCATCGAGACGGCGGAGCAGGCCGAGCTGCTCAGCACGCTCGAATGCGAGCGCGGCCAGGGCTACCTGTTCAGCCGCCCGATCGAAGCCTCGGCCTTCGGCGCGCTGTTGCGTGAATCACGGACCCCGGCACCGATCGCGGCCTGAAAGCTGGTTTTCAAATGCGCCCTGCGGCGCATTTCAAGTCGGCGCCGCCCGCAATCCCGGGTGGGGTCGCGGGCCGGTGCCGACTTCCCGCGCCACGGCAAAACGTGCCTACCTCACCGACGAGAACGCCGTCGGTGTCAGGAATGCGCTGGTGATGTTGGCGACGATCGCGCCGTCCTTCTCGCTGTCGGCGCGCTTCTGCACCCATTCCGGATCGGCCGAGAACGTGCCCCATTTCTTCTCGCGTTCGGCGAGCGATTCCCAGGCGAGCATGTAGTGGAGGTCGTGGTTGCCGTCGCCGACCAGCACGGTCCAGAACCCGGCCTGGCGGATGCCGAGCCGTTCCCAGATGCCGAGCGTCACGGTCTCGAAGCGCTTGAGCAGCGCCGGCAGCCGGCCGGGAACGCAGCGATAGATGCGGAGCTCGTAGATCACTCGGGCTTTCTCCCCTGGTCGTACAGCGTCAGTACCATGCGACGCCCGCGCGCGTAGTTGAAGCCCGCGATGGTCGCGAATCCAAGCGGGGTCACGCCCAGCTTGGCGGCGGCGGCCAGAAAGGCCGCCTGGTCGCGGCGGTCGATCAGCGCGACGTGGTCGGGGCCGGCGGCGACGAAGCGGGCGGCGTCCCCGGCGTCGTACAGCCATTGGGTGTTGGTGCCGGCGAGGAACATGAGGCTCGGCTCGTGATCGCCGAGCGCGCCGAAGCCGGCATCCGCCGGCGCGGCGCCGTGCCAGTGCGCTGCGAGAGAGGCGGTGACCCGTGGCGAAATCCACAGCGCAGCGGTGCCCGGCAGCGTGACCTGCAGCACCGTCCAGGTCAGGAGCGGCGCCGCGAGCACGCCCCAGCGCGCGTCGCCCCGCCACAGCACCAGCGCGGTGATCGCGAGCGCCGCGAGCAGCGTCGGGGTGCCCCACCACCATCCGTCGCCCAGCACCGGCGGCAGCGCCGCGCCGGCGATGCCGAAGGCGAGGCCGGCGACGACGAAGGCGACGGTGGCGAGCCGGTGCAGCCAGCGCGGGCCGGGTCGGGCCGCCGGGATCGAGCATCCAGCGGGCGGCGAGCAGGAACAGCGCCGGGTAGAGCGGCAGCGTGTAGTGCGGCAGCTTGGTCGGCACCAGCTCCATCACGATCCAGGACGGCACCGCCCAGGCGATCAGGAAGCGCGTGGTCGTGGCGCGGCGGTCGCGCCAGCCGACCGCGAAGGCGCGGATCACCGGGATGGTCGCGGGGAAGGCGAGCAGCGGCAGGAGCAGGAGGTGAAGCCCGGGCGGCGCGCCATGCGCGTCATCGCCGCCGGCGAGCTTGCCGCCGAGATCGCCGCCGACCGCCTGGGCGAAGAACTTGCCGTGCGTCGCGAGGCCGATCGCGACGAACCAGGGCAGCACGATCGCCAGCATCAGCGGCACGCCCCAGCCCGGCCGCAGCCGGCGGAGCCAGGCCGCACGGCGCTCCCACAGGCAGAGCGCGGCCGCGGCGAGCGCCGGCGACCATCGGCGTGATCGGCCCCTTCAGCAGGATGCCGAGGCCGACCGCGAGCCAGAACGCCGCCGCGCTGCCCACCCCAACCCGCTCCGGCGTCAGGAACGCGCGGCCGAGCAGCAGCATCGCGACGGTGGTGGTGCCGAGCAGGGTGGCGTCGGTCTTGGCGATATGCGTCTCGACCGCGAGGATCGTGCAGGAGGCGAGCATGGCCGCGGCGAGCAGCGCCGCCCGACGCCCGATCAGTGCCCGCCCGAGGCCGAACGTCGCCAGCACCGCGGCGAGCCCGCCCAGCACCGACGGGATGCCGATACGGCCAGATCGGAGTCGCCACCGCGATGCCGGCGCCGCGCCCTGCCGAGCCGCTGATGCCGCGCTCCGCTGAGCCGCTGATGGCGCGCTCCGCTGAGCCGCTGATGGCGCGCTCCGCTGCGACGAAGGGGAGCTGCAGCCAGTAGATGCCGATCGGCTTCAGGTTGCGCGGGGCGGTGCCGTTCATGATGCGGACGAAATCGCCGGTTTCCAGCATCTGCTTCGTGCCCTGCGCGAACCGGCTCTCGTCACGGTCCGAGGGCGGCAGCGCGAACAGGCCGGGCAGCCACATCAGCACGCAGAACAGCGTCAAGAGCGCGTACGGATGCCGGGTGTCGAGCAGTCGGTCGGGCAGGGCGCGCCGCGCCGGAGCGGTCGTTGTGGGCGGGGCAAGAGTGGTCGTCACCGGCCGCGCCCTGGTGTCCCTACTCCGAAGTTCGTTGGCGCTTGCAGCCGGTCGGAATCGGGACACCAGCTCTTTGTTTTCCGTTGCCTGCCTACCCGTGCGTTCGCTGCAAGGTGGCGGCGGACTGCGGGGGCAGGACACTAGCATGCGGCGAGTGGAGGCACCATGAAGCGGGGGGATGTCCGATCCGACCCGCGAGGCTGCATTCGATCTTCTCTCCGCCGTGCTGGACGGGCGCCGCATGCTGGAGGAGGCGCTCGACGCGCTGCCGGCGATGGCGGCGCGGGATCGGGCGGCGGGGCACCGGCTGGCCGCCGCCGCGCTGCGTCGGCTTGGGACGCTGGACGCGGTGATGGAGCCGTTCCTCCGCCGGGCGCCGCCCGAGCCGGTGCGGCACGTGCTGCGGCTGGGGATGGCGCAGCTTCTGCTGCTCGACACGCCATCGCACGCGGCGGTGGCGACGTCGGTGGCGCTGGCGCGGTCGCGCGGCCAGGTGCCGTTCGCCGGGCTGGTCAATGCGGTGCTGCGGCGCGTGGCCGAGCTGGGCGGCGCGGCGCTGGAGGGGCTGGACGCGGCGCGGCTCGACACGCCGGCCTGGCTGTGGGCGGCCTGGGGGGCAGAGGCGCGGGCGATCGCCGAGGCGCACCGGCAGGAGGCGCCGCTCGATCTGACGCTGCGGCCCGGCGCGCAGGCACCGCCGGGGGGCGACACCCTGCCCACGGGCTCGGTGCGGTTTCCTGCCGGGACGCGCGTGGCCGAGTTGCCGGGGTATGCAGAGGGTGCGTTCTGGGTGCAGGACGCGGCTGCCGCGCTCCCGGCCCGGCTGCTGGCCCCGTGTCCGGGCGAGCGCGTGGCTGATCTCTGCGCGGCGCCGGGCGGAAAGACGGCGCAGCTTGCCGCGGCCGGCGCGACGGTGATCGCGGTCGAGCGCGATGCGGGGCGGCTCGCGCGATTGCGGGAGAACCTCGCGCGTCTGCGTCTCGCCGCCGCGACGGTCGCCGCGGATGCGGGGACCTGGCGGCCGGAAGCGCCGCTCGACGCGGTGCTGCTCGACGCGCCATGCAGCGCCACCGGGACGGCCCGGCGGCATCCGGACGTGCTGCGGCTCCGGCGGCCGCGCGACCTTGCCGCGCTCGCCGCCGCGCAGGATCGCCTGCTCGCCGCCGCCGCCTCGATGCTGCGGCCGGGCGGGCGGCTGGTCTACGCCGTCTGTTCTCTGCAGCCGGAGGAGGGGCAGAACCGGATCGACGCCGCCCTCGGCCATCTCCCCTTCCGCCGCGCCCCGTTCACCCTCGACGAGCTGGCGGCGCTGCCGGAAGCCCTGACCTCCGCGGGCGACCTCCGCACCACCCCCGCGCTCTGGCCGGAGCGCGGGGGCATGGACGGGTTCTACGCGGCGCGGTTGGTGCGCCTCTGAGTCCCCACCCGCCCGCGCCGGCCGTGAGGCGCCTCGCCTCAGCGGTCTCCCCGATCTCCCCGCGCCGGAAGGAAGGCGCAGAGGCCGGTCGGGAGGCTGTCGTAGCGGCATGCGAAGCGCTCTCCCGGGCGCACCGTCGCGAGCCATCGGAGGCCCGATTGCGGGTAGCCGGACAGGACCCACTGGGGGGCGCCCGAACCGGGTGGGTAGTCGGGATGTTCCTGCCGCCCGTTCAGCTGCGGCTTGCCCCCGGGCAGGTGCGTGTAGCCGGCCAGCTCGAACTGCTCCGCGGACGGTAGGGGATCAATGCGGTAAATGTCGGCGCCCCCGGCAAGCTTGCTGCCCCGCCGGAAGCCGAGGATAGGTTCCATCTCTTCCGGCGTGCGTCCGACGAGGTATTTGATCGTGGTGCAGCAGCCGCTCGGGAGCCGGAGATCGGGAGCCTGACCTCTAGGCATCGCCTTGATCAGCGTGTTCTCCCCGCCGGCGCGCCACTTCTCGGCGACGAGCTGCTTGAGTTTCGCCTCGTCCAGCCGCCGCGCCTCTTCCGCCATGCCTTGCCTCCGCTCTGGACCGAGTGGTCGTCCAACTCTACGCGCCCTCCGCGGAGCGGGGTAGGTGATTTCAGAATCGCACCGATCGACTTGCCCCGATGCCGCAGCGCACACTAGAACCAGCCGGATGTCAGAGCCCGCAACGAGGGGGATCACCGTCGCGCCGAGCCTGCTCGCCGCCGATTTCGGGCGGTTGCGCGAGGAGGCGGTCGCCGTCGAGGCCGCCGGCGCCGACTGGCTGCATCTCGACGTGATGGACGGGCATTTCGTGCCGAACATCAGCTTCGGCCCGCCGGTGCTGCTCGGGCTGCGCCGGCACGTGCGCCTGCCCTTCGACGTGCATCTGATGATCGCGCCGGTCGATCCGTTCATCCCGGCCTTCGCCGAGGCGGGCGCCGACCACATCCTGGTGCATGCCGAGGCCGGTCCGCATCTGCACCGCTCGCTGCAACTCGTCGCCGCGCAGGGCAGGCGGCCCGGCGTGGTGCTCAACCCGGCGACCCCGCCGGAGGCGGTCGCCATGGTGCTCGACCTTGCCGACATCGTGCTGGTGATGACGGTCAATCCGGGCTTCGGCGGGCAACGCTTCCTCGCCTCGCAGCTCCCGAAGATCGCGGCGCTGCGGCGCATGATCGACGCCTCCGGCCGCGCCATCGCCCTCGAGGTGGATGGCGGCATCGATCCCTCGACCGCGCGCCAGGCGATCGCCGCCGGGGCCGACACGCTGGTGGCCGGCACGTCGGTGTTCCATGCGCCCGATTACGCGCGCGCGATCGCGGCGCTGCGCGGATGAGGGGGGTGGCGGACCCCGGCCGCTGGATGCGGCGGATGTGGGCGCGCGTGCCGAGCCTCGGGCGGGTGCCGGACGCGCCGGCGCTGCCGGTGCGCGATCCCTGGCCGGGCAATCCCGATCGCGGCACCAGGCTGCTGAAGGGGGAGATCGAGTTCCACGGGGCCGCCCGGCCGATGCGGCCCGGCACCTGGACCGATGATTCGGGCTCGGCGATCCTGCGCGCCCACGCGCACGGCTTCTCCTGGCTGCGCGACCTGCGCGCGCTCGGCACCGACGCCGCCCGGGTCCGCGCCCGCGCGCTGGTCGGCGACTGGATCACCGCGGCGCCGGCCGAGCCGCTGGTGCATCGCCCGGACGTCGCCGGCGCGCGCATCGCCGCCTGGCTCGGGCATTACGATTTCTTCGCCGCCTCCGCCGATGACGGGTTCCGCCAGCGGCTGATGGCGCGGCTGGTCTCCGATGCCCGCGCGCTCGCCGCCATGCTGCCGGCCGAGGAGCTCGACGCCCGCGCGCTCACCGCGCTGAAGGGCCTGATCGCCGCCGCGGTGGCGCTGCCCGACCACGCCGCCTTCCTCACCCGCGCGGTGCGCTTCCTGCCGCAGGAGATCGGCCGCCAGGTGCTGCCCGATGGCTGCCACGCCGAGCGCTCGCCCGCCGCCCAGCTCACCGCGCTGCAGGACCTGACCGAGATCCGCGCGCTGCTGCAGGCCGCGCAGGCGCAGCCGCCGGCGGCGCTCGGCGCGGCCATCGAGCGGATGGCGCAGGCGCTGCGCGCGCTGCGGCACGGCGATGGCAGGCTGGCGCTGTTCAACGGCAGCAAGGAGGAGAGTGCCGGGTTGGTCGACCTGGTGCTGACCCAGGCCGGCCGCGCCGGCCGCAGCTCGGGTGCGCTCTCCGAGGGCGGCTTCCATCGGCTGCAGGCCGGGCGGAGCGTCATCCTGGTCGATTGCGGCGTGCCGGCGGTCGCCGGGCTCGACCGCTTCGCCCATGCCGGCACGCTCTCCTTCGAGCTGTCGATCGGCCGCGACCGCATGATCGTCAATTGCGGCTCCGCCCTCGCCTCGACCCCGGAATGGCGCGACGCGCTGCGGGCGACGGCGGCGCATTCCACGCTCGTGGTCGGCGACACCAATTCCTCGGAGCTGAAGGAAGCGGGGCTCGGCCGGCGGCCGGAGAAGGTGGAGGCGCAGCGCCAGGAGGCGAACGGCGCGCACTGGCTGGAAGCGAGCCATGACGGCTACCGCCGGATCTTCGGCGCGCTGCATCGGCGCCGGCTCTATCTCGCCGAGAGCGGCGAGGACATCCGCGGCGAGGATGCGGTGGAGGCGGACGAGCCCCACTCCTTCACCATCCACTTCCACCTGCATCCCAGCGTGACCGTGAGCCTGCAGCAGGACGGCGAGGCGGCGCTGCTGCGGATGCCGAACGGCGCCGGCTGGCGGCTGCGCGCCGACGGCGCCCGGATCGCGCTGGAGGAGTCGGTCTATCTCGGCGGGGCCGAGCTGCGGCGGACCGAACAGGTGACGCTGACCACCTTCGCCGACGGGCCGCAGCAGGTGAAGTGGGCGATCACCAAGGTGGGGTAGCTCGGCGGCCCCGGGCGCATCACATGTGCAACGATTACGGCAACGAGATCGCCTACGCCGCCTATCTGGAGGCGTTCAGCCAGACCCGCATTCCCGTGCGGTTCCCGGAGGCGGCCCCGAACCTCGAGCCACGGTCGGACATCCGGCCGACCGAGATCGCGCCCGTCATCCGCAGGACCGACGAGGGTGCAGAATTCGCGCAGCTTCGCTGGGGCTTCCCGCCTTCCCGCGCCAAGGGGCCGCCGATCATCAATTTCCGATCCGAGGGGCGGCGGTTCCCCACGGGCCGCTGCCTGGTGCCCGCTTCGCATTTCTTCGAGTTCACCGGCGCCCGGTCTCCGAAGAGCAAGTGGAAGTTCACCAGGGCAGGCGAGGACTGGTTCTGCCTGGCGGGCCTCTGGCGGCCGATGCCGGACGGATCGGGCGATGCCTTCACCCTGCTGACGACGGAGCCCGGCCCCGACATCGCCCCCATCCACGACCGGCAGGTCGTGGTCCTCGACCGCTCCGACTGGCGCGCCTGGCTCGACGACGCGAAGCCGGAGGCGGAGCTGCTCCGACCGCTTCCCGCCGGCGGCCTGCTGGTGGAGCAGGTGCGCTGACGTGAAGATCGTCCAGGTCATCAACGTCGATTTCTCGCTCCGCCACTTCCTGCTGCCGCTGATGCGCGGCGCGCGGGAACGCGGGCACGAGGTGGTCGGCGTCTGCGCCGACGGGCCGTTGCTCGACAGGCCGCGGGCCGAGGGGTTCCGCATCGTCGCGATGCCGATGGCGCGCAGCCTGTCGCCGCGGGCGCAATGGCGCGCCCTGCGGGCGCTGATCGCGCTGCTGCGCGCGGAAAGACCCGATCTGGTGCACGGGCACATGCCGATCAGCGGGTTCCTGGCGCGGCTGGCGGCGCGGATCGCCGGGGTTCCGCGGGTCGCCTATACCTGCCACGGCTTCCTGTTCAACCAGCCCGGCCCGCTCTGGCGGCGGGCCGCGTCGCTCGTGCTGGAATGGATCGGCGCCCGGCTCACCGACGTGATGATGACCGTCTCCACCGACGAGGCGCGCGACGCGAGGCGCCTCCTGTGCGCGCGCGCGACCGCGATCGGCAACGGTCGCGACCCCGCCGTGTTCCGCCCCGATCCGGCGGCGCGGGCCCAGCTCCGGGCGGCGCTCGGGGTATCGGAGGACCGGGTGGTCATCGCGGTGGTGTCGCGGCTGGTGCGCCACAAGGGTCATCCCGAGCTGCTCCAGGCGATGCGCGACGTGCCGGATGCCGAGCTCTGGGTGGTGGGCAGCCGCCTCGCCAGCGATCACGGCGCGGACCTGGAGCCGTTCTTCGCCGCCTCCGGCCTGGGCGACCGGCTGCGGCGTCTCGGCTACCGCGAGGACATCCCGGCGATCCTCGCCGCCGCCGACATCTTCGCGCTGCCGAGCCATTTCGAGGCGCTGCCGATGTCGGTGATCGAGGCGATGCTCACCGGCCTGCCGGTGGTGGCGACGGATGTCCGGGGCCCGCGCGAACAGGTCGTCGCCGGCGAGACCGGGCTCCTGGTCCCGCCGCGCCGCGTCCCGGAGCTCGCGCGGGCGCTGCGCGCGCTCGCCGCCGATCCCGGGCTGCGGGCGCGGATGGGCGCGGCCGGGCGGGCGCGGGCGCTCGAGCTCTACGACGAGGCGAAGGTGGTGGCGCGCACGCTCGACTTGCTCGGCCTGTGAAGCTATCCCGCCGCGCATGAGCGATCCCGTCCGCGTCACCCGCGCGCTGATCTCCGTCTCCGACAAGGCGGGCCTGATCCCGTTGGCGCGGGCGCTGGTCGCGCATGGGGCGGACATCCTCTCCACCGGCGGCTCCGCCCGCGCGCTGCGCGAGGCCGGCATCCCGGTCACCGAGGTGAGCGCACATACCGGCTTCCCGGAAATCCTCGACGGCCGGGTGAAGACGCTGACGCCGCAGATCCATGGCGGACTGCTCGGGCGGCGCGATCTGGCGAGCCATGTCGAGCAGATGGCGGCGCAGGGCATCGCGCCGATCGACCTGCTGGTGAGCAACCTCTACCCATTCGAGGCGACGGTCGCGTCGGGCGCCGGCGAGGAGGATTGCATCGAGACCATCGATGTCGGCGGCCCGGCGATGATCCGCGCCGCGGCGAAGAACCACGACGCGGTCGCGGTCGTCACCGATCCCGCGCAGTACGGCGCGGTGATGGCGGAGCTCGCTTCCGGCGGCACCACGCTGGCGACGCGGCGATGCCTCGCGGCGGAGGCGTTCGCGCGCACCGCCGCGTACGACGCGGCGATCGCATCCTGGTTCGCACGGCGGGAGAACACGGAATTTCCGCCGCGCCTCGCGGTCGCCGGCACGCTCAAGCAGACGCTGCGCTACGGCGAGAATCCGCATCAGCGCGCGGCTTTCTACGTGACGGGCCAATCCCGACCCGGGGTCGCGACGGCGCGGCAGGTGCAGGGCAAGGAGCTCTCCTACAACAACCTGAACGACACCGATGCGGCGATCGAGTGCGCGGCGGAGTTCGAGCGCCCGACCGTGGTCATCGTGAAGCACGCCAATCCCTGCGGCGTCGCCTCGGCCGATGACCTCGCGACCGCGTGGGACGCTGCGCTGCGCTGCGATCCGGTCTCCGCCTTCGGCGGGATCGTCGCGGCGAACCGCCGGCTCGACGAAGCGGTGGCGAAGCGGATCGCCGCGATCTTCAGCGAGGTGATCGTGGCGCCCGACGCCGACCCGGCGGCGCTCGCCGTGCTCGCGCGCAAGAAGAATCTTCGCCTGCTGCTGACCGGCGCCATGCCCGATCCCGCCGCATCGGGCATGACGATCAGGAGCGTCGCCGGCGGCTTCCTGGCGCAGACGCGCGATGCCGGCCGCGTCGTGCCCGGCGATCTGCGCGTGGTGACGAAGCGCGCACCGGATGCGCGCGAGCGCGACGATCTGCTGTTTGCGTTCCGCGTCTGCAAGCACGTGAAATCGAACGCGATCGTCTATGCGAAGGATGGCGCCACCGCTTGCATCGGCGCCGGGCAGATGAGCCGCGTGGACAGCGCCCGCATCGCCGCGATGAAGAGCGCGGAGGTGGCGAGGGCGGCGGGGCTCGAGGCCCCGCTCGCGGTCGGCAGCGTGGTCGCCTCGGATGCGTTCTTTCCCTTCGCGGACGGGCTCGAGGCGGCGATCGAAGCGGGGGCGACCGCGGTGATCCAGCCCGGCGGCTCGATCCGCGACGCCGAGGTGATCGAAGCAGCCGACCGGGCCGGCATCGCGATGGTGTTCACCGGCATGCGCCACTTCAGGCACTGACCGATGATCGCCCTCGGCTGCGTCGTTCCGTTCGTCCTGATGCTGGCGGGCGCCGCGCTCGGCGCCTGGGCTGGCGGCGATCGCGGCGGGCTGATCGGCCTGGTCGCCGGCTTCCTGATCGGCGCCGCGGCGATGGGCTTTGCGCTCTGGACGTTCGAGAAGGCGCGCGATCGCAGCCCGTAGCAGGGACCGAGTGCGACGCATTCGCATCATTCTGGGCGCGACTTGACGCCGCACCGCCGCCCGGCAGAGTGCGCCCATGCGCAATTTCAGCGACCTTGGTGAACGGGAGATCCTCGCGCTCGCGATCAGCAACGAGGAGGAGGACGGCCGCATCTACGCCGATTTTGCCGAGGGGCTGCGCGGGGATTACCCGGACAGCGCCCGCGTGTTCACCGACATGGCGGCGGAGGAGAGCGAGCATCGCCGCCGGCTGATCGACCTCTACGTGGAGAAGTTCGGCGAGCACATCCCGCTGATCCGCCGGCATGACGTGCGCGGCTTCATTCCCCGCCGCGCCGTCTGGCAGGTGCGATCGCTCGGCATCGACAAGGTGCGGCGCCAGGCCGAGCAGATGGAGAGCGAGGCGAGCCGCTTCTACCAGCAGGCGGCGGGCCGCAGCAGCGATGCCGCGATCCGCAGGCTGCTCGGTGATCTTGCCGAGGCCGAGGTGCAGCACGTGCACGCCGCGAGCGCGCTGACCGAGCGGCATCTCGGCGGCGAGAAGCGCGGCCGCGAGGATGACAGCGCGCGCCGGCGCTTCGTGCTGCAGATCGTGCAGCCGGGCCTGGCGGGGCTGATGGACGGCTCGGTCTCCACCCTCGCCCCGGTGTTCGCCGCCGCCTTCGCCACCCAGAAGCCGTGGACCGCCTTCATCGTCGGCCTCGCCGCCTCGATAGGCGCCGGCATCTCGATGGGCTTCGCCGAGGGCCTTTCCGACGACGGCAAGGTCTCCGGCCGCGGCGCGCCGCTGCTGCGCGGCCCGATCTGCGGGCTGATGACGACGATCGGCGGCATCGGCCACACCCTGCCGTTCCTGATCCCGGATTTCTGGACCGCGATGAGCGTCGCGATGGCGGTGGTGGTGGTGGAGCTGATCGCGATCGCCTGGATCCGCTACCGCTACATGGAAACCCCGTTCTTCTATGCGGCGCTGCAGGTGATGCTCGGTGGCGCGCTCGTCTTCGCCGCCGGCATCCTGATCGGGATTTCGTAGCGTCGGCCCGTTGGCGCGGCGAAACGACGGTGGCCGGTTCCCTCCGGCACCGCCTCCACGCTAGCCTGCAATCCGCGGGAACGCTCGCATCGACGCGAGCGACCCGGGGGGACGGCCGATGCAGGACCATGTCGCGCAGGAGGATCATGGCCCGCTCGCCGGGACCGGGGTGACCAGCCCGCATCCGGTGCATGCCAACCTGACGATGCCCGCACTGGTTGCGCACGCGCTGCGCCGGCGCGAGGCGCGGCTGTCCGTGGACGGCGCGCTGATCGTCGAGACCGGCCCGCATACCGGGCGCTCGGTGCAGGACAAGTTCGTGGCCGACGAGCCCGAGACATCCGGCGCGATCTGGTGGGGAAAGGTCAACCGCAAGCTTGCGGCGGAGAAGTTCGCGATCCTCAAGGGCCGCGTGCAGGCCTATCTGCAGGGCCAGCCCGAGCTCTTCACCCAGGACCTCTACGCCGGCGCCGATCCGGCGTGGCGGGTGCGGGTGCGCCTCGTCTCCACCCATGCCTGGCATACGCTGTTCGCGCGCAACATGTTCATCCGTCCGCCGCAGCGCGAGCTGGCGTCGTTCGCACCCGATTACGTCATCCTGCACGCGCCGGAATTCCAGGCCGATCCGGCGATCGACGGCGTGCGCGGCACGACCGCGGTCGCGCTCTCCTTCGCGCAGCGGACGATCGTCATCGCCGGCACGCTCTATGCCGGCGAGATCAAGAAGTCGATCTTCACCGCGATGAACTGGAAGCTGCCCGACGAGGGCGTGCTGCCGATGCATTGCAGCGCCAATATCGGCCCCGCCGGTGACGCCGCGCTGTTCTTCGGCCTGTCCGGCACCGGCAAGACGACGCTCTCGTCCGATCCCGCGCGCAAGCTGATCGGCGATGACGAGCACGGCTGGGGGCCGGAGGGCGTGTTCAACTTCGAGGGCGGCTGCTACGCCAAGGTGATCGACCTCTCCGCCGAGGCGGAGCCCGAGATCTGGGCGGCGACGCACCGGTTCGGCACCGTGCTCGAGAACGTCGTCGCCGATCCGCAAGGCAGGCTCGACCTCACCGACCGTACGCGCACCGAGAACACGCGCTCCTGCTACCCGGTCGACTACATTCCGAACGCCGAACTCTCCGGCCGCGGCCCGCATCCGAAGAACGTGGTGATGCTGACGGCCGACGCGTTCGGCGTGCTGCCGCCGATCGCGAAGCTCTCGCCGGCACAGGCGATGTACCATTTTCTCTCGGGTTACACCGCGCGCGTCGCCGGCACCGAGAAGGGCATGGGGGCGAGCCCGGAGGCGACCTTCTCCACCTGCTTCGGCGCGCCCTTCCTGCCGCGCGCGCCCGAAGTGTACGGGAAGATGCTCGCCGCCAAGATCGCCGAGCACGGCGCCGATTGCTGGCTGGTCAATACCGGCTGGACCGGCGGCGGCTATGGCACCGGCCAGCGGATGGCGATCCGGCACACCCGTGCGCTGCTCGCCGCCGTGCTCGACGGCAGCCTGGCGCGGGCGACGTTCCGTCGCGATCCGGCTTTCGGGCTCGCCGTGCCGGAGAGCGTGCCGGGCATCCCGGCCGAGGTGCTCGATCCGCGCCAGGCCTGGGCCGACAAGACGGCCTATGACCGCGTCGCCCACGAGCTGGTCGGCCGCTTCGCGGCGAATTTCTCCCAGTTCCACGAAGCGGTCGATGACGACGTGTGCGCCGCCGCACTGCGCGGCGCCGCCTGAGCCTCGGCTGCCACGACCGGGAGCGGCCGCTCGCGCATTCGTTGTCAAGGAGAAACCGAACCCGTACGCGAACCCAACGGCTTGCGCGACGTTGCGCCCGCATGGAGTGGAACAGTCGCTCCATGCCTTTGTATGGGCGTGATTCAGACCTTCGGCATTCCGCCTCCGGTCATCACGACCGAGGGACAGGAGGACAGAGCATGCCGTTGAAGAAGGGTTCGTCCCGTCAGACGGTGAGCCGGAACATCAAGGAGCTCGTGGGCGAATACGAGAAGAAGGGTCGCGTCGCCCGCAGCCGGCCGGCGAGCAAGCGGAAGGCGGTGCGGCAGGCGGTGGCCATTTCGCTGCGTGCCGCCGGAAAGAGCCGGTATCAGCGCCCCGCGGTGAAACGGTCCGCCAGCACCGGCACCACGCGCCGGCGCGCCGCCACAAGCGGCACCACCCTCCGCAAGGCGCCGGCCCGCAGGACGGCCACGGCGCGGAAGACGACCACCCGCAAGCTGACGTCCCGCCGGACGGCCACGGCCCGCAAGCCCACCGCCCGCAAGGCCGCAGTGCGGCGGAGCAGCACCGCGCGCAAGCCGGCCGCCCGCAAGCCGGCCGCTCGCAAGATGGCGACCCGCGGGACCACGGCGCGCAAGGTGAGCCCGCGCAAGAGCACCGCATCGCGCAAAATCACGGGGCGGAAACCAGCGGCCCGGCGGACGAGCACACGCGCGGCCGCCAGCGGCCGGAAGCCGCCGGTCCGCAAAACGGCGTCACGCAAGCCGGCGTCGCGCAAGACCACGTCGCCCCGGAGCGCTGGCCGCAAACCCACCGCGCGCCGAAGCTGACGCGGGCGCGGTGCACCGGGCGGGAGCCGGTGCGCCGCGCCTATTCGGCCGCCGCGACGCCCGTGCCCACCGGAGTGAGCGCGAGCAGGCGCCGGTAGAGCTCCGGAAACAGCCCGCGGGACGCCGCCTCCGCGTAGGAGGCGTGCTGGTCGTGCCCCGCAAGCGGCACCAGCGCGACGCCCGGAACGCCGCGCATGTGCTCGGCGAACTTCCGGTCGCGGGGATGGCCCTCTCCGTACACCAGGATCACGCCCGGATGCGGGTTCGCCGCCAGGTATTCCCGCCTCATGCTGGTGACGAGGTGCGGCGCCTTGCCGTGCAGGGGGATGAGCTGCGGGTAGTCCTCGATCGTCTTGCCGGGCTCGTCGGCGAGATCGAGCGAGGTTGGACTGCTGAAGGCGAGCACGCCGCGCCCGCCCAGGGCGAGGGCGAACTTCATCCCCGCGAAGCCGCCGGCCGAGAACCCGATCGCGTAGAGCTCCCGAGTGCCGAGCGCCGCCAGGATGCGGCGCAGCCGGGCGAGGCTCTGGACGAAATCATCGCCGAGGCGCGGAATGTCGGCGAGGCCGAAGCAGCGCGAGGGGTCCTTGATCAGGACGACGTGGCTGTCGGCGATGTCGGCGACCGGCTGCGAGATCGGCAGGTCCCGGCTCGCATTGCCGCCGAACACCAGCACGGCGCGCGTCGTCGGGTGCGGCTGTGGCACGATGACGATCCCGGTGAGCCGCCGGCCGGCGCGGGGATCCCGGGCCGGCGCAACCCCGGCTCCGGTTTCACCCGCCTGCGCCTGCTCGGCCGCGACCTTGGCCAGCAGCACCTCGCCGGCTTCGATGCGCTCGAGAAACCGCAGCGCGCGCACGCGCCGCTGCTCGAGCGCCGGCGGCAGGCCCGCGATCACCGACCGCGCCTTGTCGACCAGCCCATAGGCCAGCAGCTCCATCGCGAGCGCCGCCCGCTTCGGCGGCGGCACGCCGGGAGCTTCCGCGCGTTCCAGCATTTCGGCGTATTCGGCGGCGAGCCGGCCCTTCAGCGCCCCGCCCCGCGTGCCACTGTCATCCTGTTCCATCGTGCCCTCCGCCGCCGCGTGCTCTAGTGGTGCGATCCTGACGCTCGGTACCCGAGCGTCAGGTGAATCGCTCCACCAAATCAGCGGCTAAAGCATGACCGGCTCCCTTTCGGTCACCGGCCTGCTTTAGCGAATTGTTCGAGCGAGTGATTCACGTTTCAGGCCAACTCGGCCTGAAACGATCACGCGCTAGTCGATAATCCGACGGTTCTTTCCGTCGGATTCAATCCACTAAAAGCATGACCGGTTCCCTTCCGGTCACCGACCTGCTTTAGCGAGTTGTCGAGCGAGTGATTCACGTTTCAGGCCAACTCGGCCTGAAACGATCACGCGCTAGCAGAGCGGGCGCGGCAGCGGAACGATGAAGCCCGCCCGCGATCGGCGTGGCCTGATATCGACAGTCAGTCTTCATGATCATCGGCATGCGCGCGGGTTGGCGGGCGAAGCCGGCCAGGGTTCCGCCCGCGGCAGGAGCTGGAATGCCAGCGGAGGGGGCGCGCGCCAGAACAGAGGTCATGCCGCGCGCCGAGGTGCTCTCGATGGGCCGCGATATGAGCGCGCTGGTGTGATTCCGCGACAGAAATGCCCTCGGCACGCGGCGCGCCGAGGGCATTCCGAACTCCGATCGCCGTGGTAACAATTCCATCGGGAGCAGCTCCCGATGGAACCGGGATCGTTACTGACGAGAAGTCGGTTACTCCGCGGCCGCGAAGATGGGCGCGGCGTTGGTGACCGGCTTCAGCGTGAGCAGGCGCTGGAACAGGCTCGGGAACAGGCCGCGCGACACCGCCTCGACGAAGGTGGCGTGCAGGCTGTGCCCCGGCAGCGGCTCGAGCTGGACGCCGGAGACATGGGCCATGTGCTCGGCGAAGTAGCGGTCGCGCTGGTGCTCCGCGCCGAACATCAGGATGACGGCCGGATGCGGCTCGGTCGCGGTGTATTCGCGCACCATGCTGGTGCCGAGGTGGCGGGCCTTGCGGTACAGCGCCGAGAGCTGCGGATACTTGCTGATCGTGCTGCCCGGCTCGTCCTCGATGTCGAGCGAGGTCGGCGTGCTGAAGCAGAGGACGCCCTCGGCCTGCAGCGCGAGCGCGAACTTCAGCGACGCGAAGCCGCCGCTCGAGAAGCCGAGCGAGTAGAGCTGCTCGACCCCGAGCTCGTCGAGGATCGCCTTCAGCCGCGCCACGCTGCCCTCGAAATTGTTGCCGAGGCGCGGGATGTCGCACAAGCCGAAGCAGCGCGACGGGTCCTTCATGATGATGACGTGGCAGTCGGCGATGTCGAGGATCGGCGGCGAGATCGGGAAGTTCCGGTCGGCATTGCCGCCGAACACCATCACCGCCTTCTTCACCGGCCGCGCCTGCGGCGCGATCATCACGCCGGTCAGGCGCCTTCCGCCGCGCGGGTCGGCAACCACCGTGGCATTGGCGCACTCCCCGCCGCGCGCCGACTGCTCGGCGGCCACCTTGGCCAGGATCTTCTCGCCCTGCTCCATGCGGTCGAGGAACTCGAGGCGCCGGTTGCGCTCGTGCTCGAAACCCATCGGCAGGCTGTTGCAGAGCTCACGGGACTTGTCGACCAGCCCGTAAGCCATTAGTTCCATTGCAAGAATGAGTTTGCGCTGCGGTGCGAGATTGGGCTCCTCCGCCCGCTCCAGCATCTGCGAATACTGAAAGGCAAGCCGCTCCTTCTGCTTGCCCTCGCCGCCGCCCGCAGCTTCCGCGCTCAGATCGTTATCGTCCATGAGACCCTCCGTAACAACACTGTATCAGAACCGCCGGGACGCGAAAATGACAATTTTTTGGTTGCAATGACGACGCGCGAAAACAATTTTGGACGTCGTCGCTGTCGCAAATCCTCAACATCGGCTGGGCGGCACCCTCCCTTGTATCAGTTTGTCGCGAAACCTGCCACTGCCGCGCGCGTGCTGCGGCCGATTACAACCACGCCGTCGCCCGCTTCGATCCGCGTGCCTTCGTCCGGGCGCGCCCGGCCGCCGCCCCGCTCGATTTCGACGATCAGGAACGCCGCTTCCGCGCGCTGCTCGATCTCGCCCACGCTGAGGCCGACGAAGGCGCTGCCGGGCTCGGCCAGCAAGGTCTCGACGACGAGGCCAAGACGGCGCAGCGCCGCGGCGCCCGGTTCGCCCGCTCCGGCCTGCGAGAACAGCAGCATTTCTGCCATTCTTTCTGCCCCGATATGAGCCGGCAGCACCACCCGGTTGGCGCCCGCGAGCAGCAGCTTCCTCTCCGTCGACGGCGCCTCGCCGCGCGCGATCAGGGTGAGCCCGCGGTTGAGCCCGCGCGCGGAGAGGGTAATGAACACGTTCGCGGCGTCGTCCGGCAGCACCGTTGCCAGCGCCCGCGCCTGCGCGATCCGCGCCCGTTCCAGCACCGCCTCCTCGGTCGCATCGGCGCGCAGCACCAGGTGATCGGCGGCGATCGCCTCGGCGCAGCGCGCCTCGTCGCGCTCGATCACCAGCACCGGTGTGCCCGCGGCCTTGAGCTCGCGCGCCAGCATGTTGCCGATCCGTCCGAACCCGCAGACGATGATGTGGTCGGTGAGCTCGTCGATCCGGGTTCGCATGCGCCTCAGATCCAGCATGTCGGAGAACTGCGTCGCGGTGATGAACTGCACCAGCGCGCCGGTCAGGAAGATCATCCCGGTGCAGCCGCAGACGATCAGCCCGATGGTGATCGCCCGGAGCTCCGGCGTCGAGATCGGCCGCACCTCGTCGAAGCCCACGGTGAAGACGGTGAGCACGGTCATGTAGAGCGCGTCGCCGAGGCTCCACCCGGCGCGCACGTAGAGCCCGATCGCGACCGCGGCGACGGCGAGCACGAACAGCAGCCCGGTCGCCAGGTTGCGGGCCGGCGAGGCGAGGATGCGGCGCGCGGGGCCCACGCCCTGTTCCAGAGTGTTCCTCAGCGATCGGTTGCGGCGCCCCCGAGCAGGGGCCGCCGCTGGTTGCGGATCATCAGCAGGAAGCCGGCGAGCAGCATGTTGAGCAGGTTCCAGGCGAGGCCATTGGCGAAGGCGGCACGGTAGCTCCCCGTCGCATCGAAGATCACGCCGGACATCCAGCCGCCGAGCGCCATGCCGACGAGCGTCGCCATCAGCACCACCCCGACCCGCGCGCCCGCCTCGCGGGGCGGGAAATACTCGCGCACGATCAGCGCGTAGCTCGGCACGATGCCGCCCTGGAACAGGCCGAACAGCGCCGAGATCACGTAGAGCGAGGGGAGCGAGCGGAAGCCCAGATAGAGCGCGAGCGCCAGCGCCTGCAGCGACGAGCCGAGCATCAGCGTGCCGAGCCCGCCGATCCGGTCGGCGATGACCCCCGAGCCCACGCGGCTCACCACCCCGAGGCCGAGCATCAGCGACAGCATGGTCGCGCCCGCCGCCGGCCCGTAGCCGAGATCGCCGCAATAGGCGACGATGTGCACCTGCGGCATCGCCATCGCGACGCAGCAGGCGACGCCCGCGACCATGAGGATGCCCTGCAGCAGCGCGGGCGGCAGGTCGATGGTGCCGAACCGCCCCTCCGGCCGCGCGCCCGCCGCCGGCGCCGCCGGCGGCCGCTGCCGCAGCATCAGCGCGAGCGGCAGGATGGTGACCAGGCAAAAGCCGCCGATGCCGAGATAGGTCGCGCGCCAGCCGGCGACGCGGATGAAATGCGTGAGCACCGGCGGCCAGATCGTGCCGGCGAGGTAGTTGCCCGAGGCGCAGACCGCGACGGCGATGCCGCGGCGGCGGTCGAACCACATCGAGATGTCGGCGAGCAGCGGCCCGAACGCCGAGGCGCTGCCGATCAGCCCGATCAGCAGCCCGTGCAGCAGGGCGAATTCCCAGAGCGAGGTGGCGCGGCTCGCCAGCGCGTAGCCGAGGCCGAGCGCGACGCCGCCCGCGGCCACCACCGGCACCACGCCGCGGCGGTCGGCGACGCCGCCGAGCAGCACCCCGCCGGCGGCGAAGCCGAGCATCGTCATCGTGTACGGCAGCGAGGCCGCGGCGCGGTCGGCGCCGAACGTCGCCCCGATCGCGGGCAGCGCCACCACCATCGACCACATGCCGACCCCGCCGATGGTGCTGATCAGCACCGCCACGCCGAGCCGCAGCCAGGCCCGCCTGCCGTCGATCATGCTCCTGGACAAGTCTTTCCTCCGCCGTCGGGGCCGAGGTTACGGGCCGGCGCGGGCGAGGGGAAAGCCGATCGGGAGCCACGCTGCCATACCAAGCGCGCGGCTTGCGCCCCGGCGCCAGGTTATTACCGTTCTGGTTGCATCATGGAGGGCTTGTCACGCAGGAAATGCTGTTCGTGCGGGAGTTCGCCGGCTTCACCGGCGGGCACCTGAAATTCGCCGACTACCTCGCGCACACCGCCGCCAGCGGGGTCGCCGATCCGGTGCTGTGGCAGGCGCCGGACGGATGCGGGCGGGCGGGCAACCCGTTCGACGCCTTCCCCGGGCGGACCATCACCCGCCTGGCGCGGTTCCCTGCCTATTTCCTGGCCGGCACCGACTGGCTCGTGCTCGACCGCGCCGGCATCGACCCCGGCCGGGCGCCGGTCAGCAACCTCGTGCAGGGCCTCCGCCATGCCGAGCCGGGGACGCCGCTCTTCGCCTGCCTGTCGCGGCCGGCGGTCCGCATCTGCGTGAGCGCGCCGGTCGCCACCGCGGTCGCGCCGCACACGAAGGGCGAGGTCCTGGTGATCCCGAACGGGATCGCGCGCGAGGCGCTGCCGCCGCCCGCGCCGCTCGCCCGAGGGCGCGACGCGCCGCCGGGCGTCCTGATCGCCGGGCTCAAGGACCCGAAGCTGGCGCGCGCGGTCGCCGACCGGCTCGACGGCCGGGTCGCGGTCGACCTGCTCACCGGATTGCTGCCCCGGCCCGACTTCCTGGCGCGGCTCGCCGCCGCCAGCATCGCGGTGCTGCTGCCGCTGCCGAAGGAGGGCTTCTATCTGCCCGGACTCGAGGCGATGGCGCTCGGCCGTGGCGTGGTGATGCCGGACTGCATCGGCAGTCGCGCCTATGGCCGGAAGGGGGAGAACTGTCTGATGCCCGGCCGCGATCCGGCCGCGCTCGCCGCCGCGGCGCTCGCCCTCGCCGCCGACCCGGGGCGGCTCGCGCGGCTCGCGGCGGCGGCCCGGCACACCGCCTCCCGCCACACGCTGGAGGCCGAGCGCGCCGCCTACCACGCGCTGCTCGCCCGGCTCTTGCCGCCGCCTTGATCGGGCTGATCGCCGGCATGCCGCGCGCCGGCACCACCCTGGTCTGCGCCTGCCTCAACCATGTGCCGGACTGCGTCGCGCTGGCCGAGCCGATGGACCCGCCCGCGCATCCGATGCATGAGATTGATCCCGCGGCCCGCTATCCCGAGGTCGATCTCGGCCGCCTGGCCGCCCCGCTGACGACGATCGTCCCCGAGGTGGCGCCGTTCTACCCGGACTTCGCCGCCGATCTCGAACCGCATCGGCGTGGATGAGCGGCAAGGTCGCGGTGTTCGGGGCCGGCGTGCAGAAGGGGGCACGACGACTGCTCTCGCCGCCTATCTCGCCGCGCATCCCGCGCTGTCCGCGCCGGCCTGCACGGAGACGCATTTCTTCGACGACGCGGCCATCGACTGGCGCGCGCCGGACTACGCAGCGCTCGACGCGCAGTTCCCGCCGGACGATGCCGCGCGTCCGCGCGTACAATCCGGCGGCGCGGCTGATCTTCCTGTTCCGCGATCCGGTCGAGCGCGCCTTCTCGCACTGGTGCATGGAATTCGCACGCGGCAACGAGACATTGCCGTTCGGCGTCGCGATCCGCGCGGAGACCGCGCGGATCCCGACGCAGCCGCCGAAATTGTGGGACCGGCGCATCGTCTCCTACGCCACGCGCGGCTGCTATGCCGGCCAGGTCGCCCGCGCCCTCGATCTGTTCCCGCGCGTACAGCTCCTGTTCCTGCGCTCGGACGATCTGCGCGACGATCACCCGGCGACGCTCGCGCGCATCGCCGCGTTCCTCGGCATCCCGCCATTCCCGGCGACCCCCCAAGCGGCTGCGGGAACGCGATGACGCGATGCGGGACGCCGCGCTCGATCCCGCGGATCGCGCCTGGCTCGGCGAGCGGCTGCGTCCGGACCTCGAGGCGTTCGCCGCACTCACTCATCTCGACCTTGCCGCCTGGCCGACCATGACCTTCCGGTGACGGCGCCGCCCGCGCGTTCCCTCTGAACCCGGGAAGCCGGGACAGCCTGCAACCAACGGCAGTTCATCTTTGTAACAGAGTCTTGCCTCGCCTACCCGCAGTTGCGGAATCGGATCAAATCTCGTCCCTTCTCCCACCACGTCTTGATTTTTCCAGCGCACGGGCAGCAGCATCGGACCGTTTCGATAGCCGACCCGTCGCGAGCGGCGGGGCGCCGTCCCGATTGCTGGGTGGGGAACCGATCATGACGATTCTTTCCGCCTTCTGGACCCTGGACGCGTCGGGCAACTGGTCCGATGGCGGCAACTGGTCGACAGAGGTGCAGTCGGGCAACTCGATCGTCAACGAGCCCATCCCGCCGCCCAACGGCTACAACGTGCAGATCACTCCCGGCGGCAACACGCCGTTCACCGTCACCTACGATACCACGGCGGACGAGAACACGCTCACCGGCCAGTTCGGTGCCACCTTCGACATGGTGGGTGGCGCGCTCACCATCGACAACAGCAGCACCTGGAGCTCGAATTTCCTGCTGAATGCGGGCACGCTGCAGATCGACAACGGCTGGTCGATCGATGGCGGCTTCCAGGAGGCGGCCGGCGCGACGGTCGATGTCGCGGGCGGCGCGCTGGCGGTGAGCACCGGCACCATCGCCGGCACGAATGTCGGCGCCGGCGATCTCTATCTCGAGGGCGGCAACACCTTCACCCTCGCCTCCACCGCGGTGATCGACACCGGCACGCTGGAGCTCGGCGTCACTGCCGACGGCTTCGGCTCGGTGACGACGCTCACCACGGGTTTCACCTACGGCGGACTTTTCCTGCTCGACAATTACTCGGGCAATGACGCGACCCTCGATCTCAACGGCAAGACGCTGACGTTGAGCGGCGAGGCCTCGCTCGATGCGGACGTGAACGGTCCGGGCCTCCTCAGGATCACCGGCAGCGCCGCGATCGCCGATGGCGGGTACTCGCAGCTCAGCATGACCGGCGGCGCGCGGCTCTCGGTGTCGGGCACCGCGACGCAGTATCAGAACACGGATCTGAGCGCCGGGCTCACCGTCACCAGCACCGGCACCTGGAACATGGTCGCCGACAACAACATCTTCAACGATGGCGGCGGCACGATCACCAACCAAGGGCTGCTGGAGAAGACCGGCGGCGCCAACACCTCGACGATCAGCACACCGACCACCAATCTCGGCACCATTCTCGTCGACTCCGGCACGCTCCAGTTCAATGGGAACCTGACCTCGAACGGCTCGCACAGCCTGCTCGCGGGACCGGGCACGCTGGTCGACAACGGCACGTTCAGCAGCACGGGCAGCATCGATCTCGGCGCGCTGATCCTGAACGGCGGCGGCACGCTCGGCGGCACGACCACGGTGGACGTGACCGGATTGCTCGCGTTCGACAATGCGGCGTATTCGCTGAATGCGAACACGAAGATCAACGCCGGCACGATCGCGGTGCAGAGCGGGACGCTCACCTTCAAGGGCGCGGAGACGATCACCTCGCCGCTGAACGTCACCTACGGCACGCTCAATCTGGGCTCGTTCGCGAGCAGACTGACCGGCCCGACCGCGTTCTTCGACAGCACGATCGGCGGCAGCGGCACGCTCACCGTCACCGACGTGACCAGCGCGAGCGGCCTCACGGTCTACGGCACAGAGAAGATCGTCGATGCCGGCACCATAACGCAGACCGGCGGCGCGCAGCTCGGCGCTTCCAGCACCGATCACGTGACGCTCGCGGTCAATGCCGGCGCAACTTACGATATTGCCACCGCCAACTGGCTGGGCAACCCGAACATCAACGATACCGGGACCGCGACGATCACCAATGCCGGCCTGTTCGAGATGACGGGCGCCGGGACCAGCACGGTGTGGCACGCGAATGTCACGAATTCCGGCACCATCCTGGTCGCCGGCGGCGGCGTGCTCGACTTCGCCGGGGGCACCGACACGCTCGGCGGCACGCTCGCCGGCGCCGGCGAGCTCGTGCTCGGGACCGCCTGGACGCTGACCGCGACGACGAGGAACGTGACCGTCGGCACGCTCGACAACCAGGGTGTCGGCACTCTCACGCATCTGCTGAACTACAGCGGCACCTACATCAACGATTTCGGCTCGACGCTCGACCTCAACGGCCAGTCGCTGACGCTGGGTGGCGCGGCGACGCTGGATGCCAGCCTGCTCGGGGGCACCGGCACGGTCACGATGAGGAACGCAACGCTTAACGGCGGCGCCGCCTTCTACGGCACCGTGACGGTGATCGATTCGCATCTGGTCACGCAGACCGGCGGCGCGCAACTTGGCGCGTCGAGCACGGACGCGGTGACGCTCGATGTCAATTCGGGCGCCACCTACGACATCACCGGTAGCAATTGGCTGGGCAATCCGAACATCAACGATACCGGCACCGCGACGATCAGCAATGCCGGGTTGTTCGAGCAGACGGGATCGGGCACCAGCACGGTCTGGCACGCCAATTTCACCAACACCGGCACTCTGCTGACCGCGGGTACGCTCTATCTGTCGGGGGGCAGCGCGTCGCTCGGCGGCACGCTCGCCGGCGGCGGCTATCTGGGCCTGGACACCAACTGGACCTTCTCGGCCAGTTCAGTGACGCTCGGCACGATCGAGAATGGTGGCACCGGGACGCTCAACGCGCCGCTGACGACCGGCGCCTTCATCAACGACAACGGCGCGGTGCTCAACCTGAACCACCGGCTTGCCAGCATCGGCAACGGGTCGTCGCTCGCGGGCGCGATCAATGGCGCCGGCACACTCAAGACGGCGAGCGGCAGCACGACAGTCGGCGGCCTCACCGTCGAGGCCGGCGCGGTGCTGTCGAATGCGGGCACCGTCGTGGATAGCGGGCAGGTGACGCTCGGAAGCGCCGCGGGCGCGGGCACGATCACGAATATGATCCACAGCGTCTACGATTTCACCAATGATAGCGGCATCAACGCCGTCGGCAGCGGCGACAAGATCACCAACGCCGGATTGTTCGAGAAGACCGCGGGCACCGGCACCAGCACCATCACCGCCGCGTTCTCGAGCAGCGGCACGGTCGAGGTGACATCGGGCACGCTCGTCTTCACCGGCGGGTTCTCGAGCACCGGCACCATCATCGGCAACGAGACCACGAACAACGGCACCGTCATCATCACCGCGCTCGGCATGGCGGCGCAGCCGAGCTTCGTCGCACCAGCGACGAGCGGCTTCGCGCTCGCCGCGCCCGATCTCGGCGCCACGGCAACGCCGCCGCCGGTCATCGATGCCGGCACCATCGACATGTCCGGCTGGACGCCGGAGCAGCCGGCGATCGGCACGTCGGATGCGCTGACGCTCGCCTTGCCGCAAGACGCGATCCCGATCAGCCCGGGCGGCTGATCGGGATCGCTCGCATCACATCGCGAGATTGGGCGTCAGCCCCTCCGGCAGCGGCGAGACGTAGGGCGTGCGCGCGAGGCGCTCGCGGTGCTCGGCCTTGGCCTCTTCGAGCAGCGCGGGATCGGTGAGCAGGTCGGCGGCGGTGCCGGCCATCACCTTGGCGACGTGCACCATGCCCTTATGCGCGGCGGGCGTCTTGCCCTGCGCGGTGAGCTGCCAGGAATGGCCGGGCGTGCCGATCGCGTAGGTGGCGCCGCGCGCCTGCACGGTCGGCACCGCCCAGCTCACGTCGCCGACATCGGTCGAGCCGACCATGCCGCCGCCCTTCGCCTCCAGCGGCACGACACGGTCGCAGAGCGGCGCCTCGGTCGCCGGAATGCCGAAGCGGCGATGCGCGGACTCGATGTCCTCCTGCGTCACCGTGGCCTGGATCTTCCGGGCGAATGCGCGGTCGGCGTCGTCGAACTCGGGCGGGCCCAGCCGCTCGAAATTGCGGAACATCGCGCGCTCGAGCGGGCGGTTCGGCAGCAGGTTGCTCATCGCGCTGACCACCTCGTGGGAAACCCGCGTCTCGGTCATCATCGCCGCGCCGTCGGCGACGCGCTTCACCCGCTCGACCAGGCGGTTGAGCGTCGGCAGATCGGTCGCGCGCACGAGATAGCGCACCTTCGCCGTCGCCTGCACGACGTTCGGCGCGATGCCGCCGGAATCGAGATGCGCGTAATGGATGCGCGCGCTCGAGGGCATGTGCTCCCGCATGTAGTTGACGCCGACATTCATCAGCTCGACCGCATCGAGCGCCGAACGCCCGAGATGCGGCGCGCCGGCGGCGTGCGCCGCACGGCCGACGAAGCTGAAATCGAGCAGCAGGATGGCGAGCGAATAGGCCTCGTTGACGCCGGAGAACGGCGCCGGATGCCAGGAGATCGCGATGTCCACGTCGGCGAACGCGCCGTCGCGCACCATGAAGGTCTTGGCCGCGCCGCCTTCCTCGGCCGGGCAGCCGTAATAGCGCACGCGGCCGGCGATGCCCTGCTCGGCGAGCCAGTCCTTCACCGAAGCGGCGGCGAGCATGGCGCCGGCGCCGAGCAGGTTGTGGCCGCAGCCATGGCCGGACCCATCGCCCGGCAGCGGCCGGTGCTCGGCAACCCCCGCCTCCTGCGACAACCCCGGCAGCGCGTCGTACTCGCCGAGGATCGCGATCACCGGCCCGCCTTCGCCGGCCTCGCCCATCACCGCGGTCGGGATGCCGGCGACGTTCTTCGTCACCCGGAACCCCGCTTCGTCCAGCATCGCGGCATGCTCGGCGGCGGAGCGTGTCTCCTTGAAGTTGAGTTCGGGCATGCCCCAGATGCGATCGCTGAGGCCGATGAACCCGTCCTGCTTCGCCTCGACATGCCGCCAGACATCCGCCGTGTTCCGCATGCGCCCGCTCCCTGATCGCGGCGCGAGCCTAGGCGCGCAACGGCGTGATGTCACGATTGACGCCGGACGGAGCGAAGACGTAGGTGTACCGGAACAAGTCGTCGGGAGGGGGAACCATGCGGGTCTGGCCGGCTGCGCTGGGAACGGCGGCGATCGTGTTCTGCCTCGGCGGTGCGATCCCCGCGCATGCCAAGGACCTCACCTTCCTCTCGACCCAGCTGCGCCCGCTCGAAGAGGCGCAGCGGACGCGCACCGAGATCCTGAAGGGCGCGCCGGTGCCGGTCGATTTCGTGCCGGAGGAGCCGCCGCAGCTCGTCGTCCACGTGCAGGCGGACATGAAATCCGGCGCGCCGACGATCGGCCTGATCGGCGCGCTGCACGGCGAGCTGGCGCCGCTCGTCACCGGCGATGATCTCGCGCCGCTCGATCCAATGGAGGGCGCGCTCGCCACCGCCGGCATTCCCGCCGCGATGGTGACGCTCGCGCATCTCGGCACGCCGCATCTGCATATACGTGCCGTGGATGCAGGCGACCTACATCATGGCGGCGAACAGGAAGGCGCTGCAATACCTGCCCGCGGGCGCGAAGCTCGACACGCTCACCTACGCGCAGCTCGCGCAATGGGCGGCGAACGCGCAGAAGGCGACCGGGCAGCGCATGCTCGGCTTTCCCGGCCGGCCCGACCGGGCTGATGGCGCGCTTCTTCGAGGGCTATCTGCTGCCGTCCTACACCGGCGGCGTGGTGACCGCGTTCGCTCGCCGGCGGCGGAGACGATGTGGGGGGAGTTCAAGGCGCTCTGGCAGCACGTCAACCCGAACTCGACCAACTACAACTTCATGCAGGAGCCGCTGCTCTCCGGCGACGTGCTGGATCGCCTGGGATCACGTCGCGCGGCTGCAGGACGCGTTCCGCAAGCAGCCCGACGAGTTCGTGGCCTTCCCGGCGCCGGCCGGGCCGAAGGGCCGCGGCTTCATGCCCGTCGTGGTCGGCCTGGCGATGCCGAAGACCGCGCCGGACGCGGCCGCGGCGAAGCAGGTGATCGACTATCTGCTGCAGCCGGCGACCCAGATCACCACGCTGCGCGTCAGCAGCTTCTTCCCGGTGGTGAAGGCGGCGATCCCCGCCGATCTCGATCCCGGGCTGAAGGCTGGAGGTGGGGGCGGTGCAGGCGCAGCAGGACGCGCCGGACGCGCATGCCGGCGCTGCTGCCGGTCGGCCTCGGCGCGCATGGCGGCGAGTTCGACACGCATCTTCACCGACACGTTCCAGCGCATCGTGCTGCGCGGCCAGGATCCGCAAGCGGTGCTCGATCGCTGGAGGCCAAGCAGATGCAGCGCGTGCTCGACGCGGCGAAGGCGCCGTGCTGGTCGCCCGATCCGCCGAGCCAGGGCACCTGCCAGGTGAAGTGATGCCAATGCTCACTCTGCGTGAGCATTGGCATGCGCGCGGGTTGGCCGGCGGCGCGCGCGAGACAAGATGATGCGGCGGCGAGGCATTGCCTATCTGCTGATCGCGCCGTCGCTGCTGTTCCTGCTGCTGCTGTTCTTCGTGCCGCTGGTGCAGACGATCGCGCTCGCCTTCCACGACCAGCGCGGGGCCCGGGCTCGGCAATTTCGCGCAGATGCTCGACGACCTCGATTTCACCCGACGCGATCGCGGGACACGTTCGCGCTGGTGATCGTCGTGGTGCCGCTGCAGCTCGCGCTGGCGCTCGGCATGGCGATGATGCTGCGCCAGCTGCGGCGCGGGCGCGATCTCATCCTGTGGATCTGGTCGATCCCGCTCGGCATCTCCGATCTCGCCGCCGGCCTGGTCTGGCTCGCGATCCTGACCGACAAGGGCTATCTCAACACGCGTCCTGTTCCAGCTCGGGCTGATCGCGCGGCCGCAGAGCTGGCTCACCTACGAGACGCCGGTCGCGCTGTTCTTCGCCATCATGATCGCCGAGCTGTGGCGCGCGACCGCGATCGTGTTCGTGATCCTGGTCGCCGGCGTGCAGCTCGTGCCGAAGGAGTTCGAGGAGGCGGCGAGCGTGTTCGGCGCCTCCGCCTGGCAGCGCTTCCGGCGCGTCACGCTGCCGCTGCTGCGTCCGTCGATCCAGACCGCGCTGATCCTGCGCACCGTGCTCGCCTTCGAGACCTTCGCGGTGGTGCTGGCGATCGGCGGCACCAACTTCCCGGTGCTGATCAGCCAGGCCTTCAACTGGCAGAACCAGAACCAGGATTACGGCGTCGCCGCCGCCTATGCGGTGCTCATCATGGCTGGTCACGCTGGCGGCGACCGCTGGTCTATCCTGATCGCGCTGCGCCCGCGCGCCGGCGAGCCGGCGTGAAGCGCGCTCGGCGCGCGCTGCTTCGTCGTCGGGCGTCGTGGTGCTGTGCGCCTGGACGCTGGTGCCGATCTATCTGCTCGCGCTCGGGGCGCTCGGTGGCGAGCGGTCGTCTATGCCTGGCCGAAGCCGTTCTGGCCGGTCTCCTGGTCGGCGACGAACTTCGCCGCGTTCCTGGCGATCGAGCGGCATCTGGCCGGCGATGCTGCGCAGCGTCGAGGTCGCGGTGCTGTGCATGGTGTTCTCGATCGCGCTCGGCGCGCCGGCGGGCTACGCGCTCGCGCGCTTCGCGTTCCGCGGCGCCAACGCCTATCGCCTGGTGATCCTGCTCACGCGCGCCTTCCCGGTCGGCATCCTCGCGCTGCCGCTCGCGGTCAGCTACGTGCGGCTCGGCATCTACGATACGCGCGCTCGGCGTCGCGCTGATCCACACCGCGCTCGCGCTGCCGTTCGCGGTGCTGGTCGACGTCGAGCCTGTTCCTCGGCATTCCCGCGCGAGCTGGAGGAGGCGGCCTGGGTGTTCGGCTGCTCCGGCGTGCAGGCGTTCCGCCGCGTCGTGCTGCCGCTCGCGCTGCCGGGCATCGCGGCGGCCGCGATCTTCGCCTTCGTGATTTCCTGGAACGAGGTGTTCGCCGCCTCGGTGCTGACGGTGCGGCACAGGACGCTGACCGCCTATCTGCTCTCGGTGCTGTCCGAATCGCCGCTGCAGACGCAGTTCGCCGGCGGGCTGCTGCTGATCCTGCCCTCGGTGCTCTTCATCTTCCTGGTGCGCCGCTACCTGTTCGCGATGTGGGGCATCGCCAGCCGATGATGACAACGGTCATTCTGCATGACCGTTGCTTCCGCGCGCGGGTTGGCGGGCGGCGCGCGCGCAAACAAAAGGCGCTGATGGCGGACATCCGCATCGAGCGGTGCGGAAGAGCTTCGGCGCGACGCAGGCGCTGCGGGCGGTGTCGCTCAACGTGCGGGACGGGCGAGTTCGTGGCGCTGCTCGGCCCCTCCGGCTGCGGCAAGACCACGCTGCTGCGCATCATCGCCGGGCTCGAGACGCAGATCCGGCGGGCGCGTGCTGATCGGCGGCCGCGACGTCTCCGGCCTGCCGCCGCGCGCGCGCGGGCTCGCGATGGTGTTCCAGAACTACGCCGTGTTCCCGCACATGACGGTGCGCGACAACGTCGCCTTCGGGCTGCGCGATGGCGCGCGCCGATGCCGCCCGCATCGCGCGCCAGGTGGAGCGCGCCGCGCGCGCTGATGCATATCGAGGCGCTGCTCGACCGCTATCCGGCGCAGCTCTCCGGCGGGCAGCGCCAGCGCGTCGCGGTGGCGCGCGCGCTCGCCGTCGAGCCCGCCGTGCTGCTGATGGACGAGCCGCTCTCCAACCTCGACGCGCTGCTGCGCCTGGAGATGCGCGCCGAGCTGAAATCGGTGCTCGCCGGCGCCGGCACCACCACGATCTACGTCACGCACGACCAGACCGAGGCGATGGGCCTCGCCGACCGGATCGCGGTGATGCATCAAGGGCGACATCGTGCAGATCGGAACGCCCGTCGGAGATCTATCGTCATCCGCGCACCGTGTTCGTCGGCGGCTTCGTCGGCAGTCCGCCGATGAATTTCCTCCGCCTGCCGGTCGCATGACGGCTCGGTCGCGCTCGGCGCGCTGCGCCTGCGCCGCGCCGCCGAACGGCCCCGACGCGCGTGATGCTCGGCATCCGGCCGGAGGATCTCGCTCGCCGGCGGAGAGCGGCATCGCCTTCCGCGTGCACGTGGTCGAGCCGCTCGGCCCGCATATGCTGCTGACCGGCGAGGCCGAAGGGCAGAGCCTGCGCGTGCTCGTGCCGCCCGACATGGCGGTGCGCGCGGGCGAGATCATGCACGCTGCCGCCCGGAGGATCGCGTCTCGCCTGGATGGACCCGGATACCGGCCTGGCGCTGGAGAGCGCATGAGCGCATGACGGGATGCCGCGCGCGCGGTGCTGCGGGCGAATGACCGCGGCGGCTACACGGTGCCGACGGATCGGCTCTATCCGTTCCAGTGGAACTGGGATTCCGGCTTCGTCGCGATGGGCTGGGCCGACGTTCGACGAGGCGCGCGCCTTCCGCGAGATCGAGCGGCTGCTCGAAGGCCAGTGGGAGGACGGGCTGGTGCCGCAGATCGTCTTCCACGCGCCGTCGGAGGATTATTTCCCCGGCCCCGATGTGTGGGGCATCGCCGCGCACGCCGCCGACATCCGGCATCACCCAGCCGCCGATCCTCGCCGCCGCCGTGCGCATCGGATCTGGCAGGGTGCGCGCGATCGCGACGCGGCGGAGGCGCGCATGGCGGCGCTCTATCCGAGGCTGCTCGCCTATCATCGCTGGTGGGCAAAGCGCGCGCGATCCCGGCGCGCACCGGCCTGGTCGCCACGCTGCATCCCTGGGAGACCGGGATGGACAACAGCCCGGCCTGGGACGCGGCGCTCGCCCGCGTGCCGACTGACGACGCGCACGGCAATCCGCCGCCGCGACACCGCGCATGTCGATGCCGTCGATGCGGCCGCGCGCCGAGGAGTATCAGCGCTTCATCCATCTGGTCGAATGCTTCCGCGACGCCGGCTGGGAGCCCGCGCGCATGCTGGCGGCGCTCGCCGTTCCGCGTCGCCGATGTCGCACCAACGCGATCCTGCTGCGCGCCGAGCGCGATCTCGCTGGCGCTCGCGCGGCGCTTCGGCAGTGCCGCGGAGCAGGCGGAGATCGCCGCGCGGATCGCGCGCATGGAGGCGAGCGATCGAGCGGCTGTGGAGCGAGGCGGAGGGGATTTTCTCTGCGCGCGACCTGATCGGCGGGGCGCCGATCCCGGTCGCGACTTCGGCCGGGCTGCTGCCGCTGTTCGGCGGCGGCGCCGGCGCGCGCGCGGCCCGGCTCGCGCAAACGCTGCGCGCTGGGCGGAGAAGGTGCGGCATCTCGGTGCCCTCCACCGCGCCCGATGATCCGCGCTTCGAGCCGCGCCGCTACTGGCGCGGGCCGGTCTGGGCGGTGGTGAACTGGATGATCGCCGAGGGTCTCGACGCCAACGGCGAGACGGCGCTCGCCGCGCGGGCTGCGCGCCGACACGCTCGGCCTGATCGATGCCGCCGGGTTCAGCGAGTATTTCGACCCGCTGACCGGCGAGGGCATCGGCGGCGGCCAATTCTCGCTGGACGGCGGCGATCGCGCTGCTGCTGCACGACTGATATCAGCGCGCGCAAATCGTCTCTCGTCGATACCGAGACCCAAATCGCACAGACCACCGTCAGCGCGATTCGGGTCTAAGGCATGACCGGTTCCCTTCCGGTCACCGGCCTGCTTTAGCGAATTGTTCGAGCGAGTGATTCACGTTTCAGGCCAACTCGGCCTGAAACGATCACGCGCTAGCTATCGCTGTTCGACGACGTCTGGCCTCCGGCCGTGGCGATGAACTGCTCGTGCATCCGTGCGAGCCGCTCATCCTTGTTCGCGGAGCCGACCGAGCTGCCGACCCAATAGCTCACCACGCTGGTCGACATCGCCGCGAGCGTACCGAGCAGCATGTTGAGGATGGTCTCGCTGCCCGACGGCATCTGTTGCGTCAGCGCGATCCACATCACCACGCCGAATGTCACCAGCACCACGACCGACATGACGGGCGCGCCATAGGCGATCAGCGAATGCTGTCCCGCGAGCGTCGTCGTCTGCGACCGTGCGCTGGCGATATCGACGATGCTGGTCTTGAACGAATCGAGCTGCGCCGCATCGGCTTCCGCCTCCTGCGCGGCGGCGATCTGCGCAAGCTGCACCCGCAGCTGCACGGCCGCCGCCGGATCGCGGGACAGCACCGCGGCAGCGGCGTCGGCATCGGCGGTGCCGGTCACGGTCTCCACCGCCTGTGTCACCGCCTGCGTCGTCTTCGCCGCGCCGGAGCCGAACAGCCATTTCGCGAGCTCGGGCGCGACGCCGATCGCGAGCGGGATCAGCGCGCCCATCACGCGCGCTCCTTGGTGCCGGCAAGCGGAAGCGTCATGGCAAATCCTCCTTGATCTGCAGGGCGTGGAATGGGAGGGCACAGAGGCGGCGCGACCAGCCGAGACCGAAGCTCCGCCAGGTCGGCAGCGAGGCCATGAAGGCGAGGCGCTGCGCGAGCATCTCCGCGAGCAGCGCCGCGCCCTTGCCCTCGCGCGACTTCACCGCCTCGAGCGTTGCCGGCCCCATCACGCCGTCGGGCTTTGCGCCCGCTGCGACCTGCAGCCAGCGCACCGCATGCGCGATGCCGGAATTCACCGCGGCATCGAACACGAGCACCGCGAGCGGCGCCGGCAGCGTGTCGCCGCCGACGCGGTTCCAGTAGTCGCGGCGATAGATCTCCTGCGCCTGCTCGAGCGTCAGTGCGGCGATGTCGACGGTCGGGTAGGCGGCGGCGGAGATGCCGAACTTGGTCCCGCGGCACTCGCCCTTCCCCGCCTGCCCGCTGGTCCAGTTGCCGGGATCGGCGGGGTTGGCGCCGTAGCCGCCCTCCTCGCCGACGACGATGGCGAAGGCCTGGTCAAACACCGACATCGCGACCTCTCTGACGGGAACGGATGAGATCGAACGGCAGCAGCGCCGCGGTGAGCAGCGACACCAGCGCCGTCAGGGTGACTTCGATTCCCTGCAGCCAGTAGAGCGGCCGGAACAGCGTCACCACGTCGAACAGATGGCCCAGCCCGTTCAGCAGGATGAACAGGCTGAGCAGGATCAGCAGCCAGCACGGAAGCCTGACCTCGGCGGCACCGCCGCGAAACGCCGCAAGCAGGAGCTGCACCGGAATCGCGACGGTTGCGATCGCGACGCCGAGATTGCCGACCAGGGTGAGCGTGACGAGGTCGGGATTCCAGAACAGGCAGAAGCCGTGCGGCGCGAATCCCCGGGCGTCGAACAGACCGCTCCACCAGTTCATGGCGCCGTGACCTCGATATCGATGGGGGGCAGGGGATTCGAGATCGGCCATCCGTGCGGTGGCGTGATCAGGTCGTTGCGATCGACCTCGTAGGGCCCGGGCGGAGCATCCGACGGTACCTCCAGGGTGAACAGCTTCGGGCCGCAGCGCCTGTCGAGCGGCGTGATCTCGAAGGTCTCCTGGCTGACCACGACATTGGTGGTGCGCTCGCGCAGCGCGACGGACGATTGCGCGCTCACTCCCGCGCCGAAGCAGAGCGTGCTGATCCAGGCGAAGCTCTGTCCCGGGTGGATTCGGCTGATCGGGCGGCCCGCCCCCGGCGTGCCGTTCTCGTCGAGCGCCTCGAACGGTCCGGCCACGCCCTGATAGGTGTAGTAGTCGCGCGGGTCGAACCACATCAGCCGCACGCTCGGGATCGCGATGACGAAGATGACGCCGAAGAGGATGCCGATCATGATGCGGGCGCTGTATGGCGCAAGGTCGTCCAGGATCATCAGTGATGGGGCCCGAACACGAGCCATGTCACTCCCGCCGTGATCAGGGCGGAGACGGCGGTGGTCACCACCCCGCGCAGCCAGACGAAGTCCTCGCGCTTCAGCGCGCTTTCGCGGAGCGCCTTCAGCTCCGCGGCGGAGCTTTCCTTGATGTTCTTGATCTCGGCGGTGGATTTGTCGGTCAGTTCCTGCAGCAGGCGGGCAAACTTCTCCGCCAGCTCGCTGAGCGCGCGGGTCTGGTGGTCCGAGATCTGCCGCAGCCCGTGATCGAGTTCCGCGGCGCGATCGGTCAACCGGTCGAGTCCGCTGGCGGTATTGCGCATCTCAACCTCGAGTGCGGCGATCCGGGATGCGAACTCCTCGCTGAGCGTCGCGATGCGCCGGGCGAAATCCGGCGACGTGGCATCGGCGGGCGGCGCGCGCCTCGACGTGCTTCTCGCATCAGGATCGCCCATCGGCGCTGCCCTCGCTGTCGGCATCGGTGATCATCGGCAGCAGCGCCGATGCAATGCCGATCGGCATCTCCGCCGGCATGTCCGCGGCGGCAACGCGGCAGAGCGGGATCGCCTCCTCCTGCTCCTGCAGCGCGCGGAAGGCCGCGGCGAATTCCTCGGGACTCTTCAGCCGCACGCTGGGGCCGTCCATCGCGAGCTTGCCCTCGCCGTCACGCTCGGCATGGGTGGCGATCAGGGCGAGGCGCGCCGCCTCGAAGGCGGCGGCAACCGCGTCGAGCTGCCGCAGGTTGCGCGCGGCGGCATAGGCGAGGCGCCAGGGCCGTGGCGTCTCGTCCGCCTGCAACTGGCGCAGCGCGGAATGCAGCGTGAGCAGGTCGATGGTGCGCAGGCGCATCGCTCATTCCCCGCCTTCCCCCGCCAGCAGAACGACCGTCCAGAACCGCACCCAGCCATTCCATGCAAAGCGCATCGCCATCTCCCGAGAGTCGACGTTGGTTTGTCGCGCCGGGCGTTCTGCCGGCAAAGCGGCGTCCTGCCCCGGGCTTCCTCAGGCGGCTTCCGCCGTCGCCGCGCGCGCGACCATGTGCAGCGCCGTTGCGGTGCCGGTCACCGTGAAGTTGATGCCACCATTGGCGGTATCGGCGCTGACGGCGAGCGAACCCGCGCTGAGCGAGGACAGCGCCGCCGAGGCCTGCACCAGCGTGACCGTCGGCGTGCCGACGATCGTCGTCGAGCCAGCGCCGCCGCCACGGGTGACGAGAAGCCCGTCCACATGCCACATCGCCGCGTTGAACCCGGAATTGTCGAACGCCAGCACCACGATGCGCCCGAACCCGTAGGCGCCCTTGTTCGGCAGGTTCAGCGTGTTCGCCGTGCCGGCGGCGTTGCCGTCCGAGGAGAGGCGCACTGCCGTGGTGCCGGTGGTCGCTCCGCGCAGCACGTAGAGCGCGGTTTGCGCGTCCCCCTGCCTGGCGAACATGCCGGAGGCGAAGGCGAACTTGCCGTAGAGTCCGCCGTCGCTGGCCTGATAGCCGCCCGGCGCCGCGGAGAAGCTGCCGCTGATCTGGTTGCCGTTGCCGAAGGCGACGCCGTTGTTGCCGGAGACGGAATTGGAATTGCCGCCGACGGTGGTGTTGTTGCCGGATGCGGTGTTGTTGCCGCCGCCCACGATCGTCGCGTTCACGCCGGAGGCCACCTGCGTCGCCTGGGTGCGCGTCTGCTGCCAGTCGGTCGCGTTGGTGCCGCGGTTGTTGCCGCCGGATTGGGCGCTGTTCGGCACCGCCGCGCTGAGCGCGCCGGTGCCCGACGTCACCAGCGCGATGCCGACATTGGCCCCGGTGGCGGAGAGCGAGACCGCGCCGGAGGCGGCGCCGCTGAGCACCGCCGAGTTCGTGTTGGCGGCGGTGAACGTCGCGCCGCTGACCGCGCCGGAACTGGCGAGCGAGGGAACCGAGAGCGCGCCGGTCATCGAGTCGCCGGTGAGCCGCACATGGTTGACCCAAACTCCCGGCGAGCCCGGGACCCAGTATTCGTAGCGGCTGGTGGTCGAATTGTAGCGGCCCATGCCGGCCGTCGGCGCGGCGGGCTGCTGCGCGGTGGTGCCGCTCGGGAACTGCAGGTAGCCGGTGCTGTTGATCACGAAGCCTGCGGCGTTCACCTGCAGCGCCGCGCTGCCGATGCTGCCGGCGGTGCCGCCGGTGGCAACCAGCCGCGCGTTGTAGTCCTCGTTGCCGCCGGTGGTGTGGAAGTCGATATAGGAATTGCCCGCGTTGCCGGTCTGGTTGCCGAGCTCGATCTGGCCGGCGCCGGCGGCGATCGGTCCGTTCACCGTGACGAAGCCGCTGCCGGTCGCGGTGAGCGTCACGCCACCGCTCGCGTTGCCGATCACGCTCGCGCCGGAGGCGGCGGTGATCGCGAAGCTGCCGCTGGAGGCGAGCGTCGGCGCGCCGCCGAGCGTCACCGCCAGGCTGTTGCCGGCATTGTCGAGCAGCGTGTGCGAGGCGGCGACGTAGCGGAGCCCGGCGCTGCCGACCGTGCCGGTTGTTCCGCCCGTCGCGTTGATGCGCGCGTTGTAGTCCTCGTTGCCGCCGGTGGTGTGGAAGTCGACATAGGCACTGGTCGCGATGCCGGACTGGCCGCCGAGCTCGATCGCCCCGGCGCTGGCGTTGATCGACCCGTTCAGGCTGAGGCTCCCGGTGCTCGAGCTGGCGATGGTGACGCTGCCGCCCGCGGTGGTGGAGAGCCCGGCGCCGGAGGGAGTGGTCACCGCGAAGGTGCCGGATGACGCGAATGTCGGCGCATTGCCGAGCGTCAGCGTGACGCTGTTGCCGGCATTGTCGAGCAGCGTGTGCGACGCGCCCACATAGCGGAGCCCGGCGCTGCCCACCGTTCCGAGCGTGCCGCCGGTGGCGTTGATGCGCGCGTTGTAGTCCTCGCTGCCGCCGGTGGTGTGGAAATCGACAAACGCGGCGGTCGCGGTGCCCGACTGGCCGCCGAGCTCGATCTGCCCGGTGCTGGCCATGATGCCGCCATTCACGATCACCGCGCCACTGCCGCCCGCGGTGAGCGTGAGGGCGCCGACCCCCGTGGCGTTGACGGCGGCGCCGCTCGTTGCGGTGATGCCGAAGCTCGCCGCGGTGGAGGCGATCGTCGGCGTCGCGCCGCCGGTGATCGAGAACCCGGCGCCGTTCGGATCGAAGACCTGGTGGGTTGTCGCGATGTGCTTGAGCGTGCCGCTGCCATTCGCACCGAGCGTGCCGCCGAACGCGGTGATGCGCGCGTTGTAGTCGTCCGGCCCGCCGGTGGTGTGGAAGTCGATCACCGGGGAGCTGGCGGCGATGCCGGCGGTGAAGCTCAGCGTGAACGTGGCACCGGAGCCGCCGCCGGACGTCGCGGTCTGCGCGACCGCGCCCGCGGGAAAGCTCGACCAGGTGCCCGGCGCCGTCACCGTCGCGGTCGCGACCGCGCCGCCGGTGAGCGTGGCGATCGTGAGCATCGTGCCGCCGGCGAGCGTGATCGTGTCGCCGATCGCGTAGCCGCTGCCGCCATTGGCGACCGCGGCGGCGCTCGCGCCCATGCCCTGGCCGAGCGCGCCGATCTCCATCGAGCCGTCGATGGCGCTGATCAGGAATTTCTGTCCGTGGATCGGGTCGCTCGCCAGCATGGCGTTGCCGCTCGCCTGCTGGGTCCAGAAGCCGTTGCCGGCCGTCATGTTGGCCATCACGTGGAAGCCGTTGCCGGTCGTCTGCTGGGTCTGGAACCCGTCCAGCTGCGGGTAGCCGCCGGTCGGCGTGTAGACAAAGGCGGCATTGCGGCCGGAGCGCGCGACGTAGCCGTTCTGCATGTCGCCGCGCTGGATGAAGCCGGCGGAGACGGTGTTGGTGCCGAGATTGACGACGTCGTAGCCCCAGGTCGTCGGCGTGTCCGTCGCCGAATTATAGGCACCGGTGTTGTTGTTGATGCCGAGCTCGAAGCCGGCCGCCGCCGTCGCGTAGCCGTAATTGCTGAGCGTCGCGTTGGCGTTCAGCGCCCAGATCTTGGTGATCGGATTGACGTAGGCGGTGGCCGTTCCCGGCGGCACCTGGCCGGTCGCCGTGTTGTTCATCTGCACCCAGCCGCCGACCGTGATCGCGTTCGCGGTCCAGCTCTGCACGATGGCCGAGTATTTCGGCGAGTGCGAGGTGTCGATCAGCATGTTCGGCTTCAGCAGCGCCAGCTGCGCCGTGGTGAGCGGCGTCGCCGGCACCAGCGTCGGTCGCGGTGAAGGTGCTGTTGGCGAGGGTGAGCGCGCGGCGCCGGCGAGACGTTCTCGAAATAGGCGGTGACGCTGTCCCGGCTCGGATACATCGCCGGGCCGCCGGAGCCGTAGAGATTGGTGAAGCCGCCCATCACTTGCGCCTGGTGGCCCGGGCCGCAATTGGTGACGACGGAAAAGCCGACGGCGGTGTTGAGATAGCCGTAGGTCTGCAGGTTGGAGGAGATCAGCGGCGCGTTGCGGAGGACGAGCCCGTTCGGCGCCGTGGTCGGGTCGCCGCCCGAACCCCAGGTGGCGATCTCGGTGTTGCCGATCACCAGGCCGATATTCGGACCGCTGCCGGTGGTGTACTGCGTGAGGCCGGTGCCCGGTGCGCTCGAGAAGGCGAGGCCGGGCGTCGCGCTGCTGCCGGGCGGCACCTGCACGCCGCCGGTGAAGACCGGCGCGTTGATCGGCGCGACGACGCTGGTATCGGCCTGCAGCGTGGTGCCGGCGACCTTGAGTCCGCTGCCGACCGCGACGCTCGACAGCGCATTGTTGGTGCCGCCGAGCAGCGTCGCGTTCGGCACCGCGAGACTGGAGGAGAAATTGCCGGCGATCGACCAGACGTTGCCGGCGCGCGTGTAGACGTCGCCGGTCGCCGTGTTGAGGTAGGTGTCGCCGTTGTTGCCGAGCGAGGCGGCAGGTGCGGTCGCGCCGGTCCAGAGCGAGCGGCCATCGAGATTGCCGGCCTGCGCTCCAGGTGCCGTTGCTGTTCTGCCAGAGATTGCCGGTGGCGACGTCGATGTAGGCGTCGCCGGGGAGCCCGAGCGAGGCCGCCGGCGCGCCGGTGCCGCTCCGCATCGAGCGGCCGATGATGTTGCCGGCGAGGCTCCAGGCGTTGCCGCCCTTCACCCACAGATCGCCGGTGGCGGTGTTGACGAAGCTGTCGCCGTTGTTGCCGAGCGACGCGGCGGGCGACGCGGTGCCGGTGCGCATGGCGCTGCCGGCGAGCGCGCCGGCAAGCGTCCAGGCGCCGTTGGCGCGCGACCAGAGGTTGCCGGTCGCGGTGTCGATGTAGGAGTCGCCGTTGTTGCCGAGCGTCGCCGCCGGCGCGCCGGCGCCGCTCCGCATGGAAGGCCGGCGAGCGTTCCCGCCTGTGCCCAGGCGTTGTTGTTGCGCGCCCACACATTGCCGGTTGCGGTGTCGAGATAGGAATTGCCGTTGACGCCGAGCGATGCCGCCGGCGCGCCCACGCCGTTCCGCATCGACTTGCCGGTCAGGTTGCCGGTCTGCGTCCAGGTTCCGTTGCTGTTCGACCACAGATTGCCGGTCGCGGTGTCGACGTAGGAATCGCCGCTGTAGCCCGTCGCCGCGCCGGGCGCGCCGACGCCGTTGCGCATCGAGCGGCCGATGATGTTCGCGACCCAGGTCCAGCTGTTGGAGCTTCTGCTCCACATGTCCCCGGTGACGGTGTTGATGTAGCTGTCGCCGTTGTTGCCGAGCATGGCGGCCGGCGTGGTGGTGCCGGTGCGCACCGCGCTGCCCGGCGCGCCGGTGATGTTGGTGATGAGATCCCAGAGCCCGGCCGCCTGCGTGTAGTAGTTGCCGCTCGCAGTATCCAGATAGCTGTCGCCGGTGGCGCCGAGGCTCGCGGCGGGCGCGCCGGCGCCGGTCCACAGCGACTGTCCGCGCGGGCCGATGATGTTGCTGACCTTCGACCACACGCCGCCGCTCAGCATGTAGATGTCGCCGGCGATCACGTTGATCCAGCTGTCGCCGTTGATGCCGACCCCGGTGGCGGGCGGCGTCGTCGCGCTCCACATCGAATGCCCGGGCGTCCCGTTCAGATTGGCGGCGATCGCCCAGGTGCCGGCCGTGTTGGTCCAGAGATTGCCGCTCGCGGTATCGACATAGGTGTCGCCGGCATGGCCGAGCGAGACGGCGGGCGCGCCGGTGCCGCTCCGCATCGCGCTGCCCGCGGCGCCGCTGAGATTGCCGGCGAGCGCCCAGGTGCCGGCCGTGTTGGTCCAGAGGTTGCCGGTCGCGGTATCGACATAGGTGTCGCCGGCATGGCCGAGCGAGACGGCGGGCGCGCCGGTGCCGCTGCGCATCGCGGTGCCCGGCGCGCCCGCCAGGTTGTTCACCTTGGTCCAGAGGCCGCTCGACTTGGAATAGAGATCGGCGGTGGCGGTGTTGATGTAGCTGTCGCCATTCTGCCCGAGCGAGGCGGAAGGCGCGGTGGTGCCGGACCACATGCTTTGTCCGGCCGGGCCGGTGAGATTGCTGGCCTTGCTCCAGGTTCCGTTGGCGTTGGTCCAGTAGTCCCCGGTGGCGGTGTTGACGTAGCTGTCGCCGCTGTTGCCGAGATTGTTCGCCGGGGTGGTGGTGCCGGTCCACAGCGACTTGCCGGACGGGCCGGTCAGGTTCGAGACCCGGCCCCACGTGCCGTTCGCCAGCGTCCAGAAATCGCCGTTCGCGGTGTTGACGTAGCTGTCGCCATTGGCTCCGAGATTGACGGCGGGCGCGGCGGTGCCGGTCCAGAGCGACTTGCCCGGCGCCCCCATGATGTTGGCCGATTTCGACCAGGCGTTGCCGTTCCTGGTCCAGAGATCGCCGGTCGCGGTGTTGAGGAACGAATCGCCGTTGGCGCCGAGCGACACCGGCGGCGAGGTGATGCCGTTCCACAGCGATTTCCCCGCCGCGCCCATGATGTTGGCGGCGATCGACCAGGTGCCGAGCGTGTTGGTCCAGAGGTCGCCGGTCGTGGTGTTGACGTAGCTGTCGCCGCTGCTGCCGAGCGATGCGGGCGGCGAGGTGGTGCCGTTCCACATCGAGTGGCCCGGCGCGCCCATGATGTTGTTGACGCGGGACCAGCTGCCGTTGATCTCGCTGTAGAGATCGCCGGTCGCCGTGTTGAGGTAGCTGTCGCCGGGCGAGCCGAGCAGCGTGGCGGGCGCGGTGGTGCCGCTCCACAGGGAGCGGCCGGGCGTCCCCATGATGTTCATCACCTTCGACCAGGCGCTGTTCGCGCGGGTGAACAGGTCGCCGGTCGCGGTGTTGAGGTAGCTGTCGTTGTTGTTGCCGAGCGTCGGCCGCCGGCGGCGACGGTGCCGGTCCAGAGCGACTGGCCGGGCTGGCCGGTGAAATTGCCGATGATGTTCCAGACGCCGGCGACGCGCCGGTAGAGATTGCCGTTGGCGCCGTTGAGATAGGTGTCGCCGTCCTGTCCGACCGTCGCGTCGGGCGTGAACGTGCCGGAGAGCAGGCTCGCGCCGGTGGCGCCGATCGGCCCCGGCAATCCCTGCGCGCCCTGCGGCCCGAGCGGACCTTGCGGGCCGGTGACGCCGGAGACCGAGAGTTCGCCGTTCGCCAGGCTGAGGCCGGTGCCGATGGCGATCGGCTCCGGGCCGCCCGCCCCGGTCGAGATGCGGCCGAGCAGCACGTTCGATGCGAGGGTGAGCAGCGGCTGCGAGCCGGCGAGCAGCGTCGCCAGCGGCAGCTGCATCGTCTGCCCGTCCTGTACGAGTGGCAGGACGTCCGCGCTGGTGATGCCGGTCGCGACGGGAAGTTGGGTGATCTGCGGCATTAAGACGTTCTCCGCGTCGGCACCGCGGCGCCGACGGTTCCTGAAGACGGATGACTGGCGGCGGGCGACTGACGACGGGCGACTGGCGACCGGCGCGATTCGCGTCTAGCGCGTGATCGTTTCAGGCCGAGTCGGCCTGAAACGTGAATCACTCGCCCGAACAATTCGCTAGAGCAGGCCGGTGACCGGAGGGGAACCGGTCATGCTCTAGGCGATCGCCACCCAGCCGGTGTTTCCGGTGCCGGTCTGCTTGATCCAGAGCGTCGTGCCGACGCCGCCATCGAGGTTGCGGTAGTCCGATCCCGGCGGCGCGGTCACGACGCTCTGCGGCGAGCCGTGGCCGAGGCAGGTCGAGTAGCCGATCGGGTTCTGGTCGCTCGCGATCTGCACCACGCCGTTGCCGGCCGGATGCAGCGTGAGGTTGCCGCTCGCGAGCGTGCGCAGCATGAAGGCGCCGTTGCCGAGCGGCGTGAAATAGTCGCCGCCCGGAAACATGCCGGCGATCCACTGCCCATTATTGCCGAAGAACTCGACCGCCGCATTCGCCGGCACGGTCACGTCGAAGCCGGTCCAGTTCGACTGGTGCGGCATGCTGCCGCCCGAATTGAACGTCACCGGCACGGCGCAGGTGATGCGGAGGCGCCGATCGTTCCACAGCGGGAGCCCGACCGCGACCGTCGCGTTGGCGCCGGTCCCGTCGCCGGTGATCGTCGCCGTCGCGACCGCCGTGGTGCCGCCATAGCCACTGCCCGGATTGGTGACCGCGATCCCGATCACCGATCCGCCGGCGACATAGGCGACCGCGGTGGCGCCGGCGCCGGCGCCGCTGAGGGCGACGCTCGCATGCGTGTAGCCGGACCCGCCATTCGTCACCTTGACGTAGGTGATCGAGCCCGCCGTCGCGATCTGGTGCAGCGTCATCATCGACTGCACGCCGGACGGCGCCGAGGTGATCGCGATGTTGTCGGTGACGTCGGGGATCTGCACCTGCTGCATGCCGCCCGAGGTCACCGGGTTGATCGTGAACAACTGCGTGTTGTTCCAGCGATTGTCGCGCACCGTCACGCTGTCGGTATGCGCCCAGAGCGCCTGCGCGGCGGAGGCATTGTTGAGACCGGCGAAGGCGTTGCGCGCCACCAACACGTTCTGCGGCGCATCGACCAGCGAAATGCCGCCGCCGGTGTTCGCGCCGATCGTGATCGCGTTGTCGGTGAGCGTCAGCACCGAGGCGGCCTGGCCGTAATTGTTGCCGTTGGGATCGGTCGCCACGTTGGCGGCGACGATGGCCCAGCCGTTCTCGAACAGCATGTTCTGCCCGACGCGCACGCGCTGCCCGCTGCTTGCATCGACGCCGGTGCCGCAGCCGGAGACGTGGTTGCTGGTGATGTCGGCATCGACCGCGCCGCGCGCGTCGATGCCGATCGCCGAGGCGGCCGAGACGATGTTGCCGTTCACCTGCGAGGCGGTGATGTTCGCCAGGATGCCGGTGGCGTTGCTGACGCAGAGGTTCCCCGCCACTGCGATCTGCGTCCCCGCGGCCGCGATCCCGGCCTGGGTGTTGTTGTGGCAGTTGTTGCCGAGCACGATCGCGCCGATCACGTCGGGATTGGCGTTGTTCCAGCCCGGTGGCGTATTGGTCACCGTGTAGTTGCCGACCGCGATGCCGCGCAGGTTGTTCCAGCACTCGTTGCCGATGATCTGGGTGTTGTGCGCCTTCAGCACGTGCGCCGGATCCTGGTAATCGACCAGGATGCCGTGCCCGCCATTGTCGTGCGAGAGGCAGTGGTACACGCCGACGCCGTCCACCGCCTGCAGCCACAGCCCGTGCAGGGCGTTGTTCCTCATCCGGCAGTTGCGGACGACGTGCTGCGTCACCGTCGGGTCGGAGGAGAGATAGGCGAGGCCGCATCCCATCGTCGGTCCCTGCGCGTTGATGAACACGCAGTCGTTGATGATGGTCGAGATGCAGGAGGCGGCGATCACGACCGACCAGGTATCCTGCGTGATCGCGCTGCGGTTGGCGTCGAAGGTGATGCCGGTGCAGGTCAAGCCAGGGCCGAGCATGGTGATCCACGCATTGCCGCCGTTCTGCGCGTGGCGCTGCAGCACCGTCTGCCCGGTGGTGCCGAACAGCACCGTCGAGCGGTTGATGGTGAACGGTCCGTTCAGCACGTAGGTGCGCGGCCCGAACCGCAGCGGCTTGCCGGAATTGAGCGCCGCCTGGATCGCGGCGGTGTCGTCGGTGACGCCGTCGCCGGCGGCGCCGAACGCCTCGACGCTCAGCATGTCGCCGGTCGCGTTGGCGAGGGTGCGGGCGATCGTGCCGCCGGTCGGCTGCACGAGCTGCTGCGACAGGTTGATGCCGGAGAGCCCGGCCAGACCGTTCATGAACGTCGCGAACGGCACGCGCGCATTGCTGCCGCCCTGCGACAGCGGCACGATGTCGGTGGCGGCGGGCGTGGTGCCGGCCGGGAAGTTCGCCAGCATGCCCGGCGAGACCGGCGCCGAAAGCACGCCGTTGGTGAGGGCGAGCGAGGAGCCGAGCGTGATCGCCTCCGGCCCGCCGCTGCCGGCGGAGGCGCGCCCGAGCAAGCTCCCCTGGCTGAGCAGGATCTGCGGCTGCGTGTTCGCGAGCAGTTGGGCCCGCGTCGTCTTCATCGTGACGCCGCCCTGGCTGATCGGCAGCTCGTCGGTATCCGAGGTCGCGCTGACGTCGGACAGTTCGTCGATCGTGGGCATGTCGCTCCTGCGCGCTTCTCATGTTCCAAGCGTCAGCGGGTTGCCGTTCTGGTCGGTGATGACGCTCCCGAGCTGCGTCGTGAGCGCGCCGTTGGTGTTGCTCGAGATGTCGATGAGCGAGATGACGGGAAGCTGGATGGCGCGCGCGATGGTGCGGCCGCTGGCGGTGTTGATGCTCACGGTCACCACGTAGGTGGTGCCGATATTGCCGCCGCTGAACCACAGCACCGCGACGGTGCCGCTGGCTGAACTCGAATTCAGCGTGAGGTCGCCGGCGGCGTTCGGTGCGATCGAGACATCAAGCGTCGCGATCGAATCGCCGATGTCGCCCACCAGCGCGTCGCTGACATCGAGCGTGTAGTCCAGGACATCGTTCGGATCCTTCGGCGGCCAGGAGAGCGGCGCGCCGGCGGCGGCGGTGGCGGTGGTCGCGCCGGCAGCGAGCGCGCTGATCATGCTGACGATGCTGCTGGACGCGGACGGCACGGAGCCGGTCAGCGACAGCACGCGCGCACTGGAAGGCTGCCAGAGATGGACGGCCGGAGTCGGCATGCATGCCTCCCACGCTTCAGGCTGGGTTCGTCTGTTCGTCGGGGATTCGCTGGGGGTCCGGTCCACCCGACATCCCGGAGCCGGGCATCGGACCACTGGGCGGGCTGAAGCCGCTGCCGTCGTGGTGCCAGCCGGGCGCGGCGCCGGTCGCGTCGGTCACCTTCACCCAGTGCAGGTCGGGATGAAACAGCGAGCGGATGTCGCGATCGGTGACGAACAGCTCGACGATGACGCCGTCCTGAATGCGCGCGTAGGTCTGCACGGCTCAGGTACTCCACGATGACCATGCCGTTGGCGCCGTTGCCACCGACGCCGGGCGTGCCGTAGCAGCCGCCGCCGCCGGAACCCGGCGCCGCGCCCGCCTGGCCCCCGCCGCTGCCGGCACGGCCGCCGCCGCCGAACGCCGAGGCACCGCCCACACCCGCGAAGGTGCTGCCCGTATTGTAGCCGTCGGTGCCCCAGCCGCCGGCGAGGGCGATTGCGCCGCCATAGCCCTGCCCGCCTTGGCCGCCATTGCAGTTCGGATTGACCGAAGCGCCGCCGCTGCCGCCGGTCGCGCTGATGAGTGCGCCCAACGACGTCGTTCCGCCGCTTCCCGCCGTCGCGTTCACGCCGACGCCGCCGCTCCCGGCACCGATCGTGACCGCATAGACGGTGCCGGGCGTGACCGCGAAAATGCCCTCCGAGTAGCCGCCGGCGCCGCCGCCCCCGCCGCCGGTATTGGCATTGCCGCCCGAACCGCCGGCGCCGCCGCCGACCAGGCGCACCTTCAGCAGCCTGACCCCGACCGGCACCACGAAATTGGTGGACGAGGTGAGGACCTGCACGCGCGAGAAGCCGGGCGCGAGCGTCGGCAGCTTGAACGGGATGAACGGCGCGGTCGGGATGGTGACGATCGCGCCGGCGTTGATCTGCGTCTGCGCGTTGGCGACGGTGATGGTGTAGAGGCCGGCCCAGCCGGGATCGACCGCCGGCGTCGTCTGCGCGCCGGCCGGCGCCGGCACGCCCGGCTTCAGCTGCAAGGCGACGCGCTGCAGCCGCTGCGTGTTCTGCGCCACGCCGGAATTGTTGGCACCGGAATAAGGCTGTGACGGATTGGCGGCATTGTAGTAGGGCAGCACGACCGGCGTCGCATCGGCCTCGCTGAGCGTCGCCTCGATCAGGTAGTTCACCGAGTAGCCGGACGAGGTGGGTGCGCTGAGCGTGAAGGTGGTCGGCGTCGTGTTGATGCCGATCTTCACCAGCGGGTCCGTGGTGTCGGCGGCGAGCGAGCCGAACGCCGTCCCGTCGATCACCGACATCTGCGCGAGACTGCCGGGGCCGACCGTCACCTGCATGCTCGCCGGCACGGTGGGTGCGCAGGCCAGGCCGTCCGCCACCATGCCGGTCCCGAGCGTCGCCTGCGCGAGATAGCCGATCGCGATCATCGCGTCCCGCTGCAGCGAGAGAATATCGGTGTCGAGCGGGATCGAGCCCGGGTACACAATCTGACGATCCATCGGTTTCTCCTGTCCGGTCGTCGGTCATCGGTCAGCAGCCGACGGAGATCCCTTCCGACGACTGGCGACTGATGACCGCCGACTAGCCTCCGATCGCCCTGACTGGAATCAGTCAGGGCGATTCGGGTCTAATTGCTGATGCGCGTCCAGGCCGTGACGCCGGCCGGGATCGTCGTCGCGATGCAGTTGAGAATGTCGGGATCGGTGACGGCGCCCTGCACCATGCCGAGCGTCGCGTAGGCCGATGCGCCGACGCGCCAGCCGCCATAGCCCCAGCCGGCGATCGCGGCGATGCCGGCGCTGCTCGGCCGATACGCGGTGATGAAGACCTGCGCCGGCAGCATCAGGCTGCCCCAGCCCCCGGCGACGTTGTAGCCGAGGGCGATGTTGTAGCCGCCGGTGTCCGCCGGGCGCGCGGGCTCGAAGATCAGCGGTGCCCGGCCGGTAAGCTCCACCAGCGACTGCGACAGCCCGGGCCGCGTCGCGCGCGGACGCTGGATCTCGGCCAGGATGCGCGCGCGGAACCCATCGTCACCCTCGTTGATGCGCCGCGGCAGCGCGGTGCCGAAGAAATCGGTGCTGATCAGGTCGAGGAAGCTGTCGGTCGCGCTGCCGATGCGGGTCTGCAGCTTCACATAGCCGATCATCGTGTAGAGCCAGCTCGCCGCCGCCGCGAGCCCGGTGAGCAGCCCGGTCAGCACCGGCGCGTTGGTGCTGCCGTCGCCGGTGGGCGGCGGCGGGCTGTCATCGGCGAACCAGCGCTTCGGCAGCACCATCTTGAGCCGCGCCACCATGTCGGGGATGTCGCCGGTCATCGGTAATCCTTGTCTGGGCGCGCGCCGCCCACCAACCCGCGCGCCTGATGCCAAGGGTCAGGAAGGATGACCCTTGGCATCAATCCACCGTCACGCTGGCGGCCTTGACGACGCCGTTCCAGGGCGGGGCGAGATCGGTGGTGCCGCCATTCACCGTGAGACTCGTCACGTTGACGATCGAGGGATCGACGCCGTAGGCGAGCGTCGCCAGGCGCGAGTAAGGCAGCGTCGCGCCGATCGGCAGCGTGTCCACGAAGCTCGTGATCGCCAGCGCCACCGGCCCGATCAGCGCGGTCTTGTTGTTGCCGGTAACCACAAGGGTGAGCGTGATTGCCGCCGGCACGACCACCGGCGGCTGCACCGCATAGGTGATGCCGACCGGGCGCACCTGCTCGACCGCGGCGGTCACATTGGCGAGCAGCGAGGCGGACGGGGTGCCAGTGCCGTCATCGACGGTCAGCACGAAGCTCGCCGGCTTCGGATTGCCCGATGTGTCCACGTCCTCGGCGATCGCGGTCACCACGTTCTGCTGCACGCCGGCGGCGGCGTTCTGCACCGCGATCGGCGTCGCGCGCGACAGGCTCGGCGCCCAGTTCTGGAACCGTGCGCGCAGTGCCGCGTCGCTTTCCGCATCCATCCCGTTGGTGAAGGCAAGCGTGTTGGTGACGGTGTCGACGCCCGAAATGGCGGCAGCCATCATGGTGACCTCGCCCGCCTGCACGTTCCCCGACGATCCCGCCACCACCGCCTGCACCGGCACGGTGACCGAACCGGTCGCGGCGCCGAGCTGGTAGTTGTTGCCGCTCGCGCTGTATGCCGGATTGGTCGGATCGGCGATGACGACGAAGCTCTGGCTGCCATCGGTGGTGCGGACCTGCGTGCCGACCGGGATCACCGCGGCGAGCCCGGTGGTGAAGCGCCCGAAGGTGACGGCGCCGGTCGCGGCGACGGCCGGCAGCCGCGACGACCGAGTAGTCCGCCATCCAGCTGTCGAGATCGGCGCCGTTGCTGGTGGCGGCGCGCGTCACGCTCAGCACCTGCACGATCAGCCATTGCAGCCAGAGCGCGATCGAGGCGTTGGCTTCCAGGATCGCACGCAGCACGCTGCCGACCGACAGGTCGATCAGCGTGTTCGTGGCACCTTGCACGCCCGCCGCCATGTTCTGCACCAGGGCGGAAAAGTTCTGCAGGTTCAGGTTCATGGGTGCTCACAGCGAGAACGAGAGGATCTGCGTCGCCCCGGTGATCGCGTCGGCGTAGCGGATCTGCACATAGACCGCGCCGGTGTTGGCGAACTGCACGTCGATCAGCGGTTCCGGCGTGCGCGCGACCGCGGGCTCCTTGAAGATCTGCCCGCGGATCGCGGCGGTGATCGCACTCTCGCCGCCGGGCTGGCCGATGAACTGCGCGAGGCCGGCGCCGTAATCGAGCTGCCAGATGTAGTCGCCCGGGTTGGTGAGCAGGCGCCGCAGCACCCGCTGCTGCCCCTCATTCGTGCCGGTCACGACTGCGATGTCGCCGGTCGGCCCGATCGCCAGATCGGTGCCCCAGAGATGCGCGAGTTCGGGCATGAGCCAGCCTCCGGTCGTTGGAGCGAAGCGAGGGCGTGAATCGGCAGGCCGGCGTAATCCTGCGGCTGCGGCTGGCCGGTGGTGTCGCCGTGGCTGTCCGTGTGGGTGTGCTGGTCGTAATGCTGCCGCAGCCGGTTGAGGCTGCCGAGCGAGTCATAGACGTCGCCGGCGACGTGCAGGTCGCCCTGTACTCGCACCGTGCCGTCGCTCGCGAGCTTGAGGAAGCTGCCGGACTCGTGCATCAGCAAGAGCTCGCCCGCATTGCATTGCGGCGGTTGCGCCAGGTCGGAGAAGGCGCGCCCGACGATCACGCCGTGCTCGGCCTGGCCCTCCTGCGCCACCACCAGCACCTGGTCCCCCGGCGTCGGCGGCGCGACGAACCCCCAGCCGCCGCCGATCCACGCGGTCAGGATCGGCAGCCAGCCCGTGAGCACGTTTTCCGGCTGCAGGTTGACCCGCGCGGTATAATGAAGCGGATCGAAGCTCGCGACGGTGCCGAAGCGCGGCTGGCCCTGACCCTGGTCCAGCGCGCCCGCATGCGCCTTCAGCGCGTTGATGAACCTGTCCATCATGAACCCTTGTTGGGCGGGGGCTGCCGGCCAACCCGCGCGCGACATCCGCGGCGATGACGAGTGGCCACTTATGTCAGACCGGCGTCGGATTGCAGGCGCGGATGCGCTGGATGAAGCCGCGTTCGAAGCTGATCATGCGCTCGACCTCCGCGATCACGTAGCTCTGGTCGAAATCGGTGCTGGTGCCGGAGAGTGCCAACTGCGTGCGCGGCGTGATCTCGAGCTCGCCAGGCATGGTCAGCAGCACCTCGCGCTCGTGGCGCGACAGATCGGCAAGGATCTGCTGCGCGAGCGCGAGCGCCTGGTCCGGCGTCAGGTTCGGCCGCACCACCATGTAGTGCTGCGGCGGTATCCCGACTCCTCCGCCGCCCATCCCCGCGCTGCGCATCCCGGCGCCGCCCGACGCGCCGGCGCGACCCTTCGCGGTCTGCGTGAATCCGTTCTGCTGTCGGCTGTTCCAGGACTTCACCGTCACCGCGATGTCCTGCGCGAGCGTGAGCGCACGGTGCATGCGCAGATCGGTGCAGTCGAGCGGCGTCAGCATGGCGACGTCGGTGAGATCGGGCGGTTGGAAGTAGAGCGTGGCGCCCGCGATCCAGAGCTCGAAACCTTCCTGCCGCGCGAGAAATGTCAGCATGTCCCACTCGCTGGTGGCCCGGCAGTACTGGTTGAGGGTGATGCTGTCATGCTCGATCTCGTAGTAGCGGCCGACCGGCGTCGCGGTCGCGGTGGCCGAGACCGAGAGCCCGTGGCGGCCGGCGAGCAGCATCGCGATGTCGCTGCTGGTCTGGTTCTGGAAGCTCTCCTGCGTCTGCGCGGCGATGAAGGCAGCGGTGTAGTCGCGGCCGCTCAGCTGCAGCGTGTAGCTCATCGGGTCGATCTCGACAGCATCCACGACGCCCTGGATCATCGTGGTGAAGGCGCCGTCCAGTCCGAGCTGGATCGCGACGTCGATCGAGTCGCTCTGCCAGACCGACGGATCGGCGGCAGAGAGCGCGGCGCGCACGGTGAAGCGGTCCGCGGCGAAATTGTTCACCGACAGGATGCGCGCCTCCGTCACGCCGCCGAGCGGCGCGCCGTTGGCGAACACCGCCAGCGCCGGCGCGCGCAGCGTGCTCGCGATGCCCGGGCCCGCGCCGAGGAATTCACTGGGCGGCAATGCCGCCTCCCGCAGCGGGATCGACCGGCGGGATCACCAGGGTGACGAGCCCCTGCAGCACCGGATCGGAGAGCCCGTTCGCCTGGGCGATGCGCAGCCACTGCGTCGCATCTCCGAGCAGCTGCGCGGCAAGCGCGAACAGATTGCCGCCGGCGACGGTGACGGTGTTCATGCTTCGACCTCACGTGCTGGCATTGCCGAGGTTGGTGGCGGCGCGGCCGAGATAGCCGCGTGCATTCGCAAGCTGCGCGAGCGTGCCGGTGTTGGTCGCGAGCGTGTCGAGATTGGACCCGCCGAGACCGTTCCCCGCATCGGCGAGCGCGGTCGCGAGCCCGGTCTGCGACGATTGCAGCGTGGCCAGCGCGGAGGCCTGCGCGGCGGTGCCGGCGGTGGTTGCGCCCGTCACCGCCACCGCGGCGGTCGGCGCGCTCATGTCGTAGCCCGCCGAGGCGGCAAGCAGGTCCGAGGCCAGGCTCGCGGCGAGCGACACCGCCGCTGTCGCCAGCGCCTGCGCCTCGTCCTGCACCACCGTGCAGGTGATGCGATACGGCACCCACCACGGCGCGCTGAACTGGGCATCGAAGCGCGCGATCACCACGCTGTACAGGAACGCATCCCAGGTCAGTTCGAGCACCGCGCCGCTCGCGCGCATGACATCGAGCAGCCGCGCCCGCGTGGCCGCATCGGGCCCGGCGAAGATGCCGGACCAGGCGATATCCGCGTCGTCGCGCCCCATCGCGTCGATCACGCGCACGCCGCCCGGCAGGCGATGGATCGCGAGCCGCTGCGCGCCGCCGAAATTCAGCCGCGCCGGGATCTCGAACCCGCCGAAGGCGACCGGCCCGAGAACGAGCTGCGTGCTCATGTCAGATGCCCCGACGACCAGGCGGGCGTCAGCCGGGTGTCGAAACCGGTGGCGCCGGCGGGCGGCCGCGTCGCCTCGCGCGCCAGGTGATCGGCGATCCAGCGACCGACCAGCGTGCCGTCGAGATAGACGTCGCCGCCGGACGGCCCCTCCGATGCCGCCTGCGCCGGCGGCGCCGCCGAGCCGCCGCTCCCGGGTGTGGCGGTCTCTCTCGGCATCGCGGCAGGCCCAGCGTTCATCGCCGACGTTGCCGGCACGAGCGGCGGCGCGTAGCTGCGCGCCTCCGGCGCGACGGCCGGCGCGCTCGCCGCGGCGCTCGGCATCGGTTCCGTGCGCGGTGCGGTCGCGGCAAGCCGGGGCGCGGCGGCATGCGGTTCGTGTGCCCGTGCCTGGCGCGGCGCCGCGTGATGCTGCTGCACATGCTGGTGCACGACCGGCGTGGCGCGCGGCGGCGCCGACACGGGCGTGACCGGTGCCGCCATCGGCGCGACGGGGGCGACGTTGACCGTGACCGGCGGCGCGGGCGGCGCTCGCCGGTGCGGGAGGCGACGGCGCGGCGGCAGGCGGCGCCGTCGTCACCGGAGCGTGCGCGGTGGGCAGTGGCGCCGGCGACGAGGCCGGCGCTGGCGGGGTCGGCGGCGCGGCGGGATGCGGCGCCGGCGCGCGGCGCGGGCGCGGGCGCCGCGGGCGACGGCGCGCCCGGCAGCGGCGAAGCGGGCGGAGTGTCGGGGCGCGAGGGCGCGGCCGGCGTCGGTGCCTCGCGCGCGTGCGGCGGCGTTCCCGTCGCGACAGGCGATGCCGGCGCCTGGGCGTGCGGCGCCGAGCTGGCGGCCGGTTCCGGCTCCGGTGCGCGCACGGCGGATGGCGAGGGCAGCGCGTTCACCGCGCGCGCCGCCGCGCTCGCTTGCGCGAGCGTCGCCTGCGCATTCCCCGACAGTCGCGCGAGCGCCGCCTCGGTCGCCGCGATCGCGTCGTCGAGGGCGCCGAGCTCGCGCGCGACCAGCGCGATCCCGTCCGACACGCCGTCCTGCAGCGCGAGCGCGATGCCGATCTGGTATGCGTCATTCATGGTTGTACTCGCGCGCCCAATCCACCCAGTCCTTCGCCCAGCGGCGGCGCACCGGCGACGCCGCCAAGCGCTGCAGCCAGTCGCGCGCCTCCTCGCCGGTCAGCAGATGCGGCTCCGCATCGCTGCCGACATCGATGCTCTCGACGAGAACCGATCCGATCCCGTGCGAGCCGGCGAGATCGAGGTTGGCGACCAGCGTGTTGCGGAACTGCGCCAGCGAAAGATTGCAGCCGATCATGCTCGCGCCGCGCAGATCGGCGCCGTGGAAGCAGGCGCCGCGCAGATCCGCGTGGTGGAACTCGGCGCCGGCCGAGCCTCGCCTTCCAGAACTCCGCCCGCCGCGCCCGCACGTCGTGCAGCCGCGCGCCTTCGAGATCGGCATAGTCGAACCGGCCGCGTTCCAGCGAGGCGCCGCTGAAATCGACGCCCGGCAGCTTCGCGAGCGTGCAGAAGACGAAGTGCAGGTTGTGCATCGCAATTCCGTGCAGACGAATGCGACCATGCTCCATAAGGGCGGAGGCGCGGCCGAGATCGAGGCTATCGAGGCGGTCGTTATGCGTCCGCGGTCATGGCAGATTTGGGCTGGTCGAACAGCACGTCGCCGGCCGCGCCATCACGACGCCCTCGCCGTCATAGGCGGAGACAAGCGCGAAGCGGGTGGCTGCGGCAAACCGGGCAACGAATCCGGCATCGAGCTCCTGCTCCGCCGGCAGCGTGATGGCGGCGGCAAACGCCTGGGTGTCGAAGCTGAGCGGCGCCGACATCGCCCGGTCGACCCCGGCTGCATCGGGCTCCGCAATGCCAAACAGCGTCGTGTCGCCCGCGTAGAATCGTGTGCAGCGGGGCCTTCGGTGGTCACCTCGCCGCGCCCAGGAGTTCTTCGATCAGGAAAGACCAATGCGGAACATCACTGAATTCCTGCCGAAACAGCGCGGCGAGCCAGGCATTTGTGCTGCGCGGACCGGAAATGCCTCCGGTTTGAACCTCTTCCGCCCGGGCCAGCGAAGTTCCGGGAGGCAGAGGTGCGAACGGGGTCACGCGGTCGAAACGGTGGCGCACCGCCCGTGAGATCGCGTTGCCCTGCTTGAGACGCTCCCGAAACCAGGCGGCGCCCTTATCGCCAAGCTGGACGATATCAAGGGTTATCATGCTTCCTTGAGGATCACTCGGCCATCGGGATACCAACGACACTTGTTCCCTTCCGGCGTTTCATAGTCCCAGCGCCGGCTGCGGCGGCAGCACGCCGACGCGCCGCAGCGTCGCGATCGCCTCCGCAGTGCTCGGGTGGTGGAACGTGCCCTCCCGCGCGGTCAGCTGTGCCGGCACCACGGGATGCGGTTGCGGGCGCGGCACGAAGCGCAGCCGCAGCACGATCGGGTCGGCATAATTCGGCGGCCACTCCGTCATCGCGTGCCCGCGGTCAGCGCCTCATGCGCGGCGCGGCCGATCGCCTCGGCGATCGCCTCGCCCGCTTCCGCCGCCGCCGGCGCGAGGAACGGGCGCGGCGGCAGGCGCGCCGTGCCCTGCTCCTGATAAAGCGCGACCGCGCTCGTGCTGCCGACCTGCGCGTCGAGACCCTCCGCCTGGCTGCCGATGCTCGCCTGCAATTCGCCCGTGCGCAGCCACGGGGCATCGTGCTCACCGCCCGGCGGCGCGCCGAGCCGCGCGCGCACCGCGTCGGCGAGCTTCGACGCCTCCGCGCCGAGCGCATCGGCGAGCGCACGCGGGAGATCGACGCGCGCGAGCTGTGCGGCAAGGTCGCGAGGTGTCATGCGAGGCTCCGAAAGGCGGACAGCGGTCAGCGCGCCCGTTACGGCGCGTCGGGCCCGCGCAAGGCGATCGTGGGGGCGCCCGAAACGCCGTCCATGTCGGCGGGTTCAACGGGCGCTTCCGGAAAGCGAGGTCGGATCAGTTTATTGGCGGGAAACCAGCGGTACCGATTTCCAACCGGTTCCTGCGCAATCCCGGCCAAATCATACCTCACAACTCGTCCATGCGGACAAAGCCCGTCGTCCAGGCTTCGCTGCCCGGTCCGAGAATGCCGGTATCAATGCGGAACCCCTTGGGGAAAGGCGCGATCTTCGGATGCTCCACGAAACGAGCGCACGCCGCCTCCGCCATCGCTTCGCTTGAATAGGCACCGAGCATCTTGCCGTCTCCTCCTCCGCATCGAGCAGATCATCGCGATCATCGTCCGTCGAATCGACATTCCAATGGCGAAGCAGGTAGTACTCGGGAGGTGGCTGGGGGGCTGCGCGCTCCTCCTCTGCCGTGGGTGCATCCGGATCGGGGCCGTTCCACGCAGCCTCCGCACGATCCTTGTCAAGCCAGAGTGGAATGATGCGGAAGCCCTGCGGCCAATTGCGGAATCCGACCAGGCCGATATACCGCCTCATAGCGGCTTCGGCTTCCTGGCGCGTAGCGTAGCTCCCGAGCCCTTTCCCTTGCATATCCGTGTCGCGCATGTCCCACGTCCCGTCGGCATCAAGGTGAAAGTGCCAGAGCATAAAGATGAGAGGGGACATCATGCTGCTTGCCTGATGAGGAGATTCGATCATGCCTCTGGTTGCCCTGGATCATCAATCCCAAGCGTGGCCCTTCGGGTTGCGGTAGCCGCGCGGTGTAATCAGCAGTTCTTGTACAGGAACCACATGCACGTGTGCCTCTGTTGGTTGCTCGGGATTGGCCGGGGTACTCATGGCTTGCGGGGCTGAATTCGGCGAATGCGTCGCTTCTGGCCCATACCCCGCCATTCGCAGCCCATCCCACATCTGCGCCTCGGTGACGTATCCGTCCCACGCCTTGGCGGAGGCGACATGTGTCGGAAAGAACGGCTCCCGCCGGCGTGGCACGAACCGGAGCCGCAAGACGATCGGATCGGCATAGTCGGGCGGAGACTCAGCCATCGTCATCTCCGATCTGGCTGATCGCCAGGCGTGTACCACTGCCAACTCGAGCAGTCGAAGCGACGGCCGCCGAGTTCGCCAAGCGCGACCACCCAGGCGGTGCGTTCGTCATCGGGCAGCGAGAAGGCGATATCGAACGGCACCCCGTGGCTGACCAGATGGAGGCAATCGATTAGGGCGGGGTGCCGGCTCGGTTTCCCGCGTCGTGTTCCGTCACCGCGGGCTGTTTCAGCGCACCGGCGATCGCCGCCATCCCCTCGTTGCCGAGCTGCGCGACGGCGGCTTCGAGCGCCGCCTCGCTCGCCGGCAGCGGCACCGGGATGCCGTCGATGTCGAGCACCGAGGCGGCCAGCATCGCCATGCCGAAATAGGTTGTTGGCGAGTCGGCCTTACATCTCATCCATGCGGATGAACCCCTCGGTCCAGCCTTCGCTCTCCGGACCTACCTTGCCATCGGTGTAGATCCGGAACCCATCAGGAAAGCGGGCCAGTTCCGGATATCGTTGCGCGAACCGTGCGCGTGCCGCCTGCGCGGCCCCTTCGGTCGAGTAGATGCCGAGCAGCTTCCCGTTTTCCTCCTCGGTGTCCATCAGATCGTCCGGATCATCAGGTGTCGTTTCGACATTCCAGTGCTCAAGCTGAACATATGTTGAGGGCGGTGCGGGTGCGGCGCGCTCTTCCTCTGGCGTGGGCGCGTTCGGATCGGGGCCGTACCACGCCGCTTCCGCGCGATCTTCATTCAGGCGGAGCGGAATGATACGGAAACCGCCGGGCCAATCCCGGAACCCGACCGCACCAATATGCCGTCGGATTGCCGCTTCAGCCTCCGCGCGCGTCGCGTAGCCCCCAAGGCTCTTTCCCTGCATCTCGGCGTCGCGCATGTCCCAAGGCTCGCCACCCCTGAGATGGAAGTGCCAGAGCTTGAAGATAATCGACGCAGTCATTTGAGATCCGCCTGATGCGTAAGTATCGATCATGCTTCAGGCCGATCCGCTCCATCAATCCCGAAAGGTCCTCCCGGATTCCGGTATCCGCGATAGGACTTCTTGATCTTGCTGAAATCTCTCTGACGTTCGGGATCGTTCCGCCACTTGCCCTTCCCAAACCGGTCATCCATCAGACGCCTTGCGTACTCAGATGGCGTCTCACCAACTTCCGGGGCTTACCCCGTGCCCAGCTCGGCGTGTCTTTCGCCCCTTCTTTTCCCGAGAGTCGCGGTATCCGCTCCATATATTCCTTGGGCGGCTCCGTCAGCAGCAACGGCTCGCGTGGCGTGAGCAGCAGTTCCTGTGCAGGGATAACCCGCGGCTGCGCATCCTTCGGCAGGACGGCGGCGGGCGTCCATCCCGCTTGAGCCGGCTCCGCCGGGCCGGATGGCGATGCTTGTTGTGGCGGTTCCAACCCATGTCCCGCGATCCGCAATCCCTCCCACATCTGCGCGTCGGTGACATATCCGTCCCATGCGGCTTTCGAGGCGACATGCGTCGGAAAGAAAGGCTCGCGCCGGTGCGGCACGAAGCGGAGCCGCAACACGATCGGATCGGCGTAGTCGGGCGGACCGTCAGCCATCGTCATCCCCGACCCGGATCGCTTCCAGGGGTCGACCATTGCCGGCTCGACCAGTCGAAGCGGCGGCCGCCGAGTTCGCCGAGCGCCACCACCCAGGCGGTGCGCTCGTCATCGTCAAGCGAGAATGCGACGTCGAACGGCACCCCGTGGCTGACCAGATAGAGGCAGTCGATCAGTACGGGGTGCCTACTCAGTTTCCCGCGTCGTGCTCCGCCACCGCGGGCTGCTTCAGCGCCCCGGCGATCGCCGCCATCCCATCATTGCCGAGCTGCGCGACGGCGGCTTCGAGCGCCGCCTCGCTCGCCGGCAGCGGCACCGGGATGCCGTCGATGTCGAGCACCGAGGCGGCCAGCATCGCCATGCCGAAATAGGGCGCGTTGTTGCCAAGCATCGGCCCCACCGCCTTGAACAGCCGCAGCTTGTCGAGCGCGGTCACCCGCTTGACCGTCAGCCGCCGGCCGCGGGTGTCGGTGACGGCGAAGGTCTCCGCGGCTTCCGCGAGGATGCGCGCCGAGGGCGTGAGCGGCGCGTTGGACGTCCCGCTCATCAGATGCGCGCCCGCGTGGCGGCAAAGAATTCGAGCTTCTGCTTCACCGCCGCATCGCCCCGCCAGGCGCCGGCACTCGCCAGCTTGAACACGACGCCGGTGTATTGATAGGTCGAGGTCGAGCCGTCGGTTTCCGTCACGTACTGGTAGAGCGTGCCGGTCGGGACCGTATTGCCGTTGAGAAAGGCCTGCTCGGCGGCGGCGATGAAATCATCGACCGAACTGGAGCCCCGCTCGACGTCGAAGCTGCCGTCCCAGCCCTTCGGGAGTTCCGCCGCGAGCTGCGCCCCGTCGAGCTTGTCGACGCGGACCGGCTGCGTCACCTGCCGGCCTCGAAGCCGGTGACATGGGTGAGATCGACGCGGCCGAACGGCCCCATCACCACCAGCGTGCAATCCCGCCCGAGCGAGAAAGTCGTGCCTGACATTCACGGGGTTCCTTATACCTGGCCCGAAGGAAGCGTCTGCACCTGCACGGTGACGGTCTGGCCGCCTTCCATGTTGACGATGAACTTCTCGTTGATCGCCTGGTACTGCACCTGGCTGTCCGATTGCACGTAGCCGAGCGAGGTGCGGCTGAACGGGTTGTTGCTCGTGTCGCAGATCACGCTGAACGGCAGCGAACCGTCGGTCGAGCCCAGAATGCCCTGGCTCAGCAGGTTCTGCAGGAACGAGAGCTGCGTCGCCCTGATCTGGCGGAACAGCTGCGCGTTGATCACCTGGCCGACGAACAGCCCCATGCCGGCGGCGAGCGTCGCGGCGATGTAGTTGGTGAGCCGCGTGTAGTTGTCGCCGTTCACCGCCGCGTTGGAGGACGAGTTGTGGCCGCGCGCGCACGCCCCAGAAGAAGCCGGCGGGCTGCGGATTGGCGATCACGTCGATGCCGGCGCCGATCAGCGCCTGCAGCTCGGCGCTCGAATAGGTGCTCGACTGCGCCGAACCCGGCGTGCCCGATTTCTGCGTGCCGACGACGCCGTAGAGCGGCTTGTTGAGCGAGGATTGCTCGGGCGAGAGATTGGCGAGCCGGCCGGCCGCGAAGCCCTGCGGCGAGACCAGGCGCACCTGGTTGTTGACGAGGTCGTTCCACCAGATCCAATCGCCGAACATCAGCTTGGCGGCGTAGCTGTCGAGCCCGGCGCTCTGCTTGGTGGCGATCGCGGTGGTGATCTGAATCGCCGGACGGCCCGGTCAGCACCATGTAGATGCCTTCCGACAGGCCGAACCCGGCCTGCGTCGTCCAGGTGGTCGGGTCGTCGGTGTCGGCGAGCAGCGCGATCGAGCAGCCCTGGCTGCGCAGCGCGTACATGCCGGCGCGCGGCAGCGTGTCGAGCGCCGAGCAGCGTCTCGCGCGGTGATGGTGGTCGCGCCGTCCGCGCCGTTGGCGAGCGGCTGCGGCGCGATCGTCTGCGGCGGCGCGCTGGTCGCCTGGCCGGCGGTCGCGACCACGAGCTGCGACGGTCCGCGCAGCGGCCCGGTGCCGGAATTCACCGCGGCGACCAGGTTGACCCAGAAGGCGGCGAAGCTCGGCGCCGCGATGTTGTCGAACACTTCCGGCGTGAGCCCGGTCATGGTGACGGTGAGGCGCCAGGTGTTGTTCTGCGAGCCCGGCCGACAGCGCCACGGTGATGTTGTTGCCGAGCGAGCCGGAATAGCGCGCGGTCAGCAGCACCGGATAAGCGCCGGCATTGTCGAGCAGCGCGGTGCTCGACCGCGGTGTCGGTGCCGTCGGTGACGCGCACGCAGCGGAAGTTCTGCCGCGCCCTGCTGCACCGCGGTCGCGACCTGCGTGCCCATGTCGTATTTGCGCGCCATCACCGGGCCGAAATTGGTGGCGTAGTCGGCCATGGTGGCGACGATGGTGGGCTGGTTCACCGGCCCCCAGGAGGCGGTGCCGACGACGCCGAGCACGTCGGTCGGCACGCCGTTGAGCACCAGGTTCTGCGGCGGGACGATCTGGACATAGATGTCCGGAACGATCAGCGCCGTGGTGTTGATGGAGCCCTGCTGGACGATCGGCATGGATCAGTGCTCCCTTGTTGCCTTGCGCCGCCGGCGCGGGGGTGCCTTGCCCGCCCGGCGCGGGCACGGTCCGCACGCGCACGACCTTGCCCGCGTGCTCGCCGTCGAGCACCGCTTCGATGCGCGCGGGATCGGTGATCGCGTCACCGCTGGCGTGCGGCCCGAACGGGCTCACCACCACGAGGGTGAAATCCATCTGATACTCCGTAGGTGCTGATGCAGAGCCGCGGCAGTCCCGGCCGGTTCAGGCGAAGACCGCGTTGCCGTCGAGGGTGAGATCGCCGAACAGCATGCTCGGCAGGTTGGCGAGCTGCGTCGTCGGATAATCGACCGCGTAGACCAGGTCGCGGCGATAGAGTTTCGCGTCCTGGCTCTTGTCCTGCGTCGTCGTGCCGGCCCAGCGGATCCAGCCGGTGGTGCCGTCGGCGAGCGCGAGGAAGCGCGACGCGCTGAGCGCCTGGTCGATCCGGCTCACCGCGGCGTCGCGCAGCGCCGGCGTCGGGCACCAGGCGGTGATGCGGAAATTCTGGTCCTGCCGGCGGAGCTCGAGCTGCCCCGCCGCGTCGGCGGCGGTGCGCGCGATCAGGCGCGGCGCGTCGGGCACCGTGACCGTCGCGTTGTTTACCGTCGCCGGATAGTCCGGCCTGCACCGCGGCGCCGAGCAGGGCGGCGACCAGCGCCGGCGTGTCGCCGGCGGCGGTGCGGTGCACGTAGGTGCTGTTGCCGACGAGCAGTCCGGCGAGCTGGCCCGCGCTCGCGGTGCCGGTGAAGGTCGCGGACTGGCCGGTGACGGAGGCGGTGAGCGCCGGCGTCGCCGGAACCGTGTGCCATTCATAGGGCCAGCGCGTCGTGTTGCGCATCGCGCCCTCGACCGGGAACACGGTGACGTTGACGTTGCCCTGCGCGAGATCGGCGTCGAGCGCCGCGGCATTCGGCCAGCCGCGATAGACGCGCGTGGTGACGCCCAGCGTGGACGGCGCGCTGACGCCATTCGGATAGAGCGCGGCCGAGATGACGGTGACGAGCGCCGTCTCGACATCCGACTGATCGGCCATCAGGTCGCCGCCTCGGCGACCGGTGAGCCGCCAGCCGAGCGCGCTCACCTCGGCGGCGGAGACGACGAAGGTGCGGCCGAGATCGTCGGTGACGAGATCGGCGGTGCGCAGCGCGAACGGCAAGCGCCGGCAGCAGCACGCGACCAGTACGGCACGGTCGCGTCGGACGGCAGCATGCCTTCCTGACCGCCGCCATTCGACATCACCGAGGCCGGCCAGCTGGTGCCGAGCACCGTCGCCGCGCCGAGCGAGACGCCGCCATAGCCGTTGCTGCCGGCGGCATCGGGCGCCGCCGGCCGCCCGAGCGTCAGCGTGCGGTTGGCGAGCACGCAGAGCACCGGCAGCAGCGGCTGCTGCGCGGCGATGAACCAGGTGCCGGTCGGACCGACGAGATAGTCGCCGGCCTGCGTCCGCGAGGCATCGAACACGCCGAAATAGAGCCCGTGGCCGTAGCTCGGCGCGGTGCGGTAGCGCATGTCCTTCGGCGTGAACGAGGCGGGGAGCTGCGCGATGCGGTTCGCGGCCGCGAGCGGGGAGAAGGCGGAGCGCGGGCGGAACAGCGCGTGCGGCACGCCGAGCTTGGCCGCGGCGATGCCGCCGGCGCGGCCGACCTTCTGCGCGAGCGCGGTCGGGTTCATGGCTTTGTCTCGCGCGCGCCGCCCGCCAACCCGCGCGCATGCCGAAGGCCACGAAGGATGGCCATCGGCGTCACACGACCAGCATCAGGCTGCCGCGCGAGGCCGCCAGGCCGGGCCCGGGCGGCACGCCGAGGAAGCTGCAGAGCCGCCGCTGCCAGGTCTCCAGCAGCGCGACGCGGTCATCGACCTCGGTCGCATTGTGCGTCCAGGCCGCGGCGGCGCCGGTGTCGAGATTGTCCGACGATGTCACCACCGCCATCTCGAGCGCGTTCAGCGTGTTCAGCATGTTGGCGACGACCGCGAGCTCGGAATCCGACAGGTTGGCCAGCCGGTATTCGAGCGCGCCATAGGCCTGGAAGAACCGCCAGCCCATGTTGCCGTAGGCGCCGGCGCCATACGCCGGATAGCCGGTGAACCGCCTGGCATCGGTGAGCTGCGCGTCCGTCAGCATGGTGCTCTCCCGATCGGGCATCCCGGGGCCGCGCTCAGCCGATGTGCTCGATGACGACGGCCCGCTTGAAAGCGGCGTTGGTGGCGGTGGGAACCGTGGTCGGATTGGTCGTGGTGTCGGTCGGCGCGCAGAATCCGCCGATCCAGTACCAGCTCTGCGAGATGATCTGCTGCAGCCGGTCGAGCGGCTCGCGCGTCACCATCGCGATGTCGTCGATGATGCTGACGATCGAATCCGCGGGGGCCACGTCCGACGCGCCCATGCCGGCGAAATCGCCCTCGATCAGCGCGCCCTGGCCGCAGACGATCGGGCGACGGACATAGGCGTTGGCGATCGAGGGATGCGGCTGCACCGGCGCTTCCGTGGTCGGCACGAAGCGCAGGCCGAGGAAGTCGGAGACGACGCCGTTCGCGAAGGTCGTGTTCGAGGTCGCGGTGCCCTGATACAGGAGCTTGAAGTCGGGATCGCTGAAGATCTGCCGCGAGCTCACCGGATCGAGATAGCAGTTGTAGGCGCCCTCGATCGTCGGCACCGCGTTCTTGCGGAGCGCCGCGACCGCGTCGAGCAGATTGCCCATCGCCAGCGTGTCGGTGCGAGAGCAGCGCCGCGGTGCTCGGACGCGCGTTCGGCCGGACGATCAGCGACGAGGTGGCGCCCTGCACGGCATTGCCGACCTGGCCGTCCGCCACCGCCACATTGCCGGAGAAGGTCAGCACGCCGGAGACGCCGCCGGTCGCCGTCGAGACGTTGGTTGCATCGGCGGCCGCGCCGACCAGCGTGTAGGAATTGGCGCCCACCGTGACCGTGAGCGAGGACGTGCCGCCCACCGGCACCGGCACGCCGTTGACGAAGCTCGTCTGGAAGCCCCGAATGTCGTCCACCGAAACGGACGGGCCCGGCCGTGGTGAGGCTCGTGCGCACGCGCGTGCTGCCGCCGAGATAGGCGCCGAACAGCGCATTGCGCGCGAGCTCGTCGAGCGACCGCGCCGCCTGCTCGCCGTTGGTGTAGGCGTTCTGCATGAACTGCTGGTCGATGCCGACCCGCGACGTCACCATGTTGAGATCGATCGTGGAGGCGTAGAGGTTGATCGCGATGGTGTACTGCTCGACGCCCCACCCGACCGGCGTCAGCCCGTTGTCGAGATTGGTGTTGAGCGCCGGCGCCAGCGGCGTCGTCACCGAGGGCTTCAGCCCGGCGCGCGTCTTGGTCAGCGTCTCGCCGATGCCGACCGGGAAATCCTCGCGATCCGCGCAGGCGCGATAGCCGAGGCGCGATCGCAGCGCGTTCTGGAACTCGCGATCGAGGAAGCCCTGCTGGATGATCGGCTGCAGGGCTGCCGGGAAGTTCTGGATGCCCATCGGTGATGCCTTTTACTTTGCCGCTCCGCGGCGGGTTTGGAGTTGCCGCTCCGCGGCGGGTCGTCTTGCCGCTGCCGCGGCGGGCTGTGACGCGCTGCGATGGCCCGGGCGTGCCGCGGGGCTTGCCGTGGTTCGGGCGGCGCTTACGTGCTATGCAGTCGCGGCCGGGCGGTGTCGCCCCCGGAGCCAGGCGATGGGAGCCAGCGCATGTCGGAGCCGCGGATGCGGGTGACGGTCGATGATGACGGCACGCTCGCCAGGCTGAACTTCCTGCCGCCGAGCGGCATCGAGGGCGAGCTCGACCTCACGCTCGAGCAGATCACGCTGCTGATCCAGGCGCTCGCCACCGCCCGCGCGCGCATGCTGGTGGGCAAGCCCGCGCCGTCGCTCGAAGCGCGCCGGTGCAGGCGATCGTCAACCCGCCCTGGCGGGTGCAACCGGAAGCACTCACCGAGGGATCGATGCTCGCCTTCCAGCACCCGGGCTTCGGCGCGCTCGGCTTCGTGCTCGGCGCGTCGGACGTGGAGAAGATCGTCCGCGTTCTCACCACCCATCTCGGCAATGGTGCGCAGCGAGGAGACCGCGTCGACGAAGCCGAGCTGACGGCGCCAGGACTGGACCAATCGCTCTGAGCTGTGGTCGGTGCAATTCGGGCACGCATCTTGGCCGCCAATTCACGCCCTGACCGATCCAGTCAGGGCGATCGGAGGCTATCGATTGCGCTTCAGCAGCTCGGCCGCGCGCGCGGCGGTATTCGTCGTCGTTCATCTCGAGCGCGGTCTTCTGCCGCGGCGGTGCGGAGGGGGGCGGGGCGGCGGAGCTCGACGAGTTCGGGCTGCCGAACAGCCAGGGCTTCGATCGCTTGAGCCGCGCCATCGCACCGGCCGCGCCCGCCACCTCGCCGTTGTCGGTGAGGGTGAGGCCGTCGGTGTCGATCAGCTTCAGCCCGTCGAGATCGACCATCCCGTGGCGCACCGCCTCCGCCTTCAGCTCGGCGCGCATGATGCGCTCGTCATGCAGGCGCCGGGCCTCGACGAGCTGGCGCTCGAGATCGGCGGCGCGGCTGCGCAGGGTCTCGACCGTGTCCTCCTGGCGGCGTCTCGGTTCGGGTGTCGGTCTCGCTCATTCGGAGGTCCCATCCTCTGTGCTGTCGACCGCGTCCTGGACGCTCGATGCGGTTGCGGCCGCGATCATGCCGGCCGCGGACGTGGCCGCGATGCGCTGCGTCTCGGCGGTGATGTCGGCGATGTCGTAGGTGTCGGCGAGCGAGGCGACGCGGTCTCGCGCGAGATGAGCCCGGCCTGCGGACGAGCGTCTGCAGCGTCTGCGCGTCGGCCAGGCGATCCTGCGCCGAGAGCGGATACCAGCGCGGCCATTTCAGCCCGAGCCGCGCATTCGCGTCGAACGCCGGCAGCGTCTCGCCCATCACCTTGATCGGGTAGCGCGCGCGCGCGCGCAGCACCATGCGCGCGAGCGCGAGCAGCGCGCCCTCGCCGTACGACACGCGAAGATTGTCGGCGAGCCAGACCAGGCCCTGGTTCATCAGCTCGAGTGCGCGGCCGCTGGTCGCCGCCGACAATTTCGACGCGTCGGCGCGGTTGCCGTGCACGCTCTCCAGCGTGAACTCGCGCAGCGTGCGAACGTAATCGATCACCGCCGACGCCGCGGTGCCGCCGATCTCCAGGAGCCGCGCATCGCCCTTCTCGGAGACGACGAGCGCGTTGCCGGCGCCCTTCACCATCTCGCCCTCGGCGCCGACCGGCTCCTTGATGAGCAGCGTCGGGTCGGAGCTGTATTTCAGCCCGCGTCCGGCCTGGCTGAGCTGGTAGTCGATCTCGATCGCGGTCTCGATCGCGGCGCGGAAGGTGCAGGCGCCGTCGGTGTCGTCGCCGCCCGGCAGGTTCCTCACCCAGGTCATCGGCACGAAGCCGAGCGCGTGGTGCACGCTGCGGTTCTCGTCGATCGCCGGCTCGGCATTGCTGCCGACCGGCCAGGGCAGATACCAGGTCTCGTCCTCGCGGTCCCAGATGCGCTGGAACCAGTAGGTCTGGCCGGGATCGTCGATCGCGGTAGCCCTGCGCGACGAGGAGATCGCCCGCCACCTTGTATTTCTCGACGACCTGCGCGAGCTCGTCGGGCGCTTCCGGGTCCCAGCTCGGCGTGAGGTAGACGGTCTCGAGCACCGAGAAGAACAGCCGTGCGCGCAGCACGCGCATCAGCACCGCGACCGAGCCGACCGAGCCGCGCACCGCGGCCTGCACCATCACCTCGTTGAGCCGGCACTCCTTGACGATGTCGACGAAGGCGGCGCGCATGGCGGGATCGGCGCAGTCGATCGAGGGGAAATGCCCTTCGCTGAACAGCAGCGCGACGCTGTCCTCGACGACGATGCGCGGCAGCGCGTAGCGCACGTTCGGGCGGCGGTTGCGCAGCGGGATGTATTCGCCGCCGGCGGTGCGCTCGTCGTGGAACTCGAAGGGCAGCACGTCATAGAGCGTGCCGTCGAGCACGCGCCGCAGGATGTCGAGCGTGCGCGCGCGCGGCGGATAGTCCGGATCGCGCGGGATCAGGGTGCAGATGGTGTCGAACATGCGGGGTCCTGCGCTGAGGCGCGGATGAGCGGACTGCGCAGCGCCGCGACCCGGCGTTTACCGACGCGTTCCGTTTGCGCTTGACGGTGATGCTGGCCTCCGGCCGGCCGCTTGCAGGCGGCCGTTCACAAACCACCCGATGGCTACGATAAGAGGAGCTCCCAGCAGCAGCGCAGCGATCCGGGCCTCCCCCTCCAGTGCTAGAAAAACAGCCCCGCCAACGCAGAGCAGAAGCGCAACGAAGCCGGCGGCCAGGCCGAGATACGGGTAGAGAACCGTCAGCCGCTCCATGGCATGGCGATGCCGCTGCTCGGTCTTCGTCATGTCGAGGATCTCCCGGGCGGCGCCCGGAATCAGGGCGTCGTATCCGGCGAGAATCTCCGGCGGGGGCATCGGGCCGGCGAACATGCCGAGGGTCGACACGACCTTCTGGGCCGCTTGCGGTGCCTGAGCAGGCTCCCTCAGGAGCGGCTTGAGGAGCTCCGAGGTTTTCTCGACGACCTCCGTTTCGCTGGTCGCCCCTGCAACCTCGTGTGGGTTGTCGGTCGGCGGAATGCTGGGCTCCGGTTTAAGAGGTCGCGAAACCATGGGCGGCTGTCCTCAACGGGTGAGGACGTAGGTAGTCACATCGAGGAAGTCACATTCCACCAATTCACTCTGACTTTGTTTTTGCGGTCGGGGCTTGATTGTGAGTGACTCTGCTGATCTCACCGCTCGCGCTTGTATTCCCGGACGCACAAAAGCGTCGGCACGGCTCAAGGGTCTTCAGGCGTGCTCCTTCGGGACATGCTTCGCCACATACTTGTTGGTGGCCCTCCGGATGTCATTGCCGACCGCTTCCCAGTCCGATCGCAGCGAGGCGGCGGGGCATTTCGCCACTGGCAAATCGCCGGCGAGGAAGACGGCAGCGGCGTTGAGGCCACGAACGAAATGCGAGAGCGCAGTTGCCCCCGAGGTCGGGGTTACATCAGAAAGGAGCTTATCTCCCTGGCGGCTCATACCGGAAACCTTCGCTGGTCGTTCGAGCCCAATTGCCGGACGGTGTCCTAACGACACCTTAGCGTAGGCGACTGCGAAAACAACCTGGGGTGTGCCTGACGGGCGGGCAAGGCCGACCCCTCACCGCACCAGCAGCCCCACATTCGCCCGTCGCGCCGGCGCGGCCTGCGCCTCCGCCAGCATGCCGAACGCGCGGGACAGCGCGTCGACCTGGTCGTCCTTGGCGCCGTGCGGGAAGTCGCGCAGCTCCTCCAGCAGCGCGCGGTTCCAGGGCGCGCGGAGCAAGGCGAGGTTGCCCGCCTCGGCCTGGCTCGCGACCGGCATCGCGCGCGTCTCCTTCGAGCCGCTTTCCGGGCTGCCGTGCACGCGGAAGCCGGCGAGTTGCCGGGTGAGATAGGCGAGCTGGGCGCGGCCGGCCTGGCCGGGGTCCTGCGGCAGGCCGATCGCGACGCCGTCGGCCGTCGCGCTCGGCGGTGGCGCGGAGCGCGGCTTCCACCGCGCCGGGGCCGCCGCGCAGGCGCACCAGATCCTCGACCAGGTAGCTGCCCGTCCGCGTCCGCGCGAGCCGGATGCCGACCGTCCAGTCCGGGTCGCCCGCCGGCCCCGAGGTCGCGGCGAGATCCCAGGCGCGGACGCAGGAACCGATGCCTCTGGACCGGCGCCGCCTCGGCGGCATCGATGATCGGGATGCGGTCGATCGCGAACAGCCCGCCTTCGCGGCGCCGCGGCCGCTGCTGGTAGAGCGCGGCCCAGGCCCGCTCGCCCAGGGCGGCGCGGCGGGCGGCGAGCGTCTCCGCGTCCTCCCATTCCGGCCAGAGCGGCGCGCCCGGGGCGCGGCCCAGCGGGTCGGCCGCCTCCGCCAGCGCCGGCAGGCGCAGCACCGTCCAGCCGGCGGTTCGGCGGTCGGACTCCGGAAGGTCGAGCAGGCGGCCGGCGAGGTCGTCCGGATGCCAGCGGGTCATGATCAGCACGATCCGGCCGGCGGGTTTCAGCCGCGTCGTCAGGTCGGCGCGGAACCAGTCCCAGAGCCGGTCGCGGTGGATGCGGCTGTCCGCCTCCGCCTGCGACTTGACCGGGTCGTCGATCAGCACGAGGTCGGCGCGCCTTCCGATGATCGGCCCGGCGACGCCGGTCGCGAAATACTGGCCGCCCGCGGTGGTCGCGAAGCGGCGGGCGGCGCGGTTGCCCTGTTCCAGCGCATAGCCGAGCCGGGTGCCGTGCTCGGCGATGAGCCCGCGCAGCGTGCGGCCGAAATGCTCGGCGAGCGACAGCGTGTGGCAGGCGGCGATCACCGAACTGTCCGGGCGGCGGGCGAACCACCAGGCCGGGAAGAGGATCGACGCGTAGGTCGATTTCGCCGCGCCCGGCGGCATCTGCACCATCAACCGCCTTGTGGTGCCGCGCGCGACCCGCTCCAGCTCCGCCATCAGCAGGCGATGATGCGCGGCGGGGACCTGGCCGGTCGGCGCGAGCGCGAGTTCGGCCCAGGCGGCGAGCGAAGCGCGGACGCGCCTACGAAGATCCCTCTCCCGCCTCGCCGCTTCCTTCCGGCTCTCCGCTTCCGTCCGGCTCTCCGCCATCGTCGAGGAGCCGGTTGAGCTGCGCATCGGTGAGGAGGTGCGGCGCGGGTTGATCGCGCGGGCTGTCCTTGAAGGAATCCGGCCGCAAGGAAGCGTTCCGGTATGGCCGCTCAGCGGCGGGACGGGAATGCAGATACGGGGCGGCGGCGCGCGCCAGGGCGGCGGCGGCGTCGAGATCGCCCGCCTCCCATTTGCGCTGCATGACGGTCAGCAGCACGTCGAGCGGCGTGGGCGGACGGTTGCTCATCATCCCGCACGATCGTTGGGGTCCGGCATGGAGCGGACCTGCGCGACAACAAAGTTTGGTGCGCGGAGGAAAATCCGTTGGCCGCCCGCCGCACGCAACGCCGGCATCATGTCTCGGCTTATATTCCTAACTGGGGCGTATGGGCAAGCTGAATCCGACACATTTCCGCGTTTCTTCAGGAATCGCTCAAGCGACTGTGGCCGGGCGGCGAGTGCCGACCCCTGGCTCGGGCGAGTGACACCTTGTAATCCTGCCCCGTCCCGGCGTGCCGCCGAGGGCGCTCGCAGCGCAGTGACGGATACGGAGCCGGGTGGGGGATCGAACGACCAAGACAAGGCCTGCGGGCGAGCAGCTTTTGCGGCTGCTGATCGATGCGGTCGTGGACTACGCGATCTACATGGTCGACCCGGCGGGCATCGTCGTCACCTGGAATCCGGGTGCCGCCCGCATGAAGGGGTACAGCGAGGCGGAGATCGTCGGCCGCCCCTATTCCTGCTTCTTCACCGAGACCGACCGCGCCGCCGGCGTGCCGGAGCGCAATCTCGAGGAGGCGCGCCGCACCGGGCGCTGCGAGAGCGAGGGCTGGCGGCTGCGCCGCGACGGCACGCGGTTCTGGGCGCTTGCCATTCTCGACACGATGCGCGATCGCGACGGCACGCTGATCGGCTACGCCAAGATCACCCGCGACATCACCGAGCGGCGCCGCGCCCTCGATGAGCTGCGCGAGAGCGAGCGGCGGTTCCGCCTGCTGGTTGAGGGCGTCACCGACTACGCGATCTTCATGCTCGATCCGGACGGGCGGGTGGCGAGCTGGAATGCCGGCGCCGAGCGCATCAAGGGCTACACGAGGAAGGAGATCCTGGGGAAGCCGTACTCGATCTTCTTCGGCGAGGAGGACCGCGCGGCCGGTGTGCCGGAGGCGAAGCTCGCGACCGCGCGCGCGGTCGGGCGCAGCGAGAGCGAGGGCTGGCGCGTCCGCCGCGACGGCACGCGGTTCTGGGCCTCGGCGGTGCTCGACGCGATCTTCGAGAACGGCCAGCTGGTCGGCTTCGCCAAGGTCACGCGCGACATGACCGAGTGGCGCGCCGCGCAGCACGAGCTGGAGGCGACCCGCGAGCAGTTGTTCCAGAGCCAGAAGCTCGAGACGGTGGGCCAGCTCACCGGCGGAATCGCGCATGACTTCAGCAACCTGCTGACGGTGATCCGCGGCGGGCTGGAGCTCGCCGCGGCGGAACTCGGCGGCAACGCGAGGCTGCAGCGGCTGCACGACCGCATCCTGGACGCGACCGAGCGCGCGGTCGCGCTGACCCACCAGCTCCTCGCCTTCTCCCGCCTGCAGCCGCTGCAGCCGCAGGTGTTCGATCCGGTCGGGCGCCTGGCCGAGAGCGCCGCCCTCCTGCAGCGCGCGCTCGGCGAGGCGGTGACGGTGACGACGGATCTGCCGCCCGGCATCGCGCGGGTCGAGGCCGATCCGGCGCAGCTCGATCTTGCCATCCTCAATCTCGGCCTCAACGCGCGCGACGCGATGCCGAAGGGCGGCACGCTGCTGCTCTCGGCGCGCAACGTGCCGCCCGCCGACCCGGCGCTCGCGCCCAATGGCGGCTTCGTCGCCATCGCGATGGCCGATACCGGCACCGGCATCCCGCCCGAGCTGGTCGAGCGGGTGATCGAGCCGTTCTTCACCACCAAGGAAGTCGGCAAGGGCAGCGGCCTCGGCCTCAGCCAGGCCTATGGTTTCGCCCGCCAGTCCGGGCGGCGACCTGACGATCGCGAGCACACCCTCCCGGGGAACCACGGTGACGCTGACGCTTCCGGCCGCATGAACGCCACCGCGCCGGGTGCTGCTGGTGCTCGGCATGCATCGCGGCGGCACCTCGGCCCTGGCGCGCGCGGCGATGCTGGCCGGCGCCGCCCCGCCGGCCACGCTGATGCCGCCGGCTGCGGACAATCCGCTCGGCTTCTGGGAATCGGCGCCGGTCGTCGCGCTCGACGACGCGATCCTGGCCGCCGGCGGATCGCGCTGGGACGACTGGCGCGGCTTCGATGCGGCGGGGCTTGCGCCTGGGATGCGCGCGCGGGCGGCGGCGGTGCTGCGCGAGGAGTTCGGGGATCACGCCCTGTTCGCGCTCAAGGACCCGCGGCTCGTCGCGTCTGCTGCCGCTCTGGCTGCCGGTGCTGGCGGAAGCCGGCATCGCCGCGTCGGCGCTGATCGCGCTGCGTCATCCCGGCGCGGTCGCGCGCTCGCTCGCGCGACGCAACCGCATGGCCCCCAATCGGGCGGCGCTGCTCTGGCTTCGCCACATGCTGGATGCCGAGCACGCGACGCGCGCGCTGCCGCGCGCCATCGTTCGCTTCGACGCATTGCTGCGCGACTGGCGCGGCGCGATGCAAGCCGCCGGAAGTCGCCTTGGCCTGGTCTGGCCGCGCGATCCCGCCACGCTCGACGCGGATTTTCCCGCTGCCCGTCCGCCCGACCGCGAGACCGGCCCGGAGACCGGCTCGGCCTATGCGGAGGTCTGGTGCCGCCATGCCTGGCAGGCGCTCTGCGCGCTCGCCGTCGGGGATGAAGGCGGCATCGCGGTGCTCGACCGCGCGCGCGCGCAATTCGAGGATGCGTGCCGGCCTCTTCGCGCCATTGCCCCCGCGCCCCGATCTTGCGCAGGTGACGCTGTGCGCGGCGGATTCGGCGCGGGTGACGCTGACGCTGCGTGCGCTCGCGCATTCCGTTTCGCTCTGCCGGTTCGGCGATGCGGTGCTGTTCACCGACGCCGATGTCGCCGCGCCGGTGCGCGTGCGGCGCATCGCGCGGCTCGCCTCGCGCGACGCGTATTCCGCGTTCCTGCTGAAGGAACTCGCCGCGCACGTGGCGACCAGCCACGTGCTGGTCGTGCAGTGGGACGGGTTCGTCGTGGCGCCGGAGGCATGGGACCCGGCGTTCCTGGCGTACGACTATGTCGGCGCACGCTGGGAGCCACGCGGCGACGGCATGGATGTCGGCAATGGCGGCTTCTCGCTGCGCTCGCGGCGGCTGCTCGACGCCTTGCAGGACCCGCGCTTCGCGCCGGTTCCGGGCGTGCCGGAGGATCACCTGATCGGCCGCGTGTGGCGCCCCGCGCTCGAGCGCGAATTCGGCATCCGCTTCGCGCCGGCCGACATCGCCGACCGTTTCGCGCAGGAGCGCGTGCTGTCGCCGGTGCCCTGCTTCGGCTTCCACGGATTGTTCAATTTCTGGCGCCACTTCGATGAGGCGGCGCTGGCGGAGATCATCGCCGCGCTGCCGCGGGACGTGCGCGACGGCCGCGAGTTCGCGGAACTCGTGGCGCTGCTGCGGCATCGGCGCGCGCCATGCGTCCCCGACCGCGCGCGCGCCGCCGATCCGCGGTAGCCGGTTACAACAATTCTGCAATTATTACGCGAGTACTTGCAATCCGTGACGGGACCTCGTTACAAGTCCGTCAATTGCCCGGAGGGTTCGTCATGGCGTCGATCTCGTGGAAGAACAACGCGAGCGGGAACTGGGACACCGCGTCCAACTGGTCGAGCGGCACCATTCCCGGCGCCGGCGACGACGTCACCATCAGCACCAGCAGCCCGGCGACGATCACGCATAGCGGCAGCAGCGACAAGGCGCTTTCGCTCACCGTCGCCAGCACCGACACGCTTGCGATCACCGGCGGCAGCCTGCAGATCCTGGGCAATTCGTCGATTTCGGGGCGCGCTGACCGAGAGCGCCGGCACCTTCACCCTGGGTGGCGCGTCCTCCACGATCAGCGGCAGCGTGACGCAGACCGGCGGCACGCTCGCGGTCCATTCCGGCACGCTGGCGCTCACCGGTTCCGACAGTTTCGCCGGCACGCTCACCGGCTCGGCGGTGAATTTCGAGGGCACCGAGACGATCCAGGCCGGCGCCGTCGTCAATCTCGGCGCAGATCCTGCTGAGCAGCGGCACGCTGACGCTCGCGGAGAATCTCGAGCGGCACCGCCTGGAACCAGAGCGGCGGCGACCTGGCACTCGGCACCAGCACGCTGGCGCTCTCCGGCGCGGCCAATTTCGACGGCGGCTTCTCGAGCGGCGGCGGCGCGATCAACCTCGCCGGCGGCGACCGAGCTCTACAACTACATCTTCGAGGGCGGCAGCGTCGTCACCAACACCGGCACCGTCGATCAGACCGGCTATGTCTATGTCGGCTACAATGCCGGCGACACGGTGCAGTTCGTCAACGCCGCCGGCGCCACCTACCGCATCGACGGCAACAACACGATCTACGGGCCGGGCGGCGCCGTCGTTCGACAATGCCGGCACGCTGATCAAGTCGGGGAGCGGCATCTCCGCGATCAACGTCTCCCTGACCGATACCGGCACGATCAACGTCGCCTCCGGCGAGCTCCGGATCGACGGCACCACCGACAACTTCTCCGGCACGATCAGCGGCGCCGGCACGATCCAGTTCGACAGCGGCACCAGCACGCTCGCGACCGGCGCCAAGCTCACGGTCAGGAACGTGCTGCTCGACGGCGGCACGCTCACGCTCGGCGCCACGCTGAGCTATGCCGGCAACTGGAGTCAGACCGGCGGGATTCTGGCGCTCGGCGGCAAGGTGCTCACGCTCACCGGCGCCGCCGCGCTCGATGGCGGCGCGGCCACCGGCTCCGGCACGCTGGCGATCGCCGCCGGGGCGACGGCGGAAGTGTCGAACTACTTCGTCGAAGGCAGCGTCGCGTTCAAGAACAGCGGCGTGCTGACGCAGGCCGGCTATCTCTACATCGGCTACAACAGCGGCGACACCGCGAGCTTCACCAATGCCGCCGGAGCGATCTGGAACATCGGCGCCAACAACTCGGTCTATGGCGTCGGCGGCGCGAAGGTCACCAATGCCGGCACGCTGAACAAGTCGGGCGCCGGCGGCATTTCGGTGATCAACGACTCGTTCACCAACACCGGCACCATCAACGTCAATGCCGGCACGCTGCGCCTCGACGGCGCCACCAACAGCATCAAGGGCCACGTCACCGGCGCCGGAACGCTGCAGCTCGATGCCGGCAACACGACGCTCGGGCCGGCGACGCTCACCGTCGCGCACATGCTGCTCGACGGCGGCGCGACGACGCTCGGCGGCAACGTCACCTACGCCAAGGACTGGCAGCAGACCGGCGGCACGCTGGCGCTCGCCGGCCACACGCTCACGCTCTCCGGCACCGGCGAGTTCGACGGCGGCATCGCCAGCGGCTCGGGAACCATCACGCTGAAATCCGGCGTGATCTCCGGCTACGAGCTGACCGGCAGCACGGTGATGACGAACACCGGCACGCTCCAGCAGACCGGATATCTCTATGTCGGCGTCAACAGCGGCGACACCGCGCAGCTCATCAACGCGGCGGGGGCCACCTACAAGATCCTCGGCAACAACGACATCTATGGCGTGGGTGGCGCGCTGATCACCAACGACGGCACGCTCGCCAAGTCCGGCGGCGCGGGCACCGCCGTGATCAACGACTCGGTCAACAGCAACGCCGCGGGCAGCGTCATCAGCGTGACCGCGGGCACGCTGCGGTTCTCCGGCCCGGTGAACAATTTCGGCGGCACCATCTCCGGGGCCGGCACCGTCGAGCTCAACACCGGCGCCGACACGATCGCCGGCAACACCATCGCCACGGTATCGGCGATGGTGTTCGACGGCGCCAACGTCGCGGTCGGCACCGGGCTCAGCTATGCCGGCGTGGTGAGCGTCACCGCCGGCACGATCGAGCTCAACAACGGCTCGGGCCTCGCGCTCACCGGCAGCGTCAATTTCGACGGCGGCGTGCTGAACGGCACCGGCACGCTGAGCCTGACCTCGACCTCGGAGTTCTATGGCTTCGCGCTGGAAGGCAGCGCGGTGATCATGAACACCGGCACGATCAACGAGCAGGGTTCGTGGTATCTGGGCTACAATTCCGGCGATACCTCGCAGCTGCAGAACCAGGCCGGCGGCCTGCTCAACATCTACGACAGATACGAACATCTACTCGGTCGCCGGCGCGCATCTCACCAATGCCGGCACCATCGCCAAATACGGCGCGGGCACCTCGGCGATCAACGCGCCGCTCACCAACACCGGCACGATCAGCGTGGCGAGCGGCTATCTGCGCATCGCCGGCCCGAGCAACAGCCTCGGCGGCGTCATCGCCGGCGGCGGCTCGCTCGAGCTCAACACCGGCATCGACACGATCGTCGCGGGCACGACGCTCGCCGGCGGCGGCATCTTCCTCGACGGCGCTTCGCTGACGCTCGCCGGGTCGGAGAGCTTCGCCGGCAACTGGAGCCAGACCAGCGGGACGCTCACCCTCGGGGCCAACACGCTGACGCTCACCGGCGCGGTGTCGCTGGAGGCCGGCGTGGTGACCGGCACCGGCACGCTCGCACTCGGCGGCACCACCGCGCTCAGCGGGCTGCAGCTCGAGGGCAGCGCCACCATGAGCAACACCGGCGCGATCACCCAGGGCGGCAACTGGTATCTCGGCTACAACAGCGGCGATACGGCGAAGCTCGTGAACCAGGCGAGCCGGCAGCATCCAGCTCACCACCGGCACCGCGATCCTGGGCACGGCGGGCTCCTCCTTCACCAATGACGGGGCACTCACCAAGACCGGAACCGGCGCCAGCACGATCGCCGTCGCGACGATCAATGCCGGCACGGTGAACGTCGCCAGCGGCAACCTGACCTTCCTCGCCGGGGTGACCGGCAGCGGCAGCTTCACCACCGGCTCCGCGACCACGCTCGGCTTCAACGCCTCGGTCGGGTCGGGCGGGGTGGTCAATCTGGGCGCCAATTCCACCCTGTCGCTGAGCGCGACCGCCGGGTTCGGCGACACGATCAGCGGCTTCGCGGGGGGCGACATCCTGAACCTGCAGGGCATCGGCTGGAACAGCACGACGTCCTTCACCTTCAACGGCGGGACCGACAAGCTGTCGGTGACCAACGGCTCGTCGAGCGTCACGCTGCAGCTCGCGGGCAGCTACACCTCCTCGAACTTCGTGCTGTTCAACAACGCCGGCACCACCGCCGTCGCGCATAGCTGAGGGGGGGTTCGCGGAAGTGCGCGAAGGGCGCATTTCCCGGGCGGACGGCGCTATTGCTGCGGTGCGCCGCCCATGGCCGGGCCGCCGGGGCCGCCCTGCATCATCGGGGCGCCCGGCAGGCATGGCGCGGGATGGGAGCGCCAGTAATTCTGGTCGAGCTGGGCGGCGTTCAGCGAGTCGACCTGCGAATCGCCGGTATCGTTGCCGGCATCATTCGCGTGGTTGACGTTGCCGTAGGGGTTGCGCCAGTTGGCGGCATGCGCGGCCGACAGCGACAGGCCGGTGGCGAGCGCCGTCGCGGAAAGCAGGAACAGCGTCTTCATCTCGGGTTCTCCGGTTCGGAGTTGCATCTGATCGGTTCCATACCAGCGGGCTCAGATCGCTCCTCATCCATCATCACCTTGGCGCGCGGTATGTCTTGATTTCACGCGCGCCGCCCGCCAACCGCGCGGAATGCCAACGGTCATGAAGAATGACCATTGGCATAACGCGGGCCGCGTTGGCGGTTTCCGCGCGGCGGCAGCGGCTTGGACGCGCTGCCCGCGGGCTGATAAAATCCCTCCGGTCGGGATCGCTGGCACACTCGCATGAGCACGCTCTGCTTTGATCGCCCGCCCCGTTGGGCGGCCCGGCGCGTGCACGCCACCAGGAGGGCTCGCGCCGATGCTAGGATTGCTGATGCGGGCGACGGCGATCGCCCTGGTGCTGGTCGTCGGCTTTCTCGTCTACCTGATCTACCAGGAGGAGCGTCCGTCGCCCTGGCCGACCACGCCGAGCCAGACCGCGACCACCGCCCCCGCCCAGCCGGCAACCGCCACGCCGCCGCTCTCGCCGCTCGCCTCCGCGCCCAATGCCGGCGCGGTCACCCCGCCGGCGGCGCCGCCCGGCGCCGCCGGCGGGAACGGGACCGCGACGGCGCAGGGTGTCGCGCCGCCGCCGGCCGGTGCAGCCCGGCGCGCCGCCCGGCCCGTCCCCGGGGGCGGGCGCCGATGCGAATGCGAATTCGGGCGACTCGCTCGCGACCGCGCTGCAGCGGCTCCGCCAGGGCCAGCCACTCGCCACCGGTGGCGGCAGCGACGCGCCGCCCCCCGCCGGGCAGATCACCATCTCCGCCACGCCCCGTCTCCGCCCGCCCTTCCGGCACGGGAACCCCGCCGGGCGGTCAGGCCGCCGCCTCGCCTCCGTCTCCGCCCCCGCCGGCCCCGGCGACGCCCGCCCCGACCACCTGACCCCCGCCGCGCCGACGCCCGACACGGCGGCGTCGAGCCCGCCAGGATCGCCAGCGCCCAGGCCGGGCTGCCGGCGCCGATCCCGCTGATCCCGCCGGGGCCCACGGCCAACGGCAACACGCCGACCAATCTCGGCGCCCCGCCCACCATGCCGACCGGCGCGGCGCCCGACCTGCCGAACACCACGCCGTCGGGCACGCATTGGATGCTCGCCTCCGGCAATGGCGGGATGAGCCTGGGGATCGATCTCGGCGGCGGGGCGGTGGCCCATGTGGTGGTGGCGCCGCAATTCGGGCGGCTCGATCGCGCCGGCATGGACGAGCGGGTCGACTGGCTCCGCACCAGCATTCTCGCGCGGTGGGGCGCGGCGGCGGGCACCTACATTTATCGCCGCGACGGCAACATCTTCAAAACCAGGCTAGTGCGGATCAGAATCGGACGGTTCCTTCCGTCAATTCTATCCACCAGCTATTGAGTGGTGGAGCGATTCACCTGACGCTCGGATAGCGAGCGTCAGGATCGCACCACTCGCGCGGCTGCGAAATTTTTTTGACCGCGAACCGAACGCCCGGCCCTCTTGCCTCGTTGCAACTCGCGCAGTTACTCTCATTGCGGGGGTAACAAACGGGAAAAGCGAGGCATGAGCAAGTACGACCGGCTGCGCGACCATCTTGCCGAGGCCGGCGGTGACAATCTGCTGATGACGTTCGGCGAAATCGAGACGCTTCTCGGGGAGCCGCTCCCGGGGTCGGCAGAGCTCGTGCAATGGTGGCACAATCCGCGCAGCGGGGTCACGCGCGCGGAACGCCTGCCGGCCTGGGAGGCGGCCGGCTTCATCGCGAGGCATCCGCGCGGATCCGACGTGGTGATCTTCAGCCGTGCCACCGCGGAGGCCGGGGAGTATGCCGGCTTCGGTCGGCCGCGCGTTCTCATGGCGGCGCGGTAGTTCGCGGCGGTTGGCGCAAAATCGCATTCGGGCTTGCCCGGCCGGGCGATTCCACCGCACCATCGTTGCGGTGCAGAAGCGGAGTCGCCCGTGTCGGATTCGCTGATGGAGTTGGCGCGCGCGTCCTTGGCGGGCATTCCACCCGCTGACCCGGATGGGGCTTCGGCCAGCTCCGCCGGCCAACCCGCGCGCGGGCTGATCGGCCATAATGGCGGGCCGCCGCTCGAGGACGAGCCGGATCCGGGGCTTCCCTGGCGCTCCTATTGCTGGCGCCGCGCGCACAAGAAGGCGTGGAAGACACCGCCCCGCGAGATCGCGCTGCGCCGCCTTGCCCGCGCCGAGGAGCTTGGCGTGACCTACCGCGCCTACGCCCTCGAGATCATGGAGCGCGGCCGCTATCTCTGACACTGCGGCGCGTGGTTCATGCGTCCTCCCGGCGCGCGCTGGCCGTTCCGCCCGCCTTCTTGCGGGCGTAGTGCCGGTGCGCCTTGGCGCGGTTGCCGCAGCTCGCCATCGAGCACCAGCGGCGGTTGCCGCTCTTGCTGTCATCCACGAACAGGAAGCGGCATTCCGGGTTCGCGCATTGCCGCACCCGGCCGCGGCGCGGCCCGGCCAGCAGATCCCCCGCTGACCACAGCACCGGCCCGAGCAGCAGCATCGCGTCCGGCCCCCGCGCGGTGACCTCCCACACATAGGCTTCGCCGTCGCGCCGGAGCGCGCCGCGTTCCGGCGCGACACGCAGCGCCCGGTTGAGCGCCGCCAGGTCGGCCTGCTGCACCGCCCCGCCGGAGGCCGTCGCGGCAAACAGGCGGAAGATCGCCTCGCGGAGCAGCGTCGCGATCGCGAGCGCGGTGGCGCCCTCCTCCGGCGCCGTCTCCCACCGCGCCGCGACCTGCTCGATCGTCTCCGCCTCCAGCGCGCCGGCGCGGCGGCACCAGGCGAGCAGGTCCGCCGGCCGGTGCAATTCCTCGGTCGGCTCGGCGCGGCCCCGCCAGTAGCGCGTGTTGGTGAAGTCGAGGCACAGCGCGTCGGGCGGTCCCGGGGCCTTCACGCTCGTGTTCACCGCACTCCCCTAACCTCCATGACGGTTGACACCCCCGAGCGCCGCCCGCATTCTCTAACTGCCTTCAAGGTTAGCATTTAGGGAGCGCATCCATGTTCGACCACATCTCCATCGGCGTCCGTGATCTCGCGGCGTCCGGCCGGTTCTACGACGCGGCGCTCCGGCCGCTCGGTCAGGCCCGCCTGCATGACAGTGCCGACTCGCTCGGCTACGGCAAAGGCGCGGCCGGGTTCTGGCTGTCGCAGACCGAGCACCCGGTTCCCGCCGACACGCGTTCCGGCCTGCATTTCTGCTTCACCGCTCCCGACCGCGATGCGGTGGACGCATTCCACCGCGCCGCGCTCGCTGCCGGCGGCAGCGACAATGGGGCGCCGGGGAAGCGGCCGGAATATGGTCCGGACTACTACGCCGCCTTTGTCATCGATCCCGACGGCTACCGGCTGGAAGCCCATTGCCACGCCGCCTGACGGCGAGCATCCGCAAGGAAATCGCGATCACCGCCCCGGCGGATGCGGTCTGGGCGGCGATCCGCGACGTGGGCGCGATCATGCGCCGGACGCTTTCGTCCATGCGCGCCTGACCTCTGGACATGGCACTTGGCTTCGTTCATGCCGGCGCCATATGGCTCCGGACAGGCCGGGGACCCATCGCGCGAGCGCGATGGGAGCGCGGCCGGGGACCATCGCGCGAGCGCGATGGGAGCAGGGTCGGGGATCTATCGCGCGCGCGATTAGGTCCGCAGGTGAACGGGGGTGCCGCATGGCGTTCAGGGTGAATTACGGGTTCCAGAAGGCGGAGCGCGACCGCCTGAAGCGGGAGAAGAAGGAGGCGAAGCAGCGCGAGCGCGCGGCCAAGACGGTCGCCGAGGGCGACACCGCTCCCAAGACGGAAGCCACGGAAGCGGAGAAGCCGAACCTGGAGGGCAACCGGTAGAGCATGGCTCGCTACGAGGACAGCCACAGCCAGCGGCGCGAGGCCGCGGAGAAAGCCCGCCAGCAACTGCTCGAGAAGTTCCGCGCCCGGCCGCCGGCGGACGACCCGGCCGTGCAGGCCCGCGCCGCCGAACGCCGCGCCATCGCCGAGGCGCGCGAGCAGCGCGCCGCCGAGCGGCGGGCCAGGAAGGAGGCCGAGGAGGCCGCCGCCCGCGCCGCCGAGGAGACCCGCCTCGCCGAGGAGAAGCGCCTCGCCGCCGAGAAGGCCGCCGAGGAGGCCGCCGAGCGCGCCGCCCAGAAGGCCGCCCGCGACGCCCGCTACGCCGCCCGCAAGGCGCGCCGGCGGTAGGGCATCGGCCTGACGGAAGGGTCCCCGTCAGGCGGATCGCGCCTCAGTTCGTCGTCGCCCCGAACACGCTTACCTGCGCGCCGGTCGCGTCGGTCTGCTGGTACAGCACCACCGCGTCCCCGGCCGGATTGATCGCCGCGCTCATCGGCAGCCGCCACGGGTTGCCCTGGATGGTGCAGCTATCCCCCGCGCTAGCGCGTGATCGTTTCAGGCCGAGTCGGCCTGAAACGTGAATCACTCGCTCGAACAATTCGCTAGAGCAGGCCGGTGACCGGAAGGGAACCGGTCATGCTTTAAGCGTCTGCGCTGGGTCGAAGGCGGCGGTGCCGGAGGTGCGGAGCGTCGCCCGCACGGTGTCGTCGAGATCGACCCAGATCAGCGCCGCCCCGCTTTGCGGGCTGCCGCCATAGCGCGTGATCGTTTCAGGCCGAGTCGGCCTGAAACGTGAATCACTCGCTCGAACAACTCGATAAAGCAGGCCGGTGACCGGAAGGGAACCGGTCATGCTATAGGCGAGCGCCAGGCTCGGCGGCGAGGCGTCTGCGACCGAGAGATTGACCGGCGCGGTCCAGCTCTGGGTGACGATGTTGCCGTCGCCCACCAGCACGCTGTTGGTGGTGTCGGTGTCGGCCCGGGGACATCGCGACCACCGCACCGGGCGGGAAACCGGCCGCCGGTCCGAGCTGCACCGGGGCGGAGAAGGCCTGCGCCCGCGCGGCGACCGGGGCGGCGAGCGACGCCGCGGCGAGGCCGGCGGCCACGGCCAGAAGCCAGCGGCGATTGCTGATTTTCCCATGGTTTCCTCCGTTGTGGACGGACGGAGCGCTGCTCCCGCCGCGAGCGGGACGCGCCGACCGGATCGCGGCGCGACCCGGCCGGCCGCGTCGGCGTCAGTTCGTGGTCGCCGCCCACAGGGTCTGGATGGTGGTGGGCGAGTACTGCTGGTAGAGCACCACCGCGTCGCCGGCCGCATTGACCGCCGCGCTCTGCGCCGTGCGGCACGGCAAGCCGGTGCCGCTGGCGATGCAGCTATCCCCGGCGGCCAGCGTCTGCCGTCGGCACGAAGGCGCTGCCGCCGGAGGTGCGGAGCGTCGCCCGCACGGTGTCGTCCAGATCGCTCCAGATCAGCGCCGCGCCGCCCTGCGTGGTGCCGGCATAGGCGAGCGCCGGATAGGGCGGCGAGGCGTCGCCGACCGAGAGATCGGCGGGCGCGCTCCAGCTCTGGCTGACGAGGTTGCCGTCGCCCACCAGCACGCTGTTGGCCGAGTCGAGGCCGATCGCGGCGTAGGTCGCCTGGTCCTTCTGCCCGATCGAGGCGCCCCACAGCGCGAGCGTGCCGCCGGACGTGTCCGTATAGGCCGGAACCAGCTTGCTCCATGTGCCGGTGCTGGCCTGCTGCCGCGTCGCCTGGATCGCGGTGGCGGCGGCGCCGGCCTGCATCAGCAGTCCGCCGCGCCCGGACGGATCGATGACCGGCCCGACGATCCACGGGTCCGGCCGGTTGGCCGGGGGAATCGCGCTGTCCACCCAGCCCGGCGTTGCCGCCAGCTCGCGCGTCGCGTGCACGGTGAAGTTGTTGTAGCCGCACGGCGTCGGCGTGCAGGAGTAGTTCGACTCCTCCCAGGCGAACAGCATGTCGCCCTTGGCGCCGATCGTCCCGCCGGCGATCCTGGTTTCATGGCGCCCGGTGGGCCAGGTCAGCACGGTTTCCGGGGCGCCCCACGCCCCGCTCCCCTGCCGGCGCACCGCCATGTATTTCAGGGAGCTGGTCTGGTAGAACACCACCTGCGCCCCGGCGGGATTGCCGACAAAGATCGGAGCCCCTGCATTCTGCGGCCGGATCCCGGAGTCCGCCCCGGCCCCGCCGCTCAGTACGGCGATCACCTTCGGCGCGGTCCAGTTGCCGCTCGGCAGCCGCTCGACGTAGTCGAGCTCGCCGTTCGACCGCTGGCTCACCACGGTGACCAGGCCGTTCGCGCTCACCACCATCTGCGGGAACGACTCGCCGCCGATGTTGACGAATTGCGGGGCGGTCCAGGCGCCGCCGGGGGCGTGCGGTGCTGAAATCGGCCCCGCCGTCGTCATCGAACCACATCGCATAGGCGTTGCCCGGCCCGTCCATCGCCACCTGCGGCAACGGGGAATCCGCCAGCAGCACGCTGTTGAGCTGCACCGGGGCGGAGAAGCCCTGGGCGTGCGCCGCGACCGGGACGGCGAAGGGCGCGATGGCAAGGCCCCCCGCCAGGGCCAGGACCGTGCCGCGGGATCTGGTTCTACTCATGGTTCCTCCCTTGTTCGATGAACGTCGCCGTTGTCCCGGCGCGTGCGGCTGCGGCCGACCGGATCGCCGGGCCACCCGGCCGGCCGCGCTCGCGTCAGTTCGTGGTCGCCGCCCACACGCTGACGGTCGCCCCGGTGGCGTCGGTCTGCCGGTACACCACCACCGCGTCCCCCGCCGCGTTGATGGCCGAGCGGCGGGCCGTCCGGCACGCGGCGCCGGTGCCGGTCACGGTGCAGCCATCGCCAGGGGTCACCGTCTCCGCCGGCAGGAAGGCGCCGGCGGCGGAGGTGCGGAGCGTGGCGCGCACGGTATCGTCGAGATCGACCCACTCGAGCGCCGCGCCACCCTGCGGTGTTGCCGGCATAGGCCAGTTCCGGGCCCGGCGGGGAGGCATCGGCGATCGAGAGATCGGCCGGCGCGCTCCAGCTCTGGGTGACGAGGTTGCCGTCGCCCGCCAGCACGCTGTTGGTCGAGTTCATATCGACGGCGCCGTAGGTCACCTGGTCATGCGGCCCGATCGAGGCGCCCCACAGCGCGAGCGTGCCGCCGGACGTGTCGGTGTAGGCGGGAACGAGCTTGCCCCAGGTGCCGTTCGCCTGCTGCCGGGTCGCCTGCAGCATCGTCGCGGTCGGTCCGGCCTGCAGCAGCAGCCCGGCGCGGCCGAGCGGATCGATGACCGCGCTCACCACCCACGGGTCCGGCGTGATCACCGGGGTGAGGCGGGGGGACGCCACCCAGCCCGGGGAGGCGGCCAGCTCGCGCGCCGCGTACACGCTGGAGTGGTCGTAGGTGCAGGGGCTGGTCGAGCAGTCCTCCCGGGACTGCTCCCACGCCACCACCATGTCGCCCGTGCCATCCATCGCCCCGGCGACGACCCGGACCGTGTCGTGTCCGGTCGCCGTGGCGACGACCTCCGGCGTCCCCCAGGGCCAGCTCGCCGGGCTGCGCACCGCCATCACCTGGTTGCCGTTGTCGTAGAAGATCACCTGCATCCCGGCGGCGTTGCCGGCGAGGACGATCGGCGTCCCGGTGCTGCCCTGGGCCACGATCTCGCCTCTGCCCCAGGAGTTGGTCGCCGGGCCGCCACTCGGTGACCGTGACATGGCCGAAATGATCGACGCTCGCGAGCGTGGCGGTGCCGCCCTTGTTCATGTGCAGCTGGAGGTAGCTGCCACCCGCGAAGGGGACATCTCCTCTCTCCGTGGTCCAGGCGGTGCCGGGCTTGTGCACGCTCCAGCTCGCGCCGAATTCGCGGCTCTTCCAGACCGCGAGCGCCGTCCCGTCCAGGGCCATCCCGACCGCGGTGGTCGCCCCGGGAAGGACGGGCGGGGTGAAGGCCGGGCCGAGCTGCGACGGGGCGGTGAAGGTCTGCGCGTTTGCCGCGACCGGGGCGGCGAGCGGCGCGACGGCGAGGCCCGCCGCCAGGGCCAGAACGGCACGATAATGCTGATTTTCACTCACGACGCGCCCTCCTTTTTTCGTTATGCGACGAAGTGTAACCACTTCTCCTCCGCAACGATCGCCCCACATCGCCGCGAGCCAATGCGGCTCCCGCAAGGCAGGCCCGCGCTGACCGGAGGGCCGGGCCCTGCATGGCTGCCGCTGCCGGGCGGGATGAGGCGGCAAATCGTTCCCGGATAAGGTCCGCCCCAACCAGCATTGAGGAGCTGACCATGCAGCCTCGCATCCGAGACGCCGGCGCCGCGCTGTCGATCCTGGCGCTCGCCGTGCCCGCCTTCGCCGGCGGCAACCACGAAGGCGACGCGCTGAACCAGGCGCCGCCGAGCATCACCACGCCCACCGGCGAGCACGGCGCCCCCCGCGCCTGCGCCGCCGACGCGGCCTCCCCGTCGGCCAGCACCACGCCGCCCGGCGCGACCGCCCCGCCGCCGGGACCCACCCCGGCCGATCACGCGAGCGCCGATTGCGGGCCCCACGGAATCGACTCGGAGTGACGACGGACGGCCAGGGCGGGACCACGCCCTGGCCTTCCGCGTGACCCGGCCCGCCTGATCAGCCGGCGAGCAACCTCATCCGATCAGGTGCTTCCCAGCCGATCGGATGTTGCCCTGGCGCGTGATCGTTTCAGGCCAAGTCGGCCTGAAACGTGAATACTCGCTCGAACAATTCGCTAAAGTAGGCCGGTGACCGGAAGGGAACCGGTCATGCTTTAGCGCGTCATAATTTCAGGCCAAGTCGGCCTGAACGTGAATCACTCGCTCGAACAATTCGCTAAAGCAGGCCGGTGACCGGAAGGGAACCGGTCATGCTTTAGGCGAGCTCCCTGCTCCCCTTGTGCAGCCGGCGCAGCCGCTCCGTCAGCAGTGCGGGATCGTCGTGCACCAGCAGCAGCAACGTCATGGCGGCGGGGTCCGGCCAGACCCGGCCCTGCTCCCAGTTTCGCAGCGTCGCCACCGGCACCCCGAGCAGCGCCGCGAATTGCGGCTGCGACAGGTCCAGCTTGAGACGCACCGCCTGGGCGAGGATCGCGGGCTCGGAGGGCGCTCGCTCCGGCGCGGCCGGGCCCTCGCCGTCCTCGATCCGATGGCGGCTTATGTCCTCCTCGGTGGTCGCATCGACCTTCGCCCAGTCCACCCGGCCGGGCTTCTGCATCATCTGCTCCAGCGTTCGACGGACGATTGCCATTGCAGCCTCTCCTTCCGATCGGCCCGACGAGCGGAGATGATGCGAATCGCCGGTTCCCGGACCGTGATGACCACCGCCAGAACCAGGCCCTCGACCTCGCCGAGCATCACATGGCGGCGCTCGCCGGACCTGACCTGTTCCGAAAGAGCGACCGTGGCACCAAGGAAAATCCGGCTGGCGAAGGCGAAGTCGAAGCCGCGCTCCCGCTCCGTCCAGTCGCTCTTGGCCGGATCCCACTCGAACTCTACCGGAGACCATACGCTCCAAGCGTAGACTATTCCAGTCACAATCTCTCGCCCGGCGCTACCGCCGCCGCCGCCGGAGCTGGTCGAACCAGACGATGACGATGATCAGCCCGCCGGTGATGATCTGCTGCCAGAACGGGTTGACGTTCAGCAGGTTGGCGCCGTTGGCGATCGTGGTCAGCAGGAAGGAGCCGAGCAGCGGCCCCTGCACGCTGCCGACCGCGCCGAACAGGCTGGTGCCGCCGATCACCGAGGCGGCGATCGACTGCAATTCCCAGCCCTCGCCGGTGGTCGCGTTGCCGATGCCGATGCGCGACGGCGGTGAGGATGCCGGCGAAGGCGGCGAGCAGCGCCGAGAGCATGTAGGCGAGATAGAGCATCCGCCCGACCTTCACGCCGGAGAGCCGCGCCGCCTCGCGGTTGCTGCCGATCGCGAACAGGTAGCGCCCCCAGCGGCGAGAGATGCAGGAACACGAAGGCCGGCACCGCGACCAGGATCACCATCCAGAACAGCAGCGGGATGCCGAGGAAGGCGTTGCGCGAGAAGCGGGTGAACCAGCTCGCCGGGATCGAGATCGTGGCGCCGCCGGTCAGCAGCAGCCCGAAGCCGCGCAGCGCGGTGAGCGTCGCGAGCGTCATGATGAAGGGCGGCAGGCCGAGCCGGATCACGCCGAAGCCGTGGAACAGCCCGATCGCCGCGCCGACCGCGAGCGTCGCGATCAGCGCCGGCTCACACCGGCCAGCCCGCCTGCACCAGCAGCGCGAGCACGACGCCCGAGAAGCCCACCACCGCGCCCACCGAGAGGTCGATGCCGGCGGTGATGATGACGAAGGTCTGCCCGATCGCGATGATCGCCCAGAGCGAGGCCTGGCGCATCAGGTTGATCAGGTTGTTCGGCGTCATGAAGGTGCGCGTGCTGAGCGTGAGCGCGAGCCACATCAGGACCAGCAGCCCGAGCAGCGTCAGGCTGAGCAGCGCGTTGATGCCGCCGCCCAGCCGGCGCGCGGCGAACCGCGGCGATGGTGGTGGCGGTATCGCTCACGTCGCCGATCGCCTGGCCGAGAATGGCTTCCATGTCGGCGTCCTTGTGGCCGTAGCGCGCGACCAGGCGGCCGCGGCGGAACACGTGCAGCCGGTCGGCGAGCTCGTACACCTCCGGCAGATAGGACGAGATCAGGATGATGCCGGCGCCCTCGCGCAGCAGCTCGGCGAACACGCGGTAGATCTGCGCCTTGGTGCCGACATCGACGCCGACCGTCGGCTCGTCGAAGATGAACAGCTCGCGCCCCGTGCGCGAGCCATTTGCCGACGACGATCTTCTGCTGGTTGCCGCCGGAGAGCGTCGCCGCCTCGACGCCGCGCCCGGCGGCGACGATGCGCAGATGCTCGATCTGCTGCTGCGCCTCGGCGACTTCCGCGCCGGCGATCGATCAGCAGCGCGCGCGGTCGAGCCGCTCGTAGATCGCGAGGTTGAGGTTGAGGCCGACGCCGAGATTGAGGCAGAGCCCCTGGTCGCGCCGGCTCTCCGGCACCAGCGCCATGCCGGCGGCGATCGCCTCGCCCTCGTGGCGGATCGCGATCGGCTTGCCCTTCCACCGGACCGTGCCGGCGCTCGCGCGGGAAGCGGCCGAACAGCGTCTGCACGAACTCGCTGCGCCCGGCGCCGATCAGCCCGTAGAGCCCGACGATCTCGCCCGCGCGCACGTCGAGCGAGACGTCCGTCGAAGCCGCGGCCGCGAATAGTCGCTCGACCTCGAGCAGCGTGGCGCCGGGCGCGAACGCCTCCTTGTGGTAGATCTGCTCGATCGAGCGGTTGATCATGTCGTGGATCAGCATCGTCTCGTCGGTCTCGCGCGATCGCGCCGGGTCGAGATCAGCCGCCCGTCGCGCAGCACCGAGACGCGGTCGGCGAGCTCGAACACCTCCTCGAGCCGGTGGCTGATATAGACGATGGTGACGCCGTCGGCCTTCAGCCGCCGGATCAGCGCGAAGAGCTGCGCCGCCTCCTGCCGCGTGAGATAGGCGGTCGGCTCGTCGAAGATCAGGAAGCGCGCGCCGCGCGTCGCGGCGCGCGCGGTGGCGACGAGCTGCTGCTGGCCGATGGTGAGCGTCGGCGAGGATCGCGTCCGCGGGGACGGAGAAGCCGAGCTCGTCGAGCACGCGCCGCGCCTCGTCGCGCATCGCGCGGTGGCGCAGCAGGCCGAAGCGCGTCTTCTCGTCGCCGAGGAAGAGGTTGGCGGCGACCGAGAGATGGCCGGCAGAGCACCACCTCCTGGTGCACCGCGTAGATGCCGTGCGCGATCGCGTCCTGCGGGCGTCGCGAGCGCGACCTCCTCGCCCTCGCCAGCGGATGGTGCCGCCGCGCGGGCGCGTAGACGCCGGTGAGCAGCTTGATGAGCGTCGATTTGCCGGCGCCGTTCTCGCCGACGATCGCGTGGATCTCGCCCTTCTCGAAGGCGAGATCCACCGCTTTCAGCGCATGCGTGCCGGTGAAGCGCTTGTCGAGCCCGCGCAGCTCGAGAATCGGCGGCCCGGGATGCGCCGCTCGGCGATGGCTCGGCTCAAGCGCATCGGCGCGCCTACCAGCTTTCCTACTTCACCTTCGGGTTGAGCAGCTCCTGCGAGCGCGGCGATGTTCATGTTGTCCTTGGTGATGAGGTTGACGCCGGTATCGACAATGGCCGGCACCTTCTCGCCCTTCGACGCGGCGAGCGCCGTCTTCACCCCGTCATAGCCCATGCGGTACGGGTCCTGCACGACCAGCGCCGGCGATCACGCCGTCGCTCAGGAAGCGCACCAGCTTGTCGTCGTTGTCGAAGCCGATCAGCTTGATCTTGTCCTGCGTCCTTGTTCTCGGCGATCGCCTCGCCGGCGCCCTGCGCCATGATGAGGTTGCTCGCGAACACCCCGCGCAGGTCGGGATTGGCGGTGATCAGGTCGGTCATGATGTTGAGCGCGGTGGTCGCCTGGCCGTCCGCCACCTTGTCGGCGACCAGCTTGAGGCCGGGATATTTCGCCGCCAGCTCCTCCTTGAAGCCCTGCCGCGCGCTGGTCGAGCGAGCCGACGCCCGGCAGCGAGGTGATCAGCGCGACCTCGCCCTCGGGCTTGCCGTATCTGCTTCTCGATCGCCGCCGCCAGCCCGTCCGCGGCGACGCGGCCGCCCTGCACGTTGTCGGTGGTGAGGAAGGAGGTGAACGCCTTCGAATTCGGCGGCGCTGTCGATGCCGATGATCTTCACCGACTTCGCCGCCTCGTCGATCGGCGGGCCGAGGGCCGCGAACTGCGTCGGCGCGATCACGATCGCGGCCGGCTTCTCGGAGACCGCGTTCTCGAGGATGCGAGATCTGGCCGTTGATGTCGGCTCTCCGACTGCGCGCCGAGCTCCGGCACCTTGACGTGCAGATCCTGGCCGGCCTTGCGGCGCGCCGGCGAGCACGATCTGCCAGTAGAAGGAGGTGGTGTCCTTCACGATCACCGGAATGCGCGGCTGCTGCTGCGCGTGGGCGGGCCCGCCGAGCATCACCCCGAGCGCGCCGGCGGCCAGCGCCGCCAGAACAGGTACGCCTCATCCTCGTCCTCCCCGAGACCGTTTCTATGCCACCGAGAATGAGCAGGACGCGGGCGGAAAGCAATCACCCGCCGGCCTCCGGCGACCGGGACCGGAACCCGCCTGCCCCCGCCCGCGTTCGTTGCGCGGCCGGCCGCGGCATCAATCGGGGAGGGAGCGATGAGGACGCGACGTTCGCTGCTGCTGCTGACCGGGGCCGCGCTGGGCTCGGCGGCGCTCGCCGCGCCGGCGCTGGCGCTGTCGAGGCACACCATCACCACCAACGCGGAGGCCGCGCTGCGCCGGCTCTACGCGGAAAGCCCGAAGGCGCGGGCGCTCGGGCGCCGCTCCCGCGCGGTGCTGGTGTTCGCCAATGTGGCGAATGCCGGCTTCCTGGTCGGCGCCGAGCTCGGCAATGGGGTGCTGCTCGTGCGCGGACGGCCGGAGAGCTACTACAATATCGCCTCGGCGTCGTTCGGGCTGCAGGCCGGCGTGCAGGTGTTCAGCTACGCGCTGTTCTTCATGACGCAGTCCTCGCTCGACTATCTGCGCCGGAGCGACGGCTGGGCGCTCGGCACCGGGCCCTCGATCGCGGTGATCGATGTCGGCATCGCCAACACCATCAACACCACGACGCTGACCCATGACGTCTATGCCTTCCCCTTCAACCAGCGCGGCCTGATGGCCGCGGTGCAGATCGAAGGCTCGAAGATCACCCATATCCAGCCCGGACCGTAGGGCCTCACGCGCGCGGCGCCGTCCGGCCGCCAACGTTCGACGCGAAGCGGGCGGGCGTAAGACTCTCATGCGCCCTGCCTGGGCCGCATGTGCGGAGTGCGTCGCGGCGAGGCTCTCCGCAATCGCGCGATCGCATCGGTGAGAGAGGAGGGCGTCGCCGGCGGTCGATCGACCGCCGGCGACACGGAAGGCTCAGCCGCCGGACGAGGACGGCGCGTAGACCGCGATGCAGCCCTTGGTCGGGCAGGGATTGGTCGGGTCGGTGACGCCCGGCAGGACCATCCCGATCGGCACGAAGACGTGGTGCGAGACCGCGTCGGCGGCCACCGAATGCGCGGTCACCGAGGTCGGCTGGCCGCCGACATAGGTGTTGGTCATCGCGTCGATCACGCCGAGCACCGGGTTCGGCGTGCCGTCCGGGTTCAGGTTGTTGCGCGCGCCGAGATAGTAGTCGGTGGTGCCCTTGTCGTACCACACCTCATCCGAGCCGCCGACCTGCGTCACGTCGGTCAGCTTGCCCGATTTGAGGTTGGCGATCACCGATTGCGTCAGGATGTTCGGCGCGGTGCCGAACGCGGCGCTGCAGCCGAGCAGCGCGTTGTTCTTCGGTCCGATCGACAGCCCCGCCGGGGTGCAGTTCGTCACCGGATAGGTGAACAGCACGCGCATGCTCTTCGGATCGATCACCGAAACCCCGCCCTTCGCCGGATTGCTGCCGACCTGCGGCACCGAGACGTAGAAATATCCGGTGGACGGCGAATACTGCGACTGCTCCAGCCCGCCGGTCGCGTTCGGCGTGCCCATCGTGCCGTCGAAGAAGATCTGCTTGACGACGGTGTAGCTCCGCGTGTCGATCAGGCTGAGGAAGGGCGGCGCGTCGGCGTTGTTGGCGACCGCCACCAGGTTGTCCGCCGGATCCCAGGACAGCTCGTCGGCGCGGAACTGGCCGTTGGTCGAAATCACGTGGGTGATGCGGTGGTTGACGCCGATCACCTTCACCGTGCTGTCGCCGTCGCCGGCCCACACCTCGTTGCCCACGGTCGCGACGCCGTCGGGGCCGGAGATCGCGTTGTCCGGCTTGCCGTCGACGAACACCTCGCCGGCGAAGCCGCCGACGCGGCCGAGGAAGGCGTCGTTGTGCGAATCGATGAAGTCGACGCCGGCATTGCTGCGGTCGGACAGCACGTAGAGGCCGCGCGCGGAATCGACGTAGCTGATGTCGAAATATTCGAGCCCGACGCCGCCGACCTGGATGCGGTCGATCAGCGAGACCGGACTTTGCGCGGAACTCTGGGCCCGCGCCGGCGCCGCGGCACCGACGGCGAGCGCGACGGCGCTGACGCCGAGCGCAAGGCGAAGCGCGCAACGACCGGCGCGCGCGGCACAGGATGATGTCAGCATGTTTTTCCTCCCTGGACGACCACCCCTTTTGCGGAAGGAATGCCGGGTGGACAAACGTTAATTCCGTGACCATCGCGGCATGACGCCATTGTGAAATCGATGCGTCGCCGTGAATATTGCACATCGTATTTCGGTTCGTAACGGCCCGGCCCGCGCGCCGTGAATCGTATCACGCCGCGCTACTTCTCCCGCCGGTCCGCGCCAGCTTGCGCGCGGTCCGGAGCAGGAACGCGCGGTCCTCCGGGTCGCATTCGCGGTAGAGGCGCAGCAGCGCGAGCTCGTCGCCGGTCGCTGGCCTCGCGCGGGGCGTGCTTGTCGTCGCCGGTCAGCAGGTATTCGACCGAGACGCCGAGCGCCGCGGCGATGCGCGGGAGGGTGTCGCGCACCTGGCCGGCGCGGTCGGTCTCCCATTGCGCGACCGCGCTGCGCGACACGCCCACCGCCTCGGCCAGCGCGTCCTGCGTCCAGCCCCGCTCGGCCCGCGCCGCGCGGATGCGCGCCCCCACGCTTCGCGCCTCCACGCTCCCCCGCTCCATGTCCCGATCCCCTGGCCCGCCCGCCGGACCCGACGGCCGGCGCCGCAGGGGCCGGCGCGAAGTGTGCGTCAGAAACTCTAACGAAGGCCAGTTAGAATTCTTGACAGCGGAGTCCGTTAGGACCACTAACTCTCCCGTCAGCACACACGGACGGGCGCCACCATGCCGCTCAGGATCAACTGGACCGAACAGGCCGACACGCATGCTGCTCGGGCTGCGCCGCGACGGCACCACCTGGGACGCCATCGCCGCCGCCATCGGGGTCAGCCGCAACGCCGCGATCGACCGCGGCAAGCGGCTGCTGGTCGCCGAGGGATCGCCCGAGCTCGCCGCCGCGCGCCTGCCCGCGCGGCAGGCCGCGCCGAAGCCGCCGCCGCCCAATGAGCGCGCGCCGCTGCCGCCGGCCACCCGATCACCTGGGGGATGCTGACCGAGGGCACCTGCCTCGCCGGCGAGCCCTACCCGTTTCCCGTCTTCGACTCGATCAGCTGCGATACCCGTTCGTGAGCGCCGCTCCGACCTCTCGCTCCCGGCGCGCCGACCCGGCCGAGGGCTGGGCCGAATGGGACCTCCCGCCGCTCGCGCCGAGCCCGCGCTGCTGCCGGATGCGGCGGCGATCCCGCCGCGCGAATGGCTCTACGGCACGCGGCTGATCCGCCGCTTCGTCTCGGTGCTGGTCTCGCCGGGCGGGGTGGGGAAGTCGGCGCTCGCGCATGGGCATGGCGGTGGCGCTCGCCTCCGGCCGCGTCCATCCTCGGCGAGCGCGTGCACCATTCCGTGCCGGCCTGGGTGCTCAACCTCGAGGACCCGCTCGACGAGCTCAACCGCCGCCTCGCCGCGCTGCTGCAGCAGCACGGCGATCGAGCCCGAGGCGATCCGCGACCGGCTGTTCCTGCATTCGGGCCGCACGCGCCGCCTCTGCATGGCCCGGCTCGGCGCGGACGGCACGCGTCGAGCATCCCGACCAGGCGGCGATCGTCGCGCGGCGCGCGGCGCGCGGCATCGGGCTCATCGTCGTCGATCCGTTCGTGAAATCGCACGGGCTCGACGAGAACTCGAACGCGCATATGGACGCCGCCGCCACCGCCTGGGCCGAGGTGGCCGAGGCGACCGGGCGCGGCGGTGCTGCTCGTGCATCACGTGCGCAAGGGCAGCGCGGCGCCGGGCGCCGCCACGCGCCGGACGTCGAGGCCGCGCGCGGCGGCAAGGCGCTCACCGACGCCGCCCGCGCCGCCTTCATCCTCGCCGCGATGACGCCGGAGGAGGCGGAGGCGACCGGCGTCTCCCCGCGCGAGCGCTGGCGCCACATCCGGCTCGACGACGCCAAGGCGAACATGGCCCCGCGCGCCGACGACGCGCGCTGGTTCCGCCTGGAGAGCGTGGCGCTCGGCAACGCGACGCCGGACTATCCGCATGGCGACCACGTCGCCGCCATCGCGCCGTGGACGCCGAAGAACGCCTGGTCGTCGCTCTCCGCCGCCGATTGCAACCGCGCGCTCGACCTGATCGCGCCGGGCGCGGGCGGCGGCGTGCTGCTTCTCCGCGCGGCGCGGCGGCATGGGCGTCGGAACGCTGGGCCGGCCACGCGCTCACCGAGCAGTTCGGCCTGACGCCGCCGCAGGCCGCGCGAGGTGATCGCGGTCTGGCTGCGCAACGGCTTGCTGCGCGAGGTGAGCTACCGCGACCCCGCCCAGCGCAAGACCCGCACCGGGCTTGCGGTGGTCGATTCCCGCCGGCGCGCCGTTCCAGAGAGGACGCCAGCATGACGATCCGCAGCCTGCATGCGGGCGACCCGCGGGCCGCACGGAGGCGATCGCCGACGCGCAAGGCGTGACACGCCGGCACCGCGACGCATGGCGCGGACTCATGGCGCGGACGCAGCGGCGCCGGCCGGCCGGTTGCGGCCGACCGGGTCGCGCCATCCCCCCTTCTCAGCAGGGGGGATGGCGCGCCCCGCCCGTGCCCGCGCGCGCCGCCGCGCGCCATCCTGCCCGCCGCGCATGGCGCCAGCATGGCGCCCCGCATGGCGCGCTGCATGGCGCGCACGCACCATGGCGCGGCGGGCGAGAAGCCCGACGCCGAATACGTGATCTATCGGCTGGAGGAGGCCGGCGCGACGCTGCTCGCGCTGCCCGGCACCGGCTGGCGCCCGCGCCTGCGCACGAGCCAGCTGGAGATCGTGCGCACCGCGCTCGAAGCCTATGGCTGGGAGCCCCGCGCGCCCGCGCCGCCGATGCCCTCGGCGCCGCGCATCACCCGCATGGACGAGGCGCTCGCCTGGGTCACGCTGATCCCGCGCGACCGCTACGTGCTGCGCCGCATCGTCGGCGCCCGCGCGCTGGTGCGCCCGCTGACGGAGCGGCATCTGTTCAGCTGGCGCCGCCTCGGCGTGCTGCTCGGCGCCGACCACAAGGCGATGCAGCGCTGGCACGGCGAGGGCGTCGGCATCATCGTGGCGGCGCTGAATGCGGGCGGGTGACGGCCCGCTACCCCGCCGACCGCCCCGCCGACCGCGTCGTCGCGTAGGCCGGCTTGCCGTCGGCGATCGGCAGCCAGCTGACGCGGCTCCGCGTCCAGACATGGTCGGCCGGCGGCACCGCCTCGGGGTCGTCGAGCGTCGCGGTGGCGATGTCGGTGTCGTCCGGGTAGTCGCGCCCCTCATAGAGCAGCGGCGTGCCGCAATCGGGGCAGAAGGCGCGCTCGGCCCGCGCGCTCGACGCGTAGCGCTTCGGCGCCCCGCGCGTGAAGCGGAGGGCGCCGCGCCGGACGCTGAACCAGGCGACCGCCGGGGCGCCGGTGGCGCGCCGGCAGTCGAGGCAATGGCAGAGCGTCGGGTTGAACGGCGCCGCCCCGGTCTCGTAGCGCACCCCGCCGCATTTGCATCCGCCCGTCAGCATCCCCGCCTCCCGCCTGCCGCCGGAGAGAAGCGCGGCCCGGCGCCCCGGCGCAACCCCGGCCCGGTCCTTGAGCGACTGTTCGGAATGCGCGATGAGCGCATCTCCAGCGCGCGCGCCCGCGCGCCATCCGGGCCGGCCGGCCGCGCGCCGGCCATTCCCGAACCGAAGGACGCCGCCCGCCGTGACCAGCCCCACGATCCTCATCGCCGGCGCCTCGCGCGGGCTCGGCCAGGCGATGGCGGCCGAGTTCCTGAGCCACGGCTGGACCGTCATCGGCACCGTGCGCGGCGCGGCGCGCACCGCGCTGCACGCGCTCGCCGACGGCGCATCCCGGCCGGGTCGCCATCGAGACGCTCGACATCACCCTGCCGGAGCAGATCGCGGCGCTGCGCCGGCGGCTCGCCGGGCGGGTGCTCGACATCCTGTTCGTCAATGCCGGCGTCACCAACCGCGGATCCCACGCACGTCCGATCGGCACAGTCGCCACCGAGGAGTTCGTGCGGGTCATGGTCACCAACGCGTTGAGCCCGATGCGCGTCGTCGAGGCGCTGGCCGACCTCGTGCCGGCGAGCCGGCCTGATCGGCGCGATGTCGTCCGGGCAGGGCAGCATCGCCAACAACGAGACGGGGCTGCGCGAGGTCTATCGCGGCAGCAAGGCGGCGCTGAACATGTTCATGCGGAGCTTCGCCGCGCGCCAGCCGGCGGCGCGCGCGCTGGTGGTGATGGCCCCGGGCTGGGTGCGCACCGCGCTCGGCGGCGCCGAGGCGCGGCTCTCGATCGAGGAGAGCGTGCCGAGCCTGGTCGAGGTGCTGCTGGCCAAGCGCGGCCGGCCGGGCCTCGAATATCTCGACTATCTCGGCCGCACGGTGCCGTGGTGAAGGGCGGAACCACGGCATTCGTCAGACCCCGCCGATCGGGGGCTGGCGAATGCCGTGGGGGCGGGGTCCGTCATCATTCCATCCTCGGGTCGATGCGGACCGTCGGTTGCGTGGCCGGGGCAGGGGCATGCTCCGGGGTGGGGGCGAGCAGCGCCTGGGTCGCGGGAATCGCGACGGACAGCGCGGCGACCTGCGGGGCGGGGGTGCCCGGATGGGCGTGGATGGCACCGAAGGTGACCACCGCCACGACGCCGCAGGTTCGGACGAGATCGAAAGACATCGGGGCTTCTCCTTGATCCGCCGAGAGGTTCATCCTTTCGGCGAGCAGGAACATACGATGTCGCGAGCTCGCGGCTTAGTGAGGGTCGTTACGTAGGGGGCACCCCCGTGAGCCTTTGCCGGCGATTTTCCGGGGGTTTTCGACCATTCGCCCGATGCAGTGCAGCAACGCTTCGGCGTCGGTTCGGGCGCGGCGGGCCGCCCGGGCGTGCCGATTCCGTGGCATAGCTGCCCGGGAACCAGAATCCGGCCGCCGGGGGACCAACGGGATGCTTGCCGCACGCGCTTTCCTCGCCGCCACGCTGCTGCTCGGCCAGGTGGCGGCCGCGCGCGCCGCCTGCACGGTGGCGCCGGTCGCGATCGAGCATTCGCCCGGCTACGCCCCGAGCCGGCCGCAGACGGTGCTCCTCGATCCCGCCGCCTATCCCGATGCGCGCTGCAATGACGGCAGCCCGGGCGCCTACGCCATCCGCCGCGGCTTCGGCGCCGCGTCGCGCCGCTGGGTGATCTGGCTGCACGGCGGCGGCATGTGCTTCGACCAGGCGAGCTGTGCGCGCCGCGCCGGGACGCAACAGACCAGCTCGCGCGCCTTCGCTGGCGGCCGGCCGGTCGGGCTCGGCGGCGGCCTGCAATCGCAGGACCCGGCGCAGAACCCCGATTTCTACGACGCCAACCTGGTCGGCGCTCGCCTACTGCTCCAGCGACTTCTGGAGCGGCGGCACCAGCGGCGACCCCGCCTATCCGGCCGACGACGTGCGCAGCTGGCATTTCCAGGGCCGCGCGATCGTGCTCGCCGTGCTGCGCGACCTGGTCGCGCGGCACGGGCTCGGGCCGGGGCAGGAGGTGCTGTTCGGCGGCGCCTCGGCCGGCGGCGTCGGCATGTTCCTGACGCTCAACGACGCGGCGCCGCTGCTCGGGGCCACGCGGCTGCTCGCCGCTTCCGACGGCGGCTACGGCATCGACGTCGCGGGGATCAATGGTCCCGGCCCCGGAGGGGCGACACCGATCGAGGCGTTCGTGGCACAGGCGATGGCGCTCTGGCGTGGCCGTGGTGACGGCCCCTGCACCGCGCGCGCCACCGCCGCGCAGCCAGGCAACGAGCGCGCGCGCATGGAGTGCTACTCGCCGGAGGTGCTGACGCATGGCGGCGGGCTGCCGACGCCGGTGTTCATCCGGCAGTCCGAGCAGGACCGGATGCTGCTGCGCACCAGCGGCTTCCGCCCCGGTGCGGCCGGGGCGGAGGCGTATCTGCGGCGGTTCGGCGCCGACATGGTCCGCGCGCTCTCGACCGTCGATCCCTGGCACTCGGTCTTCGCCACCGCGGGCTCCGACCATGTGGCGATGGACGGCCCGGCGTTCACGGAGGGGAACGCGACGTTTCCGGGGCCGGCGGGCGTGTTCGGGACCAGCATCGCCCGCGCGTTCGGCGACTGGTACCGGCGCCCCTGTCCGGCCACGCGGGATGTGCAGCCGCCGACATAGGAAGGAAGGGATTCTTCTTTTTCTGAAGAGAGAGAAGCAAAAAGACTTCTATCCGTTTGGGCTCAGCTGGGGGCGGCACCTCGGGAAATGGATAGAAGTTCTTTGGTTCTTTCTTTCAAGAAAGAACATTCTTCCTGCCGCTGCCGCACCCCGCTGGGGTGCGTCCCACGCACCACGCACGTACTCGTCTCCCCCGGAGTGTGTATGATATACGTATGAACAGCCGGGAGATCATTCGCCGGATCGAAGCGGCCGGATGGGAGCACGTGGCGACGAAGGGTGATCACTGGCAGTTCAGGCACGCGACGCGGCTCGGCCGCGTCACCGTGCCGCATCCGAAGCGGGACCTGCCGGTGGGCACGCTCCGCAGCATCGAGAAGCAGTCCGGCGTGAAGCTGAGGACATGAGATGGCGAGCTATATCGCGCTGATCCGCAAGGCGCCGAAGAGCGATTACGGCGTGGATTTTCCGGACTTCCCCGGCTGCGTCACCGCCGGCCGCACGCTCGATGAGGCGCGGCGCATGGCGGCCGAGGCCCTGGCGCTTCACGTCGCGGGAATGATCGAGGATGGCGAGGCCCTGCCGTCCGCGAGCGCGCTCGACGCCGTCATGGCCGATCGCCGGAACCGGGAGGCGGTGGCGTTCCTCGTCGATGCGCCGGCGTCGGAGGCGCGCGCCGTCCGGGTGAACGTCACCCTGCCGGAGGATCTGATCCAGGCGATCGATCGGGTGTCGTCGAACCGGTCCCGGTTTCTCGCCGAGGCGGCGCGGGCGAAGCTGCAGGAGGATGCGTAGTCGCTCGGTCGCCACGAGATGCTGCCCGTGCCCGCCCACGCGGGACATCCACACCGTCCGCACCGGTGATATTGAGCTCCAGAGAGCAATCGCCAGACGACACCCACAGTCCAAACATGCCCTGGAGTGAATCATGTCCGACAGAGACGTGCTGGAGGCGATTGTTAGCAATTCCGCGGACCGAGACTTGACGCACTTGAAGTCCCAGCTCGGCACCCGGCATATGATCGCACTTGCCGACGGTTTTGATGGCTGGTCCCTTGATTCCCGGATCTCCCCGGAGTGGGCGGCAAGCCTCACCGGCTTTGCGGAAGGCCTTCGGCAGCTCGCGGTTCGGGTTGGGCCGACGTGAGACCCTCCCCCGTCGCCGGAAGTATCACTTCTCGCATTTTTGGCGCGCCAGTTCCTGGGAGAGTGAATCCAGCCAGCATTGCATCCGGGCGGCACCTCGAAGGCCTCGGGGCTCCGAGAGCGACACCACCGGGGCGGGGCGACGACGATGCTGGCGTCGGCGATGCGGCGCAGGCTGCGCCGCATCGCGAAGGCGGCGGCCAGGCCAAAGATTGCGCCGGCGGTGATCAGGCCGATGATCGCGCCGATCAATGCCCTCTGATTGCCGATGCTGGTTCGGCACCGTAGCATTCCGCAAGCAGCCGAGGGGGCGATGGTGGGGCGGGTCAGGGTCGCGGGGTTTTCCGTGTCGCTGGATGGGTTCGGTGCGGGGCCGGAGCAGAGTCTGCAGGACCCGCTCGGACAGCGCGGGATGGAGCTCCATCGCTGGCTGTTCGGAACCCGGACGTTCCAGGCCATGTTCGGCAAGGGCGGCGGCTCGGAGGGCGTGGACGAGCGTTTTGCGCACCGTTCGATGGAGGGCTTCGGCGCCTTCATCCTTGGCCGGAACATGTTCGGCCCGGTGCGCGGGGAATGGAAGGACGAGAGCTGGAAGGGCTGGTGGGGCGACGATCCGCCCTATCACGCGCCGACCTTCATCCTGACGCACCATGCCCGCGCGCCGATCATCATGCAGGGCGGCACGGTTTTTCATTTCGTCACGGACGGCATCGACGCCGCGCTGGCGCGCGCCCGCGACGCCGCGGGAGCGCGTGACGTGAAGATCGGCGGCGGCGTCTCGACGGTTCGCCAGTATCTCCAGCCCGGTTTGATTGACGAGCTGCACTTTGCGTTTTCGCCGGTCCTGCTCGGACGCGGCGAGGCGATGTTCGCGGGCCTCGATCTCCCCGCCCTCGGCTACCGCGTGCTGGAATCCACGTCCACGGAGCTCGCGACGCATGCCGTGCTCGGGCGCGGATAGGCGTGCGCGTCCTCAGAGTCCGTACCGGATCGGTTTAGCGCGTGATCGTTTCAGGCCGAGTCGGCCTGAAACGTGAATCACTCGCCCGAACAATTCGCTAGAGCAGGCCGGTGATCGGAGGGGAACCGGTCATGCTCTAGCAACGTCCGAGCCGGCGCAGCAGGATCATGGCGGAAGCCGCGTATAGAGCAATATCGGCCTGACCGGAATCGCGGAGCAATTCCAGGCCGATGAAATTGCTCGCGAAATATGAGCTGGAGCGGTTCCACTCAGCGTGGAACCGCTCTAGAAACGCTTCGGCGGATGCCAATGTCGCCTCGAAGTCTCTGGCGAGGCGGCGATTGCGGCCGATCCATGCGAAGAACCGCTCCACCACCGAGCGCCGGGGATGCACGGTGAAACCGATCTGGCCGGCATGCTTGCGCACAATCTCGACCGCAATGCGAGTGGCCTCTGTGACGCGCTCGCCGGCATAGCCCGCATCGGCGAATGCGCCGCGTCGCGCGCTTCAGCAACGGCGGCATCTTCGCGGGATTGAGGCGTGCCCCGTATTTCTCCGCGATTGGGGCCCACAGCCGGCTGTACTCGGCTTGCGCCGCGTGGTCCGTTATCGCTGTACCAAGAATCAGCCGGTAGCCCTTCACCGCGCTTCCCGTCGGCCCCGCTGCCCGGACGCCCGACCAACCAGGAGGTTGACAGCAAGTATGATACTGATCACCGCCGCGACCGGCCAGGTCGGGAGCGAAGCCTTGACGGCTCTTGTCGCGGCTGGCGCGGAGGTTCGCGCTCTTGTGCGCAGGGCATCCGAGTTTACCGGGCCCGCAGAGGCCCAGGTCGTCCAGGGCAGCTTCGAAGACGATAGGTCACTCGCCGAAGCGCTTGATGGTGTCGACGCCATGCTGCTGGCCGGCAGGGACAGCCCCGACGCGGTCGCACAGCATCGGCGCGTGCTCGCCCAGGCCAGGCGGGCGAAAGTCCGGCACATCGTCAAGCTGTCGGCCATCGGCGCGGTCGCCGGCTCTCCCGTCGCCTTGATGCGCGAGCATCACGAGGTCGACGAAGAGGTCCGGAAGGGACCGGCGGACTGGACACTCCTCAAGCCACACCTCTACTTACAGAACCTTCTGCGCGCCACGGATGCGATCAGGCGTGAGAAGCGGCTTGCGGCGCCAATGGGACCCGCCCGTTTTCCCCTGGTCGACACCCGCGATGTCGGTGCGGCCGCGGCGGTCGTCCTCACGGATCCCGCCCCCCATGCCGGCAAGGCCTATGTTCTGACGGGGCCCGTGGCGTACGACTACAACGAGGTCGCAGCGGCCATTGCTGCCGTTGCCGGCCACCCGGTCGCCTACGAACCCGTCAAGCCCGATGTTTTCGAAGCCCGTCTGCTTGCGTCCGGCATGCCGAAGTGGCGCGCGTTCGACCTGGCGCACATTGCCTCCGCTTATGGCGCCGCCGACAATGCCGTCTCGCCCGAGCTCCCCATGCTCGTCGGCAGAAAGCCGAAATCTCTTACCGACTTTCTTGACGACTACCGAGGTGCCTTTTCCTCCTGATCGCGCAGGAGCGGATCGCACACACAGCGGTTGCGGCGGGGAGGCACTTCTGGCTGTTGATCCGGCGAGGTTGTTGCACAGCCCTGCTCGGAATCACGCCTCTTTTGTTACACCACTCCGATCCGCAGATCCCACGCGCTGATCCGGGTGGTGTGCAGGAACCCGTTGCGGGTCCAGCGATCGTCGGCGAGGCGGGATTCGATCTCGTCGGGGCTGTCGGCGCGGAAGATCAGCAGCACGTCGCGGCTGCCGGGCAGCGGGCCGCCGAGCCGCACGAAGCCCTCTGCCTCGAGCGCGTTCATGAAGGTGCGGTGCGCTTCCCATTCGGCGTGCTGCTCGAGCGGCAGCGCGGTGTCGAAATTCTCGCCGTATCTCCGGATCACCACGAACAACTCGGCCATGGCGCGCCTCCCGCAATGCTCGACCCGCCATGTCGGACGCGGGCCGGCCGCGACAACCGGCGCGGCCGGCCAATCACGCGGAGGGCGATCGGTCCACCTGCCTACGCGACCGGCCCGCGCGACAGCGGGGCCGGGGCGACCAGCACGCTCGCATCGGCGATGCGGCGGAGGCTGCGCTCGATCTCGAACAGGGCGGCGGCGAGGCCGAAGATCGCGCCGGCGGTGATCAGCCCTCCGATCAGGCCGATGATCGCGCCGACGATCCCGGCGGCGGTGCCGGAGAGCCCGGCCACCGGCTCCTGCGAGGCTTCCGCCCAGCCGCCGACCGCGCCGCCGATCACCATCGCCAGCGCCGCCAGCACGATCGCGAGCTTCCCCAAGCCGATCAGCAGCCGCATCGTCGGTCCCCATGCTCGCCGAAACCGCGCGGTGGTAGCATGCGGCGCGCGCGATGCGAAACGGGTCCGCGCGCGGCAAGGGGACGACGAATGACCGAAGTGGCGGTGCTCGACGACTGGCAGGGGATCGCGGAAGCGAGCGCCGACTGGGCGCCGTTGCGCGCGCGCGCCGCGGTGACGATCTTCCGCGACGCCTTCGCCGACGCGGAGGACGCGGCGGCGAAACTCGCCGGCTTCGACATCATCATGGCGATGCGCGAGCGCACCGCGTTCCCCGCCACGCTGGTGCAGCGCCTGCCGCAGTTGAAGCTGTTCAGCCTGACCGGCGCGCGCGCCGGCTCGGTGGACATGCGGGCGATGTGGGCGCAGGGCGTCACCATCACGCGCACCGGCGGCAGCGGCAGCGGCGGCGCCACCGCCGAGCTCGCGCTCGGGCTGATGCTGGCGGCGCTGCGCCACATCCCGGCGGGCGATGCGCGCATCCGCGCCGGCGGGTTCCAGGACGGCGTGCCGCCCGGCGAGGAGGCGCATGGCAAGACGCTCGGCCTGGTCGGCGTCGGCAACCTCGGCGGCCGGATGGCGAAGTTCTGCGCGGCGCTCGGCATGCGCGTGCTCGGCTGGAGCCAGAACCTGACGCCGGAGAAGGCCGCTTCCGCCGGCGTCACCTATGCGAGCAAGTCGGCGCTGTTCGCGGAATCGGACGTGATCAGCGTGCATCTCGTGCTCTCCGATCGCACGCGCGGCATCATCGGCGGCGGCCGACATCGCGCGGATGCAGCCGGGCGCGCTGCTGATCAACACCTCGCGCGGCCCGCTGATCGACGAGACGGCGCTGGTGGCGGCGTTGCGCGAGGGCCGCATCCGCGCCGCGCTCGACGTCTATGACCGCGAGCCGCTGCCGAAGGACCATCCGCTGCGTGGCCTGCCGAACACCGTGCTGACGCCGCATCTCGGCTACGTCACCGGCCCGACGATGCGCGGCTTCTACCAGGCCAGCATCGAGAACGTGCTCGCCTTCCTCGACGGCAGGCCGATCCGCGTGATCGAGCCCGAGTGATGCGGGCCGACGCGATGGACCGCGCGGTCGCGGCGCTGGTCGCCGCGCGCCGCGCGCGCACCCGGCCGGCGGCGCTGCTTTCACCGGCCTGCACCGCGCCGCGCCCGGCGACGCGATCGCGGTGTCGTTCACCGGGTTCGGCAGCGCGACGCTGACGCTTTGATCCTTCCTGCGCCCGGCCGGATCAGAACCGGGGATAGGCGAACAGCGTGCCGCAGGGGCCGTTGCAGTACCGCAGATGGCCGGTGCCCATCACGGTGCCGAGCGTCGCGCCAAAGAGCTGGCCCTGGCTGACCAGGATGGCGGCATTCGGATTGGCCCCGTCGCTGCCGCCGGCGAAGGCGTGCAGCACGGTGAAGTTGCTGCCGTCCGGGTTGATCTGGAACAGCACGCCGTCGCCGCCGCTGCCCGCGCCGCCGGCCGATGTCGTTCCATAGAGGACCTGCTTCACGCTGTCATAGGTGAGCGGCGCCATCGGATAGCCGCCGGCGGTGGCGCTGCCGAATTCGAAGATGGTCGACGCAATCACGGTATTCGGCACGGCGGGGTTCGGCGCGAGCTTGATGATCTCCCCGCTGCCGCGGTCGCCGCCATATTGGGTGGTGACGTAGAGGTTGCCGGCGTCATCGGCGGTCAGCCCGACCGGCGTCAGGCTTTCGGTGAAAAGGTGGATCACATGCGTCGCGCCGGTCACCGGATCGGTCTGGTAGACGGTCCCGAAGCCATCTGGATTGCTGCCACGGGCGGGGCCGCCGAGCAACGTCACGCCGTAGAGCTTGCCGCTCGCCTCGCCGCCTTGGCCGAACACCAGGTTGCCCGCGGTCTGGCCGCCTTCCTTTTCCGTCAGGATGTGCAGCCGCGTGACCAGGCCGGTGCCCGGATCGAACTTGAAGACGTAGGAGCACAAATAGAGCGGCGTGCAGTTCTTGCCTTGGATCTCTCCCTCCGTCCCGTAGAGCGCGCCGTCGCTGCCGAGCGTCAGCCCGCTCGGGAACAGGAACTCCTTCCCCGGCGGGGGAACCAGCGAGGCGGCGGTGGCGAACAGGCCCGTCGTCAGGCTGTAGGCGAAGATCGTTCCCGAATTGGCGCTGCCGCCCTCTCCCGTCGTTCCGTAGAGCGTGTTGGTGCCGGGGTCATAGGTCGCGCCGGCGGCCGGACAGCCCGCTGCGTCCGAGAAGGTGTGGAGCGTCGCGAAGTGCCGCGCGACGCCCGGCGTCAGCGCGTAGATCGTCCCGCAATCCCCGGCGCCGCCGCCATATCCGGTGGTCCCGTACAGCGTGCCGTCGATATTCGCGGCCGGCGTGAACACCGGGGAGGCGCCGTCGAGGCCATCGAAACGGAAGATCGTCGTCAGGTTCTGCGCGCGCGCCTGCGCACCCAACGCCAGCACCGCCAGCAGCCCGAAGCCAGAGAGTCCGCATGGCCGTCGCTCCCGAGATTGTCCAACCGAGACTAGACCGAAACGATGCGGACGCAATCCGATTTGATCCGCCTGGCGATCAAGGCTGGGTGACAGGGGCCGCATGGCGATCGGCGACCGCGGCGCCGCCCTGCCAGACGCGCCGGACGTGCAGCGCGTCGTCGAGATGCACGAGGTCGGCGCGCGTGCCGGGGGCGATGCGGCCGCGGGTCGCCTCGCCGAGCAGCGCCGCGGCGTGCGTCGAGGTCAGGCGCAGCGCGGCCTCGAGCGGCAGGCCGAGCGCCGAAACCACGAAGCGCAGCGACGGCGGCCATGTCGATGTCGGCGCCGGCGAGCGTGCCGTCGGCGAGCGTGAGCCGGCCGCCCTGGCGGCGCACGAAGCGGCCGCCGAGCATGAACCCGTCGATGTCGCTGCCGACCGTCGCCATCGCGTCGGTGACCAGGAAGAGCCGGTCGGGCTTGGCGGCGAGCGCGAGGCGGAGCGCCGCCGGATGCACGTGGTGGCCGTCGGCGATGAGGCCGCACCACACGTCGCGCGCATCGAGCGCGGCGCCGACCAGGCCGGGCTCGCGATTGCCGAGCTGCGACATGGCGTTGAACAGGTGCGTCGCGGCGCGCGCGCCGGCATCGACAGGCGGCGCGCGCCTGGTCGTAGGTGGCGTCGCTGTGGCCGAGGGAGACGATCACGCCGGCATCGGCGAGACGGCGGATCAGCCGGGGCGGCGCCTGCTCGGCGGCGACGGTCACCAGCAGCGTGCCGACGCGCGCGCGCGCCGCGATCAGCCGCTCGGCATCGGCCTCGTCGAGCGGGCGCATGAGCTCGGCGCGATGCGCGCCCTTGCGCGCGGGCGCGAGATGCGGGCCTTCGAGATGCAGGCCGATGACGCCGGGGACGGTCGCGACCGCCGCCGCCGCGGCGTCGATCGCGCGGATGGTGTCGGCATCGGGCGCGGTGATCAGCGTCGGCAGCAGCGCGGTGGTGCCGAAGCGGCGATGCGCGTCGGCGATGCGGGCGATCCCCCCGGCATCGAGCGCGTCGTTGAACATCACGCCGCCGCCGCCATTCACCTGCAGGTCGATGAAGCCCGGCGCGAGGATGCCGCCGTCCAGCGCCTCGATGCGGGCGTCGGCGGGAATCGCGTGGTCGGGAACCAGGTCGCGCACCGTCGCGCCGTCGGTCAGCACGGCGTGGTGCTCGCGCAGGTGCGCGCCGTCGAACACGCGCGCACCCTTGAGCGCGATCACAGCGTCTCCGTCACTTTGCGCAGGTTGGCGGGACGGTCGGGATCGAAGCCGCGCGCGCGCGTCACCTGCTCGATCAGGCGGTAGAAGCTCGCGATCATCGCGATCGGGTCGGTGTGGCCGTGGCCGGTGGCGACGCTCGGCAGCAGCGTGCCCGGGGCGGGGTTCGTGGCGGCGGTGAACAGCGCGCCGCCGGCCTCGAGGATGCGCGCCAGGCCGGCCAGGTTCGCCGCGCGCGCCTCGTCGTCGGGCAGGAAGCCGAGCACGGTGAAGCGGTCATGCACCAGGCGCAGCGGGCCGTGCAGCACCTCGGCGAGCGAGAACGCCTCGGCGTGGATCGCCGCCGTCTCCTTGCATTTCAGCGCCGCTTCCAGCGCCATCGGCTGCGCCGGGCCGCGCCCGAGCACGTAGAGCGACTCGGCATGCGGTCAGCGTCGCCGCTGCCGCCGACCAGTCGGCGGCGACGGCGCGTCGCAGCGTCTCCGGCAAGCTCTGCGACGGCGGCGGCGAGTGCCGCATCACCGCGCCAGGCGGCGACCAGCGCGGCGAGCGCCGCGACCGAGGCGATGAAGGATTTGGTGGCGGCGACGCTTCGCTCGGGTCCCGCCTCGAGCGGGATCACGATGTCGGCGCCGGATGCGAGCGGGCTCGCCGCGTCGTTCACCAGCGCGACGGTGAGCGCGCCCGCCTCGCGCGCGGCGGCTTCGAGCGCCAGCAGGTCGGGGCTGCGGCCGGATTGCGACACCGCGACCAGCACCGCGCCCCGCAAGCGCAGCCGGGCGCCGTACACCGACGCGACCGAAGGCCCGATCGAGGCGACCGGAATGCCGACGCCGATTTCCAGCAGGTATTTGAGGTAGCTCGCCGCGTGATCCGACGAGCCGCGCGCGCAGGTGACGACGACCGGCGGCGCGCGCTCCGCGAGCCGCCGGCCGAGTGCCGCGATCGCCGCGCCCTCGCGATCGAGCAGCCGCGCGACCGCGTCGGGCGCCTCCAGCGTTTCCCGCTCCATCAGCGTGGTCATGGTGGGTTCAGGTGAACGGCCGGGCGGAGCTGCCGAGATACGCCTCGGCGGCGTAGCGGCGCATCATCCGGTGGCTGGTGAACAGCGAGCCGCATTTCGCGATCGCGCCCGCCATCACCCGCGCCCAGCCGTCGCGGTCGTGATGGAACAGCGGCAGCACGCGGTGCTCCAGCGCGTCGAGCAGCGCCGCGCCATGCGTCTCCGGCGGATCGCCCGAGGCGCCGATCGCCCAGCCGGTGACGCCCTCGATGCAGCCCTCGGCCCACCAGCCGTCGAGCACGGAGAGGCTCGGCACGCCGTTGAGCGCCGCCTTCATGCCGCTGGTGCCCGACGCCTCGAGTGGCGGGCGCGGCGTGTTCAGCCAGAGATCGGCGCCGGAAACCAGCGTCTTCGCCAGCGCGAAATCGTAGCCGGGCAGGAAGGCGATCGTCACCTTGCCGGCCAGTTCCTTTGCTGCCGTCACGATCTTCGCGATCAGCCCGCGGCCGTCGGCATCCTTCGGATGCGCCTTGCCGGCGAAGACGAGCTGGAACGGCAGCCGCTCGGCGATCGCGACCAGGCGCTCGCGATCCTCCAGCACCAGCGTCGGGCGCTTGTAGCCGGTCATCCGCCGCGCAAAGACGATCGTCGGCAGCGCGGGATCGAGTGCCACGCCGGCGCGCTGCAGCACGCGCGCGAGCAGCTCGGATTTCGCCTCCGCATGCGCGGCGAGCAGCGCCGCGTGGGGCATGGTCTCGACGCCGAACAGCAGCTCAGGCTCGTGCATCCAGTGCCCGCCGAGCGTCGCGTAGAGGCGCGCGAGCGCCGGATGCACCCAGGTCTGCGGGTGCACGCCGTTGGTGATCGAGCGGATCGGGTAGCCCGGGAACATCTTCTCCGCCGTCTCGCGATGCCGCTCGGCGACGCCGTTCACGTAGGAGCTGAGATTCATCGCGAGCCGCGTCATGTTCAGCATCTCGTCGCCGGCGAGGCGGCGCAGCACGCGGGGCTCGACGAACGGCCCGAGCACCTGATCCACCAGCGGGTAGGCGAAGCGGTCGTGCCCGGCTTCCACCGGCGTGTGCGTCGTGAACACGCAGCGTTCGCGGATCGGCTCGATGTCGTAGGGGAAGTCGCCCTCGACGCGGCCGGGGCCGGGGCGCAGCCGGTGGCGGCGCAGCAGCGCCAGCGGCAGCAGCGCGGCATGGCCCTCGTTGAGGTGGTAGGTCTCGATCTCGAAGCCGAGCGCGTGCACCATCATCTCGCCGCCGATGCCGAGCACGATCTCCTGGCGCAGCCGGAACGCGTTGTCGCCGCCATAGAGCGGCCCGGTGATGCCGCGATCCTCCGGCGCGTTCTCGCTGATGTCGGTGTCGAGCAGCAGGATCGGCACCGCGCCGCCGGTGGAGGCTTCCAGCACGTGCAGCCAGGCGCGCACCCAGACGAAGCGGCCGTCGATCGTGACCGCGACCATCGCCGGCAGGAGCGTCGCGAAGGCGCGCGGGTCCCATTCCTGCGGCTCCTCGGTCTGCGTGCCGGCGGCATCGACGAGCTGGCGGACATAGCCGCTGCGGCTCGCGAGCGTGACGAACACCATCGGCAGTTCGAGGTCGGCGGCGCTGCGCGCGGCATCGCCCGCGAGCACGCCGAGCCCGCCGCTATAGGTCGGGATCTCCGGCCGGATCGCGATCTCCATGGTGAAATAGGCGATGCGCGTGCGCGGAAGAAACCGATCGATCTCCGCCACGAGGTCCCCCGAGTTGTCCCACCGCATGGGAGGCGATGCGGGCGGCGGGGTCAAGCACGCGGCAGCCGGGGCCGCCGCGAAGGGAGCCGATCCGCCGGCCCGTTTTTTCCGGAACCGTCCCAGGCCCCGCCGGTTCCTGGGAGGCCGCTCCTGGCAGCCGGAGGTGATGCCCCGTGTTCATGCACAACAAGCGCCTGATGTACACGGTCCGGGTGGGGGCGCCCAACCCGAGGCTCGGAAACCTTATCCTCGAGCAGTTCGGCGGCGCCGATGGCGAGCTGGCCGCGGCAATGCGCTATTTCACCCAGGCGATTTCCGACATCGACGCCGGCCGCAAGGACATGCTGCTCGACATCGCGACGGAGGAGCTGAGCCACCTGGAAGTGGTCGGCAACGTCGTCTCGATGCTGTTCCAGGGCGTCAAGGGCCAGATGGCCGAGGGGCTGGAGCCGGCGCAGCTGCTCGCCAACATCTCCGGCGGAACCGACAGCCACACCACCGCGCTGCTCTATGGCGGCGGCGTGGCACTCACCAACTCGGCGGGCGTGCCCTGGACCGCGGCGTATGTCGACTCCCGCACCGAGCCCACCGCGGACCTGCGCTCCAACATCGCCGCCGAAGCGCGGGCGAAGATCATCTACGAGCGCCTCATCAACCTGTCCGACGATCCGGACGTGAACGATGCGCTCGGCTTCCTGATGACGCGGGAGATCGCGCATCAGAAATCCTTCGAGAAGGCGCTGTACGCGATCGAGGCGAATTTCCCGCCCGGCAAGCGGCCCGGCCAGCCGCAATTCACCAATACCTACTTCGACATGTCCCAGGGCGAGGGCGACATGCGCGGCCCCTGGAACCAGGGCGAGCAATGGGAGTTCGTGCAGGAGCGCGAGAAGCAGATGGCGGTGGATGGCGGCGACGGATCGGCGAGCGTCAAGCTGAGCCGCAAGGACGCGGCGACCGCGGTCAAGGTCGCCAAGCGCACGATGTCCGATCCGAACAGCGATCCGACGACCGGCGCCGAGCTCGGGCAGGGCACGCCGCGGCGTTGAGCGCGCGGGTCCGACGGGGGTGAGCGCGCTCCGCTTCGGGCCGCTCGGCCCAAGCACCGTGCATCTCTGCATCGACATGCAGACGCTCTTCGCCGAGCGGACGGACTGGCACGTGCCCTGGCTCGAGCGCGTGCTGCCCCGCGTGGTCGCGCTCGCCGAAGCGCGGCGCGAACGCACCGTGTTCACCCGCTTCGTGCCGCCCGATCGGCCCGAGGCGGCGGTCGGCGCCTGGCGGCGCTACTACGAGCGCTGGCGGCAGATGACGGGCGAGCGGCTCGACGCACGGCTGATCGAGCTGGTACCCCCGCTCGCGGTGCTGGCGCCCCCGGCGCGCGTGGTCGACAAGACGCATTATTCGCCGTTCCAGGAGCCGCATTTCCCGCCGCTGCTCGCCGAGCTCCGGGCCGACGCGCTGGTCATCAGCGGCGGCGAGACCGATGTCTGCGTGCTCGCCGCGGTAATGGACGCGGTCGATGCCGGCTACCGCGTCGTGCTGGCCGAGGACGCGCTGTGCAGCGTCTCGGACGAATCCCACGATGCGCTGCTGCGGCTTTTCGGCGAGCGCTTCAGCCAGCAGGTCGAGGTCGCGGAGACCGAGGAGATCCTCGCCTCCTGGCGCGCGATCGCCTGAACCGGCCGCCTCACCCGCGCCTCACCCGCCTGGGGGCAGCGCATAGGCGACGACATAGTCGCCGATCCTGGTGCCGAAGGAACCGTGCCCGCCATCCACGGTGAGCACGAACTGCCTGCCGCCGACCGCGTAGGTCATCGGGATCGGACTGCCCGCCCGCCGGCAGCCGGTCCTGCCATAGCTGCCTGCCCGTGCGCACGTCGAAGGCGCGGATGTAGTAGTCCATCGTCGAGGTCAGGAAGGCGACGCCGGATTCGGTGGTGATCGGGCCGCCCAGCATCGGCACGCCGAGCGGCAGCGGGATCGGCAGCGGCGCCTCGTCGCGGATGGTGCCGACCTTGTGCTGCCAGACGATCCGGTTCGTCCTGAGATCGACCGCCGCCATGCTGCCCCAGGGCGGCTGCATGCAGGGGATGCCGACCGGCGAGATCAGCGCGTTCAGCTCGACCCCGAACGGCGCGCCGTACATCGGCTGCACGCCGAGCTCGCTGCCGGTCGGGTGCGCCGCGTTCGGCGCCGCGGGGTTGTTCGGGCCGCGCGGCAGCAGGCGCGAGACGAAGGGAATGCCGATCGGGTTCATCACCGCGATCTGATGCACCGGATCGACGGCGATGCCGCCCCATTCGAACATGCCGAGATCGCCCGGAAAAACCAGCGTGCCCTGCAGCGAGGGCGGGGTGAAGATCCCCTCATAGCGCAGCCGGTGGAACATGATCCGGCAGGCGAGCTGGTCGAACATCGTCGCCCCCCACATCTCGGCGCCGGTGAGCTTCCGCTTCGGCCGGAAGCTGAGCTGCGAGAAGGGCTGCGTCGGCGCGACATGGTCGCCCGGCGCGGCGCCCTGCGGCACCGGGCGCTCCGACGCCGGCACCAGCAGATGGCCATCGCGGCGGTCGAGGACGAAGATGTCGCCGGTCTTCGCCGGCGCGTAGATCGCCGGCACCACGCCCTGCTTCGTCTGCAGGTCGACCAGGCTCGGCTGCGACGGCAGGTCCATGTCCCAGAGATCGTGATGCACGTTCTGGAACGACCAGCGCGGCTTGCCGGTGAGGATGTCGAGCGCGACCAGCGAGCTGTCGTAGCGTTCCTCCAGCGGCGAGCGCCAGCCGCCCCAGATGTCCGGATCGCCGGTCGCCATCGGCACGTAGAACAGGCCGAGCGTCTCGTCCGCCGCCGAGGTGATCCAGGAATTGGGCGAGCTCGGATCGAATGTGTGGGTGGCGGACGGCATCTCGTTGACGTCGGCGTTCGAGGCGTCGAACGCCCAGAGCAGCTTGCCGGAATGGACGTCGAAGCCGCGCACCACGCCGGACGTGTTATGCGTCGAGTAGTTGTCGATCACCGAGCCGGCGACCAGCAGCACCTTGTCGGTCGCCACCGGCGGCGAGGTCACCTCGTAGAAGCCTGGCGTGGTGTTCGGCATGCCGGCATTGAGATCGACCACGCCATCCTTGCCGAAGCCCGGGCAGGGCTTGCCGGTCTCGGCGTCGAGCGCGAACAGGCGGGCGTCGTTGGTGCCGAGGAAGATGCGGCGCGGGCAGTCGGAAGGCGCCGCGGTTCCGGCCGCGGTCTCGGCGCCCGGCTTCGTCTCGTGATAGGTGACGCCGCGGCAGGTGACGTGCTGGAAGGTGTTGTTGTACTGCAGGTGCGGGTCGAACTTCCATTTGAGCTTGCCGGTGGCAGCGTCGAGCGCGAACACCATCTGGTGCGGCGAGCAGAGATAGAGCGTGTCGGCGATCTTGATCGGCGTCACCTCGTCGGTGGTCTCGACCGGATCGCGCGGGCCCTTCATGTCGCCGGTGCGGAACACCCAGGCGACCTTGAGGCGGCGCACGTTGTCGGGCGTGATCTGCGTCAGCGGCGAGAAGCGGTCGCCGTAATTCGTCCGGCCCCAGTCGCGCCAGTCGGCGTCGGGCTGCGCGGCGAGATCGGCCGGCTTCGCGCCGCTCGCGCCGGCGAGCGCGAGCGTGCCGTGGATGCCGTGCGGCGTGGCGAACGCGACGACGACGACGATGGCGGCGAGCACGAGCGATCCGGCCAGCGCCCATCCCGCCGCGCGGCGCGCCGGGCGCAGCGGGCCGAACAGCCAGAGCAGCAGCAGCCAGATGCCGAGCGGCGCCAGCACGTCGCCGCGCGGTGCCAGCGGCCAGAAGTCGAAGCCGACCTCGGCCAGCGCCCAGATCATCGTGCCGATCAGGATCAGCGCGTAGAGGAACAGCGCCGCGGTCGCGCCGCGCCACAGCAGGACCGCGGTCGCGAGCATCGCCAGCCCGGTGACGAGATAGTCACCAGGAGCCGCCGAGCGCCGCGAGCCACACCCCGCCGACCAGCAGCGCGAGGCCGATCAGCGCGCAGACGATTGCGGTGATCGCCAGCAGGATGCGGGCCCCGGTTCCGATCTGCCTCGGCGTGTCCATGCTGCCCCGTCGCCCCCGTGCCGCCCGTCGCGTTATCGCCCTCGGGGGAAGCGGCGGCGGCGGCGCTTGTTCCGCTCCGCCGCCACGTTCACCGCATATTGTCCGGAATGCGGGACGGGACCGCGGCAGGGCCGCCGCCGGGGCGGCGGGTGTTGGTCCCGGTGGCGAGCGTCGCCATGAAGATGTTCACGCCGCCGCTCCGAGTTGCCGGCGGAGAACCCGGAAGCGCGCGTCGCCATCCCGCGCGATCTGCTCCGGCAGCGCGACCTCCCAGGCGATGTAGTCGCGCATCCAGCGTTCCGACGTCGCGTCCTCCGGCCGGCGCCAGGTATCGCCCGGCGGATGCGCGAAGCGGCAATCGGTCGCGGTCGGCAGCCCGGCCTCGCGCCAGGCGGCGAAGCCGCCCTGCAGCACGCTGATGTCGCGCCCTTGCGGCTGCTCCGCAGCGGCGAAGGCGGCGAGGATGCCGTCGGGCGAGACCAGCACGATCGGCCGGTCGTCGGGCTCGGCCAGCAGTTCCGGCAATCGCGGCCGCGAGGCCCAGATCGCCCCGGGAACATGCGCCCTGCGATACGCGCCGCTCGCCGCCAGGTCGATGACGCGCACGCTGTCGTCGCGGAGGCGCGCATCCAGCGCGGCGGCGCCGACCTGCCGGACAGCGGGCGGCGCGAGCGCGGCCGATGGTTCGGCGCCGCGCTCCAGCGCGGTGCCCTCGAAGGCGCCGTCGAGAACGTAAACCGCGTGGCTGCCCATCTGCGCGAGCCAGGACGCGGCGAGCCGCGCGCGGATGCCGTCATCGTCCGCCAGCACGATCGTGCCGCGCAGCACGCCGACATACTGATCGGTCGCCTGCACGAGCTGCCCGCCCGAAGCGTGGCGGAAGCCCGGCGGATGGCCGGCCCGGTATTCCTCCTCGGAGCGGACATCGAAGCAGGTGAGCGACCGCGTCGCGCCCTCGGCGCGGAGCCGGTCGAGCTCCGCTCCGGTGATCACCGTGACGCCGGCGCGCGCCGCCAGGGCCTCCGCTCCGGTGCGCGCCGCCGCGCGCGCCGCCGCATCGGGTTCCGGCGCCGTCCGCGTCTCGCCATGCGCGAGCGCGAGGCCGGCCAGGTGCCAGCCGATCGTGCCGTTCTCCAGCGCCGCCACCGGATTGCGGATGCCGGCATTGATCAGCAGCTGCGCGCCGATGATGCTGCGCGTGCGCCCGGCGCAGTTGACCACCACCTGGGTCTCGGGCGAGCGCAGCAGCGCATGGGCGCGCGCCACCAGCTCGACCCCCGGCGCGTCGATGCCGCCGGGAATGCTCATCACCTTGAACTCCGCGAGCGGCCGGCTGTCGAGGATCAGCAGGTCCGCTCCGGCGTCGATCCGGCGCTTCAGCTCTTCCGCCGCGACATGCGGCGTGCCGCACTCCCGCTCGACGATTTCGCCGAACGCCTTGCTCGGCACGTTCACCCCGCTGAAGACCACGTATCCCGCTTCGCGCCATGCTTCGGTGCCGCCCCGGAGCACGGCGATGTTCTTCCAGCCGAGATCGAAGAGCCGCCGCGCCGCACGCTGCGCAAGTCCTTCGCCGGCGCCGTCGATCACCACGATGCGCGTGCCCCGGCGCGGCACCAGCGCCGGGATGTCGGCCTCGAGCCGGCTCAGCGGCGCGTTCACCGCGAACAGCAGGTGCCCGGCGGAAAATGCGGTCTCCTCGCGCACGTCGAGCAGGGCCAACTCGCGGTCGTCGGCGATCGCGGCCTTCACCGCCGAGGCCGGCAGCTCGACCGTCGCGATCCGCGGAACTCGCCGGATACACCGCGTAGGCGCCGCCTTCCGGCGTTGCGAATTTGATGCGGCCGGGCAGGTGCTCGAGGCTGCGTCCGTAGAGATGCAGCTGCAGCCAGGGACCGTCGCCCACCATCTCGATCGCGTGGAACGCGTCGGGCAGGTAGCCGACCGCGGTGCCGGGCGTGACGACCTGCTCGCCAACCTGGCGCAGCGTGCCGAAGCCCGGCCGGTCGCGATTGTCCGTCCGCTCGTAGAACCGGTTCCGCTCGGCGCCGCGGACGGCGGCGATCACCGCCCAGGTGGTGTGGTCGTGCACCGGGGAGCTGTGCTCGCGCGTGCCGGCGACGGCATAGAGCGCGTACTTGTTGTCGCTGTCCTCGGCCAGCCGGTAGAGGCCGCCCTTCCCCTCGGTCGCGAACTCCTCCGGCGGAAACAGCTCCTCGCGCCCGGCCAGCGCGATCAACTCCGCCTTGATCGCGTCGATCGCCGCACGGGTCACGCCGTGCGACCGCTCGATCGCGATCACCCGCCGGATCAATTCCTGCACGGCCTCGAAGCGTTGTTGCATGACCGTCATCTCACCCTCGCTCCGGCTGCGTTCATCGCTCGGAACCTGTCTGGAAATGCGCTCTCGCGCAGTTTCCGGACAGGCCCTCGGTCGGCCGGACCGTAGCCTCCGGCGTCGCGATCGGAAAGCGCCGCGCCGGCCGCGGCGACCCTCCCCGGAGACCCGCGGGCGGAACGGGGTCCCTCCGGATGCGTTCCGACCCTCGCAATGGCGCTGGCGGGGAAGGTCAAGATCGCGCTGGACGAGACGCGCACGCTGATCCTCGGCGCGCAGATCCTGCTCGGCTTCCAATGCGAGAGTGCCTTCCAGGACCGCTTCGACGGCCTGCCCGGCATCGACCGCACGATGAGCGCCGTGGCGCTCGGGCTGATGCTGCTGACCGTCGGACTCCTGGTCGCCCCGTCCGCCTTCCACCGCATCGCCGAGGCCGGGCACAGCACGGGCCGGATGCTGCCTCTGACCGGCGGCCTCGCGGCGCTGGCGCTGCTCCCGTTTGCCGCGGCACTCGGCCTCGACCTCACACTCACCCTCGAGCGCGCGTGGGGAGCGCGCGCGCTCGGTGCGGCGGCCGGCATCCTGTTCGCCCTCGCCGCCGCCACCTGGTGGTACGGAGTGGGTTGGCACATGCGGCGGACGCGAGGCGCCAGCGAGCGGGGCAAGGCGGCGGCGGAGAAGGGGCGTCGCGAGCGCGCGCCGCTGCACTCCCGGATCGAGCAGATGCTGACCGAGGCCCGCGTCATCCTGCCGGGCGCGCAGGCCCTGCTCGGCTTTCAGCTGGTGATCGTGCTCAGCGCGACGTTCGAGAAGCTGCCGGCAGGCTCGCGGACGGTGCACGGGCTCGCGCTGCTGGCGGTGGCACTGGCGATCGTCCTGCTCATCACGCCCGCCGCGCTGCACCGCATCGTCTGGGCGGGCGAGGACAACAAGGACTTTCTCCGGATGGGCGGTCGCATCACCGTGCTCGCCCTGCTGCCGCTGGCGCTCGGCATGGCGGGCGACTTCTATGTCGTGCTGGCCCGCATCACGGGCGCCAGGGCCGGCGCCGCGGTTGCCGCCGGCATCATCCTCCTGGTGCTGCTCGGCTTCTGGTACGGCTGGCCCCTCGTCGATCGCTGGCGGAGGGCGGGGCCGGGGGACGAGCCGGAGCAGCGGGATACGGAGCAGGCATGAGCGGCGGGCCGGCGGCGTGCGGGCGGGGCCCGCCGCCCCGCCCGCTCCGCGTTCAGGCCGCCTGCCGGTTGACCCGGCTCTCGGCGATTCCGGTCAGCTTCCTGTCCGCCGCCTTCTCCTCGTCGAGATTCTGGTTCAGCGCCTGCACCACGTTCTGCTTGCCGAGCTGCTTGGCGAAGGCGATCAGCGTGCCGTAGCGCGTCATCTCGTAGTGTTCGACCGCCTGCGCGGCGGACAGCATGGCGGCGTCGCAGACTTCGGGATCGCCGCAATCCGAGATGATGCTCTTCGCCTCGTCGAGAATGCCGTCCATCGCCTCGCAGTCGACCCCCTTGGCCTCCTGCCCCAGCGACTGGAACACCTGCTCGAGCCGCCGCACATGGTTCTGCGTCTCGGTCAGGTGCTGCTGGAAGGCGGTCCTCAGCTCGGGGTTGCTGGCCTTCTCGACCATTGTCGGCAGGTTCTTCGTGATCTGCTGCTCGGCGTAGTACATGTCCTGCAGGGTGTGCACGAAGAGGTCGTTCAGCGTTTTGATCGGCGTTGAGAAAAGACCCATGATCCTGGTTCCCTGATGGCTTCGGTTGTGACCTGACCCAGGGCGCGCGCGCCGGCCCGGCCCGGCTTCAGGGCGCCACGAGGCCCGTCGACAGAGAAACCGCCGCGCACCGGAACCGTTCCCCGCCCGAGGGTGCATGCACGTAATGCTGACGGACCCCGCCGCCGAAAGGTTCGCGATCCGGTGCGCGCGGCCGCAGCTTGCGCTTCTTCTGCCGGCTTCTAGTCTGGCGTGATCATCGCCGGAAAAGGGAGCGTCATGGCCGAACACAGCGCGATCAGCCCCGAAAAGCTCGATGCGCTGCGGTGGCGCTGCATCGGTCCGCCGCGCGGCGGCCGCGTGGTCGCGGTTGCCGGCGACACCCATCACAAGAGCGTTTTCTATTTCGGCGCCTGCGCCGGCGGCGTGTGGAAGACCGTCGATGGCGGGCTGTACTGGCGCTGCGTGACCGACGGCTTCCTCGGCAGCGCGACGATCGGCGCGCTCGCCGTCGCGCGATCCGATTCGAACGTGATCTATGCCGGCACCGGCGAGACCACCATCCGGCTCGACGTCTCCTATGGCGACGGGCTCTACAAATCGACCGATGCCGGCCGCAGCTGGTCGCATGCCGGCCTGCGCGAGACGAAGCAGATCGGCCGCATCTGCATCCATCCGCAGGACCCCGACCTCGTCTATGTCGCGGCGCTCGGCGACATCTTCGGGCCGCACGCGGAGCGCGGCGTCTATCGCTCGCGCGATGGCGGAAAGCGCTGGGAGAAGATCCTGCATCGCGACGCGGATACCGGCGCGGTCGATCTGTCGATGGACCCCACCAACCCGCGCATCCTGTTCGCGACCTTCTGGCAGACGCGGCGCAATTTCTGGAACATCTCCAGCGGCGGACCGGGCAGCGGATTGTTCCGCTCGCTGGATGGCGGCGACAGCTGGGAGGAGATTTCGCGCCATCCCGGCCTGCCGACCGGGCCGCTCGGCAAGCTCGGCGTCACGGTCTCGCCGGCGCGCGCTGCGGCCGCGTCTGGGCGCTGATCGAGACCGAGGCGGAGAAGACCGGGCTCTACCGCTCGGACGATTACGGCGCGCGCTGGAACGTTCGTCTGCTCCAATCGCGACCTGATGCACCGGCCCTGGTACTACACTCACGTCTTCGCCGATCCCGGCCGACGGCAACACGGTCTATGTCGCCAATCTCGCACTGTGGAAATCCACCGATGGCGGCGCGAGCTTCACCGAAATCCAGACCGGACATGGCGACAACCACGATCTCTGGATCGACCCCGCCGATCCCGAGCGCATGATCGAAGGCAATGACGGCGGCGCCCAGGTCTCGTTCAACGGCGGCTACACCTGGTCATCGATCTACAACCAGCCGACCGCGCAATTCTACCGCATCGACACCGACAACCAGTACCCGTACCGGGTCTACGGCACGCAGCAGGACAACACCTCGATCGCGACGCCGAGTGCCGCGGTGTGGGGCGCGATCACGCTCGGCGACTGCTTCTATCCCGGCACCGGCGAGAGCGGCTTCATCGCGGTCGATCCCGCGGACAACAACATCGTCTATTGCGGCGCCATCGGCTCGAGCCCGGCGGCGCCGGGGCGCTGCAGCGCTGGGACGCGCCGCACGCAGCAGATCCGGCTGGTGAATGTCTGGCCCGAGGAATCGACCGGCGTCGCGCCCAAGGACATGCGCTATCGCTTCGCCTGGACCTTCCCGATCGTGTTCTCGCCGCATGACAGCGGCGTTCTCTATGCCGGCGGCAACCATGTCTTCCGCTCGCGCGACGAGGGGGTGAGCTGGGAGGAAATCTCGCCCGATCTCAGCCTCAACGACAAGTCGCGCCAGGACCATTCGGGCGGCGACATCACGCATGAGAGCGCCGGCGCCGAGGTGCACGCGACCTGCGCCTCGCGTCGTCGAATCGCCGCATCGCCGCGGCGAGATCTGGGCCTCGACGGATGACGGGCTCGTGCATGTCACCCGCGATGACGGCAGGAGCTGGACCAACGTGACGCCGCCGGACATGCCGGAGCTCGCCTATGTCGGCTGCGTCGAAATCTCGCGCGCACGACGCCGACACGATCTATCTCGCCGCGACGCGCTACAAGCTCGCGGATTACCGGCCGCTATCTGTTCCGCAGCACGGATGGCGGCCGGAGCTGGCAGTCGATCTCGCGGCGATTTCCCCGAGGACGAGATCACGCGCGTGATCCGGGCCGACCCGGTGCGGCCCGGGCTGCTCTTCGTCGGCACCGAAACCGGCATCTATCGTCAGCCTCGATGACGGCAGGCGCTGGATGCGCATGGCGGGCGGCTTCCCGGTGGTTCCCGTGTACGACCTCAAGATCAAGGACGGCGACCTGGTCGCCGGCACGCACGGACGCTCGTTCTGGATCCTCGACGACATCACGCCGCTGCGCGAGCTCGCCGACGGCGCGACCGGCACGCGGCTCATCACGCCGCGCACCACGGTCCGCACCAAGCTGCATTTCGCCGCCCTGCGCAGCGTCGGCACGGGCGTGTCCTTCTCGGTCGCCGCCGGGATCGGCGGCGGCATCCGCACCTTCGAGAAGCCGGACGGAACCACGGGCCGCGAGCATCTCGATGTCGGCGAGAATCCGCCGAACGGCGCGATCGTGCTATTACTGGCTGGCGGACGATGCCGCCGCACCGGTCTCCATCACCCTGCGCGACGGCAGCGGGAGCCGAGATCATCCGCTTCCGCAGCGACGACGAAGCGCTCCCGCTCGCGCGCCGGCCCACGACACCGCCCCGGCCTCAACCGCTTCGTCTGGGACATGCGGCACCAGGCGCCGGCCAAGCTCGATCAGAGCCTGATGACGCCGCGCAACAAGCCGCTCTCGAAGGAGCCGGACCCGACCGCCGGCCCGACCACGCTGCCGGGCGGATACCGGGTCGAGCTCACGGTCGGCGAGACGAGCCACACCGCGCAGTTCGCGATCGTGAAGGATCCGCGCCTTTCCACCACCGAGGAGGATTTCCGCGCGCCAGTTCGCCCTGCTGCAGCGAGCTGTCGGACTCGCTCGGCCGCCTGAACGAGGCGGTCAACCGCATCCGCCGCCTCAAGCGCCAGCTCGCGGCGCTGGCGGAACGGCCGGCGGACGCGGAGCGCCGATCTCGCCGACAAGGCCAAGGCGGCGGTGGCGGAGCTCGCGGCGATCGAGCAGCAAGCTCGTCGACGTGCATCGCAAGTCGCGCGCGCGACACGCTGCGCAATCCGGCCGGGCTCAACGACACGCTGATCGACCTCATCAACACCGTCGCGATTTCCGACAATGCGCCGACCGTGCCGGCGATGGAGGTGTCGCGCGACATCATGGCGCGCGTCGATGCGGAGCTCGGCAAGCTCGACGCGTCGTCGCCGGCGGCATCGCCGAGATCAACCGCCTCGCCGCGGAACGGTCGGTCGCGCTGGTGGAGCGGCTGATCGCGGTTTGGCGCAGCCGCGCACGTGGCAGGCGACGAAATGGCCCTGCGGCCGCTCCGTGAGCGCCGGCATCTCGCGCGCGCACCGCTCCTCGGCGAGCGGGCAGCGCGTGCGGAAGGGGCAGCCCGAGGGCGGATGGAGCGGGTTCGGCACGTCGCCGTGCAGCACGATGCGCCGCCGCTTCACCTTGGGATCGGGGATCGGCACCGCGGAGAGCAGCGCCTCGGTGTAGGGGTGGCGCGGATTGTCGTAGAGCTCGCGCGCCGTCGCGATCTCGACCACGCGGCCGAGATACATCACCGCGACGCGGTCGCTGATGTGCTCGACCACCGAGAGATCATGCGCGATGAACAGATAGGTGAGGTTGAACTTCTCCTGCAGATCCTCGAGCAGGTTGATCACCTGCGCCTGGATGGAGACGTCGAGCGCGGAGACCGGCTCGTCGCAGACGATCAGCTTGGGCTCGACCGCGAGCGCGCGCGCGATGCCGATGCGCTGGCGCTGGCCGCCCGAGAATTCGTGCGGGAAGCGGTTGAGATGATCGGCGCGCAGGCCCACCGTCTCCAGCAGCTGCACCACGCGCTCGGTGCGCTCGCCGCCGGTTCTTCGCGAGGTCGTGGATGACCAGCGCCTCGCCGATGATCGCGGCGACGGTGTGGCGCGGATTGAGCGAGGCGAACGGGTCCTGGAAGATGATCTGCATGTCGCGGCGCAGGTTGCGCAGGCGCTCGCCCTCGAGCCGCGTGATGTCCTCGCCGCGGAACCGGATCTCGCCGGAGGTGGGCTCGATCAGCCGCATGATGCAGCGGCCCGTGGTCGATTTGCCGCAGCCCGACTCGCCGACCAGGCCCAGCGTCTCGCCCGGCCGGATGTCGAGCGTGACGCCGTCGACCGCGCGCACGCGGGCGAGCTCGCGCGCCAGGAATCCGCCCCTGATCGGGTAGTGCTTCTTGAGGTCGCGGACCGAGAGCAGGGCGGCGATTTCGCTCACAGGATGCACGCCACCTTGTGATCGGGGCCGACGGTGCGCAGCGCCGGCTCGGCCTCGCGGCATTGCGGCATGGCGAACCGGCAGCGCGGCGCGAAGCGGCAGCCGGGCGGCGGGTCGAGCAGGCTCGGCACCGTGCCCGGGATCTGCTCCAGCCGCGCCGCGATGCTCCGCCTTCGCATCGACGCGCGGGATGGCGCGGATCAGGCCCTGCGTGTAGGGATGGCGCGGATTGGCGAACAGCTCCTCGACCGGCGCGTCCTCCACCACCTTGCCGGCATACATCACCACGACGCGCTGCGCGTTCTCCGCGACCACGCCCATCGCGTGCGTGATCAGCATGATCGCCATGCCGAAGCGCGCCTTCATGTCGTTGAGCAGGTCGAGGATCTGCGCCTGGATGGTGACGTCGAGCGCGGTGGTCGGCTCGTCGGCGATCAGCAGCTGCGGGCCGCAGGCGAGCGCCATCGCGATCACCACGCGCTGGCGCATGCCGCCCGAGAACTGGTGCGGATAGTCATGCACCCGGCGCTCGGCGTTCGGGATCTGCACCAGCCGCGAGCATCTCGATCGCGCGGTCCATCGCCGCCTTGCGCGAGAGCCTCTCATGCGCGCGCAGCACCTCGGCGATCTGCTCGCCCACCGGATAGACCGGGTTGAGCGAGGTCATCGGCTCCTGGAACACCATGCCGATCTCGCGCGCGCGGATCTTGTCCATCGCCGCGGGCGAGAGCGGGAGCAGGTCGCGGCCGCGCCAGATGATCTCGCCGCCCTCGAACCGGCCGGGCGGCATGTCGATCAGCTTCGAGCACGCTGCGCGCCGTCACCGTCTTGCCGCAGCCGGATTCGCCCACCACGGCGAGCGTCTCGCCGCGGCCGATCTCCATGCTCACGCCATCGACCGCGCGCACCATGCCGTCATCGGTGCGGAACCAGGTCCGGAGATCGCGGATCTCGAGCAGCGCGCTCGGCCATGCGTCACAGCACGCGGCGCGGATCGAGCGCGTCGCGCAGCCCGTCGCCGATGAAGTTGATCGAGAGCACGGCGAGGAAGATCGCCGCGCCCGGGAACAGCGCCCAATGCGGCGCGATGTCGAGGTAATCCTTGGCGTCGTAGCAGCATGCGGCCCCAGGTCGGCGTGTCGGGCGGGAAGCCGAGGCCGAGGAAGGAGAGCGTCGAATTCGGCGATGATCGCGTTCGCCACCTCGATGGTGCCGGCGACGATGACCGGGCCGAGCGCGTTGGGCAGGATGTGGCGCACCATCAGCCGCGGCCTCGAGGCGCCGAGCGCGCGCGCCGCCTCGACGAATTCCTTCTCGCGCAAGCGAGAGGAACTGCGCGCGCACCAGCCGCGCCAGCGGCATCCAGCGCAGCCCGCCGATCACCACCACGATCAGCAGGAAGATGCCGCCCTCCTGCCCGATCGCGGCGCGCAGCGCGTCGCGGAACAGGTAGATCAGCAGCAGCAGCAGCGGCAGTTGCGGCAGCGCGAGGAAGAGGTCGGTCACCCACATCATCGCGGCGTCGATCCGCCCGCCGGCCATGCCGGAGACCGCGCCCATCAGCACGCCGACGAACACCGCGACCAGCATCGCCGACAGCCCGACCGCCATCGAGATGCGGCCGCCATGGATCATGCGCGCGAGCAGATCCTGGCCGAGATCGTCGGTGCCGAGCGGATGCGTCCAGCTCGGGCCCTGCAGCTTCGCCGCGAAGTCGATCTCGTCGATCGGCGTCGTCCACAGCAGCGCGCCGAAGGTGATGCCGAGCAGCATCAGGACGAGGACGACGACGCTGACGATCGCGAGCTTGTGCCTGCGGAACCGCCGCCACGCCTCGCGCCCAGCGAGACGCGCGGCGCGCGGGCGCTCATGCCCGCCGGCAAGCGCCGGATCCGCCGCCTCAGCGGTAAGAGATGCGGGGATCGAGCCAGACATAGAGCAGATCCGCGATCAGGTTGAACAGCACCACGAGGCAGGCGAACACGAAGGTGACGGCCATCACCACGGGCGTGTCGTTTGCGAGGATCGAGTTGATCAGCAGCGATCCGATGCCGGGCACGCGGAAGATCTGCTCGGTGACGATCGCGCCGCCGAAGATGACCGGCAGCTGCACCGCGACCAGCGTCACCACCGGGATCAGCGCGTTGCGCACGACATGGCGGCGCAGCACGTTGCGCTCGCCGATGCCCTTCGACCGCGCGGTGGTGACGTAGTCGAGCTTGATCACGTCGAGCACGGAGGAGCGGACGTAGCGCACCAGCGAGGCGCCCTGGAACAGGCCGAGCACGCACACCGGCATGATGATCTGCAGGAAATTCTGCCACCACCAGGCGAGGCCCTTCGCCGGCAGGTCGGCGCGGAACACGAAGGGCAGCCAGTGCAGGTTGATGCTGAAGATCAGGATCAGCAGCAGGCCGGTGAAGAAGGTCGGCAGCGAGAAGCCGATGAAGGCGAGCGTGTTCGCGACCTGGTCGAACAGCGAATACGGGCGCGCGGCGGCCAGCACGCCGACCGGCACCGCGACCAGGATCGCGAGGAGCTGGGCGGAGCCGAGCACGATCAGCGTCACCGGCAGGCGGCCGAGGATCAGCGTGTCGACATCCTGCCGGCTGACGAAGGAGAAGCCCCAGTCGCCATGCAGCATGGCGACGAGCCAGTGCACGTAGCGCAGCCAGATCGGGTCATCGAGCCCGAAGCTCGCGCGCAGATGCGCGACGACGGCGGGCGGCACGTTCGGGTTGTGGAGCAGCTGCGCCGAACGGGTCGCCCGGCGCGAGCGCCAGGATCGCGTAGAGGATGACGCTGATTCCGAGCAGGCTCGGAATGGCGATGGCGAGACGGCGGAGCAGGTAGGCTCGCGACATCGGAGCCTCCCGAACTCAGCAGCCCGTTCCGAGGAACTTCCCTCAAGTCGCCTTGTACCAGTCGGCCAGTCCCACGCGTGTCGTTGTCCCAGCCGCTGAGCACGACGTTGCAGCCCGTTGACGCCGCGCCGACACGCTCTTGCGGAAGATCACCGGGATCTCGACGTTGTTCTTCACCACGAGATCATTGAGCTGGATGAACAGCGCCGCGCGCTTCACCGGGTCGAGCTCGCTCGTGGTCTCCGCGTAGATCCGGTCGTAATCCGCGCTCCGCCAGCGCGTGATGTTGCGGCCCTGCCATTTGTTGGCCTTGCTCGAGATCTGGCTCGTCAGGAACTCCTGCATGAAGAAGCCGGGATCGGGCTGCGGCGGACCGCTCGTGTACATCTGCAGGTCGGCGTAGAATTTCGGATAGGTGTCGTCATTGCCGGTGTCGGAGGAGAAGAACACCGACGAGACCACCGCCTTCAGGTTGAGCTTGATGCCGGCCTTCTGGCAGGCCTGCTTGACGATCTGCTGGGTCTCCTGCCGCGGCTGGTTGATCGAGGTCTGGTACAGCCATTCGAGCCGCTTGCCGTCCTTCTGGCGGATGCCGTCCGGGCCGGGCTTCCAGCCGGCCTTCTCGAGCAGGTCGATCGCCTTCTGGACGTTGAACTCCCAGGAGGTGTTCTTCGACACGAAGCGCGGCGGCCCGTTGAGGAAGTTCGCGGTCGCGTTGCCGGTGCGGCCGTAGATGTATTTCTGCACGCTGCCGCGGTCGACCAGCAGGGCGAGCGCCTCGCGCACCGCCGGGTCGGAGAGCGTCGGGTGCTCGGTCTTGATGCTCGAGCGTTCGCCGTCCACCTCCTTGTTCGGATCGGTGAAGTTGCACTGGATGCGCTCGATATTGCCGGCCACGGTGAAGTCGACCTTCCCCTTGCCGCCGGCCTCGAGCTTCTTCAGCACCTCGTCCTCGACCTGCAGGTTCCAGGCGTAATCGTATTCGCCGGTCTGCAGCACCGCGCGCGCCGCCGAGGTCGCGTCGCCGCCGCCCTTCATCTCGACCGCGTCGAAATACGGGCGGTTCGGCAGGTGGTAGTTCGGGTTGCCGCACGCCCTGCACCAGATCGCCGGGGTTGAAGCCCTTGAACATGTAGGGCCCGGTGCCGACCGGCTTCAGGTTGGTCGGCGCCTGCCGCGATTTCGCGCCGCTATACGCCTCGAACAGGTGCTTCGGGATGATCATGCCGTTCTGGCCGACGAACGGATCGGCCCAGAACGGCGTCGGCTTGTCGAACAGGATGCGGATGGTGTGGTCGTCGACCTTCTCGACCTTGATGTAGTTGTAGCTGCCCGCCGTCACCGCCGCGGTCGCGGGATCGCTCGCATACTGCCAGTTGAACACCACGTCATCGGCGGTGAAGTCCTGGCCGTCGTGCCACTTGACGCCCTGCTTCAGCTTCCAGACGACGGACCTGCCGTCTTCGGCGATGCCGCCGTTCTGCACGCTCGGAATCTCGGCCGCGAGCATCGCGACGAGATTGCCATCCGCGTCCCAGCGCGCGAGCGGCTCGTAGAACAGGCTCGAGCCGTCCTGATCCTTGGTGCCGGTCGCGAAATGCGGATTGAGCAGCGTCGGTCCCTGCCACCACAGCAGCTTGAGCGTGCCGCCGCCGCCCGCTTTCGTCGGCGTGTAGGTAGGCGCCGGTTCGGCCATCGCGACGCCGCCGATCGCCAGGAGCTGATTGGCCAGCGGCGCCGTCAGCCCGACCGCCGCCATGCGTCGCAGGAAAGCGCGTCGGGAAAGGCGCCCGGCCTTCACCCGCTCGATCGTGCGACGAAGCTGGTCCGCGTCCATTCCGTTTCCATCCCTGCATCGGGCTCGGATGCGCCTCGCCGGGAAGCGCTTTGTGACCCGTTTGTGACAGCAAAATAGGGATAGGCCAGCGCCAAGGTCAACGCTCATCCGCGTGCAGAACAATTCCGGCACGGGCGGCTGCGGGGCGCGGAGCCTGGACAGGCGGACGGACGGGGGCCCATGATCGCCGGCGCCGGAGCATGGCGAGGAGGGGGAATGGACTTCATCGAACAGTGGTTTGGCGTCTCGCCCGACCATGGCGACGGCTCGCTGGAAATGCTCTGGCTGGCCGCGATCATCGTCGCGGCGGTCGCCCTTTTCTTCCGCCGCCGCCTCATGACCTGGCTTTCGACGCGCTCGACGAAGCGTCGCTGAGCGGAGCGCCTGCCGCCCGAGCCGGATGCGATCGCGCCTCCGGCCACCGCACCCGCCTCGATCGCACCGAAATGCAGGACGGTCGAGGGTGATCGATCGTGGCGTCCTGTCGCGCGGGTCTGCCGGTCCCGACTGGGGGCGGAGGCGTGCGCATCCGCCACACCCGCCCATGATCGCGTATCGAAATGTAATCGCCGGCGCGCCATGCCCCGGCGCCATGTCAGGCTGTTTCGGCCCCGGACGAGCCTGACGACGCGGGTACATCGACCCGTTGCCCAGCAATATCTCGCCAGCCAGGTTTGGCCCGCATGCGCCTGTTCGCATGGCGACCGCGAGGCGCCACCTAAGGTGGCCGATCGCGCCACAGGTCGTCGGCAGGTCGCGGAGACCGCGGCCGCGACCGACGGTGCGCTGCTCGACCGGCTTTACGCCGCGGTCGGCACCGGCGAGTGGCAGCCCTTCCTCGACCATCTTGCCGAAATCTATGGCGGCGGCCTCGGCGCGATCGTGCTGCACGATCTGCGCGCCGGCGGCGGCTTCTCCACCGCGCATTCGGAAACCGATCCCGCGCTCAATGCCAGCTACACGCGGCATTTCTCGCGGGTCAGCCCGTGGTGGCGGCTCGCGGCGGCGCATGCCGCAGGGCGGCACGGTGGTCTACCGACGCGCTGATCCCGCCCGCCGAATTCGCCAGGACCGAGTTCTACAACGATTGGTGCCGGGCCGCCGGCGTCGATCTCGCGATCGGCACGATCGTGCAGAAGGACGCGTCGCGGAACCTGTCGCTCAACATGCTGCTGCCGCGCGCGACGCTACGAGCGGGACGCGGACGCGGTGGGCCGGATGCAGCGCCTCGCGCCGCACGTGCTGCGCGCGGCGCAGCTCGACCGCCAGTTGCGCGCCGCCGAACTGCGCGCGGACGCGGCCGAGGCGGCGATGGCCGGGCTCGCCATGGGCATGCTCCTCGCCGATGCGAAGGCGAAGATCGCGCTGGTCAACCCGATGGCGGAAGCCATCCTCGCCGCCGGCGACGGGCTGCTTCTGGTGCGCGGCGTGCTCGACGCCGCGGTGCCGGCCGAGGGCGAGCGGCTGCGCGGCCTGGTCGCCGCCGCGATCGCCGCGCGGCGGGACGCGCACGCCACCCCGGGCGGGCTGATGCGCATCAGCCGCCGCTCCGGCGCGGTTCCCTATGAGGTGCTGGTCGGCCCGGCGCAGCCATCCCATCTCGGGCTCGGGGACCTCGCCGTCGTGTTCGTTCGCGATCCGGCGTCGCGCCCGATGGCGACGGGGGAGCGGCTGCGCGCGCTCTATGGCGTCACCCCGGCCGAGGCGCGGCTGCTCGAGGCGCTGCTCGCCGGCGACACGCTCGACGAGGTGGCGGCGCGGCACGCGCTGAGCCGCGAGACGCTGCGCTCGCAGCTGCGCTCGCTGTTCCAGAAGACCGGGACGTCCTCGCAGCGCGAGCTGATCCGCCTCTGCACCGGCTCGCTGGCGGCGATCGGGCCGGGACCGCGCGGCGGTTGATTCTGTCTTTCAATCACCCGAACGGGTGATGACGGTTCCGAATCGATTTCCCCGATGCTTCCCGCGACGGGTTCCCGCAAGACAACCCGCAGTTGGGAGAGCGCATCGTGACTGCAATCAGCTGGAAGAGCGGCGTCAGCGGCAACTGGACGACGGCGGCGGACTGGACGCCCGGACAGGTTCCCGGCGTGAACGACGACGTGACGATCGCGGATGCCGGCACCTACACGGTGACGCTCACCGGGTCGCAGAAGGCGCATTCGGTGACGCTGAACGCGAGCGGCGCGAAGCTCACTGACACCGGCACGCTGACGCTCGGTACCACGCTCGCGCTGGACGCGGGCACCTTCACCCTCGGCAGCGGCGGCGTGCTCGCCGGCGGCACGGTGGACATGCTGGGCGGAAGTTTCGTCGCGAGTGGTGGGACGCTGTCGGGGGTACGGGCGGGACGCTGACGGGGTGGCGTATGACGGCACGCTCAATCTGAGCGCGGCGAGTTCTGACCTGTATGTGAGCAACGGGATCGCCTTCACCGGTTCGAACGGCAGCGGTGCCGGCACGGTTCTGGATACGGGTAACGGCAGCACGCTCAACATCACCGGAACGACGACGCTTTCCAACGTCACCATCGATATCGGCAACGCGAGCTGCTACTCGTATCTGGAGGCGCCGGAGCGCAACGGTGTCGTTGCGGTGCTGACACTCGGCAGCACGGCGAGCCTGGTGCAGACCGGGAAGTATGCGCTCCTGAGCAATTCGGGCCAGCCGCAGAGCGGGGTCGTCAACCAGGGCACGATCAGCGCCGGCGTGAAGAGCGGGGTCTTCGACATCCAGGGCACCAGTTTCTCGAACCAGGCGACGGTTGCGGTCAGCAACGGCGACACGCTCGACATCCAGTCCACCACCTTCACCAACACCGGGACGGTCACGGTCGCCAGCGGCGGCACACTCGAAATCGGCGGCACCTTCAACAACACCGGATACATCGACGCAAACACCGGTGGGACGATCCTGCTGGACGGCACGATGGCGCAGCTCTCCGGCACCACGCTCACCGGCGGCACCTACGAGGTGGACTGCCGGATCAACGCTGGTGCTGCCGAACAACAGCGACGATCGCGACGGATGGTGCAACCATCATCCTGAGTGGCACAAACTCGGTCATCGAGAGCTACAACACGGTGACGACGACATACACGACGCTCGACTTGACGCTCTCCGCCATCGGCGTCGGCGGCACGCTCGAACTGCTGGCCGGGCGCAATTTCACCGCGGTCGCGAATGGTGGCACGTTCACCGATGGCGGCGTGCTGGCTGCTCGGCGGCTCCAGCTTCACCGCGACCGCGCTCACCGTCGCCAGCACCGGCACGGTGACCGGCAACGGTCGGTGGTCGGGCCGGTCAGCAATGCCGGCAGCATCATCGCCAGCAACGGCACGCTCACGCTCGCGAACGGCGTGCCGGGCACCGGCACGATCGGCGCCAATGCGGGCGGCGATCTCGATCTCACCAGCGGCGGCGCGCTCACGGCAACGATCACCGGCGCCGGCACCCTCGAACTGGGCGGCACGACGCCCTACACCGTCGCCGCCGGCGTGAATGACAGCATCGCGACCATCGTGATCGACAGCGGGGCGAGCCTCACCGGAACGGGCACGCTCGCGAGCGCGATCGCGAACAACGGCAGCCTCGCGGCGACGAGCGGAACGCTCGCGGTCGGGGCGGTGTCGGGCAGCGGCGCGTTCGGCGTCGCGGGCGGCGCGGTGCTCGATTTCGCCGGCGGCGGCACGCTCGCGGGCGCGGTGAGCGGCGCGGGGAACGTCGAGATCTCCGGCGCGGCGCCGCTCGTGCTCGGCGCGGGCGGCACGTTCGCCGTCGCCGGCGTTGCCGTCGATGCGGGCGCGACGCTCACCGGCAGCGGCACCATCGCGGCCGCGATCGCGGATGCGGGCAGCGTCGTCGCGAGCGGCGGCGAGCTGGTGCTGAGCGGCGCGGTGTCGGGCGGCGGCACGCTGTCCGCGGCATCCGGCGCGACGCTCGATCTCGGCACGGCGGAGACGATCGGCGAGACGGTGACCGGCGCCGGCGTGCTGGAACTCTCGGGCGGCGGCACCTACACGCTCGCCTCGCCCGAGGCGGTGGGCATCGCGACGCTCGCGATCGACGCGGGAACCGCGCTCGCGGGGGTCGGCACGATCACCGGCGCGGTCGCGAATGCCGGCACGCTGGCGGCGTCGGGCGGCACGCTGGCTGTCGGCGCGATCAGCGGGACGGGCGCGCTCGTCGCCATGAATGCCGGCGACGTGCTCGACCTCACCGGCGGGGGCACGCTCGGCGGCTCGATCTCCGGCGCCGGCACGCTGGCGCTGGACGGCAGCACCACGCTCGGCGGCACGGCGGGGATCACGGTCGCGACGATCGCGGTGAATGGCGATGGCAGTCTTGCCGGCGCGGGAACGCTCGCGGGCGCGGTCATCGACAATGGCACGATCACCGCGACCGGCGGCACGCTCACGCTGGCGGGGGGCGTGTCCGGCGGGGGCAGGCTGAACGTCGCGTCGGGCGCCGTGCTCGATCTGACCGATGGCGGCAATTTCGCGGGGGTGGCGAACGGCGCCGGGACGTTGCGGCTCGATGGCGCGGCGGCGTTCAACCTGGCGGGCGGGAGTCTCGCCGCGACGACGCTCACGGTCGATGCCGGGGCCACGCTGGCGGGCTTCGGCAGCCTGGCCGGCACGATCACCAATTCCGGCACGATCCTGGCGAGCGGCGGCACGTTGCGCGTGCAGGGCAAGCTGAGCGGCACCGGGTCGCTCGTCGCCGGCAGCAACGCGGTGCTCGATCTCACCGCGGGCGGCGCGCTGGCGAAGTCGATTTCCGGCGCCGGGACGCTGCAGCTCGATGGGGCGACCGGCTTCACCATGGTCGCGGCGGACAAGCTGACGGTGAGCACGGTCGCGATCGATGCCGGGGCGAAACTCTCCGGCAGCGGCACGATCGCGGGCGCGCTGATCGACAGCGGCACGCTGTCGGCGAGTTCGGGCACGCTGACCGTGAGCGGCGCGGTGTCCGGCAGCGGCACCCTGAGCACGCTTGCCGCCGGGACGCTCAACCTGACCGGCGGCGGCAGCTTCGGCGGCACGTTGAGCGGCGCGGGGACGGTCGAGCTCGGCAACGGCTTCGTCTTCGCGCCGGGGGCCAAGCTGACGGCGACGCATGTGGTGCAGACCGGAACCGTGACGCTCGGCAATGGCGGCGGCGCGGTCAAGCTCAGCACCGCCGCGAGCGCCACCTACAGCCTGGCGGCGACGCAGGGAGCCGCCGTGCTCGCGGGTGTGACCGGTTCCAGCTTCACCAACGCGGGCCTGTTCGAGGCGACGGGAAGCGGCGCCGCCACGGTGAGCACCGCGTTCATCAACAAGGGGAACGTGCAGAGCGGAAGCACGTCGCTCACCTTCGCCGGCGCGATGACCAACAGCGGCACCATCACCGATGGCGGCAGCATCCTGTTCGCGACGCATGTGAACGGCACCGGCGCGGTCGATCTGGCGAATGGCGCGACCGGCACGTTCGATGGCGGGGCGGCGGCCGGCTCCGCGGTGAACTTCCTGGGTGCCGCCGGGACGCTCGACCTGAAACTGCCGCTGAACTTCCTTTCGACGATCGGCGGCTTCGGCGGCAGCGACGCGATCGACCTGCTGGGGGCCAAGGCAACCGGGGACAGTTTCAGCAACAACGTGCTGACGATCACCAACGGTACGAAGACCGTCGCCAATCTCCACTTCGCCAGCGGCTACAGCCAAGGGGACTTCCAGCTCGGGACCGACAGCAATGGCGGCACGCTGATCACCTTCACCTGAGGCCACGGCCATTCCGGTGTGTGCAGCCGGATGGTCTGGCGCTAACCTCGCCCGAGCGGCGGGCGCGAGCCTGCGCCGCGCGGGAGGTGACGCGATGAACGAGATGTCCGGCGTGCCAGGGATTGCCGAGGAGGAGCTGGCGCTGCGGCAGGATCTTGCCGCCGCCTTCCGCCTCGCCGCGCGGTTCCGGCTGAATGTCGGCATCGGCAACCATTTCAGCATGATGCTGCCAGGGAGAAGTGACCGCTTCCTGGTCAACGCGCGCGGGCTGCTGTTCCAGGAGATCACCGCCAGCAATCTTCTGGTGGTCGATTTCGCCGGCACCGTCCATTCCGGCGGGCGCGAGGTGCGCGCCGTCACCTACCACATCCACGCGCCGATCCATGACCGCCATCCCGGCGCGCGCTGCGTGCTGCACGTGCATCCGCCGAACCTCACCGCGCTCTCGATCATCGAGGGCGGCCGGCTCGCGCTCGCGCATCACGACAACCTCATCGTCAACGACCGCGTCGCCTATGACGACGCGGCGACCGGGCCGGCGGCCGATCTCGCCGAGGGCTATCGGCTCGCCGATGCGCTCGGCGACAGGACGGTGCTGGTGATGGCCAATCACGGCGTGCTCGTCGTCGGGCCGACGATCCATGACGCATTCCATGAGCTGACGGTGGTCGAGCAGGCGTGCGGCGTTCAGTTGCACGCGCTTTCCACCGGCATGAAACTGCGCAGCCAGCCGGATCACCTGCGTTGGGGCCATCGCGGCGTGTGGAGCGAGAAGGTGGACGGCAGGCTGTTCCTCGATGCCTGGCGGCGCATCCTCGATCGCGAGGAGCCAGACTACCGGAGCTGACGCGCGGGACCGGATCCGGCGCGCGGCGCTTGACGCTGGGTGTGCCCGGTCCATAGCGTGGCGCGCAACCGCGGGAGCGGAGATGGGAGGCGCGGCGTCGGGCGAAGTGCTGGAGATGCGGGGAGTCGCCAAGCGGTTCGGGGGCGCTCTCGCCCTCGCCGGCGTCGACTTCACGTTGCGCGGGGGGGAGGTGCACGCGCTGCTCGGCGAGAACGGCGCCGGCAAGTCCACGCTGATGAACATCCTGTCCGGCGTGATCGCGCCCGACCGCGGCGAGATCCGGCTGGGCGGCGAGCCGGTGCGGTTCGCGAGCCCGCGCGAGGCGCAGGCTGCGGGCATCGCCACGGTGTTCCAGGAGCTCGATCTCGTGCCCGAGCTCGACATCGCGGCCAATCTTTTCCTGGGCCACGAGCGCGTGCGGTTCGGCCTCGGCATCGACGATGCCGCGATGCGCCGGGAGGCGGCTTCGCGGCTGCGCCGCTTCGGGCTCGACATCGATCCGCGCACCCGCATCCGCGCGCTCGGCATCGGCCAGCGGCAGATGGTCGCGATCGCCAAGGCGCTGGGCCAGCAGGCGCGCGTGCTCGTGCTCGACGAGCCGACCGCGGCGCTTTCCGCCGCCGAATCGGACCTGCTCTTCCGCCTGGTGCGCACGCTGCGCGACCGCGGCGTCGGCATCGTCTACATCTCGCACCGGCTCGAGGAGGTGCCTGGCGTGGCCGACCGCGTCACCATCCTGCGCGACGGGCGCGTCGTCGGCGAGACGCGGCCGGACGCGCCGCAGGCCGAGCTCATGCGCCTGCTGCTCGGCCGCCCGCTCGAGGCACTGTTTCCGCCGCGCGCCACGCGGCCCGGCGCGGTGCTGCTCCGCCTGGAGAACGCGGCCTACGCGCCGCGCCAGCGCCGCGCCGGCTGGCAGGCGCCGGAGGCGGTGAGCCTGGAGCTCCGCGCCGGCGAGATCGTCGGCCTCGCCGGCATCATGGGGGCGGGGCGCACCGAGCTGCTCACTGCGCTCTACGGCGCGGCGCCGCCCGGCCGCTGGCGCGGCACGGTGGAGGTGGCGGGCGCGCCGGCGCGGCTCGGCTCGATCGCGGCGGCGCGGCGTGCGGGTCTCGCGATGGTGACGGACGACCGGCGCGGCGCCGGCCTCATGCTGCGGCAGAGCGTCGGGCGCAACCTCGTGCTGTCGGTGCTCGCGCGGGTGACGCCGATGGGCCTCGTCTCGCCGGCGCGCGAGGCGGCCGCGGTTGCCGGCTCGATCCGCCTGTTCGACATCCGCCCGCCGCGCCCGGAGCTCACGGCGGGCAATCTCTCCGGCGGCAACCAGCAGAAGATCGTGTTCGCCAAGGAGGTGCTGCGCGGCCCGCGCATCCTGCTGCTCGACGAGCCGACGCGCGGCGTCGATGTCGGAGCCAAGGGCGAGATCTATGCAAGGCTGCGCGCGCTCGCCGCCTCCGGCCTCGGCGTGCTGGTCGCCTCGAGCGAGCTGCCCGAACTGGTCGGGCTGTGCGATCGCATCGTCGTGCTGCGGCACGGCCGGAGCGTCGTCACCTTCGGCGCCGGCGCCGAGGAGGGCGCGATCCTCGCCGCCGCGACGGCGAGCGAGGCGGCGGCGGCATGACGGACGCATCATGAGCCCGATGCCGGAGCGCAAGCGGCGCGACCTGCTGGCGGTCGTCGTCCGCTTCCAGAGCCTGATCGGTCTCGTGCTCGTCGTCGCCGGCGGCATCGCCTTCTCGCCGGTGCGGCACGGCCACCTGCTGTTCCTGGCACCCGACAACGTCGCCAACATCGTGCGCGCGATCTCGGAGACCGGGATCATCGCGCTCGGCATGACGTTCGTCATCATCACCGCCGGCATCGACCTCTCGGTCGGCGCGCTGCTCGGCCTTTCGAGCGTGCTGACCGCGACGCTGCTCACCAGCGGCTGGGGCATCGCGGCGACGCTCGTGGCCGTGCTCGCGGCAGGCGCCGCGTTCGGCATCGTGCAGGGCGCGATCAGCGTGCGGTTCCGGCTCGAGCCCTTCATCGTGACGCTCGCCGGGCTGCAGGTCGCGCGCGGGCTCGCGCTCGTGGTGTCGGAGAACAAATACATCAACATCAGCTACGGCGAGGGTGCCGGGCTCGCGCCGCCCGCGTTTTCCGTGCTCGGCGACCGGCTGTTCGGCAACACCATCCCGGTGGCGACGCTCGTCTTCCTCGCGCTGGCGGTGATCGCGACGCTCGTGCTCAACCTCACGCGCTTCGGCCGTTACGTGTACGCGGTGGGCGGCAACGAGCGCGCGGCGCGGCTCTCGGGCGTGCCGGTCGCGCGGATCAAGGTCGCGGTGTACGCGATCACCGGCTTTGCCTCGGCGGCCGCCGGCATCGTGCATGCCGGGCAGTTCAGCTTCGGCAGCCCCAATGACGGCGGCGGCTACGAGCTCACCGCCATCGCCGCGGTGGTGATCGGCGGCACCAGCCTGTTCGGCGGGTCCGGCAGCATGATCGGCACCATCGCCGGCAGCATCATGCTCGGCGCGCTCGCCAACATCCTGCAACTGAACGACGTGAACGCGGCACTGCAATTGCTCGCGACGGGCGCCATCATCGTGCTCGCGGCGGTGCTGCAATCGCTCGTCGGCCGCCGCGACGCGGCCGGGCGTTGACCGAGGCTGAAACGGGAGGAAGAAGGATGCGGACGACACTGAAGGCGCTGTTGCTGGGCGCGGCCGCGCTGCCGCTCGCGGCGCTTGCCGCGCGGGCGGAGAACCCGATCAGCAAGGATTGCGGGCCGAAAGGGCATTACGTCATCGGGTTCTCCCAGGCGAACTATGCCGAGCCCTATCGCCAGCACGTCAACAACGACCTGACCGCGCGGGTGAAGGACGTGCCGCAGTTCAAGCTGCTGATCTCCGACGGCGCCGGGAACGACAACACGCAGACCTCGCAGGTGGACAATTTCATCACCCAGCAGGTGGATCTGCTGATGATCTCGCCGTTCGAGGCGGCGCCGCTCACCCCGGCGGTCGCGCGCGCGATGAAAGCCGGCATTCCGGTGATCGAGCTCGACCGCGCGACGGTCGGCACGGCGGGCAAGGACTACACTTCGTTCGTCGGCGGCGACAACTACAAGATCGCCTACGAGGCCGGCACCTATGCGGGCAAGACCCTGCTGCCGGATGGCGGCGAGGCGGCGGTGATCGAGGGCCTGCCGAGCTCGACCCCCGCGGTGGAGCGGCTGAACGGCTTCAAGGATGCGCTCAAGCAGTTCCCGAAGATCAAGCTGGTCGCCGAGCAGGCGGGCGACTGGCTGCCGGAGAAGGCGACCACGATGTTCGCCGCCATGCTGCAGGCGCATCCGGACATCAAGCTGCTCTACGCGAGCAACGATCTGCAGGCGGCGGGCGCCTATGTCGCGGCCAAGGGCGCGGGGAAGGAGAAGCAGGTCGCGATCATCGGCACCGACGGGCTGCCCGGACCCGCGGGCGGCATCGCCTCGGTGGCGAAGGGCGAGTGGGCGGCGACCTTCACCTATCCGACCGGCGCCGAACAGGCGCTCGACGTCGCGAAGAAGATCCTGCTCGACTGTGCGAGCTCGGTGCCGGCGAAGGTCACCGTGCCGACGCAGGCGATCACCAAGGACAACGCGGCGCAGCTCAACGCGACCGAGAAATTCTGACGACCGCGGTGCCGATCGCCGTCCGCCGCCTGGACCGGGCGGCGGACGGCTATCCCTTCACCCCGCCCATCGTCAGCCCCGCCACCATGTAGCGCCGGAACGCGTAATAGATCACGATCGGCGGCAGCGCGTACACGACGGCGGTGGCCATCATCAGGTTCCAGGGCGCCTCGTCGCTGTTCATGAACTGCCCGAGCGCCACCGGCACCGTCATGTTGCCTGGGCTGGACAGCAGCAGATAGAGGTAGAGATACTCGTTCCACGCCAGCAGCAGCGCGTAGGTGCCGACCGCCACCATCGCCGGCGCCATCAGCGGCAGGTAGACGCGCCAATAGGTGCCGAACGGCCCGGCGCCGTCGATGCGTGCCGCCTCGTCGAGCGTGATCGGAATGCTGGCGCCGTATTCGGTGAAGATGAAGATCGCATACGGCGTGGCGAAGGTCACTTCCACCAGGATCACGGCCCACAGATTGTCGCCCAGGCCGTAATTCTGCATCACCCGGTAGAACGGGATCGCCAGGAACGACATCGGGATCACGTAGGTGAGCAGCGCCGCGTGGCTGACCAGCCAGGCGCCGCGGATGCGCATGCGGCCGATCACGAAGCTGGTCAGCGTTCCGATCAGCAAAGTGAGCACGGCGGTGGCGACGCCGATGGTGACGCTGTTGCCCATCTCGTGCCAGAAATGCTCGAGATACCAGTAGTTCTCGGTGAATACGGTCCAGAACCCGGCGAGCGTGGGATGCGCCGGGAACAGGTCGTCGCTGAACACCGCGTCCTTCGGGCGCAGCGCCACTTCCACCATGTTGTAGAGCGGCAGCAGCGTCCAGATCAGCACCAGGATGCCGATCAGCACCTGTCCCGCGACATGCAGACGCTGCCGCGCCAGGCCGCGCCGCCTTCCGACGACCCCGCTCACAGCTGCACCTGCGAACGCGAGAGCTTGCGCATGAGCACGATCACCAGCGGAATCAGCAGCGGCAGCGCCGAGATCACCGTCGCCATGCCGAGCTGCGGGTTGGCGATCTGGAACGCGTTGCGGATGCCGAGCGTGGCGAGCACGTGGGTGGACAGCGCCGGGCCGCCGCCGCTCACGAAGTAGACCGTGTTGAAGTCGCCGAGCGTCCAGATCGTGGAGAGCAGCGTGCAGACCAGGTAGAGATTGGCGAGCAGCGGAAACGTCACGTGGATGAAGCGGCGCACGCCGGTCGCACCGTCCACCGCCGCCGCCTCGACCACGTCCTGCGGGATCGCGGTGCGCCCGGCCATCAGGACAACGGTCCAGAACGGCGTCCATTTCCAGATATAGGCGACGATGACGGTGGCGAAGGTGAGCCAGCGCTGGGTCAGCCAGGACGGCCCCTCATCGACGCCGAACACATGATAGAGCAGATTGTTCAGCAGTCCGTACTGGCCGTTCAGCATCCAGTGGATGGAGATGAAGGTGGGAATGGCCGGCGCCGCCCAGGGCAGGATGAACAGCAGCAGCAGCGCCTTGATCCAGCGGCTCTTCTGCAGGAAGTAGCCGGACAGCAGCAGCGCCAGGAACAGATGCAGGTTCACGCCGATGGCGAGATACAGCACCGTGTTGACGAGTGTGCGCAGATAGATCGGGTCGGAGAACAGCTCGGCATAGAGCGCCGGGCGATGCCCGAGCCACAGCCCGTAGCCGACCGGATACAGCACGAACAGCAGGAACACCGCGGCATACGGCACGAGAAAGGCGAGCGCCCAGGTGGTGTCCGACCCCTGCAACCCGCCCCGCCGGAGGCGGATGCGGACGGGCCGCAGGGCGGCTTGCCGGTCGGCCGGCACGGAGGTGGCCACCGGGCGGGCCCGGGATCAGGCGATCGGATATTTCGCGAAGATCTGCTGCATGCGCTTCAGTCCCTTCGCCACCGCGTCCTCCGGCTTCATGCCGTTGATCACGTCGGACTCGGCGACACCCCACAGATGCTCGTTGTCCACTTCCGCGAACCCGGGATTGTAGACCGAGGGCCACACCGTGGTCGGGCCGAGCACGCCCTGCGTGATCGCCGCGACGCGGTGCTGATCCGCAGGGATCGAGCCAGTAGGAGTCCTTCTTGACGACGCTCGGCATCACCGGCAGCCAGCGCGCGCGCGCCTCCTTCAGATAGCCGTTCAGATTGTCCGGCTGGATCAGGTGGCGCAGGAAGCTCTTGGCCCCGTCGACGTTCTTGGCGCCCTTCGGGATGAAGCATTGCGGCACGCTCAGCAGCACCGCCACCTTCTTGCCCGCGTTGTCGAGCGGCATCGTCTCGGTGACGATGTCGTGGTAGTACCACTGCTTGTTGTCCATCACCGCCGACGAGATGGATATGGTGTCGTTCGGCGTCATCACCACTTCCTGCGCGTGGAAGGCGTTGTTGTTGTCGGGATCGCCCCAGTTGATCGCGCTGGGCGGCACGTAGCCCTCCTTGTACGGCCTGGTGAGCATCTGGAGGGAATCCGCCAGCGCCTTCTGCACCGTGGCGTCGTCCGCGTGCAGCTTGCCGTCCGGGGTGACGATGCCGCCGCCGCCATAGGCGATCATCACCTGATTGAACAGGTTGTAGGGATCGGCACCGGTGGTGGAGAGCGTCAAGCCGAGACCATAGACATGGCGCATCCCCATGCCGCGCAGCTTCTTCTGCACCGGCTCGAAGAACGCGAAGAACTTGTCCCAGGTCTTCGGAATGTCCGAGAGCTGGTAGCCGGCCTTCTCCACCAGCGTGCGCCACACCGGGATGTTCAGTGCCTGCGCCTTGATCGGCACTCCGAAATAGGACCGCCGCTTCGCGGTATTGTCGTAATACTGCGCCGATTTGAGCGCGGTCTCGCTGTACTCGTTCTTCTGCGTTTCCACCACGTCGGAGACATCCGCCAGCTGGCCATTCCACACCGCCTGCGGCATGGTCTGCGCCGCGCCGTGGTCGGAATAGACCAGGTCCGGCACCTCTCCGGTCGCCAGCGCCGAGATCACCTTCTGGTCGAGCGCGTCTCCCGTCACCATGGAGAGGCTCATCGTGATGCCGCTCTGCTTCTCCCACTCCGCCACCAGGTTGTGGAAGGCCTGGTCCTCGGCGGCGTAGAATCCCTGGTTCCACCACACCACCAGGGTCTTGTCGTCCGCCGCGCGCGCGATGTTCGGCCGCGCCAGCGCCGCGGCCGCGAGCCCGGCGGTTCCGCCCAGCAATGCACGCCGCCTGAGATCAGCCATGGTCGTCGCTCCCCGTGCGTTCGCGCCCCCTTTCCGGCCCGGCAGGGGTGCGTGGTTTCGTCCTTCGGCGCGGCGGCCCGCCGCGCTGCGATCGGCAGTTTGGCGCATCGGGTCGGGGGCGGCAACGGGTGCGGCGGCCACCTGGCGCTCGGGTAGCGAGCGGCAGGATCGCGCCACTAGCCCTTCACCGCGCCGGCGGTCAGCCCGGCGACCAGGTAGCGTTGCAGCAGGGCGAAGAACAGGCAGGCCGGCACCAGGCCGAGCACCGAGGCCGCCATCATCTGTCCCCAATCCACCGCGAACTTGCCGATATAGTCGAGCAGCCCGACCGCGAAGGTCTTGCTGCTCTCGTCATTGATCAGCATCAGCGCGAACAGGAGCTCGCTCCAGGCGGCGGTGAAGACGAAGCCGAGCGTCGCCCCCATTCCCGGCAGGGTCAGCGGCAGCACGACGCGGCGCAACGCCTGCGGCCGGGTGCAGCCATCCACCATCGCCGCCTCCTCGAGGTCGCGCGGCACGCCGTCGAAGAAGGATTGCATCAGGAAGGTCGCGAACGGGATGTTGAATGCCGTGTAGATGATGACGAGCCCGCGCAGGCTGTCGGTGAGGCCAAGCGCGCCGAAGATGCGGTAGATCGGCGGGATCACCATCACCAGGGGAAAGGTCTGGCTCAGCAGCAGCATGAAGCCGACCGCCGCCTTGCCGCGAAAGCGGAAGCGCGAGAAGGCGTATCCGGCCGACGCAGCGATCGCGGTCACGGCCAGTCCCGTCGCCGCGGAGACGATGACGCTGTTCAGGAAGTAGCGCGGGAAGTCGCTCTGCCGCAGGACCTTGGTGTAGTTCGCGATGGTCACCGCGCCGGGCCAGAGCGTGATCCCCTCGGAGTAGAGCAGCCGGTCCGGTGTGAGCGAAATCTTCAGCGTCCAGAACAGCGGGAACAGCGCGAAGCCGAGATAGGCGGCGACCGCCGCGGTGCGGCCGATGCCACCGGCGAGGCGCAGCCCGGGGGCGCGGCCGGCGATCATGCCCGCGCCTCGGCAAAGCTCCGCCGCATGCGGAGCAGCCCGAGGGCGTAGAGCAGCAGCAGGGCGAGCAGCAGCACCGCGACCGCCGAGGCGTAGCCCTTGTCGAGCGAGCGGAAGGCGGTGACGTACACATAGGTCGCGATGGTGTCGGTCGCGCCGGCCGGCCCGCCGGCGGTCATCACGAAGATCAGGTCGGCGAAGGTCGCGATCCAGATCGTGCGCAGCATGACCGTGATCGCGATGGTGGGCGCGAGGAAGGGGAGCGTGAGCCGGGTGAAGCGCTGCAGCACCGAGGCGCCATCCACCGCGGCGGCCTCGTAGAGCTCCTGCGGGATCGATTTCAGCGCGGCCAGCAGCGTGATCGCGAAGAACGGGATGCCGAACCAGACATTGGCGATGATCGGCCCCCACATCGCCGTCGCCGGATCGGCCAGGATGTCGGTCGGCTTGGATTGCAGCCCAAGGGCAAACAGCCAGTGCGGGATCGGGCCGATCACCGGGTTGAACAGCCAGGCCCAGGTGAGGCCGGAGAGGAACGCCGGCACCGCCCAGGGCAGGAACACGAGCGCCTGCACGAAGCGCCGTCCCCGGAAATCGCGGTTCAGCAGCAGCGCAAGCCCGAGCCCGAGCAGGAACTGGAACACGAGACTCCCGGCCGTCCACCACAGCGTGTTGAGCAGCGCCTGGCCGAGCAGCGGATCGGACAGCATCCGCCGGTACTGGCCGAATCCCGACGAATTGCGAGCGGAAGGCGGTGAACCTGCGGAACGAGTAGGCGATCCCGAACAGCAGCGGCACGAGCAGCACCGCAAAGAGCACGAGCAGCGCCGGCGCCAGATAAAGCCAGGGCTCGATCCACGCCAGCCGCGCCCGCCTCCGCGCCCCGACCCGCCTCGGCCCGCGAAGCGCGATGCTCTCCGCCATCGGCCTGGAGTGCATTTCAAAACCCGCGCCACGCGGCCGGCATGGTCAGGGTTTTCAAATGCGCTCTAGGGCTTGCCGTGCTTGGCCATGTAATCCTTGTTCTGCTCCGTCAGTTCCGTCGCCCACGCGCTCGCGACAGCCTGCGCGGTGCGCTGGCCGAGCAGCGCCGCCTCGAAGCTGCGCGGCGCGACATTGTCGAAGAAATTGCCGAACCCCTCGAGATAGGAGGGCACGACGACGAACTGGTAGCGCGACGGCGTGTTCAGCTCCTCGAACCAGCCCTTGTACTTGTTGGTCGCGAAATACGGGTCATTCGCGGCGGTCCTGTAGATCGGCAGGGTGCCGACGAACTTCGCCCAGGCGAGGTTGTTGTCCGGCGAGGAGATGAAGGCGATCAGCTTCCACGCCGCGTCCTTCACCTTGGAGTTGGCGAACATCGACCAGCCGCCATAGCCGAGCGCCGGGAACGCCTTGCCGGACGGGCCGGCCGGCATCGGCGCGACGGCGAAATCGCCCTCCGCCATCTTGTCGCGGATGCCGATCAGCGCGTCCGGGTCCTGGTCCACCATCGCGCAGGTGCCGGAGTAGAAGCCGGCGACCACCTCGTTGAACGCCCAGTTGACGCTGTCCTTCGGCGCCTCTCCGTGCTGGTAGAGGTCGACCATCAGCTGCAGCCCGGCGACCGATCCCGGGTCGGCGAAGGTCGAGCTGCCGTCGGGGTTGAAGTAGCCCTTCCCGTCCATCGTGTTCATGAACATCTGGATGCTGGTGAAGGCGCCGGCGCCGCCGCGCAGGCAGTAGCCGTACTTGCCGGGAATGGCGGAGATCTTCTTCGCATCGGCGACGAACTCGTCGAGCGTCGCCGGCGGACCGGAGAGTCCCGCCTGCTGGAACAGCTTGGTGTTCCAGAAGAGGCCGCGCACGTAGTAGCCGTACGGGATCTTGTACATCCTGCCGCCGACCGCCGAGCCGAGCTGGCGCGCGCGGTCGCCGAGATCCTTGGCATCCGGCCATTTCGTCATGTAGGGGCCGAGATCCTCGAGCTGGTCGTTGGTGCCGTAGAGGCCGAGCCAGCGCTCCGGCATCTCGACGACGTCCGGCGTGTCGCCGGCCTGCACCATGTTGAGGAACTTCTCGAAGGCCTGGCCCCAGGGCAGCGACACGAGATCGACATGCAGGCCCGGATTGGCCTTCTCGAAGGCGGCGAACTCCTTCTTCAGGAACTCCGTGCGCGGCGGGCTGGTGATCACCTCCACGACCTTCACGGTGGTGTCCGCCCGCGCCCCCGCGGACGCCAGCAGGGCGGCGAGCGCCGCCCCCAGCATCATGATCCGCATCGCTTCCTCCCTGCCGGTCTGCCGGCCCGCGGAGGCCTGCTTACAGGCAGACCGAGTGCGGCGCCAAGACCATGCGGCGCCCGGTCCCGTCGGCGGGGCTCTGCGGGCGGTGCGTCGCGCGCGAACCGGGTAAGCTGGCCGCTCAATTGGGAAAGGTCGCCCCATGGAGGCGCACGAGGCTGCCGAGACGATCGAGGACGCGCATGAACGGCACCGCATCCCGATCGCGATCTACATCGCCGTCCTCGCGGTGCTGCTGGCGCTCGCGCATGTCGGCGGCTCCGACGCGACGAAGGAGATGCTGGTGAGCAGCATCCAGGCGAGCGACAGCTTCAACTACTACCAGTCGAAGCTGCTCCGTCAGCAGCAGCTCGGCCTGGCCGCCACGCAGCTCGAGGTCACCCTGCCGGGCGTGCCCGAAGCTGCGCAGCCCACCATCCGCGCGGCCGTCGCCGATCTGCGCAAGCAGGCGGCGGCGGTCAGCGCGTCGGAGCACGGCCACGGGCTGCAGGACCTGCTCGCGGTCGCCCGGGACCACGAGCGCCGCCGCGACGAGGCGGCTTCCCGCGACCCCTGGTTCGACCGCGCCGAGGGCCTGCTGCAGGTGGCGATCGTCCTCGCCTCCGTGTTCGCGGTGCTCGGCAGGCGGATCGTGCTCTGGCTCAGCTATGCCTTGGGGATCGCGGGCGTGCTGCTGGCCGGCTATGCGATGGTGCTGCCGGGCTAGCGCGTGATCGTTTCAGGCCGAGTCGGCCTGAAACTTGAATCACTCGCTCGAACAATTCGCTAGAGCAGGCCGGTGACCGGAAGGGAACCGGTCATGCTTTAGAGTGCCTTTCAAATTCACCGCGGTGGTCGGACCGCGATCTCCAGCCAGCCGCTCGCGTCGAACCGTCCGCGGTCACCCGGCCGCAGCAGGATCGTGGTGGTTTCGGATTCGATGACGGCCGGCCCCGCCACGACCTGATCGGCGGCCAGTTCTCCGAAGCCGCGGACCGGCACCTCGGTCCAGGCATCGAGATGCACGCGGCGCGTCCGCGGTGCCGCGGGACCGCGCGCTTGCTCCGGCAGCCGGGCCGAGAGCGGCGGAAGCTCGCCGATCACCGCCACGCGCGCGTTGACCACGACCACCTCCTGGTCGCGCAGCGCGTAGGTGAACAGCGCCTCGTGCTGCCGGTGGAAGGCGTCGGCGATCGCTTCCTCCGTCCATGCCACACCATCGAGCGGCACCGTCACCTCGAACACCTGCTCGCCGTACCGCATGTCGGCCGCGAGCCGGATCGCGACCGGCCCCGCGAACCCGCGCAGCCGTGCCCGGCCTTCGCTTTCCATCGCATCGAACGCGGCGCGCAACGCAGGCAGATCGACGCCGCCGCGGCCGTCGAGGCTGCGCGTCAGCTCGACGCGCAGATCGGTGTTCAGCATTCCCCAGGCGGAGAGCACCGACGCCTGCAGCGGCACCACCACGCGCGCGATGCCGAGCTCGGCCGCAACCGCCGAGACGTGCAGCCCGGCGGCGCCGCCGAAGGCCAGCAGCGCGAAGCGGCGCGGGTCCACGCCGCGGCGGACCGTGGCCACCCGTACCGCATCGCCCATGCGGGCATTCACCAGCCGATGCACGCCGGCAGCCGCGGCAACCGCGTCCAGGTCCAGCGCCGCTCCCAGCCGCCCCAGGGCGGCATGGGAGGCGGCGCCGTCCAGCCGTCGCCTTCCGCCCAGGAACGAGGCGGGATCGAGATAGCCGAGCACCAGGTTGGCGTCGGTGACGGTCGCCGCAATTCCGCCCGCGCCGTAGCAGGCCGGGCCGGGATCGGCGCCGGCGCTCTCCGGCCCGACCTGCAGCAGTCCGGACTTGCCGATCCGCGCGATCGAACCGCCGCCGGCACCGAGGGTGACGATGTCGAGGCTGGGCAGGGCGATGCGCGCCCCGCCCACATCGCGTCCGGCCGAAAGCGAGGGTCGGCCGTCCTGGACCAGCGCGATGTCCGTGCTGGTGCCGCCCATGTCGAAGGTGATGAGGTCGCTGCCCGCGCCGATCCGGCCGAGCGCCACCGCGGCGGCAACGCCGCCCGCCGGGCCGGACAGGGCGGTGCCGGCCGGAATCCGTCCCGCCTCCGCCACGCCGGCGACGCCGCCATGCGAGAGGATGACGAAGAGCGGCCCGGCATAGCCCGCGTCACCGCAGAAGGTCCGCGAGACGCTGCAGATAGGCGCCCACCACCGGACCGACCGCGGCGTTCGCGACCGTCGTCGAGAACCGCTCGAACTCCTTGATCTGCGGCAGCACCGCATGGGAGGCGGTGACGAAGGCGTCAGGCAGCCGCGCCCGCGCGGCCTCGGCCGCCGCGCGCTCGTGCGCGGGGTTGCGCCAGGCGTGCAGGAAGCAGACCGCCACCGCATCCACCCGTGCCGTCGCCAGCGCATCCAGCGCCCGCCGGAGCGAGGCATCGTCGAGCGGCACCTCGACCGTCCCGTCGGCGCGCATCCGCTCGCGCACGCCCTGACGCCGCGCGCGCGGCACCAGCGGCACCGGCGGCGGCATGCGCAGATTGTAGCGCTCGGGCTTCAGCCCCTCGCGCATTTCGATCACGTCGCGGTGCCCGGCGGTGGTCAGCAGGCCGACGCGGGCGCCCTTGCGCTCGAGCAATGCATTGGTCGCGACCGTGGTGCCGTGCACGATGCGCGTGGTCGCGGCCAGCAGGCCCGGCAGATCCAGCTCGAGCGCCGCCGCCAGCAGGCGAAGCCCGTCCAGCACGCCGGCCGACTGATCGGCCGGCGTCGAGGCCGCCTTGGCGAGCACCATCCTGCCGGCGCTGTCGCACCCCACGACATCGGTGAACGTGCCGCCGACATCGATCCCGATCGCCCAGCTCACGGCGCTTGCTTGCGCGGGCCCCAACCGCCGCCGCCGCCCGAGAGCACATGCAGGCGGCTGCCGGACGGCACCGCGACCCCGGCTTCCTTGGTGCGCAGCTCGCGCGGCGCCTGCTCCGGCGCATGCAGCGTGTAGCGATGCGGCGCACCGTCATCGCCGCCTAGCATGCCGCGCGCCCCGTGGCGCACGCCATCGCCCGCGGTGTTGGCACGGGCGGTGCCGGCCGCCTCGATCCGGAGGACGAGCTCACCGCCATCGCCCCCCCGATGCCCGCCGTCGCCCCCCGATCCCGCACGGAATTCGTGGTGCTCGAAGAACAGCGGAAACCGCGTCTCCGCCACCTCGACGCTGCCGAACTTGATCCCACCCACCGAATGCCATTCGCCGGCGCCGTTCCAGCCATCGCCGGCGGAGGACGCGCCGCCGCCGGGGCGGGCGTGGAACAGGTGCCAGATGAAGCGCCGGCCGTTGCGCGGATCGCGTCCTTCCAGCGCCACCCGGAAGCGCCGCCCCCAGCCACCCATGGCGCGGTCCGGGCAGGCGGGCGCGAGGGCGGTGATGATCGCCTCCACGATCTCGTTCGAGCAGTGGCTGGTGCAGAGCGTCACCGGCGCGCCGTCTTCCGCCCACACCACCGTGCCGGGCTTCGCCCGCACGTCCAGCGGGCGGAACGCGCCGGCATTGCGCGGGCAATCAGCATCGAGCAGGAAGGCGAACGCCATCGCCACCGCGCTCTGCATGTTGGCGTGCGAGGAATTGACGAAGCCGCGCACCTGCTTGTCGGAGCCGGAGAGATCGACGGTGACGTCGCTCCCCGACACGGTGACGCGCGCATGGATGCGGATGTCCTCGCTGCCGTGCCCGTCATCGTCCAGCAGCGCCACGCCCTCGTAGCATCCGTCCCGCCAGGTGGCGACGATCGACCTGGCGTGTCGCTCGGCGCCATCCAGCATGGCCGCGACGGCAGCGCCGAGCGTCGGCGCGCCGTATTCCGCGATCACGCGGGAGAGCCGGCGTTCGCCGAGCCGCGCGCTGCCGATCATGGCGGCCAGGTCGCCGCGGAAATCGCGAGGGTGGCGCACGTTGCACGCCAGCATGGCAATGAGGTCGTCGCGGATCGCGCCCGCTTCGGTCAGCCGGATCGGCGGCACGCGCAGCCCTTCCTGCCAGATTTCGGTCGCGCCGGGATTGTAGCCGCCATGCGTCGCCCCGCCGATGTCGCTCTGATGCGCGCGCACCACCGACCAGAAGACCAGCGCAGCTTCCGCGAACACCGGCACCAGGATGGTGAGATCGGGCAGATGGCTGCCGCCGTGATAGGGGTCGTTCAGCAGGAACACGTCGCCGGGCCGATGGGTGGGAAACGCCTCCGCGACGGCACGCGCGGCCCAGGGCAGCGCGCCGACATGCACCGGGATGTGATCCGCCTGCGCCACCAGGCGCGAGGCGGCGTCGATCAGCCCGATCGAGAAATCGCGCGAGGAGTTCAGGATCTGCGAATAGGACGTCCGCAGCATCGCCTCGCCCATTTCCTCGGCGATCGCATCGAGCCGGTTCTGCAGCACCGCGACGGTAACGGGATCAATCACCATCGCATCGGGCCGTCACCGTGGTCGTGCCGCAAGCCGTGCATCCTTCCAATCGAAGACCCGCATGGCGAGCGGCACGAACCAGGCATTGCCGCTGGCGCTGCCACGATACAGCCTGTGCCCGGGGAAGGAAGCACGCTCGAACACCGAGTCCGCACCTTCCTGCCCGAGAATCCGGCGCGCGAGCTTGGTCCCGAAATGGGTGCCGATCGGCAATCCGGCGAAATTGTAGCCGAGCGCGAAATGGATGCCGTCCCGCTCGCCGATATGCGGCATGAAATCGAAGGTGCCGGCACAGTGTCCGGTCCAGCCGAAACCGATCTTCACGCCCGCCAGATCGGGGAGCGCCCGAACCATCCTGGCATGCAGCCGGGCCGACAGTTCTCTCGTCGATTCGACGGAGGACCCGGTCATGCCGCCGAACAGGATGCGATCCGAGCCCGGAACGGGACGCATGAAGTCGATGTTCATCCTGGTGTCGAGATAGGTCCGTCGATGCGGGAAGACGCGGCTGACCAGGTCGCGCGGAAGCTGCTCCGTCACCATCGCGAAGCCGCGGAACGGGATCACCCGCCGCGCGAACCAGCTCAGCCTCCGATCGTCCGAGCTGGAACCCGCGAGGGCGTGCATGGGCAGGCCGGACGAAGCCGAACCCGGCGAGGTGTAGCCGTTGGTCGCCACGATGACATGCCGCGCCGTGACCGCGCCCGCGCTGGTGCGGACGAGTTGCTGCGGCCCGGTTCCGTCGATCCGATGCACTTCCGTGCGTGGCACGTAGCGGACGCCGGCGGAGCGCGCGGCCCGCACCAGGCCCTGGTGGTAGAGGCCCGGATGGATCGACCCGAGATCGGGCACGATGGCGCCGCCCACATAGGCATCGGAGGCGATTTCCCGCCGCATGTCGTTGCGGTCGAGCACGTCGTAATCGAAGCCGAGGCGGTCCTTCAGCCCCTGGAGATCGTCGAGGAGCACCCGCAGATGCGGAAAGGAATTGGCCGCGATCAGCCGTCCGCAGGTGCGTCGGTGACAGTCGATCCGCTCCGCCTCGACCAGCAGCGCCAATCCGCGGAGCGCCTCGTCCAGCTCCCGATAGATGGCGGCCGCCTGCGCCGCCCCGTGATGCGCCTCGAGCCAGGCGATGGAGCGCTTGAGCGTCCGCCCGAGGAAGCCGGCATTGCGCCGTGCGGCGCCCGCCCCGACATCCTGCTTGTCGAAGACCATGACCGAGGCGCCGCCGCGGGCAAGCTTGAGCGCGGCCACCGACCCGGTCACGCCGGCGCCGACGATCGCAACGTCGACGGCACCCCCGACCTCATGCGCTTCCCGCAGCGCCTCCTCGGGTGCCGCTTGCATCCACCAGTACGGCATCTCCCGGTAGTCCGCGCTCAGGATGCCGGAGCTCTCCTGGACGGCCCGGCTGTGCTGGGGCAAGTCGCTCATCGACCCTCGATGGGACCGCGGGTTTCGGGCGTCGGCGCCGCCGCGGTCCTGCATACTGCACGGAACTCGGCGACCGCACAGCGGCGTGGCGACCTGATCCGAGAGAGCAACATCCGATCAGGTGGAGTCACCTGATCGGATGAAGTTGCTCGCCAGCAAGCAAGGCTGGAGCCGTTTCCGATCCACTTCGATCGGAAGCGGCTCTAAAGCATGACCGGTTCCCTTCCGGTCACCGGCCTGCTTTAGCGAATTGTTCGAGCGAGTGATTCACGTTTCAGGCCGAACTCGGCCTGAAACGATCACGCGCTAGCGCGGCGCCGCCATCCCGCGTGATGCCGGAACCGCCGGGCCCGGCGCCCGGGCGTCCCGCGACCGGCGGCGTGCGGACCCCAGACGCTGCACGAGAATGTAGAACGCCGGCGTGAACAGCAGGCCGAACGCGGTCACGCCGAGCATACCGCCGAACACCGCGGTGCCGAGCGACTGCCGCATCTCGGCGCCGGCGCCGGTCGCGACCACCAGCGGCGCGACGCCGAGGATGAAGGCGAAGGAGGTCATCAGGATCGGCCGCAGGCGGGTCCGCGCCGCATGCACCGCCGCCTCGACCGCGCTGCTGCCGGCATCCTGCGCCTGGCGGGCGAACTCGACGATCAGGATCGCGTTCTTCGCCGCCAGGCCGACCAGCACCACGAAGCCGATCTGCGCCAGGATGTCGATCGAGAGGCCGCGGAACAGGAGGCCGGTGACCGAGGCGAGCAGGCACATCGGCACGATCAGCACCACCGCGAGCGGCAGCTTCCAGCTCTCGTATTTGGCCGCCAGCACCAGGAACACGAACAGGGCGGCGGCGCCGAACACGAGCAGCGTCGGCGTGCCCTTCTGCTCCTGCTGGTAGGCGATCTCGGTCCATTCGGTGCCGATGCCGGCGGGCAGCACCTGCTGCGCCAGCGCCTCCATGCGGGCGAGCGCCGTGCCGGTGGCGACGCCGGGGGCGGCGACGCCCTGCACCTCGGCGGCGGGGTAGAGGTTGTAGCGCGGCACGCGGTAGGCGCTGGTTTCGCGCCGCATTGCCGCCACCGTGCCGATCGGCACCATCTCGCCGCCCGAATTGCGCGCCTTGAGGCCGGCAATGTCCTGCGGGCTGCGGCGGAACCGGCCGTCCGCCTGCGCGATAACCTCGTAGGTCCGGCCGAGATAGTTGAAGTCGTTCACGTATTGCGAGCCGAGATAGACCTGCAGGGTCGAGAACACGTCGGCCGGGGCGAGCCCGACCTTCTCCGCCTTCAGCCGGTCGATGTCGGCGAAGACGGAGGGCGAACCGGTGTTGAACAGCGTGAACACGCCGGCGAAGTCGGGGTCGCGGTTGGCGGCCCCCACGAGCGACTGGGCGGCGGCCTCGAGCGCCTTGGGCCCCAGCCCCGTCCGATCCTCCAGCATCATCTTGAAGCCGCCGGAACTGCCGAGTCCCTGCACCGGCGGCGGCGGGATGGTCAGCACATAGGCGTCCTCGATCACCGACAGCCGCCGGCGCAGGTCGGCGAGCACCGAGTTCGCGGTCACGCCGGGCAGCTCGTGATTGTAGAGCGAGGGCAGGCCGGAGAAGATCGTGCCGGAGTTGGAGGAGACGGTGAAGGTCGTGGCGTCGAGGCCCGCGAACGGCGCGACATGCTCGATCCCGCGCGTCTTCAGGATGATGTCCGTCGCCTGCTTCACCACCCGCTCGGTGCGCGCGAGGCTCGCGCCCGGCGGCAGTTGCAGGACGGTGATCAGGTAGCCCTGGTCCTGCTCCGGAATGAAGCCGGTCGGCGCGCGGGAGAACTGGAATGCGGACAGGCCGACCAGGCCCAGATAGATCACGACCACCACCGCGAGGCCGCGCGCCAGGCGCCGGGTAAGCTGGCCGTAGGCGTTCGACAGGCGGTCGAAGCCGCGGTTGAAGCGGGCGAAGGCGACGCCAAGCAGGCGCGCCGGCAGGCGGGCGCGCGCGTCGCGAGCCGGATCGTGCGGCCGGAACAGCACGGCGCAGAGCGCCGGGCTGAGGGTGAGCGAGACGAAGCAGGAGATCACCGTCGAGGCCGCGATCGTCACCGCGAACTGGCGGAAGAACTGCCCGGAGATGCCGGAGAGGAAGGCCGAGGGCACGAACACCGCGCAGAGGGTGAGCGCGATCGACACCAAGGCGCCGCCGACCTCGTCCATCGTCCGGTGCGCGGCCTCGGCAGGGGTCATGCCGGTGCGGAGATTGCGCTCGACATTCTCGACCACGACGATCGCGTCGTCGACGACGATGCCGACCGCCAGCACCAGGCCGAACAGCGAGAGATTGTTCAGCGATATGCCGAGCGCGAACAGGACGGTGAAGGTGCCGACCAGCGAGACCGGGATCGCGATCACCGGCACGATCGAGGCGCGCCACGTCTGCAGGAACAGGAACACGACGCCGACCACGAGCAGGATCGCGACGAAGATCGTGGTCACCACCTCGTGCACCGATTTGCCGACGAAGATCGTCGGGTCGTAGATGACGATGTCGTCGACCCCTGGCGGAAAATCCTTCTTCAGGCTCGCCATCTCGTCGAGCACGGCATGCTCGACCGCGAGCGAGTTGGCGCCGGGCTGGGCGAAGATCAGCAGCGGCAGGCCGTTGCTGCGATCCATGTAGGCGGAGGAGCCGTAATCGGCAGCGCCGATCTCCACCCGGCCGATGTCGCGGACGCGCGTCACCCGGCCGTGGTCATCGGTCTTGACGATGATGTCGCCGAACTGCGCGGGCGTGGAAAGCCGGCCGAGCGTCTGCACGTTGAGCTGCCAGGCGGCGCCGCCGGGGCTTGGCGGCTGGTTGAGGATGCCGGCCGAGACCTGCACGTTCTGCGCCCTGCAGCGCGGCCAGCACCTCGCTCGCGTTCAGCTGGTAGGCCGCCACCTTGTCCGGATCGAGCCAGATGCGCATCGCATAGTCGCGGGCCCCGAAGAGCTGCACGTCGCCGACGCCGGGCAGGCGCGCCAGCGCGTCCTTCACGTGCAGCGTGGCGTAGTTCGACAAGTAGAGCATGTCGCGCGAGGCATCGGGCGAATAGAGATGCACCGCCAGCAGGATGTTCGGCGTCGCCTTGCGCACCTGCACGCCGAGGCGCTGCACGTCCTCGGGCAGGCGCGGCAGCGCGTCCTGCACGCGGTTCTGCGTCAGCATCTGGGCGACGTTGAGGTCGGTGCCGATGCGGAAGGTGACCGTGATGGTGAGCTTGCCGTCGCCGGTGGACTGGCTGCTCATGTAGAGCATGTTCTCGACGCCGTTGATCTCCTGCTCGAGCGGCGTCGCCACCGTCTTGCCGACCACTTCGGCCGAGGCACCGGGATAGTCCGTGGTGATCTGCACCGTCGGCGGCACGATCTCGGGATATTGCGCGACCGGCAGCACGACCAGCGCGCCGAGCCCGATCAGCGTGACGAACACGCTGACCACGGTCGCCAGGATCGGATGGTCGATGAAGGTGTGGGTGAAGCGCATGGCGGCGTCTCGGTTACGACTTGTTGGCGCCGGCATCGGGCGCGATCGTGCCTTGCACCGGCGTCACCTTGGCGCCGGGCCGCGCGCGCATCAGGCCGTCGATGATCACGCGGTCGTCCGGCTGAAGGCCGCCGCGGATGATCCGCAGGCCGCGATCGAGGTCGCCGGTCTCGACGCGCTTCGGCACCACGGTGCCGTCCGGCGCGACGGTCATCACGACCTGATCGGACTGGTCCGGCAGGACGGCGGGGGCGGGCACCAGCAGCGCCGGCGCCGGCTTGCCGGTGACGAGACGCAGCCGCGCGAACTCGCCCGGCGTGAGCGACAGGTCGGGGTTCGGCACCGTCGCGCGCGCATGGATGGTGCCGCTGCTGCGATCGAGCGCGTTGTCCACGAAATCGAGCGTGCCGTGCCGGTCGTACTGCCCGTCGCCATCGAGGCTGATCGCGACGTCACCGTCCGGCTGCGCGGCACCGGCGGGATGCAGGCGCCGCCAGGCCAGGTAATCCGCCTCGCTCATGTCGAAATCGAGATGGATCGGATCGAGCGAGACGATGGTGGCGAGCGGCGTCGTCGGCGCGGCGCCGCCCCGGCTGCCGGCGACCAGGCTGCCGACCGAGACCAGATGCGCACCGATGCGGCCGGTGAAGGGTGCGACCACCTGCGAGAATTCGAGATCGAGCTGTGCGTCCAGGATGGCGGCCTTCGCGGCTTCGATCGCCGCCTGCGCGCTGCGCTCATCGGCGGCGCGCTGGTCGACGCTTTCGGCGGTGCCGAAATCGGTCCGCTTCAATTGCTGCGCGCGCCACAGTTCCGCCTGGCTCAGCGCCTCCTTGGCCTCGGCGGTCTGCAACTGCGCGACCGCCTGGTCGAGCCGGATGCGGAACGGGCGCGGGTCGATGGTGAACAGCGGATCGCCCTTGTGCACGATCGCGCCGTCGCGGAAGGCGATGGCGGTCAGGATGCCGCCCACCTGGGCGCGCAATTCGACGCTGTCCACGGCGGAGAACTGGCCGAGGAAGCCGGTGGTGGCGGCGACGGTCTCGCGCAGCGGCCTGCTGACCGTGACCTGCGGTCGGCGGTGGCGGCGGCGACGCGGCGGGCGGGTTCTCGCCATGCCACCAGACCAGCGCGGCGCCGGTGAGCAGCGCCATGACCGCGAGGCCGATGACGGGGGAGGCCCGTCCCCGGCCGCCGCGCACACCCGTGCCCAGCACGTCGCCCGCGCCTTCGCGCCGGGCCAGATCGGCTTCCGCCACTCCGATGTCAGTCATGCTTGCAAAACCTCAGACGGATGGCATTGGCCGCGAGCCAAGGGCCGCGGACAATTACCTGCGAGTTCGGGTGGGGCGCCGCGGGCGCGCTACCGGCGGGAGGCGGGGAACAGGGGCGGCACCACATTCGTTATCCGGCGCCGGGGCTTGCGATCCGGCTCGTGCCCGCCATGTCGGTCCCGCCGATGATGACACGCTCGTCATGGGCCGTATAGATAGAGCGCTCTACGAATAATCAAGAAGCGAGGGGAGCGTTCGGTGAAGGTGTCGCGAAGAAAGGTCGCCGAGAATCGCGAGGCGCTGGTCGGCGCGGCGAAGCGGCTGCTGCAGGAGCGCGGGTTCGAGGGCGCGGGCGTGGTCGAGATCAGCCGGAACGCGGGGCTCACCCAGGGCGCGCTCTATGGCCAGTTCGGATCGAAGGAGGCGCTCGCGGTGGAGGCGGCCCGGCGCGCCTTCGCCGATGGCGCCGCCGCCTGGCGGGAGCTCGGCGGCACGGTGCCCGACGCGCTAGCCGCCTATCTCGATGCCTATCTGTGCGATGCGCGGATCCGCGACCCGGGCGCCGTCTGCTCGATGGCGGCGTGCGTGTCCGAAATCCCCCGCCAGGATCCCGCCATCGGCGGCGCCTTCGCCGAGGCGTTCGAGACCATGGTCACGCTGATGCAGCGCGCGCTGCCGGAGGACATGCCGGCGAAGGCGTCGCGCCGGCGTGCGCTCGCGCTGATCTCGGCGATGATCGGCAGCGTCGCGATCGCGCGCGCCGTCGAGGGCGCAAATCCGGAGCTCGCGCGTCGGATCATCGCCGCGGTCAGGATCGAGCTGGAGCAGCTGGCGCGTCGGTGATGCGCGCCGCAGGGAAGCGGCGACGGGGGCGGATGCCTCCCGCCGCCGCGATCGGCGTCAGGCGGCTTCGGCGAGCTTCCCGTTGATCGCCAGGCCATCGTGATCGGCGGAGATGTGCACGGTCTCGCCTTCGCGCACCGCGCCCTCGAGGATCATCCCCGCCAGCGGGTTCTGCAGGTTGCGCTGGATGACCCGCTTCAGCGGCCGGGCGCCGTAGATCGGGTCGTAGCCTTCCTGCGCCAGCCACTCGATCGCGCTCCGGTCGAGGCCGAGCCCGATCTTGCGCTCCGCCAGCAGCGCGCGCAGCCGCGCGAGCTGGATGTCGACGATGGTCGCCATGTCGGCCCGCTGCAGGCGGCGGAACAGGATGATCTCGTCGAGCCGGTTCAGGAACTCGGGGCGGAAATGCGCGCGCACGACGGCCATCACCGCGCCCTGTACCATCGCCGCGTCCTCGCCCTCGGGCTGCGCGGCCAGGATGTCGCTGCCGAGATTGCTGGTGAGCACGATGATCGTGTTGCGGAAATCGACGGTGCGCCCCTGGCCGTCGGTGAGCCGCCCGTCATCGAGCACCTGCAGGAGGATGTTGAACACGTCCTCATGCGCCTTCTCGACCTCGTCGAACAGGATCACCTGGTACGGCCGCCGCCGCACCGCCTCGGTCAGCACGCCACCTTCGTCATAGCCGACATAGCCGGGAGGCGCGCCGATCAGCCGCGAAACGGCGTGCTTCTCCATGAACTCGCTCATGTCGATGCGCACCATCGCGCGCTCGTCGTCGAACAGGAACCCGGCCAGCGCCTTGGCCAGCTCGGTCTTGCCGACGCCGGTCGGGCCGAGGAACAGGAACGAGCCGATCGGACGGTTGGGATCCTGCAGCCCCGCGCGCGCGCGCCGCACCGCGTGCGCGACCGCGCGCAGCGCATCCTCCTGGCCGATCACGCGGCGGCGGAGCTCGTCCTCCATCCGCATCAGCTTGGCGCGCTCGCCCTCCAGCATCCGCTCGACCGGAACGCCGGTCCAGCGCGACACCACGGCGGCGATCTGCTCCTCGTCCACCGCCTCGTTGACGAGGTTGCCGTCGGAATGGCGGGCGATCTCCTTCTCGAGCTGCGGAATGACGCCGTAGAGCAGCTCCGAGGCGCGCGCGAGATCGCCGCGGCGCTGCGCGATCTCCACCTCGCTGCGCGCCTGGTCGAGCCGCTCCTTCAGCTTCTGCGTCTCGGCGAGGCGCTCCTTCTCCGCGTGCCAGGCGGCGGTCATCGCGTTCGACCGCTCTTCCAGCTCGCCGAGCTCGCGCTCCAGCCGTTCCAGCCGATCGCGGGCCGCGGGATCGCTCTCGCGCCTCAGCGCCTCGCGCTCGATCTTCAGCTGGATCACGCGGCGGTCGAGCTCGTCGAGCGCCTCGGGCTTGCTGTCCACCTGCATGCGCAACCGGCTCGACGCCTCGTCCATCAGGTCGATCGCCTTGTCGGGCAGGAAGCGGTCGGTGATGTAGCGGTTCGACAGCATCGCCGCGGCGACCAGCGCGCCGTCGGTGATCTTCACCCCGTGGTGCAGCTCGTATTTCTCCTTGATGCCGCGCAGGATGCTGATCGTGTCCTCGACCGAGGGCTCGCCCACGAACACCGGCTGGAAGCGCCGCGCCAGCGCCGCGTCCTTCTCGACATGCTTGCGGTACTCGTCGAGCGTGGTCGCGCCGATGCAGTGCAGCGCGCCGCGGGCCAGCTCGGGCTTCAGCAGGTTCGATGCATCCATCGCGCCGTCGGCGCGGCCGGCGCCGATCAGCGTGTGCATCTCGTCGATGAACAGGATGATCTCGCCGCCGGCGCTCTCGATCTCCTTCAGCACCGCCTTCAGCCGCTCCTCGAACTCGCCGCGATATTTCGCGCCGGCGACCATGGCGCCGAGATCGAGCGCGAGCAGGCGCTGCCTTTTCAGCGCCTCCGGCACGTCGCCGTTGACGATGCGGAGCGCCAGGCCCTCGACGATCGCGGTCTTGCCGACGCCGGGCTCGCCGATCAGCACCGGGTTGTTCTTGGTGCGGCGCGCCAGCACCTGGATGGTGCGGCGGATCTCCTCGTCGCGGCCGATCACCGGGTCGAGCTTGCCTTCGCGCGCGACGGCCGTCATGTCGCGGGCGTATTTCTTCAGCGCGTCGAAATTCGCCTCGGCATTGGCACTGGTGACGCGGCGGCCCTTGCGGATCTCGTTCATCGCCCGCTCGAGCGCCTGCGCGGTGGCGCCGGCCGTCTTCAGCGCGCGCTCGGCGGCGCCACCCGCGGCGGCCAGCGCGACCAGCACGCGGTCCTGCGCGACATATTCGTCGCCGCCGCGGGTGGCGGCCTGCTGGGCGGCATCGAGGGCGCGGACCAGGTCGGGCGTGGCCTGCGGCTGCCCGGCGCCGGCGCCCTGCACCTTGGGCATGCGGGCGATCTCGGCATCGACCTCGCGCTTGGCGACGGCGGGATCGCCGCCGGCGGCGCGGATCAGCCCGGAGGCGGCGCCTTCCTCGTCGTCGAGGAGCGCCTTCAGCAGGTGCTCGGGGGTGATCCGCTGGTGGAACTCGCGGATCGCGATCGTCTGCGCGGCCTGCAGGAATCCCCGCGACCGCTCGGTGAATTTTTCCAGATCCATCTCTGCGTCCCTGTCCGTAGGCGACGGGCCGGTCCCCGCCCCTCACGAGGCAGCGGGGGCGCGACCTCTCGCGAACGAGATGGTAAACCCCACCGGCGACCTCAAGACGTGGCCCGGCATGCGCATCGAGCATCTCTACCGTTATCCCGTGAAGGGCCTCAGCGCCGAGGCGCTGGAGGCGATCGGCATCGAGGAGGGCGAGTGCATCCCCTGGGACCGCGCCTTCGCGCTGGCCCAGGGGGACGCGGCGTTCGATCCGGCGGCGCCGCACTGGCTGCCGAAATCCAACTTCATGTGCCAGATGAAGAACGCCCGCATCGCCGCCCTGCGCGCCGGTTTCCAGCCGGCGAGCGGGACGCTGACGATCCGGGCGCCGGACGGCGCGGAGATCGCCGAGAATGCGTTGACCGAGGCCGGGCGCGCGCGGATCGGCGCCTTCCTGACCGGGTTCCTCGACGGCGAGGCGCGCGGCGCGCCCCGCTTCCACCACATCCCGGGCCACTCCTTCTGCGACCAGCGGACCAAGGTGGTGAGCCTGATCAGCCTCGGCTCGCTGGCCGAGTTCGAGGCGCGCATCGGCGCGCGGCGGCACAAGCGACGGTTCCGGGCGAACATCTACTACTCCGGCGCGCCGCCCTGGGCGGAGCTCGGCTGGATCGGGCGGGAGCTGCAGGTCGGCCGCACGCGGCTCGCTTGTCGTGCGGCCGATCACCCGCTGCCCGGCGACCGAGGTCAATCCGGAGACGGCCGCGCGCGACGCGGACCCGGTGAGCGAACTCCGCGACCTCTACGGGCATATCAATCTCGGCGTGCATGCCCAGGTGATCGAGGGCGGCACCATCGCCACCGGCGATGCGATCGAGGTGCTGCCCGACTGACCTCCGATCGTCCGAGCGGAGCGAGGGCGTGAATCGGCAGGCCAGCCAACCCAGGAGGTGACGATGTCAGCGTCGATGAAACAGCCGGGGCCAAATCATCCGATCAGCATGGAGCCGGCCGGCAAGCGCGTCCGGGTGACGTTCGGCGGCAGGACCGTCGTGGACAGCATGCGCGCGCTGCGGCTCGCCGAGGCGAGCTACCGGCCGGTTCTGTACGTGCCGCGCGAGGATGCCGACATGTCGCTACTCACGCGCACGGATCACGCAACGCACTGCCCCTACAAGGGCGACGCCAGCTACTTCTCGATCAGCGTCGGCGGGAAGACGGCCGAGAACGCGGTGTGGAGCTACGAGGCGCCCTACCCGGCCATGGAAGAGATCGCCGGGCACCTGGCGTTCTATCCGGACCGGGTGGATGCGGTCGAGGAGGGATAACGGGCTTTGAAAAGGCGCTCCCGATCGAAAGACTGCCGCGCGGATACCGGCTCGCAGCCGGCCATCCGCGGTTCACGAACCGCGGAGACCGGCTGCGAGAGGGCGTTTCGATCAAGGGCCGCTTTTGGCGGGTCAGTTCGCGCTGCAGGCGGACGGAAACTCCGCCCGAGGGAAGTTCATCCCACAATTATCCTGGCCGTCAGCGCTGTTGAGGACGCCTTGCGCGAGTGTTCCGTATTGTGAGGTGGTCGAGGTCGGCGGGGGAAACGCAGGCTGCGCCCCGGGCAGGAGCTGGGCCAGGCTCATCGTGCCGCTTCCCAGATTGCAGATGCCGGCGTAGGAAATCGGCTTGACAGAGGGCATGTAGTCGCTCTGGTAGCTCGAGAACGTGGCACCGCTCACGCTGAGCACCGATTTGTTCATGCACATGTTGAACGGCGCACTCACCGACCAGACCGGGATCTTGTAGAAATTGTTCGGATACGGGTTCGAGCTGGCGTGCAGGGCGCCACTGGAACCGATCGCGTTCCCGGTCATGCGGCCCGCATAGTAGTTGCCAACCCAGGTCGGCGTGTTGGCGACGTTCTTCTGCCCGATCAGGCTGCACTGCGGCGGCGCCTCGATGATCGGCATGAAGTGGTTCACGCGCTGGTCCGGCGCCCGGCCACACAGCACCTGGGCGAACGGATCGACGATGCGATCATAGGGATAGATCGGGTAGCTGGTCGTCACCCCGGCCTGCGTTACGCTCGGAACATTGGCAACCGCCTGGTTCGCGAAGGACGTCGCTGGCGTGTAGTAGGGTGAGCTGGCGCCGCCGATGAACGCGCTGAAATTGTTCCCGGCCGCCTCGTCGTCCGACATGAGGGATGTCCAGGCTTCCTGAGAGTTTGCCGGGGTTATGGTGTTGACCTGATCCCACACTCCCTCGATCCCGACATCCGCCGAAATCGAATTGTAGTAGATGCCGGTCGTGTTGCGGTACTGGCCGCCGTAATTGTGATTGGCGATCCCCGTCCGCGCGGCGATCTGGTTGTGGGTGACACCCTGATAGTCGCAATATTCGAGGTCGATGCCGACCGTCGCGTAGTTCAGATAGGCGGAAGAAATCTGGTTGGAGTTGAAGGTGGGGTTCTTGCTCTTGAACACGCGAAACGCCGTGCCGGCAAACTGGCTGACCTGGTTGGAGACGAACAGCGCCTCCTTGGCGTTCCCGATATTGGCCGCATACTGACCGATATTCGAGAAGAAATTCCCGACCACCTGGATGCCGGAAGGATACCACACGGCCGATGACGCGCTGTAGGTCTTCGTGTACGGAGCCATCGGCGCCGCCGCGAAGTCCGGTGGATACGCCGCACCCGAATACACGGGGTCCTGGAAGCAGGTGCCCGAGGCGTCGCACTGATCGTAGGGATTCTGTTGCCATACCGTGACAAAACGATCACGCGGCCAATCCGACTGCATCTGCAAGCCCACGGAATTATTTTGGAAGCTGGAGCCGTAGATGTGCACGTAGCGTCCCGCCATGTTGCCGGACTGCGCAACCGCGATGCCCACCTGCGAGTGACTGAAGGTGCTCGACTGCACGGTCAGCTGGATGTTCGACGCGAAGATGCCGTAGCTGCCATTGTAGACGCCGACGTGGCTGAACAGCGCCCCATATTGCCCGCTGCCCGCGGTGAACAGGAAGGCGGGCGTGGTCAGGTTCGGCAGGATGACGGTGACATTGGTCACCAGCACGGTGCCTTTGCGCTGGAGGCTGTTGGTAATCGTGTTGTTGAAATAGATCTGCGTGTTTGCATCGCCCTGCAAGGAATACCCGTTGAGATCCAGCGGATAGGGATACGGCAGGGTGCAGCTCGTCGGGGATGCCGACGTGACGTAGATCGACTTTGTCAGCGTGCAGGAATTGCCGTCGCAGATGGACGCAGGCGGCGGCACGTTCGCGCAGTTCTGGTAGTTGGGCAGGTTCACCGTTGCGCTCAAGGTCGCGGCGGGCGGTGCGGCGGATGACAGGAACAGCTTTGCGAGGAACCCGCCTGCTTGCTCCCGAAGCACCAGGGAGGAGCCGGTCGCCGCGGGCTTGAAGTCAGGAATGGCGCTGATCCCGGCAGGGAAGCAGCCGAGATTGGCCCCCGAAGCTGTGTCCTCCAGGCAGGCCGGAACCTGGGTGTTGACATACACCGGAAGGGTGCAATCGGAGCCCGCGCAGGAATTGGTGATGTCGTGGCAGTCGGAACCAGAGCAGCTGTTGACGACTGCCGTGCAGCCCGAGCCGGTACATGGCGGCGCGCTGAGCAGGACACCGAAAGGATTGGTCTGCGACGTCGACAGGATCGAGGGTGACGTCGTCGCGCTCGTTGCCGGCGACGGAGCAAGCGTCACGAGAGCGATCAGCACGCAGCAGATCGAAACCGCGAGCTTGGACAGTATTCCGATGTCGACGGTCGCGGCGCCACTCTTTTTGGCGCCGGCTTGGCTTGGAAAGGGCATGCTGGAGTTCCGCCGGAAGCTGTTGGTGTTGCTCCGGTGTTTAGCTGCCCGTTCCTAACGAATTCCTACCTGGATATTACTATCGGAGATTCTCCATATCGTGAGTCCGCTTACGGGTTCCCACTGACGGGATTGCGAAGTCTGTGCCGAGTCTCTCGTGATCCGCGGGCGCGGATTCAGCGCGTTAGCGCGTGATCGTTTCAGGCCGACTCGGCCTGAAACGTGAATCACTCGCTCGAACAATTCGCTAAAGCAGGCCGGTGACCGGAAGGGAACCGGTCATGCTTTAGCCTCCGATCGCCCTGACTGGAATCAGTCAGGGCGTGAATTGGCAGGCCCAGGATACAGAGACCGAATCGCTCTGACCGTGGTCAGGGCGATTCGGGTCCAGCGCCGACGCTCGGGCTGGGCGACGCATTTCGCTAGCCCATGCCGCTCCTCATGGGTGGCATCTGACCGACGCCACGCCCACCGTGCCGGCCGTGGAAACGGGCCGGAACCCGCCCCTCAGATGACGTGGAACAGATAGAGCAGGATGATGATCGGGATCGGGATCCCGAGCAGCCAGAGCAGAATTCCCCGCATGGACGTCTCCTGGGATTTGCCGTGCGCGGCAAACGTCCCTTCCGGGAATTGGTTTCGGTCAGGCAGCTTTCCGCCGCCGCAGTCGCCCGATGACGCCCTCCGCCCGCTTGCGGAGCCGGCCGATGCGCCCGACGCCCGCCAGCCGGCGGTCGAGGAAGGCGAGCGTCGCCGCATCGTCCTCGCTCGGATCGCGCAGCCAGTAGAGCAGCGTCGTGCCGTACACGGCGGCGAGGGTCGCGCGCTTGGTGTACCAGGAGAAATCGGCGGCGCGGTCGCCGGCGGCGTGCCAGATCGCATCCACGGTCCGCGCGGTGCAGCGCGCGGCGATCGCGGCGTGGCTGGGCAGGCTCAGCACCGCGAGCGCGCGGCGCACTGCCTCGCGGTGCGGCCGGTTCTGCGCGAGCCGCAGCGCGATCACCGCCCGCACCCGCGCGGGAAGGCGCATCGCGGCGTGGTCGAGCGCGGCGGCCGCTTCCTCCATGCGACGGTCGGCGAGGTCGCACCAGGCCTCGATCATGTCGGGGGCGCCGCCGGGGAACAGCAGATCGGCGTCCGGCCCGGCGGCGCGGCGGAGCGCCGGGACGGTCCAGCCGTCGAACGGCACGTGCGGCAGCAGCGCCTCGATCGCGGCGTCGCGCTCGGCGCTGCGCTCCGGCGGGGCGATCATCGGGGGGCCGCCGGCGGCGCGGCCGCCCGCTGCTCGGCCACGGCCGCGCGGGCCAGCTCCTCGTTGAAGCCGAACAGCCGGAAATCGGTCAGCCGCATCGGGTAGAGGATCCCGTCGAGATGGTCGTATTCGTGCTGGACGACGCCGGCATGAAAGCCCTCGGCCTCCGCCGCCACCGCGTTGCCGTCGCAATCGACGCCGCGATAGCGGATGCGGGCATGCCGCGGCACCGCCGCCCGCAGGCCGGGAATGGAGAGGCAGCCTTCCCAGCGCAGCACGCGCTCCTCGCCCACCGGCTCGATCTCCGGGTTGATCAGCACGGTGTTGCCGACCGGAAGGTCGTCCGGCGCGCCGCTGCTCCGCTCCGGCACCACGCGGAAGACGAACAGGCGGAGCGGCACATGGACCTGCGGGGCGGCGAGGCCGGCGCCGGGTGCGTCCTCCATCGTCTCCATCATGTCCTGGACCAGGCGGCGGATTTCCGGCGCGCCGGGGTCGGAGACCGGTGCGGCGACGGTGGTGAGGACCGGGTGGCCCATGCGGGCGATCTTCAGGATGGCCATGCGGATACACTGGCCAGGGAAAGGCTTTCGTCAACCGGGAGGTGCATGCTATAGGCCGGTTCCCCGCGGGGCGAGCCGGTTGTGGGGAGGGTTGGGCACGTCCGGATGGGCCGGGCAGCAGAGACGTGAGGAGAAGGCGGCCAAGTGCAAGTTCTGGTTCGCGACAACAACGTCGATCAGGCGCTGAAGGCGCTCAAGAAGAAGATGCAGCGGGAGGGCGTTTTCCGCGAGATGAAGCTGCGGCGGCATTACGAGAAGCCGTCCGAGCGCAAGGCCCGCGAGGCCGCCGAGGCGGTCCGCCGCGCCCGCAAGATGGAACGCAAGCGCCTGGAGCGCGAGGGGTTCTGATTCTCCCTCTGAGAACGAGATAGGTGGAAGCGGCGCCCGGAGGTCCGGGCGCCGCTTCGTGCGTTGTGGCTGTTGGTCCGGGCAACTCCCCCACAAGCCGCTATGGGTGGGGAGCCGTCAGTGCGCTGATCGTCGATTCCAAGGGCTGAGCGGATGCTTGGGTCGAATTTCTGCACCGACCAGGCCGTCGAAAGCGCTTCTCTCTGGTGATGGCGCGTGATCGCCCGAAGCGGAATTGGCCCGAACGCTCCGGCGAGAGGCAGGCGCATGGCCAGCGCCTATCAGCACCGGTCCTGGTCTGAAGCACCTTCTCCGCAACGATCGCCAGGAAGCCGACGGCCAACGTCGCATTCGCAGCCGAGTGCGTTGTCGGTCCGTCAGTTCCCAGCGCTTCGCTGCCATCCCCGCGAGGCACCTCGGCCGCTCGGGGACGAAAACGGTCGAGCAGATCAGCTCACCCCGAAGTCGACGGCGCCAATGGTGCGATCCTGACGCTCGCTACCCGAGCGTCAGGTGAATCGCTCCACGAAATCAACGGCTAGTCGATAATCCGACGGTTCTTTCCGCCGGATTCCATCCACTAGCCCCGCGCCGGCGGAGTCGCAGGCGGCGGTGGGGCCGGCGGCGGAGGCGCCGGAGCCGCCTCGACCTGTGCCGGCGGCGGCGGCGGGGGCGCCTGCTGAGCACAGGCCGCGAGAAGCGCAACAGGGAGCACGACGGCAACCATTGCGGTAGCTCGGAACAGCCTGCGACGGGCCACAGTCTCCGAAACGGCGACCATTCGTTACTCCTGCGTTGCGGTGCACATAGACAGCGGAAATATTAAGGGCAATTCTGAGCGAAGAGTCAAACTGCTGGTTGCATGGACGGCAAGGGTCGAGGAATGGCACACGTGCACACTCCGTGGCGGGCGGTCGGCTTCGCCCGCCACAAGCGTTCGCCCAACGAGAGGTTTCGAGTGTCTCGATGGATCAGGATCGCAGGCGCCATGATCGCTCTCGTCGCGGCGTGTGGGTTGAGCGCGTGCAGCGAGGATCCGCTGTCCGGCGCGGCCGCCATGGTGGCGCCGCACGCCGACACTGAACTCAGCGCCCGGATCGACAGCGCGCCCGAGCTGGTTGTCGCCGGTCAACGGCTGGACACCGCTTTGCTGCGGCGCTTCTACGCTCGCCACGATTTCGAGCCGGTCTGGACGACCCACCAGGCAGAGGCGGATTCGCTGGTCGATGCCGTGTTGCGCGCCGGCGATCAGGGCCTCGACCCTGAGCTCTTTCACGCGAGCCTGTTGCGGCACAGAGCGGCATTGCCGCCGCTTGAGCAGGAATTGCTGCTGTCGGATGCCTTCCTGTCGTACGAGGACGCGCTGGCCCGTGGCGCCGTGCCGGTCGAGCGCCGAAGAGATGACGAAGTTTTGACACCGGAGCCGATCGATGTGGCGGCCGTGCTCGATGACGCGATCGACAGCCCCGATCCGGGAGCGGCGATCGAGGCGCTGGCGCCGACGACGCCGACCTACCGGGCGCTGCGCCAGGTCTTGCAGAAGGTTCGCTCGGGTGCCACAGCCGGCGACAAGGGTGCGACCAGCCGCTCGCGGGTGATCGAGACGATCGAGGTCAACCTCGAGCGCCAGCGCTGGCTCCCGCGGGCGCTGCCGGCGGACCGGGCCTGGGTGAACATCGCCGACCAGCGCCTCGTGCTCTATCGCGCCGATCAGCCGGTTTTCTCGACGCGGGTCGTTGTCGGCGAAGATGTCAGGCAGCACCAGAGCCCGGAATTTCGCGCCACGATCGACGCCAGCCTGTTCAATCCGCCATGGGTCATCCCGAAAGACATCGTCACGGCCGAAATCCTGCCGAAGATCGGTCGCGATCCGAATTATCTGAAGAAGAACGACATGGTCCTGCTGGCCGGTGGCGAGGCAGAGCAGCTGCCGGGGCCCGATGCAGGTCTTGGACTGATCATGTTCGACATGCCGAACAAATTCGACGTTTACCTGCACGACACGCCGGATCGGTACATCTTCGACCGCGAGAACCGCCGCATCAGCCACGGATGTATCCGGGTGCAGGATCCGCGCGAGTTTGCCGCCCTGCTCATGCAGGAACCGGTGGACGCGATCAACCAGGGGATCGCGATCGGCGGCACCACCCGACACGATCTCCCGACGCCGGTGCCGGTCTTCGTGGTCTATCAGACGGCCTTTGTGGATGCCGACGGGACGTTGCAGTTCCGCCCGGATTTCTACCACCGTGACGCCGAGATCTGGCACCAGCTGCAGCGACCCTCGCAGCGCGGAGATCAGACGGTGCAGGCGGATAACCGCCCGGGTCCTTCCGAGCTCCCGACTTTCTGAAGTTCGCGATCGCTCCAGACCGGCGTCAGTGCGGTGCCTTGGTCGTCCTGCGTGGCGATGCTCGCCATCGGCGCCAACGGCACCGCCATCATGGAAGCCGTCCGAGCCCAAGGCCCGCGAGGCCGCCGAGGCGGTCCGCCGCGCCCGCAAGATGGAGCGCAAGCGGCTGGAGCGCGAAGGGTTCTGATTCCCGACTGACCAGGCTCGGCTGACCATGAGCTAGCGCGTGATCGTTTCAGGCCGAGTTCGGCCTGAAACGTGAATCACTCGCTCGAACAATTCGCTAAAGCAGGCCGGTGACCGGAAGGGAACCGGTCATGCTTTAGGCGGAAGCGGCGCCCGGGGATGCCCGGCGCCGCTTCCTGCGTTCGGGGCGGCTCGCGTAGAGAGCCCGTTTGGTCCGGCCGGCATGGGCGGGGAGCGGATGTCGCCCCTGCGTCGTGGATGTGGGCGTCGCGCCCAGTTCGGTCACTCGATCGGTTATACCAGCGCGCTCAAATCGTGACTTATCGAGAGCACCTCGGCGCGTGGTATAACCCTTTTGTTTTGGCGCGCGCCGCCCGCCAACCCGCGCGCATACCAACGATCATGGAGAATGACCGTTGGTATTAGACCATCATTTCGGAACCGGACGTGCTCGAAGACGCCTGTTCCGGGTGCAGCCTGACTCCGGCAAATCTCCCGAGGCCAAGACTTGCAAGCAATCGGCTTCGTCGCTGCCGGGACAACCGGCCGGGACGCGTCGCCCGATGGACCGGTGCGCCAGCGGCCGCCTGGAGCTACTCGATCCTTCCAGTGGCGGCGATAACGGTTTGGCCGGACAATCCACCGGCAAAGAACTGGCCGTTGACCGGCGCCGAGCCGAGATTCGTGAGCGTGCCGTTCGTACCATTGACCGCGTAGCCGAAGATCGCGCCCTGGCTGTTGTTGAACGACGACAACTCGTAGAGAAAGCGCCCCGTCCGGTCGATGACCAAGCCATCAAACACATTCAGCCCGGACTGTTGCAGCGGAAACGACTGCACCTGGTTCAGATTGCCCTTCCCCGCGGCGATGGCGAGCACCCACACGGTGCTGTTGGACGTTCCGCCGCCCGCCCCGTTGCCGACATAGAGATTGGCGCCGTACGGATCGGTCTCGAGCCCGACGGGGCTCGGTCCGGCGCTCCATGGCGAGCCGACAGCGGCGAGACTGCCGAGCACTCCGGTTTGCGGGTCGATCGAAAACCCCGCAACGGGCCCACCGATACTCGCAACATACAGGAACCCGCCGCCCTGGCTGGCGGCGATCGACTCGCCGAAGAAGGATGCCGGGAATGACGTCGTCCCGATCGCCGTCAGAGCACCCGGATTTGCCGAGCCCATCTGCGCGATCGCGAAGGCGGAAACGCTCGCATTGGCCTGTTGGGTGGTGTTCAGCGTGTAGAGGAACCGGCCCGTCGGTTCGACCACCACCGCGAAGGGCGTCGTGCCGGCCGGCAATCTCATCGTGGGGAGTGTCGTCAGCGATCCGCCGGGCTGGGCGATCTTGTAGGTGCGGATCGAATCCTCGGCGGTGCTGACCACGAAGAGAAAGCTGCCCGATGGATCGACCGCCGCACCCGAGGAGTCGGAAGCCGCCGCCACGTCGCCGCCGAGTTTCGTCAAGGCGCCGTTCGCCTGATTGATCGTGAAGGTCGAGACCGAATTGAAGTTCACCGCGTAGAGGAATTGCCCCGATGGCTCGATCGCGATCGTCTCGGTGCCGTTCGTCGCCACGCTGGCACCGACGGTCAGGTTGCCGGTTGTCGAGTCTATGCTGGCGGGGATGATGGACGTGTTCTCGACCGGGGCAAGCGCATAGAGGAAATTGCCGGTGCTGAGGTTGATGGCGTTGCAGTTATTCGTGTACGGCCAGAGCGCGCGCCCGAGATTGAGCTTCTGGAAGACGACCGGCGGGTCGCTCGATCCGGTGTTGTAGTTCAGGAAATAGCTCGTGCGATCGGCCTCGGAGGCGCCGTCTGAAGCGTTGGTTCCCACCTGGACCATGCCGAACGCGCTGTTGCCGAACAGGCGCGGGGGAGCGCCCGCGGGGATCGTGGCGGCGGCGATCTGGCTGTTCATGGGCGCGAAGGTCTGTTGCGCGGCCGGGAGCTGCGGATTGACCTTGTCCTGCCCGCCGGCGGCGACGTACAGCTTGGTCGGGTCGAAGGCGAAATTGATCCCGGATGCCGTGTTGTCGATCCTGTCGATCGCGAACACGACGTAGGCCTGAGTGTTGCCGGCGCCGGCGGTGCCGATGCCGTTGCAGGCCCCGACCTGATGGTAGGTGATGACCGCCGCAGGCCCGACCAGCGGCGCTTGACAGGCCGAGACGCAGACTCCGACGCCGAGGCCGGCGAGGCGAACGGTCAGGCGGACTCCTGCATCGAATTTGAACAGGGGCGACCTCGTGCGACGAATCGCCGGCCTACATGGGTTGCGAAGCTTCATCACCTGACGTTCCCCGACGGCCGTTGTCCGGCACTCACCAGGGTCTTGCCCATTTGCTACTAAAGCGCAACAAAAATCTTTGCAGCCGGCGTTCATGCGCGGATGGAACGCCGACGACATCGAGTGGTGTGACCGGTCAGGTCACTCCAGCGCGGCGCATGACCTGTCGTCCTCGCGAAGTGTACTATCCGTCCGACATGCGCAGCCGACGTCCGTTGCTCCCTTTGCTCACCGCACGGCGACCATTCCGCGTCGGGCCAGCACCAGAGTCTACTCCGCCTCCGCCACCACCTCGACTCCCATCGCCGCCAGCAGCAGATGCTGCTGGCCGGCGTCGATCTTCATCCGGGCGAAGCTCGCCAGCACCAGCGGGTTGACGCCGCTGAGTTCGGCGCCGCGCAGGTCGGCGCCGTCGAGCTTGGCGCCGTGCGAGCGCCGCCTGGAACAGGTCGCAATCGCGCAGGGAGGCATCGGACAGGTCGGCGCCGCCGAGATCGGCCTCGCGGAAGCGGCTGCCGGTGAGGTCGCAGCCGGGAAGGCGCACCTCGGCGAGGTCGGCGAGCTCGAAATTGCAGTGACGCAGCGTGGCGCGGGTCGCGACGTGCCTGCGGCCGAAGGCGTGGCTGAAATCGACCTGGTGGAAGCGCGCGCCGCGCAGCGTGCACTGCTCCATCTCCACCGCGTAGAGGTCGGCGCGCTCGAAACGGCAGAGCGAGAGGTCGCAGCGCAGGAACCGCGCCTGGCGGAGGTCGCTCAAGGCAAACACGCAGGCGGCGGACGGGTCGTCGCGGACGGTGAAGACGCACTCCTCGAAGCGCGCATCGTGCAGGTCGGCCTGCGCGAAGCGGCAGGCGCGGAACCGGCAACGCAGGAACGAAGCGCCCGCGAGCACGGCGCTGCCCAGCGGCGCCCTCTCGAACGTGCAGTCGACGAAGCGCGCTTCGTCGGCCTCAAGCGCTTCCCAGGCAATCGCGCCGAGATCGGCGCCCTCGATCGGGCGGCCGGCGGCGAGCGTTGCGGCGAGGCGGTCCTGCTCCATGGCTCCCAGCGTAACCCCGCAGCGGGACGCCGGGCGAGACAGCGTCTCGGTTCACGTCGGCACCGGCCCGCTCCCCCACGCGACCACCCAACGGAAGCATGCCCGGGTGGGTGGTCGGGCGGGGGAGCGGGCCGGTGCCGACGTGAACTGCGATGCGCGAGCCCCTTTGCAAGCCGGCGCGGCTGTGGATGTATCGCCCGATGCTCGCTCGGGACCTGGATCGCCTTCGCCCTCGCCTCCACCGCCCTGCTCGTGCTGCCGGGGCCGACCGTGCTGCTCGCCGTCTCCTACGCGCTGGGCCACGGCCGCCGCGCGGCGCTGCCGGTGGTCGCGGGCGTGGTGCTCGGGGATTTCGTGTCGATGACCACCTCGCTGCTCGGCCTCGGCGTGCTGCTCGCGACCTCGGCGGCGCTGTTCACCGCGCTGCGCTGGATCGGCGCCGCCTACCTGATCTGGCTCGGGCGTCAAGCTGTGGCGCGCGCCGGTCGGCCCCGCGTCGCTGGAAGCGCTCGCCGGCGCCGCCGCGGCGGATGCTGCTGCACGCCTTCGCGGTCACCGCGCTCAACCCGAAGAGCATCGTCTTCTTCGTCGCCTTCGTGCCGCAATTCCTCGACCCGCACGCCGCCTACCTGCCGCAGCTCGCGCTCTGCGAGGCGACCTTCCTCGCCCTGGCCTGCCTCAACACGCTCGCCTACACGCTTCGCCGCCTCCGCCGCCCGCCGCGCGATCCGCCGCGCCGCGGTGCAGCGCGCGGTGAACCGCACCAGCGGCAGCCTGCTGATCGGCGCCGGCGTGCTCGCCGCGACCTGGCGCGCCTGATCGCGCATGGCCGTCTACACCGAAGTCTCCGACGAGGCCGTGGCGTGCTTCCTGCAGGAATACGACAATCGGCGCGCTGGTCGCGTTCCGCGGCATCGCCGAGGGCGTCGAGAACAGCAATTTCTCGCTCCGCACCAGCGACGGGCGATTTCATCCTGACGCTCTACGAGAAGCGGGTGAAGCCCGAGGAGCTGCCCTGGTTCCTCGGCCTGATGGAGCATCTCGCCGAGCGCGGCGTCATCTGCCCGCTGCCGGTGCGCGGGCGCGACGGCGCGGCGCTGCGCGAGCTCGCCGGACGGCCCGCCGCGATCACCACCTTCCTGCCCGGCGTCTGGCCGCGCCGCGTGCGTCAGGAGCATTGCGCGCCCGCTCGGCGCCGCGCTCGCCGCGCTGCACCGGGCCGGCGCCGACTACCCGCCCGACGCGCCGCAACGCGCTCGGCCCCGAGGGCTGGTGCGAGCTGATGGCGCGCTCCGCCGAGCGCGCCGACGAGGTGCAGCCCGGCCTCCGCGCCGAGCTCGAAGCGCGCGCTCGCCCGCATCCTGCCCGCCTGGCCCGACGGCCGCCCTGCCGCGCGGCCACATCCACGCCGACCTGTTCCCCGACAACGTGTTCTTCCTCGAGGGCAAGCTCTCCGGCCTGATCGACTTCTACTTCGCGGCGACCGACCTGCTCGCCTATGACCTCGCGGTGTGCCTCAACGCCTGGTGCTTCGAGCCCGATTTCGCCTTCAACGTCACCAAGGCGCGGGCCATGCTGCTCGCCTACGCGGCTGCGCGCCCGCTCGGCGCGGCCGAGCTCGCCGCGCTGCCGGTGCTCTGCCAGGGGGCGGCGATCCGCTTCCTGCTGACGCGGCTCTATGACTGGGTCAACACGCCGGCGACCGCGCTGGTGACGCGCAAGGACCCGCTCGAATATCTCCGCCGCCTGCGCTTCCACCTCGCCGCCAGGGACGTCGCCGCCTATGGACTCTGACGCCGAAGCCGCCGCCGAGACGGTGGAGATCTGGACCGATGGCGGCTGCCGCCCCAATCCCGGCCCCGGGCGGCTGGGCCGCGATCCTGCGCTTCCGCGGTCGCGAGCGCGAGCTCTCCGGCGCCGATCCCGCCAGCACCAACAACCGCATGGAGCTCACCGCCGCCGCCGCGGCGCTGGAGGCGCTGACGCGTCCCTGCACGGTCATCCTGCACACGGACAGCGAGTATCTGCGCAACGGCATCACCCGCTGGCACACCGGCTGGGTGCGCAAGAACTGGCGCAATGCTGCCGGCGATCCGGTCGCCAACATCGATCTCTGGCAGCGCATCCTCGCCGCCGCCGCGCGCCACCAGGTGGAGTGGCGCTGGGTGCGCGGCCATGCGGGCGACGCCATGAACGAACGCGCCGACCGGCTCGCCACCGCCGCGCGGGAAAAGGCGCCGGGACGGGTCTGACCGCGGCACCATCGCGAACGGTCGGGGCCGGGCGATCAGCCGCCGGAAACGGCGCGATCCTGCTCCGGCTCCGGCGCGGCGCGTTCCTGCAGTACCCGGATGGCTTCGCGGTAGCCGCCGAGCGTGCCGACATCGACATAGCGTGTGCCGGCGCGAACGCCGCAGGCCGCGCCGCCTTCGGCCAGCCACGCATTCACCAGGCTGCCGATGAACTCGTCCCGCCGTCCGCGCCGTTCCCACAGGGCGTGCAGCGCGTGCAAGGCGTGCCCGGGCATCTTGAACGCTCCCCACACCCAGCGCGACCGTGCCTCCGCGGACTTCACCTGGATCTCGCGGACGCGGCCATCCCCGTCCAGCACGACGGCATCGAACCATTCCGGCCGATCGACCTCGAACAGCAGGAAGGCGAGCCGATCGTCGGGCAGCGCGCGGAGCGCATCCTCGGGGAACCATACGGTGTCCGGCAGCCCGACGATCACGCGCTCGTCCGGATGCACGAGCGGCAGGGCGCAGAAGATCGCGTCGCACAACCCGCTCGCCTGACTCTGGATCACATAGGCGATCGCGGCATCACCAAAGCTGCCGCCGTAATACTGCAGGATGTCGTGCTTCCAGGGCGAGATCACGAAGCACAGCTTGCCGACGCCGCCGCGGATCATCCGTTCGATCAGATATTCGCTCACCGCGCGCGGCCGCTCGGTCCCGGTCGCATCGCGACGCGAGCCGACCGGCAGCAACTCCTTCGAGAAGGCGAGCGGCTGGATGCGCGTGCCGCTGCCGGCCGCGGGAATGATCCCCCACATCAGGCCGCCTCGGCGGAGGCCGCGGCCTCGAAGGCCGCGACCATCTGCCGCGATCGCCGCGTGGCCGTGTGCTCGGCGAGCGTCCGCTCGCGGGCGCGGCGCGCCATGGCGGCGAGCGTCGCATCGGGACAATCAAGCGCCGCCAGCGCGTCATCGGTGGTGCCGGCGACGATGATCTCCTGGCCCGGCTCGAAGAACCCGTCGAGCCCATCCCAGCCATCGCTCAGGATCGGCACGCCGCAGGCGGCGGCCTCGAACAGGCGGCCGGATGGACACCAGCCGGCTGCCGCCATCGCCGCGCGGGTCACGTTCAGGGTCAGGCGCGACGAGGCGTAGAAGGCCGCGTGCTCGGCCGGGGGCAGGTGACGCACGAAGAAGACGTTGTCGGTCCACGGGAAATCCGCGGGATACATGGCGCCGCCGATCACGAAGCGCGCGGCGGGACGCCGACGCGCCGGTGCCACGAACAGCCTCTCCAGCATGGGCTGGCGATCGGCGGCATAGGTTCCGAGATAGGAGAGCGCGGCGCGGTATTGCGGTTGCGGTGCGCCGGGGCGGTGCATGGCGGGATCGACGGAGCCGTAGAGCGGCACCACGCGGCGCGCCCCGAGCCGCGTGGCGAGCGCGTCGAGCGCGCCGCCGCCGGTGTAGCTGAGCACGAGGTCGAACCCGCCGAGCCCGCCGCTGCCGACATACTCGACGGCCTCGCCCGCGGCGAGCCGCGCCAGTGTCACCGGCGTGTCGAGATCGTAGAAGCAGCGCAGGCCGGCCCGGCTGTCGAGCACCGTGGCCGTTGCCGCCAGCGCGTCCGGACAATAGGACGTCACCATGGCGACGTCAGCCGCGTCCGCCGCCGCGCGGGCGCGCCGCGCGTCCCATTCCGCATAGAGCACGAGTTCGCCGCCTTCGAGCGCAACGAGGTCGCGGTGCGCGGCGTAGTAGGGAACGTCCCGCTCGAAGAAGGTGACGCGGTGCCCGTCCGCGTGCAGCGCCCGGATCAGCGCCCGCCACAGCGCCGCGTGGCCGTTGCCCCAGGAGGAGCTGACGGCCAGTCCGAAGACGACGATCCTCATGCGTGTTCCGCCATGTCACCCGGCTCCGGCCCGGCTCGTGAACGGCCGCCGGCCGGCGCGGTTCGGCCGGCGCGGAACACGAACGCCGCGCCGTCCCACAGCGCGAAGGGCGACGTGCCGTCCTGCTCGAGCCCGAGCCCGTCCCGCGCAGCCCAGGACACCGCCCGGTCGCGATCGGCCGCCGGTTGCGTGGCATAGGACAGGTTGAGGATCACCAGCGCGCCGCCGGCACGCAGCACGCGCGCCGATTCGGCGATATGCGTCTCCGCAACGCCCGCCTGGAACAGATAGGGGAAGCAGTCCACCGCCAGCAGCAGATCGCAGCTTGAGGGCGGCTGCCAGGCGAGACCGCACCCATCGACGCGCGCGAAACGGATATCGCGCAATCCGCCGTACCGCTTCCGTGCTTCCGCGATCATGCCGGGCGAGACGTCGAGCCCAAGCACGCTGCCGGCATCGGGCGCAAGCGCCGCGGCGACTCGGCCGAATCCGCAGCCGAGATCGATCACGTCCATCCCCGCGGCGAACAGATGCTCGCGCGCCAGCCAGGTCACGAGCTCCGCCGTCGCCCGCTCCAGCAGCACCGGATCACCGAGCGAATAGGCGGCGACGCTGGCCTCCGGCGCCGCCGCCACCGCGGCGTCGAATTGCGCGGCGATGCCGGCGACATCGCTGCCGCGCGCGTGATCGACTCCTTGCAGCATGGCGTGCAGCCGGTCGATTGCGGCGGCGCGTGGCGCGAAGAACGCCAGCAGCTCCTCCGTCCCCGACGCGGCGAGGAGTGCCGCGCGCACGGCCGCACTGGTCCCACCGCCAAGCACCAGCCGCGCCAGCATCACCGGCGGCGAGATGCGTCCGGCCAGGCAGAGCGCGACGGGGTCGCTCATGCCGCCGATCCCGGCGGTTCGACTACGCCGCGGTCGGGTCCCGATTGCGGCGATCGGATCTCTTTGGCGATCCGATTCACGCCGCGGTCGGGTCCCGATTGCGGCGATCGGACCGCTGAGCCCGCCGGCATCACGCGGCAGTTCGCGTTGCGACGGTCCTTCGCACCCCAGGCGTATTTGTAGGCCTCGTTGCCGCGCAGGAAGTGCACCTCCCGGCGGCCTTCGGCGATCGCCGCGTCGATCATCGCCGCGATCAGCAGCGTGCCCGGACTCGCCTCGGCGAAGGCGGGATCGAACCCGATCATGTAGAACATCAGGCGCGTCGCATCTTCCAGCGCGTAGCAGCAAGCGGCAGCTTCGCCGCCGATGCGGAGCCGCGCCAGACGAAGCAGGCCGGCAGCGTGCAGCGCGGGAGCCGTGGCGCAATGGAAGTTTCGCACCTCCGGCTTCCTGATCGCCCCAGCGGCGCGCGTTGAGCCGCAGCAGCCGATCGAGGATCGGGCCGAGCGTGGCGGTGGTCGCGCCCTGCACGTCCCAGCCGCCGCGCCGCGCGGCGCGATGCCGGTTCATCCGCAGTTTGCGCGCCTGCCGCGCCGGAACGGCCGCCTCGGCGGTGCCCGCGTCGCCGAGCGGGAGCACCGGACAGCTCGCGCCCTCGGCGTGAGCGGCGCACTCGCGGAGCGCCGGCATCGCTCGGAGCAGCACCGCCCAGGGTGGCAACTCGACCAGGTCGCAGATCTCCGCACCCGCCGCGAAGCCGGCACGGAGGGCCGCGCGCAGCAGCAGGACGGAGGAATCGGCCGGCAGGCCGGGCTCGATCAGGGCGTCGAAGTAGTCCGACAGGCCGACGCCCATGGGCAGCAGCTTGCAGGACCCCGCATCCTCCAGCACGTAAAGCGGCAGCGCGCCGGCCAGGCGCTCGCCATCCCACAGCGTGCCGACGATCGGCCGGCCGGTGCCGAACACCCGCCACCAGGGGCAGAGCCAGGCGGGGTGCTGGAACGGCGTCGCATCGGGCACGCGGTGCCACAGCGCCTCCCAGGCGGGCGCGAGGGCCGACAGGGCGGCGTCCTCGCCGACCACCGCGCAGCGGAGGCCGGTCATGCCGGTTCGACCGTTGCGCGAATGAGGCGGCGATAGCGGGCGAAGTAGGCGTCGATCATGCGCCGGTCGGAGAACCGCTCGCTGGCGGCGCGCCGGCAGGCTTCGGGATCGATCTCGCCGACCCGCCGCAGCGCCGCGGCGATCTCGGCCGGATCGCGCACCAGGAAGCCGGTCCGTTCGTGCTCGACGATCTCGGGCAGCGCGCCGACCGGAAACGCGATCACCGGCGTGCCGCAGGCGAGCGCCTCCATCGCGACCAGCGACGAGGTCTCCTCGGCCAGGCTCGGGATCAGCAGGCAGCGCGCAGCGGCGAGCAGGCGCCGCTTGCGTGCGAATCCGACCGGGCCGAGCCAGCGTCGGCGCCGGTCGAGCAGCGGCGCGACTTCCGCGGCGAAATACGCACGGTGCGCCGGGTAGGGGAACACGGCGCCGCCGATCAGCAGCGGCAGGTCCGCTCGACGCGCGGCCGCGAGCGCGAGATGCTGGCCCTTCTCCGCGCAGATGCGCCCGAGCACGAGCGCGAAGCCGCGGCGTGCATGTCTCGCGGCGCCCAGCCGTTCGACCGCGACACCGTTGTCGATCGGCGGCAGCAGGCAGGGCGAAGGGGGGCAGGCATGTTGCTGGGTCGCCGACACGCCGTGCAGCCAGGTGTCCGGACGCGACGGCGCCAGCGCCGCATCCGGATACCAGGCGGGCGGCAGATGCAGCGTCACCAGGCAGGGCGGGCCGGGCGGCGGCAGATAGGCCGGGAAATCGATGCCGTGCAGATGGACGAGCTCGACCGGCCAGCGCCGCAGTGCCTCGGCGATGCCGGCGCGGACGGCCGCGTGCACCGTCTCGCGGGCATGATCGTCGATGTCACCCGTTTGCAGATGGTGGGCAAGCAGCGATCCGGCCGCCTCCGAGCCGACGCAGGCGACCACGATCGAGCGATGGCCGGCCCGCACCAGGGCGCGGTCGAGGGTCGACAGGACCTGCTCGGCGCCGCCGACCGCGTCACACCCGACCGGCGCGAACGGATAGGCGACGAGGAGGATGTTCATCGCAGCCCCACGTGCAGCGCCCGCCAGCGCGCGCCCGTCATGCCCCAGGCGTACTGCTCGTAGAGCAACGGACCGGGATGCGGCGGCGCCGCGAAATCGTACGCCGGTGCCGGGCGGAACGACTCGATGTCCGGGCTGAACGCCGCCAGCGTGCGGCGCTGGCTGGCGAAGCAGTCGAGCGCGGCCCGCTTCCGCGTGACCGCGGCGGCATCCATCACCCGTGCCGTCGCGGCCGGGGGCCCGGGCAGGAAGCGCTGCCGCACCCAGCCCCTATCGGGGCCGGCGTGATAGCAGGGGAATTCCAGGAATACGGGGGGCGCGGCCAATCCGCGGCACGCGCGATGCACCGCGCTGGCACAGGCGTCGTGGTCCGGATGGCCCCCCTCATAGGCATGGGTGATGACGAGCGCGATCCCCGCCAGCAGGTCGTGCAGCGCCGTCGCGATTTGCGGCAGGCGCAGCGAGGCCTCCTGGTCCGGCACGCCGAGCGAGACGGTCCGCGCCCGCGCCTCCGCCGCGCGCAAGGCGGCGTGCAACTCGGCGGTTCGCGCGGCCGCGTACTCCGCCGCGGTCGCGAATCCCGCCTCCCGCGCGTTGTGCAGCGAGCGCGGCGCCCCGTCGGTGACATGAATGAGCAGCAGGTCGTCGAATTGCCCGAGCGAGGCGCCGGCGCCGATCGTCTCGTCGTCGGGATGGGCGACGATCAACGCGGCCGATGCGGCGATGGGCGCGCCGCGGGCGAGCAGGTCCAGGAATTCCGCCTCACGGCACGGCATGCGCCATCGTCTCGTTGAGGCCGAGCACCTTGCCGCCGCCCGCCCAGGCGACGACGATGCTCACCGAGGCAGGGGAAATCTCGAATCGCGACCAGGCGTCGAGCGGCAGGCCGAGCCAGCAGGCGAGCACCGCCTTGATCACGTCGCAATGGCTGACGACCGCGATCCGCCCGTCCGGATGACGTGCGGAGAGCGCAGCGAGTTCCCGCATGGCGCGATGCTGCGCCTCCGCCATGCTCTCGCCTCCCGGCGGCCGCACCCGGCTGCGTTCGGCGTTCCAGCGTTGCCAGTCCGGGTCGCCTTCGAGCGCGGCGAAGGAACGGCCGGCCCAGGCTCCCAGATCGATTTCGGTCATCGCCTCGCTCACCACCGGCGCCGGCGCGAGAAATGCGGCGGTTTCCCGCGCCCGCTGCAGCGGGCTCGTGTAGACGCACGCGATCGCCTCGCGGCGAAGCCGCTCCGCGAGCGCCGCCGCTTGCCGCCGTCCGCGATCGCCGAGGCCGACCCCGGCCATCCGGCCACAGAGGATCGTGTCCACGCGATCATGCGCGGCGTGGCGCACGAGGAAGATCGTGGTCGCCACATGCGGCCTCAGGCGGTCAAGGCAGCCCCGCCTGGAAGCGGAGCGTGCGCTCGCGGGCCTCGGCATCGGTGAATTGCTGCGGCGGCGACTTCATGTAGTAGCTGCAGGGACCGATCAGTGCGCCACCCAGCCCGCGATCGAGTCCAAGTTTCGCGCAGCGCACCGCGTCGATGACGATTCCCGCCGAGTTCGGCGAATCCCAGACTTCGAGCTTGAGCTCCACGTTGAGCGGCAGCCCGCCGAAGCCGGTGCCCTCGAGGCGGATATGCGCCCATTTCCGGTCGGTCAGCCACGGGACGTGGTCGCTCGGGCCGATATGCACGTCGCCCGCCGGCAGGGCGTGGTCGAGCTGGCTCGTCACCGCGCGGGTCTTGGAGATTTTCTTCGATTCGAGCCGCTCGCGTTCCAGCATGTTGAGGAAATCGGTGTTGCCGCCGAAATTGAGCTGATAGGTGCGGTCGAGCCGCACGCCGCGCTCGCGGAACAGCGTCGCCAGCGTCCGATGCACGATGGTGGCACCGACCTGGCTCTTCACGTCGTCGCCGATGATCGGCAGCCCGCGTTCGGCGAAGCGGCGCTCCCAGGCGGGATCGGAGGCGATGAAGGCCGGAATGCAGTTGACGAAGGCGCAGCCGGCCCGCAGCACCTCCTGGGCATAGAATTCGGTCGCACGCTGCGAGCCCACCGGCAGGTAGGAGACGACGATTTCCGCCCCCGCCTCCTGCAGCGCGCGGGCGACTTCCACCGGCGCCTCGCGCGACTCGGTGACCTCGCCCTCGAGATAGCGGCCGATGCCGTCGAGCGTCGGACCACGCTGGACGATGACGCCGTTCGCCGGCACGCGCGCGAACACGGCGGTGTTGTTCGGCGGCGCCGAGCAACGCGGCCGAGAGCTCGCATCCCACTTTCGCGGCGTTCACGTCGAATGCCGCCACGATCTCGACATCCCGCACGTGGTAGCCGCCGAGCACGACATTCATCAGTCCCGGCACGGTCTCGTTGCCGCCCGCATCCCGGTAATAGCTGAGCCCCTGCACGAAGGAGGAGGCGCAATTGCCGACGCCGACGATGGCGACGCGCACCGAGCTCCCGCTCACGCGGCCGGTTCCGAAGCAGTCGGATTGCTGAAGGCGATGCGATGGAGCGGCACGATCACGTCGCTGATGTCCCTTGCACGCCGATGCGACTCCACCGGGAGTTGGGGAGTGCAGGAATTGCCGCAGCTATCGCACGAACGCGCGGGCCGCGCCATGTTGCCGCCCGATCCCGATCAAGAAAAATTCATCGGACTTTTGGCGCGTGAGCAGCCCGCCGTGCGTTACCCGCTGCGCCTGGCACCCGAAGGAGCGGGAGATCGCATGAGCGGGCGTCCCCGCCTGACCCCGGCCGAGATCCGCGCGCGCGCGGACGCGCTCGGCGAGTGGTTCCACAACATCGACCTGGGGGGCGTGGAGACCGCCCCGAACCATTTCCTGCACGATTACCCGCGGCAGAAATGGCGGCAGTTCGAGCATGCGATCCCGCCCGACCTCCGCGGCCGCAGCGTGCTCGACATCGGCTGCAACGGCGGGTTCTATTCGATCGAGATGAAGCGCCGCGGTGCCGACCGGGTGCTCGGCGTCGATTTCGACGAGGGGTATCTCGCGCAGGCGCGCTTCGCGGCGGAGGTCACCGCGCTCGACATCGAGTTCCGCCAGCTCTCGGTCTATGACGTGGCGGCGCTCGGCGAGCGGTTCGACATCGTGCTGTTCATGGGCGTGCTCTACCATCTCCGCCACCCGCTGCTCGCGCTCGACCTGATCCATGCGCATGTGGCGCGCGACCTCCTGGTCTTCCAGTCCATGCAGCGCGGCGCGGAGGAGCTGGACGCGCTCGCGGAGGACTATCCGTTCTCCGAAACCGCGCTGTTCGACCGGCCCGGCTTTCCGAAGCTCCACTTCATCGAGCGCAATTACGCGCACGACCCGACCAACTGGTGGGTGCCGAACCGCGCCTGCGCCGAAGCGATGCTGCGGGCGTCCGGCTTTGCCATCCTCGATCGGCCGGAGCGGGAGGTCTACATCTGCCGGCGCGTCGGGACCGAGAACGGCGCCGTCTATCCCGCCAGCGCGCCTTCGGGCTGACCGTGAAGGGTCAGCGTCGGTCCGGCGCTTTGTCTGAACGAGCAACTCTATCACACGGAGCGATTCCGCTCTGTGTGATGTTGCTCTAGCCTCCGATCGCCCTGACTGGAATCAGTCTGGGCGTGAATCGGCAGGCCAAAGATACAGGGACCCGAATCGCACTGACCACAGTCAGAGCGATTCGGCCCAGGGAGGCCCGGGCTTGATCGAAGCCGCGATGATCTGGAACGAGCCCAACAACAAGTCGCATTGGGACCCCGAGATCGATCCGGGCTGGGTCCGGTTCGCGGAGATGGCGAAGCTCGCCGGCCAGGCGATCAGGGCGGAGAATTCCTCGCTGCCGCGCGTGCTCGGCGGCATCTCGCCGATCGACCCGCTCTTCATCCGCAACATGCAGGGGCAGGGCGTCCTCGACGTGATCGACGTGGTCGCGGTGCACGGCTTTCCGCTCGACTGGAATCTCTGGCAGATCGGCCACTGGCCGGCGAAGCTCGACGAGATCCGCGCGGTGACGGAGAAGCCCGTCTGGGTTTCCGAGGTGGGGGTGTCCAGCTTCGGCGCGGAGGAGGTGCAGGCCTGGGGGCTCGACCGCACCGCCGAGCTGCTGACCGGGCGCGCGCCGCGCATCCACTGGTACAGCCTCTATGACCTGCCGCAGGCCTGGGAGGCGACGACGCGCCACCGGGAGGCGGAGGGATCCTCCTACTACCGGCATTTCTACATGGGGCTGCTGCGCGAGGACGGCACCCCCAAGGTGGCGGCCGAGCGCTTCGCCAGGCACACGCCGGAACTCGGCCTCTGCCAGTGGTTCAACTTCGAGGATCACCGCCTGGCCGACGCCGTCGCCTGGATGAAGCGGCTCGGTGTCACCTATCTGCGCACCGGCCTCTCCTGGGCCGATCTGTTCCGTCCGAATGCGCTCGCCTGGTTCGACCGGCAGATGGCGGCGCTCGCCGACTTCGCGGTCACGGTGACGTTCTGCTTCACCCCCGCCCATCGCGGGATCGCGCCGCACTACACGAGCGCACCGCTCGTGCCCGAGGAATTCGCGAGCTTCTGCGCCGACATGATCCGCCGCTATGCCTCGGGATGACGTAACCCCCTCGAAACGTGGCGGCGTGCGCCGCGCGGGGCGGGCGGTCGGCCTCGGCCTGATCACCGGCGCGGCGGACGACGACCCTTCCGCCATCGGCACCTACGCGAGCGCCGGCGCGTCGCTCGGAACCGGCTTCCTCTGGTCCGCGCCGCTCACGCTGCCGATGATGTTCGCCGTCGTCTATCTCTCGGCGAAGCTCGGACAGGTCAGCGGCCGCGGCCTGTTCCGCGTGATCAAGGAGCGCTATCCGCGCTGGGTGCTGCTGCCGACGCTCGCCGGCGCGTTGATCGGCAACACGATCGAGGCCGGCGCCGACCTCGGCGGCATGGCGGCGGCGGTCAATCTGTTCCTGCCGTTGTCGATCCCGCTTCTGGTCGCGGCCATCGCCGCCATCATCCTGGTGCTGCAGGTATTCGGATCGTACCTCCTGATCCGCAACCTGTTCCGCTGGCTTGCGCTCGCGCTGCTTGCCTATGTGGGCGCCGCCTTTCTCGCGCATCCCGACGCCTGGAGCGTGCTGCGCGGCAGCCTGATCCCGAGCATCACCTTCAACCGCAACTTCCTCACGATCTCGGTCGCGGTGATCGGCACCACGCTCTCCGCTTATCTCTACAGCTGGAAGTCCAACGAGGAAGTGGAGGAGATGGTCGAGGAGGGGAAGACGACGCTGCGGCAGCGCGAGGGCGCAAGCGAGGAGGAACTTGCGGATGTCCGGCGCGACGTGTGGATCGGCATGATCTTCTCGAACGTGGTGATGTATTTCATCATTCTCTCGACGGCCGCCACGCTGCACACGGCGGGCAAGACCGACATCGCGAGCGCCGCGGACGCCGCCGAGGCGCTGCGGCCCATCGCTGGCGATGCGGCGCGCCTCCTTTTCCTGCTCGGCGTCATCGGCGTCGGCTTCCTCGCCGTACCGGTGATGACGACGGGCGGCGCCTACGATCTCGCGCAGTCCTTCGGCTGGCGCCACAGCCTGCACGCCAAGCCGCACCAGGCGAAGCGCTTCTACGCCGCGATCGTCATCTCCACGCTGATCGGCGTCGGCATGAACTTCTTGGGTTTCAATCCGATGCGGAGCCTCGTCTGGGCCGGCGTGGTGCAGGGCTTCTCCACGCCGCCCCTGCTGCTGATCATCCTCCTGCTCACGAACGACCGGCGCGTCATGGGAGACAAGGTGAACGGGCGCGCGATGAACGCGCTCAGCATCCTGACCATCGTCGTCATCTTCGCCGCGAGCCTCGGCCTGGTCGTGAGCTGGTTCGTCTGATGGTGTCGCCCGTTTGAAGGTGCGCGACTTCGCGCATTTTCCGGACCAGCTCTCAGCGGCTCGGCGGCTGCGTCGCACCCGGGCCGAGGGGGCGGGTCATCAGGACCGTATCCACCCAGCGCTCGTGCTTCCACCCGATGGCGGGGAGCGTGCCGACGAGCCGGAAGCCGGCCTTGCGGTGCAGCGCGATGCTGGCGGCGTTGCCGGAATCGCCGATGATGGCGACCATCAGGCGGAAATCCGCCCGCTCGCAGCGGGCGATGAGGGCGTGCAGCAGGGCGCTGCCAATGCCGCCGCGGTGGCGGCCGGCGAGGACGTAGATCGAGTTCTCGAC
>CAWGJC010000002.1:395000-444592 GCA_963822815.1 uncultured Alphaproteobacteria bacterium
GGTGTAGCTCAGCTGGGAGAGCACCTGCTTTGCAAGCAGGGGGTCGTCGGTTCGAATCCGATCACCTCCATTCTGCCGGTTTCGCCGAAGGCGAAATCTGGCTGCGGAGCAGACAGGAGGCGAGGATAAACGAGCGAAGCGAACGCATGGTGCGCGGATGCACGATCCGTTGCCCGCGGTTCTGTTTGCTCCTCATCGCAGAGAAGAACGAGTTCGGAATCATTCCCCGAAGCCGATGCCGGTCCGGCATCTCCTTTGTGGCGTGGTTCCGTTGGGCGTCCGCGCTGCTTGGCTCGGGCGTGCAGGATCTTTGTCAGGGTGAATCAGGTTCTGGTGCGTCTCTGGGCGTGCCGCAGTCCATGTCTGACCGGAGGGTGACCCCGCGGACTGCGGTCGGGTTCAGAGGCGACAATGTTGTGTGCTGAGCAAAGGCTTGGTCGTGTGCGGGATTTTGATCCGGTCGCGGATGATCGTTCATCGGCGACGGATCGGATGGCTCCTGTGCATGACGGAGCGCCGGCCTGCGTGAGCGGGCCGGGTCGATCTCGAGCGCAAGAAGGGCATTCGGTGGATGCCTTGGCACCAGGAGGCGATGAAGGACGTGGCACGCTGCGAAAAGCCATGGGGAGCCGCGAGCAGGCTTTGATCCATGGATGTCCGAATGGGGCAACCCACCCCTATGGGGTATCGGCGCATGAATTCATAGTGCGTCGAGGCGAACCCGGGGAACTGAAACATCTCAGTACCCGGAGGAAAAGACATCAACAGAGATTCCGCGAGTAGTGGCGAGCGAAAGCGGAGGAGGCCAGTGGCCGACACACGGGTAGCAGAACGGTCTGGAAAGGCCGGCCGGAGCGGGTGACAGCCCCGTATGCGGAAGTCGTGTGTTGGTCCTTGAGTAAGGCGGGACACGTGAAATCCTGTCTGAACATGGGGGGACCACCCTCCAAGCCTAAATACTCCCTGGTGACCGATAGTGGACAAGTACCGTGAGGGAAAGGTGAAAAGCACCCCGACGAGGGGAGTGAAAGAGACCTGAAACCGGATGCCTACAAGCAGTCGGAGCCGCCGATACACGCAAGTGTTGGTGCGGTGACGGCGTACCTTTTGTATAATGGGTCAGCGAGTTTCTGTTTGCGGCAAGCTTAAGTCGGTAGACGTAGGCGCAGCGAAAGCGAGTTTGAACAGGGCGTTCAGTCGCGGGCAGAAGACCCGAAACCGAGTGATCTAGCCATGGCCAGGCTGAAGGTGGGGTAACACCCACTGGAGGGCCGAACCCACGCCTGTTGAAAAAGTCGGGGATGAGCTGTGGCTAGGGGTGAAAGGCCAATCAAACTCGGAGATAGCTGGTTCTCCGCGAAATCTATTGAGGTAGATCGTCATGTGTTTGCCCTCGGGGGTAGAGCACTGGATGGGCTAGGGGGCCCCAAAGGCTTACCAAACCTAACCAAACTCCGAATACCGAGGAGCATAGCGTGGCAGACAGACGGCGGGTGCTAAGGTCCGTCGTCGAGAGGGAAACAGCCCAGACCGCCAGCTAAGGTCCCCAAATCGTGGCTAAGTGGGAAAGGATGTGGGAATTCCAAAACAACCAGGAGGTTGGCTTAGAAGCAGCCATCCTTTAAAGAAAGCGTAATAGCTCACTGGTCTAACAGAAATCCTGCGCCGAAAATGTAACGGGGCTCAAGCCACGTACCGAAGCTGCGGGTAGGCAGATCCTCGCGGATTTGCCTGCGGTAGCGGAGCGTTCCGTAAGTCTGTGAAGCCATATCCCGTGAGGGGTGGTGGAGATATCGGAAGTGCGAATGCTGACATGAGTAGCGACAAACAGAGTGAGAAACTCTGTCGCCGAAAGTCCAAGGGTTCCTGCGCAAGGTTAATCCGCGCAGGGTGAGCCGGCCCCTAAGGCGAGGGCGAAAGCCGTAGTCGATGGGAACCAGGTGAATATTCCTGGGCCTGCTGGAAGTGACGAATGCGAGATGTTGTCAGGGCTTACTGGATTGTCCTGGCTTTTCGAGCATTCCGGGAAACAGCTCCAGCGTAGAGACCGTACCCGAAACCGACACAGGTGGACTGGTAGAGCATACCAAGGCGCTTGAGAGAACGATGCCGAAGGAACTAGGCAAATTGCCCGCGTAACTTCGGGATAAGCGGGACCCGTTCGTGGGCAACCATGGGCGGGTGGCACAGAGCAGGGGGTAGCGACTGTTTAGTAAAAACACAGGGCTCTGCGAAGTCGAGAGACGACGTATAGGGCCTGACGCCTGCCCGGTGCCGGAAGGTTAAGGGGAGAGGTGCAAGCCTTGAACCGAAGCCCCGGTAAACGGCGGCCGTAACTATAACGGTCCTAAGGTAGCGAAATTCCTTGTCGGGTAAGTTCCGACCTGCACGAATGGCGTAACGACTTCCCCACTGTCTCCGGCGTCGGCTCAGCGAAATTGAATTCCCCGTGAAGATGCGGGGTACCCGCGGTCAGACGGAAAGACCCTATGAACCTTTACTGCAGCTTTGCAGTGGCACCAGGAAAACTCTGTGTAGGATAGGTGGGAGGCTTTGAAGCCGGGGCGCCAGCTTCGGTGGAGCCACCCTTGAAATACCACCCTGAGTTTTTCTGGTGTCTAACCGAGACCGGTCAGCCCGGTCCGGGACCCTGCATGGTGGGCAGTTTGACTGGGGCGGTCGCCTCCCAAAGTGTAACGGAGGCGCGCGATGGTGGGCTCAGGCCGGTCGGACATCGGCTGCTGAGTGCAATGGCATAAGCCCGCCTGACTGTGAGAGCGACAGCTCGAGCAGAGACGAAAGTCGGCCATAGTGATCCGGTGGTCCCGCGTGGAAGGGCCATCGCTCAACGGATAAAAGGTACTCTAGGGATAACAGGCTGATCTCCCCCAAGAGTCCACATCGACGGGGAGGTTTGGCACCTCGATGTCGGCTCATCACATCCTGGGGCTGGAGCAGGTCCCAAGGGTTCGGCTGTTCGCCGATTAAAGTGGTACGTGAGCTGGGTTTAGAACGTCGTGAGACAGTTCGGTCCCTATCTGCCGTGGGTGAAGGAGACTTGCGAGGATCTGTCCCTAGTACGAGAGGACCGGGATGGACGCACCTCTGGTGCACCGGTTGTCGCGCCAGCGGCACGGCCGGGTAGCTATGTGCGGACGGGATAACCGCTGAAAGCATCTAAGCGGGAAACCCACCTCAAAACCAGGTCTCCCCGAGGGCCGTGATAGACCATCACGTCGATAGGCCGGGTGTGGAAGTGCGGCAACGCACGCAGCTAACCGGTCCTAATCGCCCGACAGGCTCGAGATCGCGCTCCGCCTCATGCACAGCAGTCATCCGCGATCGTGCACACACCAAGCGCTCAGCACACACTCACACCAGAACCTGCCTCACCCCTGACAATGGGGGCGTCCGGTGCTTGCTCTTCGGCAAGTCGCCCGGCGGGATTTTCGGGCCTCCCCCGAAAACCCTGGGCTCGATGACCTGGTGGCCATGGCGGGGTGTCTGCACCCGATCCCATCCCGAACTCGGCCGTGAAAACCCCCAGCGCCCATGATACTGCGTCTCAAGACGCGGGAAAGTCGGTCGCCGCCAGGTCTTCCAGCCCAGGGTTCCCCACCCCCCCCCTCACCACACCCCCGCGGGGTGGAGCAGCCCGGTAGCTCGTCAGGCTCATAACCTGAAGGTCACAGGTTCAAATCCTGTCCCCGCAACCACCTTCACCGAACTCTCGAACAAAACACGATCACCCCCTCCCGCCGCCCGCCTCCCAGGCAGCCCGAGCTCAATCATCGCCGTGATCGCACCCACAACCTCAATGTCGAAGCCCTTGCCGTCGGCGGCCGGCCCGACGCCGATCCGCTCGATCAGTCCGCGCACGATCTCCAACGCCTCCCGCCCCTCCGGATCGCGCCGCAACGCCGCGTGCAGCTCCGCCACGCGCTCCCGATAGAGCTGCGCCAGGTTCGGATGCATCCGCGGCGCTGAGGCCGCCGGCGCCGCGATTTCCGCCTCCAGGCCGGCACGCCGCGTCTCAAGCTGATCAAGCTGCTTCTGCAAGCCGGGCCCGCGCAGCCCCTCTGAGATTGCGTCGACAAGTCCAGCCAGCTTGCGCTCGACTTGCGCGAGCTCCCGTCCCTGCCGCGTCCGGCCGGCGTCGCGCTCGGCGGCGAGCCGGTTCCATGAGGTGGTGAACTCCTGGATGAAGGCCTCGACCAGCGCGGGCTCCATCAGCCGGGTCCGCATGGCGTCGAGCACAAGATCCTCCAGCGCCCGCCGTCGTACGCCGCGCCGGTTCGCGCAGGCGTCCTGCCGACGAGCAGCGGCACAGGCCAGATAGTCGCGGCCGATATTGCTCAGAGCTCCGCCGCACGAGGCACAGAACACCTTGCCGGTGAGGATGTAGTTTGAGCGGCGCTTCTCCCAGAATTTCGGTCGGTCAGGGTCATCGGCGCCGGCCCTGGTGCGGATCTCGCCCAGCCGCTCCTGCACGCGCGCCCAGCTCTCATCGTCGATGATCCGCAGCTCCGGCACGTCGCTCGTTACCCACGAGTCCTTCGGATTGGGGCGCGATACCCGTTTGCCGCTGGCAGGGTCGCGGACGAACCGCATCCGGTTCCAGATCAGCCGGCCGACGTAGAGCTCGTTGCGCAGAAGGCCCGTGCCGCGGGCGGCATGGCCGCGAATCGTCGTGTCTCGCCAGGCCTTGCCGCCGGGCCCGGGCACGCCGTCGGCGTTCAGGGCCTTCGCAATCGCGATCGGGCTCGAGCCAGCGGCGAACATGCTGAAGATGCGTCGGACGACCACGGCCTCGGCCGGATTGATCGCCCGCTCCCCCCGGACAGCCTCGCCGCGCGCATCGAAGCTGCGCGGGATGCTGTAGCCGTAGCTGAGGCCGCCCCCCGACTTGCCCGCCTGCACTCGGCCGGTCAGGCCGCGGTGGGTCTTTGCCGCCAGGTCTTTCAGGAAGAGCGCGTTCATAGCGCCCTTGAGGCCGACATGGAGCTCGGTGACCTCGCCCTCTGCGAGAGTCAGCGTCTTGATCCCGGCGAAGCTCAAGGTCTTCCAGATCCCTGCCGTGTGCTCCTGGTCGCGACTGATACGGTCTAGCGCCTCTGCCAAAACGATGCCGAACCGACCGAGTCGTGCGTCTGCGACCAGAGCCTGCAGTCGTGGCCGGTTCGTGGTCGCGCCACTCAGTGCGTAGTCGGCATATACTCCGACAACCGTCCACCCCTCGCGCTCAGCGCGAGCCCGACAGATCCTCACCTGGTCGTCGATCGAATGCTCGGATTGGCTCTCCGAGGAATAGCGCGCGTAGATTGCGATCCTAGCCACCCTGCCTAGCTACTCCAATCAGCCGGTCCCCATCTAGACTGCACGCGCAGAGCGCTACATGCTCTCTGGTCCAGGCTCTCCGTAGTGCTCTAACATTACAGTTGCGCTGAGGGTCGTTCTCTGAATCGATGCGGAACCATGATTCAATTCGGAGATCGTGGTGTCGGGTGCATCGATCGAGAGGACGTTGGAGCTTTGGGCGTCTGCACTGCGCGAGGTCAAGGCGCGGATGCGGCCGCTGTTCAAGCAGGAGCGCATGGCCGTCTCCGCCGGGCTGTTCCTGGATGGGCTGCTCGGCGAGGAGCGTCGCAAGACCGGCTGGGCGCGCGCCGAGGCGGCGGGTGATCCGGGCCCCTGGCGGCAGCAATCGGGTACCTGGGGCGCGGACAGTGGGACGCTGACGCGCTGCGCGACATCGTGCGCGAATATGTCATTGAGACATTGGGCGATGCCAATGCGGTGCTGGTGATCGATGAAACCGGATTTCTGAAACAAGGCAAGGCGTCGTGCGGCGTGGCGCGGCAATACACCGGCTCTGCCGGCAAGATCACGAACTGCCAGATCGGCGTGTTCGCGGCCTATGTCTCGCGCCACGGCCATGCCTTCATCGATCGCGCCCTCTATCTGCCAAAAGCCTGGACTGACGATCCGCCCCGCCTGGCAGCCGCGCACGTGCCGCAAGATGCGACCTTCGCGACCAAGCCACGCATCGCGATCGGCATGATCAAGCGAGCGCTGGCTGCACAAGTGCCTTTCGCTTGGCTGGCCGCCGATACCGTCTACGGCGTGGGTGAGGTCGAGCAGGTGCTGCGCCGGGCCGGCAAGGGTTACGTTCTTGGGGTGACGGGCACACATCAGGTCCGCTCCTGGGGCAAGGGACAGCTCATCAGCGGCACGGCAGAGGCGTTCGCCGCATCCCGCCCACCGCAGGACTGGCAGCGCCTGTCGGCCGGTGCTGGAACCAAGGGGCCACGCTTTCACGAGTGGTGTTACGTGGAACTCGCTGACCTCTCAGCCGACGAATACGGCGGCAAGCAACACGAGGTCTGGACACGTGGCTTGCTGATCCGCCGCCACATCGCCGACGGTGCCCTCGCGTTCTTTTCGACGTGGTGTCCCGCCGGAACGCCCCTATCGACGCTGGTCACCATCGAAGGTCACCGCTGGTCCATCGAGGATAGCTTCGAGACCGCGAAGAACGAACTCGGTCTGGATCACAACGAGACCAGGTCCTGGCACGGATGGCACCGCCACGTCTCGCTGGTGATGCTGGCCTTTGCGATGATGGCGAGCATCCGACAGAAGGCCAACGTGATCATCGGCACGCCGAAAAAAACATCGGCACTACGGCGCTTGTCCGCTGGTCCCTTCAGGAAATCCGGCGCATCGCGACACATCTTGCACGACGACGGATAAACCCCGCCCACATCATCGCCTGGTCGCTCTGGCGGCGAGCACATCAAGCCGCCGCCCAAGCAACACATCACCGCAAATCGCAACTGTAATGCTAAGCCGAATGCCGGGCAAGTGACAGTTGAACCTTGCGATGAGGCCCGCCCAGGCTCACTGCGGACCAGTCCGGACCCACACGATCATCGAAAAACCCATTTCCGGGGGTGATGCAGGGCAGAACGGGAGTTGCCACAATCTCGGAGGCTCTGGGAGCATTGCGGCCAGGTATCCCGGAGCGGCAAGGTGCGGCAAAAGGCGATCGGGGATGGCGGCGTTCAGCGCCGCGATTTCAGGCCGTTAGCCGGAGAGACGCGGGAGTCCAGGACGGCCGTCGCGACGCTCAGCTTGGCTCGGGTGGATCTGGCAGGTCACGCAGTTCGGCCAAGGCCTGCGGCAGGTCCCGCGCCATGTGGAGGATCCGCACGATGCGCACCGGGTCCGTGGCGCAATCGTAGAACAGTAGATAGCCGTAACGGCGCAGCGGCCACGCCCGGAAGCGCGCCGGCAGATACGGGCGGCCCCGGCCGAGATGGGGGTTCGCTCCCAGCCGTTTGGCCGCCAGCTCGACCGCGTCGTTCAGGCCGTGCGCCGCGGCCATGTTGTCGCGCGATCTCGCGCAGCGCATGGCGCAGCTGGACACCTCCAATTACGGCTTTTCTGGTTGATTTGAGCGTGGCGGTTGGCGTTGGCACGATTGGCGGGGGGCTCGCGGTCGAGCTGCGCGGGGCTTGAGGTGGCAGGCTGCGGGCGGAACGCGCCGCCGTCGGCGTTGGAGGCTATGCAGGCGCCGTTCGGCTGGTGAGCCAGAGGTATCGTTTCAGATCGAAGGCAAGATTGGCCAGCCCGATCTTCAGGTGCGCCCGGGCGATCCCGATGGTGCGCACGACCAGCGCCATCGGTCCCTTCTGACGGGCAAAGACGTGCTCGACGGCCGAACGGATCGCCGATTTGCGTGCGTTCGCCCGGCGCGTGCGTCGCGCCATCTGTCGGCCTTTGGGCTTCTTGCGATGGATGCGCGACACCATGCCATGGTCGGCTAGCAACGCCTCATTTTTTGCCGAGCGATAGGCCGTGTCGGCCCAGACGTCGCTCGCCGTATTCTGTCCGTCCAGCACCGCCACCAGGCGAGCGCCGTCATGTGCCGCGGCATCGCTGGTGGTCCACCGGCGGATCAACCCGTGCCGGCGGTCGATCGAGATGTGGCTTTTGTAGCCAAACGCCGGCACCGCGAGATCCACCTGGGGCACGCCGTCTTGACGCGGCTTGGCTTTGGAGAACTTCACCGTCCAGCGGGCGTCGCGGTCTTTCTGCCGCAGCTTCGCCGGCTTCTCCGTCCAGCCCTCTGGGATGCGTCCCGCCCGATCTCGCACGCATTTCTTTGCGTGCTTTCGTGGATCAGGTCGTCAGCGCGCTCAGCCGGCTCGAGAACCACGTTCCGCTTGAGCGCCGCGCCGATTGGCTCGTGCTCGCGACGCGCTTTCTGGTCCTGCGCGCACGTTGCTGTTTGCCGGCAGCCATGAGGCCGCCCACGAGGCCGCGCAGGCGGTCGCGCGCGAGATCGCACGGGCGCGGGACCTGCAGGTCATGCGTGCCGCCGCGTCCTGGCTCGATACGCGTCCGCAGCTCGGGCAGGACGTATTCGCGAGAGCGCGCACGGGAAGCGATCCGCATGTCGCCTCCTGCATGCGGCTCATGGAGGTCTGCCTGACTGTGCTGCAGGGCAGGGAGGCTCAGTCAGTCAATGCGGAGCCGGTCTATCGCGTCGTCATTCCGGTTAGGCTGCGACTGCCAGAGGTCATGATGCGCGTGCGACGGATGTTGGCGGAGCTAGACGGGCCGATATCACTGGAGGCCTTCCTGCCAGAGGTCATTCAGAAGGGGGATAAGACCGGTATTCTCGGACGGGCGGGGTCCGAGAGCATCTTTTCGGCAGCACTCCAACTCACACGCTCGCAAACTGTATTGCTCGAACAGCTACAGGCGTTCTGTCAAATCGCAGTTGTCGCTCTATGTTAAGAGCGCATGTCGCCGGACACGCAAGCGTGCTGGCCATGTGCTCCATCTTTGGCCCGGCCGTATGCGTAATCCGTCCGGACTTTCATTATTTTGCGCTGCCGACAACGGGTTAGGAGCTCGCGCGCGGCGGCATGACAATGCCGAGCGCAGTGCGCCCACCATCAACGAATAGCGTCTGCCCTGTCATATAGTTGGCATCGTCGCTGGCAAGGAAACATGCGACCGCAGCGATCTCCTCAGGCTGTCCCAAGCGTCGCAATGGTGTTCGGGCCAATGCGTTCGCAAGTACCACCGGATCATCGCGCATCTTCGCCGTCATGTCGGTCGCGATGGTTCCAGGCGCGATGGCATTGACTCGAATACCCTCGTCGGCCAGCGCGAGCGCAGTTGCGGCGGTGAGGGCGGACACGCCACCCTTCGATGCCGTATAGGCCGTAGCTTGCCCCGACGTCATTTGGTAGTTGATAGACGATATATTGACAACCGCCCCAGACTTTCTCTGGGCAACAAGACGTCGAGCAACGGCCTGAGTGGTGATGAAAACAGATTTGAGATTGATTCGGATCATCTCGTCGAAATCGGCTTCGGTCAGGGTCAAGAATTCCCCTGTCCGGTATATCCCCGCGTTGTTGACGAGGATATCAGGCGCGGCGAATCTTTCCTCAGCTTCTGCGAGCATCGCCGCCACCTGACATCCATTGCTTACATCGCAGAGGATGAAGTGCACGTCGAACCCGCCGCTGCGGAGTGCAGCGGTGGTTTCGGAGCCACGTTCAGCATTCAGGTCTGAGAGAACCACCTTTGCTCCCTCTCGCGCCAGGCGGCGTGATATCGCCGTACCAATCCCGCCGGCAGCTCCCGTGACGAGCGCGACCCTTCCTTGTAGATTCATGTACGATCTGTGCCCTGCGCGTGACCAGTTTGATTAGAGCCGCCGTTGAATTTGCCTTAACGACTTCAGAGAGGCTTCTGCCGATTGCCGGGAGCCAAAGCAAACTTTGCATATGCAAGATAATCCCTCAGGCGCAGCAGGCGCTATACGCGCCGTCGCAACCAGGGGGAAAAACAAGCAGGATGTATCCAGAGGTCTTGCTGCTCATCGACAACAAATGGAGCCCGGCCCAGACGGGCCGCACGCTCGAAGTGCTCAACCCCGCGACGGGTGAGCCGCTCGGCATCGTCGCGCACGCCGACCGCGCCGATCTCGACCGCGCGCTCCGAGCGGCGCAGAAGGGCTTCGAGGTCTGGAGCAAGGTCTCGGCCTATGACCGCTCCAAGCTCATGCGCAAGGCCGCCGACCTGCTGCGCGAGCGCTCCGACAGCATCGCGCGCATGATGACGCTCGAGCAGGGCAAGCCGCTCGCCGAGGCGAAGGGCGAGACGGTGGCCGCGGCCGACGTCATCGACTGGTTCGCCGAAGAGGGCCGCCGCGCCTATGGCCGCGTCATCCCGGCGCGCGGGCCCGGCATCTACCAGCTCGTGGTGAAGGAGCCGGTCGGCCCCGTCGCCGCCTTCACACCGTGGAACTTCCCCGTCAGCCAAGTGGTGCGCAAGCTCTCCGCCGCGCTCTGCACGGGCTGCTCGATCATCGTGAAGGCGCCGGAGGAGACCCCGGCCTCGCCGGCCGAGCTGATCCGCGCCTTCGTCGATGCGGGCGTGCCGGCGGGCGTCGTCAACCTCGTCTACGGCGTGCCCTCCGAGATCTCAAAATACCTCATCCCGCACCCGATCATCCGCAAGATCTCCTTCACGGGGTCGACCCCGATCGGCAAGCATCTCGCCGCACTCGCGGGGGCGCACATGAAGCGCGCGACGATGGAGCTCGGCGGCCATGCCCCGGCGATCATCTTCGAGGATGCGGATGTCGAGACCGCGAGCAAGATCCTGTCGGCCAACAAGTTCCGCAATGCCGGCCAGGTCTGCGTCTCGCCGACGCGCTTCCTCGTGCAGGAGAAGGTGTACGAGAATTTCGTCGACCGCTTCGTCACCGCGGCGAAGGCGATCAAGGTGGGCGACGGGCTCGAGAAGGGCACGGTAATGGGCCCGCTCGCGAATGCACGCCGCATCACCGCGATGGAGACGCTGATCGGGGACGCCGTGCAGAAGGGCGCCGAAGTCGCGACCGGCGGCAAGCGCATCGGCAACAAGGGCAATTTCTTCGAGCCCACGGTGCTGACCAACGTGAACCGCGAGATGCGCGTGATGAACGAGGAGCCGTTCGGCCCGCTCGCCATCATGGTGCCGTTCCGCGATTTCGACGAGGTCGTGGCCGAGGCGAACCGGCTGCCGTATGGCCTCGCGGCGTACGCATATACACGCTCGGCCAAGACGGCGAATGCGGTGGCGGCGGCGGTGGAGACCGGCATGATGTCGATCAACCATCACGGCCTGGCGCTGCCGGAAGTGCCGTTCGGCGGCGTCAAGGATTCGGGCTATGGCTCGGAAGGCGGCTCGGAAGCGATCGAGTCGTACCTGATTGCGAAGTTCGTCTCCCTGGCGAGCCTTTGATCGCGGTTGGGCAAGACCCCACGGCACGTGCTGTAGGCACGACGATCTGGCTTTGTCGCGACCAAAGCTGCACTTCAAACGAGCGGGCACCGCAACCGTCGACCTCAGCTGCGAGCGTCGCTCCTCGTACGGTGAGCCGGAGAACTCAAGGTGGGATCAGCAGCATGATGTCGCCGTACTTTGAGGATCTTCATCCGGGCTTTCGGGCCGAGACGGATGCGTGGTCGATTACGACTGCAGACATCATCGAGTTTGCGAGGCAATGGGATCCGCAACCCTTCCACCTCGACGCGGAGGCTGCTCGCAGCTCAATTTTCGGCCGGCTCGTTGCTAGCGGATTACACACCTACGCCATCTCGATGCGTCTTTGCGTCGATGCTGGTGTGTTCACCGGCAACGCCGTCGCCGGGCTGAGCGTCGAGAAGATCCGATTCCTGGCGCCGGTCTACCCCGACGACGTTCTTCGGGTCACCTTGACGGTCAGCTCGCTTCGGAAATCGGCGAGCAAGCTGGGGTTCGGGGTCGTCAGCTGGGATGTCCTCACGACCGAGCAATCGATGAGGCCGGTTCTGAGCGCGAACGTCGTCAATCTCTTCCGATGTCGCGGTGAGTGATGTTCGGCATTCGGGTTCCTCCCGATAACGGCACGCTTGGATGTGTCGGATTCAAGTTGCAGCTAGGAGAGCAGGCGATCCCAGGTGAGAGTCTCGATCGCGGCGACCGGGATCGGCAGTGCTCTTGTCTCCGGCGCCTCGCCGTTTAGCCTTGCCGGGAACAGAGCCTGGATCCTGCCATCATTATCCCGAAGAAGTCCGCGGCCACTGGTCATGGCACGATGAACAGCTGCCTCGAGCGTTTGCACCCGCGACATGCAGAGGTCGGCATCATCCAGGAATGGTGCCAACTCCACGGCTGACAATCCGAGCAGGAACTTGCCGACTTCATGGGCCAGCGCTATCTGCGGGGTGGGGTCGGATAGGCGCGGCACCCAGTCGGGGCGGCCGGCTCGATCGCAGAACCGTTGCCAGAACTTTGGCTCCAGTGCGCAAAGCGCAACGTGATAGCCCGCCCCGGTCGGATACACCCTATTGCGCGCCAAGCTGCCGCTGGAGATGGAATAACCCCGGCGTGGGTTCTGCCGTGTCACGGCGAAATCGGCCAGCTCCCGTATTTGGGTGGGGTGTAGTGCGTCTGCCAAGGCGAGGTCGATGACGCAGCCGCCGAGACCGCGATCCCGTCCATGCAGAGCTCCCAGGATCGTCGTCACCGCGAAGAAGCCGCCCGCCAGATCCGCAGGAGGTGGGTCGAACAGCATCGGGTCATCGCCGCCATTGCGATCCAACACGCCGGCTTGGGCGAGATAGTTCCCGTCATGTCCTGCGGGATTGTCCTGGTTCTGGCCATAACCGCTGAGCGAACAATAGATGATGTCTATGTTGCGCTCGCGAAGCGCCGTGTAATCGAGTTTCAGCCTCGTCATGATGCCGGGGCGGTATCCCTCGATCACGATATCGGCCCCCGAGGCCAGATGCAGGAAGCGATCTCTTCCAACGTCCGACTTCAGATCGAGGTGGGCAAGGAATTTGCCAGAATTGACCGCTTCGAAAAATGCCGGCGTGCCGTCAGGGTACCGCGCACCGAAGCGCCGCGCCTCATCTCCCGCGGGGGGTTCTATCTTCAATACGCAGGCACCCAGATCCGCCAGCAGAAGGCTCGCGAAGGGACCCGGAAAGTTTTGCGAGACGTCGAGGACTTTCACGCCGCGAAGGAACGAAGAAAGCTTTGACAAGCAGGTAGCTCCGCACGATTGAGCTTGATGGTCTTAGGCCGATTTCTGCTGAAATCTGCTCCAATCGACATCGATCAACTGCTGGACATTCTTGCCCATTATCTTTTCGTGCTCATCGGCGGTCAGGGAGACGCCGGCCTTGCGCGCCGTGTCCGGCAAACGCTTGAACATGGCGACGACCTTGCCGAGAAATCCCGGCGGCCGGATCCGCTTGCCCGACACGTGGTCCGTGCCAAATAGGATCCGCTCAATCCCGATCCTGTCGCGCGCCTCCGCGATCTTGCGCACCAACTGAATTTCTCTCTCTTCCGTCGAATCATCCCACAGCAGCACGGAAAGCTCGAGGCAGGCCCGCTCGGACTGTGCGGCGACGTCCAATGCGGTCGCCCACTCGTCGATTTCCCCAAACCCGCAATGGGCAAGAAACAGCTTTAGGCGTGGAAATGCTTTAGCGACGCGGTCGAAGTGCTTCGGTCGCGCATACTCCTTGTCCATGACCGGTAGCGGATCACCGGTATGGAACAGGATCGGCACGTCGCGTGCCGCACACACTTCGTAGAGAGTGAAGGCTTCCGGGCTGGCGGGATAGAAGCCCGTCGACGGGTAGAGCTTGAGTCCCTTGAACGGTCCTGCCAGCCATTCTTCGAGCTTGTCCGCGGAATTGTTTCGGCGGGGGTCGATGCCGGCGAACGGGATCAGCCGATCCGGATGCGATTGCGCAACACTTTTCGCATGCGCGTTGATCTCGTCTACCGTTCGGGCAGCATGGTAATCGGGCCCCCAATCGATCGGAAGGATCACGGACACATCGACGCCCGCTTCGTTCATCTGCGAGATCAGGCGAGAGCCATCCGGATCGAGCAGATTTTCCTCCGCCTTTTCCATGATGTCCTCGGGCTTGCGGCCGGGTGCTTTGCTCGCCCAATCCCGTCCAACCCACTGCCACCATTCGTGCGGCCATTGGCCCTTGTCCAGGACGTGAACATGTGGATCAACGATCAATTCTGACCTCGCACACCGACCGATGGCAATGACGTCGCCAAGCCCCACGTCAATTCAGCGGGCCAGGCGTAGCCAATGTTCCGTCGCTAACACAGGCGAACGGTCGATCGGTTCTGAGATTAGGAAAGCTCACTCCGGGCTAACGCCATATTCTCATGCAGCGGCGACGGCTACCAATTGCTCGACTCTGGAGCTGCCGCTGTTGGGCGTGCGGCTGGTGGGCTCGGGGAAGCCCACAGCTTTCACGGGCGGCCAACGCGATGGAATCTCGGAAGGTGGACCACGGCTTCAGACCGCAGCAAGGTGCAATGGGAAGCTCGGCATCCACTGCTCGGCATCACGAGCAGGCCCGGTTCGGAAAGGACCTGAACGCCATGCCTGCGCGCAAGCGAACCAGGGATCAGCTTGCCACTGCGCTGCTCTTCTGCATCATCTTCGCGGTCGCGAGCCGCTTCGTGACGAACCAGTACTATCAAATTATCCTCGCGAGCGTGGCGATATGGGCCAGCGTGGCGCTCGCCTGGAACATCTTCAGCGGTTATGTCGGCCTGATGTCGTTCGGCCATGCCGCTTTTTTCGGGCTGGGCGCCTATACAGTTACGATCCTCTTCAAATACCATGACGTGTCGCCATGGATCGGGATCGCTGTTGCACCCTTTCTGGGGGCGTTGGGTGCGGCTATCATCGGCCTACCGACTTTCAGGCTGAGGAGCCATTATTTCGCCATCGGCATGCTAGTCTATCCGCTGTCGCTGCTTTACCTTTTCGAATGGCTCGGGTTTCAGGAAGTCACTCTCCCCATCAAACCCGAGAACAAATTTGCTTTCATGCAGTTCGAGAGCCAATACAGCTACACGCTGGTGGCGATCATCCTCCTGTTTCTGGTCCTGGTCTGCGCGACGTTCATCCATAACAGTCGTGTCGGCCTGCTGCTCCGGCTTATCAAGCAGAACGAGGCGGCGGCCGCGGCCGCCGGCATAAACGCCCGTCGATGGAAGCTCGTTTCGCTGATGCTGAGCGGCGCGCTGACCTCGCTCGCGGGCGGTTTCTACATCGTTGTGCAGCTGGTCGCGACGCCAGCGGGGTTGTTCGACATGCTGGTCTCAGCCCAGGCGATCATCCTCACCATGTTTGGTGGCCTCGGAACGGTGTGGGGTCCGGTCACCGGTGCATTCGTGCTCGTGCCGCTCTCGGAGCTGCTCCATGCGCAGCTCGGCGAGGCTTTGCCGGGCATCCAGGGGGTCGTCTATGGTCTCGCGATCGTGGCTTTCACTCTCTGGATGCCGGAAGGAGTCTACGCGCGTGCGCTAGGGGCTTTCAAACGTCGTCACCCCGATCCGGCACCGAACCTCGCCGCCGCGGATGGAGAACAGCACGAGCTAGAGCCGATGGGTACTGAAGTTGCTGCCGACCCGTCCTCGGAAAAAGCCTCCTGCTCTGTCCTGTTGGACGCCGTGTCATGCCGATTCGGTGGTCTGGTCGCGCTGGACCAGCTGTCCTTCAAGATTGCGCGTGGTTCCATCACCGGTTTGGTCGGCCCAAACGGGGCCGGCAAGACGACGGTCTTCAACGTCATCAATGGATTTACCGCGCTAGGTAACGGCAGGGTCTCGCTTCTGGGAACGAGCATAGAGCGCCTTCCGACATTCAAGCGCGCCAGGCTCGGACTCGGCCGCACGTTCCAGGTGCCTCGACTGTTCGAGAGCCTAAGTGTCTACGAAAATGTGCTGGCCGGTGTTTTTGCAAAGAACATCTTCGGCGATCCCGAGCTTGCCAGTGCGTCGATCCGGCTCGTCGGACTCGAGCAGGTGGCTGCCAAGCCGGCCGGCTCGCTCTCGGCCATTGAGACCCGTTTGACCGAGCTGGCCCGCGCGCTGGCGGGGCGCCCGCATGTCATTCTGCTCGACGAAATTCTCGCAGGGCTCTCCGGGGTCGAGATCCCGCTAGTCCTCGATGCGATAAGGAAGGTGCGCGACCTGGGTATAACCATCCTCATCATCGAACACACCATGGACGCCATCATACCGCTGGTGGATAGGTTGGTCGTGCTCGACCGTGGGCGCCTTATTGGCGACGGCCCGCCGCGTGAGGTTATCCGACAGAAGCACATCATCGAAGCTTATCTCGGCAAGAAATGGGCGGTGCATGCTTGAGGTTCGCAACCTGACGGTCCGGTACGGCGGGTTGACGGCGCTCTCTGACGTTTCCCTCATGGCCTCGGATCATTCTTTCATTGCGCTCATTGGTGCGAACGGGGCAGGGAAGTCCACTCTGTTCAAAGCCATCTCGGGTATCGCGGAATATTCGGGTACGATCGCATTCAATGGGGCGGATCTCAGACGCTGCTCGCCTTCGGACCGGGCGCGGTTGGGCATCGCGCACGTGCCGGAAGGACGGCACGTCTTCCGGTCGATGAGCGTGCACGAGAACATCGTCGTGGGATCCTTTCTGCGCCCGTCCGAAAGAATACACGAGAGTACCGATCGAGGAGCTGTTCGCGCTTTTCCCTCGGCTGAAGGAGCGGCGAAAGCAGCTCGCGGGCACCCTGTCTGGCGGCGAGCAGCAGATGTTGGCTATTGCACGAGCTCTCGCGGGCCGGCCAAAGTTGCTCTTGCTCGACGAACCATCGATGGGGCTGGCTCCAGCGGTGGTCGACGAGATCTTCGATTGCATCGGCCGGCTCCGCAGCGAGCGCGGTCTCGCTGTGCTGCTCGTGGAGCAGCGCGCAGTGGAAGCGCTTGAGCATTGTGACGAGGGCTATCTCCTTCAGAATGGAAAAGTGGTCGTCCACGGACCGCCGGCAGAGCTGATCTCGGATTCGCGAGTGCGGGGCGCATATGTGGGCGCCTAAGCATCCGCATCGCGGCTCCGGACGAGCCGGCGTATGTTCGGACACTTGCAAGGACGCATTCTGACGATGCCCCGAGCGCGAACGGTCGCTGTAATTGGGTGTGGGTTGATCGGCCAGAGCTGGTCGGCGCTCTTTGCCTGCCACGGCTACGACGTGAAAGCCTGGGACCCGGCTGCAGACTGGCCTGAGTTTCGAGCCGCCGTCGAAAAGTCGCGCCGCCAGGTAAGGGCTTTGCGAGGCGCTCCATGCGACGAAGGAGCGGTCACCATCGCGACCGGTCTTGAGGACGCGGTGACAGACGCTTTCTGGATCCAGGAGAACGCACCTGAATCAGTCACGCTGAAGGTCGATCTGTATAACGAGATCGAAGCCGTTGCTCCATCAGAGGCAGTGATCGCAAGCAGCACCTCGTCACTGACCTGGTCGGAGTTGTCGCCGCAGCTTCGCCATCCCGACCGCTTCATCACTGCACACCCGTTCAGTCCACCACACCTGATGCCGCTCGTTGAGATCTACGCGCCCGAAGCAGTTCGTCCGCAAGCCCGAAGCTTCTACGAGGGCTTGCAGCGAAAGGCGGTGTTCTTGTCCAGAGACGCTGTCGGTCACATCGCCAACAGGTTAGCGTCCGCGCTGTGGCGTGAGGCTGTCAACATCGTCGACCAAGGCATCGCGGATGTCAGCGCCGTGGACACGGCGCTCGTTCATGGACCGGGCCTGCGCTGGTCCGTGATCGGTGCTCACCTGGCCTATCACCTCGGCGGGGGGACGGGCGGGATCGAGCATTACCTCGAGCATCTTGGGCCCAGCCAGGAACGGCGCTGGTCGACGCTCGGGAATCCCAGACTGACGCCGGAGCTCTCTCGTCGCATCATCGACGGTGTGCTTCAGGAGGCGGCGGGGCGCTCCATCCCGGAGCTCGAGGCTGCACGCGACGCCGGATTGATGGAAGTGCTCGTGGCGCGGGCGAACAAGGTGCCGTAGGCACCCCGCAATTCATCTGGCTGGCGGGCACCGGCGCCGCGCTCGGGTCAAAACCAACACCGTGGAGAAGAACTCGTGGCAATCCCGGATCACAGCGCGAAGGCGCTGAAGGATCTGCTTTCCCTAAGCGGCAGAACGGCCGTGATCACCGGTGCCGGTCGCGGGATCGGCCTCGCCATTGCGTGGCGCCTCGCCGAAGCCGGAGCCGAGCTCGTGCTCGGTGACCTCGATGAAAGATCGGTGATCGAAGCGGCGGAAGGTCTGCAATCTGAGTTCGGTGTGCGGGTTTCGAGCACCGTGGTGGATGTTCGCAGCGAGAAGTCCGTGGAGGCGCTTGCTCATCTCGCAACGCATGCGGCATCGACGATCGACATCTGGGTGAACAACGCTGCGATCTATCCGTTTGCGCATATTGCGGATACGTCGCCGGCGTTGTGGGATGATGTCATGGAGATCAACCTGCGCGGCACGTTCCTGGGCCTGAAGGCAGCCGCGAGTAGGATGCGCATCGACGCCGCTGAGCGACCGAAGGTGATTTTGAACATCTCGTCGACCTCCGGCCTCGCGGGACGCGAGGGGCTCAGCCACTATGCCGCCTCCAAGCACGGCGTGCTTGGACTGACCAAGAGCGCAGCACGCGAACTCGGACCGGCCGGGATCCGTGTGTTGGCTATCGCACCGACTATCGTAAATACTCCTGGCATGACAATGCGCAATGCCGTCGACGACCCGGGTAGCACGGCGCTTGAAGAGCGAATCGCAGTGGCCTTGCCATTGCAGCGCGTCGGTGTTCCCGACGACGTCGCGCGTGTTGCGCTCTTCTGCGTCAGCGACATGGCCGCGCTGATGACTGGTTCTGTGGTGCTCGTTGATGCCGGAGCAATGGCCGGCTGATCCGGTGAGAGGGCCGGACCTCTGCTCGTCCAGCCCTCCCGGTGGGAAACAGTGGAGTGGCGGCTAGGCTACTTCTTCGGCCAGATCGGTGCGGCGGCCGCTCCCGCCGTGGGATACACAGACACCGGCGCTCCGTTTTGCCATTGGGCGATCGCGATGCCAGCGTCGATCCTCCGACCCTTCGGGTCGAATCGAATGCGATGACCGTTGAAGTATTTCGCCGCTCCGTCGGACACGTCCATCGTTCTCAACGCGTTGCCGATGGCGGCTCGATCCGTGGATTGGGCATGCTCGATCGCCTGTTTGATGAGCCAGATGTCGCCGTATGTGCTGAGCGAGTCGGCCGTCATCCAGGCTTCGTTCCACTTCTTCCGATAACGTTGATCGACATCGGCAATCTCAGCCGTTGGCCAATTTGCGACGAAGGACATGATCCCTTCGAGTTGGTCCTTGCCGAGCAGGTTCAGCATTTCGGGTGCGAGCGGTCCGCCTCCATTGAGAATGATCGGGACGCGACCTTTGCCAAGGCCGAACTCGTTCATCTTGTCGATGATCGCCTTGATGTCCCCATTGTTGCTTGGGCTGCTCAGGACGAAATCCGGGTGAGCCGACCGCATCTTTTGCACGAGCGGCGTCGCATCCGAAAGAGGCGGTGTAAATGTCTCGTCGATGACGGGCGTGAGATTGGCGCGCTGGAAGACGCCCTCCCGGAGGGTCTTGCCCAGGGAGATGTTTGAGGCCGTATTATCCAGGATGAGTCCGACCTTTGTTGGCCGTGGCCGCCCGTCTCGGGTCGCGAGTTCGACGACCGCCGGCACGATCAGCTCGGCCTGCCGGCTTGCCAAAGCGCTTGTCTGGAAGACGAACTTGAACCCTCGGTTCGTGATTTCATCCGAAAACGAGAGCGTCAACCACGGGATCCCGGCTCGCTCTGTCACCTCGGTGACCGCGAGAGTGAAGGAACTGAGCCAGGCGCCCGTGCCAGCGACGATATCGTCGTGCTCTGACACCAGCCGTTGCGCAGCGTTCCGGGCCCGATCCGCCGTATCGCCGGCGTCCAACTCAAGCAAGCGAATCGGGAGGCCGCTATTGACCTTCACCCCGCCCGCATTGTTGATGTCCTCGACCGCGAGTTCGGCGCCACGCTTCATCAGCTCGCCGCCGCGAGCCCACGGTCCGGATTGCGGCGCGAGCAAGGCAATCTTAATGTCCTTCGCTTGAGCGAAGGCTCGCGAAGCAATGCCGGCTGCCGATGCAGCCGCGATCGCGCCGGATTTGATGGCTTGTCTTCGAGTTAACATCGATCTTTCCCTCGTAGGTGTTTTGTTCCGCGCGCTGCCGCTCACTCGGCGTCTATGTCCTTTCGACGGATCGCCCAAAGAACCCCTGCGGTCGGGCGATCAGGAAAATAAGAAAGGCTAGGAAGATCGTGAAATTCTGCAATTGCAGTGGCATCACGAGGCTGGACAGTTGCTGGATCATGCCGACGACGAAGCCTCCCAGGAACGCTCCGTAGATGCTGCCTAGACCGCCGAGGATGACACCCGCGTACATGAAAATGACGAACTCGAACCCGACATACGGTTGGAACGAGTAGAACGTGGCGATCAATCCGCCAGCGAGGCCGGTGACGGCGACGCCAAGTCCGAACGTTACCGTGTAGACCTTTCGAATTGAGATGCCGCAGAACTGTGCGGCGTTCACGTCGTCAGCCGCGGCGCGCACGGAGCGGCCGAGCCTGGTGCGGTTGACGATGAAAACAAGGACAACAACGGCAAGAACAGCAACCACAGCCGAGATCAATCGTGCCTTGTTCAGGAACACCTCGAGGTCGTCGCCGAAGGGAAGCGGGATTGGCCATGCGGAGCTCGCCAGCGAAGTCGCCATTGCGCGCGGCTGGGATCCGAAGATGATGAGGCCGAGATTCTGAATGATGAGTGACAAGCCGAGCGTCAGTAGAAGCTGGGCACCATGCTTCGTGTCGCTCAGTGCGCTTTGCGATTCGGAGATCCTGGCGAGGATCAACCTGTAGATGAACATGCCAAGCACGAACAAGACTGGTGAGATGAGCACGGCCGACACGAACGGTGAAAGGATTCCCAGGAATTGCAGCCCGGATGCGACGAAGATGTAAAGAGAGCCATACATGCCGAGCATGAGGAACTCGCCCTGGGCGAAGTTGATGATGTGCAGAACACCGAAGATCAGGGCAAGGCCGACACACATCAGGCCAAAGACGCATCCGATCATCGTGCCGTTCGCGATGGCCTGGCAAAGCGCCTCAAGCGAGTCCAGGTTCATGTGACTTCCCACAAGATGTGTGTGCGTGGTCCTAGGTCAGGCAGCCGACTACGAATAATGGTGGCAACGCTGAAGCAGTTCTCTGCTCCGAATCACGCCTTGACCGGCGCCGAATAATCTGGATCTTCCAATCGAGACGATAGGCAATCCACTCGGACGCACGCCCTAGGTTCAGGCCGAGGAACTCTGATCCAGGATTTGGTTCAACCTTTCCATAGCTTCGAGATACTCTTCAACGAGCTGTGCGACCACGTCGCGCGTCCGTCGCAGCTGGTTCATCTGGCCAACAACCTGTCCCACCGGGTTGATCGTCACGTCGCGCGACTTGCTCGGATAAGCCCGTGCGCGCGCGAGTGCCTCGGCGGAGACCATGTCCTGCAGCGGCAGCGGCAAGGTCTTCGGGGCGTCGGGTTGTTCCCACGCCTCCGTCCACTTGTTGCGCACCATGCGGGCAGGTTTCCCCGTCTGGGAGCGCGACCGCACTGTGTCACCGGAGCCGGCCTCGAGAAGCAGTTCCTTCTGCACGTCAGTGAGATCCGATTCCACGGTGGTCAGCCAGATCGAGCCGCACCACACGCCCTCCGCCCCGAGGGCAAGGGCGGCAGCGATCTGCGCGCCGTTTCCGACACCACCTGCGGCGAGCACCGGCACGGGCCGCACCGCATTGACGATCTCCGGCCACAGCACGACAGAACCGATCTCTCCGGTATGGCCGCCGCCCTCGCTCCCCTGGGCGACGACGATGTCCACGCCGGCCGCCACGTGCCGGCGTGCATGCTCCGGCTTGCCTGAAAGTCCGATCAGAAGGCGGCCGGAATCCTTGATCTGGCGAACGACATCCGCCGGCGGGGCCCCGAGCGCGTTGGCAATGACGCGCACATTCTTATGCCGCAGAGCCTCTTCGATATGTAGCCTGGCGGTCGCCGAGGTCGAGCGCACGAGGAAGTCGCCTTCGTGCTTTTCTCCCTCGGGCAGCTCCGGCACGTTGTTCTCGCGCAGGATGCGCTTGGCGAAGGCAATGTGCTCCTCCGGCACCTGGGCACGCAGTTTCGCGTGCAACTTGACAGGATCGGTCTCCTCGCCGGCGACGTCCTTCGTGGGAATGACCACATCGACGCCGTAGGGTCGGTCGCCAACGGCCTCGTCGATCTTCTGCAACTGCACTGCAAAATCGTCCGGCATGAAGCCGACCGCGCCGAGTACCTCCGATCGCGCCCGCCTTGGTGGCTTCGATCACGACGTCGCGGCAATGGCTGAAAGCGAAGATCGGGAAATCGATCCCAAGCCGCCTCGAAAGATCGGTTCGCATACGCTCGCTATCCCCTCACCAAGTTAGTCAAGCCTGATCGGCAGTTTTCCTGGTGACCAGCGGGATTGATCATGACACTTTCCAGCCGCCGGTAACCTGGAGGCATTCGCCACAGATGTAGGACGCGCCCGCCCCGCAGAGGAATGCGACTGTTTCGCCGATCTCGTCGGGCTCCCCGTCGCGACGGAGGGCGATCTGCCCGAGCGTCGCATCCCGGTTGAGATCACGCAGCGCCTTCAGGCTTGCCGTCAGTGTCCTGCCCGGGGCGACGGCGTTGATACGAATGCCAAGCGGCCCGAACTCTTCGGCGGTTTGTCGCACCAGGCCGATGACGGCCGCCTTGCTGGAAGAATAATATGCCGAAACATCCCGGATGCTCGTCAACCCGGCGATCGAGGCAACGACGACGATGGCTCCTGAACCGGCCCGCACCATCGCCGGCAGCACAGCTCGCATTCCATAAATCACGCCATATAGATTGGTGGCGAACGTCTCCTGCCAGATCGCATCATCCGTCTCGAGGAAAGGCACCGGCCGCCCATCTCGTTTCGGCGAGATTCCGGCATTGCAGACCAGCGCATCGAGAGACCCGAACCGCTCGATTACCGACACGACGACGGACGACCACTCGGCCGCTTCAGTGACAGAGTGCCGGATCCCAAGCGCTTGCGCTCCCGACGAAGTCAGCAGCTCCTCCACATCGATGGAGCGCCTGCGTGTCACGGCCGGTAAACGCCACGTTCCAGCCCTGACCGACGAGGGCGCGCACGCTGCCGAGGCCGATCCCCTTCGCGCCGCCGGTAACGAGTGCTGTTTTCGGCATATTTGATCCCGCATCGTGCGCTGGAAGGAACCAGGGTTGTGATCCTAGCAGCCGCCGCCGCACAGGCGTTCTCCCGTAACGAAAGCACACTTTTGATTCCTCCCGAAGAAGTCGGGCCAGGATCGTGCCATGACGGTACGGAACTGATGGAGCACAGCCCATGAGTAGCGGGAATGGCCTGTCAGGCCTGGCGGCGATTGTTGGCGCCTATGAGCACCCGACGCGCTATGCGCCCGACAAGAGCGAATGGCAGCTCCTGGCCGAAGCCTCGCGCGGTGCCGTGCAGGATGCGGGACTGTCACTGTCCCACATTGATGCGCTGTTCGTGCCGGCAACTGCCTCCGAGGGTGGGTATCTGGGCACCTGCGCGTCGGTGATGGCGGCCGACTACCTCAATCTGCGTCCGAAATTCATCGACGAGACCGATGTCGGCGGAGCGTCGCTCGGCTACTACGTCAACCGTGCGGTCCAGGGCATCAACGCCGGCCTGTTCAAATGTGCATTGATCGCGTACGGCGCCAACACGCGATCCCGCCGGATCAATGTCGGCACTGTCTCCTACAACCAGCTCAGCCAGGTCGAGCTGCTGCCCATCCCGGACTCCTTCGAGCAGATCTATGGAACGACGGTCATCTCGTTCATGGGAATGCTGACGCAGCGATACATGCACGACTATGGCGTCACGCCGGCCCAGATGGCGGAAGTCGCGGTGACGATGCGCGAGCACGCGAGCCGCAACCCAAACGCCGCCAGGCGCGATCCGATCACGGTCGATGACGTTCTGAACTCGCCGATCATCGCCACGCCGCTGCATCGGCTCGATTGCTGCATCGTCAGCGACGGGGCCGGCGCCATCATCGTTGCTGACAAGGACATCGTGCGCGAGAGCGCGAAGCAGCCCGTTTGGATCACTGGCTTTGGCGAGTCCATCATGCATCATGGCGGGGGCCTGACCGACTGGTCCGAAGAGACCCGCGAGATGGTCCGCCGCGCGGCCGACCAGGCCTATGCCATGAGCGGCAAGCGCCCATCCGACATCGATACCGCCATGATCTATGATGCGTTCTCGTACAACGTGCTCGTCGATCTCGAGGGCGCCGGCTTCTGCGGCAAGGGGGAGGGAGGCGCCTTCGCGGCGAGCGGTGCGATGCGGCTGAACGGCGGCAGCCTTCCCGTCAATCCGGACGGCGGCGGATTGTCCTCCAATCATCCGGGCCGTCGCGGCATCTTCCTCTTCATCGAAGCCGTTCGCCAGCTCCGCGGCGAGGCCGAAGGCCGGCAGGTCTCGAATGCCCGAACGGCGATGTGCACCGCTACCGGCGCGGCTTTTCTCGCGCGGCGTGCATCAGCAGCCCATATTCTGGAGGTCTAGAGATGGCGGATGCGAAATGGAGCGGGCTGATGCCCACCCTGTGTCCGGAAACGGCTCCGTTCTGGGAAGCGTGCAATCAATCGAAGTTTCTGATTCAGCAATGCAGAGCCTGTGGAAGGCCGCAATACCATTATCGGGCGCTCTGCTGTCATTGCTGGTCCGATGACGTGGCGGATGTGCCGATCGAGGGCTCTGGCACGCTCTGGACGTTTTCGGTGGTGAACAAGAACCTAACCCCCGCCTTCGCGGGCTGGGGACGTTACGCAGTGGGTGTGGTCGAAGTGCCGGAGGGGGTGAAGATCGTCAGCCGGATCGAGGCGGCCGATCTCGACACGCTGATTATCGGGACGCCAGTCCGCCTGCGGTTTGCAGCTGGCGAGAATGGTCAGAATATCCCTTATTTCGCTGCCGGTTAAGAGCCCGTTTCAAAACTCTTGTACGACGCGGGTAAGGGGATTCATGAGAGGGGATGGCCTCTCCTCTGATGTCGGATTCGCTGTGGGCGATCATCGAACCGCTGTTTCCACCGGCGCCGATGCGGCGACAGGGTGGACGTCCACCGGTCCCAGCCCGAGCGGCGCTGACGGGCATTCTCTTTGTGCTGCGCTCCGGCATTCCATGGGCCATGCTGCCCATGGAGCTGGGCTGCGGTTCCGGCGTCACGTGCTGGCGGCGATTGCGTGACTGGCAGGCCGCCGGCGTCTGGGATCGGCTGCACCGGGAGTTGCTGCGCCGATTGCGGGACGCGGATCGGATCGACTGGAGCCGGGCCTGCGTCGATGGATCATCCATCGCGGCAAAAAAGGGGGCGACGCCACGGGTCCGAACCCCACGGATCGCGGGCGGCCCGGCACGAAACGCCATCTCGCGACGGATCGGCAGGGTATCCCGCTGGCCGTTCTGCTGACCGGCGCCAACGTCCACGACAGCGTGCCGTTCGAAGCGCTGATCGATGCAATTCCCGCCATCGGCGGCAAACCGGGACGTCCCAGGCAACGGCCCGACAAGCTGCACGCCGACAAAGCCTACGATCACCGCCGCTGCCGTGATGCCTGCCGGCGCAGAAACATCGTGCCACGGATCGCCAGACGCGGCATCGAAAGCGCCGAGAAGCTCGGCCGCTACCGCTGGGTCATCGAGCGCAGCTTCGCCTGGCTCAACAAGTTCCGTCGCCTGACAATCCGCTACGAACGCCGCGCCGACATCCACTACGCCCTCACCTCGCTCGGTTGCTCCCTGATCTGCCTCCGAGCTCTCGAGGGAAGGTTTTGAAATGGGCTCTTAAGAAGTACCTCATGGCGGAACCGGCCTCGCACGGCCCGATCATGATCTCGGACCGGCCGCGCGCCGCGGCGGCAGCGAACGGCTCAGGCGTGGTCTTGCCTGCAAGCGCGCCGCGCATTGGCCTTAGAGCCCATTTCAAAACCTTCCCTCGAGAGCTCGGAGGCAGATCAGGGAGCAACCGAGCGAGGTGAGGGCGTAGTGGATGTCGGCGCGGCGTTCGTAGCGGATTGTCAGGCGACGGAACTTGTTGAGCCAGGCGAAGCTGCGCTCGATGACCCAGCGGTAGCGGCCGAGCTTCTCGGCGCTTTCGATGCCGCGTCTGGCGATCCGTGGCACGATGTTTCTGCGCCGGCAGGCATCACGGCAGCGGCGGTGATCGTAGGCTTTGTCGGCGTGCAGCTTGTCGGGCCGTTGCCTGGGACGTCCCGGTTTGCCGCCGATGGCGGGAATTGCATCGATCAGCGCTTCGAACGGCACGCTGTCGTGGACGTTGGCGCCGGTCAGCAGAACGGCCAGCGGGATACCCTGCCGATCCGTCGCGAGATGGCGTTTCGTGCCGGGCCGCCCGCGATCCGTGGGGTTCGGACCCGTGGCGTCGCCCCCTTTTTTGCCGCGATGGATGATCCATCGACGCAGGCCCGGCTCCAGTCGATCCGATCCGCGTCCCGCAATCGGCGCAGCAACTCCCGGTGCAGCCGATCCCAGACGCCGGCGGCCTGCCAGTCACGCAATCGCCGCCAGCACGTGACGCCGGAACCGCAGCCCAGCTCCATGGGCAGCATGGCCCATGGAATGCCGGAGCGCAGCACAAAGAGAATGCCCGTCAGCGCCGCTCGGGCTGGGACCGGTGGACGTCCACCCTGTCGCCGCATCGGCGCCGGTGGAAACAGCGGTTCGATGATCGCCCACAGCGAATCCGACATCAGAGGAGAGGCCATCCCCTCTCATGAATCCCCTTACCCGCGTCGTACAAGAGTTTTGAAACGGGCTCTTAGAGCCCATTTCAAAACCTTCCCTCGAGAGCTCGGAGGCAGATCAGGGAGCAACCGAGCGAGGTGAGGGCGTAGTGGATGTCGGCGCGGCGTTCGTAGCGGATTGTCAGGCGACGGAACTTGTTGAGCCAGGCGAAGCTGCGCTCGATGACCCAGCGGTAGCGGCCGAGCTTCTCGGCGCTTTCGATGCCGCGTCTGGCGATCCGTGGCACGATGTTTCTGCGCCGGCAGGCATCACGGCAGCGGCGGTGATCGTAGGCTTTGTCGGCGTGCAGCTTGTCGGGCCGTTGCCTGGGACGTCCCGGTTTGCCGCCGATGGCGGGAATTGCATCGATCAGCGCTTCGAACGGCACGCTGTCGTGGACGTTGGCGCCGGTCAGCAGAACGGCCAGCGGGATACCCTGCCGATCCGTCGCGAGATGGCGTTTCGTGCCGGGCCGCCCGCGATCCGTGGGGTTCGGACCCGTGGCGTCGCCCCCTTTTTTGCCGCGATGGATGATCCATCGACGCAGGCCCGGCTCCAGTCGATCCGATCCGCGTCCCGCAATCGGCGCAGCAACTCCCGGTGCAGCCGATCCCAGACGCCGGCGGCCTGCCAGTCACGCAATCGCCGCCAGCACGTGACGCCGGAACCGCAGCCCAGCTCCATGGGCAGCATGGCCCATGGAATGCCGGAGCGCAGCACAAAGAGAATGCCCGTCAGCGCCGCTCGGGCTGGGACCGGTGGACGTCCACCCTGTCGCCGCATCGGCGCCGGTGGAAACAGCGGTTCGATGATCGCCCACAGCGAATCCGACATCAGAGGAGAGGCCATCCCCTCTCATGAATCCCCTTACCCGCGTCGTACAAGAGTTTTGAAACGGGCTCTTACGCCGTCAAACTGGAACAACGGGTCCGACGGCATCTGCGCCCTTGCACGGGATCATGGCGGGTGGATGAGACCTACATCAAGGTCAAGGGCGTCTGGGCGTATCTGTATCGTGTGGTCGACAGCCTGGGCCAGACCATCGACTTCCTGCTATCAAGCGCGGCGGGATGCCGCGGCGGCGAAGCGGTTCTTCCGCAAGGCCCTGGCGCAGCCGCACACTGTGAACCCGCGCACGATCACGGTGGACAAGAACCCGGCCTATCCACGTGCGGCAGCGGAGATGAAGCGGGCGGGTGAGCTGTGGCGCTTCTCGCGGCTGCGGCAGTGCAAGTATCTGAACAACATCGTCGAACAGGATCACCGCCGGATCAAGCGGCTGGTCCGGCCGGGGCTCGGGTTCGGCAGTCTGTTAACGGCACGGCGGACCCTGGCTGGCTTCGAGGCGATGGCGATGATCAGGAAGGGGCAGGCTCATGGCATCGACGGGCGAGACATGCCGGCCCAGGCAGCCTTTGTCGCGAGCCTCTTCCACGTCGCCGCATGAGGCCCATGCCGCCATCGCTCAAAACAAGCTGCCCCACTGTTTGCAACAGAGCCAAGTGATCTGACCATCGACGCGTGTCCTGGCCTCCGCGGCCATTCCTTTCGAACTCCCACGCTCAGAGGCCGCCGGAGGTCGGGAAGCGGAAGTTGATGCAGACGTGCCGGGTCAGATCCTGCGGCCGCATCGGTCCGGTCGGCGCGAAAAAGGATTTCGCGCCGACCACGGCGAACCGGAAATCCGGGCCGATGCGCGCGGAAATCATGTCCTTGGCAAGCTGCTCGCCCATGCGGACGCCGGCGTCGCCCGATCGGGTCGCGGGGCTGCCGTCGGGCTGATCGAAGCGGGGCACGCCGGCCTGCGGATATTTTGGAACCGGGCGGAGTTGCGCCGGTTCTAGCGGAAACGCAGGGCTTTCATCATCAGGATTGCGGGAGGGGGTATGTGCGCTGATGGGGTCGTCTGGCGACTTCTTCTCGTGGCCTTTGCCATCGGCGCCGCGGACAAATTCGTTCCCGGCGCGGCGGCGGCGACACCCTGCCCTGTCAATCACGAGCAGCTCGCCTCCGCGGTCAAGGAAAGCGTGAAGCCGAGCGGCGGGCCCAGCAATGGCGGCCTCGACAACAATGAATGGGCGGTCGTGGTGAACCGCGACGGCATGGTGTGCACCGTCGCCTTCAGCGGCGACAAGCCCACGGACCAATGGCTCGCAAGCCGCGCCATCGCGGCGGAGAAGGCGAACACCGCGAACGCGATGAGCGTCAAGACCTTCGCGATGTCGACCGCCAATCTCTACGCGGGCGCGCAGCCGGGTGGACAGTTCTACGGCGTGATCCTGAGCAACCCGGCGGTGCCGGCGGTTCTCGAGGCGGGGCCGCCGACGAAATGGGGGCAGCGGATGATCCCATGCTCGGCAAGGCCGCCGGCGGCGTCATCGTCTTCGGCGGCGGACTCCCGCTGTACGACGGCAAGGATGTTGTCGGCGGACTCGGGCTCAGCGGTGACACGTCCTGCGCGGACCACAACGTGGCGTGGCGCGTGCGCCAGGCGCTGAAGCTCGACAAGGTCCCCGCCGGCGTGAACGCCGCCCACAAGAATGACGGGATTCTCTACGACATCGGTCCGAACGGCAAAAGCGCGTCCGGCTTCGGCCATCCGAGCTGCGGCGGGCAGGAAGGGACGATCGCCAGCCAGATCGGCTCCGGAACGGGCAGCTGAGGGCGCTGTCGCGGAAGATCGCGTCACGGGTGATCGGCCAGCTCGGGTGAGAAGGAAAACATGCCGCAGCCACCGGTTTTCGGAACACCATATTGCGGGCCCCCCGTTTTCCCGCACGCGCTCTGGTCGCGCTGGAATCTCGACCCGGTGCTGATCGCCGTGCTGGTGGCGCTGCAATTGGCGTACGGCCTCGGCGCCTGGCGCGCGCGACGCCGGAATGCCGGGCCGAGCGGCCTTGCGCAGGCGAGTTTCCATGCCGGCTGGGCGGTGACTGCGGCGGCGCTGATCTCGCCGCTATGCCCGCTCACGGTGTCGCTGTTCAGCGCGCGCGTCGGGCAGCATATGGTGCTGGCACTGGTCGCGGCGCCGCTCGTCGCCGCCGGGCATCCGCTCGTCGCGCTGCGTGCGCTGTTGCCCCGAACGATCGCGCGACGCCTGGCGCGGGTGACGCCGGCGCCGATGACCGCGGCCTTCGCCTTCGCCCTGATGCTGTGGTTCTGGCACGCGCCGGTACCCTATGCGGAGACGTTCGACAGCACGACAGTCTACTGGTCCATGCATCTCGGCACGTTCGCGGCCGCGCTCTGGCTCTGGACGTGTCTGCTCGACCGCGCGCCCCGGCGCTCGATCGCGGTCATCGGCGCCGGCCTGATCTCGACGGTGCAGATGGGCCTGATCGGGGCGCTGATCACGTTCGCGCCGCGCCCGCTCTACGCGCCGCACGCCCTCACCACGGCGGCTTGGCATCTCACGCAGTTGCAGGACCAGCAACTCGGCGGCGCGATCATGTGGGTGCCGGGATGCGCGGTGTTCCTGATCGTGTCGATGGTCACGCTCTGGCGCGTGATCGCCACCGGGGCGTGGCAGCCCGGCCCGCGGCATGCGGAGCTCGGAACCCCGTGAGCATGCCAGGCCGCCGCGTGATCGCCCTGGTCGTGGTTGCCTGCCTCCTGTCCGCGTTCGGCCAGGCGCATGCCGCGGTACCGCTTGGATACCTGCGCGGCTACGGCCCGAAGGCCGACCCGGTGGTGGCGCTGACCTGGGGATTGCTCATCATCTCCATCGTCGTCGTCGTCATCATCAGCATTCTCGTGCTGCTGGGGGTGTGGCTCCGGCGCGCGCGCGTGGAGGGTGCGATCGAGCACGCGCCCGTGCTGCGGGGCGGCAACGGACTGCCCTTCCTGATCTGGGGCGTCGGCATTTCGAGCCTCGCGCTGGTGGCCTCGCTGGTCTGGACGGTGGTGGTGCTGGCGGCGGTGAATGGTCCGCCGGGCAAGCCGCCGCTGACCATCGAGGTGACCGGCCAGCAATGGTGGTGGAAGGTCCGCTACCTGAGCGACGACGCCTCGCGCGTGTTCAGCACCGCCGACGAAATTCACATCCCGGTCGGGCAGCCGGTGCGGGTGAAGCTGATCGGCGCCGACGTGATCCATTCCTTCTGGGTGCCGGCGCTCAGCGGCAAGACCGACACCATTCCCGGACAGGTCAACCAGACCTGGATCGAGGCGCGGCAGCCGGGCGTGTACGCGGGCCAGTGCACCGAATATTGCGGCGAGCAGCACGCGCACATGGGGTTCCTCGTGGTGGCCGAGCCGCCGGATCGGTTCCGGGCCTGGTGGGACGCACAGTTGCGGCCGGCCGCACCGCCCAGCACCGATGTCGTGCGCGCCGGTGAACGGCTCTTCGTCTACCGATGCGGTGCCTGCCACACGCGTGCGCGGCACCGAAGCGGGCGGCACCGTCGCGCCGGACCTGACGCATCTCATGAGCCGGCGCATCCTCGCCGGTGGCGTCGTGCCCAACACGATCGCCAATCTCTCCGGCTGGATCGCCGACCCGCAGGCCCTCAAGCCCGGAACACGGATGCCCAATCTCTATCTCTCCGGCCCCGAATTGCAGAGCGTGCGGATCTTCCTTGAGACACTCGGATGACGCGGGGGCGAAGCGTGTCGGACCTCGAGATCGAGCGCATTCCCGAGATCGCCACCGCCACCGAGGCGATGGGCCGCGACCTCGACGAGATCTGGGAGACCGCGCCCGGGCTGCGGGGTTTGCTCTCGACCGTCGATCACAAGGAGATCGGCAAACGCTACATCGTCACCGCCTTCATCTTCCTGATCGCCGGCGGCGTCGAGGCGCTCGTCATGCGGTTGCAACTCGCCACGCCGAACGAGCGGCTGCTGACGCCGGAACAGTACGACCAGCTGTTCTCGACGCACGGCATGACGATGATCTTCCTCTACGCGCTGCCCGTGCTCTCCGGTTTCAGCAACTATCTTTGGCCGCTCGTGTTCGGCGCGCGCGACATGGCGTTCCCGCGGATGAACGCGCTCTCCTACTGGATCTACGTCGCCTCCGGCATTTTCATGTATGTCGGGTTCGCGATCGGCGCGGGGCCGAACGACGGCTGGTTCAACTACGTGCCCTACGCGAACCGCACCTACAATCCCGGGCATGAACATGGATTTCTATTCGCTCGGGATGATCTTTCTCGGCATCTCGACGACGGTCGGGGCGGGCAATTTCATCGTCACGCTGCTGCGCACGCGCGCGCCGGGCATGTCGATCAACCGCCTGCCGATCCTGGTCTGGGGCACGCTCACCGCCTCGGCCGCGAACATCCTGGTGGTGCCCGCGGTCAGCCTGGCGTTCTTCCTGCTGTGGATGGACCGGCAGTTCGGCACGCATTTCTTCGACGTGTCGCAGGGCGGGCAGCCGCTGCTCTGGCAGCACCTGTTCTGGATGTTCGGCCATCCCTGGGTGTACGCGATCGTGCTGCCGGCGATGGGGATGGTCTCCGACGGGCTGCCGGTGTTCTGCCGCCGCCCGCTGGTCGGCTATACGCCGGTCGCGCTCTCGACGGTCGCCACGATGATCCTCGGCTTCGGCGTCTGGGTGCACCACATGTTCGCGACCGGCCTGCCGAATCTCGCCTTGTCGTTCTTCAGCGGCGCATCGATCATCATCACCGTGCCGAGCGCGGTCGCGGTGTTCGCCTGGATCGGCGACGATCTGGCTGGGCCGGCCGGTCATCACCACCGCGTTCCTGTTCTTCGCCAGCATGATCGTGCTGTTCGTGATCGGCGGCGTGTCCGGCTTCATGACCGCCGCGGTGCCGGTCGACTGGCAGCTGACGGACACCTATTTCGTCGTCGCGCACATCCACTACGTGCTGATCGGCATCAACGTCTTTCCGGTGGTCGGCGGCATCTACTTCTGGTTCCCGAAGATGACCGGGCGGATGCTGAACGAGCGGCTCGGCCAATGGAATTTCTGGATCATGTTCATCGGCTTCAATCTCGCTTTCCTGCCGATGCACCTGACCGGCCTGCTGCGGCATGCCGCGCCGCATCTACACTTATCCGGCCGGGATGGGGTGGGACACGCTCAACATGATCACCACGATCGGCGGCTTCCTGTTCGCGATCGGCGTGCTGCTGCTGCTTGTCAACGTGGTCGTCGAGCCTGCGGCAAGGGACTTCCGGCGAGCGACAATCCGTGGGACGCCGCCACGCTGGAATGGGCCACCTCCTCGCCGCCGCCGCCGTATAATTTCGCCGTCATTCCCTATGTCGCCAGCCGCCACCCGCTGTGGGAAGAGCGCCTGCAGGAGCATGAGGACAGGTCGCTCGATCGACACGGGGCTGGTGCTCGACAAGGGCAAGGAGACCATCGCCACCACGCCGCTCGACGGTGAGCCCGACCTGATCCTGAAGATGCCGGACGATTCCTATGCGCCCTTCGTCCTGACCGTCGGCATGACGCTCGGCTTCGTCGGATTGCTGGTGCATCTCTGGTGGCTGGCGGTGGCGGGCTTTGCCCTGATGGTGCTGGCGATGATCGTCTGGGTCTGGCCGGAACGCAGCCTTGCCCAGACCGCTGCGCGCGTGCGCCATGTCTGACCTCAGCCTGCCCGATCGTCCCATCGAGTCGGCGCCATCGGGCGGCGGTCCCTCGGCTGGTGGGGCGTGCTCTGCGTCATCGCGTCGGAGGCGGCGCTGTTCGGCTACCTGGTGTTCAGCTACTTCTACTATGCGGTGCAGCTCGACGATGCTGGCTGCCCGGAGCTGCCGCCGTTCCGCTTCTCGCTGCCCGGGGTGATCGTGCTGATCGCGAGCAGCATCGCGATTGTCTGGGCGTGCGCGCGGCCGAGCGGGCGCGGCGCACCCAGCTTCTTCTCGGCCTGCTGATCGCGTTTCTGCTGGGCCTCGCCTTCATCGTGCTGCAGGCGCTCGAATGGGCGAGCAAGCCCTACACGCTCCGATCGGGCGAATACGGATCGATCTTCTTCACCCTCACCGGCTTCCATCTGGCGCATCTGATCGCTGGCGTCATCGCGCTGCTTCCTGGTGCTGATCTGGTCCGCGCTTGGCTATTTCGATTCGCGTCGCAACGCGCCGGTGCTCATCGCCGCGGCCTATTGGCATTTCGTCGTGGTGGTCGGCGTCGTCGTGTTCCTGACGCTCTACGTCACGCCGTATCTGGTGTGATGACGATGGCCGCGAACACCGCCACGCTGAGCCGTCAGCCACCCCTCGCCGCATCGCGACCGCGTGGATCTCGCGGCGCTGTTCTTCGGCATGGGCGCCGGCCCGGCCGGTTGGGCGCTGCAGCTTCTGTGCAATTACGGGCTTTCCAGCTATTCCTGCTATCCCGCCTGATGCCGCGTATGAGCGTTCTCCCCGGCTGGGGCGGCATCTGGTACGTTGCTGCTCGCCATCAACATCGTCGCGCTGCTGCTCGCGCTCGGCGGCGCGGTCGCCTCGCCCGCGTGTGGCGGGTCGCGCGCCATGAGCGGCCGGGGTCGGCAGAGCTGCTGGAGACCGGCGAAGGGCGGACGCGCTTTCTGCCCTGGTCGGCATCCTCACCTCCTTCGGCTTCCTGGCGGCGACGCTGTTCGACACGGTGATGCTTGTCGTGGTGCCACAATGCGTCGGCTGAGCCGCGTCGCGCCGGCGGTCACCGCGTCGTTGCTGGTGGCGCTCGCCGGCCTGCGGACGCACCGCCGGGGCCCGCGGCTATCGGCGATGCGCATAGCGGCGCACGCCTCATCGCCGCGATCGGCTGCGGTACCTGCCACACGATCCCGGGCGTTGCGAACGCGCGCGGCCGGGTCGGGCCGCCGCTCGACAAAATCGGCGACCGCACGATCATCGCCGGGCATGTTGCCGAACACGCCGGAGAACCTGGTGCGCCTGGCTGCGCGCGCCGCAGAGCGTCGTGCCGGGCAACGCGATGCCGGATATGGGACTCGAACGATCATGATGCGCACGACATCGCCGCCTATCTCTACACGCTGCGCTGATGCGGATCGGCAGGCGGCGTCGCTGCGCGGTGCGGCTCGCCCTGGCTGTCGCGGCTCGCCTTGCCCTGCTGCCGGCCGCTCGCGACGGCCCAGGCCGCGCCGCAGCCACCGCGCGCCACCGCCGCCGCCCACCGCCGCGGCGCCGAAGGATGACGGCCAGTGGACCATGCCGGCGAAGAACTACGCCGCCACCCGCTATTCCGAGCTCGAACCAGATCAACGGCGACAACGGTGAAGAACCTGCGGGTCGCGTTCACCTTCTCGACCGGCGTCGATCAAGGGCCAGGAGGCGGCGCCGATCGTGGTGAACAACACGATGTACGTCGTCACCGCCTTTCCGAACTACGTCTATCGCCCTCGATCTCACCAAGCCCGGCGCGCCGCTGAAATGGGAGTTCGAGCCGCATCCGCAAGCCGGCAGCGCAGGGCGTCGCCTGCTGCGACGTGGTCAATCGCGGCGGCGTCTACTGCGGACGGCAAGATCTTCTTCAACACGCTGGACGGCCAGACGATCGCCCTCGATGCGAACACCGGCAAGCAGCTCTGGCGCACCAAGCTGGGCGACATCAACATCGGCGAGACCATCACCATGGCGCCGCTGGTGGTGAAGGGCAAGGTGCTGGTCGGCAATTCCGGCGGCGAGTTCGGCGTGCGCGGCTGGCTGCCGCGCTCGACGCCGAGCACCGGCAAGGTCGCCTGGAAGGCCTACAGCACCGGGCCGGACAAGGACGTGCTGATCGGCGCCGGATTCCATCCGTTCTATGCCGACGGACAAGGGCAAGGATCTCGGCGTCAAGACCTGGCCGCCGGCAGGCCTGGAAGATCGGCGGCGGCACATGTCTGGGGCTGGATCGCCTACGATCCGGACCTCAACCTGATCTATTACGGCACCGGCAATCCCGGCCCGTGGAACCAGGAGCAGCGGCCGGGCGACAACAAGTGGACCGCGCGGCATCTTCGCCCGCGATCCCGACACCGGCGCGGCGAAATGGTTCTACCAGATGCAACCCGCACGACGAGCACGATTACGACGGCATCAACGAGATCATCCTGCTCGACATGCCGATCGACGGCAAGCCGCGCAAGGTGCTGCTGCACCCCGACCGCAACGGCTATCTCTACGTGATCGACCGCACGACCGGCGAGGTGCTCTCGGCCAACCCGTTCGGCTACATCAATTCCACCAAGGGCGTCGACCTGAAGACCGGCCGGCCGATGCTCAACCCGGACAAGACGACCAAGCTCGGCAAGATGGTGCACGACATCTGCCCGACCGCCTCCGGCGCCAAGGACTGGAAGCCGTCCGCCTACTCGCCGCGCACCGGGCTGCTCTACATCCCGCACGAGAATCTGTGCATGGATTGGGAGAGCGTGCAGGCGAACTACATCGCCGGCACGCCCTATGTCGGCGCCAATGTGCGTGATGAAGCCGGGGCCGGGCGGCAATCGCGGCGAGTTCACCGCCTGGGATCCGGTGCAGCGCGAAGCCCGCCTGGCAGATCAAGGAGGACCTGCCGGTGTGGAGCGGCGCGCTGGTCACCGCCGGCGACGTGGTCTTCTACGGAACGATGGACGGCTGGTTCAAGGCGGTGGACGCGCATACCGGCGAGCTGCTATGGCAGTTCAAGACCGGCTCCGGGATCATCGGCCAGCCGGTCGCCTATCGCGGCCCGGACGGGCACGAATATGTCGCCGTCCTGTCGGGCGTCGGCGGCTGGGCCGGCGCGATCGTGTCCGGCAATCTCGATCCGCGCGACCCGACCGGCGCGCTCGGCTTCGTCGGCGCGATGGCCGACCTGAAGAAGAAGACCACACCCGGGAGGGACGCTCTATGTCTTCGCCCTGCCGCCTTCCTGAGCCGCGCGGCGCACGCTGCTCGCCTGCGCCGTGCTCGCTGCCGCGCCGGCGGCGGGCCGCGCGTCGCGGCGAGCCGCCGATCAGCCGCCGGCCGAAGTCGGCCCGTCGTCGGTGCCGACCACGACGCTGTTCCCCGGCGGCGGCCAGCCGCCGCCGCCGGACCCGCGCGGCAAGCACTACGACGGCAACGCGCAGGCGATCAGCGAGGGGCAAGCGGCTGTTCGAACTGGTACAATTGCTCGGGCTGCCATTTCCACGGCGCGGGCGGCATGGGGCCGGCGCTGATGGACAATCAGTGGCGCTATGGCGGGCGGCTCGACCAGATCTATGCGACGCATCGTGCAGGGCCGGCCGAACGGGATGCCGTCCTGGGCGGGCAAGATTCCCGACGAGCAGATCTGGGAGATCGCCGCCTATCGTGCAAGTCGCTGTCCGCGCCCAGTCCGCGAACGGGCCGGTGGCGACGATGCCCGGCGCCGCCGGCGCCGCCGAGCGCCGGCACCCGCCGAAGCCGCGATCCGAGGCGCCGGGCGCGCAGATCGACGCCGCAATGAGATGGCGCTGCGCTGTGCTTCGGCGCGCTGGCGCTGCTGCTCGGCGCCGCCGCCGGCGCAGGCGCGCGAGTTGCGGGTCTGCGCCGACCCGAACAACCTGCCGTTCTCCAACGCAAGCGGCGAGGGCTTCGAGAACAAGATCGTCGCACTGATCGCCGCGCGATCTGGGCGCGACGGTGCAGCTACACCTGGTGGGCGCAGCGGCGCGGCTTCGTGCGCAACACGCTGAAGGTCGGGGCAATGCGACCTCTGGCCGGGGGTGGCGACGCGGCATCGAAATGCTGGCGACGACGCGACCCGTATTACCGCTCGAGCTACGTGTTCGTGACCCGCGCGGATCGCGGGCTCGACATCGCCTCGTTCGACGATCCGCGGCTGCGGCAGCTTGCGGATCGGCGTGCAGATGGTCGGCAACGACGCGCATGAACACGCCGCCGGCCCATGCGCTGGCGCGGCGCGGGATCACCGACAACGTGCGCGGCTACATGCTGTACGGCGACTACACCACACCCAATCCGCCGGCCGGCGATCGTCGACGCGGTGGCGCAGGGGCGACATCGACGTCGCCGTGGTCTGGGGTCCGCTCGCCGGCTATTTCGCCGACAAGGAAGCCGGCCGCGCTGACGCTGACGCCGGTCGAGCCGCAGCTGGACGGGCCGCTATGGCCGATGGCGTTCGACATCTCCATGGGCGTGCGCCGCGGCGAGCCGGGCTACGAGCGGAGATCGATCGGGAACTCGCCCGCGAACGCCCAGCGATCGCCGCCATTCTCGCGCAATACCACGTGCCGATCACGCCCGATCCGGACCTCAACCTGGTGCCCGCCGCGTCCAATTCGTCGAAGCACGACTGATCCGCGACCGGCGTGGCCGCGCTGCCGGTTCCGAATGAGCGGTAGGGGGAGAGGCGGAATGGGGCGAATGGTCCCGCTCGTGCTGCTTGCGCTTCTGACCGTCAGGCCGGCACTGGCGCAGGGGCCGGAGAATGGATTCAGCCCGCTCGACGAGATCACCACGGGCAATGTCGGGCGGCTCGCCGTGGCGTTTACCTCCCGCACCGGCGCTCCCGGCGCCCACACCGCCGCGCCGCTCGCCGCCGGCGACCTGCTGCTGGTGCTGACGCCGTTCCCGCATCGGCTCTTCGCGCTTGATTGGCACCGGCCGGGCGCGCCGGTGCGATGGAGGTACGACCCGGCGGCGGATGAGACGGCCGCCGGCCTGGTCTGCTGCGGCGAGCCGACCGGCGGGATCGCGGTGCAGGGAGACCGCGTCTATCTGAACACGCTCGACGATCACGTGATCGCCCTCGATCGCGCAACCGGCCGGGTGATCTGGGATGTGCGGGTCGCGGACCCGCAGGCGGGCTCGATCCTGACGACGGCGCCGCTGCCGGTCGCGCGACGCGGTGATCGTCGGCACGTCGGGCGATGATGCGGGCGCGCGCGGCGCGCTCATCGCGCTCGACGCGGCGAGCGGTGCGCGGCGATGGACGGTGTTCAGCACCGGACCCGATGCGGAGGTCGGCATCGGGCCGCGCTTCCGCCCGACCTACCCGGCGTTTCGCGGCGCCGATCTCGGCGTCAGCACGTGGCCGCCCGCCGCCTGGCAGCAGGGCGGGGGCGGGCTGGCGGCGCCGCTCGTGCTCGATCCGCGCACCGGCCTTCTCCTGCAGCAGACCGGGCATCCGGCACCCTGGAATCCGGACCAGCGGGAGGGCGCGAATCGTTGGACCGCCGGGCTGTTCGCCCGCGATCCGGCGGATGGCGCCGCGATCTGGTTCGACGGCATCGATCCGCACGACCCCACCGATCTCGGCGGTGGCGGCGGGCTGCTGCTGGCGGGGACGGGCGCGCCGCGCCTGATCCACCCGGACCCGTCGGGCTACCTCGCCGTCCTCGACGCACGGACCGGCGCGCTGCTCTCCGCCGATCCCTATCTGCCGGTCAACGCGACGCGCGGGATCGACGCGGCGACGAGCGAGCCCGATCGCGACCCGCATTTCACACCCTCCGCCGGGGCGACGGTGCGCGATATCTGTCCGGCCTGGCGGGCGGGCTCGAACGCGCTGCCCGCCTTTTCGCCGCAGACCGGCGACGCCTATCTTCCGGTGGCCGAGCTCTGCATGGACATGGAGGCGATGGCGACCGGCCATATCGCGGGCACGCTTTACACGGGCGCCGATGTGCGGATGCGACCCGCCACCGCGCATGGACTCGGCGCGCTGATCGCCTGGGACGTGACGCAGCGGCGGCCGGCCTGGCGCATCGACGAGGCGCTGCCGCTGCGCGGCGGCGCGCTCGCGACCGCGGGCGGCCTCGTCTTCTACGGGACGCTGGACGGCCTGCTGAAGGCGGCCGACGCGCGGAGCGGCCGCGTCCTGTGGCAGTATCGCGCCGGCGCCGGCATCGTGGCGCGGCCCGCCACGTTCCAAGGTCCCGATGGGCATCAGTATCTCGCGGTCCTCGCCGGATCGGGCGGGCTGACGACGACGCGCTCGCCGGCGGAGATCGACGCGCGGGATGCGAGCGCCGCGCACGGCCTCGCCGCGGCGCTCGGCCCGCTGCCGGCGCCCAGGGATGCGAGCGGCGTGCTCACCGTGTTCCGCCTGCCGTGATCGCGCCGCGCCTCGTCCTCCTGGCCGTGATCCTGCTGTTCGCCGCCTGCAAGCGCGAGGAGCGCAGCTTCCGCACCGATCCGCCGGTTGCGGAGGCGCTCGATTCCGTGCGCGTGATGCCGGGCGGGATCGGCGGCGCGCCGCCCGCGGTGGATCGGGCGGCCGGGCATACGTTCGAGAACAACGCCTATCAGTTGAGCCAGGGGAAGCAGCTCTATGATTGGTTCAATTGCAGCGGGTGCCACGCGCGCGGCGGCGGCGCGAGCGGTCCCGCGCTGATGGATGCCTGGTGGCGCTACGGGCCGGACCCGGTCTCGATCTTCATCTCGATCCGCGACGGCCGGCCGCATGGCATGCCCGCCTTCGGCGACAAGCTGACCACGGAGCAGATCTGGCAGCTCACCTTCTATCTGCGGGCGCTCGGCAGCCTCTCGCCGCGCACGTCCTTCCCGAGCCGCGACGATTCCATGCACGCGCGGCCGGCGGAGAATCGCGGGCCGGCGACCTTCGAGGCCAGCAGGCCGGTTCAGGGGCAGTGATCCGGCGACTCCCCGCGTTCGCGCTTCCCCTGCTCTGCGCGGCCTGTGGCGGCTGGCAATCGGCCTGGGCGCCGGACAGCTCGCAGGCGTCCCGGCTGAAGGCGCTGATCTGGCTGTTCACCGTCACCTGCGCGGTGATCTGGCTGCTGGTGGTGCTGGTGCTCGCGGGCGCGGTGCTGCGCCGACGGCGATCGGCCGGCGATCGGACGGCACCGCGACCGCCATCGTCACCGGCGCGACGATCGCGACCGTGCTGGTCATCACCGGGCTCACGCTCGCGAGCTTCCTCGCGACCCGCGGCCTTGCCGGCAGCGGCGGCGATCCGCTGCGTCATCGCGGTGCGCGGCTATCAATGGTGGTGGGAGGTCGACCTACCATGGACGCGTGCGCCGACCAGCATTTCCTCACCGCCAACGAGATCCACATCCCGGTCGGCCGGCCGGTGCGCATCGAGCTCGAAGCGGCCGACGTGATCCATTCCTTCTGGGTGCCCAGCCTCGCCGGCAAGCAGGACCTGATCCCCGGCCGCGACAACGAGCTCACCTTCACGGCCGAGCGGCCCGGCATCTATCGCGGCCAATGCGCCGAGTTCTGCGGGCTGCAGCACGCGCATATGGCGTTCCTGGTCGTCGCCGAGCCGCCGGACGGGTTCGAGGCCTGGCGCGCGCGCCAGCTCGCCGAGCCGCGGCGCCGCCCGACACGCCGAAGCGGCGGCGCGGGCAGCAGGTGTTCCTGGCCAAGCCCTGCGCCGCCTGCCACACGATCCGCGGCACGCCGGCCGGCCGGCACGCTCGGGCCCGACCTCACCCATGTCGGCAGCCGGCAGTACCATCGCCGCCGGCATGCTGCCGACCACGCCGCGGCTCGCTCGCCGCCTGGATCGCCGATCCGCAGACCATCAAGCCGGGCAACAACATGCCGATGGTGCCGCTCACCGCCGACGAGCTGAACGCCGTCTCCGCCTATCTGGCAGGCCTCAAATGAGCGGCCTGCACGACGCCGGCGACATCCGCCGGACCTGCGCGACACCGCGATCCGCCGAGGCGCTGCTGGCGGCGCAGCTCGCACGGTCTGGGGCACGCCGCGCGGGCTGTCTGGGCTGGCTCTGCGACGGTCGATCACAAGATCATCGGCCGGCGCTACATCGTCACCGCCTTCGTCTTTCTTGCGCTCGGCGGCGTGCTCGCGCTGGCTGATGCGGCTGCAGCTCGCGCGGCCGGAGAACCGCGCTGCTCGGGCCCGACCTCTACAACCAGGTCTTCACCATGCACGGCTCGAACATGATGTTCCTGTTCGCCGTGCCGGTGATGGAGGCGATCGCGGTCTATCTCGTGCCGCTGATGGTCGGCACGCGCAACATCGCCTTCCCGCGCCTCAACGCCTTCAGCTACTGGATGTATCTGGCCGGCGGCATGATGCTGTGGACCGCCTTCGCGCTCGACATGGGCCCGGACGTCGGCTGGTTCGCCTATGTGCCGCTGTCGGGCCCGCAATACGGCGCCGGCAAGCGCGCCGACATCTGGGCGCAGATGATCACCTTCACCGAGGTCTCGGCGCTCGCCGTCGCGGTCGAGATCGTCGTCACGGTCTTCAAGCAGCGCGCGCCGGGCATGACGCTCGACCGCATCCCGCTCTTCGTCTGGGCGATGCTGGTCACCGCCTTCCTGATCATCTTCGCCATGCCGGCGATCATGGTCGCGAGCACCTCGCTGATCCTCGACCGGCTGGTCGGCACGCATTTCTTCAATCCGGCCGAAGGCGGCGACGTGCTGCTCTGGCAGCACCTGTTCTGGTTCTTCGGCCATCCCGAGGTCTACATCATCTTCATCCCGGCGGTCGGCATGGTCTCGACCATCGTCGCCGACCTTCGCGCGCCGGCCGATCTTCGGCTATCTCGCCGCTGGTGCTGGCGCTGGTCGCGACCGGCATCCTCGCCTTCGGGCTGTGGGTGCACCACATGTTCGTCGACCGGCCTGCCGCGGCTGGGCGAGAGCTTCTTCACCGCCTCCAGCATGGCGATCGCGATCCCGACCGGCGTCCAGATCTTCTGCTGGCTCGCGACGCTCTGGGACGGCCGCCCGGTGCTGCAAGACGCCGCTGCTGTTCGTGCTCGGCTTCATCTTCACCTTCGTCATCGGCGGGCTGACCGGCGTGATGGTCGCCTCGGTGCCGCTCGATACCCAGGTGCACGACACCTATTTCGTCGTCGCGCATTTCCACTACGTGCTGATCGGCGGCGCGGTGTTCCCGCTGCTCGGCGCGATCTACTACTGGTATCCCGAAGATCACCGGCCGGATGATGAGCGAGCGGCTCGGGCGCTGGGTCTTCGGGCTCGTCGTTCGTCGGCTTCAACCTCACCTTCTTTCCGATGCACATCCTCGGCCTGGAGGGCATGCCGCGGCGCGTCTACACCTACCAGCCGGAGATGGGCTGGGGCGGCATCAACCTGTTCGTCAGCCTGAGCGCGCTGCGTCCTCGCCGCCGGCTTCCTGCTGTTCTTCGTCGACGCCATCGCGCAGCGTCCGGCGCGGGCGCGCCGGCCGGCGACAATCCCTGGGATGCGCCGACGCTCGAATGGGCGACCGTCCTCGCCGCCGCCCGCCTACAATTTCGCGCGCATCCCGGTGGTGCAGCAGCGCCGATCCGCTGTGGGACGAGCCGGACGTCCTGCCGGTGGCGAGCGGGCTGCGCGTCGATCGGCGCGAGCTCGTCGTCACGCAGCGTCGCCGAGGCGCGGCCGGAGGCGCGCGAGATCCTCGCCGCGCAACTCGATCTGGCCGTTCTGGCCGCGCATCGCCACGACGCGTCATGCTGATCTGCCTCGATCTTCACGCCCTGGGCGGTGGTCTGGGGCGCGATCCCGATCGCGATCGCGCTGATCGGCTGGTTCTGGCCGAAGGGCACGCCGGAGGACGAGGCGTGAGACAGACGCGTCGGTGCTCGACGTCTCCGAGCCTGCCGCTGCACGGCATGGGCAGCGCGAGCCTGACCTGGTGGGGCACGCTCGGCTTCATGCTGCTCGAGGGCACCGGCTTCGCGCTGGTGATCGGCGATCTATCTCTATCTCGACAGCCTCGCGCCGCGACTGGCCGCTCGGCGCGCCGCCGCCCGATCTGCTGGCCGGGCACGCTGGTCACGCTCGTGCTGCTCGCGAGCGTCGTGCCGAACCATGCTGATCGTCGCGCTGGGCGAAGCGACAGGACCTGCGCAAGGTCCGCATCGGCATCGTGGTGATGAGCGTCGCTCGGCATCGCGCCGCTCGTGCGTGCGCGTTCTTCGAGTTCCCGGCGCTGCACGTGCGCTGGGACAGCAACGCCTACGGCTCGATCGTCTGGATGCTGCTCGGCCTGCACACGACGCATCTCATCACCGATCTCGGCGACACGCTCGTGCTCGCCGTGCTGATGTTCACCCGGCACGGCAGCAACCGGCGCCGCTTCGGCGACGTGCAGGACAACGCGCTCTACTGGAACTTCGTGGTCCTGACCTGGCTGCCGATCTATGGCTGCATCTACTGGCTGCCGCGGCTGTGATGGCGGGATTGGCCTCCACCACCGTCGCGCCTGCGCCGGGCTGATCGGCGGCCCGGCGCTGTGGGCACTGAATATGCAGGTCGGGCAGATCCTGCCCTATCCGGATTGCGCGGCGCATCTGCGCCTCTCCGCGGCGCTGGCCGCCGTCTGCGCGCTGCTGGCCCTCGGCGCCGCCGGCATTTCCTGGCGTGCCCGAAGCCTCGCGCACACGCAGGATTTCGTGGCGCGGCTCGGGGCGCTCGCCGGGCTGGTCTTCGCCTTCGCCCTGCTGCTGCAGGCGATTGCCGGGATCGTGCTGACCGGGTGCGAGCGGTGATCGCCGGCGCGAGTCCTGCTGGTGCTGCTGCTCGCGACCGCTCCCGCGGCCGCGCACGGGATCGGACCGACCGCCGGTCCGCACTGGACCTTCGATCCGTGGATCACGCTGCCGCTCCTGATCGCCGGCATTCTCTATGGCGCGGGGCGGCGCGGCTGTGGCGGCGGGCGCGGACGGGCCGGGCGGCGCGACTCTGGCAGGCGCTCGCCTATGCCGCGGGTTGGCTCGCGCTCGGCGCGGCGCTGGTTTCCCCGCTGCATGCGATCGGCGAGGAATGCCTCACCGCGCACATGGTCGAGCATGAGATCGTGATGTCGGTGGCGGCGCCGCTGCTCGTGCTGGCGCGGCCCGGCGGCGTGCTGCTCTGGGCGTTTCCGACCCGGCTCCGCCAGGGGATCGGTGTGCTGGTGCGGCAGGGTGTGATCCGGCATGGCTGGGCCGTTCTCACCCTCCCGGCAGCGGCGACGGTGCTGCACGCGGTCGCGATCTGGGTCTGGCACATCCCGCCATTCTTCGATGCCGCGTTGGGCGATCTCGCGCTGCACCGGCTGCAGCATCTCTGCTTCTTCGTCACCGCCATCCTGTTCTGGTGGTCGATGCTGTGGCGGAGCGATCCGGCCGTCGCCGCTGGCGATCTCTTCATCACCATGATCCACACCGGCATTCTCGGCGCGCTGATGACGTTCTCGCCCCGCGTCTACTACGCGGCGCAGACGGTGCAGTCGGAAGCCTGGGGCCTGCTCTCCGCTCGAGGACCAGCAACTGGCCGGGCTGGTCATGTGGGTGCCGGTCGGAACCGTGTACGCGGGCGCGGCGATCGCCTTCCTGGCGAGCTGGATCCGCCGCTCGGGGAGGGGTTGGAAGATCGACGATGCGCTGGCGCCGTGAGATCGCGATCTGGCTCGCCGCACTGCTCGGCGTCGTCGCCGGCGCTGCGAGCCGCGCGCGGCCGGCGCAGCCGGCATCGCCGCGCGCATCCGCCGGCCGGTGGCGGAGCGTCGGTGCGGTGGCTGCCATCCTGCTGCTCGCCGGCGGTGGCGTTGCCGCGCGCGAGGTGATGGCGGCGCGGCAGCGTGCGGCGGTCGCGCGGGCGCTCACCGGCGGCGAACCCGCCCGCGGTCCCGCCCTGATGCGCCGCTATGGCTGCGCTGGGTGCCACACCATCCCTGGCGTGCCGGGCGCCGATGGCCAGGTCGGGCCTGATCTGGCCGGGTTGCGGCAGCGCGTCTTCATCGGCGGCGTGGTCCGCAACGGCGCCGACAATCTGATCCGGTGGATCACCGATCCGCACGCGCTCTCGCCCTACACCGCGATGCCGGTCACGGGGATTTCGCAAAGCGAGGCCCGCGATGTCGCCGCGTTCCTCTACACGCGCTGAGGCTCACTCGCTGGCCCCGGGGTTCGGGGTCGGCCGGGCCGGCAGCGTCTTGAGATAGGTGGCGATCGCGTCCCGGTCCGTTTGCGGGAGGCGCGCCAGGTTGTACACGACATCCGCCATCGAGGAGCCGATCCGGCGCAGATCGGGCGTGATGCCCGTCTGCAGCGTTTCGGCGAGATCATGGGCGGACCACGCGCCGATGCCGGTCGGCGTGATGTTCGGCACATAGCCGGTGCCGCCGGGATCCGGCCCGCCGGCAAACCGCGTGCTCGCCTCCACGGCGCCGAACACGTTGCGGGTGGAATGGCACTCCGCGCAATGCGTCACCGATTGGACGAGATAGCGCCCGCGATTCCACGCGGCATCGTGCCACGCCTCCGGCCGCACCGGCCGGGGGTCGAAGAAGAGCAGTTTCCAGATCCCGATCCCGCGCCGGATGGTGAGCGGGAAGGGCAGCTCATGCGGTGCGGTCCGGTTGGCAACGGCGGGCAGCGTGCGGAGATACGCCATCAGGTCTCGCACATCGGTGACCGTCATGCGGGCGAAGGAGGGATACGGGAAGAGCGGATAGTAATGCTGCCCGTCGGGCGAGACGCCGCTGAGCAGCGCATTGGCGAGGTCGGCGGTGGTCCAGGCCCCGATGCCGTCCCGCCGGTCCTGCGAGATGTTCGGAATGTGGAACGTGCCGTAGGGCGATTCGAGCGCCATTCCGCCGCCGAGCCGCAGCCGGTCGGGCTGCCCCGGCGATGCATGGCAGGAGGCGCAATCGCCGGCCAGAAACATGAGCCGGCCGCGCGTCGCGTCACCCGGCGCGAGGCCCGTGCTGTGATGTAGCTTGTAACGCGGCCGAGGCGCGGAAAGCAGCCAGCCGGCGCCTGCCGCCAGCACCGCCAAAATCACGCAAAGCGTCGCGGCCTTTCGCACCGACCTTCATTCCGTTCGCGGTTGCGCGACTGCGCTGGAATCCCGGGAACGGTTCCGCTCGGGGGCGGTTCCTTGGCCGACGGGCTCGGCAGCCCGGACCCATGCGGCGGCGACCGCTGCGGTTCGGCGTCCCGGACCAGGTCACGCCACAACGCCATCAGGGAATCAGGACCATGGGCCTTTTCACGACGCCGATCAAAACGCTCGACGACCTGTTCGTGCACACGCTCCAGGACATGTACTACGCCGAGCAGCAGATCACGAAGAACCTGCCGACCATGGTGGAGAAGGCCACCAATCCCGAGCTGAAGAGCGCCTTCCAGCACCATCTGACCGAGACGCAGAACCATGTGCGGCGGCTGGAGCAGGTGTTCCAGTCCCTCGGTCAGGAGGCCAAGGGCGTCGATTGCGAGGCGATGGACGGCATTCTCGACGAGGCCAAGAGCGTCCTCTCCGATTGCGGCGACGCCGATGTGTGCGACGCCGCCATGCTGTCGGCGGCGCAGGCGGTCGAGCATTACGAGATGACGCGCCATGGAACGCTGATCGCCTTCGCCCGCCAGCTCGGCAGGCAGAACGTGGTGCAGCCGCTGACCCAGAGTCTCGAGGAGGAGAAGGCGGCGGACAGGAAGCTGACCGGCATCGTCGAAAGCCGGGTGAACCGGCAGGCGGCCTGACCCCGTGCGCGGACGGGGCGGGCCTCCGCTCCTTCCGCGCCGGGCCTTCGGCGCGCTCGCCAGGCGATGGGCGACATCCGGCAGCGGAGCGGTATCTGGCTCCTACATCCCATCCATACGCAGGGAATAGTCAATTGCTGGCAGGCCAAATGCGGACAGCTGAATAGTGGGATCGTTGGTTTCGCATCCCCGCAACCACCTTTACTTGCTCGGCGACCCCGCGCGCCCCACCGGCCAGCGCCATGATGGCGGCCAAGCTCGCCCCGAACCTCGACCCGCTGCCGATCCCCCTCGGGATGCAGCGTGATCCGCTCCACCAGACCGCGAACCATCTCCCGCGCCTCGCTCGCGTCGTCGCGGGCCAGCAACCCGATCAGGTCAGCGACCTTCTTCCGATAGGCCTCCGCCAGGTTCGGGTGCAGCCGCGGCGCCGGCGCCGGCCGCGGTCGAGAGCTCGGCCTCCAGTGCCAGCCGACGCTGCTCCAGCGCGCCCAGCCGGTCCCGCACCGCCGAGGCCGGCGTTCCATCGGCGATCGCGTCCACCATCCGCTCGATCTGCTGCCGCACCCGCGCGAGTTCGCTCTCCCGCGCCTGCCGGTCACCAGCCGATGCCGCCTGCAGCCGGTTCCACTCCGCCGTGAACTCCTCGGCGAACACCTTGAACAGCGCCGGGTCCATCAGCCGCTCGCGCAGCGCTCCCAGCACCGTCTCCTCGAGCTCGTCGCGCCGGATCGTCCGCAGGTTGGTGCACGCGGTCGGGCCCTTGTTGCGCGCCGTCGAGCAGCCGAAATGTTGCGCGCTGATCTTCGAGAACCCGCCCCCGCACACGCCGCAGCTCATCAGCCCCGAGAACACGTAGCGCGGCCGCTGCTTCGACCAGAACGGCGTCGGGGCGGATGTTGGGGCGGTTGCGGCCCCGTGCCGATCCAACGCCGCCTGCCGGGCCTTGGCAGCCTCCCAGAGCTCCTCCGGCACCATCCTCAGCTCCGGCACCTCCGTCACCACCCGCTCCGCCTCGGAGCGCCGGCGCGAGCGGCGCTTCCCGGTCTCCGGATCCTTGGCGTAGGCGAGCCGGTTCCACTGCAGCCGGCCGCATAGAGCTCGTTGTTGAGGATGCCGGTGCCGCGCGCACGGTTGCCGTTGATCGTGCTCGGGCTCCACTTGCCACCGCGCGGCCCGGCGATACCCTCGGCATTCAGCGTGAGCGCGATCCGCTTCGGCGACTCGCCGGCGGCGTAGGCCCGGAAGATGCGCCCCACCACCGCCGCCTCCGCCGGCTCGATCCGCCGCTCGCCCGTCACCGGCTGCCCGTCGGCGCCGAGGCGCCGCACCACCCGATAGCCGTAGGCGTTGCCGCCGCCGCTGCGCCCGGCCTCGACCCGGCCACGCAGCCCGCGATGTGTCTTGGCCGCGAGGTCGCGCAGGAACAGAGCATTCATCGTGCCCTTGAGCCCGACATGCAGCTCGCTGATCTCGCCCTCGGCCAGCGTCACGATCCGGATGCCCGCGAACCGCAGCCGCTTGAACAGCCCCGCCACGTCCTCCTGGTCGCGCGACAGCCGGTCCAGCGCCTCCGCCACCACGACGTCGAAGCCGCCCTCGCGCGCCGCCGGCCAGCAATGCCTGGTAGCCCGGCCGCAGCGCCGTCGCGCCGCTCAGCGCCCGATCCTGGATAGACCTGAACGAGCTCCCAGCCCTCGCGCGCAATCCGCTCCTTGCAGACCCGGACCTGGTCATCGAGCGACAACTCGCGCTGATTTTCCGACGAGTAGCGGGCGTAAATGACGGCACGAGAGTTCATTCGCGGGTGACCACGGCTTCCGATGCCGTCGACCATACCCGACCGGCGGTGCGTCACTCCACCAATTCGTGCCTCAACGGAACCGACGGCGTCTGATCGCCAGTGAGCCGGCAATCTTTCCCTGGCTCAGACAGGAGCGAGCAGGCTCAGCATTTTGAGCAATGCTCCATCCGCACGAGAATTATCGACAGCCTCGCCCCTGGATAACGGTCTGTCCGTCTTTGAATTGCGATCGGAAATGGGAGCCGTACGCACCCGTGGGCTGAGACGGTTGGAAGCAGGCGACATTGGTGAGGGCGGTCGAGGATGTGTGAAGGCCACTCAGTAACAACAGAAGGGCCGCGCCCTGGTTGTCCTCCTCTGAGGGGGCGGCGGCGCATCTTCCTCCGGCCCTGGCCTTGATAGCCTCGCCGAGCCCCATGTCGAAATCCGACCTCGCCATTCGATCAGAGGTGGGGACACGTGTGGTCCTCGCGCTCCGGGGGAGATCGACATGCGAGTCATGGTCATGGTGAAGGCGACCAACAACGCCGAGGCCGGGGTGATGCCGAGCCCG
>CAWGJC010000003.1:0-750447 GCA_963822815.1 uncultured Alphaproteobacteria bacterium
CTCGCCGAGCTTGAAGGCGTCGAGATCGGTCATCTTGATCGTGAGCTTGCCGCGCCCGCGCTCGAGATCGGTGAGCAGGTTGCTGAGGCCCTTGAGCAGGTTCTCGCCGCCGGTCTCCGCGGTCCGGCGCAGCACTTCGGGATTGGTCAGCAGGAAGTTGCTCGGGCTCATCGCGTCGACGAACTGGCGCGCGTAGAAATCGACCTTCTGGGCGGTCTTCGGATCGAGCCCGTCGACATGGCTCACCACGTCCTGCACGTAGCGCGCCGAGAGCAGGTAGGATTGCTTGATGAAGTCGAAGACCTCGTTCTCCTTCCAGGCGGCGTCCTTGAAGCGCCGGTCCTTCGGGTCGCCCTCGATCACCGGCTTGCCGTCCATACCCATCATGCGTCGCGCGGTGCTCTGCCAGAGCATCATGTAGTCCTGCCAGAAGCCGAGCTGCGCCTGCATGAGCCGCGCGGGATTGGCCATCAGCCGCGCCGTCATCTCCATGAAGGCGCTGGCGACGTTCAGGGGATCCGGGTTGCCGGCCTCGGTCGCCTGGCGCTTCAGCCAGTCGCCGACGATGCGTTGCGAGCGCTCGGCGATGTCGGCCATGCTGCGGCCGATCACCGTGGGGTCGGGCATCCGGAAGCCCGCGGCCTCGGGTGGGCTGGTGGGCTTGGCGGGATCAGGCATCCGGATGCACCTCGCTGCCCCGTTTCCGGGGGTTCTCTGTCCTGGCGCTGCCGACCGCGCTAAACCGTCGGTCTGGTCGCGGGGAGCGGATCCTGACGTATGGTGAATGACGCCGGCGTGCAAGCGAGGCGGCGGCTCGGCCGGGCTCAGGCGGCGCCTTGGATCGCGCTCGCCGCGCTGCTCGCGCTCGGCGGCTGCGGCAATCAGGTGAGCCTCGACACCCCGATCGCCTGGTGGCACCAGCTGGAGGGAGGCCCGATCGCCGAGCAGCGGCCGCCGCCGCCCGGGATCGATGCGCCGTTCTCGAATCTGGGCACGATTCCGAAGCGCCCATCGCCCACCGATCCGACCACGCGGCAGAACATCGCCGACGCGCTCTCCGCCGACCGCACGCTCGCCGAGCGGGAGGCCTCGCTGGTGCCGATCGCCCCGCCGGCGCCGGCCAGGACTCCGGCCCCGGCGGCCGCGGCCGCCGGGGCCGGCTCGCCGGCGCAGGATCAGGCGAGCGGGATCAGCGCCTCGCTCGACGCCGCCTCGGCGCCACCGCCGCCGCAGCAGCGCCGGCGGCGCCGCCACCCGCGCAGCCGGCATCCGATCCGTTCGCGGGCATGGTGCCGCCTCCCGGCCCGGCGCGGGCGACGCCGGTGCAGTCCGGGCCGCTGCCGGCGCTTCCGGACAAGCCGCCCGCGGCACCGGTGCTGCCGGGCCTCTCGATCCCGACCATGGCGCCGCCCGCGCCCGCGGTCGCCGGCCCCCCGCCGGTCGCTCCGCCGCCGCCGAACGGTCCGGACGTGCTGGCGCTGAATTTCGCGCCGCAATCGGCCATCCTGCCGGAGGCTGCGCTCGCCCCCTTGCGCGACTTTGCCGGCAAGCGCGGCAAGCGCAGCATCGCGATCACCGGCCGCGGCGACGCGGCCTCGAGCAACCCGGACGTGCAGGCCGCCGCGCTGGCGCTCGGTCTCGAGCGGGCGCGGGCGATCGCCGCTGCGCTCACCGCCGCCGGGACGCCGCCGGGCGCGATCCGCCTCGCTGCCGAAGCCGCGGGTCGCGGCGCCTGGCTGCGTCTGGTAGACTGACCCGATCCCCCCGGTACCCGCGAGTCCGATGTCCGACGCCGTTGACGCGCTCTCTCCCGACCCGATCCCCGGCGAGGAGGCGGCGCCCGCACCACTCCGCATCGGCATCGCCGGGCTCGGGACGGTCGGCGGCGGCGTGCTGCGGCTGCTCTCGGACAATGCCGGCCTGGTCGCCGCACGCGCCGGGCGGCCGATCGCGGTCACCGCGATTTCCGCCCGCGATCGCGGGCGCGATCGCGGCGTCCCGCTCGCGGCGATGGAATGGCACGACGATCCGGCCGCGCTCGCGCAATCGCCCGAGGTCGACGTCGTCGTCGAGCTGATCGGCGGCGCCGGCGGGGTGGCGCGCGCGGTGGTGGAGGGGGCGATCGCGGCGGGCAAGCCGGTGGTGACCGCCAACAAGGCGCTGCTCGCCCTGCACGGCGCCGCGCTCGCCGCCGCGGCCGAGGCGAATGGCGTGCCGCTCGCCTTCGAGGCGGCGGTTGCGGGCGGCGATTCCCGTCATCAAGGCGCTCCGCGAGGGGCTGGCCGGGAACCGCATCACCCGCCTGGCCGGCATCCTCAATGGCACCTGCAACTACATCCTGACGGTCATGCAGGAGCACGGCCGGGAGTTCACCGACGTGCTCGCGGAGGCGCAGCGCCTGGGCTACGCGGAAGCCGATCCCTCCTTCGACATCGACGGGATCGATGCCGCCCACAAGCTCGCGATCCTCGCCGCGCTCGCCTTCGGCCGCCCGGTCGGCTTCGCCGCCGTGCACGTGGAGGGCATCCGCGGCATTTCCGCCCTCGACATCGCGTTTGCCGCCGAGCTCGGCTATCGCATCAAGCTGCTTGGGATCGCGCGCCGGGTCGGCAATGCGGTGGAAGCGCGGGTGCATCCCTGCCTGGTGCCGGCCTCGGCGCCGATCGCGCGGGTGGACGGGGTGTTCAACGCGGTGGTGGCGGAAGGCGATTTCGTCGGCCGGCTGATGCTGGAAGGGAGAGGCGCCGGCGCCGGCCCGACCGCCTCGGCGGTGGTCGCCGATCTCGTCGACATCGCGCGCGGACGGTTCACGCCGGTCTGGGGCGTGGGGTCGGGATCGCTCGCGACGCTCGCCGATGCGCCGATGGAGAGTCATGTCGGCGCCTATTACCTGCGGCTGATGGTGGTCGATCGGCCCGGCGTGATCGCCGACATCACCGCCGTGCTGCGCGACCACGGCGTCTCGCTCGAGAGCATGATCCAGCGCGCCCGCGCGCCCGGCGAGGCGGTGCCCGTGGTGCTGGTGACGCACGAGACCGACGAGGCCTCGATGCGCGCCGCGCTCGACGAGATCGCCGAACTGGAATCGGTGATGGAAGCGCCGGCGATGATCCGAATCGAGCCGGCCTGAGCTAAACGGGGGAAGATATGGACGCGACGCCCGAGCATCCGCCGGTTCACACCAGCGACCGCAATCTCGCCCTCGAGCTCGTGCGCGTCACCGAGGCGGCCGCGCTCGCCGCCTCGCGCTGGATGGGGCGCGGGCAGAAGAACGAGGCGGATGGCGCCGCGGTGGAGGCGATGCGGCGCGCCTTCGACCAGGTCGCGATCTCCGGCACGGTGGTGATCGGCGAGGGCGAGATGGACGAGGCGCCGATGCTCTATATCGGCGAGAGGGTCGGCAGCGGCGGCCCCGAAATGGACATCGCCGTCGATCCGCTGGAGGGCACCACCACCACCGCCAAGGGCGGTCCCAATGCGCTCGCCGTGGTTGCGCTCGCGCAGCACGGCAATTTCCTGCACGCGCCCGACATCTACATGCAGAAGATCGCGGTCGGTGGCGGGCTGCCGGCCGATGTCGTCGATCTCGATGCGCCGATGGGCGAGAACCTGCGCAATCTGGCGCGCGCCAAGAAGCGCGACGTCAGCGATCTGGTGGTCGGCATGCTGGAGCGCGATCGCCATGCCGAGCTGCTGGCGGCCTGCCGCGAGGCGGGCGCGCGCACCATGCTGCTGCCGGACGGCGATGTCGCGGGCGTGATCGCGACCGCACAGCCGGAGAGCGGCATGGACATCTTCGTGGGTGCGGGCGGCGCGCCGGAGGGTGTGCTCGCGGCCGCGGCGCTGCGCTGCATCGGCGGGCAGATGCAGGGACGGCTGCTGTTCGAGAACGACGAGCAGGTCGCCCGCGCGCGCGCGATGGGCGTCACCGATCCCCGGCACAAATACACCATCGACGAGATGGCGAAGGGCGATGTGATGTTTGCCGCCACCGGCGTGACCTCGGGCGCCATGCTGCGCGGCGTCCGCCGCTTCGGCCGGGGCGCGATCACCCACTCGATGGTGATGCGCAGCAAGTCCGGGACCGTGCGCTATATCGAGGCGCACCACAATTTTGCGACCAAGACATGGTCGCCGGGCTGAGTACCCGGACTCGCCGCTCCGGTCCTCGGCGTCGAGAAGAGTTTCTCCGGCCGCCGCTGGGTGTGGCGACAGGGCGAGGAACGCATCGCCTTCGGCATCACGCAGCGCCTCGGCGTGCCCGAACTGGTCGGCCGCCTGCTCGCTGCGCGCGGGGTCGATCTCGATACCGCGGCGGATTTCCTCGCCCCCACGCTGCGGGCGTTGCTGCCCGATCCGTCGCTGCTTGCGGACATGGATGCTTGCGCCGAGCGGATCGCGCACGCCGCCTGGCAGCAGGAAACGGTCGCGGTGTTCGGCGATTACGACGTGGACGGGGCCTGCAGCAGCGCGCTGATGGTGACCCTGCTGCGTGCGCTCGGCTGCACGCCGCTGACCTACGTGCCGGATCGCCTGAACGAGGGCTATGGCCCGAACGCCCCCGCGCTGCGCGAGCTCGTCGCCCGGGGCGCGACGCTGGTGATCTGCGTCGATTGCGGCACCGCCGCGGCGGAGGCGCTCGCCGCAATCGCGGGGGCGGCCGACGTGGTGGTGCTCGATCACCACAAGGCGGAAGGGCCGCCGCCTTCGGTCGTCGCGACCGTCAATCCCAACCGGCTCGATTGCGGCTCCGGTCTGCATCATCTCTGTGCCGCCGCGGTCGCCTTCCTGGCCGGGGTCGCGACCCTGCGGGCGCTGCGCCGCAGCGGCTTCTTCCGCCTGCGCGAGGAGCCCGACCTGCTCGGGCTGCTCGACCTGGTGGCGCTGGCGACGGTGTGCGACGTGATGCCGCTCATCGGCATCAACCGCGCCCTCGTGGCCCAGGGGCTGCGGGTGATGGGCCGGCGGGAGAGGCCCGGCATCGCCGCGCTGCTCGAAGTGGCGGCGCGGCGGGAGGCACCCGATGCGGTGACCTGCGGTTACGGGCTGGGGCCGCGGATCAACGCCGCCGGGCGGATCAGCGAAGCCGATCTCGGGCTCCGTCTGCTGCTCTCCGCCGATCCGCTGGAGGCGCAGCGCCTCGCCGCCACGCTCGACCAGGTGAACCGGCTGCGCCAGCAGGTCGAGGCCGCGATGCTCGATGCGGCGATGGCGGCCGCTTCGGCGCAGGCGGAGGCGGGGCATGCGGCGTTGCTGGTGAGCGGCGAGGATTGGCATCCGGGCGTGGTCGGCATCGTCGCCGGCCGGATCAAGGAACGGTTCAACCGCCCCGCCTGCGTCGGCGGCGCCGCGGAGGGCCGGGTGCGGGGCTCCGGCCGCTCCGTGCCCGGCGTCGATCTCGGCGCCGCGGTGATCGCGGCGCGGCAATGCGGCATCCTCACCGCTGGCGGCGGCCATCCGATGGCGGCCGGGTTCCTGCTCGACGGGATCCGGCTGGCGGAGTTCCACGCCTTCCTCGACGAGCGGCTGAGCCATGCCGCGAGTTTCCCCGCCGCCGCCGATCTCCGCGTCGAGGCCTCGCTCGCGGTTCCGGGGGCGACCGCCGCGCTTGCCGGCGAGATCATGCGGCTGGCCCCGTTCGGCAACGGCAACGAGGAGCCGATGGTGGTGCTGCCGAACGCGCGGGTGGTGCGGAGCGACCGACTCGGCCGCGAGGGCACCACGATCCGCGCCTATCTGGAGGGCGAGGGCGGCGGCTCGCGCCTCAAGGCACTGTTGTTCCGCGCCCGCCCCGGCCCGCTCGCCGAGGCGCTCGCCGCCCCCGGCGTGCCGCTCCACCTCGCCGGCCATCTCCGGCTGGAAAGCTGGAACGGCAGCACGAGCGTCGGATTTGTCGTGGCGGACGCCGCGCCGATCTGATGGTGCCGAGGCGCCGGCTTGACCGTGCATCGGGGCTTCGCTAACCCCGGCCGCGCCTTCGTCCCGTTCGTCTAGAGGCCCAGGACACCAGCCTTTCACGTTGGTAACACGGGTTCGAATCCCGTACGGGACGCCAGTGCCCATTAGCCATTGAAATAACTGAAGTTTGGGTGGTGCTACCCCCTCCAGTTACCCCGCCGTGATTGCGAAGCGCCTCCCTACCGTTGACCCTTCGGCGGCGGCACCAACTCAACCGCCCAATCCGGCGACGGGCCACCGCAGAACTCGCGGGAAGCACCGGCGCAGAGATAGACCGGGGCAGGGCGTCGAGCGCCGCACTTCCCGCACCACAGCCGCGCCAAGAGGGTCGTGAATTGTTGGTAGCCGGAGGTGCCGATCAGGTGGTGCACCGGCATGCACCGGATGCGGAGACACCGGCTGCACGCCACCTCAAGGATGGTGTCGGGCCAGTCCATCAACAGGTGGTCGCGGCGGAAGGGCGGAGGGTGAGCCACGTCGGCCACGATACAGGGGTGAGAACATAACAGGAACCCAAACCGAGACCGTAGGGCACCCGCGGCAAAGTTTTGTCGCCATGCTCAACCTTCCTTTTGCCGGCTGATCCGGCAGCCCCACAAGGTCTCCGCCGGCAGCTAGGACCGGTCCCCTATTCTTGCCTCCCGGCCGGGTGTCGCGAGGTCAGTGTGTGCGCGGAAACGCCGGTCGGGGACTTCCACTCCCCGACCGGCGCGAACAGGAGGTGGCCTTGTCTTACCTACTTCACCTGTTGCCTAGGATGCTGAGCTTGGTCCTCGTGATCAAGTTCCGAATCCGCCGGTAGGGGGCGGGCCGGCTCGTCGATCCCGACGGGCCGGCCCTCTCTCTCACAGGTCGAGTTCCCGGCGAAACGCGATCTGTTGCATGCGAACGACGCGATCAGCCCTGAACGCCGGCTCGCCGGTTACCAGCCGACCACTGCCGCCCCGCCATGAAGGCAGCCAGAGCCACCGCGATCGCCGGCGCGCGCTCGCGCAGTATCGGCCGGATCGCCCGCACCAGCGCGGCGGTGGCCGCCTGCCCGCGATCGCAAAGTGGTCGAGGATCGAGACGGCCAGCAGCACCGGGCGGTCCAGATCGGACCGCGCGGGTATCGCCGGCATCCGGGGCATCAGGCCATCCGACACCTCGTATTCCGGGCCGTCCTGCTCGGGCGCGGCGTCGCCCGCGGCACGGGCGGCCCGACGGCGTGCTCGGCTGCCACCCGCCCCCCGCCGGTCTGACTGTCGGTCCACGATCATGTTAAGTCCTGGGAATCAGCAATGATTCGATTGCGGCAGCGCCGATTCGCAGGAGCCGCACCATGTGGACTGTCGAGAACCGGGTCCGGTATGACCGCAGCGAGCTGCGCTATCCCAGCGACCTGACCGATGAGGAATGGGCTCTGGCCAAGGGGAAGATGCCCCGCGCCAAGCGAGGCGGCAACAAGCGCACGGTGGACGTGCGCGAAGTGATGAACGGCTTGATGTATGTGCTGAGCACCGGATGCCAGTGGCGCGCGATCCCGAAGGACCTGCCGCCCCGCAGCACGGTGAACCATTACTTCTGCCGCTGGCAGGACGACGGCACGCTCGACCGACTGCACCACGCGCTCTACGTGCTCTGCCGCGAGCAGGCCGATCGAGCGGCCAGTCCGACAGCGGCCATCATCGACAGCCAGAGCGTCAAGGGCGCTGGAAAAGGCGGCGGCGGATCGATCCGCCGGGCTTTGATGGCGGCAAAAAGATCAAGGGCAAGAAGCGGCACGTCCTCGTCGATACGCAGGGCCTGTTGATGGATGCCATCGTGCATGCAGCCGATATCCAGGACCGCGACGGCGGCGTGCTGCTGATGGCGACGTTGTTCGGACTGTTCCCGTTCCTGCTGAAGCTTTACGCCGACGCGGGCTACCAGGGCCCGAAATTCCACCAGGGCCTGGCCAGGGTCTGCCGTCAGGTGAACGTCGAGATCGTGCGGCGGTGCGACAGCGGTAAGTTCGTCGTCTTGCCCAAGCGCTGGATCGTGGAGCGCACCATCGCCTGGTTGAACCGCTGCCGGCGCCTGAGCAAGGATTGGGAGTGCCTCAACCGAAACGCCCTGGCTTTCCTCCGCTGGGCGTCAGTTCGGCTCATGCTGCGAAGGCTCTGCAAAAACTCCCAGTGATCTTGGACCGACTCTCAGCCTTCCTTACGTGGTAGGTCCAGCGGGCGAGCGCGCGCTTCCGGTGCTTGTGCCGTTGGTAGCTCAGGCACGAGGTTGCGTTATGGCGAAGGCCGTTCTCGCGCTGCCATGCAGACGCGGCCGCAATCGAGCAGGGCTTGCACCGGGAGGCGCAACCATCGGACGCGGTGAGGTTCCGATGAAACTCGGTTCCCGGCTTGTAGTCGCCGCGAGAGCGCGCACCTGTTCCGCAAAGCGGCGCGCGTCCGGCGAGGCGTTGCACGCACGGTCCAGGGCAGCATCGGCCGCAGCCTTCAGCGCGTGGACGGGCGCGGCGTCCAGTTCTTCGCGGGTGAGTTCCGTCACGGGTTTGGCCAGCAGCGCGGCGAGTTCGTTGTCGGTCATTGGTCAGTTTCCTTTCGAGATCAGGCGAAAGCGCCCGTGCCGCGGGTCAGCACCAGCGATGCGGTGCCACTCGCAGTCACGCCGGAGATGGAGCGGGCGAGCGGGCCGATATGCAGCAGTGTCCGCGAGTTTGGCGGGAGCGGGTATCCGCTGCTCGCGCTCGCGGCACCGTCCACCGCCACGAAAACGGGCACGGTGCCGACGTTCATCGCGAGCAGGGTTTCACCACCTTGCGCCGCCATGCCCGGCGCGAGCGGCGCACCGATCGGCAGGGCGGTGGACGCGGGCCTGGTGGTCGCGGCAGGCGTGACGGATGCGCCGCTGGCGTCGGGCCGGAAGGGCTCGGCTGATCCGGCCACGTCAATACCTCCGCAGGCTGGAAATATCCGTCGGGGTCAGCCCGACGCTGCGGGCGAAGGCGCGCAGCTCGTCATGCGTCATGGCCGAGACGTGCTTGCCGCGCAGCGCCTCGGGCATGGGCGGACGCTGCCGTGCCGCGGCGTTCGCAGCCGCCACAGTGGCGTCACGGTGCGCCGCATATTCGGCGGGCTTCATGGTCCGCACGTCCGCCTCGCTCGGGCCGGAGGTGCGACGGGCGTAGGTATCACGTGCGCGGATCAGGCGCTCGCGGATCACGGGATCGGCGATCAACTCTTCGTCGCCGATCGGGTTCGGGTCAGGCACGTCACACTCCCTTCCTAGTTCCGGAAGATGCGCGGCGAGCCGGCCGCGCTCGGGTTTTCGGCTTCGGCGCGCATGACGGCCGCCACCAGCGCAGCCAGCGGCGGACGCCACGCGAGCGGTCGGACGGTTTCCCCAGTGAACGCCTCCAGCCAGGCCCGCAAAGGCACCACGCGGGCGTCCGGCGCCGCGAGTGCGGCCAGGATCGCCAGGGCGAGCGCCGGGGTAGTGTCGATCTGACCGGCAAACCATGCATGGTTATGCCGCTACCGCCGCGGCGGAGGCCGCCCCGACATTTCCGGTCTCGTCACGGTCCAGACCAGCAGCACGCGCAGCCACGGATGCCGCCGCCGCCCGTGACTGCCGCTCACGCATCTTCTTGACGAAGGGGGAGCGCGCACGCGCGAGCACAACGGCCTTGGCGTCCAGCAGGGAGATGCGCGCATAGGTGTCGCCGCGGCGCATCGCGACGTTCTCGGGATCGACCGCGAACAGGTCGCGCTCCGCGTTGCCGGGCATGCCACTGTATTGGCCGAAGGGCAGCACCGGAACAGCGTCCGAACTATCCTCGGGAATCCGCCACGCAATCACTGGCGCATCATCCACCACCACGTCGGCCATCGTCGGCGGGTCGGCCAGGTCCGTGCGGCAGTGGATCACGACGGCACGGGTGCCCGGCTGCGCCGGGATGATGTTGTCGGGCATCAGGGGAGTCCTTTGTTGCTGCGGAAGAAACCGCCACCGGCTTGTGCCGGCGGAGGGATCGGGGCGATGCGCACGGAGTTACGGCGCTTCGGGACAACAGCCACTATCACGCGCATTTCTGTTGTATCACGCAGCGATGGAGGACATCCCAAAGGCCGCCTGAGCCAAACCGAAACGCCTCCGGGAAACCCGGTACGGTTCAACGCCGGCAGGCCTGGCTTTTTCGGCGACTCTTCTTGCGCCACCTCTTGCCGGTCCGGCATAAACACTGGATGGTCCACACCAAGCCGCCATTCGCTGGCCCGCAAGCGTGCTCGGCTATCTCTCGCGCTACACCCATCGGGTTGCGATCTCGAACCGACGGCTGCTTGCCTTCGACGCGGCCGGCGGCGCCACCTTCCGCTACAAGGATTATCGCCGCGACGGCGCGCAGCGCCACCAGGTGATGACGCTCGGCACCAACGAGTTCATTCGCGGTTTCCTGCACCACGTCCTGCCGCGGGGTTTCACCGTATCCGCCACTACGGCCTGCTCGCGGGTTCGAAGCGCAAGAAAAGTCTGGCCCGCGCCCGTGAATTCCTCAGCCTCGCGCCACTGCCCGACGATGATGTGCCGGCAGAACCGCGCGACGTCCGTCCGCCGTGTCCATGCTGCGGCGGTCACATGATTGATCACCATCGAGGCCTCCGTCCGCTGGAGCCAGCCCAGAGCGCCGTCGCATGGAAGCCTCCGAACCTCTTCTCGCCGGCCGCAACCGCCGGCAAGTCAGCAAGTTCGGCAACGACTAGCACGAACTCGCATCGTCCCCGCGGCAATCCACACCGGCTCGAACGTCGCCCGTATTAGCAGAAAACCGAAATCCCCATTAGATCGTCGCCTGCGGCCGCAGGTTCGTTCCTGGAGACTGTCGTACGCCTCCGGCGCCTGAAACTCTTCACGAAAGCGAAAATTCGGCTTCCAAGCCGGCGTCACCCCACCGTGCCAACCCTCCGGTGGCAACCTCCCGCCTACACCCTCACGGGCCCCGAATCCCATCACGATCTCGGATGCTACCTCCAATGTCGGGATGGCCTGCTCAGGTCAGAGCCGCGGTCCGGCTGCCGAGGCCATGCCGTGAATCTCAAATCGAGGGTTCCGCCTGGGACTGTGTTTTGGCGAAGAAGTCGAATACTCCTTTGATTGTGGCTTGCGTATCCATCAGAAAAGCACCATCTCTGGCTAAAGTCCCAATTGAAGTTTTCGTGCAGCTGCCCAAATGTTTTGCGCGGAGTCACCATGGTTCATTTGTGTTTCACGGCGTCCTCCTCCTCTCCCCGTTGGGACGGCAGCCGCGTTTTGTTCGATATCACCGAGGACGGCCAACGCGTGCCGTGTGCGATCTCCCGGATGGCTCTGGAGGACATCGGCGAGCGGCGCCTGTTCAGGGCGGCTGACCTGTTGGGCTGTTTTGCCAAGGCCCGCGGGCGCATCGAAGCGATCGCCCTGGAGAAACTGCATGCAAGGCCCGGTGGCATCTCGGGCCGCTTGAGCTTGTGGGCGGACGACGTGGACGGACCATCGACCGGCGGTGTTCCCGGGACAGCTCGCCAGAGGGCTACCTTGCTCGAGAGCGCCTGAGCGGGGCTGGCACGCCTGGCGAGGCCGTTTGGCTCCACGGGCACGCAGAGTCACTTGCGCGCGGTAACCGGGCGATTCGCCCGAGGAAAACGGACCCGGCGCGTTCGGGTCGAACTGGACGGAAGGACACGATGGCCAAGGGAAAGCAGCGCGGCAACCGCGAGCCGAAAAAGCCGAAGACAGCAGTCAAGAAGCCGATCACCGGCACCGGCGCCTCGCAATACCAGCTTCCGGTCAAACTCGACTCGACGAAGAAAGCCGGCAAGTGATCGCCGTCAGCCGCACAGATTGAAAGACCCCACCATGAAGTTCCGTCCTTGCACGACCGGATTGTGGTCCGGCGGGCCGCTGGCCGAGGAGGAGAGCTCCGGCGGGATCATCATCGCCGCACGGTGAAGGAGAGGCCGATGGAGGGCGAAGTTGTCGCTGTCGGCGCCGGCGCGCGCGATGAGCCGGGCAGGATGTTCGGGCTGGACGTAAGGGAGGCTGACCGCGTGCTGTTCGGCAAATGGTCGGCACCGAGGTGAAGATCGATGGCGAGGAACTCCTGATCATGAAGGAGAGCAACGTCATGGGCCTCGTCCGGGGCGTGCCGAACGGCTGAGAGCCACCTGGCGCGCCGCGGCATCTGTTCGACGCTGCGCGAGACCGAACACCGACCGACACAGGAAAGACCGAGACCATGGCAGCCAAGGACGTGAGATTCGGAACGGACGCACGCGGACGAATGCTGCGTGGGGTGGATATGCTGGCCGACGCGGTGAAGGTCACGCTTGGCCCCAAGGGTCGCAATGTGCTGATCGACAAGAGCTACGGCGCCCCTCGCGTCTCAAAGGATGGCGCGACGGTTGCCGCAGAGATCGAGGCAACCGAGAAGACCGAGAACATGGGTGTCCAGCTCGTGCGCGAGGTGGCGTCGAAGACCAACGACATGGCGGGCGATGGGACCACGACGGCCATCGTGCTGGCGCGCAGCATCGTCCACGAAGGCGGCAAGGCGGTCGCAGCCGGGCTGCCGCCCATGGAGTTGAAGCGCGGCGTGGACAAGGCGGTGTTCGCCATCGTGGATGAGCTCGGAAAGCGCACCCGCCGTATCACGACCGAGGCCGAGACGGCGCAAGTCGGAACCATATCAGCGAATGGTGAGTCCGAAATCGGTCGCATGATCGCCGAGGCCATGCAGAAAGTCGGCAACGAGGGCGTCATCACGGTCGAGGAAGCCAAGGGGATGGCGACCGAGTTGGACGTTGTCGAAGGCATGCAGTTCGACCGTGGATATCTCAGCCCCTACTTCATCACGAACACCGAGAAGCTGACCGTGGAGCTGGCGGCCCCTTATGTCCTGATTCACGAGAAGAAGCTTTCCGGCCTGCAGACATTTCTGCCACTGCTGGAAAGCGTGGCGCAATCGGGAGCGCCGCTGCTGATCATCGCCGAGGATATCGAGGGAGAGGCGCTCGCGACGCTGGTGGTGAACAAGCTGCGTGGGGGGCTGAAGGTCGCGGCCGTGAAGGCCCCGGGTTTCGGCGACCGCCGCAAGGTCATGCTCGAGGACATCGCGATCCTGACCGGCGGCCAGGTGATCAGCGAGGACCTTGGCATCAAGCTCGAGAACGTGACGCTCGAAATGCTTGGCCGCGCCAAGCGCGTGCTGATCGAGAAGGAGAACACCACGATCGTCGAGGGCGCCGGCAAGAGCGAGGACATACGAGGCCGTTGCAACCAGATCCGGGCGCAGGTGGAGGAGACGACCTCCGACTACGACCGCGAGAAGCTGCAGGAGCGGCTGGCGAAGCTCGCTGGCGGCGTGGCCGTGATTCGCGTCGGCGGCTCGACCGAGGTCGAGGTGAAGGAGCGCAAGGACCGCGTGGACGACGCGCTGCATGCAACGCGCGCGGCGGTCGAGGAAGGGATTGTGCCCGGTGGCGGTGTCGCGCTGGCTCGCGCCTCGCTGATCCTGGCACAGTTGACGCCCGAGAATGAGGGTCAGAAAGTCGGCATCGAGATCGTCCGCAAGGCCGCGCAGATGCCGCTGCGGCAGATCGCCGAGAATGCGGGAGAGGATGGCCCCGTGATCTCTGGCAAGGTGCTGGAAAACGGCCATTACGATCACGGCTTCGACGCGCAGAAGGCCGAGTTCAAGGACATGGTGAGCGCCGGCATTGTAGATCCTACGAAGGTTGTACGGGTCGCCTTGCAGAACGCCGCCTCCGTAGCCGGCTTGCTGATTACGACCGGGGCGGCGGTATCCGAACGGTCCGACCAGACAGGGGATGTCACCAGCATGCCAGGCGCTGGAATGGGCAGCATGGGCGCCATGGATTTCTGATCCACGAGGGTGTCCGGGACTGCCGTCGCGGGTGACGCAACCCCATCGCCCGGGGGCCGCCGGTGGCGTGATTCTCGGGGGGAAGTCATGAGTCCGATGAAGCTGATGCTTTGGGGAGGTGCCGCGGTTGCAGCGGTAGGGACGATGCTTATGGTCCGCACCGGTCCGCTCCCTCCCGTTTGGAGCGGAACGCATTCGCCGGTGGACTCGGCCATGCACGTGAACTGGCTCCTGCTGTCCGGGATAATGATAATGGTCGGTGGCGGTCTGCTGATGCAGATCGCATCGGAGATGCGACATGGGTGAGGAGGATGGCCGGAGTACAACCGGCAAGGCCCAGACCAACCCTCCAATTCAGCGCGAGGCGGCGCATCGCGCTTCCGTTTCGCGCACCGGAGCCTCACCGTTGGCGGTCGAGCAACTCTGGCGAGCATCTCCGCCGAGGTGAGACGGACGCCATGGAGCGGTTGAACCGCTGCGCCGCACTGAAAGGGTCGAAAAGGCAGGACGGCAGATAGCCGGAGCAAGTGCTCCACCAGCTGGAAGGTCGGGCTGCCGCGAAAACGGGCGCTGGAACTCATCCTGGCGGCTTTGCTGCGTTCGCGCGTACATCCAGCTCTTGGGCCCCCGTTAAGGTCATCGACTCCCGAGCCTTCTCCGCCGCGAGCCGGCCGTTCGCGATCCTCTCCACCCGAAGGATTCCGACATGGCCAACGGCGAGATGCGCAACGATTGGGACGGGAAGGGGATGTCAGCCGAACGCCCAGCACAATGCTCCATTTGGACGGCCGGATTTCAGGCCCTCATCGCTTATCCGGGCCCCACGCCGACTGTAGATCTGCTGCAGACATCGGCGCAGCGGGCGGAGGCTCGGTGATGACGCAACTCAGCCGCATCGCGTTCCTCGGAAATTCCCTGCCGCGCCGGTGCGGGATCGCCACCTTCACGACGGATCTGCGCGATGCCGTGGCGCGCGCGCACCCCGGACTGCAGATCGGCATCGTCGCGATGAACGACCACGGCGGCCATTACGACTACCCGCCGACGGTGATGGTGGAGATCGACGACGACCGCATCGAGGACTACCTGCGCGCCGCCGACGTGCTCAACGCGGGCAGGTTCGAGCTCGTCTCGCTGCAACATGAATTCGGCATCTTCGGCGGCGAGGCGGGCGGCCACATCATCGCCCTGCTCTCGCGGCTGACCATGCCGATCGTCACCACCCTGCACACCGTCCTGGCCGCGCCAAGCCCGTCGCAGCGTCGGGTGCTGGACCAGATCGTGACCATCTCGGCCAAGGTGGTGGTGATGGCCGAGAAGGCGCGCGAGCTGCTGCTGAGCGTATACGACGTGCCGGCGGAGCGCATCGAAGTCATCCCGCACGGAATTCCGGATGTCGCCTTTGTCGAGCCGGATGCGGCCAAGGCCCGTCTCGGTTTCGCCGGCACGCCCGTCATCCTGACCTTCGGTCTGCTGTCTCCCGGCAAGGGTATCGAGGTCGTGATCGACGCCATGCCAATCGTGCTGGGGAGTTGCCCCGAGGCCGTCTACGTCGTCCTCGGGGCCACCCATCCCAACCTGGTGCGGCACGAAGGAGAAGCCTACCGCGAGAGCCTGATGGCCCGCGTGCGGGCGCTGGGCATCGAGGCGAATGTCGTTTTTCTCGACCGCTTCGTCGATCTCGACACGCTGCTTGAATATATCTCGATGTGCGACGTTTACGTAACGCCCTATCTCGACGAGCAGCAGATGACGTCGGGCACGCTTGCGTACAGCTACGGCCTCGGCAAGGCGGTCGTGTCCACGCCCTATTGGCACGCGCGGGAGTTGCTGGCCGATGGCGCCGGCATCATCGTGCCCTTTGCCGATCCTGCGGCGATCGGCGCCCACGTGGCAGAGCTCCTGACGGATGATGCGCTTCGCCTCGCGATCCGCCGCCACGCTTATGCCGGCAGCCGCGCGATGATATGGCCCCGAACAGCGGAGCGCTACGTGGCGGTTTTCAGGAAGGCACAGCACGACCACATCCCCAGACGGATCGGCCGTCCGGCACAGGCAGCAGCGCAGCCCATCATCGTGCCGCCGCATGCGCGGACCGATCATCTTTTCAACATGTGCGACAGCACGGGTCTGTTTCAGCACGCGGTGCATGCGGTTCCCGACCGCTCGCACGGCTATTGCATCGACGACAATGCGCGGGCGCTGCTGCTGGCCTGTGTCCTGCAGGAGGCGGGCCAGACACCGCTTCCGGAAACGCTGATCACGCGTTTTGCCTCCTTCGTGCAGCACGCCTGGAATCCGGACAAGAGGCGCTTCCGCAACTTCATGAGCTTCGACCGGCGCTGGCTGGAGGATTGCGGGTCGGAGGACAGCCACGGGCGGGCGCTCTGGGCTCTCGGGGAGGCCGCGCGCGCTGATGCCAATGCCTCGCGGAGATGCTGGGCCGCCGGTCTCTTCGCCGAGGCAATGTCCTCGGTCGAAACCTTTACCTCCCCGCGCGCCTGGGCCTTCACCGTCCTGGGGCTGGAAGGGTATTGCGCCGCGATGCCCGAGGACGGCAGCGCGACCGCGCTGCGCCGGCTGCTCGGCGGCCGACTGGCCGGCCTCCTGACCGCGCAGACGAGCGACGGCTGGATCTGGTTTGAGGACGGCCTGGCGTACGATAATGCCCGCTTGCCCCAGGCACTCATCGTGACCGGCATGGCCCTTGGCATTCCCGGCCATGTCGCGGCCGGGCTGCGGTCGCTGCGCTGGCTGATGGCGCTGCAGACCACGGCGACAGGGTTGTTTCGGCCGGTCGGCAGCGAGAGCTTCGGCGAGAAGCGGTGCCCGCCGCGGAGATTCGATCAGCAGCCGTTGGAAGCGACGGCCGCCATCTCTGCCTGTGCCGCGGCGTGGCGGGTAGATGGCAAGCCCGAGTGGCATACGGGCGCGGAACGTGCCTTTGCCTGGTTCATGGGCAGGAACGATCTCTCGGTGCCGCTGATCGATCCGGTCTCCGGAAGCTGCCGCGACGGCCTGCATTCCGACCGCCCGAATGAGAACCGGGGTGGCGAATCCGTCCTGTCCTACCTGCTGGGCGATGCGGAGATCCGGCGCATGGCCCGTTCGAGGGAGAAGCCCGCACGCTTTGCGATGCCGGCGATTGCCTTGCGGGCCTGATCTTCATCGGCGCGAATTCGAACCCACGAGGCCTCCTTGCACGAAACCTCCTTCGTCAACCGCCAGGCCTCGCACCTGCGGCCGGATCCCACTCGCATCGTGGTCCGGCCCTTCAAACCCGCGACCGAGCCGCGCGATCTCAATCCCACCGACAAAACCCGCGCCAACCACATTGTCGACCGGGTGCTGGCGATGGACGCGGTCACGGCCGCCGGCCAGCTTGAGGAGGTGCTGGCGAATTTTGAGGGCCGGCACCGCCATCTGCTCGCGACCTTCGAGGCGCGGGCGCTGGAGATGGAGACCGCCTTCTCCAATCACACACCCTTCACGCCGCTGCAGCGGTGGCTCGTCGGCGCCTATTTCCTGTCCGAATATTCGTTCGAGGCGGCGGCACTGTTCAATCCGAGCATGGTGCGGCACCCGGACCAGGCGGGCGCCCCGCCGGGCGGATGCCGCTTCATTCTCTCGCTGCGCGCGGTCGGCGAGGGGCACGTCTCGTCCCTGACGTTCCGCTCGGGCCTGGTGGCGGCGGACGGCAGTGTCAGCGTGGACCCGACGGCCCGGCTCGCCTCGGTTCCCAGGGAGCGGAGCCGCGTCGGCAGCCCCGAAGGCGATGTCGTCGAGGTGTTCTTCGATCCGGAACAGGACATCAGCGAACGCGTGATCTTCCCGGTGACGGCATCCCAGTCGAACGGCATCGAGGATGCACGTTTCGTCGCGTTCGATGACGAGGGCCGAACGACCTATCGCGCCACATACACCGCCTATAGCGGCCGCGCGATCCGATCCGAGCTGATCGAGACCGACGACTTCCTCTCCTTCCGCATGACGCCGCTCCGGGGCGACGCCGCCCACAACAAGGGCATGGGCCTCTTTTCCCGCAAGATCAACGGCCGCTACGCCATGATTGCCCGACAAGACAACGAAAACCTCTACTTGCTCTACTCGGACGACCTGCTGGTCTGGGATGGCGGTCAGGTCATCCTGAAGCCGCGCTATCCGTGGGAGTTCGTCCAGATCGGCAATTGTGGCGCGCCCATCGAGCTCGACGATTACTGGCTGCTGCTGACGCACGGCGTGGGCCCCGTGCGACGATACTCGATCGGCGTCGCGCTGCTCGACAAGATGGATCCGTCGAAGGTGATCGCCAGATCGCGCGAACCGCTGGTCCGCCCCGAGCCCTCCGAGCGAGAAGGCTACGTTCCCAATGTGGTGTATACGTGCGGCGCGATCCGACACGGTCGACACCTGATCCTACCTTACGCCGTGAGCGACACTTTCTCGAATTTCGCGACGGTGGAGATAGACGCCCTGATCAGGAGTCTCGGTGTCGGGTAACTTCGCGGCAGCGAAACGCGCAGCCATCGTCACAGGATAAGAATGATGGCTCGACATCGTACGCCGAGGCGCACGCAGCCGATCCGACCTTCCCGGGCTAGCGCGTGATCGTTTCAGGCCGAGTCGGCCTGAAACGTGAATCACTCGCTCGAACAATTCGCTAAAGCAGGCCGGTGACCGGAAGGGAACCGGTCATGCTTTAGCGGTCGGGGGCACGATAAGTGCCGAGCAGTCGGTCCCAAAAGAAGTCGATCACCGCAAAGTTGCTGTTCGCGTGCCGGTGATGCACGAAATGCAATTCCTGCATGTGCCTGAACCAGCGGAACCGAAGCAATCGCGATCCCTCGACGTGATATTCCTTGTCGAAGAAGGTATGGGCATAGAACGAGGCGGCGCATGTAATCAGCACGGCGACCAGAACATAGAGGGGAAGAACGAAGTACGCCCCACAGGCGACGAGTGCTATTGGCAGTAGGAAGTATGGCGTATTGTTGCCCTCGTCATCGAGATACCGCTTCGAGACCAGATGCTCCTTCGAATAATGAGCATGATGGAAATTGATGTGGTTGCGGAAGAACATGCGCCCCCAGCGCCGGTGGCCGAGCTGATAGTGCAGAATCGTCTGGGAGAACGACATGACCAGATGGGTCGCGATGACGGCGATGATGATCGTCGAGATACGCAACGAGAGCGATGCCGCGGTCAATGGAGCGGGCCCCGGCTACGGCTGGTGGTGGAAACGGTCAACCGAGTGGTCCGCGCATTCGCTCACCTCGCTGTTCTTCAATGTTTCTCGTGCTACGGGTTTCACGGCGAACCCTCCCGTCTATTGCGTGCTCACCTGCATGAGCGCGAACACGATTGCCATGCCTGCTGCTGCCAACACGAACAAGGTCAGCGTTTTACGCGCTTCGAGCAAGCGGAATGCTGTGAACGGCTTGGTGATCGCTTCCCGAGGGGCACGGACTGGCAGCAAGGCGATCAGGCGAGCGGCGATGACCCTCGCTTCCGGGAGCTCCCAGGTGCTTGACGGACCATTGGCCATCACTTGCGCAAGCCATTCCTCCGCGGCCCGCTTCGGCAGGGCCGCCAATCGTCCCGCCTCTCGCCAAGGATCCGCGCCGGTGCGAGCAAGCAGGGAGACGACACTGATGTCCGAGCCGTTCCGCTCCGATCCGATGACCGAAAACAGGAATCCGTTCAGATCGGAGCGCTCGAGTGCGAATATCTCAGTGGTTTCCATGGGAACACCTGGGCATGAGCCGGATCTCCATCTGTAGGTGGGCGCGGCGTACGCGTTTGTAAGGAGCATGACTGTTTGTGACGGCATTGTCGCACAACGCCAGGCCGCCCGCATCGTCGAGCAGCGAGCCCGGCACGCCGATGTCATGCGCAAGGCGCGGCGTGCGGCGATCCAGCGCCAGCGACGGGCTGGCGGCGATCCGGAAAGGCGGCGGGAACGGCCGGATATCGGCACGGGCGGCGGGAACGCCAGCTGCTCGGCTCCTTTGGTCCGGTGACGGTCAGCGTGCCGCGCGCCCCGCTGTTCAAGGGCGCGGTTTCGAAAGATACCGCGAGCCGGGTCTGGCGGAAGGTGCAAGCCGACTGGCGGCTCTGGGGCGGCCGGTCGCTGGCGGACGAAGACGTTGTCCGGCGCGTTCTCGATGGCACGGTGGTGCGGGTGCGGCTCGACCGCTGCGCGACGTCGATCTCGCGGTTGGTGGTGCTGGGCGTCCGGCGCGATGGGCAGAAGATTCTGCTGGCGGTGCGCAACATGGGCGGAGAGAGCGAGGCCGCCTGGCGCAGCCTGCTCGATGATCTGGTCTCGCGCGGGCTGAAGGTCCCGGAATTCGTCATTGTCGATGGCGCGCCGGGGCTGGAGAAGGAGCTCGATCCCGCCGCACGACTCCGACGACATGATCTACGCCAAGACGGCAAGGGAGATCGAAACGCGCCGCAAGTCGTTGTTGCGCAGGTGGCGGCTCAAGTGTCGGGCGGTTGCCGACGGGCTGGAAGAGGTCGGGGACTGGCTGTTCACCTTCACCCGGTTGCCCGAAAGCCAGTGGCAATCGGCCCGCACCACCAATGCGATCGTGACCTTGAGCCTTATCGTCAGCGCCTCGGCGTGCGGGCTCGAAGCTCGATCGCATCGGACGCCTTCCAGGAAACCTGCATGAAACCGTCGCTTTCTCGCGCCCCTGGTTTGCTTGCTATCGCTGGCCGCATTCTCTTCCCGCGCCAGGCGGCAGAGGCGCAGACGATTGTTCTTGCCTCGACGACCTCCCTTCAAGACAGCGGGCTTTTCGATCGCATGTTCCCGCTGTTTACGGCGCGCACCGGAATCAAGGTGCTCGTCATTGCCCAAGGCACGGGCCAGGCACTCGCGACCGCAACCCATGGTGACGCCGATCTTGTGCTGGTGCACGACCCCGCAGCGGAAGCGGCCTTCATGGCAGCGGGCCAGGGCATCAGTCGCACCGAGGTTGCCTGGAACAGCTCCGCGGCCACCTCGACCAGTTCGTGAACGCCTACAATTTCGGCCGCCGACTGAAGACGCTCAAAGGCCTCACGCCATTCGAATTCGTCTGCCGAGCCTGGCAGCACGAGCCAGAACGGTTCACCTCAAACCCGCTCCACCAAATGCCAGGACTAAGAGCCCATTTCAAAACCTTCCCTCGAGAGCTCGGAGGCAGATCAGGGAGCAACCGAGCGAGGTGAGGGCGTAGTGGATGTCGGCGCGGCGTTCGTAGCGGATTGTCAGGCGACGGAACTTGTTGAGCCAGGCGAAGCTGCGCTCGATGACCCAGCGGTAGCGGCCGAGCTTCTCGGCGCTTTCGATGCCGCGTCTGGCGATCCGTGGCACGATGTTTCTGCGCCGGCAGGCATCACGGCAGCGGCGGTGATCGTAGGCTTTGTCGGCGTGCAGCTTGTCGGGCCGTTGCCTGGGACGTCCCGGTTTGCCGCCGATGGCGGGAATTGCATCGATCAGCGCTTCGAACGGCACGCTGTCGTGGACGTTGGCGCCGGTCAGCAGAACGGCCAGCGGGATACCCTGCCGATCCGTCGCGAGATGGCGTTTCGTGCCGGGCCGCCCGCGATCCGTGGGGTTCGGACCCGTGGCGTCGCCCCCTTTTTTGCCGCGATGGATGATCCATCGACGCAGGCCCGGCTCCAGTCGATCCGATCCGCGTCCCGCAATCGGCGCAGCAACTCCCGGTGCAGCCGATCCCAGACGCCGGCGGCCTGCCAGTCACGCAATCGCCGCCAGCACGTGACGCCGGAACCGCAGCCCAGCTCCATGGGCAGCATGGCCCATGGAATGCCGGAGCGCAGCACAAAGAGAATGCCCGTCAGCGCCGCTCGGGCTGGGACCGGTGGACGTCCACCCTGTCGCCGCATCGGCGCCGGTGGAAACAGCGGTTCGATGATCGCCCACAGCGAATCCGACATCAGAGGAGAGGCCATCCCCTCTCATGAATCCCCTTACCCGCGTCGTACAAGAGTTTTGAAACGGGCTCTAAAACATCAGGGAATCCAATCACCAAGAATGTCAAGCTCGCGATCGATATCGCCCCGCGAGGCGCGGTGGTCGCGGACAATGCCGATCTGCCCCGTCCCCGAGCAGCCCGATGCCGCTCGGGCAAACTCATCCCGACCGCGACGAGCGGATCGGGCTGATGTTCGTCGCAGGCACCATACCCAACGGGGCGAATGCCGCCCTGATCGTGTGGGCGACGTATCCCGGGCTCAGATGAGCGTAGTGCCGAGCGGTGATCTTCAGGTCTGAGTGTCCCAGCTGCTCGGCAATTACGGCCATCGGCACGCAGGCCATGGCGAGCCGGCTGGCGTGTGTATGCCGAAGTGTGTGAAAGGAGACTGCCGGCGTGATCTTCGCCGTCTCGCATGCGGCGCGCAGCGGGCGAAACTGATGCGATTTACCCCATGCCTCACCATCTTCGCGCCGGAAAGGCAAATCATGACCCGCCTTCCCAGCCGCCGCACCCTTGAAGAACTCCTTCGCCTCTTCCGTGAGCACAACGGATCGCGCCATTCCGCTCTTGCCCGCTCTCACGTTGATGTAGCCGGCACCAAGGTCGACATCGGCAGGGTGGAGATGTGCGATTTCCTGATAACGGCATCCAGTCAGCAAAGCCGCAATGACGAGAGGACGCATATCGGCTGCGCAGGCATTGACTAGCCGTGTCGTCTCTTCGTCTGAGAGGCCATTTCGGAATCAAGGCGGAACGTATGAGTGGCGGGGTTGGCTAGCCGGGGATCATGTGATTCGGAGCAGGTGTTCGAAGCCTTGCTGGAAGCCTCATGTGGACCCCGACCAGCCGCCGGCAGCATAGCCGTGCGGGGCGACGCTACGGAAGTGATCTGACCGATGCCGAATGGGCGATCCTGGAGCCACTTCTGCCGCCGCCGTGCTCCTGTGGGCGCAAGCGCAAGTGGCCGATGCGGCGGATTGTCGAAGCGATCGTCTTTATTCATGAGGGCGGGCTGCGCTTGGGACATGCTGCCCGACGGTTTCCCCCCATTCTTGACCGTGTATCGCTGGTTTGCTCGGTTCCGCGATGACGGCACGTGGGAGCGGATCAACCGCTGTCTGGTCATGCAGGACCGTGAGCGGGTGGGCCGCCAGGCCAGTCCCTCGGCGGCGATCCTGGACAGTCAGAGCGCCAAGACCAGCGAGGCGGGCGGTCCCAGCGGTTACGATGCGGGGAAGAAGGTGAAGGGGCGCAAGCGCCACGCGCTGGTGGACACCGACGGTCGGCTGATCAAGGTCATCGTGCATCCGGCTGACATCCAGGACCATGACGGCGGTGCGGTGCTGCTGAAGGCGTCGCGCGCGTTATTCCCCTTCGGGGAGTTGGTCTTTGCCAACTCCGCCTATGCCGGCGAGCTCGTGGCGAACGCAACCTGCATCACCGTCCAGATCGTGCGCAAAGCCGACGATCAAGTCGGGTTCAAGGTCCACAAGCGGCGATGGGTTGTGGAGCGCTTCTTCGCCTGGATCGGACGAAATCGCCGGTTCTCTCGCGATGTCGAACGGCTGGTCGCCTCGGTCGAGGCATTCGTCTATGCCGCCTCAAGCGTCAACCTGATCCGCCGAATGGCGCGTTGCTGAACCGATTCGAAATGGGCTCTTAGAGATACCGGACACGGGCGGCCCGGACTTTTGAGAACGGCTTCACGCGGCGCCATGCGTCGTCGGACGCCTGCGGCCTTCCCGATAGGCGAGGTTCAGCGCGGCCTTGGCAAGTGTGAGGATACTGTTGGCAGTTGCTCGCCGACCCCGCCGGGCGTCATTGTCCTCGGCATCAAGCTGTCGGACTTTCTGGGCCTGCCCCGGCTTCGCGCGAAGGCGGGGAGGGGAGTTGGCAAGTTTGCGGTGCCAGTCACGCAGCATTGTCGGAGTGAGGTCCGCCACCAGCTTGTCGCCCAGCGGCGGCAGGACATGGGCCTTGAACGTCGTATCGACGTAACGAAGGGCCCGACCGCCCCGCGTCTTATAGTCCTCTATGTAGTCTGCAACCGCCAGCGCAACCGTGTAGGGCTCCGGCGGCGCTGATTCGGCGCGAAACTGCCGGGATGCCCATTCCTTGGCCGCGCTTTCGGCTTTCCGGAAATCCAACGTCGCTTCGCCTGCATCGATCAGCTTGTCGTGGGCTCGCCCGAGCTTGCCTTCGCGATACCGGCCACCCACGAGCACCCGGGCGATCCAGCATCCGCCCTTGACGCCCTTCCAGTAGCCCAGGGCGACACCTGTATCGACGGACCGCCAGTAGGTTCGGAGCGCGCCCTCAGGCGCTTCCTCGCCTCTCTCGTGGTGGTTGGCTGATCCGCAACCTGACGCGGCATCCGGGCTCTCCGCGCACCTGCGCGTGTCGCGCAGGCGGCTGCGTTTTGCCCGCAATGTCACAGTTCGTAACTTGCGGGGCAAACCCGGCTGTACGGAGCGACAAGATGACCGATTCCATCACCGCAGCCCAGATCGACGCCGCGCTCGGCGGTGCTCCGGTGCTCACCTCGGACGTGCGCATCACGCAGCCCGCGCAGATGATCGAGACCTTCCATCAACAAGGCGACGGCGGCGATTACGGCCCGGCGATGGTGCGCGCCGCCACCGCCGGCGTGCCGTTCATCTTCGGCCCGCGCAGCTACCTCGTGAACGGACAGCTCGCGAAAGGGCTCGCCTACTGGATGTTCGGCACGCGTGGCGCCACGGTGCTGCAGGCGTACCGTCGCCGCCGGCGGCGCGTGGCTCTTCTTCGATACCGACGTGATCGCGGAGGGCATCGTCTTCGATGCCGGCGCGAAGCTCTCGACCACCTTCGGCGGCGTCACCATCCAGGGCGCGACACGCGCGCATTTCCACCATTGCACCATCATGAACAATCGCGGCCCGTTCGCCCCGCAGGGCTCCGGCCTCTACATCACCGGCCCAAACGATCCCACGATCATCCCCGACTACATCATCACCGACAGCAACATCCACAACAACATCTATGCCGGCATCCTCGCCAACCAGGTGCAGGCACTCACCATCCAGAACTGCAGCGTGCACGACAACGACTGGCACCAGGCGCCGGCGATCTCGGTGACCGCGTTCGGCAGCGTCACCACGGCTGCCGCCAACATGCGGATCAGCATCCGCGGCAATCGGTGCTGGCACGGCGCGCATGGCGTCGTGCTCGACGGCAACGGCACGCCGGCCAACATCAGCGAGCCGCTGTCGACCGATCTCGACATGATCGGCAACACGGTGTGGGACGTCGCCGGCTATGCCTGGAAGCTTTCCGCCGGGGACATGAAGGTCGCGCACAACACCGCGATCTTCTCGGCACTCAAATTCGTCAATGACCAGGGCACGTTCACCGTGAGCGGCGGCGGCGCCGATTACACGGCGATGTCCGTCAGGACGAACAACAACAGCGTGCGGCTGCTGAAGGCGTCCGCCAGCTATCAGCTTCCCTGGGGCTTCGATTATGGCGGCTGCCAGGACGTGGTGGCGGTGCAGGATACGGTCGATGGCGCCAATGTCGCGTTCTCCTGCGGCGCCACCATCCGCACCCGGCTGCACCTCTGCAGCGGCAAGAACTTCCTGACCGGTGTCACCAATCCGGGCGTCGACAGCGGCGCCAACATCCCGAAGAACCAGATCGCGGCCTCCGTCGACGGTCGACAGCTGCCATTTCGAGCTCAACGGCACGAACGCGACCGGCGTCTACTCCTATGCCGGCAGCACCGGATTCCGGCTCATCAACAACCGCTTCTACGGCGTCAGCGGCGCGGTGCCGAACCAGGCGGTGGAGGCGCGCACGCCATTCTCGGTCTGCACCGGCAACGAATGGGAAGACAGCTCGGAATACATCGTCGCCGCGACCCGGCAGGACGGCGATCCCGCCTACGTCACCAACGCCGGCACCATGCCGACATACGGGATGCTCGTGGTCCCGGACGTGTTCGACAGCGTCTACGTCCGCGACCAGCCGAAGCAGCGGGCGATTTCGCTGATGACGCAGGCGACCTGGACCTGCCAGACCAAGATCGTGCAGGTGCTGCCCTATGGAACGATCAGGATCGGCGGCAAGGACGTGAAGCTGTCGCCCGGCTCCGGCTACACCACGATGACCATCACCGACTCCGCCGGCAACCCCTATCAGCCCTTCATCACCGCGACCGGGGCGACGGTGCAGTATCTCGGCACGAGCTACAACGTGCCGCCGTGGCGGGCTGCTCGGCGCGCGGCCGACCAACATGGTCGGCAACTTCCCGCCGAACGAACTGCTGAAGGTGACCGGCGACGGATCGGGCGCGGTGGTTGCCGGCATCGTCGGCGTGCCGGTGCCGCGCTCGAAGCGGCTCCTGGTGAAGACGGGCCCGGCATCACCGTGAATTTCTCGACCGCCGGCGGCTTGACGCTCGCACCGCTCAGGGCGGCGGAGGCGGTCGAAGTCGCGGGCAACCTCGTCTGGGTGTGACCGGGCCGCCGCTGCCTGACCGTTTGCCCCACCGCATGCCGACCCGCTACAATCGACGCGCCATGAACACGCGCGCCGCGCTCGCCGGAACTGTGGTCGGGCTGCTCCTCGCGCTTGCCGGGGGTGCCGCATGGACGGCCCGGCTCCACTTCATGCCGGCGCCGAAACCCGCCGGAGAGCCGGCCCCCCCGGACGAGAAGCTGCCGATCCCGCCAGTGCCGCAGCGGATCGCAAGCGGCGAGGATTACGACCACTGCATGTCGATGCTGAACTCCGATCCCGCCGGGGCCAGTGCCTTCGCCGATGCGTGGGAGGCGACCGGTGGCGGGGATGGCGCGACGCACTGCCACGCGCTCGCCGAGATCGAGCTCGGCAATCCGGCGACCGGGGCCGCGATGCTCGAGAAGCTCGCCGCATCCTCCGGCGCGCCGGCGCTCGCGCGCGCCGCGGTCTACGGCCAGGCCGGCCAGGCCTGGCTGATGGCGAACCAGCCGGATCAGGCCTTCGGCGCAACCACCCTTGCGCTCGCGATCACGCCGGATGATCCGGAGCTGCTGATCGAACGCGCCATCGCCGCCGGTCAACTGGAGCATTTTGCCGATGCCGCGGCCGATCTCGACCAGGCGCTTGCGATCGATCCGCGGCGTGCCGATGCCCTGACGTTGCGGGCGGCGGCGCGCCGCCATCTCGATCACCTCGACGGCGCGCGGCACGACATCGCGGAAGCCCTGGCGCTCGACCCGGAAAATCCGGAAGCGTTCCTGGAGCGCGGCATCCTGCGCCAGCGCCTGGGCAACGCGTCGGGCGCGCGGGAGGACTGGGAGACCGCGGCCGGACTGGCGCCGGACTCGCCGACGGCCGATCTCGCGCGACAGAACCTGGCGCTGCTCGATGCCGGGCCCGCGCTGGGAGAACGCTGAGAGTGCCTATCAACGCCCGGCGGAAGGGGTAGGCGAATTCCTGTTGACCGCCCGCCGCGATGCGCCGGCGAAGTTCCGCATCGGCCATCGGAAGGGCGGGCCCGTCCTGCTCGCCGGCCGTTCGACGCGCAAGTCCTCGACCGGCTCCTCACCCGTCACTGAGCCGGCCGATCACCGAGCCGGCCGACTTCAGTGTGCGCCCGGGAGGGCGCCAGCCTTCATGAGACCGGCGGCAGGCGGGTGCGGGCATCGCCGGCCCGCCTGCCGCGTGTCAGGTGGTGAAGGTGATCGTGTTCAGCGCGAGCCCGAGCTCGCGAATGTCGGGTCCGATCCCGACGCTCTTCGGGCTGGCCGCCGTCGGGATGACGAAGGTCAGCTTGGAGGGCCGGGTGCTGAGCGCCGCGCGGGTGATGGTGATGCTCTTCTTCTCCCGCTTGTCCATGGAGCAGAAGCCCTGGAAGAGGCCGTTCAGGTAGATGAACACCTGCTGGCTCGCGATGGTGTTCTCGGGCGTGAACGGCGTCGCGTTCACCTCCAGCGTGATCGTCTCCCGCGCGAGCGGAAGCTGGATCTCGATTTCGGCGACCGGCGCGATGGTCCAGGAATAGGGGCCGGAATCCTCGAACGAGATGCCGGTCGGATTGAGCTCCCGCGCGCTTCCGGAAGGGCCGAAGGTGATGGGTTCGTTAAATTGCAGCATTGGTTTGATGGCTCATTTGTATCGCTCCGCTGTCCGATGGTGCACCGCACCAGGGATTAACGCAAGTGAAAGATGGTCCCGTATAGTTGTCAAAAGAAATATCACAGCAACCAAAACGTGCAACTCTCCGATCGCGTCCGGCCCAGGCCGGCCGATCGCAGGCAAGCAGCATCCCGTCCCGCGGGCGCGGCACATTGGCCCCGCGCGGGCAGCTTTGTCATCATTCACTTTGATGACTCTCCGACATGGTTCCCCGCGTAACCTCCGGCGCTCCGCTCCGAACGGGGCTTTGTCCGGACAAGGCAGGAGAATACGCGATGCGACGCCGTCTCTTCCTGGCACTCGGTCTCACCGCGACCTCCGGGGTGGCGCCCCTCGTCGCACCTTCGGCAAGGGCCGCCGAGCAGAGGCAATTCACCGCGGCGGAATTCGCCCGCGCGCAGGCGGCGGGCGCGCCGATCCTCGTCTTTGTCGAGGCAAGCTGGTGCCCCACCTGCGCGAGGGAGCGGCCGATCCTCGCCCGCCTCGCCGCCGATCCCGCCTTCAAGGACCTGAAGATACTCGATGTCGATTTCGACCGGCAGAAGGACGTGGTGCGCAGCCTCGGCGTGCGGATGCAGAGCACGCTGATCGTGTTCCGCGGCAGGAACGAGCGCGGCCGCGCGACCGGCGAGACCGACCCGCAGGCGATCCGGGCGCTGGTGGAGAAGTCGAACGCCTGACGCTGCCGGCGGCCTCGGGGCAGGGAGGGCGGTCGGCGCCGGCTTTCTCGCCGGCATTCTCTCGACGCTCTCGCCCTGCGTGCTGCCGCTGCTGCCCGTCGTGGTCGGGGCGGCGCTCTCCGCGCACCGGGCCGGAGCGCTCGCGCTCGCCGCGGGGCTCGCCCTCGCCTTCACCGCGATCGGCCTGTTCGCGGCGACGATCGGCTTCGGCATCGGACTGGACGCCGACTGGTTCCGCGGCGCTGCCGCGATCCTGCTCGCAGGGCTCGGCTTCGCGCTGCTGAGCGCGCCGCTGCAGGCACGGCTGTCGTCCGCCGGGGCGGGGTTCGCCGACGGCCGGCGACCGCCTGCTGCGGCGGCTCTCGCCGGCCGGGCTTTCCGGCCAGTTCATCGTCGGTCTCGTGCTCGGCGCGGTCTGGAGCCCCTGTGTCGGTCCGACGCTCGGGGCCGCTTCGCTGCTCGCCGCGCGCGGCCAGGACCTCGGGATGGTGGCGGCGGTGATGCTCGCTTTCGGGTTGGGCGCCGCGCTGCCCCTCCTCCTGGTGAGCCGGCTCTCCCGCAGCGCTCTGCGATGTGCCGGGCCGCTTCTGCGGCGCGCGGGGAGGGCCGGGCGCCTGGTGCTCGGCGCCGTCGCGCTGATCTTCGCCGCCCTCGTTCTCACCGGCGCCGATCACCGCATCGAGGCCGTTCTGGTCGCCGCATCGCCCTCCTGGCTGACCGATCTCACCACCCGGTTCTGAAATTCCGCTGAGGGGTTGATGTAACTCAAACTATCACGCATTCGTCAGGGCAACGCCATTCAGGCCGGGTGGTATAGGACTTCAAACCGCTGCTGAATACGTACGTAGCCGCTCGCGCGAAGTCCGCCGCAAGTCAAACAACAGTTCCGGCCTCCTAGGAGAGCGAAATGCCAAGTCAAACGGTCGCCGGCCCCGGTGGGGGAACGATCACCATCAACTATGGCAGCACTGCCAATTCGGCGCAGGTGGCCCAGTTCGCCGGTTCCGTCTCGCAGTTCATCAGCACGCAGCCTCCCGCCAACATCCAGTCGTTCCCGAACTTCCCGTTCGTCAACCAACCCGTGACGGGGACGGTGGCATTTCTCAATGGCGAGTTCGTTGCGGGTCCGATCCAGGAGAGCGTCCCGGAATCGGGGCCGGGTTCCTTCCTGCTGTCCGCCGCGACGCAGGCGGTGGTGATCCAGAACAACGGCAGCGACACGATCACCGGCGGCGGCAACACGGCGCTGACCATCCTCTCCGGCACCGGCGCGCTGACCTATACCGGGCCGTCCGGCAACACGACGATCGTGGCCGGCGGCGGCGGCAACCACATCGACTTCCAGTCCGGCCTCTCCAACGCCGCCTATCTCAACAGCGGCAGCAACACGGTCACCTCCGACTCCGGCAACGCGACGATCTCGGCCGGCACCGGCGGCAATCTGATCGTGGTGGGCTCCGGCACGGCCAACATCATCTCGACCGGCAGCGACACCGTCATTGCCGGCAGCGGCTCCGACACCATCAACGTGCGAGGGACTCGAACGGCCAGCCCGGCTACAGCAACGACCTGGTCTATGGCGGCACCGCGCGGCTGCTGTTCGTCAACGGCTCGGGCGCGCAGCACCGTCTATGGCCAATACAGCGCCAGCGACACGATGTATGCCGGCGCCGGCGGCGGCATCTATGTCGGCGGCACCGGCGGCAACAACGCACTGGTCGGCGGCTCCGGCGCGGCGACGCTCTATGGCGGCGGCGCGGGCGACACGCTCTATGCGGGATCGGGCAACAGCGCGCTGGTTGCGGGGTATGGCGCGGAGACGCTGGTCGCGGGCTCCGGCAGCGACACCTTCACCGGCGGATCCGGCCCGGACCTGTTCAGCTTCACCAACGGCCAGGCCGGCGGCGCCGACATGATCTACAACTTCAACACCGCCGAGGATCACGTCACGCTGCAGGGTTACTCCGGCGGCGCCTCCGCGGCGCTCAGCACCGCCTCGATCTCGAACGGCTCGGAGACCCTCACGCTCTCGGACGGCACCAAGGTCACCTTCAGCGGCGTCACCAACCTGAGCGGCTCGAACTTCATCTGAAGTCTCCGCCGCCCCAGCGGAGCAGCGCCGCCTCGCCCTCCCTGGTGAGGCGGTAGCGCCCGCGGGCGGTGCGCTCGAACCACCCATGGACATTGCCCCGCTGGATGCGCCCGGCCTCGGGCGCGGTTGCGCACAGCTGGGCCGGGCGCGCGCGGCCCGCGCTCGGCAATCACGACGAGCGGCGGCTCGGCGGGCCGCACCGCGACCAGGTCGCAATGGCCGAGCTCGGCGCGAACGGTGAAGCCGCGCGCCTCGAGGGAGCGCTCACCGGCGCGGAAAGCGCGGTCTCGTGACGCGCCGGCTGGCTGGCCATCGCTGCGCCGCCCGTTCAGCACCCCGCGACGATTCGCGGGAAGCGTCGCTGTCCGCGCTTGCCAGCCCGCTCGCCCAGGCCCGAAGCTCCGCCGATGGCAAGCAACGCATTCGGCCAGCCCATGCTGCGCCGCGAGGATCCGCGTCTCCTCACCGGACGCGGCCGCTACACGGCCGACGCCCTGCCGCCCGACTGCGCGCACGCCGTCATGCTGCGCAGCCCGCATCCGCACGCGCTGATCCGTTCGATCGACGTCGCCGCCGCGCGCGCGCTGCCCGGCGTGCTGGCGGTGCTCACCGCCGCCGAGGCGGCAACGGACGGGCTCGGGTTCATCCGCGCCCCGACGAGCATCCCCGTGCTGCGGAACACGCCGAACACCAGCCGCATCATCCACGCCCCGGCGCGCCCCCTGCTCGCCCGCGATCGCGCCCGCTTCGCCGGCGAGACCGTCGCTGCGGTCATCGCCGGGACCGATGCGATCGCGCGCGACGCGGCCGAGCTGATCACGATCGACTACGCACCGCTTCCCGCCGTCACCGAGACCGCGACGACCGCGATGCCGGACGCGCCGCGCGTCTGGGACGAGGCGGCGGAAAACATCTGCTTCCGCTTCGAGGCGGGCGATCGCGACGTCGTCGATGCGGCGTTCGCGCGCGCGCACCGCACGGTCCGGTTCGAGACGGTGAACAACCGCGTGCATGTCGGCGCGCTGGAGACGCGCGGCGCGATCGGCGAATACGATCCTGCGGGCGGCAAGTACACCCTCACCACCGGCAGCCAGATGCCGCACGCGCTGAAGCAGGCGCTCGCCGAGGACGTGCTGCATGTCGCCGCCCGGAGCGCGTGCGCGTGCTGGTCGCCGATGTCGGCGGCAGTTTCGGCATCAAGAACGTGCTCTATCCGGAGCAGGCGATCGTGCTGTGGGCGGCGCGGCGGATCGGCCGTCCGGTGGCCTGGATCGGCGAGCGCGCCGACGGGTTCGTCTCCGACTACCAGGCGCGCGACAATGTCAGCACGCGCGGAGCTGGCGCTCGACGCGGACGGGCAACTTCCTCGCGCTCCGGGTGCGCACGCTCGCCAATCTCGGCGCCTATTTCGCGCCGAGCGGCCATTATTCGCCGGCGCTCAACACGCCCGCGCTCGCCGGCGTCTATCGCCTGCCGGCGATCCATGTCGCGGTGGACGCGATGTTCAGCCACACCGCGCCGGTCGAGGTGTATCGCGGCGCCGGCCGGCCGGAAGCGGTGCACCTGATCGAGCGCGCCGTCGATCACGCCGCGCGCGAGCTCGGCATCGACCGGCTGGAACTGCGCCGGCGCAACCTGCTCGACGACGGCCGATCTGCCGTACGCGACCGCGCTCGGCCTCCGCTACGACAGCGGCGATTTTCCGGCCATGCTCGACGCGGCGCTCGATCGCGCGGATTTTTCCGGTTTTGCCGCGCGGCGCGAGGCGGCGCGGGCGGAGGATCGGCTGCGCGGCATCGGCATCGCGCATTACTGCGAGCGGGTCGCCGGCGGGTGGTCGGAGCATGCCTGGCTGGAGCTCGATGCGGCCGGCAAGGTCACCGCGTTGGTCGGCACGATGTCGAACGGGCAGGGGCACGAGACCGCCTTCGCGCAGCTCGTCGCCGACGCGCTCGGCGTCGAGGCCGACGCGGTGACGGTGGTGCAGGGCGATACCGACCGCATCCCGTCGGGGCACGGCACCGGCGGCTCCGCCTCGCTCTCGATCGCGGGCGCCGCGCTCGCCGAGGCGTCGCAGGACATCATCCGCCAGGCGCTGCCGCTCGCCGCGGAGCTTCTCGAAGCCGCTGTTCCGGACATCGAATTTGCCGAGGGTGCGTTCCGCATCGCTGGCACCGACCGGCAGCGCGACGCTCGGCGAGGTTGCGCGGCGTCTCGGCCGGGACGGCGCTCCGGAGGTGCTCAGCGGGAGCGGGTTCTGGCAGCCCTCCGGGCCGACTTTCCCGAATGGCTGCCACATCGCCGAGGTGGAGATCGACGCCGAGACCGGGCGCTGGTCGCTGCTGCGCTACACCATGCTGCATGATTTCGGCAGGGTGATGAACCCGCTTCTGCTCGAGGGCCAGCTGCAGGGCGGGGTCGCGCAGGGGATCGGCCAGGCGGCGATGGAGCACGTCGTGCACGATCCCGAATCCGGGCAGATGCTGACCGGCTCGTGGATGGATTACGCGATGCCGCGGGCGGCGGATCTGCCGCCGCTCGTGCTGGAAACACGCGCGACGCCGGCGCCGAGCCATCCGCTCGGCATCAAGGGGTGCGGCGAGGCGGGCTGCGCCGGCGCGCCGCCGGCGGTGATGAACGCGCTGCTCGACGCGCTGGCGCCGCTCGGCATCCGCCGGCTGGACATGCCGGCGACCCCGGAGCGGATCTGGTCGGCGATCCGGCGCGCGGATCAGGCGACCGGCGGATAGTATTGCGGCGCCTCGCGTCGGTCGTGCATCGCGTAGTCGCGGATGATGCGCACGGTGCGGACGCGGCCGTGCGCGACGTCCTGGTGCGGCGGCAGGTCGCGCCAGGAGATCAGCGCCAGACGCTTTCCCTCGGTCGTGATGCTTGCATAGGCCTCGGCATCGACGACGTCGCCGCCGCGCGCCGGGAGCGGGCCGGGATCGCCCGTGGCTTCGATGATGGTCGCCGACTTCGCTGATCCCGCCTCGGTCAGATCGAAGCGCTGCGCGGCGATCTCGTGTCCCGGCGGCGGTTTTGTGTCCGCGGTCACTTCGCCGACGCGGAGGTGGTAATCGGCGAACACCTCGAACCGGCCCTTCTCCTGCACGCCATGATGCAGCGCATGCGTGCGCCAGCGGATCAGCGCCTTCTCGTCGGCCCAGGTGGAGAGCGACAGCAGCCGCCCCTCCGTGCGCTCGCTGCGGAAGCGCTCATTGTCGATGAAGCCGGCGATCCGCTGGAGCTCGGGCTTCAGCATCGCCGCGAGCCCGAGATACTCGTCCCAGCGATCGGCTTTCGGCTGCACTTCGAAGAGCACGACGAACATGCGGTTCTCCTTCAGGCCAGGTCGTTGGCGGCAAGGAAGGTCTCGGTCTCGCGGTAGAGCGCGAAGCGCGCGCGTTCCAGATGCATCAGATGGGTGGCATCGCCGATCTTGATGTCGCGCCGCGCCGGCGAGGCGGTCAGCGCCTCGAACAGATTGCGCGCGTCATGCATCGGTGCAGAGATGATCCCATGCGCCGCGGATGATCGCGACCGGCGCGCGCACCGCGCCGGGATCATAGCAGCGTCTCGCCGCTCCAGGTCGCGGCGATGTCGGCCGCGGGACCGCCGGGGACGCGAACGGCGGCCGGGCTGCGGGTGCGGCTCGCCGGGTCGCTGTCGAGATAGCGCTCGCCCCATTCATCGAAATGCCGGCGAAGCAGCACCGGTGCGGCGCCTGCTGGCACGTCCTCCACGAACCGCTCCCATTGCGCCTGCAAGGGGATGTCGCGGAAGGCGGGCATATCAGGCGCGGCCGCGCCGGCCCGACGGATGATCGGCGCGAACAGCACGAGACGATCGGTGAGCTCCGGGCAGCGCGCCGCAAGGCGGCAGGCCGCGATGGTGCCCCAGGAATGCGCGATCAGCGAAACGCGCGGCACGCCATGCCGCGCGGCGATGAAGCGGACCGCCGCCTCGACCTGTCGGCTTGCCGTGTCCGCGCGCCCCGGAATGCCGTCCTGCGGCTCCTCGAAGCGGTCGCTTTCGCCGAAGCCCAGCAAATCGAGTCCCCAGACGTCGAACCCCGCGCGGCACAGCTCGTCGCGCCAGGAGGCGCCATCGAACCGATGCGCGATCGACAGCGCCGAGGGAAAGGTCGCGCCATGCACGTAGAGCACCGGCCGCGATCCCATGCCGGAGGCCGGCGGCAGGTGGCGGAGGAACAGCCGGAGCCCCGGTGCCGGACCGGCGATCCGGTGATGCGTCTCGCGCGGATCGAGCGTCGCTGCCATCGCCATTGCTCCTTCGTCCCACGCCGGAGAACTGGAGGACCGCGCCGCCGGATGCGAGCCGGAATGCTTCGCCCTTCGCCGAAGGGTTTACTCGCGCCGCACGGTGTAGCGCGCCGCCAGCGCATCGGTGATCGCCTTGGCATGCGTGGGGTCGCGCGCCTCGACCATCACTTCGAGCTGCGCCGCCTGCACGCTCGGGGAGGCGAACAGCCGGTGGTGCGACACGTCGATGATGTTGCCCCCGGTGTTGCCGATCGTGCCGGCGATGTCGGCGAGCACGCCAGGGACGGTCGGGGATCTCCATGAACAGGCGCAGCAGCCGCCCGTCGCGCAGCAGGTTGCGCATCAGCACGTTGGAGAGGATGCGCGCGTCGATGTTGCCGCCGCACACCACGGTTCCCACGCGTCGTCCGCGGAACCGGTCGGGAAAGGCGAGCAGCGCGGCGACGCCGGTGGCCCCGGCGCCTTCGGCGACCGTCTTGGCGCCTTCGGCGAGCAGCGCGATCGCTTCCTCGATCACGCGCTCGGGCACCACCACCACATCGCGCACATGCGCGCGGATCACCTCCAGCGGATGGGCGCCGATGTCGCGCACCGCGATACCTTCGGCGATGGTCGCGCCGCCGACCTCGACGGGACGGCCGGCGAGCCGCGCCGCGAGCGAGGCGTAGGCCTCGACCTCGACGCCGATGATCTCGATTTCGGGTGCGAGCGCGGCTGCCGCGGCGGCGCAGCCGGCGATCATGCCGCCGCCGCCCACCGGGATCAGCAGCGCCTCGAGGCCCGGCGCATCCTCGAGCATCTCGAGCGCGAGGGTGCCCTGTCCCGCCATCACGGCGGGATCGTCGTAGGGATGGATCATCACCAGCCCCTCGCGCTCGGCGAGCATCGCGGCATGCGCGGCGGCGTCGGCCAGCGTCTCGCCGTGCAGCACGGTTTCGGCGCCCCAGCCGGCGGTGCGCGTGACCTTGCTCAACGGCGTGAAGCGCGGCATCACGATCACCGCGCGAATGCCGGCGAGACCGGCGTGGCGGGCCACCGCCTGCGCGTGATTGCCGGCCGACATGGCAACCACGCCGCGCGCGCGCTCCTCCGGCGTCAGCAGCGCCAGCCGGTTGGCCGCGCCACGCTCCTTGAAGGAGCCGATCGCCTGCAGGTTTTCGAGCTTGAGCCAGACCTCGGCGCCGGTGGCGCGCGAGACCGCGTCGGCCGGCAGGGTCGGCGTGCGCAGCACGCGGCCGTCGATGCGAGCGGCGGCCGCCCTTATGTCGGCGATGCCGATCACGGCGTGCCGCGGTTCAGCCGAAGGAGACGCTCAGGATCTCATAGCTGCGGTCGCCGCCGGGTGCGGGCACCGAGACGGTGTCGCCCGTCTTCTTGCCGATCAGCGCCTTGGCGAGCGGCGAGGAGATGGAGAGCCGGCCGATCTTGATGTCCGCCTCGTGCACGCCGACGATCTGATAGGCCGAACTCCTTCTCGGTCTCCTCATCCATCAGCCGCACATGCGCGCCGAACTTGACCTGTTCGCCGGAGAGCGTCGCGGGGTCGATCACCTCGGCCGCGGAGACGATCTCCTCGAGTTCGCCGATGCGGCCTTCGATGAAGGATTGCCGCTCGCGCGCCGCATGGTACTCGGCATTCTCGCTCAGATCGCCGTGGCTCCGCGCTTCCGCGATGGCACGGATGGTGGCCGGGCGCTCGACGCTCTTCAGCTGGCGCAGCTCCTCTTCCAGCCGTTGCAGGCCGGGAGCGGTCATCGGGAATTTCTGCACGTCGCAGTCCTCGAACCTTGATCCTTGTTGCGGCTTCCCGGCAAAGACACGACGCCGCGGCCAGGAAAGGCCCGGCCGCGACGGGGTAGCCTTCAGAACGATCCGTGAAAGTAGGCCTGCAGCGGCGCGACTTCAAGTGTGCCTGCACGCAGCGCGGCGATCGCGTGGACCGCGGCGCGGGCACCGGCCATGGTGGTGTAGTGCGGCACACCATGTGTGAGCGCGCTGCGCCTGATGTCGAAGCTGTCGGCGAGGGACTGCGCACCGGAGGCGGTGTTGACGACGATCTGCACCTCGCCCGAGCGGATCGCATCGACGCAATGCGGCCGCCCCTCCAGCACCTTGTTGACGACGGCGACGGTGAGCCCGGCCTCGCGCACCCGCGCCGCGGTTCCGGAAGTCGCGAGAATGCGGAACCCCATCTCCGCGAACCGCCGGGCGAGCGGCACCAGGCCGCGCTTGTCGCTGTCCTTGATCGAGAGGAACACGGTGCCGGATTGCGGCAACTTCACCCCGGCACCGAGCTGGGACTTGGCGAAGGCGCGTTCGAAGCTCGCATCGAGCCCCATCACCTCGCCGGTCGACTTCATCTCCGGACCGAGAATGGTATCGACGTTGGGAAAGCGCGCGAACGGAAACACCGCTTCCTTGACGGCCACATGCGGCGCCACCGCCTGGCCGTCGAGGCGGAACTCGGCGAGCCGCGCGCCGGCCATCACGCGGGCGCCGATCTTCGCGACCGGGATGCCGGTGGCCTTGGCGACGAACGGCACCGTGCGCGAGGCGCGCGGGTTCACTTCCAGCACGTAGATCGTCTCGTCCTGGATCGCGTATTGCACGTTCATCAGCCCGATCACGCCGAGCGCCTTCGCCATCGCCTCGGTCTCCGCCTTGAGCTCGGTGACCACGGCAGGCGCAAGCGTGTACGGCGGCAGCGAGCAGGCGCTGTCGCCGGAATGGATACCCGCCTCCTCGATATGCTCCATCACACCGGCGACATAGACGGTCTCGCCATCGGCGATGCAGTCCACATCGACCTCGATCGCGTCGTTGAGATAGCGGTCGATCAGCACCGGATTGTCGCCGGATACGCGCACCGCCTCGCGCATGTAGCGGTGCAGCGCGGCACGGTCGTACACGATCTCCATCGCGCGGCCGCCGAGCACATAGCTCGGGCGGATGACGACGGGATAGCCGATGCGCTCGGTGATCGCCTCGGCTTCTTCCGCCGAGCGCGCGATGCCGTTCTCCGGCTGGCGCAGCCCGAGTTTCCGCAGCAGTTGCTGAAAGCGCTCGCGATCCTCCGCGATGTCGATCGCGTCGGCCGAGGTGCCGAGCACCGGGATGCCGGCTTTCGACAGCGCCTGCGAGAGCTTGAGCGGCGTCTGCCCGCCATATTGCACGATGCAGCCGAGCAGCGTTCCGCGCTCCTGCTCGCGGCGGACGAGAGCGAGCACGTCCTCGGCGGCGAGCGGCTCGAAATAGAGCCGGTCGGAGGTGTCGTAATCGGTGCTGACGGTTTCCGGATTGCAGTTGACCATGATGGTCTCGAATCCGGCCTCCTTCAGCGCATAGGCCGCGTGCACGCAGCAATAGTCGAACTCGATGCCCTGGCCGATCCGGTTCGGGCCGCCGCCGAGGATGATTATCTTCTCCCGATCGCTCGGATCCGCCTCGCAGACCGGCGTGCCGTAGCCGCCCTCATAGGTCGAGTACATGTAGGGCGTGGCGGAGGCGAATTCGCCGGCGCAGGTATCGATGCGCTTGTACACCGGATGCACGTCGAGCTTCTCGCGCAGGGCCGCGACCTGCGCCTCGCCTTGCCGGGACAGCCGCGCGAGCTGGTGGTCGGAGAAGCCGAGCGCCTTCAGCCGTCGCAGCGCCCCCGCCTCGCGCGGCAGCCCGTTCGCGGCGACGTCGCGCTCGGCGGCGACGATGCGTGCGAGCTCGCGCAGGAACCAGGGATCGAACTTGCAGGCGGCGTGGATCTCCTCGACCGTGAGCCCGGCGCGCAACGCCTCGGCGGCCATCAGCAGGCGTTCGGGACGCGGCGCCGAGAGCGCGGCGCGGAACGCATCGACGCCGCCATCGGCGGGCGGCTCGACCGGATCGAGGCCGGAGAGTCCGGTCTCCATGCTGCGCAGCCCCTTCTGCAGGGCTTCCGCGAAGCTGCGCCCGATCGCCATCGCCTCGCCGACCGATTTCATGCTGGTGGAGAGCAGCGCCGGCGTGCCCGGGAATTTCTCGAAGGTGAAGCGCGGGATCTTCACCACCACGTAGTCGATCGTCGGCTCGAAGCTCGCCGGGGTCGTGCGGGTGATGTCATTGCGCAGCTCGTCGAGCGTGTAGCCGACCGCGAGCTTGGCCGCGATCTTGGCGATCGGGAACCCCGTCGCCTTCGACGCGAGAGCGGAGGAGCGCGAGACGCGCGGGTTCATCTCGATCACCACCATGCGCCCGTCCGCGGGATTGACCGCGAACTGCACGTTGGAGCCGCCGGTGTCGACGCCGATCGCGCGCAGACACGCGATCGAGGCGTCGCGCATCCGCTGATATTCCTTGTCGGTGAGCGTGAGCGCCGGTGCCACGGTGACGCTGTCGCCGGTATGCACGCCCATCGGATCGACGTTCTCGATCGAGCAGACGATGATGCAGTTGTCCGCGCGGTCGCGGACCACCTCCATCTCGAATTCCTTCCAGCCGAGCACGCTTTCCTCGATCAGCACCTCGGTGGTCGGCGAGGCGTCGAGGCCGCCCTGCACGATCTGCTCGAACTCCTCGCGGTTGTAGGCGATGCCGCCGCCGGTGCCGCCGAGGGTGAAGCTCGGGCGGATGACGGCGGGCAGGCCGATCGCGGCGAGCGCATCGCGCGCCTCGGCGAGCGAGTGCGCGATCGCGCTCTTCGGGCTCTCGATGCCGATCGCGCTCATCGCGTCGCGGAACTTCAGCCGGTCCTCGGCGCGGTCGATGACGTCCGCGCGCGCGCCGATCAGCTCGACGCCGTGCCGGGCGAGCGCGCCGGAGGCCTCGAGCTGCATCGCGGTGTTGAGCGCGGTCTGTCCGCCCATGGTGGGGAGCAGCGCGTCGGGCTTCTCGCGGGCGATGATCTTCTCGACGATCTCCGGCGTGATCGGCTCGACATAGGTGGCATCGGCGAGGCCGGGATCGGTCATGATCGTCGCCGGGTTGGAGTTCACCAGGATCACCCGGTAGCCCTCCTCGCGCAGCGCCTTGCAGGCCTGCGCGCCGGAATAGTCGAACTCGCAGGCCTGGCCGATGACGATCGGCCCGGCGCCGATGATCATGATCGATCGCGATGTCGGTGCGGCGGGGCATGCGTCAGCCGGCGTCCATCAGCCCCACGAAGCGCGCGAACAGGTAGTGGCTGTCGCTCGGGCCGGGGCTCGCCTCGGGGTGGTACTGCACCGAGAAGATCGGCCTGTCGTCGCAGGCGATGCCCTCGTTGGAGCCGTCGAACAGGCTGACATGGGTGACCCGCACGCCCTCGGGCAGCGACTTGTCGTCCACCGCGAAGCCGTGATTCTGGCTGGTGATCTCGACCTTGCCGGTGGCGAGGTCCTTCACCGGCTGGTTGGCGCCGCGATGGCCGCGGTCGAGCTTGTAGGTGCGGGCGCCGAGAGCGAGAGCGAGCAGTTGGTGGCCGAGGCAGATGCCGAAGATCGGCTTGCCCGAGGCGATCACGCCGCGCAGCGCCGGCACCGCGTATTCCGCCGTCGCCGCCGGGTCGCCGGGGCCGTTGGAGAGGAACACGCCGTCCGGCGCGTGGCGCAGGATGTCCTCGGCGGTGGCGGTCGCCGGCACCACCGTCACCCGGCAGCCGGCAGAGGCGAGCGAGCGCAGGATGTTGCGCTTGGCGCCGTAATCGACGGCGACGACATGGTGCCTCGGCGCCGTCTGGCGGCCGTAGCCGTGCGGCCAGGACCAGCGTGCCTCGTCCCATTGATAGGTCTGGGTGCAGGAGACCTGCTTCGCCAGGTCCATGCCCTCGAGCCCCGGCCAAGCCTCCGCCCGGCCGCGGAGCGCCGCGAGGTCGAAACGGCCGTCCGCGGGGAAGGCGAGGACGCCGTTCGGCGCGCCGCCATCGCGGATGCGGAGGGTGAGCGCCCGCGTGTCGATCCCGGCAATGCCCGGCACGCCCTGGCCGCGAAGCCAGGCGTCGAGCGGCTGCGCCGCCCGCCAGTTCGCCGGCTCCGTCACGTCCTGCTTCACCAGAAGGCCGAGCGCGGCGATCGTCGTCGCCTCCAGATCCTCGGGGTTGGTGCCGACATTGCCAATATGGGGGAAGGTGAAGGTGATGTGCTGGCCGGCATAGGACGGATCGGTGAGCGTCTCCTGGTAGCCGGTCATGCCGGTGTTGAAGCAGACCTCGCCCACCCGTCCATCGGTATGCGCGCCGAAGCCCGCGCCCCAGAAGGTGCTGCCGTCCTGGAGCACGAGCGCCGCCGTCGCTCCCGGCGGCGCGGCGTCCGGCTCGGTGCCGCCGTTGATCCCCGAGAGTTCCGCCAGTGAGAGCCCGGTCGCGGCGCTGATGGCTTTCCAGTGGCGGGTCGGGATCGCGTCGGCCTGGCGCCATTTGCGCACCGCCTCGGTGCCTACCCCGGTCGCGTGCGCGGCCGCTTCCTGGCCGCCCAGGCGGGCAATGATCTGCTCGACGGTCATGCGAGGCCTATATGGGAAGTGATTTCCCACCGCAATCCCGCGCTGCTGGGCCGCGGAATTTCCTTCCGCGCCGCTCGCGCGACTCACCCTATAAGTAGGGGGAGTTTTCGAGGTGCGCGCGGATGGGGTTGCGGGAGAGTTTCACGAACGAGTTGAAAGCCTCGATGAAGGCGGGCAATGCGCCGCGCACCTCGACGCTGCGCATGATCCTCGCGAAACTGAAGGACGTGGACATCGCCGCGCGACCAAAGGGGGTCGATCGGGTCGGCGATGCCGAGGTGATGGCGATGCTGCGCGGCATGGTGAAGTCGCGCCGGGAGTCGGTGGCGCTCTATCGGCAAGGCAAGCGGCAGGACCTGGTCGAGAAGGAGGAGGCGGAGATCGCCGTGATCGAAAGCTTCCTCCCACGGCCGATGGACGAGGCCGCGACCAGGGCCGCGATCGACGACGCCGTGGCGGAGACCGGCGCCGTCGGGGTCAAGGACATGGGCCGGGTGATGGCGGCGCTGAAGGCGAAGCACGCGGCGACGCTGGACATGGCAAAGGCCGGCGCGCTGGCGCGCGATCGCCTGGATCGGGAACCACCGAAGGCGTGAATCACGTGCTCGGACAACGCGCAGGCCTGCACGGCTGATGGCGCTTCCGGCCGATTTCCTCGAGGAGCTGCGGGCGCGCACGCCGCTGCCGGCGCTGGTCGGGCGGCGGGTCCGGCTCGCGCGCTCGGGCCGGCAGTGGAAGGGATGCTGCCCGTTTCACGGCGAGAAGACGCCGAGCTTCTACGTCTACGACGACCACTACCATTGCTTTGGCTGCGGCGCGCACGGCGATGCGATCAGCTTCGCCATGCAGGGGCAGGGGCTCGGCTTCATGGAGGCGGTCACCCAGCTCGCTGCCGAGGCCGGGCTCGACGTGCCGCAGGAAAGCCCGCGCGCGAGCGCCGCCGAGCAGCGACGCCACGATCTCCGCTCCGTGCTGGCCGCGGCGCAGGTCGCGTTCGAGCGCCGCCTGTTCCTGCCCGAAGGGACCCGTGCGCTCGCCTATCTCCGTGGCCGCGGCCTCACCGACGAGACGATCCGCCGCTTCGGGCTCGGCTGGTCCGGCGAGGGACGCGGTGCGCTGGTCGCCGAGCTCGCGGGCGCGGGCATCGAGGCGGGTCAGTTGCTCGAGGCCGGGCTGATGCAGGCGCCGGAGGAGGGACGGGCGCCGCGCGAGCTCTTCTTCAACCGGGTGATGTTCCCGATCCGCGACGCCCGCGGCCGCACCGTCAGCTTCGGCGGCCGCATCCTCGGCGACGGCCAGCCCAAATACGTGAACGGGCCCGAAACCGCGCTCTTCGCCAAGCGCCGCACGCTCTATGGCCTCGATCTCGCCCGCCGGGCGGGGCGCGATCACCGGCTCGTGGTGGTCGAGGGGTACATGGACGTGATCGCCCTGCATCAGGCGGGCTTCCCCGGCGCCGTCGCCCCGCTCGGCACCGCGCTCACCTCCGAGCATCTCGACGCGCTGTGGGAGCTCGCGCCCGAGCCCATCCTCTGCTTCGACGGCGACGCCGCCGGCCGTCGCGCCGCGCTCCGCACGATCGAGCTGGCGCTGCCCAGGATCGCGCAGGACCGCACGCTCGCCATCGCCGAGCTGCCCGAGGGCCAGGACCCCGATACGCTGGCGCGGACCGAAGGCGGGGCCGGGCTGCGGCCGCGCCTCGCCGCGGCGCGGCCGCTCGCCGAGGCGCTCTACCGCTTCGAGCGCGCGATCGCGCCGGTGGAGACGCCCGAGCAGCGCGCCCGCTTCCGGGGGCGGCTCGCCCTGCTGGCCTCCTCGATCGGCGACCCCGGCCTCGCCCGCGAATACCGCCGCGATCTGCTGAACCGCTTCTACGAGGAGCAGCGTCCGGCGGTCAGCGGGCAGCGGGCGCGCAAGGGATCCCTGATCATCGCCGAGAGCCGGGGCCGCGCTGCGGCCCGCGCCGATGCCGACCGGCAGCGCTACCTGATCGCCATCCTCATCGGCCATCCCGAACGCATGCACGAATTCGAGGAACTGGTGGGAAATCTCGATCTCCCGCCCCATCTCGCCAAGATCTGGGACGAGATGCTGCGGGCGATGGGCGACGCGCACCAGCTTGATTCCAGGCTTGATTCCCTTGGGATGATTGCCCACCTGCGGTTGTCCGGGCTAGGCCCTGAACTCGACCGGGTGCTGGCCAACGCCCCGCTCGGCCTGCCCGAAGCCGCCAGCCCGGAGGCGATGCCGATCGAGGTGGAAACCGCCTGGTGGCACTACTACGGCCTGCTGCGCCGGTCCGAGCTCGAAGATCAGCTCGTGGCCGCGACGGAGGCGTGGAAGGAAAAGAGCGATCCGGTCGCGGAACGACGCCTGACGGCCCTCGCCACCGCCCGCAACCGGATCATGCAGGGCGAGGAGATGGAGGCCGACACATGATTTATCTTTGCCAGGTGGGAGTGCGCTGACCGATGGCGACGAAGCAAGCCGTGAATGCCGAGGGCGTGGCCGCCGAGCCTGACGTCGATACCAATCTGCTCGACACCCAGTCGGCCGCCATGAAGCGGCTGATCGCCCGCGGCAAGGAGCGCGGCTACATCACCTTCGACGAGCTGAACGCCGTCCTGCCGCAGGACCAGAACTCCTCCGAGCAGATCGAGGACGTGATGGCGATGCTCAACGAGACCGGCATCCAGGTGGTCGAGGGCGAGGAGAGCGAGGAACAGGAGGCCGCGCCCAAGCCCGAAGCCGCCGCCGAAGGCGAGGCCGAGGAGCAGACCGGCAATGTCGACGAGGAGAGCCTCGGCCGCACCGACGATCCGGTCCGCATGTATCTGCGCGAGATGGGCAGCGTCGAACTGCTCTCGCGCGAGGGCGAGATCGCCATCGCCAAGCGCATCGAGGCCGGCCGCGACATGATGATCGGCGGGCTGTGCGAGAGCCCGCTCACCTTCCGCGCCATCATCGCCTGGCATGACGCGCTGAAGGCCGGCCGCATGCTGCTGCGCGACATCATCGATCTCGAGGCGACCCAGGGCGGCCCGAAAGAAGCCGCCGGCGAGGCCGCCGACACCGCGGCCGAGAGCTTCGAGCCGGCCGAGGACATCGACGAGGAGGAGGGCGAAGGCGTCGGCCTCTCGCTCTCCGCCCTCGAGGAGAAGCTGAAGCCCGAGATACTCGCCAACTTCGAGGAGATCGAGACCCTCTACAAGAAGCTCTCGAAGGTGCAGTCGCGCCGCCTCGAGACCATCACCTCCGGCGAGGAGATCAACGCGCGCTCGGAGAAGACCTACGAGAAGCAGCGCGAGGAACTCGTCAGCCTGGTCGAGAAGGTGCGGCTGCACAACAACCGCATCGAGGAGCTGGTCATCCAGCTCAAGCAACTCAACCAGCGCCTCACCGGCCTCGAGGGCCAGCTCCTGCGCCTGGCCGAATCCTGCAAGGTGAACCGCGAGGAATTCCTCCGCGAATATCGCGGCCACGAGCTCGACCCGAACTGGATGGAGCGCGTGGCCGGCCTCTCCGGCAAGGGCTGGAAGAACTTCGCCGCCAAGTATTTTGAGGACGTCACGCAGATCCGCGCGCAGATCGGCGTCGTCGCCAACAATTCGAGCCTGCCGATCGCCGAATTCCGCCGCGTCTACGCGACGGTGTCCCGCGGTGAGCGCAACTCCGCCCGCGCCAAGAAGGAGATGATCGAGGCAAACCTCCGCCTGGTCATCTCGATCGCGAAGAAATACACCAATCGTGGCCTGCAATTCCTCGACTTGATCCAGGAGGGGAACATCGGCCTGATGAAGGCGGTGGATAAGTTCGAGTACCGTCGCGGCTACAAGTTCTCGACCTATGCGACCTGGTGGATCCGCCAGGCGATCACCCGCTCGATCGCCGACCAGGCGCGCACCATCCGCATCCCCGTCCACATGATCGAGACGATCAACAAGCTGGTGCGCACCTCGCGCCAGATGCTGCACGAGATCGGCCGCGAACCCGCCCCCGAGGAGCTCGCCGAGAAACTCGGCATGCCGCTCGAGAAGGTCCGCAAGGTCCTCAAGATCGCCAAGGAGCCGATCAGCCTCGAAACCCCGATCGGCGACGAGGAGGACAGCCATCTCGGCGACTTCATCGAGGACAAAGCTGCGGTCATCCCGCTCGACGCTGCCATCCAGGCCAACCTCCGCGAAGCCACCACCCGCGTGCTCTCCTCGCTCACTCCGCGCGAGGAACGCGTGCTCCGCATGCGCTTCGGCATCGGCATGAACACCGACCACACACTCGAAGAAGTCGGCCAGCAGTTCAACGTCACCCGCGAACGCATCCGCCAGATCGAAGCCAAGGCGCTCCGCAAGCTCAAACACCCCAGCCGCAGCCGCAAACTCCGCAGCTTCCTCGACGATTAGCCGGGGATGCGGGGAGAGGGCTTGCAGGCGGTGAGACCGGGGGCGTTGCCCCCGGACCCCCACCAGGGGGCGCTGCCCCCTGGATCCCCGCTAAGGGCGGAGCCCTTAGAACCCCTCTGGTTTGTTGAAGAGGGGCGGGCCAAGGAGGTGGTTGGGAGGTCCGGGTTGGCCCGCCCCTCTTCAACAAACGAAAAGGATTCCAAAGGCTCTGCCTTTGGCGGGGTCCAGGGGCAGCGCCCCTGGCGGGGTCCGGGGCAGCGCCCCGGCCCTACCGCCTGCAAGCCCTCGCCGCGCAACCCCGGCTGATTGCGGAGGCGGCTGTGGAGGCGGCGGTTCGGGTTGGGGTGGTGGTGACGTTTTTGCGGATGGGGGCGCCGCCGCAGGGGCCTGCCGTGCCGCTGCCGGTGGGCACGTCCTTGGTGCGGCTGGGGGCGCCGACGGTGCCGTTCTATCGGTTCCTGTATGCGACGGTGGGTGGGGCGTATTGCTGGTGGCTGCGGCGGGCGATGCCGGATGCGGCGTTGGCGGCGGTATCTGGCCGATCCGGGGATTTCCATTCACGTCCTCTATGACAAGGGGGAGCCGGCGGGGTTCTTCGAATTGGAGGCGCGCTCCTCGCAGGAGGTCAATCTCAGCTATTTCGGGCTGATGCCGCATGCGGTGGGGCGGGGCTGGGGGCGGGCGTTCCTGCGCGCGGCGGTGGACGAGGCGTGGCGGCGCGGGGCGCGGGTGGTGACGGTGAACACCTGCACGGCGGATCATCCGCGGGCCTTGCCGGGCTACATTGCCGCGGGCTTCGAGCCGGTGCGGCGGGTGCGCGAGATATGGGACGTGCCGTTGCGGCTAGGGCTTACGATCCCCGACCAGTTGCGGGTTTGACCGGCTTCTTGTCAGCCGCGTCGTGATCAGCGAGGAACAGGTCCTGCGCGCTGTGGCCGGAGAGGTTGCAGACCCAGCAGTACCAGCCTGGCTGCCCGACCGTCTCGTGCGATTCGAGCGCGATCTCGATCACGTCGTATTCCATCTCCTCGCCGCAGATTCTGCACTCCATGGTGACGATCCTCATGCCGAGACCTCCTTTGTCGGCAGCGTTGCCGAGTCGCGCGTGATCAACCTTCGAGGAAGTGGCCGAGGGCGCGCAGCGGGCGCAGGTGGTCGCACACGATCTTGAAGATGGCGAGCATCGGCACCGAGAGGATCGCGCCGGGCACCCCCCACATCCAGTACCAGAAGGTGAGCGACAGCATCACGGCGACCGGATTGATGGTGAAGCGGCGCGCCAGCAGCATCGGCGTGATCGTCTCGCCCTCCGCCAGATGGATGCAGAGATAGAGCGCGGCCGGCAGCAGCGCCCACCAGGTCGCGCCCTTGGTGACGATGCCGACCACCACGAACAGCGCGACGCCGCAGAACGGGCCCAGGATGGGGACGTAGTTCAGCGCGAAGGCGGCGACGCCCCAGAGCGGCGGGCCGGGCACGCCGGTTGCCCACATGACGCCGGCGACGGCGGTGCCGACGATGGCGTTGATGATGGTGATGGTCAGCAGATAGGCGGAGAGGTCGCGCTCGATGTGCTCGGAGAGCGCGACCGCTTCCCGCTTGTCGCGGAAGCGCGGCAGGATCTCGACGAGGCGCCGCAGGAACAGCTCCCCGAACACGAGCAGGTAGAACAGGATCAGCAGGGTCTCGAGCAGGTGCGAGGCGACGGTGCCGGTGCCGCTGAACACGGCGGTGAGCCAGCTCGCGGGGTTGGCCTGGGAGAGGGCGCTCTGGGCATCGAAATGAATGCCCATGCCACCGAGCGTGCCCTGCATCCGCGAGGCCGCGTTGGTGAGGAAGGCGAAGCGGTGCTGCAGCTCGGCGGCCACTTTGGGCAGGTTGGCGGCCCAGTTGGCGGCCGGGCTGGTCAGCAGCATGCCGAGACCGACGAAGATGCCGATCAGCAGCGCGAGCGCGAGCAGCGCGCCGACCGCCTTCGGGATGTGGATGCGCTCGAGCAGGCGGACGAAGGGTTGCAGCAGGAGCTTGAGGACGATCGCGAGCACCACCGGCAGGACGAAGTCGCGCGCGACGTAGAGGCAGAACAGCACCGCGATCAGCAGCAGCACACCCTGGATGACGGTGCGCGCATCCTGCGGCAGCGGCATCTCGCCATGCTCTTCCGGATCGCCCTGCTCCGAGGTGATCGCCTCGACCGGCGTGCGCTCGGCTTCGGCCGATTTCGCGCTCGGCGGCGCCTGACTCGATGTCGTCCATCCTCACGTTCTCCGTGATCCCTCTGCTTACGTCCGAGGGTCTGCTGCGGTTCGGTCGCTCGTTACGCGATCGGCGCGGTGATGACTTCCTGCACCAGCTTGCGCCGCATCGCCTCGGCGAAGGCCGGATAGTCCGGACAGGTCAGCGCGAAGGCGCCGGGGCCGCCGATCACCTCCTTTGCGTAGCTCGCGAGCAGGTCGGGCTCCTCGTGCAGGATGCAGAGCCCGTTGATGGTGACGCCGGCCGCCGCCATGCGGTCGCGGATCGGCCCCGGCGGTGGCCCGTCGTTCGAGCGCCCGTCGCCGATCACGTCCACCACCTGGCGCGACGACGGCGCCGGCGCACCGACGAGCAGCTTCAGGCTGGCCAGCAGCGCCTCGCCGATCGCGGTCTCGCCGGGGCGCACGATGCGGGAGATGTTGTCGACGGCATCGGCGAAGGCCGACATCTCGGTTTCCGTCGTGAGGCGGGTCCACGGGATCAGCACCGCCTGCGCGGCATGGCCGGACCAGAGCAGCACGCAAGCGAGGCTCGCCCGGTTGGGACCGCCGATCAGGCCCTTGCTCACGGCGGAATCGCGCAGCGCCGCCGCCATGCCGCCGGCGATCAGGTTGAACTCGTCGTAAGTGACGCTGGCGGATCCGTCCACGGCCAGCACCAGTGCCAGGTCCACCTTGTCCATGCGCATCCTCTGGACGACACTTGGCCGCAACCGCTGGAGGACGCGATGCCGGACACCGCATTCGACCCGACGCTCGCGGCGGAGACGCTTCTACCGCTCTCCGGCCTTACCGTACTCGATCTCACCCTGGCGCGCGCGGGCCCGACCTGCGTGCGGCACCTCGCCGATTGGGGCGCGTCGGTGATCCGCATCGAGCCGCCGGCGAGTGGCGGCGAGGACATCGCCGGCGACCGTGACGGGTTCGACTATCAGAACCTGCACCGCAACAAGCGCGCGATCAGCCTCAACCTCAAGACGAAGGAGGGCCACGAGGCGTTCATGCGTCTGGCGGAGCGGGCGGACGTGATCGTCGAAAACATGCGGGCCGATGTGAAGCATCGGCTCGGCATCGCCTATGACGACGTGAAGGCGCGCAATCCGCGAGTCGTCTATGGCAGCATCAGCGGCTTCGGGCAGGACGGGCCCTATGCGAAGCGCGCCGGTGTCGATCAGATCGCGCAGGGGCTCGGCGGGCTGATGTCGATCACCGGCCTGCCCGGCCAGGGGCCGGTGCGCGTCGGCATCCCGATCGACGATCTCACCGCGGGCAACCTGCTCGCCCTCGGCATCGTGATGGCGCTTTTTCAGCGCGAGCGCACCGGCGAGGGGCGCTGGGTGCACACCTCGCTGCTCGAGGCACAGGTGTTCATGCTGGATTTCCAGGCGTCGCGCTGGCTGATGGCGGGCGAGGTGGCGGCCCAGGCCGGCAACGACCATCCGACGGGCATCCCGACCGGCGTGTTCCCGACCAGCGACGGCCAGATCAACATCGCGGCGAGCGGCGGCCGGCTGTGGCGCCGCTTCTGCGACGCGATCGGCCACCCGGAATGGGCGGAGAAGCCGGAATGGGCGAACCAGGTCGGCCGCAGCAGGCACCGCGCCGAGATCAACGCCGCGATCGCCGCGGTGACGCGCGAGAAGCCCGCCGAAGACTGGATCACGCTGTTCGAAGAGGCGGGAATTCCGTGCGGGCCGATCAACACGATCGACAAGGTGTTTGCCGACCAGCAGGTGCGACATCTCGGCATGGCGACGCCGATGCACCATCCGCGGCTCGGCGAGAAGCAGGTGGTGAACTCGCCGCTCAACCTCACGGGCCTGCCACGCCGCGTGCGCTCGCCGACGCCGGACGCCGGCGCCGACACCGACGCGGTGCTGCGCGAGCTCGGCTACGGCGACGGGGAGATCGACGCGATGCGGGCTTCGGGAGCGATCTGATGCAGTATGCCGGGAGCCGGATGCTCGCCGAGGTCGATGACGGCATCGGCCTCGTCACCTTCAATCAGCCCGCGAAGCACAATGCCATGTCGCTCGACATGTGGACCGGGCTCGGTGAGATCCTCAACAACTGGCGCGAGGATCGCTCGGTGCGCGTCGTGGTGCTGACCGGCGCCGGAGCGCGCGCCTTCGTCTCCGGCGCCGATATCAGCCAGTTCGAGAAGCACCGCAGCAACGATGATGCGCGGCGCGCCTATGACGAGCAGACCAAATCCGGTCGCGATGCGCTCGCCGCGTTCGACAAGCCGATGATCGCCCGCATCCGCGGCTTCTGCCTCGGCGGCGGATTGGCGATCGCGATGAAGGCGGACCTGCGCATCGCCGGGGTCGATTCCGAATTCGGCATTCCGGCAGCAAAGCTCGGCATCGCCTATGGCTTCGAGTCCGTGCGCGACCTCGTTGCGCTGGTCGGCCCCGCTCATGCGCGCATGATCCTCTACACCGGCCAGCGGATCGGGGCGCGCGAGGCCGAGCGCATGGGCCTGGTGAACCGCGTGGTGAATGACGAGGATCTGTCGGACACGGTGGTCGACCTCGCGCGTGCGATCGCCGACAACGCGCCGCTCTCCGTCCACGCCTCGCTGCTGACCATCCGTGAAGTGCTGCGCGACCCCGCGGACCGCGACATGGACGCGCTCGTCCGTGCGAGCGAGGCGTGCTTCAACAGCCAGGACTATCGCGAGGGCCGCACCGCCTTCATGGAGAAGCGCCCACCTAGATTTCGGGGCGCATGAAGGTTACGGTTCCGGCCAGATGCCGGTGGCCCGCAAGGGCTGAAACGGGAACGCGCGAGGCCCGCGTGAGGCGTGGGAGTCCGCGGCTGCCCCCGCAACTGTAGGCGGCGAATCGTCCCCATTGCCATTGCCATGACGGCGAGAAGGCGGGGGCGGTGCCGGAGCCGCGAGCCAGGAGACCGGCCGGCATCGAGACTGCGCGCGCGCGTCGGGCGGGGTGCACCGGCGCAAACGGGGAAGACCCGTCAGGCGGCAATCGCCGTTGCAATCCGGGCGCGAGTGCGCGTCCGGCCGCCTGGAGTGCCGCCCATGCGTCGCCTTTCCCTGGTTGCTCTGCTCACCGCAACCGCCTTCGCGCCCGCGCTCGCGCAGGAGACCGCGGTGAGCGCGCCGCAAACCATCGTCGTCACCGCGACGCGCATCCCGACCCCGCTCGAAGACATTCCCGCCGGCGTCTCCGTCATCGACCGGCAGACGATGCAGACGCGCGACTACACGAACCTCGTCGAGGCGCTGCAATCGGTCCCCGGCATCAACGTCGTCCAGTCGGGCGGCCCCGGCGGCAATGCAAGCGTGTTCATCCGCGGCACCAACAGCGACCATGTGCTCGTGCTGCTCGATGGCATGCCGATCAACGACGCGTCGGATTCCGGTGGGGCGTTCAATTTCGGCGTCGATGCGCTCGCCGACATCCAGCGCATCGAGGTGATCCGCGGCCCGATGGCCTCGCTCTACGGCTCCGGCGCGATCGGCGGCGTGATCAATCTCATCACCCGTCGCGGCGAGGGCGCGCCACATGCCGAGGGCGAGATCTCCGGCGGCTACCCCGCGGCGATCCTCCAGCACGCCAACGTCTCCGGGCAAAGCGGGCGGTGGGACTACTCGCTCACCGAGGAATCGCAGTCGCAGCGCGGGTTCGACACCACGCCGCGGCGCGAGTCGATCTACAGCGGGGTGCCGGATGGCTACCGTGACGCGGTCGGCACGCTCAATCTCGGCTTCACGCCGATCGCCGGCACCCGCCTCTCGCTGCTGCTGCGCGCGCGCACCGCGACTTTCGGCTTCGACAATCTCGGCAACCCCACCTTCGACAATGCGAACTCCACCGGCACGGATGACACGCTGATCGGCCGCATCGGCGGCACCTCGCATCTGTTCGGCGATGCCTACGAGACCTCGCTCCTTCTCGGCCATCTGCAGGACGACCGTCACTACACCGAGCCGCTCTTCGCGCAGGACCCGAACCAGGCGACGGAAAACAACCGCTATCACGGCTATCGCACCGACCTGCAATGGAACAACACGATCCATCTCTCGGATCTGTTCGCCGTGCCGGATCTCTCCGGCACCGACCTCACCTTCGGCTACGAGCACACCGCCGATCGCGCCAACGTGCGGACCTTCAGCACCTCGTTCGGCGAACCGTTCGCGCAATCCGTGCGCGCCTCGCAGGCGGAGGATGCCGGCTACCTCGGCCTGCAGACGATCCTGCTCGACCGGCTGACGATCACCGGGCAGCTCCGCAGCGACAACGTCTCCGGCACCGAGGGCGCGATCACCTGGCGCCTCGGCGGCGTGCTGTCCATTCCCGAGGCGAGCACGCGACTGAAGGCCGCCTACGGGACTGCATTTCGTGCGCCGTCGCTGTTCGACAAGTTCGGCGTCGACAGTTTCGGCTATGTCGGCAACCCGAACCTCAAGCCCGAGCACGCGCAGGGCTGGGAGGCGGGCTTCACCACCGATCTCTCGCCGCTCGGGCTGCCTGGCGGCGTCAGTTTCGGCGCGACCTACTTCAACAACCAGGTACTCGATCTGATCGAGACGCAGTTCGCGCCGGTTTACACGCAAGTCAATATCGGCTCGGCGCACATCCAGGGCGTCGAAACCGAGCTCACGCTGCGCCCGGCACCGTGGCTCACCGTGATCGGTTCCTACACCTACACCTCCGCCAAGAACGCCGATGACCAGTCGCCGCTGCTGCGACGCCCGCAGCACAGCTTCGCGCTCGACGCCAAGGTCAATCCGATCCCACGCCTCACCATCGCGCCGGAGTTGCTCTACACCGGCCCGTTCCAGGACTTTCTTGTCGATGACGAGGGCTTCCAGGAAGGCGTCGGCACCGCGAAGCCCGGCTTCGTCCTCAACCTGACCGTGACCTACGACCTGCTGAAGAACGTGGCGCTGTTCGCCAACGGCCGCAACCTGACCGATTCGCGTTTCGAGCCGGCTTCCGGCTACGAAATCCCCGGCCCCTCCTTTCTCGGCGGCGTGCGTGCGAAGTTCTGAGCCGGGCCAATGGCCTCAGCTGTTGGGACCTCGCTCCATCGAGATGGGTTGCCAGCGGCGAAGATCGGTTTTCGCCAGCACCGATGGATTGACGCAGCTCATCGGCCAGCGGCCTTGCAGCACGAGCGCGAGCTCCTGGCCGACACGGCGCTTGCGGGCGCTGTCGAAGCGCGCCGAGGCCGAAGCGACGTGCGCGGTCAGGATGACATTCGACATCTGCAGCAGCGGATTGTCCTGCTGCGGCGGCTCGACCTCGAGCACGTCGAGCGCGGCGCCGGCGATCCATTTCTCCTGCAGCGCCTGGATCAGCCCCGATTCCTGCACGGTGGGACCGCGGCCGGTGTTGATGAAGAGCGCGTTCTTCTTCATCTGCCGGAAGTGCTTCTCGGTGAGCATGCCGTGGGCTTCCGGCGTCGCCGGCGCGTGCATGGAGAGGAAGTCGGAATTCCGCAGCACTTCGGAGAGTGTCGCCGGCTCGACGCCGTATGGCGTCATCACCAGCTCCTCGACATAGGGGTCGTAGGCGAGCATGCGCAGGCCGAACGGACGCGCGCGCAGCGCGACGGCGCGGGCGACATGGCCGAAGGCGATGAAGCCGAGCGTCTGCCCGATCAGCCGGGGGATCTGCAGGAGCTGCGGCCGGCCTTCGCGCCAGCGTCCCTCGCGCACCATGCGGTCCTGCTCGACCAGGCGCCGGAACCCGCCGAGCAGCAGTGCCATCGCGTGATCGGCGACTTCCTCGATGAAGGTGTCGGGCACGTTGGTGACCGGAATGCCGCGCGCGGTTGCCGCCTTCACGTCCACGCTGTCGACGCCGACGCTGCCGAGCGCGATCAGCTTGCAGCGTTCCAGCCCGTCGATGATCTTCCTGGTTGAACTTGATCGCCTTCGCATAGACGGCGTCGGCGTCGCGCGCGCCGGCGAGGAACGTCTCCTCGGAATCGCCGGAGACTTCGACGATTTCCGCATCGAGCCCGTCCAGCGCCTCGGATTCGAGCTCGTAGCCGCCGCCGGCCACCGTGAAGCTCGCGCCCGCCGGCGTCGCGATCTTGAACTTTGCCAATTCCCTTCTCCTCGTCAGTTCCTCGGGAGCGCGCGCGCGCACCGCCGCCTCGTTCACCTCGATGCCCCAGCCCGGCGCGCTGGGCAGCACGAGCTCGCCGTTCTCGATCACCGGAACCGAGGTGACGAACTCGTCGCGCCAGGCGACGCTGTCGATGTCGATCTCCATGATGCGGAAGTTCGGCACGACGGCGGAGAAATGCGCGCTGATCATGCTGCACAGATGGCCGTAGAAATTATGCGGCGCGACGTTCATCTCGTACACGTCCGCCATGGCGGCGATCTTCAGCGACTCCCCGAGCCCGTTCCACACCACGTCGATGATCGGCACGTCCATCGCGTACGCCTCGAAATAGGGCTTGAAGTCGCGGCGATGGGTAAGCGTCTCGCAGGACGCGATCGGGCACACGGAGCCGGCGCGGATGTCGGCGAGCGCATCGGGATCGTGGGTATCGACCTCGAGCCAGGTGAGGTCGTACGGCGCGACCGCATCGGCGATGCGCTTGAAGCCCTCGGTCTTGAAATGGAAGTTGATGTCCAGCATCAGCCCCATCTCGGGTCCGATCGCGTCGCGGAACGTCGCCACCGTGCGCTCGGCGGCCTCGGCGATGCGGTTGTCCCAGTTGAGCTCGGGCCAGCCCGGGGAGCGCCCGAAGCCCGGGCTGAACGGGACCAGGCGACCGCCAGGATCGGCGGGCAGGATGTTGGTCTTGAGCGCGCGGAAGCCGCGCGATTTCACCTCCTCGGCGTGGCGGGCGAGCTCGTCGTAGCTGGTGATGGCGGGCACGCCCATCTGTGCCGCGTTGCGAACGCGGTAGGTGCCGCAATGCGACCAGTACAGCGGGATGCGGTCGCGCACCGGGCCGCCGAACAGCGCATAGACCGGGACACCGAGCGCCTTCCCCTTGATGTCGAGCAGCGCGTTCTCGATCGCCGCGATCGCCTGCTGGTTGAGGCCGCCGCGCGCCTGCCGCGTCGCGACATGCAGGCCCGCGACGATCCGCTCGTAGGGCAGCGGATCCTGGCCGATGAGCGCGGGCGCCAGCGCGGCGATGACGGCGGAAAGTCCGGCGCTGCCGAAGCTCTCATTGTATTCGGACCAGCCGGTCAGACCATCATCGGTGGTGATCTTGAGGAAGGAGAACAACCGCCAACCGGCGTCGGCCTGCAGGGTCTCGACCCCGGTGATCCGCATCTTCGTCTCCTCCGCCGCGCCGCTTCGATGCGGCGCGCAGGCAAGCACGGCGGGAACAGCAGGACAAGGCGCCGGCGGGACTGGACAAGCGCGCTCATCCCGTGCCGAATGGTCCGGGCGAAAGTGCATGGGAGCTATGAGATTGGCGCAGCACGAGGCGCGGCTTGGGGGCAAGATCGCCTGGGTCACGGGTGCGGGCAGCGGTATCGGTGAAGCGGCCGCGCTGGCGCTCGCGCGGGAGGGTGCGGCGATCATTCTCTCCGGTCGCCGCCGCGAGCCGTTGGAGAAGCGTTGCCGCGCGAATCCGCGAGGCAGGTGGCGCCGCGCATGTGCAGCCCGCCGATCTCATGCGGAAGGACGAGGTGAAAGCGGTCGGCGAGTTCATCGCGACGCTCGGCCGGCTCGACATCCTGGTGAACAATGCCGGTCTCAACGTCGCCGAGCGTCGACTGGGCGAAGCTCGACATGGACGGCGCCGAACAGGTGGTCGCCGGCAATCTCGAAAGCGCGTTCTACTGCGTGGTGGTGGCGCTGCCGTTCATGCGGCGGCAGAAGGACGGGGTGATCATCCACACCGCCTCGATGGCGGGGCGTAACATCGGCCTGCTGAGCGGAAGCGGCCTATGTCGCTGCCAAGCACGGCGTGGTCGCGATGAGCCACACGATCAACATGGAGGAATGCGTGAACGGCATCCGCTCGACCGCGCTGTGCCCGGGCGAGGTGGCGACGCCCATCCTGGACAAGCGTCCGGTGCCGGTGAGTGCCGAGGATCGCGCGAAGATGGTGCAGCCGGAGGATTGCGGCGACCTGATCCGCACCATCGCCTGCCTGCCGCCGCATGTCTGCATCAACGAGGTATGGATCACGCCGACCTGGAATCGCGGCTATGTCGCGGCGCTCGGCCGGCAGGGGGTTTAGAGTGCGCCGATATCAAAAGAAGACGACGAAGGGAGTGGACGAGATGGACAAGCTATCGTTTGCCTGGCGGCTGAGCACCGGCGCTGCCGCGCTGGCGTTTGCCGCCGGCCTCGGCGCCGCGGCCCCGGCGCGGGCCGCCGAGCCGATCCGGATCGGCGTGATCGCCGAGAATTCGGCGATCGCCGGCGTCGCGATCCCGAATGCCGCGCAGCTCGCGGCGGACGAGATCAACGCCAAGGGCGGTGTCGATGGCCGCAAGATCGAGATCGTCGGCTATGACGACCACAATTCCTCGGCCGATGCCGTGCGCGCCTTCCAGCGCGCGGCCAACCAGGATCACGTGAACTTCGTCATCGCGAGCTACATCAGCGAGGTTGCGCTCGCGTTGATGCCGTGGGCGGCGCGGCTGCATCTGCCGATCATCACGCCGGGCGCGGCCAGCAACGAGATCAGCAAGGCGGTGCACGCCGACTACGCCAGGAACAAATACACGTTCCATGGCTATCTCACCTCGAGCTTCCTTGCCGATTCCGTGTGCGACGCGGCCAAGGACCTGCTGGTCGGCAGGCTGCACATGAAGACCGCGGTGGTGATCAGCGAGGACGCCGCCTGGACGACGCCGCTCGATGCGGAATACCTGAAGTGCCTGCCCAAGATCGGGCTGCAGGTGCTCGACCACATCCGCTTCTCGCCCGACACCACCGACTTCACGCCGATCTTCAACGGCATCGAGGGCAAGAAGCCCGACGTCATCATCACCGGCATCAGCCATGTCGGCGTGCAGCCGACGGTGCAGTGGAAGCAGCAGCAGGTGCCGATCCCGATGTTCGGCATCAGCTCGCAGGCGACGTCGAGCACGTTCTGGAAGGACACCAACGGCGCGACGGAAGGCGTCGTGTTCCAGACCGTGGCGGCGCCCGGCGTCGCGGTGACGCCGAAGAGCGTGCCGTTCAACGACGCTTACGTGAAGAAATACGGCGTGACGCCGGCCTATTGCGGCGACACCGCGTATGACGAGGTGTACATGATCGCGGACGCCGTGCATCGCGCGGGCTCGACCGATCCGGACAAGCTGGTCGCGGCGATGGAGCAGACCGACTATGTCGGCACGATCGGGCAGGATCGCGTTCTACGGCAAGGACTCGCCCTACACCCACGCGATCAAGTACGGGCCGGACAAGGTCTCCGGCATCCTGGTGCAGTGGCTCGATGGCCAGCAGAAGGCGATCTGGCCGGACCAAGATGGCGCAGGCGAAGATGACCTTCCCGTCCTTCATCAAGCTGAAGACGGCGAGCCAGTAACCGCGATCGCGGTGTCTTCCGGCGGGGATCACGCTGATCCGCGCCGGCAAGCCTGCACGCGAACATCCGTGCAGGACCATGCTCCTTCTGCAGCAGATCCTGATCGACGGGTTCGCGATCAGCGCGCTCTACGGCATCGGCGCGGTCGGGTTCACGCTGATCTTCGGCGTCTCCGGCGTGCTCAACCTGTCGCACGGCGCGACGATGGTGGTGGCGGCGGTGGTCGCCTGGCTGGTCGCCGGCAGCGGGCTCGGCCCGGAGATCGGCGGCCTCGCCGGCATCGCGGCGAGCGCTCGCCACCGCCTTCGTCACCTATTTCATGATCGTCCGCCCGATCCAGCGCTCGCCGCGCGATCCCGAACGAGGAGAAGGAGATCTTCGTCCTCACCGGCACGCTGCTCTGGGGGATCATGATCCAGGTGCTGGTCGCCTATTTCACCACCGATCAGCCGCACACGGTGACGCCGCTGATCCAGGGCGTGTTCTCGCTCGGCGGCGTGCGCACGCCGATCGAACGAGCTGCTGACCGCGGTGATCTGCTGGGTCGCGATCGCGCTGCTCTGGCTGTTCGTCAACCGCAGCCGCGCCGGCAAGGCGCTGCTTGCGGCGAGCATGAACCCGCGCGGCGTGACGCTGCTCGGCTACGAGCTCAGCGAACATCTACGTGCTGGTCTGGGCGATCTACGGCGTGCTCGCGGGCATCGCCGGCGTGCTGCTCGCGATGTTCCTCGGCGTGAGCTCGACGGATGCGGGCACGCTGACGGCGAGCGCCTTCTCGATCGTCGTGCTCGGCGGACTGGGCAGCGTGTCGGGCTCGCTGATCGCCGCCTATGTCGTCGGCTATCTCGAGACGGTCACCGCCTATCTCATCTCGCCCGCGATCCGCACCGTGCCCGTCGCTCGCTGCTGCTCGTGCTCGTCGTCTATCTGCGGCCGCAGGGCCTGCTCGGGCGACGCTGATGCGCGCGCTGCGCGACCCGCCGCGGCTTCTGGATCGCGCTCCTCGTGATCGTCGTGCTGGCGGCGCTCCCGCTCGGCGTCTCGGCCTATGTCCTCGGCCTGCTGACGCTCGCCTATTACTTCGGCGTGTTCTCGATGGCGTGGGACCTGCTGTTCGGCTTCGCGGGCGAGGTGAATTTCGGCCCGACCTTCCTGATCGGGCTCGGCGCCTACACCGCCGGCATGCTGAACTACGAATCTCGGCTCGCCGATCTGGCGTCTGCATCATCGCCGGCGCGCTCGCGGCGCTGGTCGGCGGCGTGCTGCTGGCGCTGCCGGCGCTCCGGCTGCGCGGCCCGTATTTCGGCCTGGTGACGCTCGTCGCCGTGCTGATCCTGCAGAACTTCATCGTCGTGTTCGCGCATTGCACCGGCGGCGAGATCGGGCTCACCGTTCCCGACGTGCTCTCGACCGACACCGACACCGAACTACTGGTACGCGCTCGGCTTCATGGTGGTGAGCGGCGCGATCCTGTTCGGGCTGTCGCGCTCGGCGGTCGGGCTGATCCTGCAGGCGAGCGGGCAGGACGCGGTGGAGGCGCAGGCGCTCGGCTTCAACGTCGTCAAGCACAAGCTCGCGGCGTTCTGCGTCAGCGCGGTGTTCTCCGGCCTCGCCGGCGCGATGCTCGTCTTCTACATGGGCACCGCCTCGATCGACACCGTGATCGACCTTGCGGTCGGCGTGCAGATCATCATCGCCGCCGTGCTCGGCGGGCGACGCACGATCATCGGGGCGGCGGTCGGTGCGGTGTTCCTGATCGTCGCCGGCGAGATCCTGCGTCCGCTCGGCCAGCTCAGCACGTTCGTCGTCTCGGCGATCGCGCTCGCGGTGATCCTGTTCTTCCCGAACGGGCTGCTCGGCGCGCTGCTCAACCGGGGCGCAGCGCTGATGGCGTCGCGTCCTCGAGGTCGCGGGGCTCACCAAGCGCTTCGGCGGCCTGGTCGCCGTGAGCGATATCGGCTTCGCGATCGAGGGCGGCGAGATCCTCGGGCTGATCGGGCCGAACGGTTCCGGCAAGTCGACCGTGATGAAGCTCATCATGGGCATCGAGCGGCCGAATGCCGGCTCGGTGCGGCTCGAAGGCGCGGAGATGGCGGGCTGGCCGTCGCACCGCATCGCGCGCAGCGGCATCGGCATCGTGTTCCAGCACTCGCGGCCGCTGCACCGGCAGACCGTGCTCGAGAACATCAAGCTCGCGCTGCTGCCGGACAGCCTGCTGAAGCTCGCCGCCGAGCCGCATGTCGATGCGAAGGCGCGCGCGATCGCCGAGCGCGTCGGCCTCGGCGCGGTGATGGACCGGCACCCGTCGACGCTTCCCTTCGCCGATCTGCGCCGGATGGAGATGGCGAAGGCGATCGCGCGCGACCCGAAGGTCGTGCTGGTGGACGAGCCCTTCGCCGGCCTCACCTCGGGGGAGGTGCGCGCCTTCTCCGAGCTGATCGACGGGTTCCGCCGCGAGGGGCGGGCGGTGCTGCTCGTCGATCACAACGTGAAGGGCGTGGCCGCGCTGGTCGATCGCGTGCTCGCGATGTATCTCGGCGAGCGCATCGCCGAGGGCAGCGCGGACGAGGTGATGCGCAACGAGACGGTGCGCCGCGTCTATCTCGGCGGCGCCATCGAGACGCATGCGCGCGCCGGAGGTGGCGGCGAGCACCGCGCGCGCCGATCCTCGAGGTGAAGCGACGTCTCCGTGCTGTACGGCAAGGCGCAGGCGCTCGAACGCGTGTCGCTTGCGCGTGCACGAGGGCGAGTTCGTCTCCGTCGTCGGGCTTGAACGGCGCCGGGCAAGACGACGCTGTTCAACGCGATCTCCGGCCTCGTGCCCTATTCCGGCGAGATCAGCTGGCGCGGCGCGACGCTGCGCGGCCGCACCGCCGGCGCGATCGCGCGCGGCGGCGTCGTGCAGTGCCCGGAGAGCCGCGAGCTGTTCGGCGACCTCAACGTGCGCGAGAATCTCGATCTCGGCGGCAATCATCTCGCCGATCGCCGAGCGCCGGCGAGCAGCTCGCCTGGCTGTTCGAGCTGTTCCCGATCCTGCAGCAGCGCCAGGGCCAGGCCGCGCGCACGCTCTCCGGCGGCGAGCAGCAGATGCTCGCGATCGCGCGCGCGCTGATGATGCAGCCGAAGCTGCTCATCCTCGACGAACCGACGCTCGGCCTCGCGCCGGTGATCCTGGAGCAGCTCTCGAAGGCGATGGAGCTTCTGCGCACCACGACCGACATCACGGTGCTGCTCGGCGAGCAGAACGTCACCTTCGCCCTGCCGCACGCCGACCGCGTCTATGTGCTGGAGCACGCCCGCATCATCTGGGAAGGCGATCCCGCGCGCTTCGCGGCGGAGATGGGGACTGGGTATCTGTAGCGTTAATCCGATCGCATCGGAGCGCACAATCGCAACGGGCTAACCCCGACGTCCGCAATGGGTGGTTTCCGGACGATCCGGTTTTGGTCGGGGCATCTTGGTAGCGGACGTACGCGGATAGCGCTGCTCGCTATGCCGCTGAAGGCGCTTTATGGCAAGTTGAAGGATGCCATTTATGAGATTAGCCTGGTCAGGATGCCACTCAGCCTAGCGTCGATGTCTTGTCGCCGATGCTGCTTAATATCGTCGAGCATTGCGTACACGTCCGTATCGAAAATCGGCACTACGACACCGTTACAAGCTTGTGTCACGTCGCGGCAGCGGTTCAGAAAAAGCTGAACGTCACTGCATGTCCGCGCAATCAGGATTCCAAGGCGGCCTCGATTGAGCGAAAACCGCCCGACCAGTTGGTCAAGCTCCGGGTTGGCGACATTGCCCGCATGATTCTTGCACTCCACCATCACCATGTTGGAGGCAATGTTCTGGGCAGTGTGCAGCCGGAAGAAGAAGCCGTCGCGCGCCGCGTTGGTATAGGTGATGTCGATACGCTTGCGCCCATCATTGATGGGTGTCTCTTTGATGGGATACATGAGGTGCGGGTAAAACAGGAATTCTATCGCGCCAATCATCAGATTGTGGAAGTCGGACGCCGTCGCGGTGCCAGGCGGAATGGCCCTTAGCGCCGATGCCAACGCGTCGCATAGCGCGACCGTATCCACCTCCTCGTCAATCGCCTTGCCGAGCGCCGTCCTCTCCCGGCGCTCGGCCTTTTTGTAGAGTTCAAGCACCTGCGGGTGCGCCTTGGTAAATCGATACAGTTCCGTCTTCGTGTGGGGATGCAGTGCCTTCAGGCTCTTCTTGGTGACGTACTGCACGCCGCTGCGCCTGAAGGTTTTGACGAGCGTGGAACCCGCGCGCAGGTGCTCGGCCTGAAGGAAGTCAAGCATAAAGTGGTTGTAGTACCGCAGGACGAAACGAAGCCTGTTTCCGGATGAATCTCGAGGCCCGCCCGGTCGGCTTCAGCCTCCTGGATGGTCAGTTGCGGTCGCTGCAGTGGAACAGCGATCTGCCGGAACGTTTGCGGAGTGCCCGGGCCGAGACAGTTGGAGGCGGGATTCCGATGGGAGATTGCGGCGCCCAGTGCAAGCGGTGAGTTCGGCACCTTGCCGAATCCCGGCGAATCTGAAGTGGTCGCGTGCGGACGATCTTGCGCGCAGGCGAGCAGGAATGTCGGCTCGGTAGAAGCTAGGAAGACCGAACGACGGGTGCTGGATTTGCAAGCGGGCAAGAGTGTTGGGTTGTTCGAACGTGAACGTCCGAACGGACGGGTGCTGGAGTTGCGGCGTGCAGAGTCGCCCGGCGGGGGATACGTCACCCGTTACTCCGATGTGACGGAGCGCAAGCGGACGAACCTTGACAGGTCCCGCGGAATGCGGCCGAGCGCCATCAGATCCTGTGCCACGCCCAGTCCAAACTGTGGCTGAGTGGCCGACGCCTCTACTTCTGAACCGGCGCGCAGTTCGTCCTCCCGGACATCACGCAATCCTGGATCGCCGAGCGCGCCGCGGATCACGTGGCTGATCCAGAGGCCGCCCACGATCAGCACCACGATCACGACGAGGCCGAGCAGCGGGCCGCGGCGGCTCGGCTCGGTCGTCGTCTTCGGCCATCGTGGGCCCGCGGTGGACGTTGCGGGACCAGGACAGCGATTGACAGGCGCGAGCCTGTTCCCGGCATTTAAGCGCCGATGCGGGGGCATTCCTCCAGAAGGCGCTGATCGCGGCGGCGATGCTGGCTCGGGCTGCCTCGGGCACGGCGCGGGCGGGGCCGATCGCGGACGGGGAGTTCGTCACCTCGCGACGGGGTGCGGCTGCATTTCCTGCAGGCGGCGCCGGAGGGCGGGCCGCGGCAGCCGGTGCTGGTGTTCGTCCCGGGCTGGACCATGCCGGCCTGGATCTGGGCGCCGCAGCTCGCCATTCTTCTCGCGGCGCTGAGCCGGTGATCGCGCTCGATCCGCGCGGGCAGGGGGATAGCGACGTGCCGGCGGGCGGCTACGAGCCGCTGCGGCGCGGGCGGGACATCGGCGAGCTGCTGGCGCGGATCGCGCCGCGCAAGGTGGTGCTGGTCGGCTGGTCGCTCGGCGTGCTCGACAGCCTGGCCTATGTGCACGAATACGGGGACGCGCAGCTCGCCGGGCTGGTGCTGATCGACAATTCGGTGGGCGAGGAGCCGGCGCCGCGGCCCGCGCCGGTCGCCGCGCATCCGCGCCCGGCACGTCCGGTCGATCGCGAGGCGCGGATGCGGCGCTTCGTCCGCAGCATGTTCCATCGGCCGCAGGAGGCATCCTATCTCGACCGGCTGACCGAATACGCGCTGCGCACGCCGGCTTACGCGGCCGCGGCGCTGCTCGACTATCGCGAGCCCCGCAGCTTCTGGCGCGACGCGCTCTACACCGTCCGCAAGCCGGTGCTCTACGTGGTGCGCCCGCTTTGGGCGGCGCAGGCGGCGAATGTGCGCTGCACGATCCGCTGGCGCAGACCGCGATGTTCGCCGATGCCGGGCATGCGCTGTTCGTCGATGACGCGAGCGCGCTTCAACGCGCTGCTGGCGGACTTCATCGCGCGGCGGATCGCCCAGGGGAACGCTCGGATGATCCGCGCTGATCCCGCTGTTCCTGGTCTCGGCCGCCTCGGTCGGGTTCGAGACGGCGCTCACGCGGTATCTTCGCCGTCGCGAAATGGTCGGAATACGGCTACTGGGTGATCTCCATCTGCATGGCCGGCTTCGCGCTCTAGCGGCGTCGCGATGGCGCTGTTCCGCGACCGCGCGGTGCGCCATGCGGGGCTGTTGCAGCAGGCGCTGCCGGTGCTGCTGATCGCCGCCGCCGCGCTCGGCTACTGGGCGGTGACGGCCAACCCGTTCAACCCGCTGCAATTGCAGAACCCGGCGACGACCCTGCCGCAGCTCGGCAATATCGGCCTCTACTACCTCGCGCTGCTGCCGTTCTTCTTCCTGGCCGGGCTCTATGTGAGCCTCTGCTTCGTGCTCACCGCATCGCGGCTGCCGCGCACCTATGCCTATGACCTGACCGGCGCCGGGGCGGGGGCGGCGCTCGCGCTCGCGCTGATGTATGTCGTGCACCCGTTCCATCTGGTGCCGGCGCTGCTGGTGCCGCTGGCGCTCGCCGCGTTCTGGTCGCCGCGGCGCTGGGTCGCGGGCGGCATCGCGGTCGCGGTGCTGCTCGCCGGCGAGGCGCTGCTGCTGCTCGACGACCAGGCAGCGGTTCAACGAATACAAGGCGATCTACGCGCCGCTTCACGTGCAGGACAGCCGCGTCGTCGCCCAGCGCGAGACGCCGCGCGGGCTCTACACGCTGCTCGACGATTTCACCGAGCGGCTCGACACCGACGTCTCCAACGATGCCGGCATGCTGGGGCTGCCGGGGCCACCGAGGAGCTTCGGCCTCTATCGCGACGGCAACCGCATCGCCGCGCTGCCGAAGCCGGGCGAGGCGCGGCGCGGCCTATGCGCGGCGGCGCGCTCGATGCGCTGCCCTACGCGCTGCTCGCCGCGCCGCGCGTGCTGCTGGTGGGCGCGTCCGGCGGGTTCCGCATCCGTGAGGCGTTGGCGCTCGGTGCGCGGCGGGTGGTGGCGCTCGAGCCCGACCCGGTGCTGATGGAGGCGATCCGGCACGGGCTCGGTCCGTCGCCGGCGCTGGCCGCCGATCCGCGCGTCCGGCTGCTGGCGGCGAAGCCCGGTCGGCGCTCGCGGCGAATGCCCGGAAAGGCTTCGACCTGGTCGATCATCTCGGCCGATTTCCTCGACGAGTCGGAGGCGAACCCGGCCGCCTTCAGCGCCGAGGCGATCGCCACCTATCTGCGCGCGCTGGCGCCAGGCGGGATGGTCTCGATCCCGGTCTCGATCCGCGAGTTCCCGGCCTACGCGGTGCGGATGCTCGACACCGTGCGCGCGGCGCTGCGCCTTGCCGGGGTGCTCGATCCGGCGGCCGAACGTCGTCGTCTATCGCAGCGCCTGGAACGTGCGGATCCTGGTCGGGATGGTGCCGTTCGACGCCGCGCGCATCGCCGCCCTGCGCAAGTTCTGCGACGACCGCTCGTTCGACGTGTCCTACTACCCCGGCATCGACGTGGTCGCCGGCGCGCGCCAACCTCTACAACGACCTGCCGGCGGTCTCCTTCGAGGCCGGGCTCGGTGGCGTCGGGCGACGGCAACGACGACGCGGTCGCCGACGAGGCGGGGGCCGCGCTGCGCCGGCGCGCCGACGGCGAGCGGGCGCGCCTTCAACCTCGCGCCGATCACGCTCGACCGGCCGTTCTATTACTCGGTGCTGCGGCTCGACCGGCTCGGCCTGATCCTGAAGCGGCTGGAAATCCTGCCGCAGGCGGAGATCGGCCAGCTCGTCAATCTCGCCGTGCTGCTGCAGGCGGCGCTGCTCGCGCTGTTCGTGCTGCTGGTGCCGCTCGTCGCCCCGCGCATCGCCGGCGAGCGCGCGGCGCTGCGGCCGGGCGGTCCTGCGGTCGGTGCTCTATTTCGCCGCGCTCGGCCTCGGCTTCCTGTTCATCGAGATCTTCCTGATCGACCGCGCGAGCTTCTGGCTCAACGACCGCACCGGCGCCTTCGCCTTCGTGCTCACCTTCATGCTGATCTGCTCCGGCATCGGCAGCCTGCTCGCCGAGCGGGTGGGGGGCGTCGCGGTGCCGGCGGCGATCGTCGTGCTCTGGTGCGGCTTCGCCTGGTTCGGCCTGCCCGATCTGATCCTGGCCACGCTCGACTGGCCCTATGCGGCGCGTGTGGCGCTGCTGCTGGCGGTGCTGGCGCCGGCGGCGATCGCGCTCGGAATGCCGTTCCCGCTCGGCCTGGCGGCGGCCGCGCGGGCCGGCGGCGGCTTCCTGCCCTGGGCCTGGGGGCTCAACGGCGCCTTCTCCGTGGTCGCGACGCCACTCGCCAACCTGCTTGCGGTGCAGGAGGGGTATGACCGGGTTCTGCTCGCGGCCGGGCTGCTGTATGTGGTCGCGATACTGACCTATCCCTCGGCCAGAAGGATTGCCTCGTGGCAGGACGCGCCCTCTCCCGACGTCGGCTGATCGCCGCCTCGGCTACATCTGCCTCTCGCCCGTGCGCGCACTCGCCGCGCCGGCGGCGCCGGCGGCTGGACGCATGAGGCCTATCTGCAGGCGATGCGCGCCTCCGGCCGTCCGATCGACCAGACCCAGGCGCAGTTCGATGCCATCCAGGCGCGCAAGCCGGCGATGCTGCACCGGATCGACGCCTATCTGAAGGAGCGGCTCGGCGCCGCCGATCCGGCGGTGATGCGCGCCTTCGAGACTCGTGCCGCGCGACTACTACCACTACAATTACGAGGAGCGCCGCGCCGCGCCCGGCGAGGCCTACGAGGACACGCCCAAGCCCTGGGCGATCGGCTACGGCTCGGCGCTGTCCGACTATCTCGGCCAGGCCTACATGACGCAGATCGCGAAGCCGCAGCCGGGCGAGGTGTCGCTCGAGATCGGCACCGGCAGCGGGTTCCAGAGCTCGATCCTGTCGCGCATCGTCAGGCGCGCCTACTCGATCGAGATCATCGCGCCGCTCGGTCACGCGGTGGCGAAGATCTTCGCGCCGCTCGGCTACGACAACATCGAGACGCGGGTGGGCGACGGGTATTACGGCTGGCCGGAGGTGCGAGGGCGGCTTCGACATCATCATGCTGACCTGCGCCGCGCAGTACGCGCCGCCCGACCTGTTCAAGCAGCTGAAGCCGGGCGGGCGGATGATCATCCCCATCGGCCAGCCGTTCAAGCGCGGGCAGATCCTCTACACCTACACCAAGGACGCGAACGGGAAGATCCACTCCAGGCAGGACATGGGCGTGTTCTTCATCCCCATGACCGGCGCGATGATGGAGAAGCCGCGCCCGGCCGCGACGCAGGCGGCCGCGCGCGGCGCGCCGCGTCGCCGACGAGCGTCGCGCCCCCCGCCGCGCCGACCGCGACCCGCGCCGTCCCGCCCCGGCGCCGCGTCCGCGCCCTCGCCGGCGACCGGCCAAGACCGTGACGGAGACGGAATCGCTTCGACGCGGTGGTGATCGGCGCCGGCATGGCCGGCGCCACCGCGGCCGCCGCGCTCGCGCGCCGATCGCACGCGTGGCGCTGATCGAGGCCGAGGAGGTCGCGGGCTATCACAGCACCGGCCGCTCGGCCGCGATCTGGATCCTGAATTACGGTCCGCCCGACGTGCGCGTGCTCACCGGCCTGTCGCGCGCCTTCTTCGAGCACCCGCCGGCAGGGTTTCACCGAGACCCCGCTGCTGCACCGGCGGCCCGGTGCTGTTCCTCGCGCCGGAGGAGCAGCGCGCGGCATCTCGAGCGCATGCTGGCGGAGGGGATCGGGCTGCGCGCCTGCTCGCCCGAGGAGCTCCGCGCGCTCGCGCCGGCGCTGAAGCCCGACTACGCGGTGGCCGGCGGCGATCGAGGAGGACGCGTTCGACATGGACGTCGCCGCGCTCCACCAGGGCTTCCTGCGCCAGCTTCGCGCCCATGGCGGCGTGCTCAGCCTGCGCAGCCGCTCCGGCCGCGATCGAGCGCCGCGACGGGCGATGGGAGGTGGAGACCAGCGGCGGCGAGCGTGTTCCGCGCCCCGGTCGTGGTGAACGCCGCCGGGCGCCTGGGGCGACGAGGTGGCCGCGCAGGCGGGCGTGCGGCCGCTCGGCCTGCAGCCGAAGCGCCGCACCGGCGTCATCATCGATCGCCGGCGACTGGCAGGTCGAGAACTGGCCGCTGCTCAACGATGTCGGCCATAGCTGGTACGCGCGGCCGGAGGCGCGCCGCAAGCTGATGGTCTCGCCGGCCGACGAGACCGACATCCACGCCGCATGACGTGCAGCCGGACGAGCTCGACATCGCGATCGCGATCGACCGCATGCAGCAGGCGCTCGACATTCCGGTGCAGCGGGTCGAGCGGAGCTGGTCGGGACTGCGCACCTTCACGCCCGATCGCAGCCTCGCCTTCGGCTGGGACGCAGGAGGCGGACGGGTTCTTCTGGTGCGTCGGGCAGGGCGGCTACGGCATCCAGACTTCGCCGGCCGCCGGCCACCTGGTCGCCGACCTGATCGCCGGCCGCGACCCCGGCGAGGCCGCGGCCATCCTGCCCGCGATCGACCCCCGCGCGCTTCCACTGACCGGCGCACCCCTACCAGGTCATCTCCGACGTCCTGGTGGAGCGCGGGCGGAACTTCGACTGCCATTCCGTCACCGGCATGAAGCGCGGCGCCAGGAACTGGTAGCTCCGGGCTGGCGAGCGACCAAAGCTGGTCGGAATCGGTGTCGTCGAGCGTGGTCCAGCCCGACAGGATGGGTTCCCAGGCTCGCAGGCTGCGATAGAGCCAGTCGCGATGGCCACGGATGAAGCGCTTCTGACGCGCGAGGTTCTGCAGTGCCGCCATCACTTCGCCGGTCTGTGCGTCGAGCTCCTCGAAGCGGCTGCCGATGTCTCTGACCCCTTTCCGGGCCAGGCGCTGGACTTGCGTGATCAGCTCGATATGGGCGGGGTCGAGCCGGCGCTGGCCGACGCGCTGAAGTCTGCGCAGCATCGCTTCGCCCGGCCGCAGTAACCGCTCGCGCAACGCCTCCACGTAGCCGAGCTCGCCCGCCAGCTCCTGCACCTGCCCGAGCACCGCATCCGGCCCGTCGAGCCCCAGCGCCGCGGCGGCGCGGGCGAGGGCTTCCTGCAGGTGGTGGCGCATGGCCGGATCGTCGGCGAGGGTGAGAAGCACCTGCGGATCGGCATCGGTCTGATCGGCGTTGCCCTTGCCGAGCCAGGCGGTGAGCTGGAGCTTCACCCGCGCCGCGGCGAGCGCGAAATGCCGCGGCTCGGGCTCCCAGCTCGCCTCCCCGGTGCGGATCTCCGCCGGCAGCCGGTCCCCGGGCCGTAGGCAGGAAACGAAGTCGAGCGCGCCGGCGACCAGCCCGAGCATCCTGCCATCGGGAGACTCGTTGGTGATGCCGAACTCGGCCTGCAGCGAGCGGAGCGGCAGCGCGGCATTGCGTTCGCCGAGACGCATGGTGAGGACCGGCGTCTCATCCCCCTCCGCGCGGCGGAACCAGATCTCGCCCAGCGCGCCGAACAGCGGATGCTGGAAAGTGCAACGCTCAGGAATGGCGGCGCTCTCAGCCATGCCGCCACTCTGCCAGCGGATTGCCAAGGCCTGGTTAATTTCGGGCCCACGTTCGTCCGAGGCTCCGGCGTTAACCGACCGTTCACGATCCGCATCGAAACTGAGACGCGACGCCACCCGTGAGACGAAGATGCACGACGCGATCCTGCTGGACAATCACGCCACCGAGTTTCCTGGCGCGCTCGCGCTCCTGGAGGAGCGCTCGGCCGCGCTGCAGCGCCGGTCCGAACGCCGGAAGCGCCGCCGGCTCGAGCAGGACATCCGGGATGCGCTGCAGGGCGAGGTCCTGGCGCTGCATTATCAGCCGATGCTCGACCTCGGCACCGGCGCGGTGGTCGCGGCGCGAGGCGCTGCTCCGCTGGCCGCATCGCAGCGGCGGCGCGGTGGCGCCGAGCGCCTTCCTGCCGATCGCCGAGCAGAGCTCGCTGATCGTCGAGATCGGCGGCTGGGCGATGCGGAACGCCTGCCGGGAGGCGGCTTGCTGGCGCGATCGCGCCCTCCGCGTCTCGGTGAACGTGGCGGCGCGGCAACTGAAGGACTGCGCGCTGCTGCGCCAGGCGCCCGTCGCGCTGGAGGCGAGCGGCCTCGCCCCCGAGCGGCTCGAATTCGAGCTGCCGGAGGAGATGCTGATCGACGTCGATGCCGACACGCTGCTCGGGCTCGCCGCGCTGCGCGACCTCGGCATCGGCCTCTCGCTCAAGGAGTTCGGGCATCGCTACGGAAGCCTCTCGGCGCTCCGCCGCCTGCCGCTGACCGGGCTCAAGCTCGACCGCACGCTGGTGCGCAACCTTCCCGACGACAAGGAAGAGGCGGCGATCATCGGCGCCACGGTGGGGGCCGCGCACGCGCTCGGTCTCATGGTGACCGCCGAGGGCGTGGAGACCGAGGATCAGCGCGCGTTCCTGTCCGGCATCGGCTGCGATCTCGGGCAGGGCTTCCTGTTCAGCCCCGCCATGTCCGCCGATCGCTTCCGCAGCGAGCTGGCCGGGCACAAGGAGGTTACCGAAGATTAGTGCCCCGGACTCTTGTCCGGGATCACTGGTCGGGGCAGCGTCGAAAGATGCATGACACGCTCGCCCCGCCCGGGAATGCGTCCGGGTTGCTCCGAACGCCTGCGCCGTCGCCGAAAGACGGCGAGTGCCAGCTTTCATGAAAAGCAGGCACGTCGCTCCTGGTTGGCCTGGCCGACTAACCCCGCCCTGCAGCCTGATTCGAGGTGAATCAGGCTGCCGTGCGATCGGGCGCTAGGGACCACCCTTGCGCGGCCTCGGTCCGTTCCTCCGCGATGCGTGGAAGCTCGCCAATCCCTATTTCCGCTCCGAGGAGAAGCTCTCCGCCTGGACGCTGCTGATCGCCATCGTGTCCCTCAACCTGCTGATGGTCGGGCTCACCGTGGTGCTCAACTTCTGGAACGGGCAGTTCTACGATGCCCTGCAGCAGAAGGACTGGAGCGCCTTCGTCCAGCTCATCCTGTTCTGGCATCCGCTGCCGCACGGCAAGGGCCTGTTCGGCGCCATGCCGGGCTTCTGCGTGATCGCCGCCGCCTACATCCTGACCGCAGTGTACCGCACCTATCTGAACCAGTGGCTGCAGATCCGCTGGCGCCGCTGGCTGACGCACCGCTTCCTCGACGAATGGCTCGGCGATCGCGTCTATTACCGGATCAGCCTCGCCTCCGATCCGGCGGCGCCGACCACTGACAACCCGGACCAGCGCATCGCCGAGGACATCCGCGACTTCGTGCGCAGCACGCTCGTGCTCGGCCTCGACCTGCTCTCCAACGTCGTCACGCTGTTCAGCTTCCTCGGCATCCTCTGGTCGCTCTCCGGGCCGATCCGCGTCCTCGGCGTCACCATCCCGGGCTACATGGTCTGGGTCGCGCTCGGCTATGCCGTGGTCGGCACCTGGGTCACCCATCTCATCGGCCGGCCGCTCGCGCTGCTCAACTTCCAGCAGCAGCGCTACGAAGCGGATTTCCGCTTCGCGCTGGTGCGGCTCAGGGAAAACGCCGAGGGCATCGCGCTCTATGGCGGCGAATCCGAGGAGAAGTCGCGGCTCGCCGACCGCTTCGGCGGCGTGATCCGCAACTGGTGGCAGATCATGCGGCGGATGAAGCTGCTGAACGGGCTGGTCACCGGCTACACGCAGGTCGCGATCATCTTCCCGATCGTGGTCGCCGCGCCGCGCTACTTCGCCGGCGAGATCGCGCTCGGGATCCTGATGCGCGTGGTCGATGCGTTCGGCCAGGTGCAGACCGCGATGTCCTGGTTCGTCAACTCCTACGCCGACCTCGCCACCTGGCGCGCGCAGGTCGAACGTCTCGCGACCTTCCACCGCGCGATCGTCGCCGCCAGCGTGCTCGGCACCCAAGGGGCGACGGTCGCGCCGGCCGCCGATGGCGCGCTTGCGCTCGACGACCTCACGCTGCTGCTGCCCGACGGCACCAAGCTGCTCGATCGCGCCGCGCTGCGGGTGCGGCCGGGCGAATCGACGGTGATCACCGGCCGTTCCGGCTCGGGCAAATCGACGTTGTTCCGCGCCATCGCCGGCATCTGGCCGTTCGCCAGCGGCGAGGTGCACCGCCCGGCCGGAAGCTACCTGTTCCTGCCGCAGCGCCCCTACATCCCGCTCGGCACGCTGCGCCACGCCGTCGACTACCCCGATTTCGGCACGCCGCACGACGATGCCGCGATCGTCGCCGCGCTCACCGATGCCGGGCTCGGCCACATCGCCGGCCGGCTCGATGATACCGCCAACTGGTCCCAGGCGCTCTCGGGCGGCGAGCAGCAGCGCCTCGCCATCGCCCGCGCCCTGCTGCTCAAGCCGGACTGGCTCTTTCTCGACGAGGCCACCGCCAATCTCGACGAGGTCGCCGAACGCGAGATGTACGCCGTGCTGCGCGACCGCCTGCCCGCCACCACGATCGTTTCCATCGCCCACGGCAGCAACGTCGCCGCCCTGCACGACCGCCATCTCGTCTTCCGCCGCGACACCGGACTGCGCCCGCCGCTGCAGGCGGCGTAGCGTCGGCTGCCGCGTGGGGCGAACGCAGGCACGATGAGGCCGAGACTGGGGTAGGTTCGGGATACGTGTAAAAAGTGGTCACAAGCCGTGCGCGGCCGTTTCGAAGGGAAGCGGCTGCGGGTCGAGCGGGTCTGGCAAGCTATCCATGTCGAGGGCGTATTTACCGAAGCGCAGGATGTGCTTGCGCATGTAGGGGCTGGTGCAGGCGACCAGCTCTGGCGTGACGGGATGCCCGGCTTGGGCCATGTCGGACAGCGCCTTGGTGAGGTCGGCGACGTTGGACAGCATAACCGCATTCGCGACGAGGCTCGCGTATTTGAGCTGCTTCTCCTGCTCGACGGGATCGCCGCTCTTGATCACCGGTCCGCCGAACGAGACCCAGTCGAGGAAGTCGTTGTAGGCCTCGATCTTGGTGGTCTCGGCGCGAATGGTCCGGCGAACCTCGGCACTGGAGATGAACCGCAACAGGAACAGGGTGCGCTCGACCCGGCCCAACTCCCGGAATGCGCGATAGAGCAGGCTGCGGCGATTGTTGGTGCCGAGCCGGCGCAGCAGCATCGACGGCATCACTCGCCCGGCCTGGATCGACAGCACGACCTGGATCATGTCACGCGCGTGCCTGGCGATCAGGTCCCAATCAATGTCACCGCCGAATAACGCATCGATGTGCTGGTAACGGACTGATTTGGCGGGGCGGTAGAACACGGCATCGCTCAGGCCGCGCATGCGGGGCATCAGCTTGATGCCCATCAGCCGACATAGGCCAAAGACCGACTCGCTTTGTCCTTGGGTATCGGCGTGCAGCGTGTCTGGCTGCAGCACCGAGCGGTTCTTGATCAGGGCGTCCAGGATGTGGATGGCTTCCCAGACCCCGCACGGGATGAAGCTCGTGAACAGGGCGATGTAGGTGTCGGCGATGTGGTGATACGCGATCCCACCGTAGCCACCATAGCGGATGTGCCGCGAGCCGAGCAGGTTGTTCTCGCGCAGCTTCACGTGGGTTCCATCCGCGATGGCGGTGCGTCCGCCGCCCCAGTGCCGGGGCAAGGAGAAACGGGCGTATTGGCCGATGACGTCCACCATCGCAGCCTCGAGCTTGCCGGCGGTGACGTGCTGCGCGTTCGTCCGTCGCAACGCCGGCGCGCTGGCGACGTCGGGGGCGTGCCGGGCGGTTTGGTTGGGGCCGAGATTGCAGCCATAGCCAAACACGGTCAGCAGATATCGCTGCTTGGCCTGGGCGAGCTTGGGATCGGAACCGGAGGGTGGCCCAAAGTGACGGGTGAAACGCGCCCAATGCTCGACGTATTTGAGGATGTCGAGCATGTGCCGCTCCGACATGCGCGCCTGCAGCTCCTGCTCGAACTCGGCGAGCCCGGTCGGCTGCTCCGTCTTCGCGAGCTGCTTGAGATGAGGGGTGCCGTCGGCATCGACGCTGAGTTCGGCATTGTCCGGAAAACCGGCATCAACCTCGGCCACGAGGGTTGCGAGCTCGTTCTTCAATGCCGCAGCGAAATCCTCGCCCCGCTCGGGAATGCCGAGGGCGGCGCAGTAGGCCGGCAGCCGCGTTTCGCACTCCGCCCAAGGCAGGAGCTGCGTGCGATAGTCTGCGAAGCTTTCCGCGCCCTCGATATAGAGGTCGCCCGTCTCCAGCGCGCCGGCGAGGCGGACGAACACGCACATCTCCAGCGCGCGCCGGTCGTAGGCGCCGGATCCGGATCCACGCTTGGCGACGAAATGCTGCCAACGCTGGGAGGCGAAGCCCAGGTCGATGCCGTCCAGCTGCAGGGCATGCGGCGGGCGTGGCGGTGTTCGCTCACCAGCGCCAGGGCGTTCAGCAAGCTGTGGTCCTGGGTCGCCGACCGGACCCTCAGCAAGTCGAGCAGCCGGAACAGCAAGGCCCGGAATTTGGCGTGGATAGGCCAGAGCAGCGGCAGATCGTTGCCGCGATGCCAGGCGGAGACCGCCCGGCATTGTTCAGCGAGCGCGTCGGCGCCGCCTCGCTCGGCCAGGATCTGCCGGACTTCGCGTCCGAACGCGGCATCTGCGGCGTCCTGATCCTGTGCCGTCTCCAGCACCTGGCCGAACACGCCGATCAGGGCTTCCTCGAGTTCGCGGTGTTCATCGTGCAGCTCGTCGAGCCGCTCCTTGGCGGCGGCCTGCGTGCGCCGGATCCGGCGCAGCATCATCTCGACCAGCTCGTCGCGGCCGCGCATGCGGGCTTGGCGCAGCAGCGCGAGCAGCAGGGTGTACCGCCTGGCCGGCTGGGCAATATCGAGCAGGTCGCCGACTTCCAGGGCGGCAGCTTCCGCGGCGAACTGGCGCAGCTTGGTGTGCGCAATCCCTTCCAACAGGGGATCGGGATCGATCAGGCCGTCCAGCCACTCGAGACGATCGGTCCAGAGATCGATCGTCTTGGGCGTCGCCGGCCCGGGCGCCTGCTTCAGGCGGTTGAACCCTGTCGTAAAACTGCCGGGCGGCTTGGCCAACAGGGTCTCCAGCACTGTCGCCTGTTCGGGTGCGAGGCGCGCCGCGACGCCGTTGTAGATGCGCTGATGAACCTCGGCGCGGATGCGGCCCACCAGCCGATCGAGGGTGCTGAATGCCGGCAAGTCGATCGCCGCCGTCTGCAGCGCCTCCATGGCGCGACTGATCAGATCGGCCGGATCGCTCATGGTCTCGGCGGCGGCGAGCACGGTGTCCGTCACCATGCGCTCGGCCGCATCGTCAAACGGTGTGGCAGACAGATAGGCCCGTACCGCGGCCTGATAGCGGTACAGCGACTTGGTCCTGCGCGGCCAATCCGAGGCGGTGGGCGACGCGACTCCAAGCTGTGTCGCCAGGTGGGCGACGGTCCCGGCGTGGACCTCGTCCGGAGGCGGAAAGCAGCCGAGATCCTGGCGCGCCTTCAGCAGCACCGCCAGCAGCAGGCGGCCCGCATCGCCGCGAGCCTGTGCTTTGACGAAGGCCAGGTCCGCCTCGCTCAGCGCGTAGCGGGTTCCCAGTTCCTCGCGAGTCAGCCGAATGCCCGGCTGCGGGTAAGCCGTGCGGTCGATCGCCGTCATGGGGTGTCCGGAAAAGGGTGCGCCGGAATGGCGGAGCGGAGTATGGAATCTGAACAAGTTAGGAGGTAGCCGTTCAGTGTCCGCGAAGGAATACCTTTCTGGACGCAAGCGCCGGACGCCAAAACCGCGCCAGGGCGCCCGCACCGCCCTATACCTGCGGGTCTCGACCGCCGACCAGAAGCCGGACCTGCAGGACCGACGGCCTACGCGCCTACGCCACGCGCGCCGGTCTCGACGTCGTGCAGGACTACTGCGATGTGGCCGTGTCAGGCCGCAGGGAGGGTCGACCCCAACTCAACGCGCTCATGATGGCCGCGCGCAACCGAGAGATCGACTGCGTACTGGTGTGGAAATTCGATCGGTTCGCCCGCAGTACGCGCCACCTGCTGGCGGCACTTGAGGAATTCGACCACCTCGGCGTGCGCTTTGTCAGCGTTCAGGACCAGATCGACACCGACAGCCCTATGGGCCGCGCCATGTTCACCATCATCGGTGCCATGGCCGAGCTGGAATCGTCGCTCATCAGCGAGCGCGTCACCGCCGGTATGAGGGCCGCTGAGTCGCGCGGCAGGCATCTTGGGCGGCCTAGCACGCCACAGCGCGTCGTCAGCGAAATCGAGGCGCTCGCGACCTCAACCGACCTCAGCATCCGCGCGATCCAGAAGAAAATTGCCGGCCGAGCCAGCCGCGGCATCGTCGGCGAGATCACCAAACGGGCTCGGGCCACGCAGCATCACGCCTTGTGACCACTTTTTACACGTATCCCGAACCTACCCCAAACTCGCCTGCATTGCGATCGCCAGGCGGGGGCGATCGTGACGGATTGCGATCATGCCGCCGTCCAATGACCTGATGCTGACATCGTCATGTGAGAGATGACGGCTCGGTGGTCCCGGTGGGATGGCCATCGGGCGCTTCCCGGCGCTGGAGCGCGAACCAGCGCTCGATGAGCTTGCCGTCATCCGTCGGGAACCGGTCCGGCAGGAGCCGGGATGCGGTGATGCGTTCCACCCGGAAATGACGAAAATCCTGTCGCAGTTCGCACCACGCCCCGAGCAGGCTGACATCGACATAGTAGGCCATCGCCACGGGCCAGACGATCCGATCGCTTTCCCGTCCGTTCACATCGGAATAGGCGATCCTGACCTTGCGGGTCTCACGGATCGCGCGACGCGACGCGGCGGGATCGACACCGCGTGGCACTTCCGCATCACCGTCCGAGACGAAGAACGGCGCGCTCGTCACCCCGCTGCGCAACACCTCGGGCAGCACGGTCGCGATCTTGGCGAGCACGCTGCCGGCGGCGCGCTGCAGGCCCGGATCGCGCAAACGGCGCACCAGGCGGGCGCCGACAGCGATGGCGTCGACTTCGTCATCGGTGAACATCAACGGCGGGAGGTCGAAACCCCGGCGCAGTACATAGCCGATCCCGGCCGCGCCTTCGATCGGGATGCGTCGGGCCTGCAAGGTCGCGATGTCGCGGTAGATCGTTCGTACCGCGACTTCGAGGTCCGCCGCGATCGCGGCGGCGGTCAGCGGCTTCGTCGCCGCCCGCAGGGTTTGCAGGATGTCGAACAGCCGATCGGCGCGCCGCATGGCGGTCTCCCTGCTCGGGCCAGCCATCACCAGGAGTGCTGACATGACGCTGTCAGCAGCAAGTCGGTAGGGTCCCTCCCACGTAGCGCAGGTGATCGGAGGCGGTCCTGATGGCGGGTGAGCACGAGAGTGTCGGCCCGTGCGCGGTCCCGGCCGACACGCGCACCGACGACGCGATGCTGACGGCCGGCTCCACGATCGTTGCGATCTCCGCGGTCATGTTCAGCACCGCCGGCCTGTTCATCCGCCTGATCGTGGTCGATGTCTGGACCATGCTGTTCTGGCGCGGCCTGTTCGGCGGCTGCCTGATCGCCGCCTAGCGCGTGATCGTTTCAGGCCGAGTTGGCCTGGAACGTGAATCACTCGCTGGAACAGTTGGCTAAAGCAGGCCGGTGACCGGAAGGGAACCGGTCATGCTTTATGTCGCGTGGCGGCAGCGTGCGGCGACCCACGCGGCCTTTGCGGCCATCGGGTGGCCCGGCTTGCTGGTCGCTGCGTGCTCGACGCTCGGGACCGTCTGCTTCATCACCGCCCTTCGCGTGACATCGGTTGCCGATGTCACCGTGATCTACGCGACGGCGCCGTTTCTCGCCGCCGGCATCGCGTGGATCTGGGCCCGGGAGCCTCCGCGCGGCGTGACACTGGCGGCGGGCGGCATCGCCCTGCTCGGGGTGGCGCTGACGTGCGGTGGCGCGCCGGCCTTCGGGAACATGGTCGGTGATCTGTTGGCCCTGGTCATGACCGGGTCCATGGCGTTGATGATGGTGGCGATCCGAAGGAGCCGGCAGGTTTCGATGCTTCCGGCCTCGTGCCTCTCGGCCCTGGGCTGCGCCGGCCTGGTTTATCCGTGGGCGCACCCGGTTGGCGTGACGGGCCCGCAAATGGCCCTGCTCGCCCTGTTCGGAACCATCCAGTTCGGCCTGGCCTGCTGCTGTTGACGATCGGGAGCCGCGTGATCTCGGCGCTGCGTACCGCGCTGCTCGCGAATCTGGAGCTTCCCTGCGCGCCGCTCTGGGTATGGCTGGCGTTCGGCGAGGTGCCGGCACCGCTCACCTTCGTGGGCGGCGGCATTGTGTGCTTGGCGATTCTGCTCGAACTCACGCCGCGGAGCGCGGAGGCACGTTTGGGATCTTCCGGCCTGGTCGCGCGAATGCGCGCTGCGCTGGTCGCGCGAATGCGCGCTGCGCTGGTCGCGGGAATGCGCGCTGCGCTGGTCGCGGGAATGCGCGCTGCGCGCGACGACCGGTGAGGAGGCTCGTCTCCTACGCGGCGTGCAGCGCCCGCCAGACCCGTTCGGGGGTGGCGGGCATGTCGATGCGGGAGACCCCGTCCTCGGCAAGGGCATCGATGATCGCGTTGATGACGGCCGGCGGGACTGCCGACCGCCCCGGCTTCGCCCGCGCCCTTCACGCCGAGCGGGTTGCTGAGGCAGGGGATTTCGACCAGGTCGACGCCGATATCGGGAATGTCTCCCGCCCGCGGCAGCGCGTAGTCCATGAAGCTGCCGGAGAGGAGCTGGCCCGAGTTCGGGATCGTAGGCCGTCCGCTCGTACACCGCCTGGCCGATCCCCTGCGCCACGCCGCCATGCACCTGGCCGCGGACGATCAGCGGGTTGATCGCGCTGCCGACATCGTCGGTGACGAAGTAGCGCAGCACCGTGACGTGGCCGGTCTCGGGATCGACCTCGACCTCCGCCATGTGGCAGCCATTCGGGAAAGTGTGCTTGTCGATCGCCGCCACCTCGGCGGCATCGAGCAGCGTCACGTCCTGGCCGGCGGCGAGCTTCTTCCGCTGCGTCGCCGCAAGTTCGATGATGTCGATGCCGCGATCGGTGCCGACGATCGAGAACCGCCCGTTCTCGAAGAGGATGTCGGCGACCGCGGCCTCGAGCGCCTCGGACGCGGCGCGCTTGCCCTTCTCGATGACGGTAGCGGTGGTGGCGAGGATGGCCTGGCCCTCGGAGTAGAGGCTGCGGGCGCCGCCGGTGCCGCCGCCGGTCGGGATGGTGTCGGTGTCGCCCTGCTTGACGCGGAACTTTCTCCCCGTCGATGCCGAGCCGGTCGGCGGTGAGCATGACATAGGCGGTCTCGTGGCCCTGGCCGGTCGATTGCGTGCCGACATAGACATCGACGAACCCGTCATCGGCGAAGCGGATCTCGGCGCGCTCGGAGGGATCGCCGCCGGTCGCCTCGAGATAATAGGACATGCCGATGCCACGGCGCATCCCGCGGCGCCTGCTTTCGGCGCGCCGGGCGGGGAAGCCGGCCCAGTCGAAATTCCTGAGCCCGGCCTCGAGCACGCGCACGAAATCGCCGCTGTCGTATTCCTTGCCGACCGGCGTCTTGTGCGGCATCGCCGAGGGCGGGACCATGTTGCGGCGGCGGATCTCGACGCGGTCGATCCCGAGCTCGCGCGCCGCGGCGTCGATCAGCCGCTCGACCAGGTAGTTGCTCTCCGGCCGCCCGGCGCCGCGATAGGCATCGACGGGCACCGTGTTGGTGAACACGCCGACGACATTCGCATAGACGGCCTTGAAGCCGTAGACGCTGGCGAGCACGCCGGTGCCGGCGACGGTCGGGATGGCCGGGCCGAAGGTCGAGAGATAGGCGCCCATGTTGGCGAGGTTGCGGGTGCGGAGCGCGAGGAACTTGCCCTCGGCATCGACCGCGATCTCGCCGTCGGTGATGTTGTCGCGGCCCTGCGTGTCGCACAGGAACGCCTCGGAGCGTTCCGACGTCCACTTCACCGGCCGGCCGAGCTTGCGCGCGGCGTAGCAGACCAGCGCGTGCTCCGGGTAGGGGAAGATCTTCATGCCGAAGCCGCCGCCGACATCGGGCGTGAGCACGCGGAACTTGTCGGGCGGCAGGTTGAACACCGATTTCGCGAGCACGTCCTTGATCAGCCAGCCGCCCTGCGTGTTGGCGTAGAGCGTCCAGCGATCCTCCGCCGGATCGTATTCGGCGAGCGCCGCGCGCGCCTCCATCGAGGAGACGATGATGCGGTTGTTGACGACGCGCAGCCTGGTCACGTGCGCGGCGCGGGCGAACAGCTCCTCGGCGGTTTCGCGGTTGCCGATGTGCCAGTCGAAGGCGATGTTGTGCTTGGCCTGGTGCCAGACATGCGGCTGGCCGGGCTCCATCGCGTGCTCGAGCTCGGTGACCGAGGGCTGGATGTCGTACTCGACCGAGATCGCCTCGGCGCCGTCGCGGGCGGATTTGAGGTCCTCGGCGACGATGAAGGCGACGGGATCGCCGACATGGCGGACATGGCCCTCGGCGAGAATCGGGTGCGGCGACGTCGGCGCCGGAGGAGCCGTCGCGGTTCTTGAGCTTCACCGCCGAGTGCATCGGCTTGATGCCGTCGGCCTTGAGGTCGTGGCTCGTGTAGACGGCGAGCACGCCCGGCACCGCCCGGGCGGCCGCGGTGTCGACCGCGACGATCCGCGCCGCCGCATGCGGGGTGCGCAGCAGGACCCCGACCGCGGTGTTGGGGAGGCGGATGTCGTCGGTGTAGCGCCCGTCGCCCTTCAGGAGGCGGGGGTCCTCGACGCGTCGGACGGGCTGGGCGAGACCGAATTTGGTGGCCATGGCGCGGTTCTGTTCCCTGGCTGCATTCTTGCCGCCCGCAGCATGGACGCGGGCGCGCGTCAGGCCAAGGGGGCGGGGGATGGCGGCGGCGGGAGTTGCTGCGGCGGCGGTTCGCGGCGGCCCCAGCGGGCTTTCGTCTTCTCCCGCATGGTCTGGAACACGACGTAGAGCATCGGGATCAGGAAGAGCCCGATCGAGGTCGCGATCAGCATGCCGGCGAACACCGGCGTGCCCACATCGCGCCGGCTGATCATCGCCGCCCCGGTCGCATCGATCAGCGGCAGGAGGCCGAGCACGAAGGCGATCGAGGTCATCACCACCGCGCGGAACCGCATCCGCGCGCCGAGCACCGCCGCCTCGCGGATGCCGAGCCCGGCCTCGCGCTGGTCCTTGGCGAACTCGACGATCAGGATGCCGTTCTTGGCGGCGAGCGCGATCAGCACGACCAGGCCGATCTGCGCGTAGAGATCGAGCGTCAGCCCGGCGACGATGATGCCGGCGAAGGCGCCGAGCACGCCGGCGGTGACCGAGAGCAGCACCGGAACCGGGATCACCCAGCTCTCGTAGAGCGCCACCAGGAACAGGTAGGCGAACAGCACCGCGAGGGCGAGGATGATGCCGGTCTGGCCGCTCGCCTGCTGCTCCTGATAGGCGGTGCCGGTCCATTCGAAGGCGTAGCCGGAAGGCAGGGTGCGGGCGGAGAGCTCCGCCATCGCGGCGAGCGCGGTGCCGGTGGAGACGCCCGGTGCCGGGCTGCCGTTGATCGTGATCGAGCGGTAGTTGTTGTAGCGCGTGATCACCTGCGGCCCGACCACGATCCGCGCGTCGGCGATGGCGCGCATCGGCACCATCGTCCCGGCCTTGTTGCGCACATGGATCTGCCAGATGTTGCTGAGGTCGCGCCGGTCACGCGCCTCGCCCTCGATGTTCACCTGCCAGGTGCGGCCGTAGAGGTTGAAGTTGTTGACGTAGATGCCGCCGAGCGTCGCCTGGAGCGCGGTGAACACGTCGTTCATGTTGAGGCCGAGCGCCTGCGCCTTCTCGCGGTCGATATCGAGCCAGATGGACGGATTCGAGGCGGTGAAGGTCGAGAACACGCGCGAGAGCCGCTTGTCCTGATTGGCGGCGCTGATCAGCCCCAGCATGACGCTGCCCATCGCCGCCGGATCCTGCCCCTCCAGCGCCTCGAGCTGGTACTCGAAGCCGCCACTGGTCGAGAGGCCGATGATCGGCGGCAGATTGAACGGGAAGATCGTCGCCTGGCGGATCGATTGCACGGCGCCGAACACGCGCCCGATCAGCGCCTGCGCGGAATTGGCTGCACCCGCGCGGTCGGCGAACGGCCTGAGCCGCGCCACCATGAAGGCGCTGTTCGGCTCGGACGCGCTGTCGAGCAGCGAGAAGCCGGCGATCGACAGCACGTCCTCGACCTGCGGCATCGCCTTCAGCATCTGCTCGACGCGCTGGACCACGCCCTCGGTGCGCGCGACCGAGGCGCCGTCCGGGAGCTGCACGGCGATGAAGAACGCGCCCTGATCCTCCTCCGGCAGGAAGCCCGTCGGCGTGCGGAGCGAGAGCAGGAAGATGCCGGCGGCGCAGGCGATGACGGCGAGCACCGAGAGGATGCTGAACCGCACCAGACGGGCGACGAGGTTGGCGTAGCCGTGCCGGACACGGTCGATGCCGACCATCACCCGCCGCATGATGCCGCGCCGCCGGTGGCCATTGCGGCGCAGGAACACCGCGCAGAGGGCGGGCGAGAGGGTCAGCGCGCAGGTCGCGGAGATCAGCATCGCCACCGCGATCGTCACCGCGAACTGCCGGAAGAGCTGGCCGGAGATGCCGGGGATGAAGCCGATCGGCACGAAGACCGAGAGCAGCACCAGCGAGATCGCGATCACCGGCGCGGTGATCTGCCGCATCGCCTCCTTCACCGCGTCGCGCTGCGAGAGGTCCGGTCGCTCCTCCAGCACGCGCTCGACATTCTCGACCACCACGATCGCGTCGTCGACGACGATGCCGATCGCGAGCACCATCGCGAGCAGCGAGACGGTGTTCGCAGAGTAGCCGAGTGCCAACAGGAAGGCGAAGGCGCCGATCAGGCTCACCGGCACCGCGACCGCGGGGATGATGGTCGCCCGGATGTTGCCGAGGAAGACGAACACCACCAGCACCACGAGCGCGAAGGCGATGCCGAGCGTCACGATCACCTCGTGGATCGTGTCGCTCACGAAGGTGGTGCTGTCGTACAGCACCCGCGCGTGCAGCCCGGCCGGGAAGCGGGTCTCGAGCGTCGCCAGCGTGCGCTGGACCGCGGCCGCGGTCGAGACGGCGTTCGCGCCCGGGGAGAGATAGATGCCGATCGGCACCGCCGCCTGGCCGTTCACCCGCGCCTCGGCGTCCTCGTTCTGCGCGCCCATCTCGACGCGCGCGACATCGCCGACATGCAGCACCGAGCCGTCCGGATTGGCGCGCAGCACGATGTCCGCGAACTGCTTCGGCGTGCTGAGGCGCCCCTGCGTCTGCACGTTGAGCTGGAACTGCTGGTCGTTCGAGACCGGCCGTGCGCCGATGCGGCCGACCGGCGCCTGCACGTTCTGCGCCTGGATCGCCGCGATCACGTCCGAAGGCGCGAGGCCGAGCTGCGTCAGGCGCTGGGTGTCGAACCAGATCCGCATGGAGTAGTTGAGCTTGGCGAACAGGCTGGCCTGGCCGACGCCCGTCGTGCGCGCGATCGCGTCGATCACGTTGATGGTGGCGTAGTTGGTGATGAAGGTCGGGTCCTGCTTTCCGTTGTCGCTGTAGAGCACGACGAACTGCAGGATCGCCGAGGATTGCTTCTTCACCACGAGCCCTTCCTGCTGCACCTCGGCGGGCAGCTGGGAGAGCGCGGTCTGCACCCGGTTGTTGACGTTGACGGTGTCGATGTCGGGATCGGAATCGAGCGCAAAGCTGACGTTCAGGCTGAAGCTGCCGTCATTGCCGCTCGTGCTCTTCATGTAGAGCATCTTGTCGACGCCGACGATCTGCGCCTCGAGCGGCTGCGCGACCGAGCTTTCGACGACGGCGGCCGACGCGCCGGGATAGGTGCCGCTGACCGAGACCTGCGGCGGCACGAGATTGGGGAATTGCGAGACCGGGATGCGGGTCATCGCGATCAGCCCGGCGATCGTGATCAGGATGGCGAGCGACGATCGCCAGCCGCGGCCGGTCGACGAAGACGGCGGAGATCATGCCGTCAGTGCTCGGCGCTGGCTCGTGCCCGCGGGCGGCGCCACCCGCCGCACCACCCTGGCCGCCGAGCGACGCGGTGACGCTGGCGGGGCCCGGATTGACCACCATGCCCGGCCGGACGCGCTGGATGCCGTCCACGATCACCGTCTGGCCCTCCGCAGTCCGCTCGCGACCACCGCCGTGGTCGGGGTGGACTGGCCGAGCTGGATGTTCTGCCGCTCCGCCTTCTTGCCGGCGCCCACGACATAGACGTAGCTGCCCTGCTGGTCCTGCAGCACCGCGTCGCGCGGCACCGCGACCACCTGGATCGGCTGCACGCCCTGCAGCAGCACGGTGACGAACTCGCCATCCCCGAGCTCGCGCGAGCCGACCTCGCCCGGCTTCGCGCCGGGGCGCACCGGGTTCGGGATGACGCCGCGCAGGAGGATGGTGTCGGTGGTCTGCGCGATCGTGTTGTCGACGAAGTCGAGCTTGCCCTCCTGGTCGTAGATCTTGCCGTTCGGCAGCCGGACCTTGATCACCACGGCGGAGAACCCGCCCTTCGGGATGTAGCGGTCGCGCAGGTCGAGCGCCTCGCGCACCGAGACCGGGAAGACGACATACATCGGGTCCTGGCTCACGATGGTGACGAGCGTGCCGCTGCTCGGGCCCACCACGTTGCCGGCGGTGATCGCGGTGCGGCCGATCAGGCCGGCGATCGGCGCGTGGATCTCGGTATAGGCGAGATTGATCTGCGACGTCTGCAGGTTGGCCTGCGCCGCCGCGAGCTGCGCCGCGTCGCTCCGCTGGGTCGCCAGCGCGTCGTCATAGGTCGAGCGCTGACCCGCCGGCGTGTTGAGCAGCGTGGCGGCCCGGTTGAGGGTGATGGTCGCATTCTGGAGCTGCGCATTGGCCTGCCCGACCGCCGCCTGCTTGGCCGCGACATCGGCCTGGAACGGCGGCTGCTCCAGCCGGTAGAGCAGGTCGCCCTGCTTCACCTCGGTGCCCTCGGTGAAGAACCGCTTCTCGAGAAAGGCGGTGACGCGGGCGACGATCGCGACCCGGTCGGGCGCCTCGATGCGGCCGACGAACTCGTCACTCTCGGTGATCGGCTCGCGCACCGCCTTCACCACGCCGACCGCCGGCGGGCCGGCCGGGCCGAACTGGGCACGGGCCGGGGCGGCGACGAGCAGGGCGGCGAGCGCCAGCAGGAACGGGCTGGCCAGGATCGGGCGAAGCGGCATCGTCATCCTTCGAACACGGCGATCGGCCGGGTAGCGGCGCGGAAGACGCGCGTCATATGGAACCGCTGACCGATCGGTCAACCCGGACCGGCTTGCGCCCCCGCCGGCGCGGCGCCACCTTGGATCGACTGGTCCCGGGAGGCAACCGCATGGGCGAGAAGGTGACCGTCTGCGAGGTCGGCCCGCGCGACGGGCTGCAGATGTCGAAATCGATCATGCCGACCGCGGCGAAGATCCGCTGGATCGAGGCGATCGCCGCATCGGGCGTGCAGGGAGATCGAGGTCGGCAGCTTCGTGCCGCCGAAACTGATCCCGCAGATGGCCGATACCGGCGAGGTCGTGCGCGCGAGCCTGGCGATCCCCGGCCTCACCGTCATCGCGCTCGCGCCCAACCTGCGCGGCGCCCAGAACGCGCACGCGGCCGGCGCGCACCGCATCAGCATCCCGGTCTCGGTGAGCGAGGGCCACAGCCGCGCCAACACCAACAAATCGCCGATGGAGCAGGTGGGCGAGGTCCGCCGCATCGTCGAATGGGTGCGCGCCCAGGAGCGCCAGTCAGAGCGCCAGGCCGAGATCGAGGCCGCCTGCTCGACCGCCTTCGGCTGCTCGATCGACGGCGTGGTGCCGGAGGCGAACGTGGTGCGGATCGCCTCGGCGCTGGCCGATGCCGGCGTCGATCAGGTCGCGCTCGCGGACACGGTGGGCTACGCGCATCCGGCGCAGGTGCGCTCGGCGGTGCGCGCGGTGCGTTCGGCGATCGGCGGCACGCTCACCGGACTGCATCTGCACGACACGATGGGCCTCGGTCTGGCCAATGCACTGGCCGGGCTCGACGAGGGCATCCGCGACTTCGACGCCGCCCTCGCCGGGCTGGGCGGCTGCCCGTTCGCGCCGGGGGCCTCGGGCAACATCGTTACCGAAGACCTCGTCTTCATGCTGGAGAGCATGGGCTTCGAGACCGGCATCGATCTCGGCAAGCTGATCGCCGCCCGCCGCCTGCTGCACGAGGGCCTGCCCGACGAGCCGATGCACGGCCAGGTGCCGCGCGCCGGCATCCCGAAGACGTTTCGAGCTTCTGGCCGCCTCGCGGCATGAACGTCGGGGGAGCGGCGGAGCCCGCGGTCACGCCCCGTCTGCCGCTGGCGGGGATCAAGGTGGTCGAGTTCACCCACATGGTCATGGGGCCGACCTGCGGCCTGGTGCTCGCCGATCTCGGCGCCGAGGTGGTGAAGGTCGAGCCCGCGCCCGCCGGCGACAACACCCGCCGCCTGACCGGCTCCGGCATCGGCTTCTTTGCCGCGCTGAACCGCAACAAGCGAAGCCTCGCCGTCGATCTCAAGAGCGCGGACGGCATCGCCCTGGTGCGTCGGCTGCTCGCCGAAGCCGACGTGCTGATCGAGAATTTCCGCCCCGGCGCGCTGGATCGTCTCGGCCTCTCCCATGCCGCGCTCTCGGCCGAAAATCCGCGCCTGATCTACTGCTCCTGCAAGGGCTTCCTCCCCGGACCGTACGATCACCGCACCGCGCTCGACGAGGTCGTGCAGATGATGGGCGGGCTCGCCGTACATGACCGGGCTGCCAGGGCAGCCGATGCGGGCGGGCTCGTCGGTGAACGACATCATGGGCGGCATGTTCGGCGCGATCGGCATCCTCGCCGCGCTCGAGGCGCGGCACCGCACCGGGCGCGGGGCGCATGTGCAGACCGGCCTCTTCGAGAACAACGTGCTGCTGATGGCGCAGCACATGGCGCAGATCGCGATCACCGGCGAGGAACCGCTGCCGATGGGCATCCGCCGCCCGGCCTGGCCGATCTACGACATCTTCGATACCAAGGATGGCGGCCAGCTCTTCATCGGCGTCGTCACCGACACGCAGTGGAAGCTCTTCTGCGAGGCCTTTTCTCTCCCTGCGCTCGTCGCCGATCCGACGCTCACCACCCAGGCCGAGCGCGTCGCCGGCCGCGCGCGGTTTCTCCCCGTCGTCGCCGAGGCGTTCCGCCGCTACGCGCGCGCCGAACTGATGGCGAAATGCGAACAACTGGGCCTGCCCTTCGCGCCGATCGCCCGCCCCGCCGAGCTGTTCGACGATCCGCATCTCAACGCCTCCGGCGGTCTGCTTCCGGTCACGCTTCCGAACGGCGCCGCGACCAGGCTTCCCGCGATCCCGATCGCCCTCGACGGCGCGCGGATGGGACTGCGCCGCGACCTGCCGAAACCCGGCGAGCACGGCGCCGAGATCGCCCGCGGGCTCGGCTACTCCGACGCCGATATCGCGACGCTGCGCGCGGCCGGCGCGCTGGTCTGATGGACCTCTATCACGCCTGGTGCGACCTCAAGCCCGGCGTACGCGATACCGAGTTCAGCGACCGCGTCTCCGCCTATATGGGCCACCTCAAGCAGCAGGGCCTGATCGCCAGCTGGCGCCTGACGCGCCGCAAGCTCGGCCTTGGCGCGCCCGGTCTCGGCGAATTCCACCTGATGATCGAGATAAGAGACCTCGCCCAGCTCGACGCCGCCTTCTCCCATGTCGCCACCCGCGACGAGCCGGTGGAGGGCTTCCATTTCGGCGTCAACTCGCTGGTCGAGAACGCGCGGTTCGCGCTCTACCGCGATTTTCCGGACCCGATGCGGGTGCGCGGTCAGGAACGATTCTAACGTCATCCGCGAGTCCGCCGTGCCGCTGTCGCAGGTCCAGATCATCCGCTCGCGCCGAAGCGCTCACCTGGTTCGAAAAAGAACTCGATGGGAAGTTGAGCCGGCCGAGCTCCGTCATCTTACTGGGCGCATCGGTGAACTCTACGCAGCCATGACCACGCGAGGCAGATGGCGCTCGCCACCAACCAGCGGGGATACGACGTGGTGAGCGCCAGAATGAACGCATCTCGGTCAAGACGGTTACGACGTCGAAACACATCTCATTCCGAAAAAGCACATTCATCGAGGCTGATCGCATCATCATCTCCGGAACAGTTCGAGGAAGGCGAAGCGTCAAGCGAAGAGATTGTAGATCAGCCGGCGTCGCAGCTGCGCGAAGGCGACCGACAACCCGCCGTTGCCGCAGGCATGCACGTCGCCAGCGTCGAAGGCGAACCAATGCGTGCCCTGACCGAGCGCGCCGGAGCGAGCGCGCGGAGAACGTCATCACCCGAAACGAAGGCCATCTGCATGGCGGCCATCCGCCCCCACCTCGCGGGCGGCAGCGTGCTAGGTGGCGGCCGCCATCAGCGCCTAGCCGCTCGCGTTTCACATCGAGCTGGGCGCCCGAATAATGAAAGCTCATCGAGCCGTCGGGCGGGCGCGTGTTCCCGAGGCGCAGGTTCGGCACGGGATCGCCGACCAACGACGTATTGATCGAGCAGGTCACGCGCCGCCTGCGTCGTCGGCGTGGGCCGCAATGAAGCCGGCGAGCGCCAACCAGATAACGATCACGAGGTCGCCATTGCCGCGATTATCGCTGACAACGGCGTAGTCCTGCCGCCTGGCTGACGGGGTTGTGCGACCAGCGTTGTTCGGCCCGGGCGTTTCTCCCAGGCACGGCGACCAACGTCAGCGCGGCAAACGCGATGGCACAACCAGCGCATTCCTCGTTGGCCGGATCTAGCAGGGCATCGGCAAGATTCTGGGTAGCGTTGTATGCCTCTGCGCGCGCTCGACATGCTCGGCATCGAGAGCGGGCGGCGGGTTGCTGTAGCGTGCGCACGGGGCTCAGGAACTGGCGGATCGGATGTCGTGCCGGCAGCAGAAGCGGCAGCGCGGCCGCGAGAGCAGCGCGGCAGGCCGGTTCGCAGCGCGATTTTCACGTGGGGCATGGCAGGATCCTGGCAATCCGAGATGCGCCGGAGATCGGCGCTGCCGTTCGCTGAGCGTGATCGGCGATGCCCAAGACGAGTCGCGATCATGACGGCCTGTAGGAGGCGGGGATGGCTCCCGGCCAAGCTGCTTCTTCTGCCGATCGTTGCAGATGAGTCAGCAGCGTAGTCAAGGCGCCAGGAGACCAAAAGGACATACCCATCATCGGGGTCCAGGACGTGACGCCGCCATGCGGGGATATCTCCGAGCCGCACCCGTGAGTTCGGCAGTGCAGGCAGGAGTGGACCGGCGCCAGGTCGAGATTGCGAACCGGCGGACGGCGTCAAATGCTGGATCGGCGCTCATGGCTCGCAATCCCCGCTCCCGCCGCGTCTCCTCCAGATCGTCCTCCACGAACGCCCGCACCAATTCGACCAGCTTCTCATGCGGCGAGAACCCGAGCGCCCGCGCGCGCATCGCTTCGAATGCCGCCGGCCAGCCACCAATGATTCCCGCCGTCACCGGATCATCCACGCGCCGGATCAGCTTCGTCGCTCCCGGCTTCACTTCCTCAAGCGCCGCCAGCATGTGCGCGACCGTCGCCGAGATGCCGGGCGGGTTGACGCCGCGGTCGAGCCCCATCGCGTGCGTGTCCATCACCGCCGCGTGCAGCAGCCACTCGACCGCGCGGCGCGGGCTCGCGACCCAGACGGCGAAATCATCGCCGACCGGCAGCTCGGCCGGCAGCCCGAGCAGCGGCTCGCGGATGATCGCCGAGACGAAGCTGCTCGCCGCCTTGTTGGGCCGTCCCGGCCGCACGATGATCGTCGGCAGCCGGATCGAGACGGCGTCGAGGAAGCCGCGCCGCGTCGCATCGGCGAGGAAGAGCTCGGCTGCCGCCTTCTGCGCGCCATAGCTGTTGGCGGGAACCTGCCGCGCCTCGTCGGGCAGCACCGCGAGCTGGCCGCCGCTGAAGCTCGCGACCGAGCTCGTGAACACCACCCGCGGCGGCGGGTCGCCGGCGGCCACCAGCCGGCGGCAGGCATCGATCACCGCCTCGGTGCCGCGCACATTCACGCGCCGGCCGAGCTCGTAATCGGCCTCCGCCGCGGCGCTCACCACGGCGGCGAGGTGGAAGATGACGCTCGTGCCGGCGGGAATCGCCCTGGCTGGCAGGTCGGCGATGTCGCCGCCAAGCGTGCGCACCGGAAAGGCGGCGGCGGGCGCGTTCGGGGCTTCGAGATCGAACAGCGTGAGGCCGGTGATCCTCTGCGCCCCCGAGCGCCCCCTCGGCGGCGAGCATGCGCGTGAGGCGCCGGCCGAGAAACCCGCCGGCGCCGAGGATGGTAATGTTCATCGCCAGCCCCTACCGCGGCGCCTTGCGCGGCGCAATTCGGCCAACACGAGAGGTCCACATGTCCGATCTGCCGGAGACCATGCGCTACATCGAGACCCCCGAGCCCGGCGGGCCGGAGGTGCTGCGCCTCGCCACGCGGCCGGTTCCGCTTCCCGGCGCGGACGAGGTGCTGATCCGGGTCGAGGCCGCCGGGATCAACCGGCCGGACATCTCGCAGCGCAAGGGGAGCTACCCGCCGCCGCCGGGCGCGAGCCCGCATCTCGGCCTCGAAGTGGCCGGCACGGTCGCGGTCAGCGGCGAAAATGCCCGGCACTTTTCGCCGGGTGACCGGGTGGCGGCGCTGGTCAACGGCGGCGGCTATGCCGAGTACCGCGTCGCCCCTGAAGCCCAATGCCTGCCCTGGCCCAGGGGCTACGACGCGATCCGCGCCGCCGCGCTGCCCGAGACGTTTTTCACGGTCTGGGCCAATCTGTTCGGCCACGGCAGGCTGGCGCGGGGCGAATCCGTCCTGATCCATGGCGGCACCAGCGGCATCGGCGTCACCGCAATCCAGCTCGCCCGCGAGCGCGGCGCCCGCGTCTTCGCGACCGCCGGCTCGGCGGAGAAATGCGCGGCCTGCCTGCGCTTCGGCGCCGAGGCCGCGATCAACTACCGCGAGGAGGATTTCGTCGCCCGCGTGAAGGCGCTGACCGACGGCAAGGGCGTGGACGTCATCCTCGACATGGTCGGCGCCGCCTATGCCGCGCGCAACCTGCGCAGCCTGGCGATGGATGGCCGCCTAGTGCTGATCGCCTTCCTCGGCGGCAGCAAGGCCGACCAGCTCGACCTGACGCCGATCATGACGCGCCGGCTGACCGTCACCGGCTCGACCATGCGGCCGCGCACCACCGCCCAGAAGGGCGAGATCGCCGCCGCGCTCCGCCGCGAGGTCTGGCCGGTCCTCGACGCCGGCCGCGCCGGCCCGATGATTCATCAGGTCTTTTCCCTGGAGCGGGCCGGCGAGGCGCACCGGCTGATGGAATCCGGCGCGCATATCGGCAAGATCATGCTGAGGGTCGGGTAGAAGGCAACGAGGAGTCTCAGCCGCCCCGCATGCGGATCGCCCGCACCGGATTGGCGCGGTAGGCGTCGAGGCCCCGTCCGGTGAACTGCGCCACCGGCTGCGCCCGCGGGGTGGTGGCGCCGCTCGCGGGCGCCAGCGGCGAAACCGGCGAGGCGGCAAGCGGAAGCAGGCGCATCGGCCCGCTGCCGCCCGGCAGCATCATCGCCACGCGATTGCTCGGGAAGGGCGAGGGCAGGGCGGGCGTCGCCGCGCCGGACGCGGTCGGGATGGATGCCGCCGCGAGCGTCATGTGGGCGCCTTCGGGCCAGAGCGCGAGCACGCGCTTCTCGTAATCCACCCCCACATCCGGCGTCTGCGAATGGTAGTCAGCGGCCGCCTTCGGCCAGCTGCCGCTCTGCGAATAGAGCTGGTCGAGGAAGGTCGCGGCGTAGCGCGCGTTGGTGTCCGGGTCGAATGCCGCATCCAGCGAGCCGAACGCGTCGGCATGGTACATCAGGTTGATCTGGGCGCAGCCGACATCGATCGACCTGATGCCCTGCGCCTGGTACTGCTGCACAGCGGCGATCGCCTGCGCCTTGGTGTCGTAGAAATGGCCGACCCCCTGGACGTTGATGGTCCACGGCCAGGGCATCAGCACGCCGTCCGCGTCGCGCCGCCCGCTCTCGACCAGCGCGATCGCATCGAGCAGCCGCGGCGGCAGGTGCGCGGTGCGCTCGGCGTTCACGGTCGCGTTGAGACAGAGCACGCCGGGCGAGCTCGCCGGATCGGCGGCGGGCGCGCGGAGCGGCACGCCGGCGCGGGCGGGCAGCGCCGCCGCAAGCATGCCGAGGAGGGAGAGACCGAGAAGAGGAAGCCGCATGTCGCGCCCTTATCGCCTGACCGGGGGTTCGGGACAACCGCGTGCCCCTACGGATGCACGTGCCCCACGGATGCACGTGCCCTAGCAAATGCAAGCGCCGGGCCATGCGTGCGGAAGCCCAGCGTCCGACCGGGTGCTGCAATGCACGAAAGATGTTGCACTGCGGCAGAGGAGCCGGCTACCGTCCCTGTTGCAGCGTCGTTCGCGGCGCTGCTTCTTGGACGTTTCCTCCCTAAACTTGGCGGTGCCCGCAAGGCGCCGCCAATTTTTTGCTCCCGGTGGTCGCCGGTCTTCAGCGGGCGAGCAGGCCCGGGCAGGCGTTCACCAGCACGGCGATCAGGACCGAGAGATCCGCCTGGACGGCTCGTGAAGCGGCCGAGCTTCTCGATCCGCGCCTCGTCCATGTAGAGCCCGCGCGCGATCTCGATCTGCAGGGCGTGCACGCCTTCCCGCGGGCGGCCGTAATGGCGGGTGACGTAGCCGCCGGCATAGGGATCGTTGCGCCGGACCGCATACCCCATGGAGGCGAGCGTCGCCTCCGCGAGGCGGGTGACGGCGGCCGCACAGGTGGTGCCGTGCGCGTCGCCGAGGACGAAATCCGGACCTTTCCCGCGCGCGCCGGCGCCCGGCATGGAATGGCAGTCGATCAGCAGGCAGGCGCCGAACCGCCGCCTGGTCTCGGCGATCAGCCCGACCAGCGCGTCGTGATAAGGCTGCCAGCAGGTGCGGATGCGCGTCTCCGCGTCGGCGAAGCGCAGCTTGCGGCGATAGATCGCTTCCCCCGACGCCACCACGCGGGCGAGCGTGCCCAACCCCGCGCCGACGCGCGGGCTGCCGGAGTTCACCCAGGAAGGCAGCGCTTCCTCGAACATGTCGGGATCGAGCTCCCACTTCTCGCGATTGGCGTCGCAGAACGCGCGCGGGAAGGTGGCGGCGAGCAGCGGCACGCCCTGCGCCGGCCCGCCGGCGAAGAGCTCGTCCACGAAGCAATCCTCGCTGCGCCGGAGCGTGAGCGGGTCGAGCCGGGCGCTCGCGATGAAATCGGGTGGGTAGTCGCGGCCGGAATGCGGCGAGGCGAGAATGATCGGCGCCGCCTGGTGTTCCGGCCGGTCGAGCAGGATCGGCGGGGCGGCGGGCGCGGGCAGTGGAACGTCCATGCCGCACTGTAACCCGGATTTCCTGCGCGGACCGTATGGTTCGGCACCGCCTCCCGGGGTCGGCGGCCATGCGCCGAGGTATTGTGATGGCGGACGAATGGTGGGCGCGACAGGGATTGAACCTGTGACCTCCCCCGTGTCAGGGGGGCGCTCTCCCGCTGAGCTACGCGCCCGGGATGGCCGAAAGCGGCGTGGTTCGTAGACTTCCCGCGCCCTCGCCGCAAGGGCAGCGGTTCACCAGCGGACGATTCGGGGCTGAGGCTTCAGCGCGTGGAATATTCGCGGGCGGAACAATCAGCGGAGGGAAGCGCCGCTGGCCCGGGGCGCACCGGCCCTAGGTTCCGCCTGTCAGGCCCTGGCGGGGGCCGGGTAGGTCTTGCCGTCATGATACAGCATGTAGCCGGTGCATCGGTCCGGAAGAAGATCGGCGAATACGTTCGGCTTTCCGATGCCCCGCTGCTTGGCCTCCGCATACAGTTGTGCCGCTTTGGACACGGCCGAGTCCGCGTTGGAGAAGACCCAAATCGGTTCGCCCGGCTGGTGCACGACGAATCTCGGTGGCTTGCGCGATATCATCTCGAATCCCCCTCGCTTCGTCGGTCGCGTCTGCGGGCTCGCATGATAGCGGTAGCCGTTATAGCGGCAAACGACGGCCGCGACTTGCAGAGGCTCTCACCTGCTAAGCGTGATGATGTCGCCCTTGCCCTTCGTCGGCCCTGCGGGTTGCATACCCGCAACGGGGCGGGGCTGAGCGGGCGATGAGCCAGACGACCGAGAGCGGAACCAGACCCGGCGACCCGCCGTGGCTCGTCGCGCTGCGCGAGGCGGAGGTGCACGGGAAGGAAAAGCGCTTCGCCGAGGCCGAGGCGATCTGCGCGCGGCTGCTCGCCGAGCAGCCGGAGCTGCCGGGGGCGCTCGGGCTGCTCGGCGGGCTCAAGGCGCAGCAGGGGGAGATCGAGCCGGCGATCGGGCTGCTCGAAAAGGCCGTCGCCCGCCAGCCCAATGCGGTCGGCTGGTTCGACGCGCTCTGCGCCCTCTACCGCATCGTGCACCGGCTCGACGAGGCGATCGCCGCCGGGCGACGCGCGGTGCAGGGGGCGCCGGACAATCCGCGCCACCTGTTCAATCTCGGCCGCGCGCATCAGGACAAGGGCGACGCCGATCTGGCACTCACCTTCTTCCTCGCCGCCCTCGCCCGCCAGCCGGACGATCCGGAATCGCATCTCGCCGTCGGGCAGATCCTGCTGGCGCGGGGCGAGATGCGGCCGGGATGGATCGAATACGAATGGCGCAACCGGCTGGAGATGGCGAAGGGAAGGCTCCCCGGCATCCGCGCGCCGGTGTGGAACGGCATGAAGCTGCCCGCCGGGCGCATCCTGCTGATCGCCGATCAGGGTTTTGGCGATGCCATGCAGTTCGTGCGCTACGTGCCGATGGTGCGGGAGTACTGCGAAGAGGTGCTGCTCGCCTGCTCGCAGGAGCTGATCGGCATTTTCGGCCGCGTCGAAGGCGTCGGGCGGCGCTTCCAGCGCTGGCAGGACGTGCCGGGCTTCAGCGCCTGGTGCCTGCTCTCGACGCTGCCCTTCGTGTTCGGCACCGAGATGGACACCATCCCGTCGAACATCCCCTATCTCTCACCGGAGGCGGAGCGGGTCGCGTTCTGGCGCCAGCGCCTGGCGGAGCGGCTTGCGGCGGGCGGGCTGCGGGTCGGCGTGGTGTGGGCGGGCCGGCCGACGCATCCGAACGACCGCCGGCGCTCGATCACCCTCGACCGCATCCTGCCCCTCGCGGAGATCCCCGGGGTGCGGGTCGTCTCGCTGCAACTGCCGGTGCCGGAGGCCGCGAAGGCGCAGCTGGCGGCGCATCCGGAGATCCCCGATCTCGGCGCCGAACTCTCCGACTTCGCCGAGACGGCGGCGGTCATCCGCAATCTCGACCTGGTGGTGACGATCGACAGCGCGGTCGCCCATCTCGCCGGATCGCTCGGCGCGCCGGTCTGGGTGATGATGCCGCGACCGGCGGACTGGCGCTGGATGAACGACCGCACCGACACGCCGTGGTATCCGAGCATGCGGCTGTTCCGCCAGCCGGCTCCGGGCGATTGGGACGGGGTGTTCCGCGAGCTCACGGCGGCGCTCCGCGAGCGCACCGAAGCCGGGGCATGAGCGGTGCTGACAGCTGCACGGCCATGCTCCGGCGGTTTGTCTGAGCGCGCCCGATTCAGCCTTCGGCCGATTCCGATTCAGGCGATCACGCGCTACGGCAGCGGGTTCACCGCCTCCGTCAGCATCGGGCGGCGAGATGACCGTCTTGCCGACCGCGCCGAAGCCGCCTGCGGCGACCGCCAGGCTCTCGAGATCGGCCCGGCTCACCACCAGGTCGCGCGCGCGCCCGCAATCGGCGGAGCCGTCGCTGCTGCGCCCGCCCGCCCAATGCACGTGATAGTCGGCGCCGTCGCGGGCCTCGACGATGAGGCTGCCGCCCGTCGCAGCGATCTCGTTCGGCTCGAGCAGGCAGAGCACGTGGTGCGGCGAGGTGGTGGCGACCGCGACGCGCAGATCGCTCTGTTCCGGCGGCGTGCCGGCGGCGAAGGCGACGATGTCGCCGGGGACCGGGCCGAATGCGCGGGCCTCTCCGGCGATCCGCAGCACGCCGGCGAGCAGCACGGCGGCGACCACGATGCTGCCGGCGATTGCCGTGACGACGTCCCCGACGCCGGTCTCTCCATCCCGCATGTCTGAAGCCTTTTCGCCCGCGCTCCAGCCGGTGTTGGCTGGCCGGTTCAGTCTGGCGAGGAGAGATTGCGGAAAGGTTGATGCGGCGCCCGCCCAGCGATGAGCGGGCTGCGCGAAGCTGCGCGGGCGGTGACGGCGAGCGGCGACGAGCTCGTGCTGCGGATGGATGCGGGCTCCTGCGAAATCCGCATGAACGGGCAGGAGCTGATGTCGAGCCGCGGGCACGCGTCGGAAGATGCGCTCGGCCGGCTCGCCTGCGCCGGGCTCGGCAGCGATGCCGTGGTGCTGATCGGCGGGCTCGGTCTCGGCTACACGCTGCGCGCCGCGCTCGATGCCCTGCCGGAAGGGGCGTCGGTCGTGGTCGTGGAGCTGCTGCCGGAGATCGTCGGCTGGGTGCGGGGGCCGCTCGCGCCCTTCGCCGGCGACCCGCTCGCCGATCAACGGGTATCGGTCATCCAGGGGGACGTGGCTTGCGTGCTTCGCGCGTCCGAGGCGCGCTTCGACGCGGTGGTGCTCGATATCGACAACGGTCCGGACGGCCGCGTGCGCGCCGCCAATGCCTGGCCGCAGCGGAGCGAAGGGCTCGCGATGATCCGGCGCGCGCTGCGCCGCCCGGGGCTGCTTGCACTCTGGTCGGCGGATCCCGCCCCGAGATTCGAATCCGCGGCGCGGGCGGCGGGCTTCGCGCTCTCCACGCGCGCGGTGGCCGCCACCGAACATGGCGGCCCGCTGCACACGATCCATCTCGCCCACCTCATTGACGGCGCTACTTGACCGCGCCCTGGGTCAACCCGGCGATGAACTGGCGCGAGAACACGATGTAGAGCAGCGTCACCGGCAGCGAGGCGAGCAGCAGCCCCGCGAACAGCACGCCCCAGTCGGTGTTGTACTCGCCCATGAAGACGGTGAGGCCCTGCGGCAGCGTCTTGCGGGCATCGGTGGTGATGAAGACCAGCGGGAAGAAGAAGTCGTTCCAGATCGGCACCGCGTTCTGGATCCCGGCGATCACCATGGCGGGCCGGGCGAGCGGCAGCATGATGCGCGTCATGACCCTGAGCTCGCTCGCGCCGTCGATCCGCGCCGCCTGCTCGAGCTCGCCCGGCAGCGTGCGCAGGAAGCCGGTCAGGATGAACACCGCAGACGGCAACCCCATCGCGGTATAGACGAAGACGAGCCCGGTGCGCGTGTCGAGCAGATGCAGCCGGTCGAGCTCGACGAACAGCGGAATGATCGCGAGCTTCAGCGGCACCATGAGCCCGCTCAGGAAAAACAGCAGCATGAAGCCGCTGCCGCGGAACGCGTAACGTGCGATCGCGTAGGCGGCCATCGTGCCGCAGATCAGGATCGCGACCACCGCGCCGCCAGTGATGATGGCGGAGTTCAGCAGGTATTGCGGAAACGCCGTGCCGGTCCAGACGGTCGTGAAATTCGCGATCGAGAACGACGCCGGCAGGGCAAAGGGCGAAGCGAAGATCTCGCCGTTGCTCTTGAAGGCGGAGAGCACCATCACCAGAAGCGGGTAGAGCATCACGGCCGCGTTCAGCAGCAGGAAGGCCTGGATCGCTCCATTCCGTGTGCGATCGCTCACACTTCGATCTCGCGTCGGCGCAGGATGCGGAGCGCCAGGGCGGAGACCGCGCCGATGAGCACGAACATCAGCACCGCGAGCGCGCTGCCGCGGCCGAAATCCTCGAGTCCCGAGGTCGCGCTGCCGAAGGCGGTGCGGTAGAAATAGAGCCCGAGCACGTCCGTCGCCCCGCCCGGCGCGCCATCGACGCCCTCCATCACATAGGGCAGCTCGAACCAGTTGAACGAGCCGATGAAGGTGAGGATGAACACGATGGTGGTGGCCGGCGCGACCAGCGGCCAGATCACGCGCTTGAGCAACGTCGCGTCGCCGGCGCCGTCGAGCCGCGCCGCCTCGATCACCTCGCGCGGAATGCGCTGCATGCCGGCGAGGAAGATCAGCGTCGGGAAGCCGAGCCAATGCCAGGCGTTCACCAGGATGAGGCTTGGCAAAGCCGTTCCCGCATTGCCGAGCCAGGGTTGCGCCAGTGCCCCGAGCCCGATCGTCTGCAGCCCGACATTCACCAGGCCGAACAGCGGATTGAGGAACAGCTTCCAGAGGAAGCCGACGATCACCGCCGATAGCACGACCGGCAGGAACACGATCACCTGATGCACGCGATGCCCGGGCAGCGCCTTCAGCAGGAAGAACGCGATCAGACAGGCGAGCCCGTTCTGCACCACCATCAGCGCCAGGAAGACGATGACATTGTGCAGCAGCGCGGTGTAGGTGGTCGGCGCGAAGGCGGGATCGAGCAGCACCGCGGCGAAGTTGGAGAAGCCCACGAACGGTCCCGGCGCGGCGCCGTTGAAGCCGCGGAACGCGTCGAGGAACGCCGGGATCATCGGCGCCGACGACGAACAGCAGCATCACCGCCGTTCCCGGCAGGAGCAGAAAGCCGATCCAGGCGCGCCGGCGTCGGGCGGCGTGCCGTTGCGCGATGGTCAATGCTTCTGGAACGGCGCGTAGTAGTGCGCGATGCCTTGCGTGACCTGCTCGCCGAGTTGCGCGGGCGTGATCTTCCCGGCCATCATCTGCTGCACCCCGTTCTGCAGCAGTTCGGAGCCGGTCGGGCTCTCGAAGCGGAAATAGACGAGCATCATGTAGGGCATCGACACCTCGTCGAGCTTCGCGACCTTGGCGAGCAGCGGGTCGTTCACCGTCACGCCCTTGATCGGCGAGATGTTGCCGAGCAGCGCGGTGAAGCGGTCGCCGAACTCCTTGGTGCCCATCCACCGCACCAGCGTGAGCGCGTCGGCCTGGTCGGCGGATTTCGCGTTCACCGCGTAGCCGCCGTCGTAATAGACCGAGACCGGGCGCGGATCGCCAGGCTTCGGCGCCGGCGGCGCGATGAAATCCATCGCGAGCTTCGGGTTCTGGTGGCGGAAATTGGCGATCTCGAACGAGCCGCCGGCGAACATCGCGGCGCGGCCGCTGATGAAGAGCTGCTGCATGGTCGGGTAGTCGATGCCGCTGAACCCGGTCGGCATGCAGTCGCGCAGTTGCAGCAGACGCCCGAGTGCCGCGACGTAGCGCGGATCGGCGAAGGTCGCATGGCCATCGAGGATGTCCTGCACGAAGCCCTGGCCGAGGAACGGGTTCATGAAGATGTTGGCGAACACCTCGGTCATGAAGGCCGAGGAAAGCCCGTTCGCGAGCGGGATGATGCCCTTGGCCTTCAGCGTGGTGCAGGCGGCGAGGAACGCGTCCCAGGTCTCCGGCGGCTCGACGCCCGCGCGCCGGAGGATGTCGGGATTGATGAAGACGCCGAGCGTCTGCATGGCGAACGGGATCGCGTAGACGCGATGATCCGCGCGCAGGCTCTCGGCGGCGAGCGCCGCGGGGGAGAAGTTCGCGAGCTCGGGCACTTTCGCGGGGTCGAGCGCTACCAGGTAGCCGGCCCGCGCGAGCTGCTCGAGCCCGCCATAGGCGCGGACATGCAGCACGTCGCCGCCCTTGCCGCCGGCGAGCGCGGTGGAGAGGATCGTCTGGTAGTTCTCGTTCGGGAACGCCTCGAACCGGACGTGGATGTCCGGGTGCTGCCTGGTGAAGTTGTTGAACAGCTCGGTGTAGGCGGCGCGATCCTCCTGCCGCCAGGTCCAGAACGTGAGATCGCCCGCCCGAGCCGGGGATTCGTGGAGCACACCGCCCGCCAGCATGAAGCCAAGTGCCGCCAACGCGTGTCGCAATCCGAACCGCATCGTTCCATCCCTCCCTGGTTGGGCAGCCTAGACGATTTCCGCCTTGGGAGAAGCCCGGCAAGGCCACTCACCGGGTGGTATGCTTCTTTTGCGGTGGAGTGGCGTGGTCTGGGGTAAAATGAGCCAAATCCCGGGTGACGGCTGTGGGTGGTTGGTGCTCGGTCGGCTTCGGCAACCCGCCCCCATGAAGCGGCAGTTCAGCGGGGCAGCACCGAGCGACGGATCGGCGCCCAGCGCTCATCGGGTTGAGGCTATTTCAGCCAGTCGCTACAAGCCGCTGTTTGCTTAGCATCCGCTGTCGTTTCGAAAACGCCCAATCACGTCAACCAGCGCCAGATCCCCGCCGGCCACCCGGCGAGCGGGATGTGTGCCCACGTCGCGAGAAGTCACACAACAACCCCACCGCCAAGCGCATGGGCACCGAAACCGCCGAATGTCGCTCGGCCCTGGGCAATCGCCACGAACGGCAGATAGCTCGTGCGACTTTCCCATGCCGTCCACCCCCGTGGGTCAAGCATAGCCTTCTTGCGGTCCTGCAGAGCGGCGCCAAGCAGCGCAAGCACGATGATGCCCCCCGACAGGATGATGTTCTTGGCGATCGGATAAATCAGGATGTGAGACGCTCCCCATATCGCGAATGCCCACATCATGGGGTGACGGGTCACGGCATAGACGCCGCGCGCCTTTGCCGCCGCTGCGCTCGCACCGGCGCCGGGCAGTGCCGGGTTGCGGACGAGCGATCCGAGTAGCAGGACGGACGCAAGCAGCATCGCGACCGTCGCGAGCCCCCAGAGGCCGTCTCCGACATCCCAGAGCGGGACCGTGATCGGCGCCGCTCGATACGCCCAGATGGTGGCGCCGAGGGTGGCAAAGGCAATGGCCGAGTAGAGCCCGATGAACGCGTTCTCGCCCATGACGCCGACCAGCGGTCGGCGCAGGGGGTGCGACAGCGCGAAGTGCGTTCCCAGGAACGATCCGACGGCCGCCAGCACCATGATCGATCCGGTCATCTCGAGCTACCTTTACCTGGTTGCCGTCGCCAGTGGCTGCGGATGCCACCGATCTTGCGATGATGCATGCGAACAACTCTGCCCCGCGCCCCGCGCTGCTCCGGCGTCTTGATGTCTGCCTCGTTGCAGACGATGGCCGGCCAGGATGAACCGGGCCCTGCCCCGCGAATGCAGTGTCCCCCGCTCAGCGCTGCCCCCATTTGCTGCGGAAGCGTTCCGACGCGCCAGAGCGGATTGCCCGGCCATGTCCGAACACGGCCGCGTCGAAGCGGAGCGCGGCGACCTTGCGCTGGCTGCGGCGTCCCTCCTCGACATCCTCAAAGCCCACTGGATCGCCGAGGCCGAAAATGTTCATGCCGATATCGCCCGCGATCAGCAGTCGCTCGCCTTGGCAGAGAAACGCGACCTGACCCGCGCAGTGACCGGGCGTGTGAACAACCTGCAGTCCGCCGGCGATCGGCAGCGTTTCGCGACCAGCGATGTGCCGATCGATCCGCACCGGTTCCATCCGCCGCTGCGGATGCCAGACAAAGCGGTACACGGTCTTCGGCAACGGGCCTGGGGCCGGGTCCATGGGGCGGAAAGGGCCACCAGTTTTGGCGAAAGGGGCGTCCATCGCGTGCATGTAGGTGGTCGCTTCGGTTTTCCGGACGATCGCGGCCGCGCTGCCGATGTGGTCGGGGTGACCGTGCGTGAAGATCAGGTGCCGGACGTCGCGCGGGGTGCGTCCAAGCTGCCGGATTGCGTCGAAAACGGCTGGTGCCTTGCCGGGGAAACCCGCGTCGACCAGTGCGAGTTCAAATCCGGCATCGAGTAGCACGGCGTTGGCCGTGCCCATGGGCACCAGATAGACACCTCGATGATCTTCTTTAGGCCCACCGTGTGGCTCCAGTTCCCCAGGACATGTCCATGACCGAGTAGGCCAGCACCGATATGCACGGCGCTATCGCGGCTTGCAAAGTGCAGTGCTCACTCCCGGCGCCGTGGACCGACTGTTATCAGCCAGCGCGGGTCGAAAGGCGGATGCTGATGAAGGGCTGGTTTCGGGAGTGGCGAAATTGCCATGAGCGTCCGGACTGGGTCGATACCGGCCGCTGCCGAGAGAGCTTCTATCGGGTGCCTCATTGCCGCCGCGACCGATTTTTGCCCGCCCGCTTGATCTTCCTCAAGGTGTCCCGGCGCGATTCGGGCAGGATGCATCTCGCCGCTCCCGATCGGGGAGCCGCATCCCGACCGTTTCCTCCGAAAACTTGGCGGCGCCTCCGGGCGCCGCTCTTTTTTCAAGCGGGGAAGCGAAGCCGCGGATGGCCGGTGAAGTCGATCGTGCCGGTGTGGGTGAGCACGCCCTCGGTGTCGAGCCAGATCCTTCCCCCGAGATCGCGCCAGCGCCGGCAGAAGGCGTAGTCCTCGCTCAGATAGGTGCGCGTCTCCGGCTCGATCATGCAGTCGAACAGCGCATACTGGTTGGCGCTCGGCGCTGGGCGGCAGCGGATGCGTCTGGACCGCCGCGTACCGCGTCTCCGGATAGGCCGCGATCATCCGCTCGATCGCCGCGCGGCGGATCAGCAGGAACCCGGTGCCGGCATAGGTTGCGGCCGCGAAGCGCGCCGCGCCGCTCGGCCTCCGCGCCCTCGGCGAGGCGGCCGACATAGAGCAGCGGCGCGGTCTGCACCGGCTCGCCCTGGCGCACGCGGTCGAGCGCGGTCGGATGCCAGTCGATCACCTTCAGCGGATACATGCCGGCGACCACGTCCTCGTCGAAGCGGAGCATCCGCTCGATCTGCGCGGGCTCGAAGCCGATATCGGCGTCGATGAACATCAGATGCGTCGCCGCCCGATTGTCGAGGAACTGCGCGACCAGCGTGTTGCGGCTGCGCGTGATCAGCGAATCGTGCCCGAGCAGCGCGAGCGCGGTGTCGAATCCCGCGGTCGCCGAATGCTGCATCAGCCGGATCACCGACAGCATGTAGTTCTGCGTCACCAGCCCGCCGAAGCAGGGGGTGGCGAGAAAGACGAGCGGGCGGGACGGGGCGCTCACGGGTCGGGTGTCACTCCGGGTGATTGGACGGGATCGGCAGACGGCGCCATGCTCGGGCCTCGGGCTGGATTCGCACGAAACTACGACGATGCCAGCGGGGCGACCACCGTTGCCGGCGCGCGGAGGAGATGATGAGCCAAACGAATGCACGATCGGGGGGCGGCCTGCGCGCCGCTACGCGCTGGCGGGCCGCACCGCGCTGGTGACCGGCGGCGCCTCCGGCATCGGACTCGCGACCGCGACGATGCTTGCACAGGGCGGCGCCACGGTGGCGATCAATTTCCTGCCCGACGATCCGCGCGGGCAGGAGGCGGTCGCGCGGCTCGAGGCGGCGGGGCATCGCGTGGTGGCGGCGCCGGGCAATGTCGGCGTCGCCGGCGAGGCCGAGGCGATGGTGGAGGCGGCGATCGGCCGGCTCGGCCGGCTCGACCTGCTGGTCAACAATGCCGGGACTCCGGGCGGGCGGCAGACGATTCCGGCCAAGGCGCTCGACCGCATCACCGAGGAGCTCTGGCACACGCTGCTGGAGGTCAACCTGATCGGCCCGTTCCGCTGCACCAAGGCCGCCGCGACGGCGCTCCGGGAGGCGCGCGGCGCGGTGGTGAACACCGCCTCGATCGCCGGCATCAGCGTGCTCGGCAGCAGCATGGTCGTATGGCGCGACCAAGGCGGGGCTGATCAGCCTGACGAGGAATTTCGCCCGCGCGCTCGCGCCGGAAGCGCGGGTGAACGCGGTCGCGCCCGGCGCGGTCGACAGCACCTGGCAGATCGAGTGGACCGACGACGAGCGCCGGAGCTCGATCGACGGCGCGCTGCTCAGGCGCCGCTCGACGCCCGAGGACATCGCCGAGGCCATCGTCTTCCTCGGCTTCGGCACCACGATGATCACCGGCCAGACGCTCGTCGTGGATGGCGGGCTCACGGTCTGATACCAGCGCGCCCAATGCTGACTCGTCGAGAGATCGCCTCGGCGCGCGGTATCCCGTTGATTTCGCGCGCGCCGCCCACCAACCCGCGCTATCACACCAACGACCATGAAGAATGGCCGTTGGTGTGATAGCGTCGGGGGAAATGAAACAATAAGCGCGGGTTGGGGAGGCAAGCATGTCGGCAACCGCCGGAACCATGATCGAGCTCAGCGAGGCCGAGCATCGCACGCAGCTCAGGCGCGCGGTGGTCGCCGCCACCATCGGCACCACGATCGAGTGGTACGACTTCTTCCTCTACAGCACCGTCACCGGCCTCGTCTTCGCGCGGCTCTACTTCCCGCACTCCGACCCGCTGGTCGGCACGCTCGAAGCCTTCGGGGTCTATGCGGTCGGCTTCATCGCACGGCCGATCGGCGCCGCGATCTTCGGGCATTTCGGCGACCGCATCGGCCGCAAGGCGACCCTGATCGCAACCCTGCTGCTGATGGGGATCGCGACCTTCCTGGTCGGGCTGGTGCCGACCTATGCGAGCATCGGCATCTGGGGCGCGATCCTGCTCACCATCCTGCGGTTCATCCAGGGCATCGGCGTCGGCGGCGAATGGGGCGGCTCGGTGCTGCTGTCGATGGAATGGGCGCGCACCACGCAGCATCGCGGCTTCATCGCCTCCTGGCCGCAATTCGGCGTGCCGTCCGGCCTGTTCCTCGCCAATCTCGCCGTGCTGGTGTTCAGCGGGGTGTCGGGCAGCGCTTTCATCGACTGGGGCTGGCGCATTCCGTTCCTGCTCTCGATCGTGCTGGTCGCGCTCGGGCTCTGGATCCGGCTCGGCATCCTGGAGACCCCGGTGTTCCGCAAGCTCGTGCTCGAGAAGCGCGTCGAGCGGGCGCCGATGGCGGAAGTGATCCGCCGCCATCCGAAGGAGATCCTGCTGAGCGCCTTCGCCCGGATGGCCGAGCAGGCGCCGTTCTACATCTTCACCGCCTTCGTGTTCGCCTACGGCACCGGCACGCTCAAGGTCTCGCGCGATCTGCTGCTCGTCGCGGTGCTCGCGGCCTCGGTCGTCTCCTTCTTCACGATCCCCTATGCCGGCCATCTCTCCGACCGCTTCGGGCGCAAGCGCATCTACATGCTCGGCGCGGTGCTGACGGCGATCTACGGCTTCATCTATTTCGGCCTGCTGAACACGCTCTCGCCGGTGCTGATCTTCATCGCGATCGTGCTCTCGCTGATTCCGCACGACATGATGTACGGCCCGCAGGCGGCGCTGATCGCCGAATGCTTCACGCCGCGGCTGCGCTACAGCGGCGCCTCGGTCGGCTATCAGCTCGCCTCGATCATCGCCGGCGGGCCGGCGCCGCTGATCGCCGCCTGGCTGTTCAGCCGGACCCACTCCGGCTACACGATCGCCTGGTTCATCCTCGTCTGCGGCGTGATCACGCTGATCGCGACCGCGCTGATGCCGGACTACACGAACAAGGAGATCGAGCGAGGAGCAGTATTTCGGCGAGGAGTGACGCTAGTGGTCGCTTGCCGGATCGTTCCGTGTCATGCGCGCGCGGCACGGAATACGCGGCAGGATTCGTGGCCGCGAATTCCGGCCGCGCCTCGCAGCGGGCGGCGAGCGCGTCGAGCGCCGGATAGCGTCCCGCCGGCAGCAGGTCCGCATCCGTCATCCCGATGTAGCGGATCATGCAGGCGGTGGTGATCTCCGCCTGGCCGATTCGGCCCTCCTGCCAGTCCAGCGCCGCGAGCGCCGCGATCGCGCCGCGCGCCTGCACGAGGCAGCGGGCGATCCAGTCCGGCCAGCGCAGCGCGGCGGGCCGGATCATGCGCTCGTAATTCGCCGCGCCGGCCTTGTCGATCGCGCCCGTCGCCAGCGCGATCCGCCGCAGCGCCTCCCGGCGCGCCGCGCCCGTCCGGCGGAATCAGCGCCCGATCCGGACCGACGGTCTCGTCGAGCCAATCGAGGATCGCCGCGGAGTCGATCAGCATCTCCCCGCCATCGAGCACGAGCGACGGGATGCGGCCAAGCGGATTGATCGCGCGCATCGCCTCGAAATCGCCGAACACCGAGCGCGTGTCGTGCTCGTAGGCGAAGCCGAGCATCCGCAGCGAGATCGCGACCCGCCGCACATAGGGCGAGTCGTACTGGCCGACCAGGATCATCCGCCGCACTCCTCTTTCGCCGCAGACGGTAGAGCACGTGGCGGACGCAGCGGATGACCGGCCGGCAGGCCCGGATGGTCCAGATCGCCCGCTGGATCGCGGACCATTCCGAGCCGGCGCATCAGCGCCTGCGACGCTTCGTTCGCCGGCACGGTGAACGCGACGATCTCGTCGAGGCCCAGGCGCTCGAACCCGTCCGCAATCGCCGCCTGCGCCGCCTCCAGCGCGTAGCCCCGCCGCCAATGCGGCCGCGCGATCCGCCAGCCGACTTCCACCGCCGGTGTGAACGGCGCCTCGAAGGTCACGTGCATCAGCCCGACCAGGCCGACGAACCGCGCTACGTCCGGCACCTCGACCGCCCAGCGCCCGAACCCGTGCGCCGCGAAATGCGCGCGCACCCGCGCGAGATGCGCCTCACTCGCGTCGCGGTCGAGAACGGCCGGGAAATGCCGCATCGCCTCGGGATCGGCGCTCATCGCGGCGAACGCATCGAGATCGTCGTCGCGGGCTCGCGCAGGATGAGCCGCGCGGTGCGCAGCATCAGCGATCCGTCAGACGCAGTTCGATGCGACGGTTCCGCGCATAGGCTTCCGGCGTGTCGTTCGGATCGAGCGGCTGGAAATCGGCGAATCCGGTCGCCGCCAGCCGGTTCGCGCGGAATGCCGTCCTGGATCAGCAGCTTCACCACCGTGATCGCGCGCGCCGAGGACAGCTCCCAGTTGCTCTGCGAACTGCCCGCCCGTCACCTTCTGATGATCCGCATGCCCGTCCACGCGCAGGATCCAGTTCACATCCGCCGGGATCTGCGCCGCGATCTGCTTCAGCGTGTCCGCCAGCTTGTTGATCTCATCGATGCCACTCGGGGACAAATCGGCGCCGCCGACCGGGAACAGCACCTCGCTCTGGAACACGAAGCGGTCGCCGACGATCTGGATGCCCGGCCGGTTCGCCAGCACCTCGCGCAGCTTGCCGAAGAACTCCGACCGGTACCGCTGCAGCTCCTCCACCTTGGAGGCGAGCGCGACGTTCAGCCGCTGCCCGAGCGCCGCGATCTGCACGTCCTTGTCCTTACCGGACTTCTCCGAGACGTCCAGCGCCGCCGCCACCTGCTGCAGCTGCGCGCGCAACTCGTCCATCTGGTGGTTGAGCAGCGCGATCTGCGCGCGCGCGCTGTCCGAGTATTTCTGCTCGTCCGCGAGCTGCACCGCCATTGCCGCGCGCTGCTGCTCGTCGGTGGTCGCCTTCGCGGCCGCGTCCTTCACCTGCTTCTCGAGATCATCGCGCAAGGCCGTCAGTGCCCGCACCTGATCGGAGAGCGACGCGAGATCGGACAGCCGCGCCTGGATCGTCGCCTTGTCGGCGGTGACGGTCCTGTCGAGCTCCGCCATCTGCGCCTTCATCGACGCGAGCTGTGCCTGCGCCGCCGCCAGTTGCTGCTGCGCATCGGCGAGCTGCGAGCCGAGCGTCGCATTCTGCTGCCCAGCGGTGTCGGCCTTCCCCGCCACCTCCGCCAATTGCGATTGCAGCGCCGCAACCCGCCCCGCCGCGGACTGCGCCTGCGCCTCTGCATCGGATAGCTGCGCCGCCAGCCGGTTGCGCTCGGCCCGCAACGCATCGCGGTCCGACGTCACCTGCGCGGTCGTCGCCTGCAAGGCCCGCAACTGCGACGCCAGATCATTCCGCGCCGAATTCGCCGCCGTCAGATCATGCGTGAGCTGCGCCACCGAAAGCTGCAGATCATGCGTCCGCCCACGCTCGAGCGAGAGCATGTCGGTCAGTTCCGACATCTGCCGGTTCAGCCGATCAAGCGCCCGATCTTTGCCCGACAAGGCGACCGACAGAAACGCCTGCCCCAAAACAAAGACGAGCAGCACGAAAATCGTGACCATGAGCAACGTCGACAACGCATCGACATACCCGGGCCACGCATCCAGCCCATTGCCCCCCCTCCGCCGTGCGCTCAACGCCATGACGGGGGGCCTCCAGAAAGGCCGGGGGCTTCGCCCCCGAACCCCCACCAGGGGGCGCTGCCCCCTGGAGCCCCGCTAAGGGCGGAGCCCTTAGAACCCGCTTGGTTTGCTGAAGAGGGGTGGGCCAACGAGGTGGTGGGTTCGCCTGAGTCGGCCCACCCCTCTTCAGCAAACGGAATGGATTCCAAAGGCTCTGCCTTTGGCAGGGTCCAGGGGCAGCGCCCCTGGTGGGGGTTTGGGGGCGAAGCCCCCGGCCTTCCTCGAAGCCCCCCCATCACGGTGGTGAGCCCTCGGCGAGGGCGGCGATGGTGCGGGTGAGGAGGCGGATGTCGTTGCGGAGTTCGGCGGTGCTTTGGGTGCGGCCTTGTTCGGTTTCGCTGATGAGGCGTTGCAGGTGGTAGTCGATGTTGCGCAGGTGGTTGCGGCTGCCGTCGTCGCTGTTGCGTTCGGCGAGGCGGGTGAGGGCGGGGCCGAGCTGGGCCTGGGTTTCGGCGATGCGGAGCATGAGCTGCTGGCTCGCGCGCATCGTGTCGGAGAGGGTGGTGAGGCGTTCGGTGAGGGTTTGCAGCGCCTGGCTGGAGCGGGCGCGGTCGTCCTCGCCGCGGGCGAGGATGGATTGGAGGTTTTCCATGTTCTCCGCGGTCTGCTCGAGCAGGGCCTGCACGTAGACCGGCACCGAGCCTTCGCCCTCGCCGCCGAGCACGCCGGAGGAGAGGCGGGTGATGCCGGCGAGCCATTCCTCGAGCTCGTTGAAGAAGCGGTTCTGCGCCTGGCCGGCGGTGAGGTCGAGGAAGCCGAGCACGAGGGCGCCGGCGAGGCCGAACATCGAGGACGAGAAGGCGGTGCCCATGCCGTGCAGCGGGCGGGCGAGCCCGGATTTGAGCTGCTCGAACAGCGCGTTGATGTCCCCCGAGCCCACCGACATGCCGGCGATCACGTCGGAGACGGCGCCGACGGTGAGCAGCAGGCCCCAGAACGTGCCGAGCAGGCCGAGGAAGATCAGCAGCCCGGTCATGTAGCGCGAGAGCTCGCGGCTTTCGTCGAGTCGGCTGGCGAGGCTGTCGAGCAGCGAGCGCATGGCCGGGGCGGAGAGGGTGAAGCGTTCCTGGCCGTCGCGGCCGCGGCCGGTGCGGGTCGCGAGCATGGAAGCCATGGGTGCGAGGAGCTTGGGCGCGGCCAGCCCGGCAAGGCGGGTGCGCGACTGCTGGAACGTCTCGAGCCAGTTCACTTCCGGCGAGAGGCGGAGGACCTGGCGGAGGTTCCACAGGACACCCAGCAGGAGGACCAGGAAGATCAGGCTGTTGAGGACGGGGTTGTTGGAGAAGAAGCTGACCAGCGCGTGGAAGAGCGCGGCGGCGACGATCAGCACCGCGATCAGGAATACGAGCATCCGCACCAGGTAGATGGTCGGGCGGGTCACGGCTTCGGTTCCGTGTCGGGGGCAGCGGTGACGTGGTGCTCGACGAGGTCGACGCGGTCCGGCGGGCCGTCGCCGGGATTGGGACCGAGGGCGCGCGGATAGATGCGCGTGGACGGAATGCCCTCGTTGATCAGCACCGCGCGGACCGCGAGGGCGCGGGACAGCGAGAGCCGGCGCGGCGTGGAGGGGTCTTCGGGCGCGCCGGTGGCGGTCGCGATGACGTCGATCCCGACCGGCTGATCCTTCACGAGCTTGGCGAAGTTCTGCACCGCCGCGAGGGTCGCGGGATTGAGATCGGCATCGGTGGTGCCGAAGGTGATGCGCACGCCGCCGGTGATGGGCGTGGCCGCGCCGGGCGCGGCATTGACCACGGGCACCGGTGGCGGCGGCGGCACCGGATGGGTGGGCTCCACAACCGGGGGTGCGATGGCGGGGAGGGCCGGCGGGGTCGCCGGAATCGCGGGCGGTGGGATGTGGGGAACCGCCGGCACCGCGGTGGCCGAGGGGTGCGCGGGCGCGGGCGTCGTTTGCGGCTTCCCCGGCTCGGCGGGTTTCTCCGCCTCGTGCGTGTGCGCGGGCTTTGCCGCATGTGCGGGCGGGCGATGGGGCGGCGGGCGGTGCGGCGGCGGGCGGTGGGTCGGCGTCGCGTGACGGCTCGGTGCCGCGGGCGCGCCGTTGCCCAGCGAGTCCAGCGCCTGGTTGTTGACGCTCACCTGCGCCGCCGCGACGTGGATGAGCGCCGGGGCGAACGCGATCAGCAGGACGGGGACGAGACGCATTTACAGTGGCAAACTAGCGAAGGCGCCCAAGCCGCTCAATCGGCGCCAATGGGGCCGCGCAAACGGGGGCGCACGCGCGCTGGCGGCTCAGGCGACCGCCCTTGCGTCGGCGGCGGCGACGCCGTCCGCGACGGCCTCGCGCAGCCGGGCGTGCAGGTGCGGATTGCCGGCGACGACGTCGCTCACCGGGTGCTCGTCGCCGCTCGGGTCGGTGACGAAGCCGCCGGCCTCGCGCACGATCAGGTTGCCGGCAGCGCAGTCCCAGGGCTTTAGGCCGAGCTCCCAGTAGCCGTCGAACCGGCCGGCGGCGACCCAGGCGAGGTCGAGCGCCGCGGCACCGAAGCGGCGGATGCCGGCGACCACGGGCATCAGCGTGCCGAGCGTGCGGGCGAACGCGAGCCGGCGCTGGGGGGAGACATTGGCGAAGGGAATGCCGGTCGCGAACACGGCCTGCGTGATCTCGCGCCGGGCGGAGACGCGCAGCCGGCGCTCGTTCACGAACGCCCCGGCGCCCTTCTCGGCCCAGAACATCTCGTCCGGGGCCGGGCTGTAGATCAGCCCGGCGACGGTCTCCACCCGCCCATCCGGCTGGCGCCGCTCGAGACCGATGCTGATCGCCCAGTGCGGCATCCCGTGCAGAAAATTGGTGGTGCCGTCGAGCGGATCGACCACCCAGCGCCAGGTCCAGTTCTCGGAGCCCGAGGCGCCGCCTTCCTCCATCAGGAAGGCGTAGCCCGGCCGCGCCTTGGCGAGTTCCTCGCGCAGGATCGCCTCGGCACGGAAATCCGCCTGGCTCACGAAATCGCCGGGGCCCTTCACGCTCACCTGGAGCTGCTCGACCTCGTTGAAATCGCGCAGCAGCCGGCGCGCGGCCTTTTGCGCCGCGTTGGCCATCACCGTCATGTGCGGCGACAGACGCAGCGCCATGGCGGGCGCTCAGCCCTTCGCCCGCTCCAGGTAGCTCGCGTCCTCGGTGCGCACGACGATCTTCTCGCCGGCCTCGATGAAGGGCGGCACCATGGTCTTCACTCCGTTGGAGAGCTTCGCGGGCTTGTAGGAGGAGGAGGCGGTCTGCCCCTTCACCACGGGGTCGGCCTCCACCACTTCGAGCACGACCGAGGCGGGCAGGTGGACGGCCACGGGATCGCCTTCGACGAGATCGACGGTGACGGGCATGTTGTCCTGCAGGAAAGGCGCCGCATCGCCAAGCAGGCCAGCGGGCACCATGGCCTGCTCGAAGGTCTGGGGGTCCATCAGGACGAGGTTGGTCCCGTCGGTGTAAGAGTAGGTGTAGTCCTTCTCCTCGGTCATCAGCCGCTCGACCGTGTCGGCGGTGCGCCAGCGCTCGTTGGTCTTGTTGCCGCTGCGCAGGTCGCGCATCTCCACCTGGATGAAGGCGCCGCCCTTGCCCGGGGTGATGATCTGCTGCTTCAGCACGGTCCAGCGGCGCCCGTCATGCTCGAGGACCTGTCCGGCGCGAATCAGGTTCGCCTGCTGCTTCATTCTGTCAGCTCGTCCCAAGGTCGTCTTGATGGAAGTTGCGCGGGCTTCTACGCGCAAGTGCCGGGAGCGGCAAGTTCGTGCACCCGGCCGGCGGGGTCGCGCACGGTGCCGTCGCCGTCCAGATAGGTGGGGCCGATCGGCACCTTGCCGTGGCCGCCCGGGATGTCGAGCACGTAGGTCGGCCAGGCGAGGCCGGTGATGCGGCCGCGCAACGCGGCGAGCAGGCGCCGGCCCTCCTCGATCGGGACGTGGAAGCGCGCGGTGCCGGGGGCGGGGTCGAGCTGATGCAGGTAGTAGGGCTTCACCCGTGCGGCGAGCATGGCGCAAAACAGGGCTTCGAGCGCTTCGGAACTGTCATTGACCCCGCGGAGCAGGACGGACTGGCCGAGGACCGGGATGCCGAGACGCTGGATCTGGCACAGCGATTCTCTCGCATTGGCCGTCAGTTCACGTGCGTGGTTCACGTGAACGACGAGCCAGAGCGGCGTCGGGATGTCGAGGCTCCGCAGCATGGCGAGGGTGATGTGCGCGGGGTCGGCGACCGGGATCCGGCTGTGGATGCGCAGCCTCTCGACATGCGGGATGGCGGCGAGGCGTGCGAGCAGAGCGCCGAGACGACGGGGCGACAGCATCAGCGGGTCGCCGCCGGTGAGGATCACCTCGCGGATTGCCCGGTGCTCGGCGAGCCAGCCGATGGCGGCGTCGAGCTCGGCGGCGGAGAGCAGGCCGCCATCCGGGCCGACATGCTCGCGGCGGAAGCAGAAGCGGCAATAGACCGGGCAGGCGAGGAGCGGCTTCAGCAGCGCGCGGTCGGGGTAGCGGTGGACGATGCCCTTCACCGGCGAGAGCGCGTCGTCACCGATCGGATCGGCGCGCTCGTGCGGCGCGGTGACGAGCTCGACGGGATCGGGGACGAATTGCCGCCCGATCGGATCGTCCGGCCGCTCGATCAGCGCACGCAGCGTGGGGGGGATCGCGACCGCGTAGCGCCGCTCGACGGCGGCGACGGCGTCGCGGGCGGCCGGCGCGACCAGGCCCGCCGCGACCAGCGCGTCGGCGTCACGCAGGGTGCGCGCGGCGGGATCGCGCAAGGTGCGGGGCTTCGCAGGCGTGAGGCCGTCCGGCATGGTCGCCGCAGATAGGACCTGGCCCCGCATGCCGCAACCCGCCTGGCACCCGGACGCCCTTGCCGCGCGGCGCCCCTTCCTGCGCCGCCGGGCGCTGCTGACCGAGGCCACGCGCGCCTTCTTCCGGGCCCGCTGCTACACCGAGGTCGAGACGCCCTGCGCGGTGCGGGCGCCGGGGGAGGAGGTGCATCTCGCCGCCTTCGCCACGGCGCGCGAGGCGCCCGACGGAAAACGGGAGGCGCTCTGGCTGCACACCAGCCCGGAATTCGCGATGAAGCGGCTGCTGGTCGCTGGCGCGGGGCCGATCTTCCAGCTCGCGCGGGTCTGGCGGAATCGCGAGGGCGGCGATCTCCACGCGCCGGAGTTCACCATGCTGGAGTGGTACCGGCCCGGCACCTCGCTGGTCGCGCTGATGGACGAGGTGGAGGCGCTGCTGCGCGCCGTGCTGCCGCCGGTCGTGACCTGCCGCGGGATCGCGACGCGCCTCGAGCGCTTCGAGCGCGTCACCGTGGCGGAGGCGTTCGCCCGGCATGCGGGCGCGGACGTGCTGGCGACGGCAGGGGATGCGCCGGCGCTGGCCACGCAGGCGGGGACGGGCTTGCGGCCGGGCGAGACCTGGGAGGACCTCTTCTTTCGCCTGCTGCTCGAACGGGTCGAACCGCATCTCGGGCGGGACCGCCCGACCTTCCTCACCCACTGGCCCCTGGCGCAGGCGGCGCTGGCGCGGCGCGACCCGGCCGACCCGCGCGCGGCACTGCGGTTCGAGCTCTTTCTCTGCGGGATCGAGCTCGCCAACGCCTTCGAGGAGCTGACCGACGCCGCCGAGCAGCGCGCGCGATTCGTCATCGAGCGCGCCCGGCGGCACGCGATCTCCGGGCCCGATTGGCCGCTCGACGAGGATTTTCTCGCCGCCCTCGCGCACGGCATGCCGGCGGCGTCGGGAATTGCCCTCGGCTTCGACCGCCTGGCCATGATCGCCTCGGGTGCCAGCCGGATCGATCAGGTGCTATGGCTGCCGCCATGATGTCGGCAGCGAGGGCAAGCTGATGGTGCAACGGTCCGCGGCCCGGTCCTGGTCGCATCTTGCCTTCCGCCTTCTCGCCGCATCCGGGCTCCTCGCCAGCTCGCAGGTTGCCGCCTGCGCGATGCTCAGCGGCGAGATCGGCAACAGCCCCGTGCAGTATCAGGGCGGCCCGGGGCCGAGCCCCGGGGGGAATTTCAACCCGGCGCTCGGAGGGCCCACTCGCGGCGGTACCAGCGGCGGGACCTGATCAGGCCGCCTCGATGGCGGCCAGCAGGGCGCGGACGCCGGCGGCCGGCCCGTCGGGGTGATCCCAGACCGCGCTGATCACGGCGAGGAACTCGGCCCCCGCCCGCACCAGTCCCGCGCAGTTGCCGGCGGTGATCCCGCCGATCGCCACCGCGGGCAGCTCCATCAGCTCCGACCACCATTCCAGGAGATCGGTCCCGGCGTGGTGCGTCGCGGCCTTCGTGGAGGATGGGAAGAACGCGCCGAAGGCCACGTAATCGGCACCATCCTCGCCGGCCTGCATGGCGAGGTCGCGACTCGCGTTGCAGCTCACCCCGAGCGGTGAGCTCGGGACCGATCAGGGCGCGGGCGGCGCGGGCCGGGGTGTCCTCCTGGCCGACATGGACGCCGTCGGCGCCGGTCTCGCGGACGAGATCGGCCCGGTCGTTCAGCAGGAAGGCGACGCCGCGGGATTGCGCGACCGGGCGCAGCGCGTCGGCGGCGCGGCGGATCGCGTCGTCCGGGACATCCTTCAGGCGAAGCTGCAACGCCGCGACGTCGCCGGCATCGAGCGCGGCGGCGAGCCGGTCCGGAAACGTCGCGGGATCGAGGGACGGTGGCGTGATCAGGTATATGCGGCAGCGTTCGGCGGCGTCCATGGTGGCGCGCGGTTAGCGGATCGGCCGCTGCTCGCCAAGCCATTCGGCCAGCGTGAGCGACGGCGGACGGCGCTGCAGCAGGGTGGCGCCGCATTCCGCCGCCGCCTCGGCGACATCGGCGCGGCCGGCGCAGGGTTCGAGCACCAGCAGGCGGAGGCCGGCGCGCAGCGCCTCGAGGGCGCGGCCGGGCGCGTCGGCGCAGTCGAGGATGTCGGCGACGGCAAGGTCGGGGTAGCCGGCGCAGGCCGTCGCGACCACGCCCTGCCACCACAGGCAGCCGGCATGGAGCGCCGCGCCCGGCGCGGAGAGCAGCGTCACCGGCAGCCCGCGGGCGAGCGCCGCACGCGCCTCGCGCAATCCATGAACGACGACCGCTTGGGCGGTATCCATGCTTGACGTTCAAGCTTCTGCGCGTCTTACGTGCAAGCAATCTGCGAGGGGGCGGAGCATGGCTGAACAGGCGGATGCGGGCAGCGCTGCCGCCCGGCTGGAGGCGGCGCTCGAACGGATTGCCCAGGCAGCATCCCGTCCGCCTTCGGTCGAATACGTGTCCGGCGGCCCGGATCACGGCGCCGGCGATCGCGAGCAGGAACTCGCCGACCTGGTGGTGGAGCGCGAGCGCCAGCTCGCCGAGGCGACGGCGGATCATCAGCGGATGACCGAAGGTCTCGCCGGCCGGCTCGATGTGCTGATCGGCGAATTGCGCGGCGCGCTCGGCAAGGAATGAGGAGGAAGCGATGGCGCAGGTGACGGTGCGGATCAACGGCTATGCCTATACCGTCGGCTGCGAGGACGGGCAGGAGGGGCATCTGCAGGCGATGGCCGAGGAGGTCGATCGCCGGGTGGACAGCATCAAGGCGCTCGGCCAGCAGAGCGGGGAGGCGCGGCTGCTCGCCCTCGCGGCCCTGCTGATGGCGGACGAGCTCCACGACCTCAATCTCGAACGCGCCCGCGGGGGCGGCAAGCCGGCGCCGGCGAATCGTGGGCTTTCCGAGAAGCTCGCGCGCCTGGCCGATCGCGCCGAGGCGATCGCCACGCGGCTCGAGCACACCTGAAGGTGGATGGCAGGCGAGCGTCCGGCTTGGCCGAGGCACGTCTGAGCGCGTGATTCACGCCCTCGCCGGTTCCGATTCGGTCGATCACGCACTACATAGGAGCGGCGGGGCTGCCCGGTGCGTCAGGTACATCATCCCCGGGGCCAGTAAGCACACTCCCGGGAGCTGGCTCTGCCGTGGCCCTGGTCACGGTATCTGGCGCCCACCTGCACAGCAGGCTCTGGGAGGGTGAGAACGCCAACGGCCATGGCGGCTCCGCGCTGTCCCGAACTCGCCGCGGCCAAGCGCGCTGCCCGCGAGGCGGCGCGGCGTCGGCGCGCGGCGCTGCGATCCCGCGCTGGGGACCGCGCTCGGCGAGCACCTGCTCGCCTCGGGGCGCATCGTCGGCGCGGTCGTCGCCGGCTTCTGGCCGCTCGCGGGCGAGATCGACATCCGCCCCCTGCTGCAACGCCTGCACGCGCGCGGCCACCGGATCGTGCTGCCGGCCACGCCGCCGCGCGGCAATCCCCTGATCTTTCACGAATGGACTCCCGGCGCAGCAATGATCGCGGAACGGTTCGGCACGTTGCGGCCGGAAGGGGCGGTGCTCGCGCCGGACCTGCTGCTGGTGCCGCTGCTCGCCTTCGACCGGCAGGGGCGGCGGCTCGGCTATGGCGGCGGGTATTACGACCGGACGCTGGCCGACTCTCCCTGGCCGCGTCGCGATCGGCTGCGCTTTCGCCGCGCAGGAGGTCGCGTGCGTGCCGGCGGGCCCGCCGATATCCGGCTCGACGCGGTGGCGACGGAGCGCGGCGTCATCGCCTGCGAGCGCTGAATGCGGATCCTGTTTCTCGGCGATGTGGTCGGCCGCACCGGCCGCGAGACCGTGGCGGCGGCGCTGCCCGGGCTTGCGCGCGCGGCTGCGGCTCGATCTCGCGCTGGTCAACGGGGAGAATGCGAGCCACGGCTTCGGCCTGGCGCCCGAGATGGCGGAGGCGCTGTTCGCCGCCGGCGCCGACGCGATCACGCTCGGCAACCATTCCTGGGACCGGAAGGAGATCTTTTCCTACATCAGCGACCATCCGCGGCTGATCCGGCCGCTCAACTACCCGCCGGGCACGCCGGGCCAGGGCTCGGTGCTGCTCGACCTGCCGAACGGGCGCAAGGCGCTGGTCCTGAACGCGATGGGCCGGCTCTACATGGACCCGCTCGACTGCCCGTTCCGCGGCACCGCCGAGCTGCTCGCCCGCTACCGGCTCGGCCAGACCGCGCACGCGATCGTCGCCGATTTCCACGCCGAGGCGACCAGCGAGAAGCTCGCCTACGGGCACAGTTTCGATGGCGCGATGAGCCTGGTCGTCGGCACCCACACCCATGTGCCGACGGCGGACCACCGGGTGCTGCCAGGCGGCACCGCCTACGTCACCGATCTCGGCATGTGCGGCGACTACGACAGCGTGATCGGCATGGACAAGACGATCGCCGGCACGCGGTTCTGGAAGAAGCTGCCGGGCGAGCGGCTGCATCCGGCGGAGGGCGAGGCGACGCTCTCCGGCGTGTTCGTCGAGACCGACGACCGGACCGGGCTCGCGCGTCGCATCGAGCCCATCGCTCGGGTGGCGGCTGGCACGGCTGGCCGCAACGGAGTTTCCGTGCGTTCCGGCTGGTAAAACGCCGGGCACGGATCGAGGTTGGGCGATGGCAGGGCATTCGCAGTTCAAGAACATCATGCACCGCAAGGGCGCGCAGGATGCGCGCCGGGCGCGGCAATTCGCCAAGGTGATCCGCGAGATCACGGTGGCGGCGCGGAGCGGCATCCCCGAGCCCGGCTCCAACCCGCGCCTGCGCGCCGCGATCTCGGCGGCGCGCGAGGTCAACATGCCGAAGGACACGGTCGATCGCGCGATCAAGAAGGCGACCGGCGCCGGCGGCGGCGAGGATTACGTCGAGGTGCGCTACGAGGGCTACGGTCCGGCCGGCGTCGCCGTCATCGTCGAGGCGCTGACCGACAACCGCAACCGCACCGCATCGGACGTGCGCTCGGCGTTCTCGAAGCATGGCGGCGCGCTCGGCGAGACGAACTCGGTCGCCTTCCTGTTCAACCGGCTCGGCGTGATCCGCTATCCCGCCGCGGCCGGCAGCGCGGACGACGTGCTGGAGGCGGCGATCGAGGCCGGCGCGGACAATGTCGAGAGCGACTCGGACGGGGCATGAGATCACCTGCGCGGTCGATGATTTCTTCCAGGTGCGCGACGCGCTCGAGGCGCGCTTCGGCCCGCCCGAGAGCGCGCGGCTCGAATGGCGGCCGACGCACCTCGGTGACGCTCGACGAGGAGCGCGCCGCCGGCGTGCTGAAGCTCGTCGATGCGCTCGAGGAGAATGACGACGTGCAGAACGTCTATGCGAATTTCGACATCCCGGACGCGGTGCTGCAGCGCCTCTCCGCCTGAGTGCGCGGATGAGACCGCGATCCGCCTGCTCGGCATCGATCCCGGCCTGCGCTTCACCGGCTGGGGCGTGATCGAGGTGGACGGCAACCGGCTGCGCCATCTCGCCGACGGGGTGATCGCGACCGACAGCGCCGCGAGCGTGCCCGAGCGGCTGAAGGCGCTGCATGACGGGCTGCAGATGCGTGTTCGCCGAGCACGCGGCCGGACGAGGCGGCGGTCGAGGAGACCTATGTCAACCGCAACGGCACCGCGACGCTGAAGCTCGGCTATGCGCGCGGCGTCGCGCTGCTGGCGCCGGCGCTCGCCGGCATCCCGGTCACGGAATATGGCGCCATGGCGGTGAAGCAGGCGGTGGTGGGCACCGGCGCGGCGGCCAAGGAGCAGGTGCAGATGATGGTGCGGCGCCTGCTGCCCGGCGCGGTGATCCGGCGCGCCGATGCCGCGGATGCGCTGGCCGTCGCGATCTGCCACGCGCATCACCGCGCCAGCCGGCGCGCCTGGGCGGAGCGGGCGCCGGGCATGATCGCGCGATTCCCATGATCGCGCTTGCTCACCGGACGGCTGGAGGCGATCGAGGAGGGGCGCTGCGTCGTCGACGTGAACGGCGTCGGCTATCTCGTGCAGGCCTCGACGCGCACGCTCGCCGCCCTGCCGCATCCGCCGGCGGTCGGCGCAGGTGCTGGTCGAGACGGTGGTGCGCGAGGACGCCATCCTGCTCTACGGCTTCGCCGATGCCGCCGAGCGGGAGTGGTTCCGGCTGCTGACCACGGTGCAGGGGGTCGGCGCCAAGGTGGCGCTCGGCGATCCTCTCCGCGCTGTCGCCGGCGGAGCTGATCGCGGCGATCGCCGCCGGGGATCGCGGCAGCCTGACCCGGGCGCCCGGCGTCGGGCGCGAAGCTCGCGGTGCGGCTGCTGACCGAGCTGCGCGAGAAGGCGGGGGCGATGCCGACCGGCGCGCGCCTTCGCCCCGGTGCCGCCGCCGCCCGGCGGGGTCGAGCAGGACGCGCTCTCGGCGCTGCTCAATCTCGGCTACCGCCGGCCCGAGGCGCAGGCGGCGATCGGGCGCGTGGTGGCGCGGCTCGGCGATGACGCCGGCGCTCGACCAGGTGATCCGCGAAGGGCTGAAGGAGCTGCGCGACAGATGAGCGGCGATGCAGCGACGATCCGCGCCCGGTCTCGCCCGCGCGCGCCGAGGAGGACGCGGCGGAGGCGAGCCTGCGGCCGCAAACTCTCGCCGAGTTCATCGGCCAGCAAGCCAGCCGTGAGAACCTCTCGGTCTTCATCCAGGCCGCGCGGGGCCGGGGCGAGGCGCTCGACCACGTGCTGCTGCACGGACCGCCCGGCCTCGGGAAGACGACCTTGGCGCAGATCGTGGCGCGCGAGCTCGGCGTGGGGTTCCGCGCGACCTCCGGGCCGGTGATCCAGCGCGCCGGCGACCTCGCCGCCATCCTCACCAATCTGCAGCCGCGCGACGTGCTGTTCATCGACGAGATCCACCGCCTGCAGCCGGCGATCGAGGAAGTGCTCTATCCGGCGATGGAGGATTTCCAGCTCGACCTCATCATCGGCGAGGGGCCGGCGGCGCGCAGCGTGCGGATCGATCTCGCGCCGTTCACCCTGGTCGGCGCCACCACCCGCGCCGGGCTGCTGGCGACGCCGCTGCGCGACCGGTTCGGCATCCCGCTGCGGCTCGTCTTCTACACGCCGGCGGAGCTGCGAGCTGATCGTCGTCGCGCGGGGCGGAGAAGCTCGGCTTCGACCTCACGCGCGAGGGCGCGGCGGAGATCGCGCGGCGCTCGCGCGGCACGCCGCGCGTCGCCGGGCGGCTGCTGCGCCGGGTGCGCGATTTCGCCGCGGTCGCCGGCAAGCACCCGGTGGACCGCGCGATCGCCGATGCGGCGCTGCTGCGGCTCGAGGTGGACCGGCTCGGGCTCGATGCGATGGACCGGCGCTATCTGCGCCGCATCGCCGAGCACCATGGCGGCGGGCCGGTCGGGCGTCGAGACGCTGGCCGCCGCGCTGGCCGAGGCGCGCGACACGCTCGAAGACGTGATCGAGCCGTTCCTGATCCAGGAGGGGCTGGTCCTGCGCACCAGCCGCGGCCGGATGCTGGGCGAGCCGGGCTGGCGCCATCTCGGCCTGACCCCGCCCAAGGCCGCGGTCGCGCAGCTCGACCTGCTGCGCCGACGAGGACTGAGCCGGCCGCCCTCGATGCACCGCTATCGCTGCCGCGTCTATTACGAGGACACCGATGCCGGCGGCGTCGTCTATCACGCCCGCTATCTCGCCTTCGCCGAGCGCGCGCGCACCGAGGCGATGCGCGAGGCCGGGCGCGCCGCATGCGGAGCTTGCCGGCGAACACGGGCTGATGTTCATGGTGCGGCGCATCGAGATGGAGTATCTGCGCCCCGCGCGCATCGACGAGGAGCTGGAGGTCGTCACCGAGTCGCGTGGCGCTCGGGGCGGCCACCGCGACGATCCGCCAGGATTTCTGGGCGGGCGAGACGGCATCTGGTGGCGCTCCGGATCGAGCTGGCCTGCGTCCGCGCAGCGCGACGGGCGGCCGGCGCGCATCCCGCCACGCTGGCGGCACGGCGCTCTCGCCGGCGGGCCGATGCGAGCGAGCGAACGAGAAGGGATCGAGCTGAGTGGACCGGACGGTTGATGCCGCCAATCTGGCGGCGGCGGGGAGCGATCTCTCGCTCTGGGGCCTGTTCCTGCAGGCCGACATCATCGTGAAGCTGGTGATCTTCGTCCTGATCCTGGCCAGCATCTGGGTGTGGGCGATCGTGTTCGAGAAGGTCTCGACGCTGCGCCGCGCCAACCGCGCCGGCCGACGGGTTCGAGGACCGGTTCTGGTCCGGCGGCAGCCTGGACGAGCTCTACGACGCCGACGGCGCCAAGCCCGCGCACCCGATCGCGGCGGTGTTCGGCGCGGCGATGGCGGAGTGGCGGCGGAGCGCGCGCGTCGCCGGCGCCGATGTCGCCCGCAGCGCCATGCGCGACCGCGTCGACCGCGCCATGACGGTGACGATCCAGCGCGAGATGGACCGCATGGAGCGCTGGATGGTGTTCCTCGCCTCGGTCGGCTCGACCGCGCCCTTCATCGGCCTGTTCGGCACGGTCTGGGGCATCATGCACTCCTTCTCGGCGATCGCCGCCATGCACAACACCAATCTCGCCGTGGTCGCGCCGGGCATCGCCGAGGCGCTGTTCGCGACCGCGATCGGCCTGGTCGCGGCGATCCCGGCGGTGCTCGCCTACAACACGATCAGCACCGACCTCGCGCGCTTCGCCGGCCGGCTCGAGAGCTTCGCCACCGAGTTCGGCGCCATCCTCTCGCGCCAGACCGAAGAGAGGGCCTGAGCGGTGGCGATGCAGCTCGGGCGGGCGGGCCGCGGCGCGGCGGCGCTACCGGCCGCTCGCCGAGATCAACGTGACGCCGCTGGTCGACGTGATGCTGGTGCTGCTCATCATCTTCATGGTGACGGCGCCGCTGCTGACCTCGGGCGTCAATGTCGACCTGCCGAAGGCCTCCGCCGCGCCGCTCAACCAGGACACCCAGCCGCTCACCGTCTCGGTGAACGCGCAAGGGCGACATCTTCCTGCAGGACAGCCAGGTCGATCTGCCCGATCTGGTGACCAAGCTGCAGGCGATCGCGCAGAACAATGCCGACCGCCGCATCTTCGTGCGCGGCGACAAGGACCTCGCCTATGGCCGCATCATGCAGGTGATGGCGACCATCACCCAGGGCGGCTTCACCAAGGTGGCGCTGCTCGCCGAGCAGCCGAGCGGGCCCGACCGCGCAGGCCAGTCAGGCCGCGACCCGGCTGCAACGCCGGGCGCCGCTCCGCCGGCCACCGGCGCCCGCGCTCGCCCTCGGCGCAGCCCCGCACGGCGGGCCACGGCTGAGGGTTCCGGCTTGACCGCGATGAACCCGCGATTGCAGCGCGGCGCGGCGGTCTCCGTCGCGCTGCACCTGCTCGTGCTGCTGGCGCTGATCATCGTGATCCCGCGCGAGCCGCCGCCGGAGCCGCCGGAGGCGACGGCGGTGGAGATGGATTTCACCGGCCCGCCGCAGCCCGACGCAGAAGGCCGACCAGCCGGCGCCGACACCCGGCGCCGGCGCCGCTGCCGCAGCCGGTGCCGGCGCCGCCGACGCCCGACGCCGCCCAAGCCGCAGCCGGAGGCGCCGCCGCCGCCGCCGCCGCCACCCCCGCCGCCGCCTCCGCCGCCCACGCTCGCGCCGACCACGGTGACGCCGCCCACGGTCGCGCCGCCGCCGCCGGCGGTGACGCCGGAGCCGTCCGTCGTGCCGCCGCCCGCCGCCGGCGCCGCCGCAGCCGCAGCAACCCTCGCCGCCGCTGCCGGTGCCGCCGCTGCCGGTGCCGCCGCCGCCGGTGCCGAGCGCCGGCGACGCCGAGCCCGACCGCGCAGCCCAACCCGACCAAGAACCCGGCGCCGAAGAGCACGACGAGACGCTGAATACGCTCGACAAGACGCTGGCACTGCTGCGCCAGACCGAGGCCGCCGCGCGCCCGGCCCAATCCGCGCCAGGGCGGCGCGCCGGGCGGCGGCAGTCCCGACCGCGGACGCGACCAATGCGCTGACCGCCGACGCAGCGCGGTGCGATCGGCGACGAGGTGCGGCGCTGCTGGACCTATGACCCCGGCGCCAAGGGCGTGGACCAGATGCGGGTGATGCTGAAGGTCACGACCGATGCCAACGGCGTGGTGCGCCAGGCCACGATCGCGCCCGACGATCAGGGCCGCATGGGCGATCCGGTGTTCCGCGCCTTCGCCGAGCGCGCCGTCCGCGCGGTGCTCAGCCCGCAATGCGCCAACCTGCCGCTGCCGCAGAACCTGCTCGGGCAGCCGCAGCAGCTTCACATTCCGTTTCAGCCCGCTATAGCGAGACAGCCCGCGTGGAGGATTGAAGCATGACCAAGAGTTTCGCCATCAGCGCCGCTCCCGCGCTGCGCTCCGCCGCCGCGACATGCTCGCCGGCGCCGCCGCCGGCATGCTCGCCGCGCCCGGTCGTCGTGCACGCGCAGCCCGCGCCGCCGCCGCGCCGGCGGCGCGGCCGGCGAGCGCCAGAGCGCCGTGATCGACGTGAACCACGCCCGCACCGACCCGATCCCGATCGCGATCCCGAGCCTCGGCGGCGAGCTCGGCGACGCAGATGCGCGGCGTGATCACCAACGACCTCGCAGAATTGCGGCCTGTTCCGCCCGATCAGCCCGCAGGCCTTCATCGCGCCGGCGAACGGCGATGCCGGCGGCGTGCCGAATTTCCAGAACTGGAAGGCGATCGGCGCGCAGGCGCTGGTCACCGGCGACGTGCAGGGCGGCGGGTCGAACGTGCGGGTGGAGTTCCGGCTGTGGGACGTGCTGCCCGGCACGCAGATCCAGGGCACGGCCTACACCACCACCGCCGCCAACTGGCGGCGCATCGCCCATATCATCGCCGACGTGATCTATGAGCGCCTGCTCGGCGAGAAGGGCTATTTCGACACCCGCATCGTCTATGTGTCGAACACCGGCCCGCGCGACCGGCAGCACCAAGCGCCTCGCCATCATGGACCAGGACAGCGCCAACAACCGCTTCCTGACCGACGGCAGCCTGGATGGTGCTGACGCCGCGCTTCAGCCCGGTGCGCGACCAGATCGCCTTCATGAGCTACGCCAACAACCGGCCGCGCGTGTATCTCTTCGACCTCAATTCCGGCGCGCAGCGCGTGCTCGGCGAGTTCGGCGGCATGACCTTCGCCCCGCGCTTCAGCCCCGATGGCGGCAGCGTCGTCATGGCGGTGGCGAACGGGCAGGGCTCGGACATCGTCACCGTCGGGCTGGGCGGCGGCGGCATGCGGCGGCTGACCAGCTCGGGCTCGATCGATGTCAGCCCCTGCTACAGCCCGGACGGCTCGCAGATCGTGTTCAACTCCGATCGCGGCGGCGACCAGCAGCTCTATGTCATGGGCGCGGGCGGCGGCGGGGCGCGGCGCATCAGCTTCGGCGCCGGCGCGCGCTACGCGACGCCGGTGTGGTCGCCGCGCGGCGACCTGATCGCCTTCACCCGCATGGGCGGCAGCCAGGAGGCGAGCTTCAGCATCGGGGTGATGGCGCCGGACGGCTCGGGCGAGCGCATCCTCTCGGAGGGCTGGATGGTGGAGGCGCCGACCTTCTGCCCGAACGGGCGCGTCATCGCCTTCTGGCGCGAGGGGCGCGGCGCCGGCGTCCGGCATCGTCTCGATCGACATCACCGGCTTCCACGAGCGGCCGCTCAGCGACGCCCGACCGCCGCCTCGGACCCGGCCTGGTCGCCGCTCAACGCTTGACGCGCGTCAAGTCGGCGCCGGCGCGACCGACCGGCCGCCCTTGACCGCGATCGTTTCGCGGCGTGCAATGAGCCGCGACGCGACTGACCGGATCGTACGCGGCAATGACGCCGGCGCACACGAAGCATGCGCCGGCTGCAGCGCGAGGCACGGTTACCGCGATCGATGAACCTCCGCACCAACTGCCTGGGACGATGACGACATGAACATGAAGCTCCTGGGCGCCCTGGCCGCCGCAAGCCTGCTGGCCGCCTGCGCGAACAACACGCCGCCCTGCCGGTGCCGGCGCCGCGACCGGCTCGGGCACCGCGGTCAGCACCGCCGGGCCCGGCCCCGGGCAGCGAGGAGGATCTGGTCGCCAATGTCGGCGACCGCGTCTTCTACGCCTTCAACAGCTCGTCCCTGAGCGGCGATGCGCGCTCGACGCTCGATCGCCAGTCCGCCTGGCTCGCGCCGCTATCCGCAGGTGAGCGTGCAGGTCGCCGGCAATTGCGACGATCGCGGCACCGAGGAATACAACCTCGCCCTCGGCCAGCGCCGCGCCAATGCCGCCCGCGACTACCTGGTGGCGCGCGGCGTGCAGTCGGCCCGGATCACCACGATCAGCTACGGCAAGGACCGGCCGACCGCGCAGGGCGACGACGAGCAGGCCTGGGCGCAGAACCGCAACGCGATCACCTCCGTCCGCTGACCGCACGTCATCACGCGTTGCGCGGGATCATCTTTTCGCGAGTTGAGTCGCGTCCGTCCCAGCCGGCGGTCCTTCGGGCCGCCGGCTTTTTCATGCCGTGCCGCCTGCGTCATAGAGGCGTGCCCATTCGCTGCCGGAGATCATGCATGGCGCCCCTGCAGACTGCTCGTCGCTGCCTGCGCTGCTCTTGTGCCTGTCGGCGCCGGCCTTCGCGCAGATGGAAGAGCCGCGAGGGGATCGCGCTGCAGAACCAGATCCTGCAATTGCAGCAGCAGATGCAGTATCTCGCCGCGCGCGCAGCGCAGCAGGGCGGCGTGCAGCCGGGCTACCAGGGCGCGCCCGCCGCCGGCGGCCAACGGCGATCTCGCCGCCGCAGCTGCTCGACCGGGTGTCGCGGCTCGAGGACCAGGTGCGCGACCTGCGCGGGCGGGTCGACGAGCTGCAGAACACGGTGCAGCAGCAGAGCGCCGATCTCGCCAAGCAGATCGGCGATCTCAAGTTCCAGATGCAGAACGGCGGCGCGGCGGCGCCGGCGCGCCGCCCGCCGCCGGCGCCGCCGGCGGCGCCGCTCGGCACGCTCGCCGAGCGCCGGCGCCAGCCGCGCCGCGCCTCCGCCCACGGCGCGCCGCCCGCCGGAGCTCGCGATGCAGGAGGGCAACGCCGCGCTCGCGCGGCGCGACTATCCCGCCGCCGAGGCGGCGGCGCGCGAGGTGCTGCAGAGCAGCCCGCGCAGCCCGCGCGCCTATGACGCGCAGTTCCTGCTCGCCCAGTCGCTGCTCGGGCAGCGCAACTACCAGGCCGCGGCGGTCGCCTTCGACGACACCTACAACCGCTCGCCGCAAGGGCGTGCGGGCGCAGGACAGCCTGCTCGGCCTCGCCAATTCGCTGATGGGGCTCAACGACCGCCAGGCCTCCTGCGGCGCGCTCGACAAGCTGCGGCATCGAGTTCCCGAACATGCGCGCCGATGTGACAGACCGCGGCCGACGGCGGCGCGCGCCCGCGCCGGGTGCAGGTAGCACCCGCACCGCGGCTCGGTCCGATCCGGAGCCGCGCGCGGTCTCCGCGGCGGAATTCGCGGCGCGCATGGCGCGCGCTCGGGCCGTTCGGGGCCGGCGCGGCGCGTCGCGCGTCGCGGTGTCGGGCGGCGGGGACAGCATGGCGCTCGCCCTGCTCGCGGCCGGCTGGGGCAGCGCGCGCGCCTTCATCGTCGATCACGGCTTGCGGCCGGATTCGGCGGCGGAGGCGGCGCTGACCGCCGCGCGGCTCGCCGCCCGGGGCATTCCCGCGCGCATCCTGCGCGTGCGACGGGCTCGGCGCCGGGCCCGGGCATGCCGGCGCGGGCGCGTGCGCGCGCGCTACGCCGCGCTCGAGGCGGCCTGCGGGGCGGAGGGCTTCGTCCACCTGCTGCTCGGCCATCAGCTCGGCGACCAGGCGGAGACGCGGCTGATGCGCGCGGGCGCGCGGCAGCGGGCCGGCGGGGCTGGCCGGCATGGCGGCGGTCGTGGAGCGCGGCGCGATCCGCCTGGTGCGGCCGCTGCTCGGCATTGCCGCCCGGCCGGCTGCGCGCCACGCTGCGGGCGGCCGGGCTCGACTGGGCGGAGGATCCGACCAATCGCCGACCTGCGCTTCCTCCGCCCGCGCCTGCGGGCGCGCGATCGCAGGCGACGCGGCGCCGCTCGCCGAGGCGGCGCGCCGGGCCGGCGCCGCGCGGGCGGCGCGCGGAGCGGAGATCGCGGCGATCCTGGCCGAGCGCGTCGCGTTCCACGAGGAGGGGTTCGCGCTGCTCTCGCCCGGGCCGATCCCGCCCGACGCGCTGGCCGCGCTGCTGCAGGCGATCGCCGGCGGCGGCGTATCCGCCGCTCGCGGCACGCGGTCGCGCGCGCTGGCCGCGGCGCCGCGGCCGGCGACGCTCGGCGGGGCGCGGCTGATGCCGGCCGGGCGGCTCGGGCCGGGCTGGCTCGTGCTGCGCGAGCAGGCGGCGATCGCGCCGCCGATCCCGGCCGCGGATGGCGCGGTGTGGGACCGCCGCTTCCGCCTGCGGCTCGACTGCGGCGTTGCCGGCCGGCACCATGGTCGGCGCGCTCGGCGCGGATGCCGCCCGCTTCCGCCGCGCGAGCGCGCTGCCCGCCGCCGTGCTCGCCGACGCTGCCCGCGCTGCGGCGGGATGGAACGCGCTGCTCGCCGTCCCCCATATCGAGGCCTGCGAGGGCGCCTGCTTCGTCTCCGCGCCGGCCGCGCCCGGCCGCCGCGCGCCGCTTCTTCGTCGCGCCCGACGCGCTGTTTTGCGCTATCGCAAGACAGGCTGAGGCCGGGGATGCTAAGCAGCGCGAAGCACCCTATGTTGTTGAATGGCGGCGCCCCGGTGCATCCTGGGCCCCGCACGCTGATCGGGCCTCGCGCATAGGGCCCCGGGACTGGATCGTATGAGCAATTTCGGCCGCAACCTCGCGCTCTGGGTCATCATCGCGCTCCTGCTGGTGGTGCTCTTCAACCTGTTCCAGCCCGGCGCCTCCCAGCACGCCGCGACGCAGGTGGCCTATTCCGACTTCATCAGCGAGGTGAATGGCGGCCGCGTGCGCGACGTCGTCATCCAGGGCCACACGGTCTCCGGCCAGCTCACCGACGGCCGCACCTTCCAGACCTACACGCCGGAAGACCCCTCGCTCGTGCAGCGCCTGACCGACAAGGGCGTGCGGGTGATCGCGAAGCCCGAGGAGGCGGACGTCAACCCGCTGCTCCATTACCTGCTCTCCTGGTTCCCGATGCTGCTGCTGATCGGCGTCTGGGTGTTCTTCATGCGCCAGATGCAGTCGGGCGGCGGCCGCGCCATGGGCTTCGGCAAGTCGCGCGCGCGCATGCTGACCGAGAAGCAGGGCCGCGTGACCTTCGACGACGTGGCCGGCATCGACGAGGCGAAGAGCGAGCTGCAGGAGATCGTCGAGTTCCTGAAGGACCCGCAGAAATTCCAGCGCCTCGGCGGCAAGATCCCGAAGGGCGTGCTGCTGGTCGGCCCGCCCGGCACCGGCAAGACGCTGCTCGCCCGCGCCATCGCCGGCGAGGCGAACGTGCCGTTCTTCACCATCTCGGGCTCCGATTTCGTCGAGATGTTCGTGGGCGTCGGCGCGTCGCGCGTGCGCGACATGTTCGAGCAGGGCAAGAAGAACGCGCCCTGCATCATCTTCATCGACGAGATCGACGCGGTCGGCCGCCATCGCGGCGCCGGGCTCGGCGGCGGCAATGACGAGCGCGAGCAGACGCTGAACCAGATGCTCGTCGAGATGGACGGGTTCGAGTTCGAACGAGGGCGTCATCCTGATCGCCGCCACCAACCGGCCCGACGTGCTCGACCCCGCGCTGCTGCGCCCCGGCCGCTTCGACCGCCAGGTGGTGGTGCCGAACCCCGACGTGAACGGGCGCGAGAAGATCCTGCGCGTGCACATGCGCAAGGTGCCGCTCGCCTCCGACGTCGATCCCAAGGTGATCGCCCGCGGCACGCCGGGCTTCTCGGGCGCCGATCTCGCCAACCTCGTCAACGAGGCGGCGCTGCTCGCGGCGCGGCTCGGCAAGCGCACGGTGGCGATGGCGGAGTTCGAGAACGCCAAGGACAAGGTGCTGATGGGCGCCGAGCGCCGCTCGCTGGTCATGAGCGAGGCCGAGAAGCGCATGACCGCCTATCACGAGGGCGGCCACGCGCTCTGCGCCATGCACGAGCCGGAATGCGACCCGGTCCACAAGGCGACCATCATCCCGCGCGGCCGCGCGCTCGGCCTGGTGATGAGCCTGCCCGAGGGCGACCGCTACTCGAAGAGCAAGTCGAAGCTGCTCGCCGAGCTCACCATGGCGATGGGCGGCCGCGCGGCGGAGGAGATCATCTTCGGCGCCGACAAGGTCTCGAACGGCGCCGCCGGCGACATCAAGATGGCGACCGACCAGGCGCGCCGCATGGTCAGCGAATGGGGCATGAGCGACAAGCTCGGCATGATCGCCTACGGCGATAACGGCCAGGAAGTGTTCCTCGGCCACTCGGTGACGCAGCACAAGAACGTCTCCGAGGCGACCGCGCGCGAGATCGACGCCGAGATCAAGGACATCATCGACCACGCCTATGCGCGGGCGAAGCACATCCTCACCGACAATATCGAGGAGCTGCACCGCCTCGCGCGCGGCCTGCTGGAGCACGAGACGCTCTCGGGCGACGAGATCCGCACCGTGCTGCGCGGCGAGCCGGTGATCCGCAAGGTGGTGGACGAGCCCGCGCCGGAAAACCGCCGCGCCTCGGTGCCGCAGACCGGCCGCCCGGTCTCCTCCCCCCCGCCGACCGCCCCCGGCCTCGGGCCCGCGCCGCAGCCGGGCTGAGAGAAAGCAAGGCCAGGGGCTCTGCCCCTGGACCCCGCCAAAGGCGAAGCCCTTGGAATCCAACCGGGTTTTCTGGAAAGGGTGGGCCGACACGATGGTTGAAACACCTCGTTCGGCCCACCCTTTCCAGAAAACCCGAATGGGTTCTAAGGGCTCGCCCTTGGCGGGGGTCCAGGGGCAGAGCCCCTGGCCTTGCTTTCTCTCAACTGGGTACGGGGCGTGGTTGATGGCTGAGCGGCGGTTGTTCGGCACGGACGGGATTCGCGGCACCGCGAACACCGACCCGATGACGGCGGAGACGGCGCTGCGGCTCGGCCAGGCGGCGGGGCTGCATTTCGTGCGGGGCAAGCATCGCCATCGCGCGATCATCGGCAAGGACACGCGGCTCTCGGGCTACATGATCGAGCCGGCGCTGGTCGCGGGGTTCATCGGCGCGGGCATGGACGTGATGCTGGTGGGGCCCGCTGCCGACGCCGGCCGATCGCGATGCTGACGCGCAGCCTGCGCGCCGATCTCGGGGTGATGATCTCGGCCTCGCACAACCCGTTCGAGGATAACGGCATCAAGCTGTTCGGGCCGGACGGGTTCAAGCTCTCCGACGAGGTGGAGCTCGAGATCGAGGCGACTGATGGCGTCCGACCTCGCGTCGCGGCTGGCGCCGCCGGACCGGCTCGGGCGCGCCTCGCGGATCGTCGATGCGGGCGGGCGCTATATCGAGGGCGCGAAGGCGACGTTTCCGCGCGGGCTGCGGCTCGACGGCCTGCGGATCGTGGTCGATTGCGCGCATGGCGCCGCCTATCGCGTGGCGCCGACGGTGCTGTGGGAGCTCGGCGCGACCGTCATCCCGATCGGGCGTCGCGCCGGACGGGTTCAACATCAATCGCGACTGCGGCTCGACCGTGCCGGAGGCGTTCTGCCGAGCGGTGGTGGAGCACGGCGCCGATCTCGGCATCGCGCTCGACGGCGACGCGGACCGGCTGCTGCTCGCCGACGAGCATGGGCACGCTGGTCGACGGCGACCAGATCCTGGCGCTGATCGCGCGCTCCTGGAGCCGGGCGGGCCGGCTGGCCGGGGATGGCGTGGTGGCGACGGTGATGTCCAATCTCGGCCTCGAGCGGCACCTGGCCGGGCTCGGCCTCACGCTGCACCGGACGCGGGTCGGCGACCGCTACGTGGTGGAGCGGATGCGGGCGGACGGGATCAATGTGGGCGGCGAGCAGTCCGGCCACATGATCCTGTCGGATTTCGCGACCACCGGGGACGGGCTGGTCGCGGCGCTGCAGGTGCTGGCGGTGATCGTGGAGGAGGGCAAGCCGGCGAGCGAGGTCTGCCGCGTGTTCACGCCGTTGCCGCAGATGCTGCGGAGCGTGCGCTTCGTCGGGCCGCTCGCCGCTCGACGCATCCGCGGCGTGCGACCGGGTGAAGGCCGCGATCGAGGCGCGGCTCGCCGCAATCGGGCCGGCTGCTGGTCGGCGAGAGCGGCACCGAGCCGGTGATGCGGGTGATGGCGGAGGGCGAGGACGAGGCGCTGGTCGCGGCGGCGGTCGAGCGAGCTCTGCGAGGCGATCGCCGCGGCGGCGCACCGAACCGGTTGCCTGATCCGGCGTGACCGCGCTGCGCGGGCCGGGTGCTGGTGATCGCCGGGTCGGATTCGGGCGGCGGCGCCGGCATCCAGGCGGACATCAAGACGATCACCGCGCTCGGCGCCTATGCGGCGACCGCCATCACCGCGGTGACGGCGCAGAACACCAACGGCGTGCAGGGCGTGGTGGCGCTGCCGCCCGATTTCGTGCGCCTGCAGATCGCTGCGGTGCTCGACGATCTCGGCGCCGACGTCGATCAAGACCGGCATGCTGGGCGATGCCGCCACCGTGATCGCGGTCTGCGACCGAGCTCGACGCGCGCCCGCGCCTGCCGCTGGTGGTCGATCCGGTGATGACGGCCAAGGGCGGCAGCGCGCTGCTCGATGCGGAGGCGGTCGACGCATTCTGCTCGGCCGGCTGCTGCCGCTCGCGGCGCTGCTGACGCCGAACGTGCCGGAGGCGACGGCGCTGACCGGCCTCGCGATCGCCGATCCGCGCGGACATGCGCCGCGCCGCGGATGCGCTGCTGCGGCGCGGGCGCGCAGGCGGTGCTGCTGAAGGGCGGGCACTGCCGGGCGACACCGTGACCGACCTGCTGGCGACGCCGAGCCGGCACGCAGGAGCTTCGTCGAGAGCCGCGCATCGCGACGCGGCACACGCACGGCACCGGCTGCACGCTCGCCAGCGCCATCGCGGCGGGGCTCGCGCAGGGCATGCGCGCTCGACCGCCGCGGTGCGGCGCGCGCGGGCCTATGTGCAGGCGGCGATCGCGGCGGCGCCGGGCTTCGGCGCGGCCACGGGCCGCTCAACCACGCGGTGACGGTGGACCTGTCCCGCTTCGACCGGGAAGCCTGCCTCAGCGGGCCGGCGCCCCGGTGAACGGCAGGATTGTCGCGTTCTTCGGCGCGGCCCCAGCGACACCGCCCGGATCCCAGTCGGTGATGTCTATCTTCACGGTGACCGGCATGGTGGCGTCGCTTGCTTCGGCGCCGATATCGCTTCTGGCAGTCGAGATAGCTCGTCAGGCCCTCGTGGCACATCAGCAGGCCGCGCAGCGTGAGTTCGCCGCGCGACTGCCCGGCGGGTGGCGGATGACTGCAATCGCCGTCGAAATTGATGTTGGCGCGCACGGCTCGCCCGGGCGGCACGTTGTCGAAGGTGAAGGTGCGGTAGCTCGGGAAGCCGCTGTCGCCGAGCCGGCCTTCGAGCCGGCCGATGATCGACACCGGCTGCGCGCTCCAGTGTTGCGCAGATGGAGCAGCACCGGGCAGGAGCCCGCCGGCGCGCCGCTGGCCGCCGGATTGACCGCGGCGCTCAGCAGCAGGGTCGGCGTCGCGCGTACGGCGGCGGGAGCGGCCAGAGGCTCGGCGAGCGCAGGCGGCGAGCAGGAAGGGCAGGCGCATGACGGCATCCTCCGGGTTGCCGTCCGAACATAGCAGAAGCATCCCGTCGCGACGCATGGCTGGACGTCGACGGAGATCGTTTCGGCTAGATGCCGGCGGCGGGCCACGCCCCCCCACCGGGGCGCTTCTCTTCTGAAAGGGAGAGCCGACATGGCACTCGCCGCAACGCCGGACATGCGTCCGGCCAATCCCAATTTCTCCTCCGGCCCCTGCGCCAAGCGTCCCGGCTGGACGCTCGATGCGCTGTCGGGCGCGCTGCTCGGCCGCAGCCACCGCGCCGCCGCGCCGAAGGCGCGCCTCGCCGAGGTGATCGACCGCTCGCGCGCACTGCTCGGCATGCCCGACGGACTGGAAGCTCGGCATCGTGCCGGCCTCCGATACCGGCGCGGTCGAGATGGCGCTGTGGTCGCTGCTCGGCGCGCGCGGCGTCGACGTGCTGGCCTTCGAGAGCTTCTCCGAGGGCTGGGCAACCGACGTCGTGAAGCAGCTCAAGCTCGCCGATGCGCGCGTGCTGGCCGCGCCCTACGGCCGGCTGCCCGATCTCGCCGCAGATCGATCCGGCGCGCGACCTCGTGCTCGCCTGGAACGGCACGACCTCGGGCGTGCGCATCCCCGACGGCGACTGGATCGCAGCCGACCGCGAGGGCCTGGTGATCTGCGACGCGACCTCGGCCGCCTTCGCGATGGCGCTGCCGTGGGACAAGCTCGATGTCGTCACCTGGTCCTGGCAGAAGGTGCTGGGCGGCGAGGCGGCGCACGGCATGCTGGCGCTCTCGCCGCGCGCGGTGCGAGCGGCTCGAGACCTACAAGCCCGCCTGGCCGCTGCCGAAGATCTTCCGCCTGACCAAAGGCGGCAAGCTGATCGACGGCATCTTCAAGGGCGAGACGATCAACACGCCGAGCATGCTCTGCGTCGAGGACGCGCTCGACGGGCTGCGCTGGGCCGAGCAGCATCGGCGGCCTGCCGGCGCTGATCGCGCGCAGCGAGGCCAATCTCGCCGCGGTCGCGTCCTGGGTCGCGCGCACCGACTGGGTGGATTTCCTCGCCGAAACCGCCGGCGACGCGCTCGCCCACCTCGATCTGCCTGAAGATCGTCGCGCCCTGGTTCACCGCGCTCGACGCCGGATGCGCAGGCGAAGGCGGCGAAGCAGCTCGTCGCCTGCTCGAGAAGCGAGGGCGTCGCCTACGACATCGGCGCCTATCGCGACGCGCCGCCGGGCCTGCGCATCTGGGGCGGCGCGACGGTCGAGACGGCCGACATCGCGGCGCTGCTGCCCTGGCTCGACTGGGCCTATGCGGCAGATCGCGCCGGCGCAAGCGCCGCGGCGGCGGAGTGACGCGCGATGCCCAAGGTCCTGATCAGCGACAAGCTCTCCCCCGCCGCGGTCGAGATCTTCCGCGCGCGCGGCATCGAGGTCGACGTGAAGCCCGGCCTCTCGCCCGCCGATCTGCGCGCCATCATCGGCGAGCTATGACGGGCTCGCCATCCGCTCGGCGACCAAGGTGACGCGCGAACTGCTCGATGCCGCGACGAACCTGAAAGTGGTCGGCCGCGCCGGCATCGGCGTCGACAACGTCGACGTGAAATCCGCGACCGCGCGCGGCGTCGTGGTGATGAACACGCCGCACGGCAACACCATCACCACCGCCGAGCACGCGATCGCGCATGATGTTCGCGCTGGCGCGCCAGATTGCCGGAGGCGAGCGCGTCCACCAAGGCCGGGCAAGTGGGAGAAGAACCGCTTCATGGGCGTCGAGCTCTCGGCGCAAGACGCTCGGCCTGATCGGCTGCGGCAATATCGGCTCGATCGTCGCCGATCGCGCGCAGGGGCTGCACATGAAGGTGGTCGCCTACGATCCGTTCCTGACCGAGCAGCGCGCGGTCGATCTCGGCGTCGAGAAGGTGGAGCTCGACGAGCTGTTCGCGCGCGCCGATTTCATCACCCTGCACACGCCGCTCACCGATGCGACGCGCAACATCCTCTCGCGCGAGGCGCTCGCGAAGACTGAAGCCGGGCGTGCGCATCATCAACTGCGCCCGCGGCGGGCTGCTCGACGAGGCGGCGCTCGCCGAGGCGATCACAGTCGGGCCATGTCGCCGGCGCCGCGCTCGACGTGTTCGAGACCGAGCCCGCGACGGAGAGCCCGCTCTTCGCGCTCGAGAACGTCGTCTGCACGCCGCATCTCGGCGCCGCGACGGCGGAGGCGCAGGAGAACGTCGCGCTGCAGGTCGCCGAGCAGATGAGCGATTTCCTGCTCACCGGCGCGGTCGACCAACGCGATCAACATGCCGTCGGTCTCCGCCGAGGATGCGCCGCGGCTGCGCCCCTACATGGAGCTCTGCCGCCTGCTCGGCGGCTTCGCCGGCCAGCTCACCGAGGCGCAGGACGGCGTGATCCGGCGCGTCACGATCGAATACGAGGGCGCCGCCGCCGCGCTCAACCACAAGCCGCTCACCGCGATCGCGCTCGCCGGCCTGCTCGCGCCGGTGATGGAGGGGGTCAACATGGTCAACGCGCCGGTGCTCGCGCGCGAGCGCGGCATCGAGGTCGCGGAGACCGTGCACGAGCGCGACAGCGAGTACCAGACGCTGGTGCGCATCACCGTCACCACCGACAAGCAGACGCGCGCGGTCGCCGGCACGCTGTTCGCCGGCTCGCGGCCGCGCCTCGTCGAGATCAAGGGCATCAAGGTGGAGGCCGATTTCGGCCGCCACATGCTGTACGTCACCAACCAGGACAAGCCGGGCTTCATCGGCCGCTTCGGCGCGACGCTCGCGGGCGCGGGGATCAACATCGCGACCTTCCATCTCGGCCGCGCCGAGCAGGGCGGCGATGCGATCTGCCTGGTCTCGGTGGACGAGCAGGTGCCGGAGGACGTGCTGGCGATGGTCCGCACGCTGCCGCTGGTCGTGCAGGCGACGACGCTCGCGTTCTGAGCCGGCAGGCTTGGCAACCGGGCGCGGGTGCGATACGCGCACCCGCCGCCCCGGAAAGCGCGATGATCGACGATCCGTCCCCCCACCCGGCCCTGCTGCCCGCCGGCCTGCGCGACCTGCTGCCGCCCGACGCCGAGACCGAGGCGCGCGGCGGTCGAGGCGCTCATGGCCGCCTTCGCCGCGCACGGCTACGAGCGGGTGCAAGCCGCCGCTGCTCGAGTTCGAGGACAGCCTGCTCGCGGGCTCCGGCGCCGATCTCGCCGAGCAGACCTTCCGGCTGATGGACCCCGACACGCGGCGGATGATGGGGCTGCGCGCCGACATGACGCCGCAGATCGCGCGCATCGCCGAGCACGCGGCTGGCCGGCGCGCCGCGGCCGCTGCGGCTCTCCTATGCCGGCCAGTGCCTGCGCGTGCATGGCGGCCAGCTCGCGCCCGACCGGCAGATGACGCAGGCCGGCATCGAGCTGATCGGCACCGACAGCCCGGCGGCGGATGCGGAGATCGTGCTGGTCGGCGCCGAGGCGCTGGCGGCGCTCGGCCTCGCGCGGGTGAGCTTCGATCTCACCCTGCCGCCGCTGGTCGAGACCCTGCTCGACGAGACCGGCTTCACCGGCCCGGCGCGGCGCGCGCTGGTCCACGCGCTCGACCGCAAGGATGCGGCCTCGGTGGCGCGGCATGGCGGGCGGCTCGCCGCGGACGCTGACCGAGCTGCTGCTCGCCGCCGGTCCGGCCGGGCCGGCGCTCGAGGCGCTGGCGCGCGCTCGACCTGCCGCCGCTGACGCGCGCGCTCGCGCGAGCGGCTGGCCGCGACCGTCGCCGCGATCCAGGCGCGCGCGCCCGGGCTGCGCGCTGACCGTCGATCCGGTGGAGTTCCGCGGCTTCCGCTATCACACCGGCGTCGCGGTGATCGGTCTATGCGGCCGGCCGGCACGAGGAGCTCGGCCGCGGCGGGCGCTATCTCTCGGCGGCGGCGAGCCGGCGACCGGCCTCACCCTCTACCCCGACGCGCTGCTGCGCGCGGCGCCCGACCGGCGCGCTGCGGCCGCGCGTCTTCGTGCCGGCGGGCAGCCGATCCGGCCGCCGCCGCGCGCATCCGGCGCCGAGCGGGCTCGCCACCGTCGCGGCGCTCGATCCGGTCGCCGGATCCCGCGGCCGAGGCGCGCGCGGCTGGGCTGCACCCACATCCTGCGGCGACGGCCGCGCCGTTCCCGCTCGATCCGCTCGGAGTAGCGCATGGCGAACGTGGCCGTGATCGGCGCCCAATGGGGCGACGAGGGCAAGGGCAAGGTCGTCGACTGGCTCGCCAGCCGCGCCGACATCGTCGTGCGCTTCCAGGGCGGCCACAATGCCGGCCACACGCTGGTGGTCGGCAACCAGACCTACAAGCTGTCGCTGCTGCCGAGCGGGCTCGTGCGCGGCAAGCTCGGCATCATCGGCAATGGCGTGGTGGTCGATCCCGAGGCGCTGCTCGCCGAGATCGACCGCGTGCGGGCGCAGGGGCTCGCGGTCGGGCCGGACACGCTGCGGATCGCCGAGAACGCGACGCTGATCCTGCCCTATCACGGCGCGCTCGACCGCGCCCGCGAGGCGGCCCGCGGCGACCGCAAGATCGGCACCACCGGGCGCGGCATCGGCCCCGCCTATGAGGACAAGGTGGCGCGCCGCGCGATCCGCGTCGCCGATCTCGCCGAGCCCGACACGCTCTCGGCCAAGCTCGACGAGCTGCTGCTGCACCACAACACGCTGCTGCAGGGGCTCGGCGCCGAGACGTTCGAGAAGTCGCGCGCTGATGGCGCAGCTCGCCGCGCTCGCGCCGCGCATCCTGCCCTATGCCGAGCCGGTCTGGGAGCGGCTCGACGAGGCGCGGCGCGCCGGGCGAGCGCATCCTGTTCGAGGGCGCGCAGGCGGTGATGCTCGACGTCGATCACGGCACCTACCCGTTCGTGACCAGCAGCAACACGGTCGCCGCGACCGCCGCCGCCGGCGCCGGGCATCGGCCCGCAGCATGTCGGCTTCGTGCTCGGCATCGCGAAGGCCTATTGCACGCGCGTCGGCTCCGGCCCGTTCCCGACCGAGCTGCATCGACGCCACCGGCCAGCTGCTCGGCGATCGCGGCGCGGAGTTCGGCGTCGTCACCGGCCGCCGCCGCCGCTGCGGCTGGTTCGACGCGGCGCTGGTGCGCCAGGCGGTGAAGGTCGCCGGCATCCAGGGCCTCGCGCTGACCAAGCTCGACGTGCTGGACGGCCTGCCGGAGCTCCGGATCAGCACCGGCTATCGAGATCGGCGGCGAGACGCTCGCACCACCTGCCGGCCGCGCCCGGCGCGCAGGCCGCGGCCGAGCCGGTCTACGAGACGATGGAGGGCTGGTCCGGCTCGACCCGCGGCGCCCGCTCCTGGGCCGAGCTGCCGGCCCAGGCGATCAAATATGTCCGCCGCATCGAGGAGCTGGTGGAGGCGCCGGTGACGCTGCTCTCCACCAGCCCCGAACGCGACGACACGATCCTGATGGGGACCCGTTCGAGGGCTGAGTCGAGGCGCGTCCGGCGGCCTACGCCGCAGCCGAGCTCCTCGCGAGGCGAGGCGGCGCTCGGTCACCTGGGCCTTCATCGCCTTCTGCAGCTTCTCGAAGGCGCGCACCTCGATCTGGCGCACCCGCTCGCGCGAGATGTTGTATTGCTGCGACAGCTCCTCGAGCGTGGTCGGGTTCTCCTTGAGGCGGCGCTCGATCAGGATGTGGCGTCTCGCGCTCGTTCAGCGTCTTGAGCGCGTTGGCGAGCAGCGCCTTGCGGCCGGAGAGCTCCTCGTGCTCGGCGAGCGCGCTCTCCTGGCTCTCGCTCTCATCGACCAGCCAGTCCTGCCACTCGCCCTCGCTGTCGGCGCGCACCGGCGCGTTCAGGCTGTTGTCGGGCGCGGCGAGGCGGCGGTTCATGCTGATCACGTCTGCCTCGGGCACGCCGAGCTTGGTCGCGACCTCGGTCACCTGCTCGGGGCTGAGGTCGCCCTCGTCGATCGCCTGCATCTGGCCCTTGAGCCGGCGCAGGTTGAAGAACAGCTTCTTCTGCGCCGCCGTGGTGCCCATCTTCACCAGCGACCAGGAGTGCAGGATGTATTCCTGGATCGCCGCGCGGATCCACCACATGGCGTAGGTGGCGAGGCGGAAGCCGCGATCGGGGTCGAAGCGCTTCACCGCCTGCATCATGCCGACATTGCCCTCGGAGATGAGCTCGCCGACCGGCAGGCCGTAGCCGCGATAGCCCATGGCGATCTTGGCGACGAGGCGCAGATGGGAGGTGACAAGCTTGTGTGCCGCCTCCATATCCTCGTGGTCGCGCCAGGCATGCGACAGGCGCAGCTCCTCCTCGGGGGAGAGCATCGGAAACTTGCGGATCTCCTGCAGGTAGCGGGAGAGATTGCCCTCGGCATCGATCCGGGCGCGATGTTCATGACGGCAGTAGCCAAGGGAGGCTCCTTTCGTCTGACGCGGCACGATCTCTTCCCGGGATTTACGGCGAAGGGGGCGGCCGGTTTCGACGATGGTCGGGCGGGCATCGGGGAAGGGCATCACGTCCCGGAGACCGTCCCGCATCAGGCAACGGCGTCTCCGGACGCCCGGTCCGGCGGCGCATGCCCACGCCTCCGGACCGACGCGTTTATAGAGGACCAAATTGGTCCTGTCAAGAAGTTCTTCGCAGTGTTGCTGCTGTCTGCGTCGGCGTCCAGGGCGGCGAGCAGGGCGGCGAGGTCGGCCGGGGGCGGCGTCTCGAAGGAGAGCGGCTCGCCGGTGCGCGGATGGCGGAAGCCGAGCCGGCGCGCATGCAGCGCCTGGCGGGGGAAGTCGAGCAGGAGGCGCCGGAGCGGCTCGGCGAGCGCCTCGGGCGACGGCGGGGATGCGGCGGAGATAGAGCGGATCGCCGACCAGCGGGTGGCCCGATTTCGGCGAGATGGACGCGGATCTGGTGCGTCCGCCCGGTCGCGAGCCGGCATTCGAGCAGCCGCCACCGCGGCCTCCCAGGCGCGCAGCGTGCGGTAGCGGGTGAGCGCCGGCTTGCCGCCGCTGCGCGACCACCGCCATGCGCTTGCGGTCGCGCGGATCGCGCCCGATCGCCCCCTCGATCTCTCCCGCAGCGGGCGCCGGCAGGCCCCAGCAGAGCGCCAGATAGGCGCGGTCGAGGTCGCGGGCGGCGAAGGCGGCGGACGAGCGCCAGCATGCCGCGCTCGGTCTTCGCCACCACCATGACGCCCGAGGTGTCCTTGTCGAGCCGGTGCACGATGCCGGGCCGCCGCTCGCCGCCGATCCCGGCCAGGCTGTCGCCGCAATGGGCGAGCAGCGCGTTGACCAGCGTGCCGTCCTCGTTGCCGGGCGCCGGATGCACGACGAGGCCCGGCCGGCTTGTCGAGCACGATCAGGTCGTCATCCTCGTACAGGATGGCGAACGGGATCGCCTGCGGCAGCGGCGTGGCCGGGGTCGGCGGCGGCGATCGCGCAGCACGTAGCGCGCACCCGGCGCGGACGGGCTCGGCGGGCTCGACGAGCATCGCGCCGTTGCGGGTGACGTGGCCTTCCACGATCAGGCTCTTGACGCGGGAGCGGGACACGCTGCCGATGGCGTCCGCCAGGAACCGGTCGGCCCGCTTCCCCCATCGGCCGCGCATCGGCGATGAGCTCGATCGGCGCGGGCGGGGCTGGCGTGGTCGGGCATGATGCAGGAGATGGGGTCGCGATGGCGGCGCAGGCGGGCGATGGGGAGCGCCAATATGGCGGCGGAGGGATGCTGGATGGCAACCTGCGCGCGATTGAAGGTCGCGGTGATCGTGATGGGCGTGCTCATCGTGCTGGCCACCGCGGTGCTGATCGCGACCATCATCCGCCGTCAGGTCGGCGCCGTCCTCCGCGCCCGCGCCGCTGCCTCCGGGGAGCGGCACGGTGCTGCTCGACGAGCCCGCGGGCACGCGGATCGGCAGCGTGGTGCCGGTGCGCGACGGGCTCGCGCTGCTGCTGCAGGGCGGCGGCCCGGACCGTGTGGTGCTGGTCGACCCCGCGACCGGCCGCGCGACGGAGCGCATCGGCCTCGCCCGGTGACCGGCTTGAACTCCCGGTTCGCGCCTGCCGTAGAGAACTGCGGCCGGCCTTCGTCCCGTTCGTCTAGAGGCCCAGGACACCGCCCTCTCACGGCGGCAACAGGGGTTCGAATCCCCTACGGGACGCCAGAGCCCATTAGTCGTTGAAATAATTGAAAAAAATGAGAGTTTGCTACCCCCTCCAATACCCCCTTTTGCTACCCTTTTGGCGGGTGGCGCAGCCTCCCGCTCCAGCCGCTTGGATGTCCCGCTCGGTGGATGAGACGGGGGGGGCGATGCCCCCGGTTCGATCGTCCGGGGCGGGTGAACAGCCGCCGTCGGTATTGAGCACGGGAACACCCCTTCGTCCGGTGCCCTCACCTCGCTAGGCCGAGATCGGGGGTAGAACTCGGTAAATGGCTCTCCAACCGTCATCCAACGCTTGAAACCGATGCCAATCCTTCATCGAAATGACTTGGACGTTGATCGCCAATTCCCGTCCGACGTGGCGGTTTTCGACCTGAAGGACAAAACGTGTCATCCTGAGGCCCTCCCGCAGTGGTCCGGTGCTGGGAGACCACCGCACCGTGAACCCCTCATTCCAAAAGCTGGGGTCCACCTCAATTTCAAGCACGAGCGTGTCTCCCGGCCGTAAGTAGCTAGCCTCTTCGGTCGAGAAGTCATAGGTGACTCCGTAAACAGGCTCGGACAAGGCAAATCTCTGGTGTCCAAAGGAGTCCCAAAGTTGTAGGATGCGAGGGGCGTTATACTGGCTATCCACTCCTTGAGTCATATAATATGCTTTCAGTGAGGAGATCACGTCATTAGTGTAGCAGATAATTTGCTCTACCTGGCGTATCGAGATTGGGTTGCTGTGTGATAGGTGGTTTCGCGGCGTGATCAGCCGCTCTAACACTACTTTGGCAGAAATGTCTGGGTAAGCCGCTTGCGGCAGTGGGGACATCGTGCCTGGAGGAGTGGTGCGATGTAGCCGATGACGGCCTGCCGCACGGCCGGCAGCGTTGGCTGAGGCGGTGGACCGAGGATTCTTTTTCCCCCGCTTGCCTGCTTCAGACGGCAAGACTGCAGGAACGCATAGGCGATCATCGTCATCAGTGCGTGTCGGTGCAGCCCGATCCAGGAGCGTCCCTCGAAGTGGTCGAGACCGAGTTCCTCTTTCATCTGCTGGTGAGCCTGCTCGCATATCCAGCGCGCCTTGACCGTCGCGGCGAGAAGCTTGAGCGGCGTTTCCGCGGGTAGGTTCGAAAGGTAGAATTTCTTCTCGCCATTCGATCGGTGCTCACCGATCAGCCACACTTCCTCTCCTGGCATGTGCTGGTTGCCCATGTCCCGGATGCGCTGGGTTGGCCCGTCAGCGACGCGGACACGCAATGCAGCGAAGCGAGCCGAAAGGCGCCCCTTGGTGCCTCGGCGCCAGGTCACCGACCGCCATGCGGCGCCTGCGAGCACGCTCTGCGCCGAGACGGACGCGCTGTCGGGGATGTGGCGCAGGCGTGGCCGCCCGCGTCCTGCCGTCGGGAAGACCAGCGCGACATCCGCCGGATACAGTTTCTGATGCCGCGGGATCCCCACCGCCCAGAGCAATCCCCTCTCGCTCAGCGCCTGGCGGAAGGGCGCGCTCATTCCATACCCGGCATCGGCGAGCACGCATCCAAATCGCACGCCCGCCGCGCGCAGTCGGTCAACCTCGTCGAGTGCGATGACGGTCTTGCTTCGAAAAGCCTGATGGTCGAGCGGTATGTGCGCCCGCTTCATGCGCGCAGGATCGGTCGTCCAGCTCTCGGGCAGGAACAACCGGAGAGAGGCCGTGACCGGCACCTCGCCACGCGCCAATGTCAGCGAGACCAGCGTCTGGCAATTCGCGTTCTTGCCGAGCGCGGAGGCGTATTGTGGGGCGACACCCACGGAATGGGCGCCCTTCTTGGGGAGTGCTGTGTCATCGATGACCAGCACGGCATCGGCACCACCGACCAGCCGATCGGCCTGCACCAGCAACTCGGCCTCGAGCGGAGCCGTGTCCCAGGTGTCTGACGCGACGAAATGGTGCAGCCGGTCGTATTCACCGGGCGCGAGCCGAGCGGCCATCGGCTGCACGCTCTTGCGATCTCCGGGACCGATCAGCCCTGCGACATAGAGCGGGCACATGCGACGGCGTTTGGCGTGCCCCAGCCGATCGAGGAAAGGCTCCAGCCATTTCTCGAGCGCCGTCGTCCAATCTCGCTCTGCTGCCGCCATGGTCGGCTCTCCGAAAACCGACCTCCTATAAATCACGCAAACAGCCGCGCCGGAATCCTCAAAACGCCACCTCCGCCTGTTCTGCCAAAGTAGTGCTAAGAAAGCCCTTGCCTCCTCTGCGCCTTGCGGGAAGGCTCCGCGCAGCGGCTCGGCGAAGCAGGCATCGTAAGTTTCTCTCTTGCAGATTATAGTCACGAGATCATCGAGGAGGGTAGCATCTACAGCGCGAGAGTAGCGTCCAGGTCGCGTCTCAAGGCGTTCAGAAACGATCTCCCTCACCTTCTTCTTTACGACAAAGTTAGATGCGCCGTCTTTGGCCTCCGTTAAATCGCTCCCATATCTGTTCTGGAACTGACGATGAACGATGGCTCTCAACCACGTCTCTAACATATCCAAATGTTGGCGACACTCGATCCGTAGATCATCTGGACACCTCCAAGAACCTCGCGGTTTGGCCCCATTCCTGATTCACTCGGGTTGGCAACTCGAGGCGCAGAGCATGGGTCAGCAGCCGGGCTTCTTTGATGTCGATGGACGCCTGCGTGAGTTGTCGGCGAAGGGCGACGACCTCGAGCGCATCGCCGGCCTGGTGGACTTCGAGATGTTTCGGCCGGAGCTGGAAGACGCCGTGCCGCGGTCGAACGGAGCCAAGGGTGGCCGTCCTGCCTTCGACCACGTGCTGATGTTCAAGGTCCTGCTGCTGCAGGCAATGCACACGCTGTCCGACGAACGCTGCGAGTATCTGATCCGCGATCGGCTGTCGTTCATGCGCTTCCTCGGCCTTGGCTTGGCCGATGCAGTGCCGGACGCCAACACGATCTGGAACTACCGCGAAGCCCTGAAGCGGGCCGGCGCGGTGGAGAGGCTGTTTCAACGCTTCGACACCGCACTGCGGGCGGCCGGCTACCTGGCGATGAGCGGGCAGATCGTGGACGCGACGATCGTGGCTGCACCCCGGCAGCGCAACACCGCAGCGGAGAAGGAAGCGATCAAGGCGGGACGCATCCCAGAGGGCTGGACGGAGAAGCCGGCGAAGCTGCGGCAGAAAGACCGCGACGCCCGCTGGACGGTGAAGTTCTCCAAAGCCAAGCCGCGTCAAGACGGCGTGCCCCAGGTGGATCTCGCGGTGCCGGCGTTTGGCTACAAAAGCCACATCTCGATCGACCGCCGGCACGGGTTGATCCGCCGGTGGACCACCAGCGATGCCGCGGCACATGACGGCGCTCGCCTGGTGGCGGTGCTGGACGGACAGAATACGGCGAGCGACGTCTGGGCCGACACGGCCTATCGCTCGGCAAAAAATGAGGCGTTGCTAGCCGACCATGGCATGGTGTCGCGCATCCATCGCAAGAAGCCCAAAGGCCGACAGATGGCGCGACGCACGCGCCGGGCGAACGCACGCAAATCGGCGATCCGTTCGGCCGTCGAGCACGTCTTTGCCCGTCAGAAGGGACCGATGGCGCTGGTCGTGCGCACCATCGGGATCGCCCGGGCGCACCTGAAGATCGGGCTGGCCAATCTTGCCTTCAATCTGAAACGATACCTCTGGCTCACCAGCCGAACGGCGCCTGCATAGCCTCCAACGCCGACGGCGGCGCGTTCCGCCCGCAGCCTGCCACCTCAAGCCCCGCGCAGCTCGACCGCGAGCCCCCCGCCAATCGTGCCAACGCCAACCGCCACGCTCAAATCAACCAGAAAAGCCGTAATTGGAGGTGTCCATCTTCACTGAACTTCGAGAACAATGTCATTGGGAGCCTCGCAGTCGAGCGCGTGCCGCCAGGATCAGCCCGGAACCCCCGCCAGCGGGTCGAGATCGCGAATGGCCGAAAGCAGCACCGGGCAGGGGGTGGTCTCGCCGCGGTGGTGCAGGTGGACGCGCAGCTTGGCGGCGGCCTCAGCTACGGTCATGGCAGGGGTGTCGGCGATCCGTCCGAACGTGACGGCGGCCCGGGCCGTGGCTGCGTCAAGCTCGGTATCGGTCCAGCCATCGGCGTTCTGCGCGTGCCAGGTCGCCGCAAGGCCGGCGACGAAGTCGCGATCGGGGACGGATGGCATGGTTCCACGCCTCAGCGAGTTGGACACCTCCAATTACGGCTTTTCTGGTTGATTTGAGCGTGGCGGTTGGCGTTGGCACGATTGGCGGGGGGCTCGCGGTCGAGCTGCGCGGGGCTTGAGGTGGCAGGCTGCGGGCGGAACGCGCCGGCGTCGGCGTTGGAGGCTATGCAGGCGCCGTTCGGCTGGTGAGCCAGAGGTATCGTTTCAGATTGAAGGCAAGATTGGCCAGCCCGATCTTCAGGTGCGCGCCCGGGCGATCCCGATGGTGCGCACGACCAGCGCCATCGGTCCCTTCTGACGGGCAAAGACGTGCTCGACGGCCGAACGGATCGCCAATTTGCGTGCGTTCGCCCGGCGCGTGCGTCGCGCCATCTGTCGGCCTTTGGGCTTCTTGCGATGGATGCGCGACACCATGCCATGGTCGGCTAGCAAGGCCTCATTTTTTGCCGAGCGATAGGCCGTGTCGGCCCAGACGTCGCTCGCCGTATTCTGTCCGTCCAGCACCGCCACCAGGCGAGCGCCGTCATGTGCCGCGGCATCGCTGGTGGTCCACCGGCGGATCAACCCGTGCCGGCGGTCGATCGAGATGTGGCTTTTGTAGCCAAACGCCGGCACCGCGAGATCCACCTGGGGCACGCCGTCTTGACGCGGCTTGGCTTTGGAGAACTTCACCGTCCAGCGGGCGTCGCGGTCTTTCTGCCGCAGCTTCGCCGGCTTCTCCGTCCAGCCCTCTGGGATGCGTCCCGCCTTGATCGCTTCCTTCTCCGCTGCGGTGTTGCGCTGCCGGGGTGCAGCCACGATCGTCGCGTCCACGATCTGCCCGCTCATCGCCAGGTAGCCGGCCGCCCGCAGTGCGGTGTCGAAGCGTTGAAACAGCCTCTCCACCGCGCCGGCCCGCTTCAGGGCTTCGCGGTAGTTCCAGATCGTGTTGGCGTCCGGCACTGCATCGGCCAAGCCAAGGCCGAGGAAGCGCATGAACGACAGCCGATCGCGGATCAGATACTCGCAGCGTTCGTCGGACAGCGTGTGCATTGCCTGCAGCAGCAGGACCTTGAACATCAGCACGTGGTCGAAGGCAGGACGGCCACCCTTGGCTCCGTTCGACCGCGGCACGGCGTCTTCCAGCTCCGGCCGAAACATCTCGAAGTCCACCAGGCCGGCGATGCGCTCGAGGTCGTCGCCCTTCGCCGACAACTCACGCAGGCGTCCATCGACATCAAAGAAGCCCGGCTGCTGACCCATGCTCTGCGCCTCGAGTTGCCAACCCGAGTGAATCAGGAATGGGGCCAAACCGCGAGGTTCTTGGAGGTGTCCAGTTGTGAGGCGGCCAATATGGCGGGCCGCGATGACAGCCACAAGCAGCGGTTGACGCTACTGGTAAGTAGCGTGTGGCGCTAGGGCAATCTAAACGCCGCGCGCGTCATGTATCTCGCGATGGAGTGCAGCGTATCCGGTTTGGCGAGCGTGTATGTTCGCCAGCCGGCGAAGATGACGGCGGGCCGCGGCCGGGTATTCGCTCCGCATCAACTGATCGTCCGCGATCCGTTGCAGGAGATCAAAGGCGAGCGAAACGGAGTCCGGCGGGTTGGTTGCTTTCCCCGCGCCGGGTTGTTCTGTGGCTGCCATCAAGGCTTCCCGGCCGCGTGGGGGCGGCCAGGCGGCGGAGATGGGCGGCAGCGAGGCGCAAGGCGCCCTCAACCTCGGCGAGCGTCCGCTGATCCTGGACCGCCTCGGCGATCGCGCTCTCGACCAGGGAGTTGAGCCGGTCGAGCCGGGCGCGGCGCGGGTCTGGTGCGGGGCTCACGGACGGGGCTCCGGGTTCGGGGTGGCCGGCGCCTTGGACGCGGCCACCGGCGGCATCTCGTGGGCGCTGGCGGGCCGGCGGTTCCTCGGGCGCCATGGCTTGGCCGGTGCGGTCTCGGGCGAGGCGGCGGCCTTGGCAGCCTCGGCAGCGGCGCGGCGGGCGTCGTCCCGCTTCTTGGCGTAGGTCCAGCGGGCGCGGGCTCGTATCTCGGCCCGGTGGCGCAGATATGAGAGTTGCCCGATGGCCTTCCGCCGGGCGGGGTGCTCGCGGTTCCACCTCGCGGCGATGGCGATCGCGCACGGCTTGCAAACCGAGCAGTGGAGATCGCCGGCTCTCCGATTCAGGTGGAAGTCGTCCAGGGCTTTGGTCAGGCCGCAGGTGCGGCATTGCTTCGTGTCGAACAGCATCGTGGCGTCGCCGGTATAGGAGCAGTATTGGTAGAATTATAACAATGAAGCGTTGATTTGTCCAGATACGATTTCTATTGGGCCGACAGAAGCTCGGACAGGCTATTTTTCTGCTGTTTTTGAAAGGTGCAGCGCCGAAGGGGGCGGCCTTTTTGAATTGATCTTTGATTTCGATTTCGCGTTGTGGGGGCCGAGTTCGCGCGCTGCCGCACTCGCGCGAGGGTATACCGGGGGGTCAACTCGACGGGATCGGCCGGCCTCCGCTACCCCGCGGCCTCAACCCGCTCCCGGTCTCAGCCGCTCCGTAGATCAGCCCGTCGCGCCCTCCCGTTCGGCGCGCCGATCCTGCCGCCGCTCCGTCTCGCCCGATCCCTCGCCGCCTTGGCTTCGCCGGGGTTGGCGGCACTCCCGCGCTCGGGCTCACCAGACGGCAGCGTTGCAGCCGATCGGATCGGCTCGGGCCGGGTATCGGCGTCGGGGTTGGTCGCGAGACGCTGGCAGGGTGGCTGCCGGGCTCGGGCGAGGCGCCACGGGCGAGGTTCGCCGCGCGATCCTTCGGGCGGCATGCGATGCCGGCCCATACCGAAATCCTCGCCGAAACGCGCGATCCCGCGGCTTTGCCCATCAATGGCTTAGGAAGGCACCGATTGGGATACAGGAATCAGTTGTTTCCTGTATGCACTTGGAGTAGGGTCCGGCCACCGATCGAAGCCAAGGAACCGCCACGATGAAGCCCATTCGCGCCGCTCTGTATCTCCGGGTCAGCACCGATCAGCAGACCGTGGAAAACCAGCGCATCGCGTTGCTCGCGGTGGCAGAGCGCCGGGGCTGGACGGTTGTCCAGACCTACGTGGACGAGGGCATCTCGGGCGCGAAGGGTCGTGAGAAACGGCCGGGCTTCGATGCGGCCATGAAGGATGCGGCGCGGCGGCGCTTCGACGTGCTCGCGGTATGGGCGATTGATCGCTTGGGGCGCAGCACGGCAACCGTCGCCGGTGCGCTGGCGGACTTGGACGGGGCGGGCGTCGCGATCTACGCGGATCGCGAGGGCATGGACGCCACCACGCCGCACGGGCGCGCCATGCTGCAAATGGCGAGCGTCTTTGCCGAATTGGAGCGTGGCCTGATCCGGGAGCGTGTCATGGCCGGGCTGGCGCGCGCCAGGAAGGCAGGCAAGGCGCTTGGCCGGCCTCGGGTGGCCGCATCGGTCGAGACGGCCATCCGGGCGCGCTTGCAGGGCGGGGCGGGCGTGCTGCGGACGGCGCGAGAGATGGGCGTCGGCACCGGCACCGTCCAGCGCATCAAAGCGGAGATGGCGGGGACGGGCGCGTAGCTCGCGGGATCGCGTCCGCCCGCTCCGGGCTGGGCGATCATTCGACGCCGAACGATTAATGGTTGCCCGGCCGGGGAGCCGGGCCGGGGGTTCGCGGGCTTGCAGCGCAAGACGGCGAGACGGCCCGGAGGCGCGCGTAGAGCGGCCTGCGGCGCCGGGCCGGTGCAACCCCCACCTTCCCGCAGCGCCGCACCGGCCTAGAGCCGCGTCGGCTCGGCGCCGCGAAGGCGCCAAGGTGGAGATATCCGGCATCAGGCACAATCCAGGCAGCGGCGGCGCGAGCGTCCCGACCATCGAGTGCTCGGGCGATCCCCGGCCGCACGGAGGCGGCCGGGGTCACGGGCGAGGTTTCAGGCGGAGCGGGCGGCAGGAAACATGAGGCGGGTGACTGCAAGGGCGTCGTCTGCCACGGGCTCGAACGCCTTCGCGATCCACGCCGCGATCCCCTTCTCGTGCTGACGGAACACCTTCCGGTCTTCATCGGACCAGTCGCCCCGGATACTGACGGTGTTGTGGCCATCGGTGGATGCGCGGACAAATCGCGAATCGAGTAAGCGATCTCCGTGCCGCACGCACCAAGCCTGGAGATCGAAAGCAGGCTGGGCCGGAACGGATAGCGGGCGCGGTTCCATCTCGGGGATGTAGTCGGTGCCGGCCGGCATGTGCGAGAACGGCACGCCACGCTTCCCGGCGTCTGCGATCGCGTCCAGGTGGCGCATCGCCGCGAGGTAGACCCGGCACGTGTCGCGATGCGCCCGCTGCCGTTCCAGCACGACATCCAGGGCAAGCGCGGTGCTGGCAGCCACCTTGGCAAGCTGCCCTCCCCACGCGGCGCGCACCTGTTCCGCAAAGCGGCGCGCGTCCGGCGAGGCGTTGCGCGCACGGTCCAGGGCAGCATCGGCAAGCCGCTTCAACGCGCCGTGGTCCATGGCCTGCAACTCATCATGCGTGAGGTCCGCGATGGGCTTGTCGAGCAGCGCGGCGAGTTCGTTGTTGGTCATGTCGGGATTCCTTTCGATTGCGGTTTAGGCGAAGGCGCCGACGCCACGGGTCAGCACCAGCGATGCGGTGCCGCTCGCAGTCACGGCGGAGATTGAGCGGGCGAGCGGGCCGATCTGCAGCAGTGTCCGCGAGTTTGGCGGGAGCGGGTATCCGCTGCTCGCGCTCGCGGCGCCGTCCACGGCGACGAAAACGGGCACGGTGCCGACGTTCATCGCGAGCAACGTTTCGCCACCGCGGGCCGCCATGCCGGGCGCGAGCGGCGCACCGGTCGGCAGGGGGATGGACGCGGGCGTGGTGGTCGCGGCAAGCGTGACGGATGCGCCGCTGGCGTCGGGCCGGAAGGGCTCGGCTGATCCGGCCATGTCAATACCTCCGCAGGGCGGTCACGTCGGTCGGGGTCAGTCCGACGCTGCGGGCGAAGGCGCGCAGCTCGTCATGCGTCATGGTCGAAACGTGCTTCCCCCGCAGCGCCTCGGGCATGGGCGGGCGCTGCCGTGCCATTGCGTCGCACGCGCGGATCAGGTCGCCCGCGGCACGCTGATACGCGGCGCCGGTCAGGCCGCGCGTGTCGGGGAGCGGGTTCTCACGGGCCGCGGCTTCGCGCTGCAGGCGTGAAGTCGAAATCGGCGAGGCTTTCGCCTTCATGGATAGGCACGGGTCAGGTTCCTTTGCGGTTACGGGTTGCCCGCACGGCGCTGCGCCATGAGGGGACAGATTCGCCGGTCACGATGGCGGCGATGCGCGTCGCCTCAGCGTCGGGGTGTCGCGCCGCGCGCGCCTCGGCAGCGCGCAGCATCGCGGGCGTCGAGCGCCACGGAAGGATGCGGGCAACGTCGCCAGCGATCGCGACAAGGCCGCGCTGTTCCAGGGCGCGTGCGGCCTCGCGGAAGGCACGCTCGCGGCCCGCATCGTCCCGTGCGGTGGGGGATGCCCGGGGATCGACCATGAAGTCCTCGCACCACACCCACAGGGGCACGGCGCGGCACTCGGGGCCGGCGAGGGTGGTCAGGATGGCGAGCGCGTAGGCGGCGCCGGCATGGTTGGCGGGCATGGTCAGGCGGTCTCCTGTTCCGGCGTGAGGGCGGCGGTAGGGGTGCCTTCCGCCACGGGCGCGGTAGCCTTCCGCTCGGCATCAGGCGGGTTCATCGCGAGCGGCGGCGGAGTGGCGCCCTCGTTCTCCGCTTCAGCCACGGGCAGCGGGCGGGTGGCACGGGCCGGCACCTTCTCATCGGAACCGCCATGCAGAGCGGCAATCTGCTCCACCCTACTTTTCGACCTACCCGCCGCGCTCCGCTCCACCCTCCACCCTATAGGGGGGTGGTGGTGGGGCAGCCGGAACGCTCTACCTGCTCCACCTTGCTCCACCCTTGCTCCACCTTGGGTGGAGCAGCCTTTTCGGGGGCGATTCCGGCTCCTACCCGGACGAACGCCACCGGCTTGCGGCGCTCGTCGTAGCCTTCTTCCTCGACCAGCACACCGGCGGCGATCAGCGCCTTGATGACGGCGGACAGGTGCTTGCGGTCGGCGCCATCTTCGGGGTTCCGCCCCAGGATGGCGGCCAGGGGCTTGCCTATCCATGCCCTCGCCTGCACGTCGCGCCGGTCGCCTTCGCCGCGCTCGATCCGCTCCCGCAGCTCGGCAAGCTGTTCCTCGGTGACAAGCGCCGCGAGGTTCGGGCGGTGCCAGCGTTCGACCACGCCAACGTCATCGGCGGCCAGGTGGCCATGCCCGTTGTTCAGGCAGACCGACGCAAGGCGGGACCAATGGCTGACTGTGGTGGCGGGTTTCAGGTTCGCCTTGCCGCGGTCCAGGCGGAAGTAGCGCCAGTGTTTCCCCACCGCGATTTCGAGCTTCGCCGCGTCCTCGGCCTGCATCGGGTTGAGCACGCGCACGCTGCGGGCACCGGCGACAAGCGCGCCGGCGCCGCGCGCGTCGTCAACGCCGCGATCCTGCCCGCCCATGCCGTTGCCGGCCTTGCGGACGTGGTGGACCAATTCCACCGCGGCATTGGCGCCTTCGGCGATCTCGCCGAACGCCTTGACCACCGCGTTGATCTTGCCGTTGTCATTTTCGGGCACACCATGCGTGGTGACGAACGGGTCCAGGATCAGCACGTCGATCCCGCGCGCGCGCATCTCGGCAATCAGCGCATCGCGGAGCGGCGTCGCCACCACCGCCCCATCGCGCGTGTCGGTCGCCATGATGATCGGCGAGTTGCGCCCGGAGTTCATATAGAGCCGGTCGCCAATGTCGTCGGCACTCAGCCCGTAGTGCAGCCCAATGGCAGCAACGCGCCGCTCGATTTCCTCGCGCGGGTCCTCCCCATTCCAATACCAGACCCGCAGCTTCCGGCCGCTCGCGTTTTCGGTCAGCAGCCCGCGGCCCGTCACCATGTCGAGGGCTTCGACCAGTGCGTTTGCAAGACTTGCCCGCGCCGCCCGGCGCGACGGTCGCGGTGACGTAGCGCCGGACGTAGTGCCCGCCATACAGCCATTCGCGCGGCTGGATCGCTTTCGGATCGGTCCACCGGAAAGGGGTTGCGCGGATCGACGGCTTCTTGATCGCGGCCTCGCGCGCCTCGCGCTTCGCACAACCCGCGAGCGCCGCAGCCACCACGTTCTCCGGCAGCGGCTCCGCGAAATCGACCTGTGCCCGCTCCATCGTGTAGCCGGGGATCAGCCGCGCCGCATGGCGTTGCAGGTTGCTCCAGCCGGCGAGCGGCGCGTCGCGGTGGCTGAAATCGTCGTGCCACTTCGCCGCTTCATCGGTTCCGTCGAAGGCTTCCCAGCGAAGCGCCCAATTCACGGCGGCCTCGGCGATCCGCGCTTCGTCATCATCGTTCAGCAGGCCGGCGGCATCGAGTCCCTGGATGCAGCCACGGGCGGCCAGCATTACGGCCACGTATTCGTCCCGCGTCGTCTCCATCGGGTTCGGCATCCGGTCGAGCAGCGCGACCACCGCGTCCACCGAAGGCGGCGCCAGGTCGCGCGGATCGCGGTCGGATGCGCTGGCCTTCGTGGTGCTCGCGCCGCTCGCGAGGATCGCGTCCACGTCCTCGGGCCAGTCGGCAACAGGTGCGTCCCGCACCACGGCGCAGCCATGCGCTTCCCAGGCCAAGCAGTATCCGCCGTCGGCACGAATATCGACTCCGCTGGCGATCTTGCCGGCGGAGCAGCGCATCCCGGCACGGTGACGAAACATGGCATGCAATCCGCCGCTCCGCGTCCGCACGATGCGCGTGCGCGGGAGGCGGGCCGCGTTGATGGACCACCAGTCGTGCCCGCGCTTGCCGTCGCGCACGTCGATGTCCAGCACGTCGATACCGCTCGCCGCGCCGGTCGGGAACGCGGCCAGCGCGTCGGGGAATTGCTCGGTCCAGGCGGTGATGATCGCCGGGTCGCGCGTGGCTGCCTTGAAGCCGCCGGCGATCAGCGGGCGCTTGTCGGCTCCGCACGGGAACACGGGCACGTCATCGACGCAGCGCAGGACGGCAACGGCCTGATCGAAGCCGCGCATCTTGGTCGCGTTCATCACGCGGCCTCCGCGTCGAGCAAGCCGGCGCGCGCGGAGTTGATGATCCCGAACGCCGCGAAGGCGTCGTCCAGGCGGTCCGTCATCACGATGCCCGTGGCGCCACTCGCGACCGCATCGGCAAGCGCACGTAACTCGGGTTCGCCGAGGCGTTCGCCGCGCCGCAGAACGAGGACGGCGGGTTTGGCGCCGGAGCCGCGGAACGCGGGCAGGACGATGTTCAGGTAGGCGGGGCGGCCAAGCTCCCGGACGCTGCCGAAAGTCAAGCGGTGGCGCGCGGCCAGATCATACAGGCTCGCGCTCTGCGGCGGTGCCGCATTGTGGATGTGCATGGCTTCCTCGGGGTCAGTTCTGAAGGGAGGAGCCGGCCGGCGTGACCACCGGCCGACTCCTATTCGGGTGCGCGGGAAAGGATGAAGCGCGCGGCCCGATCTCGATTCAGCGGCGGCAGGCAGCGATGGCGCCAGACATGAAAAAGGCGCCTCGCGGCGCCTACATCGCTCGGTCGCAAGCCGGCGGCAGGATCAGCGGCGGCAGGCCGCGACAAGCGACTCCACGTCGCTGCGGGCGTAGCGATGTGTCCCGGCGGAGAGCCGGATCACGGGGATTTTGCCGGCCGCAGCCATGCGGCGCACCGTCTTGGTGCTGACGCGCAACAGGGCGGCGGCCTCGCCAATGCCGAGCAGGTTCATCGGGGGCTCCGTTCTCGGGGGTTGCGGAAACGACAACGGCCCCGAGAGCGCGAAGGCGCCGGGGCCGCTGGGTTGTCATGCTTGGAGACCGGCGCTATTCGCTACCGTAATAAAATATCGCATATCTTGGTTCACGCTGTCAACGGTTGTTCACGTCATGGTTGTGCTGGCCATCATCGGCCGGCATCGCGTGGCGGTTCCGCGGATCGGAACGCGCCGGGGCGCGGCGGGCGAGCGTCGCGCGGCCTCGGGACCGGGCGGCAGGCCGGGCGCGGCGCCGGGCGCCACGCTACACGGGCGCGGGCAGCCTTACCGCCTCGACGCAGGCGCGCAGCAGCGCCTCCGCCACGTCGCCGCGATAGACACCATCGGTCACGTCTTGCGCGGTGTGCCCGACCACCGCGGCCACGGTCGCGCGCTCGATACCGGCGTTGCGCGCGGTGGTGATGAACCAACGGCGGAAGGAATGAAAATCCACCCGACTGTGACGGGCGCCGTCCGCTCGCTCATGCACGCCGCAATCCTGGCGGTAGCGCCCGAACCGCTTGGACAAGGCGGCGCTCCGCCCGCGCCCAACCTTCGCCGGCCCGGCCTCGGGAAACAGGAAGGCCTCGGGCTTCTTGCCCTCGCGGCGCCGGTCCACGATGGCGGCCAGATCCGGATGGACGGGCACGCGGCGCACTCCCGCCGCCGTCTTGGCCTCGCGCACGTTGAACCATCCCCCGGCGCAGTCTGCCACCTTCAGCCGGTAGATTTCTTCCAGCCGCATCCCGGAGAGCGCAGCGACGCGCATCGCATCGGCCAGCTCGGGCGTGGCATCCCCGGCCAGCAGTCGCGCAAGCTCGGCGTCGGTGAACGGGCGCTTGCTCTTGTCCGCACCCTTCCGCGCCGGTCCCTTCGCCAAGCTCTGCCCGCGCCAGGGATCGCCTTCAATCCCCGCCCGCTTCTGCATCCATCGCCAATATGACGCCGGCGCCGAAATGCGCCGGTTGCCGGTCGCCCAATGCACGCCTTTGCTCACGATGGTCTCGGTGATCCATTGCCCGGCGATCGCCTTGGTCACGGCCTCCACGGTGCCGATGCCGCGCTTCGCGAGCCATGCGGCGAGCGCGCGCAAGTCGGCGCGATACTGCGCCTTTGTGCGCTCGTTCAGCGGCCCCTTCTTGCCGCCCTCGGCAAGCCACGCCTCCATGTTCAGCAGGATCGGCGTGGCGGTGCCGCGGGCGATCCCTACAAACTGCGCCGCCGTCGCGGCGCCATGCTCGGCTTCAATGTCGTCGGCTTCCTCGTCCACCAGGTTGGCGACGGTCGCGCGCACGTAGCGCACCGGGTCCACGTCTCGCGGAATGTTCGACACGGCCGCGATCGCGCTCGGCTCGCCCCGGTTCAACTCGTCCAGCCACGTTCGGTAGGACAGCGCCGCATCAGTCAGCCGGTCGCGCTTCTGCGCCCCGCGAGCCTTGTCCAGCACGGCATGAAACTCCGCCAGTGCCGCGTGGCGCCGCGCGCGTGCAACGTGAATGTCGGTCGTTTGCAGCGAACGCCGCAGGTTTGCCCGGCCAACAGCCGCCCGCAGCGGCCGGGGAACCGCCATGATCGCATACCAGGTCTCGCCACCCCGCCGAGTCAGGTGCTTGGTGTCCCGCATCCATGCTACCCCTACTGCTACCCCCTGTTGGCTACCCCCATTGGCCTCCGAATGTCCAGTAATGTCGGCACTAATTGACGTTCCTGGGTCGGAAGTAACCCCTCCCCTACGGGACGCCAGTCATATGACGCCGCAGCGGCGCCGGACGCGTCACCGCAAGTCGTTCGGCGCCGGGGTGAACGTGCTGGTTGAAATCTCGGCACGAAAAGAACTACAGTAGTTTCAGCCGCGGGGCTTGCCGCGGAGTGTTCCGGCCTCTCCTCCCCGCCGGAGTGGTCGGACTTTCGGCGCGGAGAGGTCCGGATTGCCGCTTCCATCCGAGCACACAGAGATCGAGCGATCCGCCGGCGATGTCGGCTGCCAGGCCAGTTCGCTGCTGTCGCGGCTGCCGCGATGGATCGTCATCGAGCGGATTCTGGAGCCGGTCCGCAAGGAGCCGAGGGACAGCGAAACCGGCGCGATCGCCTATCTGCGGCTGCGCAAGTTCGGTCTTTCCGACCGGAAGGCGCGCGGGCTGATCTGGTCCGTCGCCGCCGACCCGGAAGGCGGCCGCATGCGCGCCAGGCGCTGATCGCGAGGGCCGGCCTCGCCGAGCCTGATCCTGGCGGCGGCGTCGGGTCACGCGGGTACGGTGCCCGCGCTCCCGGCCTGCTATGCTGCGCGGCCGGAGCGCGGGAGTGCCATGGCGGGCCGATGCCGATTGCGCAACTGGTGCGCTGCCTTCGCGGTGATCGCCCTCGCCTCGCTGCTGTGCCCGCTTCCGGCATCCGCGCAGGTGCCGGTCGATCTCGCCCTCGTCCTCGCCGTCGATGCGTCGGGCAGTGTCGACGCGACGCAATTCGCGCTACAGAAGCACGGCTATGCGATGGCGTTCCGCAGCCCCGAGGTGCTGCGCGCGATCGGATCGGGGTCTCACCAGGCGATTGCGGTGACGATGGTGCAATGGACCGGGCCGTCGCTGCACGCGCAGGTGGTCGGCTGGACCTGGATCGGCGACGCGAGCTCCGCGATCGCCTTCGCCGATGCGATCGACGCCACCCCGCGTGCGCTGTTCGGCGGCGGCACCTCGCTGAGCGGCGCGATCGACTACGCGCGCAGCCTGTTTCCGACCGCGCCCTTCGCGTCGTCCCGTCGCGTGATCGACATCTCCGGCGACGGCTCGAACAATCGCGGCCGACCGGCGGCCGGTTCTCGCGATGCGGCGGTGGCCGCCGGCCTGACCATCAACGGCCTGCCGATCCTGACGCTCGAGCCCGGTCTCGACCGCTGGTACGGCGAGAACGTCATCGGCGGGCCGGGCGCGTTCGTCATCGCAGTCACCAATTACGATGACTTCGCCGCCGCCATCCTGAAGAAACTCGTGCTCGAGATTGCCCTCTCGGGCCTGCGCGGGAGCGGATGAAACAGCCTTGCCGCCGAACTCGGCGCAGCACGTCGAAGGAGGGCGAGCGACATTCATCCTGCACCCGAGCGCAAGCCAGGCAGGCCCGCCGCGGATTGACGCCGGGCGTCCGCATGCGTAGCTCGCTCGGCAAGCCGCCGCGGCCCGAGCCGGGCCCCGGCCGAAGCAGAAGGAGCGTCGATGAAACTGGTCAGCTTCCGCGCCGGGGGCAGAGCCTCCTACGGCGTCGTCACCGATGACGGCATCATCGATGCCGGAGCCAAGCTCGGCGCGAAGCTGCCCGATCTCAGGACCGCGCTCGCCGCCCTCGACCAACTGCGGGTCCTGGCCCGCGACAAGCCCGACCACCGGCTCGATGCGGTCGAGCTGCTGCCGGTCATCCCGAACCCCGAGAAAATCTTCTGTGTGGGCGTCAACTACAAGACGCATCTGCAGGAGACCGGGCGCGAGCAGCCGGCGCATCCGATGATCTTCACCCGCTTCGCCAATAGCCAGGTGGGCGCCGGGCAGCCGCTCCTGCGGCCGAGGGAATCGGAGAAATTCGACTATGAGGGCGAGCTCGCGGTCATCGTCGGCAAGCCCGGCAGCCGCATCCCAGCCGCGGACGCCCATGCGCACGTCGCGGGGTATGCCTGCTACAACGACGGCAGCATCCGCGACTGGCAGCGTCACACCGTGCAGTTCACGCCCGGAAAGAATTTCCGCCGCACCGGCGCGTTCGGCCCCTGGATGGTCACCGCCGACGAACTCACCGATCCCGCCGGGCAGACGCTGATCACGCGGCTCAACGGGCAGGAGGTGCAGCGCGCGCCGATCTCCGACCTCGTCTTCGATGTCCCCGCGCTGATCGCCTACTGCTCGACCTTCAGCGATCTCGCGACCGGTGACGTGATCGTCACCGGCACCACCGGCGGCGTCGGCGCCTATCGCACGCCGCCGCTCTGGATGAAGCCGGGCGACACGGTCGAGGTGGAGATCAGCGGAATCGGCGTGCTGCGCAATCCGGTGGCGGACGATCACGGTTGACCGAAAAATGACCCCGGCGCGCCGAAGCGCCGGGGCCAGCCTGCGATCAAGTCTCAGGCGTTCGAGATCGTCGCGGTGGTGCCGTCGAGCTTGGTCAGCGAGATGCTGAACGGCTCGTTGTAGGTGCGGGCGTGGTTGCGGAGGTAGCTGAGCGCGACGCGTTCGCCGAGCTCGATCGAGGTCTTGGTGTCGCTCCGCCAGTGGATGCCCGCGTGGATGCCGTGGCCGAAGCTGATGTTGCTCGCGAGCTTGTTGAGCTCGCCGTTCACGGTCAGCGGTTTGGCGCCGGCGGGCGGGACGTAGGCCGTGACGCTCTTGCCGTCGGATGCGGGCACGAGGAGCTTCGCCGCCGGCAGCTCGGTGGTGCCTTCGAAGAAGAATTTGAGCGCAGTGATGCAGGCGCCCGCCACCATGCCGTGCCCGGTCGGATAGGCCGGATGCGTGGGCGAGCCCTCGGGGAAGGCCTGCGAGAGGAACCAGGAATTGTTGGCGGCGAAGCTCGCCTGCAGCGCCTTGGAGTTCAGCACCGTGTCGGTGACATGGCCTTCGATCGTGTTGCCCTGGCCGGTCTTCTGCAGGTAGGCGATGGCCCCGCCGGATTCCGGGCGATGGCGCAGATGCACCCACCATTTCTGGAACCAGACCGCCTTCAGCGCCTCGTTGGCAACGGCCGTCAGCGTTGCCGCGATGTCGGGCTGGCCGAATGTCGCGAAGCCGTTCTGGGTTTTCGAGTGCGTGTACGGGTTGCCCAGGTTGAGCGGCACGCCGAGCGTGTTCAGCACGAGATAGGCGGTGAAATAGGCCTGGTACAGCACGTCGTCATGCGCGTAGGCGGCGAGGCCGCGCCCGTCATGCAGGTAGAGCGGTCCCGCCACGGGCGTCAGCGACTTGCCCGTCGGGATGCCGTTCTGCACGTCGAGGAATTCCGTCGAATCCAGCAAGAAGTTCACGCCCTTCATGTTGGTGACGTATTGCTGGGTGATCGGCAACGAGCCCAGCGCGGTCGATTGCAGCAGGAACTGCGAGAGATAGGGACCGTCCTGCTCGCCGGGGAAGGTGCCGCGGAACAGCAGGTCGGGGGTGACGGCATGCGCCGCGTTGTGCGGACCGGCGTAGGCCGCGAGACCCGAAAGCTCGTTCGCGGCCTCGGCAACGACCGCGTTGCCGGCGTAATCGGGAAACGCGACATCGCGCAGCAGCGAGGCCCAGTACAGTTCGATGAGCTCCGCCGCATAGTCCTCGCTGGCGAGCGCGGGTGCGGGCGGCACCGCGAACTGCGTCCAGTCGAGCGTGCCCAGACCGAAGCAGATGCCGCCCTGCGGCCCGTTCAGCGTGCGCGGGCCGCCGAGCACGATCTTCTCGAAATCCCCGAACCGACCGCTGTCGAGCGCAGCCTCGAAGCTCTGCCAAGCGGCGGGATCGACGATCCCGATCGCTGTCTGCAGCACGCCCTTGGTGTAGGTGCCGCTCTTGTCGGCGTAGCGCTGCTCGTCGCCGTTGGTGACCTGCTGTGGCGGCGGCACGAGAGCGTCCAGCTCGGCGATCGCCGTCCTGAGGGATGTCGCCCTCGCCACGCGGTCACGCGTTGCCGGCTCGACTTCCATGGTCAGCAATGCGGCTCTCCTGGGTTATGGGGGCGCCGCCGGCCTCGGATGGGGAGGCTCCGCTCCCCGGTTCCGGACGGGGAGCGGAGGGGGGATTATCGTTGGCCGGACGGCAAGGGCAGTCCTAGGCCGCGCCGTCGCGGGCCGATATGAAGCGCTTCACAGTGCGGAACGATCCGCTCCCGCCGCGATCAACGACGCGGATCGGCGGCGTCGCGCAGGCCGTCGCCCACCAGGTTGAAGGCGAGAACGGAGAGCACGATCGCGACGCCCGGGAAGATCGCGAGCCACGGCGCCTGGGTGAGGAAGCGCTGCGCCGAGTTCAGCATCGAGCCCCAGGACGGCGCGGGCGGCTGCTGGCCGAGGCCGAGGAAGGAGAGGCTCGCTTCGGCGAGGATCGCCTGCGCGATCGCGAGCGTCGCCTGCACCAGCACCGGCGGCACGATGTTGGGCGCGACATGCCGGACCGCGACGCGCCAGGCCGGGTTGCCGAGCGCGCGCGCCGCCTCGACATACTCGTTGGTCGCGGCATCGAGCGTCGCGCCGCGGGCGACGCGCACGAAGCGCGGCGCGGTGGTGATGCCGATCGCGATCATCGCATTGGTGAGCGAGGGGCCGAGGAACGCCGCGAGCGCGATCGCGAGGATCAGGAACGGCACCGCGAGCATCGCGTCCACCAGCCGGCCGATGATCGCGTCGGCGATCCCGCCGGCGAACCCAGCGAGCAGTCCGAGCGGCACGCCGGTGCCGGCCGCGATCAGCACCGAGATCACGCCGGCGAGCAGGCGACGCGCGGGCGCCGTAGACGACGCGGGAGAACACGTCGCGCCCGTTCTCGTCGGTGCCCATCCAATGCGCGAGGGAGGGCGGCTTTGCGGATCAGCGACCAGCTCGTCGCGTCCGGGCCGTATTGCGTGACAAGCGGCGCGGCGATCGCCGTCAGCACGAACAGCGACGATGATCGCGAGGCCGATCACCGCGGCGCGGCGCGCTGAGGAAGCGCCGCGACGGCGAGCGCGCAGTCGGGCTCTGCGGCAGCGGGATCGGCGCGGCGGGAAGGGCGGCCGCGCTCATGCGGTGCGCAGCCGCGGGTTGATCAGCACGTAGAGCATGTCGGCGATCAGGTTGAGCGCCACGAACAGGAAGGCGGTGACCAGCACGACGCCCTGCACCACCGGGTAGTCGCGGTTGAACACCGCATCCACGATCAGCTTGCCGAAGCCCGGGATGCTGAAGATCTGCTCGGTCAGCACCGCGCCGGAGAGCAGCGTGCCGAATTCGAGCGCGCCGAGCGTCACCACCGGCACCAGCGCGTTGCGCAGCGCGTGCAGCACGACCACGCGCCGCTCGCGCAGGCCCTTGGCGCGCGCGGTGCGGATATAGTCCTGGTCAGCGCGATCAGCATCGCGCTTCGCGTGTGGCGCATCAGGATGGCCGAGGTCGCGCTGCCGAGCACGAAGGCGGGCATGATCGTGGTCGCGAGCGATTGCTGCCAGTTCTCGCCGAGCGGCACGTAGCCCGAGGGCGGCAGCCAGCCGAGATGCACCGAGACCAGCAGGATCAGCATGATGCCGAGCCAGAAGGGCGGCACCGACAATCCGCCGAGGCCGATCAGGTTGACGAGGTAATCCCACACCGAATTGCGCTCGCCACGCCGAGATCACGCCCGCCGGCACGCCGATCAGCACCGCGATGACGAAGCCCATGAAGGCGAGCTGCAGCGTCACCGGCAGCTTCTGTCGCGAGCAGCGTCAGCACCGGCTGGCCGATGCGCCAGCTCTGCCCGAGATCGCCGTGCAGCACGTTGCCGAGCCAGTGGAGGTATTGGATGGGCAGCGGCCGGTCGAGCCAGAGCTGCGCGCGGATCTGCGCGATGACCGCGGGGTCGTGCTCCTCGCCGGCCATGACGAGCGCCGGATCGCCCGGCATCAGCTGCTGCAGCAGGAAGACGAGGATGCTGACGAGGAACAGCGTCGGGATGATCTGCGCGATCCGCCGCCCGAGATACGATCTGCATCCGCGGCGACCTATTGCGCCATCGACAGTCCCTGCAGCCGGATCATGCCGTCCGGCACCGCGCGGAAGCCCTGCAGCTTCGCGGTCATGCCGACGATGTTCTTCGGGATCCAGAGATAGATGATCGGGTCGTCCTGCACGACCTGCTGCCACATCTGGGTGTAGAGATCGCGCCGCTGCGCGACATCGGTGACGCCGCGCGCCGCGTCGAGCAGGTCGTCGACATGGCGCGTTCGAGTAGTGCCCGTCATTGTTGCGCGCCGCCGGTGTGCAGGAAGCTCCAGGTATTGCCGTCGGGATCGACGCGGCCGGACCAGCCGATCAGGTAGGCCTCGAAATCGCCGCGATCCTCGGCGTCGAGCGAGGCGGCGAATTCCATCATGTTGATGTGCAGGTCGAACCCGGCCTCCTTCACCATCGACTGGATGACCTCGGCCGTCTGCGCGAGATCGGGATTGTTCGGCACCGTCATGGTGACCGGCACGGGCAGCTTGAGCCCGGTCTCCTTGAGCAGCGCCTGCGCCCGGTCGAGATCGCGCGGCGCGGCGGCTTGATCGAGGCGGCGTAGAACGGGCTCGCCGGCGGCACCGCCTGCTCGGTCGGCGTGTACATGCCGTTATAGACGACCTGGATCAGCGCGGTGCGATCGATCGCGAGCTCGAAGGCCTTGCGCACCCGCGGATCCTGCCCGAGCGGCGTCTGCGCGCGCGTGCCGTTCGCGACGTTGATGGTGATGCCCTGGTAGCCGAGATTGTCCGAGGTCACGATGCGGAGCTTCGGATCCTTGCTGATCTCCGCGACGTCGGACGGGATGATCTGCTCGGAGAGATCGATGCTGCCGGCCTCGAGATTGGCCTTGCGCACCGCGGCGTCCGGCAGCACGCGATAGACCACGCGGTCGAAATGGATGCGTCCTTGGTCCCAGTAATCCGGGAAGCGCTCGAGCGTGATGTGGTCCTGCGCCACGCGCTCGCCGAAGCGGAACGGGCCGGCGCAGACCGGATGCTGCGCGAAATCCTTGCCCTCGCTCGCGACCGCCTTCGGCGCCAGGATCATGCCGGCGCGATCGGTGAGCTGCGCGAGGAAGGGCGAGGAGGGCGTCTTCAGCACGATGCGCACGGTCGACGGATCGACCACGTCGACATGGTCCATGGCGTTGATCTCGCTCTTGCGGAAGCTCCCCTGCATGGTCAGGTGGCGCTCGAGGCTCGCCTTCACCGCGGCCGCATCCATCGTCTCGCCGTCCTGGAAGGCGACGTTCGGGCGCAGATGGATGATCAGCGTCTTCGGATCCGCCCAGTCATAGCCGGTAGCGAGCTGCGGCACGATGTTGAGCTTCTCGTCGATGTCGAACAGCTTGTCGCAGAGCCCGGCGAAGACGATGCGGCCGACATAGGTGCGCGCCGTGGTCGGGTCGAGCGCGTCGGCATCCTCGCGCAGCCCGATCCGCAGGGTGGATTGCGCCGTGGCGGGCAGGAGGGCGGACCCGAGCAGCGCCGCCGCCGCGGCGAGGGCGGCGAGAAGGGGTGCGCGCATCGGGGCCTCCGCTGTCTCCGTTCGGAGGACTATCGGCCCGCAAACCCCGCTTCCGCAACCCGGCTCCGGGCCGCATCGTCCGCACGTGCCTCGCGGATCGTGTCGCCGAGCCGGCGGAGCAGCGCCGGCACCCCGGCGCCGGTCGCGCCGGAGACCAGCATCACCTCCCGCCCGGAAGCGCGGACCAGCGCGCCGCGTCGCGCCGCGGCCTCGCGCGGCGTCATCGCATCGGCCTTGTTCAGGGCGATGATCTCCGGCTTCTCGGCGAGGCCGCCGCCATAGGCGGCGAGCTCCGTCGCGCACCGTCCGCCAGGCCCGCACCACGTCGCCCGCCGCGCCGTCGACCAGATGCAGCAGCACGGCGCAGCGCTCGACATGGCCGAGGAAGCGGTCGCCGAGCCCGGCTCCTTCATGCGCGCCCTCGATCAGGCCGGGAATGTCGGCGAGCACGAACTCCTCCGCCGCCGAGAGCCGCACGACGCCGAGCTGCGGATGCAGCGTGGTGAACGGGTAGTCGGCGATCTTCGGCCGGGCGGCGGAGACGGCGGCGAGGAAGGTCGATTTGCCCGCGTTCGGCAGACCGACGAGCCCCGCATCGGCGATCAGCTTGAGGCGCAGCCAGACCCAGCGCTCCTCGCCCGGCAAGCCCTTGGTGGCGCGGCGCGGCGCGCGGTTGGTGCTCGACTTGAAATGCGCGTTGCCGAACCCGCCATCGCCGCCGCGCAGCAGCGTGACGCGCTTGCCCGCGCGCGTCGAGATCGGCGAGCAGCGTCGTCGCGATCCGCATCGAGGATCTCGGTGCCGACGGGCACGGTGATGACGACATCCTTCGCCGCCGCGCCGGTGCGGTCGCTGCCCGCGCCGTTGCCGCCCTTGGGCGCGCGGAAATGCTGCGTGTAGCGGAAGTCGATGAGCGTGTTCAGGTCGGCGGCGGCCTCGAACACGATGTCGCCGCCGCGCCCGCCATTGCCGCCGTCCGGGCCGCCGAACTCGATGTATTTCTCGCGCCGGAACGCAACGACGCCGTCGCCGCCATCGCCGGATCGCAGGTAGATCTTTGCCTGGTCGAGGAATTTCATCGGGGCACCTCGAACGAAAAAGGGGCCGGCGCCGCCGACCCCTTCCGCCGCACGGGCGGGACGCCGCCTATTCGGCCGCTGGCGGCGAGCGGCGTGACCGAGACATGCACGCGGCCCTCGGCCTTGCGCTCGTAGGTGACGTGGCCGTCGACAAGCGCGAAGATCGTGTGGTCGCGCCCGAGCCCGACATTGCGGCCCGGCTTCCAGCGCGTGCCGCGCTGGCGGATGATGATGTTGCCGGCGATCACCTTCTCGCCGCCGAACTTCTTGAGCCCGAGGCGCCGGCCTTCGGTATCGCGTCCGTTGCGCGAGGAGCCGCCGGCTTTCTTGTGTGCCATCCGCTCTCTCCTCCGGCTCAGCCGCCGTGATCTCGGCGACGCGCAGCACGGTCACGTGCTGGCGATGGCCGTTCTTGCGCCGGCTGTTCTGCCGCCGCCGCTTCTTGAAGATGATCATCTTGTCGAGCCGATCCTGCGCGATCACCGTCGCGGTGACCGAGGCGCCGGCGACCACGGGAGCGCCGATCGTCGTGCCCGCTTCGCTGCCGACGGCGAGGACATCGGTGAAGGTGACGGTGGCGCCGGGCTCGGCCTCGAGCTTCTCCACCTTGAGCACGTCGTTCGGCACGACGCGGTATTGCTTTCCGCCGGTGCGGATCACTGCGAACATGGTCGGGTCTCCTGTCGGCGGCCGTCATGGACCGCCCTTTTTATGGCAATGGGGCGGCAGGGCATTGCCCCGGCCGCCGGAGGGCCCGGCGTATAGGCCGCGGCTCCGCCCCCGTCAACCTGATTGCGGCCGGCCGGGCCTCTGCCTATAAGCCGCTGGACCGCGGAGAGGTGCCGGAGCGGTCGATCGGGGCGGTCTCGAAAACCGTTGTACGTTCAAGCGTACCGTGGGTTCGAATCCCACCCTCTCCGCCAGCACCCCGAGTTCGCAGCGATTTCGGAGCGATCCCAGCAGCATAGGAGCGGGATGGTCAAGGGGTTTCACCTCACGGTGGCACCTCACGTTCACCTCACACGGAGTAGGACGATTCGGCCCTGGAACTTGGATTCGTTGCGGGAGCACTATGGATTCAATTCACGGCCGCGCACCACAGTATGACCCAACAGGCACTCAAGACACTCTTTCTGGTCAGCCCGATTGGCCCGTTGGGCTCGGAGGTTCGCCAGGACGCAGACGATTTCCGGGCGTTCATCGTAGAGCAGTGTTCCGCGGTCAAGGACCACTACAAGGTCGAGCGCGCGGACGACATCAACGAACCCGGCCGAATCACCGCTCAAGTGATTCAACGGATTGAGCAAGCTGACCTAGTGCACTGACGCATTCGGTGGATTCACAGTGGTGGGCCGGCATGCGAAGTCTTCCAGGATGGCCCAGACGGTATGCGTGCTCGTCAGCACGGTAGACAAACGGCGGTTGGAGGCGATCGCGGCGGATCGCAATCGGCAGCGCAAGCACGTGGAGCGGGCGCCGATCATTCTCGCCTCCGTCGGCGGCGGCCCGGTGCAGCAGATCGCCATGCGGATTGGCATCAGCCGACCGATGGTCTGGCGCTGGCAGCAGCGCTACGCCGAGGAAGGCGTGGACGGTCTGCTGCGCGACAAGACGCGCCAGCCCGGCAAGCCGCCGGTCGCGGCCGAGACGGTGGCACGCGTGGTGGCGCTGACCTGCGGCGACCGCCGCGCCAGGTCGACCCACTGGACCGGCCGCGCCATGGCCAAGGCTGCGGCATCTCGCTGCGCACGGTCCAGCGCATCTGGGCGGCCCACGAGCTGCAGCCGCATCGGATCCGCACCTTCAAGCGCTCGCGCGACCCGCAGTTCGCCGACAAGCTCGACGACGTCGTCGGCCTCTACATTGATCCGCCCGCCACGCGGTGGTGCTGTCGATCGACGAGAAGAGCCAGATCCAGGCGCTCGACCGCACCCAGCCGGGCCTGCCGCTGAAGCCCGGCCGCTGCGGCACCATGACCCACGACTACAAGCGCCACGGCACCACGACCCTGTTCGCCGCCCTCAACGTGCTCGAAGGCACGGTGATCGGCCGCTGCATGCAGCGCCACCGGCACGAGGAGTTCATCCGCTTCCTCAACGCCGTCGAGCGCGACGTCCCGGCCGGCAAGCTGATCCACGCGGTCCTCGACAACTACGCCGCCCACAAACACCCCAAGGTGCGGGCCTGGCTCGCCCGGCATCCGCGCTGGACGTTCCATTTCACGCCGACCTCCGGCTCGTGGCTGAACGCGGTCGAGGGCTTCTTCTCGGCACTGACCCGCCAGCGCATCCGCCGCGGCAGTTTCCATTCGATCGTCGACCTGCAAGCCGCCATCAACCGCTACCTCGCCGAACACAATGCCGAGCCGAAGCCCTTCGTCTGGACGGCATCGGCCGCCTCGATCCTGGCCAAGCTCGACAGCCTGCATGAACCGTCCGTCTAAGTCAGTGCACTAGTGATCGCTGACGTGACCGGAGGCAACGCTAACGTCTATTACGAATTGGCTATCCGTCACGGGGTGCGGAAGCCAGTCGTGACCTTCGCGAGGGGGGAACTGTGCTCCCGTTCGACACGCAGGATAGCCGCACGATTTTCTACAGTATGCACAGTCGAGATGCCGAGAACGCTCGGCAGCGGCTTGCAGACGCAATATGCGCGCTCGAAAAGGAGTTCGTTGCTGACAATCCCATCACGGCTGCTGGGTCCGCATCTCGCTGTCGTCCGCCTCAACCGATGTGAACAAGCTGCTCGTCCATGTCATTGACAGCCTAGACCAGATGTCGCGCCGCATTTCGTTGGTCGAAGTCTTCGCTTCCAGGCCCCGCCGCGGTATCAAGCTGGACACCTCCAAGAACCTCGCGGTTTGGCCCCATTCCTGATTCACTCGGGTTGGCAACTCGAGGCGCAGAGCATGGGTCGGCAGCCGGGGTTCTTTGATGTCGACGGACGCCTGCGGGAGATCTCGGCCAAGGGCGACGACCTCGAGCGGATCGCCGGGCTGGTGGATTTCGAGATGTTCCGGCCGGAGCTGGAACGAGCCGTGCCGCGGTCGGACGGATCGAAGGGCGGCCGGCCTGCCTTCGATCACGTGCTCATGTTCAAGGTCCTGATGCTGCAGGCGATGCACTCGCTGTCGGACGAGCGCTGCGAGTATCTGATCAGGGACCGGCTGTCGTTCATGCGCTTCCTCGGCCTTGGCCTGGCCGACCCGGTGCCGGACGCCAACACGATCTGGACCTTCCGCGAAGCGCTGAAGCGGGCCGGCGCGGTGGAGCGTGCTGTTCCGCCGCTTCGATGCCGCACTGCAGGCGGCCGGCTTCCTGGCGATGGGCGGGCAGATCGTCGACGCGACCATCGTGGCCGCCCCGAAGCAGCGCAACACCGAAGCCGAGAAGGCCGCGATCAAGGCGGGCCGGATCCCAGAGGGCTGGAAGGAGAAGCCGGCCAAGCTGCGCAGAAGGACCGCGACGCCCGCTGGACGGTGAAGTTCTCCAAGGCCAAGCCGCGCCGAGGACGGCTCGCCGCAGATCGACATCGCGGTGCCGGCCTTCGGCTACAAGAACCACGTCTCGATCGACCGCCGGCATGGGCTGATCCGCAGCTGGACGGCAACCGATGCCGCGGCGCATGACGGCGCGCGCCTGGCGGCGGTGCTCGACGGCCAGAACACGGCCAGCGACGTCTGGGCCGACACGGCCTATCGCTCGGCGAAGAACGAGGCATGGCTGGCCGAGCAGCGGCCTGGTGTCGCGCATCCACCGCAAGAAGCCGAAGGGCCGGCCGATGGCGCGACGCACGCGCCGGGCGAACGCACGCAAATCGGCGGTCGCGCTCGGCCGTCGAGCACGTCTTTGCCCGGCAGAAGGGACCGATGGCGCTGGTCGTGCGCACCATCGGGATCGCCCGGGCGCGACCTGAAGATCGGCCTCGCCAATCTCGCCTACAACATGAGGCGCTACGTCTGGCTCACCAGCCGAACGGCGCCTGCATAGCCTCCAACGCCGACGCCGGCGCGTTCCGCCCGCAGCCTGCCACCTCAAGCCCCGCGCAGCTCGACCGCGAGCCCCCCGCCAATCGTGCCAACGCCAACCGCCACGCTCAAATCAACCAGAAAAGCCGTAATTGGAGGTGTCCAGCTTTCCGTTCCTCATGCCGACATCGGGGATTGGTGGGGCCACGAGCACGAACTCGCTGGCTGCGAGCGGGTCTGTTGGACTCGCATCGGGGGGTGCGGCATCAGGGCTCGCCCGTCTTCCGAATGCCGCAAGCTCCTTTCCACGGATTCAAGACCAAGATGACTCTATGGGCCTAGCCTCCCCGCCAAGGGCCACCTCGGCCGGTCTCGCGCGAGGTAAGTCGTCGAAGTCCTAAGGCTGCAAGAGATCGTAGTCAGGTTTGGTCTGTCGTCTTGTCGCTGAGCGCCATCTCGGTGGTCCATCCCTCCGCAGCGTCTTGCGTAGGAAACTCACGCCGGCCGCCCACCGCCCCGGCTCCCTGAGGCTTGCGCCAGGTCACTCAGAAGCGGCCATCCGGGGGATCATTATGCTCCCCTTGCTGCCGGACCCTGGGGTTCACGGGGCCGGGGGTGCTCTACGGGATCATTACGAGGCGGTCACGTGATCTCCAGCGCTGGTGGAATTTTTTGTGGCCCCGTATGGCGACCACGATTTGCCTACTATCGCGCGCAGCGAAGCCCGATCATTTGAAGTCACCTTGAACCATGACGGGGGTGGGTGCCGCAGAGCGGGCGATGGGGGCCCATCACGCTCGCAGGTCGCCATAAGCCGAACGCGCGACACCGCGCATCACTCGACGCCAGCACTTTTGCGTCAATCGGTCCGATACACCGGATGATGCGCCTCAACCCACGCAACGAAGCCGTTGCAGATTGCCGAGACGCTCTCAGGGGTCCATTCCGTGAGTTGCTCCAGGGGGTTCTGCCCGATCGCACAGAACTGCCCGGCAGCGCCCGTAAGGTGAAGCCGGGGGCCATCGAGAAAAACGTCTAGCCCGAAATCCGAACCACCGGGATCGAAGGAGGCGTCGAGACACATGGAACTGGTATTCGCTATTGGACCACTTCGGCTCTCGGTCATTCGAATGCGAAGGCTGAAGGTGGCACCGTCCGGCCGATAGAAGCGGGCGTTTGCCATCATCTTTGCCGCCTCAAGAAGTTCCCCAAAGTCCTGACTGACGCGGCCGCGAAGCTCCCGGCCTAGATTGTTTGCCGCATGGAAAGTCTGAAGGTTTGCTTCTGCGATCCCGTTGAGCCGGGTCCATAAGTTCAAGCTCACAGCGCCCTCCTATTGTTCCCATATTAAAGCCCATTTCAAAACCTTCCCTCGAGAGCTCGGAGGCAGATCAGGGAGCAACCGAGCGAGGTGAGGGCGTAGTGGATGTCGGCGCGGCGTTCGTAGCGGATTGTCAGGCGACGGAACTTGTTGAGCCAGGCGAAGCTGCGCTCGATGACCCAGCGGTAGCGGCCGAGCTTCTCGGCGCTTTCGATGCCGCGTCTGGCGATCCGTGGCGCGATGCTCCTGCGCCGGCAGGCATCACGGCAGCGGCGGTGATCGTAGGCTTTGTCGGCGTGCAGCTTGTCGGGCCGTTGCCTGGGACGTCCCGGTTTGCCGCCGATGGCGGGAATTGCATCGATCAGCGCTTCGAACGGCACGCTGTCGTGGACGTTGGCGCCGGTCAGCAGAACGGCCAGCGGGATACCCTGCCGATCCGTCGCGAGATGGCGTTTCGTGCCGGGCCGCCCGCGATCCGTGGGGTTCGGACCCGTGGCGTCGCCCCCTTTTTTGCCGCGATGGATGATCCATCGACGCAGGCCCGGCTCCAGTCGATCCGATCCGCGTCCCGCAATCGGCGCAGCAACTCCCGGTGCAGCCGATCCCAGACGCCGGCGGCCTGCCAGTCACGCAATCGCCGCCAGCACGTGACGCCGGAACCGCAGCCAAGCTCCATGGGCAGCATGGCCCAGGGAGTGCCGGAGCGCAGCACAAACAGAATGCCCATTAGCGCCGCTCGGGCTGGGACTGGCGGACGTCCACCGTGTCGCCCCATTGGCGTCGGTGGAAACAAGGGTTCGATGATCGCCCACAGCGAATCCGATATCAGAGGAGAGGCCATCCCCTCTCATGAATCCCCTTACCCGCGTCGTACAAGAGTTTTGAAACGGGCTCTTAGAGCCCATTTCAAAACCTTCCCTCGAGAGCTCGGAGGCAGATCAGGGAGCAACCGAGCGAGGTGAGGGCGTAGTGGATGTCGGCGCGGCGTTCGTAGCGGATTGTCAGGCGACGGAACTTGTTGAGCCAGGCGAAGCTGCGCTCGATGACCCAGCGGTAGCGGCCGAGCTTCTCGGCGCTTTCGATGCCGCGTCTGGCGATCCGTGGCACGATGCTTCTGCGCCGGCAGGCATCGCGGCAGCGGCGGTGATCGTAGGCTTTGTCGGCGTGCAGCTTGTCGGGCCGTTGCCTGGGACGTCCCGGTTTGCCGCCGATGGCGGGAATTGCATCGATCAGCGCTTCGAACGGCACGCTGTCGTGGACGTTGGCGCCGGTCAGCAGAACGGCCAGCGGGATACCCTGCCGATCCGTCGCGAGATGGCGTTTCGTGCCGGGCCGCCCGCGATCCGTGGGGTTCGGACCCGTGGCGTCGCCCCCTTTTTTGCCGCGATGGATGATCCATCGACGCAGGCCCGGCTCCAGTCGATCCGATCCGCGTCCCGCAATCGGCGCAGCAACTCCCGGTGCAGCCGATCCCAGACGCCGGCGGCCTGCCAGTCACGCAATCGCCGCCAGCACGTGACGCCGGAACCGCAGCCCAGCTCCATGGGCAGCATGGCCCATGGAATGCCGGAGCGCAGCACAAAGAGAATGCCCGTCAGCGCCGCTCGGGCTGGGACCGGTGGACGTCCACCCTGTCGCCGCATCGGCGCCGGTGGAAACAGCGGTTCGATGATCGCCCACAGCGAATCCGACATCAGAGGAGAGGCCATCCCCTCTCATAAATCCCCTTACCCGCGTCGTACAGAGTTTTGAAACGGGCTCTTAGAGCCCATTTCAAAACCTTCCTGAGAGCTCGGAGGCAGATCAGGGAGCAACCGAGCGAGGTGAGGGCGTAGTGGATGTCGGCGCGGCGTTCGTAGCGGATTGTCAGGCGACGGAACTTGTTGAGCCAGGCGAAGCTGCGCTCGATGACCCAGCGGTAGCGGCCGAGCTTCTCGGCGCTTTCGATGCCGCGTCTGGCGATCCGTGGCACGATGTTTCTGCGCCGGCAGGCATCACGGCAGCGGCGGTGATCGTAGGCTTTGTCGGCGTGCAGCTTGTCGGGCCGTTGCCTGGGACGTCCCGGTTTGCCGCCGATGGCGGGAATTGCATCGATCAGCGCTTCGAACGGCACGCTGTCGTGGACGTTGGCGCCGGTCAGCAGAACGGCCAGCGGGATACCCTGCCGATCCGTCGCGAGATGGCGTTTCGTGCCGGGCCGCCCGCGATCCGTGGGGTTCGGACCCGTGGCGTCGCCCCCTTTTTTGCCGCGATGGATGATCCATCGACGCAGGCCCGGCTCCAGTCGATCCGATCCGCGTCCCGCAATCGGCGCAGCAACTCCCGGTGCAGCCGATCCCAGACGCCGGCGGCCTGCCAGTCACGCAATCGCCGCCAGCACGTGACGCCGGAACCGCAGCCCAGCTCCATGGGCAGCATGGCCCATGGAATGCCGGAGCGCAGCACAAAGAGAATGCCCGTCAGCGCCGCTCGGGCTGGGACCGGTGGACGTCCACCCTGTCGCCGCATCGGCGCCGGTGGAAACAGCGGTTCGATGATCGCCCACAGCGAATCCGACATCAGAGGAGAGGCCATCCCCTCTCATGAATCCCCTTACCCGCGTCGTACAAGAGTTTTGAAACGGGCTCTTAGTGCTTTCGGCCGAGTCGGTGCCGATGGCGCCCGGATGCAGCACGCGAAGCCAACAGTAACCGGCGTTCGTGTCAGACCTTTGCATCGAGCCTTGGTATTAGAGCATCGGGACGAGCACGCGTTGCACTCGGCGGCGATCAAGTCGATTGCGGCGAAGATCGGCTGTTCGGGTGAGACGCTGCGTAACTGGGTTCGCCAGGCGGAGCGAGACCGGGGCACGCGGGCCGGACCGACCACGGAGGAGCGTGAGCGGATCAAGGCGCTTGAGCGGGAGAACCGCGAGCTGCGGCAGGCCAACGAGATCCTGCGCAAGGCATCAGCGTATTTTGCCCAGGCGGAGCTCGACCGCCGGTTCAAGCAATGATCGCGTTCATCGACGAGCATCGCGTCACTTACAGGGTCGAGCCCGATCTGCAGAGTGACGCGGGCCGTAGCGCTCCTTTGAAGCCGTCGAGTTCGCTACGGTCGAGTGGGTAGACTGGTTCAACAATAGACGACTTCTCGAGCCAATCGGTTATTTGTCACCCGCCGAAGCAGAAGCGCGCTATCACGCAGCGATGGAGGACATCCCAAAGGCCGCCTGAGCCAAACCGAAACGCCTCCGGGAAACCCGGTACGGTTCAAACAGTCACAGGCGGGATCGCTTGTGCACCCATCGTCCAGAAGTGCGCGGCCGGTCAGCAGTGACATGGCCATGATCATTCCGAATGTGCTCCTTCCGGTCGCGCCAGGGACCATTATCGCGGAGACGAAGCCGCGGAGTCCGGCTGAACCCTATCCGCCAGGGCCCGCTCAAACGGCACGGGAGGCGGGTGTGGGCTTTCGCGGGGTTGGCGCATCGGCGTTCGCTTCGGAGACTGGCTTTTCCCGCCGGCGGACGGTGTCGCCGGGGAGGGGTCGGATCCAGTCGAGTTCGGCGCAGCTGGCGGTGATGCTGTTGAGCAGCAGATCAGCGGCAACCGTCAGGTCGGCATTGGCGGAGTGCACAAGGCCCATCGGGCGGACCAGCCGCGGCAGCAGCCGGTGCTCCGACATGCGTTCGAGCGGAATCGAGGCGATCTGCCCGGCCTCGGTCGCAAGCGCCGCGGCATGGCTCGGCAGCACGCCGACATAGTCGCTCTTGCCGACGAGCGAACGGGTGAACACGACCGAATTGCTCTCGATCGGCGCGCCGGCATCGGCGAGCCCGACACGCTGCGCGAGCTCCAGGATCACGTGCCAGATCGGCATCGCGTCCTCGAGCAGTGCCCAGCGATGGGTGACGAGATCGCGCAGCGTGATCGTCTCGCGCTCGAGCAGCGCGTGGCGCCGGGCGACCACCAGCACGAACTGGTCCTCGAACAGCGGGAGCGTCTTCAGATCGGCGCCGGTGGTGCGCTCGTCGAGCACGGTGAACAGCAGGTCCAGATTGCCGCGGTGCAGCTCGATCAGCAGCTCCGAGATCGTGCCGCTGCGCACGCGCACGCGCATCGCCGCGCGCCGGTGGGCGACGCGCGCGATCGCCTGTGGAATGATGCGGTCGAGAATGCCGGGACCGGGCGTGACGCCGAGTGACACCGCACCCATTCCCGATCCCTTCAGCTCCTCGAGCTCGTCGCGGGCGCGGCGGACCTCGGCGGTGATGCTGCGCGCCCGCCGGTAGAACGCGTCGCCAAAACGGGTGAGACGCACGCCGCGGGGGCCGCGGTCGAGCAGCCGGACGCCGAGCTGCTCCTCCAGCATGCGAAGGCTCTTGCTGAGCGCAGGCTGGGTGGTGTTGAGGCGCTGCGCGGTGCGGCTGAGACTGCCGCTCTCGACCACGTCGACAAAGCGCTCGAGCTGCTTGTGGTCCATGGCCTGCCATGCCAATTGGCTATGCCTCAGACTCGATTTGGCATGGCCGGTCCCGCTCTGGCAAGCTAATAGATGCGGGCCGGACCGAAAGCGGGGCGCGCGCATGATTCGCTTCCCCATCTCGCCGAACGTGGCCGCAGACCTGGTCGGCCTCTGTCGCGAGGGGCTGCGCGCCTCGCGCGTGCGAGCTGGCGAGACGGCGATCGTCTATGCCGACACGCTGAGCCATCCCCAGTACGCCGCGGCGTTCCTGGCGGCGGCGAAGGATCTCGGCGCGGAGACGTTCCAGATCGTGCAGCCGGTGGTGCCGGCGGATCTGACGCGGCCGGTCGGTCGCGCGAAACCGTCGCGAGCGATCGGCGAGGCGATGCAGCGCGCCGATTTCGTGGTCGATATCACCACCGGCGGCATGCTGTATTCGAACGAGCAGAATGCGATCCTTGCCGCGGGGACCCGCATCCTGCGCGTGCGCGAGCCGGATGACTGCCTGCTTCGCCTGCTGCCCGACGACAGCGTGAAGCGTCGCACCCTGCGCTGCGCGGAACGGCTGCGTGCGGCGCGGCGCCTTCGCGTCACGTCCGAGGACGGCACCGATCTCCGCATGGACAAGCACGACCGGCCGGTCTCGACGCAGTATGCGATGGCGGACGAGCCTGGTCGCTGGGATCACTGGCCGACCGGGATGGTGACGACGACGGCGGTCGAGGCCAGCGTGCAGGGCCGGCTGGTGGTCGGCGTCGCCAGCCTGCTGTTCCCGTTCGACCGCTATCTCAGCGACCCCGTGACCATCGAATTCGCGGATGGCGTCGCAGTCGCGATCGAGGGCGGGCGCGAGGCGGTGATGCTGTCCGACCTGCTCGCGCGCAGCAACGACCGGAACTGTCGCCGCCTCGCCCATATCGGCTGGGGCACCGATCACCGCGCGCGCTGGGACGTGCTCGCGATGCGCGGGGCGGATGGCGGCGGCGGCGCGGAGGCGCGCTCGATCCTCGGCAGCGTGCTGCTGGCACTCGGCGAGAACCGCGATCTCGGCGGGGAGAACGCGGCGCCGCTGCATGTCGACATCGCGCTGCGGCGAGGCGGACTCGAACTCGACGGCGAGCGCGTGGTCGAGGACGGGCGCATCCTGGATGAAGCGCTTGCCTGACGGGAAATGGATCGGCGCGCGCATCCCGCGCGTCGAGGACGAGCGCTTCCTGCGTGGGGAAGGAAGCTTCGTCGCCGATCTGCGCCTGGCCGGCATGGTGGAGGCGATGGTGGTGCGCAGCCCGCACGCGCATGCGCGGCTCTGTTCGATCGACCCACGTCCGGCGCTCGCGGTGCCCGGCGTGGTCGGCGTGCTGACCGCCGCCGACCTGCCCGAGGGCCTCGCGCCGATCCCGTGCCGGATCCCGACGCATGGCGACCTCTCCGCCTATCTGCAGCCGGTGCTGGCGCGTGAGGGCGTGCGCTATGTCGGCGAGCCGGTCGCCGTCGTGGTCGCCGACACGCGCGCGCGGGCGGAGGATGCCGCGGAGCGGATCGCGGTCGAATGGGAGAGCTTGCCGGTGATCGCCGAGGCGGAGTCGGCGCTGCGCGGCCGCTTCGCGCCGATCCACGCCGCGGGGCACGTGGCGGCCCGATGGGGCTTCGACCTGGGCGATGTCGGCGCGGCGCTGCGCGACGCCGCAGTCACCGTGCACGAGGTGTTCACCGTCCAGCGGCACACGGCGATGCCGCTCGAGACGCGCGGGCTGCTCGCGCACTGGGATCGCGGCCGAGGCCTGCTCGAGGTGCTCGGCCCGACCAAGGTGCCGCACACCAACCGCAACCTGCTCGCCGCCATGCTCGGGATGGCACAATCGCAGATCCGCTTCGCCGAGCCCGATGTCGGCGGCAGCTTCGGCGCGCGCGGGGAATTCTATCCCGAGGATTTCCTGATCCCCTTCCTGGCGATCCGCCTCGCCCGCCCGGTGCGCTGGATCGAGGACCGGTTCGAGCATTTCGCCAGCATCAACCACTCGCGCGAATCCTGCTTCGAGGTCACCGCCGCGGCGGATGCGCAGGGGCGCATCACCGCCTTCGACCTCCGGCTGCACGCTGACATGGGCGCTTATATCCGCACGCATGGCGATGTGGTGCCCTCGCACGCCTCGGCCTCGTTCCCCGGCCCTTACACGGTGCGCAACTATCGCGCCGCGGTGATGGCGGTGATGACCAACAAGACGCCGACCGGCACCCTGCGCGCGCCCGGCATGTTCGAGGCGAATTTCGCCCGCGAGCGGATCGTGGATCGCCTGGCGGACGCGCTCGGGCTCGATCCGGCGGAGCTGCGCCGGCGCAACCTCATTCCCGCCGACGCCATGCCCTGGGCGCTGGGCACCGAGAGCGTGCGCCGGCCGACGATCTTCGACAGCGGCGATTTTCCCGCCGTGTTCGCGCGTGCGACCGCGGCGTGCGGCTGGTCCGGCGCCGCCCCCGCGGCGGACGGGCCGATCCGCCGCGCCCGCGGGCTCGCGGTGCTGGTGGAACCCTCCGGGCTCGGGCCGTTCGAGGGCGCGCGGATCGAGATCGATCCGCAGGGCTTCGTCCATCTCGTCAGCGGATCGAGCAACCAGGGCCAGGGACAGGAGACGACACTCGCGCAGATCGCCGCGGAGGTGCTCACCGTGCCGATCGAGCGCATCCGCGTCCGCCACGGCGACACCGCGCTGATCCCGCATGGCGGCGGCAGCTATGCGAGCCGCACCGCGGTGCTTGGCGGCAATGCCGTGCATGCGGCGGCCATGCAGGTGCGCGACAAGGCGATCGCGGCGGCGTCGCGCAAGCTGGAAGTGGCGGCGGACGATCTCGTGCTTGTCGACGGGCGCGTCGGGCTCGACGGTGCGCCCGGCCACGGCCTCGCGCTCGGCGCCATCGCCCGCATGCTGTCGCCGGGCAATGCCGAGCTCGTGCCGCCGCCGCGCACGGCGTTGGCGGCGGATCAGGACGGGTTGGCCGCCACCGCCTATGTCCGTGGCGTGCCGAGCGGCACCAGCGTCTTCGCCGTGCACTGCGCCGACGTCGCGGTCGACGTGGAGACCGGCGCGATCGCGGTGGAGCGCTATTTCGTCGCCGCCGATGTCGGGCGCGCGATCAATCCGATGATCGTCGAGGGACAGCTCATCGGCGGCGTGGTGCAGGGGATCGGCGGCACCCTTCTGGAAGAGCTCGTCTATGATGCCGCCGGCCAGCTCCGCACCGGCAGCTTCGCCGACTACCTGCTGCCGTCGGTGCACGAGGCGCCACCGATCACCACGCTCGTGCTGGAACAGACCCGCGCGCCGGGGAACGTGCTCGGGGTGAAGGGCGTGGGCGAGATCGGGCCGTCGGGTGTCGCGGCGGCGATCGGCAACGCGGTGGCGCGGGCGCTCGGTACGTCGCACGGCATCAATGCACTGCCGCTCACGCCGGAGCGCGTGCTGGCGGCACTCGCGCCATGAAGCCGGCGCCGTTCGCCTATCTCCGGCCGGACACGCTCGCCGGTGCGCTCGCGGCCCTCGCCGAGCACGGCGAGGAGGCGCGGCCGCTGGCCGGCGGGCAGAGCCTGGTGCCGATGCTGGCGCTGCGGCTCGCGCGGCCATCGCTGGTGATCGACCTCAATCGCATCCCGGATCTCGCCGGGATTGCGGAGACGTCGGAAGAAATCCGGATCGGAGCGATGACGCGCCAGGCGGCGCTGCTCGCGCATCCCGCCATCCGCAAGCGCATGCCGCTGCTCGCGCGGGCGCTCGGCTTCGTCGGGCATCCGCCGACGCGGGCGCGCGGCACGATCGGCGGCAGTCTTGCCCATGCCGATCCCGCCGCGGAGCTTCCCGTCGCGATGGTGGCGCTCGATGCGCGGCTGGTGCTCACCGGCAGGGCGGGCGAGCGCGAGGTCGGGGCGGCGGATTTCTTCCGCGGCACCTTCGCGACCGATCTGCGCCCGGGCGAGTTGCTCGCCGAGATCCGCATCCCCGTCGCGGGCGTCGGGCGCCGGCTTCGCGGAGATCGCGCGCCGGCGTGGCGATTTCGCGCTTGCGATCGCTGCCGCGCGTCTCGCACGCGATGCGGAAGGGCGGTGCAGCGAGGCGCGGCTGGTGCTCGGCGCCGTCGGGCCGGTGCCGGTGCGTTGCCGGGCCGCGGAAGCGTCGCTGCTCGGGCGCGTGCCCGATCCGGCGGCGATCGCGGAGGCGGCCTCGCTGCTGCCGGCCGGTGCGGTGGAGTTCGACACGCATGGCGCGGGCATCGCCTGGCGCCGGCACGTCGCCAGCGTGCTGGCGCGGCGGGCGCTGGCGGGGGCCGCCGCATGGAGCTGATCGCGGTCGCGCTGACGGTGAACGGCCAGCCCGCGCGGATGCTGGTCGAGCCGCGCACGCAGCCTCGCCGACGCGCTGCGCACCGAGCTCGCCCTCACCGGCACGCATCTCGGCTGCGAGCACGGCGTCTGCGGCGCCTGCACGGTGATCTGCGACGGCGACGGCGATCCGCGGCTGCCTCATGCTCGCGGTGCAGGCCGAGGGCGCGTCGGTGACGACGATCGAGGGCATTTCGCCGCCTTCCGGCCTCTCCGATCTGCAGGAGAGCTTCCGCGCGCATCACGCGCTGCAATGCGGGTTCTGCACGCCCGGCATGGTCGTTGCCGTGCACCACCTCCTGGCGGCCGTGCCGGAGGCGGACGAGGCGGCGATCCGGGAGGCGATCTCCGGCAATCTCTGCCGCTGCACCGGCTATCAGGGGATCGTCGCTGCCGCGCTCGCGGTGGCGCGTGCCCGGCGTGAAGCCTAGTGGTGCGATCCCGACGCTCGCTACTCGAGCCTCAGGTGAAATCGCTCCACGAAATCGACGGCTAGGATAAGAATCTGACAGTTCTTTCTGTCAGATTCCATCCACTAGCCTCCGATCGCCCTGACTGGAATCAGCCAGGGCGTGAATCGGCAGGCCAAAGATACAGAGACCCGAATCGTACAGGACCACAGTCAGCGCGATTCGGGTGTACGACGGGGTGGCGCTCCAGCCGTCGCCCGCACCATTGAAGGGAGAACCGGGAATGCCGCTCAAGGTCGGTTTCGACGAGGTCAAGGATGGCGCGAACGTGCTGCAGGTGCGCGGCGGCGCGATGCTCACCAAGATGGTGTACGGCAATGACTGCAACATGATGCTCGCCGTGCGCGCGCCCGGCTATCACTCCAATCCGCACCGGCACGATTGCGAGCAGCTCAACTACATGCTCGAGGGCGAGGTCTGGGTGTTCATCGGGAATGACGGGTTCCTGATGAGGAAGGGCGATTTCTGCCGCATCCCGCGTAACGCGGTGCATTGGGCCTGGAACCGGTCGGAGGCGGACTGCACGCTGATCGAGGTGCACGCGCCGGCCTGCGATCCGCTGGTGCGCAAGAACGCGCTCGGCCTCTATGCCGAGGGCGAGGAGCCCGAGCTCGCCAATCCCGCCGACACGATCCGCGACGGCCTCGATCCGCAGGAGGTCGAGGCCCGCGTGCTCGGCCTCGCCGTGTAGCGCGCGATGGCGGCGGCGCGCGGAAGCTGGGAGCGGCAGCGGCGGCGGACCACGCTGCTGCTGCTCGCCGCGCCCGCTCGCTGCCATGCTGCTGCTCTTCGTGCTGCCGCTCGCGCAGCTGCTCTGGCTCAGCGTCGGCGGCGGCGGCGCGCATTTCTCGCTCGCCGCCTATGGCGAGCTGATGCGGCCCGTCTATGTCAGGCTGATGCTGTTCACGCTGGAGCTCGCCGCGTCGGTGACGCTGCTGTGCCTGCTGCTCGGCTATCCGCTGGCCTATCTGCTCGCCACTCTCGCCGGGCCGCAGGCGCGCTGGATCCGGCTCGCGCTGCTGGTTTCGCTCTGGCTCAGCGTGCTCGCGCGCACCTATAGCTGGATCATCATCCTGCAGCGCAACGGCATCGTGAACCGGCTGCTGGAAGGTGCGGGGCTGATCGACATCCGCTCTCGCTGCTCTACAACGAGACCGGCGTCGTCATCGGCATGGTGCACATCCTGCTGCCGTTCATGGTGATGACGCTGGTGCCGTCGCTCGCCGCGATCGATCCCGCGCTCGTCCGCTCCGCGCTGAGCCTCGGCGCCCGCCCGCGCGCCGCGTTCTGGCGCGTCTATTTCCAGCTGAGCCTGCCCGGCGTCGTCGCCGGCAGCATTCTCGTGTTCACCATGGGGCTCGGCTTCTTCATCACCCCGGCGATCCTCGGCGGCGGGCGCGCCACCACCATCGTGATGGCGATCATGAGCCAGGTGGAGCAGCTCGTCGATCTGCCGCTCGCCTCGGCGACCTCGGTCACGCTGCTGGCGATCAGCCTGCTGATCCTGGTGCTGTACGAGCGGATCGCCGGGGTCGAGCGGGTGTTCGGGGCGCGGCGGTGATGGGCGAGATGCTGCTCGGCCCGGGCGGCCGCACCGCGCTGCGCTGCTATGGCTGGGCCCTGGCGGTGGCGATCCTGGCGCCCGCCGTGATCCTAATCCCGATGTCGTTCGGCGGCCAGTCGGGCCTCGAGTTTCCGCCGCATGACTTCTCGCTCGGCTGGTATCGCCGGCTGGTCGGCGATCCGCGCTGGCGCGATGCCGCGGTGCTGAGCCTCGAGGTCGCGTGCTTCGCCGCGGTCTGCGCGGGGCTGCTCGGCGTGCAGGCCGCGCTCGCGCTGTCGCGGCTCGGGCCTGAGGCGGCGCGGGCGCTGCGGCTCCTGTTCATCGCGCCGATCATCGTGCCGCTGATGGTGATCGGCGTCGGCTTCTATCTGGTCTTCGCCAGGCTGCGCATCCTGGGCAGCTTCCTCTCGCTCGGGCTCGCGCACACGGTGCTGGTGCTGCCCTTCGTCATGCTGCCGGTCTCGGCACGGCTTGCAAGCCTCGATCCGACACTCGAGCGGGCGGCGGCCTCGCTCGGGGCGGGGCAGGGGCGCACGCTGCAGCGCGTGGTGCTGCCGGTGCTGCTGCCGGCGATCGCGGCCGGGCTTGCATTCGCCTTCATCTTCTCGTTCGACGAGGTGGTGGTCGCGCAGTTCCTCTCCGGGCCGACGCTCGAGACGCTGCCGCGGCTGATGTGGGAAGGCATTTCGGTTGGCGGAACTCGACAAGACGATCACCGCGGTCACCTCGGTGCAGATCGGCATCGCCGTGCTCGGGATCGGCGCGGTGCAGGTCTGGCGCAGCCGGGAGCGGGCGGTGCCGGTGGCGGAGCCGGCGGTGGTAGCGGACGCGCCGTCCTGAGTCCTCTCGGGCCGGCCGGATGCCGGGCGCGAGGGCGTCGGCATCGTCTTCGACCGCGTCACCAAGCGGTACGGCGAGGCGGCGGCGGTCGATGCGGTCAGCCTGCGCGTGCATCCGGGGGAATTGCTGACGGTGCTGGGCCCGAGCGGCTCGGGCAAGACCACGCTCTTGATGCTGGTCGCCGGGTTCCTGGCGCCGAACTCCGGGCGGCTGCTGCTCGGCGAGCGCGACATCTCGTCGGTGCCGCCGTACCGCCGCGACATCGGCGTGGTGTTCCAGAACTACGCGCTGTTCCCGCATCTCGACGTCCGCCGCAACGTCGCGTTCCCGCTCGCGGTGCGGGGGCTGCGCCGGGGCGCGATCGCCGAGCGCGTGCACTGGGCGCTCGCGCTCGTCCACATGGACGGCTACGCGGACCGGCGCGTCCACGAGCTGTCGGGGGGGCAGCAGCAGCGCGTGGCGCTGGCGCGGGCGATCGTGTTCGGGCCGCGCGCCCTGCTGATGGACGAGCCGCTGGCCGCGCTCGACCGCAATCTGCGCCTCGCCATGCAGGGCGAGATCCGCACCCTGCAGCGCGCGCTGGGGCAGACCGTGCTCTACGTCACGCACGACCAGGAGGAGGCGCTCAACATCTCCGACCGCGTCGCGGTGATGCGCGGCGGGCGGCTGCAGCAGGTGGACACGCCGCGCGACCTCTATCTGCGGCCGCGCAACCCGTTCGTCGCGGCGTTCTTCGGCGAGGCCAATCTGTTCGCCGGCACCGCGCGCGGCGACGCGCTGCTGCTGGCGGGCGGGGTCCGCCTGCCCCTGCCCGAGCGCGGCGCCGGTGCCGCGGTGCTCTGCGTGCGGCCGGAACTGGTCCGGGTCGATGCGCCGGAGGACGGTTTCCCGGCGCTCGACGGGCGCGTGCTGGAGACGCGCTTCCAGGGCAGCCTGGTGCGGATGCGGATCGCGACGCCGGCCGGCGAGATCACGGCGACGCGCCAGCTCACCTCCGCCGCCGCGGCGCCGGCGGAAGGGAGCGCGGTGCGCGTCTCCTGGCAGCCGGAACTCACGCATCTGATGGCGGGGGAGGACGGGCCATGACAGTCCGCATGACGCGGCGCGCCGTGCTCGGCGCGACGATCGGCGGCCTCGCGGGCGGAGCTGGCCAAGGTTCCGCCGGCGTCAGCCGGTGGAATGCCGGCGGAGGGGGAGCTGGCCAAGGTTCCGCCGGTGTCGCCGACCTGCTGAAGGGCTCGGGCCAGGTCATCGTCTGCACCTGGGGCGGCAGCTTCACCGCTGCGCAGAAGCAGGCGTTCTTCGATCCCTTCACCGCCGCGACCGGCATCACCGTCGTCACCACCGGCGTGCCGGATGCGGCGAAGCTCAAGGTGATGGAGGACACCGGCAACGTGCAGTGGGACCTGGTCGCCGCCGAGGCGCAGATGATGTACCAGGCGGTGGAGCAGAACCTGCTGTCGCCGATCGATTACGGGCTCGTGGACAGGGTCGTCGCGCGCGCGGACCTGCTCGCCGGCGCGGCGCAGCCCTATGGGTTCGCATCGGATTCGTTCGGCTGGGTGCTGGCCTGGAGCACGAAGGCGTATCCGAGCAATCCGCCGCAATCCTGGGCGGATTTCTGGAACGTGGAGAAGTTCAAGGGGCGACGGGCGGTCTATGCGCAGCCCAAGCCGCTGCTCGAGATCGCGCTGGTCGCGGATGGCGTGCCGAAGGACAGGCTCTATCCGCTCGATGTGGACCGCGCCTATGCGATGCTCGACAGGATCCGGCCGCACATCGACGTCTGGGTCGCGGATACCGGCCAGTTCGACATGCTGCTGCAGAACGGCGAGGTCGATCTGCTGCAGGGCACGCTCGGCCGCACGATCCTCGCCAAGCAGCACGGCGCGGCGGTCGACTTCACCTTCAACGAGGGCGTGTGGGAGCAGAGCTACTGGGTGATCCCGAAGGGCGCGCCGAACGCGGCGAACGCGATGAAGCTGCTCGCCTGGATGGCGCAGCCCGCGGTGGAGGCGGCGTTCTCCAGGCTTTTCCGGTCGGCGTGCCGAACCTGAAGGCGTATGAATTGATGCCGGCGGCGACCGCTGCGATGCTGCCGACCGCGCCCGCGAACCTGCCAAGGGAGTTCGCGGTCGATGCGAAATGGTGGACGGACAATCTCGACGCGATGAACCGGCGCTGGCTCGACTGGTACAGCCGGCGCTGATCGGAATTGAGCAGGGAAGGGAGTGTCTCGATGGCTCGTGACGTGACCCGACGCACGGTGATGGAGGCCGCGCTGGGTGGGATCGGTGCCGCTTCCGCCGGGCTGCTGCCGCGCGGCGCGAGCGGCGGAGGATGTCGCCGCGCTGCTCAAGGGGAGCGGCCAGGTCGTCGTCTGCACCTGGGGCGGCTCGTACACCGACGCGCAGCGCAAGACGATGTTCGATCCGTTCACCCAGGCGACCGGGATCAAGGTGATCACCACCGGCACGCCTGATGCCGCCAAGCTGAAGGTGATGGAGGATACCGGCAGCGTGCAGTGGGACCTGCTCGATGCCGAAGGGCAGATGATGTTCAAGGCGGCGGATCAGAAAATCCTGGAGCCGATCGATTACGGGCTGCTGTACCAGGTCGCGCCGCAATCGGATTTCGTCGCCGGCAGCGCGCAGCCCGACGGGTTCGCCTCGGTCGCGTTCGGCTGGGTGCTGGCCTGGAACACGAAGTCGTTTCCGGGCGACCCGCCGCAGGGCTGGGCGGATTTCTGGAACGTGGAGAAGTTCAAGGGCAGGCGGGCGATGTATGCCGAGCCGAAGCCGCTGCTCGAAGTGGCGCTGATGGCGGATGGCGTGCCGCGCGACAAGATCTATCCGATCGACGTGGACCGCGCCTATGCCAAGCTCGACCAGATCAAGCCGCATGTCGATGTCTGGGTCGTCCGATACCGGGCAGTACGACGTGCTGATGCAGAACAGCGAGGTCGACCTCATGCTCGGCACGCTCGGGCGGACGGTGAACTCGAAGCAGCACGGCGCGCCGTTCGACTTCACCTTCAATGACGGGCTGTGGGAGCAGAGCTACTGGATCATCCCGAAATCCGCGCCGAACGCCGCCAATGCGATGAAGCTGCTGGCCTGGATGGGGCAGCCGAAGATCGAGGCCGATTTCGCCAACGCCTTCGATATCGGCGTGCCGAACAGCAAGGCCTATGCGCTGATGAAGCCCGAGGTCGCCGCCAACCTGCCGACGGCGCCGGCGAATGTCGCCAAGCAGCTTCGGATCGACGCCAAATGGTGGAGCGACAATCTCGATGCGATGAACCGGCGCTGGCTCGACTGGTACAGCAAGCGTTGAAGGAGGGTCGCGCGATGAACATCGTCACCACCGTCAGCGCCCGCGGCGCGGTGTCGGAAGAACGAGTGGGAAATCCGCTGCGAGCTGGCGGCGCTCTATCGCCTGGTCGCGCATTTCGGCTGGACCGACCTGATCTACACCCATATCAGCGCGCGCCTGCCGGGTCCCGAGCATCATTTCCTGATCAACCAGTACGGGCTGCTGTTCCACGAGATGCGGGCGTCCGACCTCGTCAAGATCGATGTGGACGGCAATCTCGTCGAGCAGCCGAACCGGGAATCCCGCGTGGTGAGCCCGGCCGGGTTCACCATCCACTCGGCGATCCACATGGCGCGGCCCGACCTAAATTCGTGCTGCACACGCACTCGGCCGCCGGCATGGCGGTCTCGGCGCAGGAGGGCGGGCTGCTGCCGATCACGCAGATCGCGCTGAAATTCTACGGCCGCGTCGCCTATCACGGCTATGAGGGTCTGGCGCTCGATCTCAGCGAGCGCGACCGGCTGGTCGCGCGACCTCGGGTCGCAGAACGCGATGATCCTGCGCAATCACGGACTTCTCGTCGGCGGTCCGACGGCGTCGCAGACCTGGAACTGGATCTACTTCCTCGAGCGCGCCTGCGAGGCGCAGATCAAGGCGCTGTCGGGCGGCGTGAAGCTCGTTCTGCCGCCGGAGGAGGTCCGCCGCCACACCGAGCGGCAGGCCAATCACGCGGGTCCCGACGGGCATGCGCTGCATCAGGAGCTCGCCTGGGCGGCCTCGCTGCGGCTGATCGAGAACGCGGAGCCGGATTACCGCTCCTGACCGGCGCGTGCTGTTCGACTTCCGTGCGCTCTCGGCCCGCGAGCGCCACCGGCTGCTGATCTCGACCGTGGTGCCGCGGCCGATCGCCTGGGTGGTGACGGAGGACCCGGCGAGCGGGATCAACCTGGCGCCGTTCTCCTTCTTCAACGTGTTCTGCGAGGAGCCGGCGCTGGTCTGCCTCGGCTTCGGCGCCGGCGAGCGCGGCGACGGGGCGGACAAGGACACCGCGGCGAACATCCGCCGGACCGGCGAGTTCGTGGTCAACCTGGTGACCGAGGCGACCGCCACGGCAATGGCGGCGACGGCGATGGAGGTCGGCCCGGAGATCGACGAGATGGCGGCGGCCGGACTGACGCCGGCGGCCTCCGACGCGGGTCCGCCCGCCGCGCATTGCGGAGAGCCCGGTGGCGCTCGAATGCCGCCGCCACAGCGCGATCGAGCTGCCCGGCGGCAGGCTGCTGGTGGTGGGCGAGGTGCTGTGCATGCAGGTCAATGACGCCGCCGTGGAGGACGCCGCGCGCTGCCGGATCGACACGCCCGGCCTCGGCCTGATCGCGCGGGCGCATGGCGATGGCTGGTATCTGCGCACCACCGACTGGTTCCGCCTGCCGACGCCCCGCCCCGGGAAGCCGCCGCCGGGACGCTGACGCGACCCGGGCTTTTGCGTATAGAAGGCGTGAATCGGGGAGGGCGTCATGCCAGCGGAAACCCATGTGACCTATCGCGTCGGCGATGCCGACGAGCGGCCCTGGGGCGACTGGACGGTGCTCGATTCCGGCCCGGGCTACGCGGTGAAGCGGATCCGGGTGCGGCCGGGTGGGCGGCTTTCGCTGCAGCGCCACGCGCATCGCGAGGAGCGCTGGACCGTCGCCTCCGGCCATGCGCGGGCGACGCTGGGCGAGCAGGTGGTGGACATGCGCCCCGGCGGGACGGTGGCGATCACGCCGCGGATGGTGCACCGGCTGGAAAATCCCGGCGCCGACTGGCTGGTGCTGATCGAGGTGCAGCTCGGCGCGATGCTCGTGGAGCACGACATCGAGCGGATCGAGGACGAGTACGGGCGGGCCTAGCGGTGAGCACGAGTGGGGCCGAAAGCAGGGTCACCGAGCAGGAGCGCCTGATCCGCAAGCTCGAGAGCGCCGTCGCGCTCACCGAGGAGGAGCGCCATGCGTTGCGCGACCTGCCGATGACCGTGCGCCAGTACGGCGCCGACCAGGACATCGTGCGCGAGGGGACGCGGCAGATCGAATGCTGCCTGATCCTCGACGGCTTCGCCTGCCGCTACAAGCTGCTGAGCGACGGGCGGCGACAGATTCTGTCGTTCCACGTGCCGGGTGACGTGCCCGACCTGCACAGCCTGTTCATTCGCCTGATGGATCATTCGCTCGGCACCATCGCGTCCACGCGTGCCGCCTTCGTGGCGCATGAGCGGGTATTTGCGCTGATGCAGGCCTATCCCGGCATCCTGGCGGCGCTCTGGCACGACACGCTCGTTGATGCCGCGATCTTCCGCGAGTGGATCGTCGGGCTGGGACGGCGCACGGCGCATCAGCGCGTCGCGCATCTCCTCTGCGAGCTCGTGGTGCGGCTGGAGGCGGTGGGGCTCGCCGGCAAGCAGAGCGACACCACGCTGCCGATGACGCAGACCGAGCTTGGGGATGCGCTCGGCCTCTCCAACGTGCACATCAATCGCGTGCTGCAGGATTTCCGCGGCGCCGGGCTGCTGACCTGGCGCGGCGCCACGCTGCGCGTGCGCGACTGGGACGGCCTGCGCAAGGCCGGCGAGTTCGACGAGATCTACCTGCACCGGCGCGGCTAGCACATTTCGGCGATAGCATCACTCCGCCCGGTTCGCGCCGGGGACCCAGGTGACGTCGAGCTGGCCGTTGGCGTTGAGCGCGCGGGCGAGCACGAAGAGGTGGTCGGAGAGGCGGTTCAGGAAGCGCTGCAGCTCGGGGTTCAGCGTCTCGGTGGCGGCGAGGTGGACCAGCGCGCGTTCGGCCCGGCGCGCGACGGTGCGGGCGAGATGCGCGTGGGCGGCGGCCGGGGTGCCACCGGGCAGGACGAAGCTCGTGAGCGGCGGCAGGTCGGCGTTCATCGCCGCGATCTCCGCCTCCAGCCGGCGGCATGGGCGCGTCGGTGAGGCGCAGCCGCTCGCCGCCTTCGCCCGGTACCGCGAGATCGGCGCCGAGATCGAACAGATCGTTCTGCATGCGCGCGACCATCGCATCCTCCTCGCCGGCGAGATGCAGCCGCAGCACGCCGAGCGCGGCATTGGCCTCGTCGACCGCGCCGATCGCGTCGATGCGCGCGTGGTCCTTGGGCAGGCGCGAGCCATCGCCGAGCGAGGTCTGCCCGCCATCGCCGCCCTTGGTGACGACGCGATCGATCCTCATCGCGATGTCAGGCCGAAGATGATGCGGAACGGGAAATCGGATGCCATGGGAATGCCGTCCTTCTGCTCGGGATGGAAGTGCCATTTCAGCACCGCCTCGCGCGCCGCGCGATCGAGCACCGGGAAGCCCGAGCTTTCGGCGATGTCGACGCCGCTCGCGGTGCCGGTCGGCGCGACATGGATCAGCAGCGTGACCGCGCCCTGCTCGCCGCGGAGCTGCGCTTCCAGCGGGTAGTGCGGCGGCAGGTTGCGGTAGCCGGCATCGGGCGCGGCCGGGACCACCTCCTTGCCCGACGCGATGCCGGTGGCGAAGCCGGAATCGCCGAGATGGACGGCGGCGCCGCGCGGTGTCGTCGGCGGTGCGGCCGGGCGGCGGCGGCGCGGCTTCGGCGGCGCCGGGCCTGCGCTTGCGCCTGCGCCGGCGGCGGGCGGCACCGGCACGGCGGGCATCGCGTCCGGCGGGCGAGGGGGCGGCGGTGGCGGCACCGGCGATGGCGGCGCGCTGCGGGCGGCGGCGGCGCGGGTTCGGCCGGCGGGGCCGGCTGGATCGGCGCGGGCGCCGGCGGCTGGTGCGGGGCGCGGCGGCGGCCCGCCGAAATGCACGTCCGGCCGGTCCTGCATGATGAGCTCGACCGTCGGCGGTCCCTTCCGGCGGCGGCCGCGGCGGCGCGCGGCGGAGCCAGCCGGTGAGCGCGAGCAGCAGCAGCGAGGTGCAGGCCGGCGGAGACGCCGAGCGCGACCAGCAGCGCCCGCCGCGTCGCCGTCGGCAGGCCGCGCCGGGGTCCGGCGGCGAGTGCCGGCACGGCCAGCTCGGCATCATGCGGCGGCGGCAGCAGCCGCGGGCGCGGGATCGGTGCCGAAGGGCAGGCCGAACGCCGCCGCCGCCGCCGGGAGCGCCGCGTCGGGCGCGGCATCGGCGACGATCCGGCCCTCCCGCATCACCACCATCCGGCCGGCATGGGCGAGCGCCAGGTCGATGTCGTGCAGCACCGCGACCACGGTGCGGCCGCCACGCGCGGTGGCGGCGAGCAGGGCCGCGATCTCATGCGCGGCGCGGGGATCGAGATCGGCGGTCGGCTCGTCGAGCAGGTAGGTTTCCGGATCGGTCGCGAACACGCGGGCCAGCATAGCGCGGCGGTTCTCGCCGCCGGAGAGGCGATCGACCCGGCGGTCGCGCAGCGCGGCGATGCCGCAGGCGGCGAGCGCGGCGGCGACCGGCGCCTCGCGCCGCGTCGCCATGCGGGATGCGGCCGAGCGCCGCCACCTCGGCCGACGGTCAGCGCCCAGGCGGAGCGCGCGCCCTGCGGCAGGAAGCCGATGCGCCGCGGGTCCGGCCGGCCGCCCGGCAGCAGTCCCGCCAGCGCCCGCAGCAGCGTCGACTTGCCGGCGCCGTTCGGCCCGCACAGCGCGATGAGCGTCGCCCGGCGCGGCGGCGAAGGAGACGTCGTGCAGCACCTCCCGCCCGCCGAGCCGCACGCTGAGCCCGGCGACGGCAACGCTCGATCTGACGCTCACGGCGCGACCTTGCGCGCGATCGCCACCAGGAACGGCGCGCCCAGCAGCGCCGTCAGCACGCCGAGCCGCGGCTCCTGCGCCAGCGGCAGCACGAGCGGCGCCGCCCGCGCCAGCAGGTCGGCCCCGGCGAGCAGCGCGCCGCCCATCAGCAGCGAGGGAAGCAGCAGCCCGCCCGGGCCGCTGGCCGAAGCCGGGCCGCAGCAGATGCGGCACCACCAGGCCGACGAAGCCGATCCCGCCGGCGACCGCCGCCCCGGCGCCGACCGCCAGCGCCACGCCCGCCGCGGCCAGGCGCAGGGTGCGCGCGACCGGCAGCGCCGAGGCTCGCCGCCGTCTCCTCGCCGAGCGCAAGCGCGTCGAGCCCGCGCCCGAGCGTCAGCAGCACCGCGCAGCCGAGCAGGATCGGCGGCCCCGCCAGCGCCAGCTGCGCGAGGCTGCGATCCTCGAGCCCGCCCATCAGCCAGAAGGTGATCTCCGCCAGCGCGAACGGGTTGGGCGCCAGGGTGAGCGCGAGGGCCAGGAACGCCGCCGCGAGCGCCGACAGCGCCACGCCCGCCAGGATCAGCGACGGCCCGGACGGCGCCCGCCCGGCGAATCCGAGCAGCGCCGCGCATCCCACCGCCGCGCCCGGCCAGCCCGCCCAGCGGCAGCGCCGGCGCGAAACGCTGCGCCAGCCCCCAGTAGAACGCCACCACCGCGCCGAGCGCCGCGCAGCCCGCGATCCCGAGCAGCCCGGGATCGGCCAGCGGATTGCGCAGCGCCCCCTGCAGCACCGCGCCGGAGAGGCCGAGCCCGGCGCCCACCAGCAGCGCGAGCGCCGCCCGCGGCAGCCGGATCTGCCAGAGGATCAGCCATTCCGGCACGCCGAACCCCGCCGCCCCGGTCAGCAGCGACAGCCGCGAACAGCAGCAGGACCGCGCCGCCCAGCCACTTCATCGCCGCCATTTCATCGCCAGCCGCTCATCGTCGAGCATCGCCACCGCGGCCGCCGTCTGCGGCCCGCCGCAGATCAGCGCCGCCGGATCGAAGCGCCGCCGCGGGATGAACGCCGTCGCCGGATGGTCGAGCACCGCCGTCGCCAGCGAGGGAAACGCCGGCGCGTCGCGGCACCACCAGCAGATCCGGCGGATGCGCGACCAGCGCCTCCAGCCCGACCCGCGCGCCGGTCCCCGCATCGACGAACCCCGCCGCGCGCAGCACCGCATCGCCGAGCGAGCCCGGCCCCGCCGTGATAGCCCCGCGGCTCCCACAGCAGCGCCCGCACCGGACGGTCCGGCCGCTGCACCGCCGGCAAGCGTCGCATCCATCCGCGCGATCAGCGCCGCGCCCCGCGCCGGCCACGCCGAGCAGCCGCCGCGACCTGCCGGATCTCCGCCCGGATCGCCGGAAAATCCCGCGGCCATCCCGAGCGGTCAGCACCGGCAACCCCGAACTCCCGCAGCAGCGCCACCGTGGTCTGCGCCCCGAACGGCCCCGGCCAGCACGAGATCGGGCCGCAACCGCAGCACCGCCTCCGCATCCGCCCGCACCACCGGCAGGTGCCGCGCTTCCGCCGCCACCACCGACAGCGAGGGGTCGCGCGCCAACACCGTCAGCGCCGCCACCTTCTCCGGCGCCAGCATCACCAGCAACTGATCGCTGCACAGGTTGAGCGACACCACCCGCTCCACCGCTCGGGCGGGTCCGCCGGCGATCAGGAGCATGAGAAAGGCCAGGGCTCCGCCCTGGACCCGCCAGCGGGCTCTGCCCCCATCGATCCGCTTCAGCGGCTCGATCCCCGCCAAGGGCAGAGCCCCTGGCCGGGGTCCGGGGCGGAGCCCCGGCCTTTCTCATGCCTCCCGGTAGTCCAGCAGGATCAGCCCGATCAGCAGGAAGCAGATCGGCCAGGCCCAGCCGGCGATGCGGCTGCCCGGCGGGTCGGGGCGCAGTTCGAGCCAGCGCGCCCAGCCGGCGGCGATGCCGGCCAGGGCGAGCGGCGTGTGGGTGATCTCGATCAGCAGCGCGTCCTTCACGTTCGAGATCGCGTGGCTGTGGGTCAGCAGCAGCGCGCCGCCGGCGGCGGTGAGCAGGGGGAAGACGTAGGCGGCCCTGGTCTGGCCGAGATTGCCGGCGCGCACGCGCCATTCGAACAGGCCGAACACGACGATCAGCAGCACGAAGATGCGGTGCTGCACCACCTCGACGTCGCGCAGCGAGGCGATGATGCCTTCCGTGCCGAGCGGCCATACTTCCGGGTCCGAGCGCAGGAACAGGAACACCGCCAGGCCGAGGAAGACCAGCGGCCAATGCCGCGCCCATCGTACGCCGGCCTGGTTGAGCAGCGCGAGCAGCGCGATCGCCAGCACGAAGAGCCCGGCCCAGTGGTGGTTGTATTCCGACCAGGCGATGTCGTCGGCATTGCGCGGCGGCAGCTCGCCGGAGCCCGGCACGAAGGCCGGCGCCGCCTGCGCGTGCGTCCTGCCGCGCCTGCGGCGTCGAGCTTGTCCTGCAGCGCGATCAGCGCGAGCGAGCGGTGGTCGGGCGAGGCGAGGCGCGGCATCTCGGGCATGTTGCGCTCGACGATCTCGTGCCAGCTCACCCGGTCCTGCGTGAGATCGACCGCCGGCGGCACCGAGGTGAGCGAGGCGGCGGCGAAGAAGATCGAGAAGCCGATGCCGATCTCCACCTCGGCGAAGCGCTTCATGCGCAGGACCGAGGCACCGGGATCGCTGCGCAGCCGCTCGGTGGTGCGGAAATTGCCGTAGCCGAGCGCGAGCAGCATCAGGAACAGGCCGATCTTGGCGCCGACCATCACGCCATAGGCGGTGCCGTAGAACCCTGCCCAGCTGCCGATATAGAACCAGCTCATCGCCGCGCCGGAGACGAGGATGGCGGCGACGCCCGCCATCGACATGCGCGAGAAGCGCGCGCCGATGCGCCGCCAGGCCGCGCCGTCATGCACCCGGGCGAGCGCCATCACGAAGCAGGGGATGCCGCCGATCCAGATCGCGGCGCCGAGCTGGTGCAGCGCCTCGACGGCGAGCAGCAGGTCGTTGTCGGCGAGCCGCGCCTCGGCATGGGTGGTGAGCGTCGCCGCGATCAGCTCGACCGAGGCCCGAGCGGCGAGCAGCAGCGAGTGCCGGGCGCCGCGCAGATCAGCAGCGCGGCGCCGAGCACGGCGGCGGCGGCGATCTTCACCATGCCGGCGATGGCGAAATTGGCGCCGAGCGCGTTCGCGACCGAGATGTCGACCGTGCCGACCAGCACCGCGATCTGCATCGCGACCGCGATCGCTCTCGGCGACGATCAGGCCGAGCGCCGACCAGGCGGCGATGCGCGGCGGTCGCGTCGCGGATGCCCGCGCCTTCCGGGAAGGCTCCGCGCGAAGGGCCGCGCCAGCAGCACGAGGAACAGCGTGCCGCCCAGCATCATCGACTGCGCGATGATGACCAGGCCGTGGACGACGATGCTGAGATAGCCGAAGAGGTCGATCAGCAGCGACAAGGACGGCGCTCTATTTCGCGCTGAACGGCACATCGCCGCGGGTGATGTGGCCGTCGGTCGCCAGCACCTGCCAGTGCAGCACGTAGTCGCCGGGCCTGGTGGCGGCGCTGGTGTGGATCACGTCGGGCGGTCCGTCCCCGGCGATCGCGAGCACCGCCGGCGCCGCGCCGCCCGGCCCGCTCAGCGTGACCCGCGAGCGGCCGCGATCGATGCGGCTGTTGTAGTGGAGCGTGATCGCGACGGGCCCGGCCGGCACGGCGGCATTGGCGGCGGGCGTGCTGTCGATCAGCACGGCATGGGCTTCGGCGCGGCCGGCGAGCAGGAGCGCCGGCAGCAGGAGAAGCAGGCGACGCGCATCGGCCTCTCCGGAACGGATCAGCGGCCTCTACCGCGTCTAGCCCGCCGGCTGTCCAGCGCGCGCCAGCCGGTGTCAACCTGCGGTGGACGACGCGCGCGGTTCCGCTTTATTCCGGCCCGCCATGACGAGGCATCCGCCCGCCGCGCCGCGACGCATTCCGCCGCTTCGACCGCATCACCACGCGCTGGAAGGACAACGACGTGTTCGGCCACGTCAACAACGTCGTCTACTACTCGTTCTTCGACACCGCGGTGACGCGCTTCCTGCTGGAGCGCGGCATCCTCGACACCGGGACGAGCCCGCTGATCACCGTGGTCGCCGAGACCGACCTGCCGCTACCGGCGCGAGCTCGCCTTTCCCGACCTGGTGACGGTCGGCCTGCGCGCGGCGCATCTCGGGCGCACCAGCGTGCGCTACGAGCTCGCGATCTTCCGCAACGACGAGGACGAGGCGGCGGCGGAGGGGCATTTCGTGCATGTCTTCGTCGACCGCGCGACGATGCGGCCGGAGCCGATTCCCGGAGGCGGCGCGCGCGGCGCTCGCCGAACTGGTTGCTGGCATAGGAGAGGGGCAGCGGATGGATACCGGGCTGAAGGGCAAGCGCGCGATCGTCTGCGCGGCGAGCAAGGGGCTGGGCCGCGCCTGCGCGATGGCGCTCGCGCGCGAGGGCGTCGCCGTCACCATCACCGCGCGCACGCGCGAGACGCTGGAGGCGACGGCGGCGGAGATCCGCCGCGCGACCGGCGCCGACGGTGACCGCGGTCGCCGGCGACATCACCACCGAGGCGGGCCGCGCCGCCGCGCTCGCCGCCTGTCCCGGAGCCCGACATCCTGGTGAACAATGCCGGCGGGCCGCCGCCCGGCGATTTCCGCGACTGGTCGCGCGAGGACTGGATCCGCGCGCTCGACGCCAACATGCTGACCGCGATCTTCCTGATCAAGGCGGTGGTGGACGGCATGTGCGCGCGGAAATTCGGCCGCATCGTCAACATCACCTCGGGCTCGGTGAAGTCGCCGATCCCGACGCTCGGCATGAGCAACGGCGCCCGCGCCGGCCTCACCGGCTTCTGCGCCGGGCTCGCGCGCCAGGTGGCGCGGCACAACGTCACCATCAACGGCCTGCTGCCCGGCCCGTTCCTCACCGACCGCCTGCGCAGCAGCATGGCGGTCGCCGCGGAGAAGGCCGGCAAGCCGCTCGACGAGTACATCGCCGAGCAGGGGCGCGCCAATCCCACCGGCCATTTCGGCGATCCCGCGGAATTCGGCGATGCCTGCGTCTTCCTCTGCGCGGCCTCCTCCGGCTTCATCGTCGGCCAGAACCTGCTGCTCGACGGCGGCGCGTTCAACTCGATGCTGGGGTGAGGCGGGCGCGACGCCCGCGGCCGCGCCCGGGCTGGTCGATCCATCTCGACATCAACCGCTATCTCGACGGGTATCTGATCCTCGTCGACCGGTCCGGCGGCTGATCGAAATCGAGGATCGGGCCCGCCGGCACGATGCGCGTCGGGTTGATGGCGGTGTGGCTCATGTAGTAGTGCCGCTTGATATGCGCGAAATCGACCGTCGCGCGCACGCCGGGGTGCTGGTAGAGCTCGCGCGTGTAGGACCAGAGCGCCGGGTAGTCGACGAGCCGACGCAGATTGCATTTGAAGTGGCCGTGATAGACGCAGATCGAAGCGGAGCAGGGTGGTGAACAGCCGCCAGTCCGCCTCGGTCAGCGCCTCGCCGCACAGCGCGCGCTGGCGGGAGAGCCGCGCCTCCAGCCAGTCGAGCGTGTCGAACAGCGGATGCACCGCTTCCTCATACGCCGCCTGCGTGGTGGCGAAGCCCGCCTTGTAGACGCCGTTGTTGAGCGTGTCGTAGATGCGCGCGTTCAGCGCATCGATCTCCGCGGCGCAGCGGCTCGCGGGTAGTAGTCGCCCGGCCGTCGCGCCGACGCCGTCGAAGGCGGTGTTGAGCATGCGGATGATGTCGGCCGATTCGTTGCTGACGATCGTGCGCGCTGCTTGTCCCACAGCACCGGCACGGTGGCGCGGCCGGAGCAGTGCGGGTCGGCCAGCGTGTAGAGCTCGTGCAGGAACCGCACCCCGTTCACCGTGTCCGGGATCACCCCCTCGGCCGGCGCGAAGGTCCAGCCCTGCTCCGCCATCAGCCAGTGGGTGACGGAGAGTCCGATCGCCTCATCGAGGCCCTTGAGCGCGCGGAAGATCGTCGTCCGGTGCGCCCAGGGGCAGGCGCGGGCGATATAGAGGTGGTAGCGCCCGGGCTCGGCGGCGAACCCGCCCTCGCCGGTCGGGCCGGGGCGCCCGTCCGGCGTCACCCAGTTGCGGAACCGGCTCTCCGCCCGCTGGAACCGGCCGCCCGATCTTGGCCGTGTCATACCACTGGTCGTGCCAGACCCCGTCGACCAGGACGCCCATTGACCCTTCCTTTACCCCGCGCGTGCGACCATGTGCCGCCCGGTACCGAGTGTCGGCACAGGGAGTGCATGGGTGCAACCGATGATCTACTACGTCTGGGGCGGCATCTTCGAGGACACGAGCTTCCGCCAGCTCACGCCGGGCTCCGAGGAATCCTACGGCCCGTTCCATGACGAGGCCAGCCGCGGACCGGATCTGGCGCGCGCAGACCAGCCGCAACGTCGACATCGCCCAGCACCGGCTGTTCGTCCTCTCGATCCCGCAGCCGCGAGTAAGACCCGCGCGGCTCCCGCCAAGCGGCCCTTGCCTGCTGTCGGCCCGCCTCGCTTCTACCGTTCCGCGTTGCGTGAGCGGAGGGCCAGGCGATGCGGTGGCGGGCGATGCGGTTTGCCGTCCTGCTCGGGGCGCTGCTGCTGGCGCTCGGCGTCGCGGCGCCGGCGCGGGCGCAGAAATCGGCCGACACGCTGCGCGTCACCTGGCGGGACGGCATTCCGGATCTCGATTTCTACTACAACACGCTCCGCGTCGGGCTGATCGTCCAGCACCATGTCTGGGACACGCTGGTCGATCGCGATCCCGACACGTTCCAGCTGAAGCCGCTGCTCGCGACCGGCTGGCGCAACATCGACGACACCACGATCGAGTTCACGCTGCGCGATGGCGTCACCTTCCAGAACGGCGACAGGTTCACCGCCGATGACGTCGTCTACACGATCCGATCGATCCTCGACCCGAAATCCGGCATCATCGTTCCCTCGAACTACACCTGGCTCGCCGGCGCCGAGAAGATCGACGACAATCATGTGCGGCTGAAGCTCGCGCGGGTGTTCCCGGCCGCGCTCGAATATCTCGCGATGGTGCTGCCGATCTATCCCGAGGCGTATCGCGAGCGCGTCGGCCATGCGGGCTTCTCGAAGATGCCGATCGGCACCGGGCCCTACAAGTTCACCCACGCCGACGGCTCGAGCGAGATGGACCTCGTCCGCAACGACGCCTATTTCGCCGGCCCCAAGGGCAAGCCCGCGATCAGGAACATCGCCATCACCGTCGTCTCCGACGCCTCGAGCGAGCTCACCTCGCTGCTGAGCGGCCGCGCCGACTGGATCTGGCAGTTCAGCCCCGACCAGTTCGACAACATCTCGCGGATGCCGAATCTCACGGCGGTGCGGGCGGACAGCATGCGCGTCGGCTATCTCAGCATGGACGCGGCCGGGCGCACCGGCGCCGACAATCCCTTCACCAAGCAGAAGGTGCGCCAGGCGGTGTTCTACGCGATCGACCGCCAGAGCATCGCGCGCAATCTGGTGCAGGGCGGCGCCCGCGTGCTCGACGCGCCGTGCTACCCGACGCAGTTCGGCTGCGACCAGGATGCCGCGGTGAAATACACCTACGATCCCGCCAAGGCGAAGCAGCTTCTCGCCGAAGCCGGCTATCCCGAACGGATTCGACACCGAGATCGTCTCCTACATCCTCCCGCAATGGACGGATGCGATCCAGAACTACCTGCGCGCGGTCGGCATCCGCGCCCGCGTCTCGCAGCTGCAGGTGGCGGCGATGCTGCAGCGCTCGATGGCGGGCAAGGATCCGATCGATCTCGGCAACTGGGGCAGCAATTCGATCAACGACGCCTCCGCCTTCCTGCCCTATTTCTTCGGCGGCGGCGCCACGGACTACACGCGCGATCCGGAGGTCGAGAAGCTGGTCGAGGTGGCGGGCGCCACCACCGATCCCGACAAGCGGCGCGCCGCCTATGCGGCCGCGATCCACCGCATCACCGAGCAGGCATTCTGGCTGCCGCTCAACACCTACGTCACCACCTATGCCTTCTCGAAGCAGCTCAACTTCAAGCCGTATCCCGGACGAGCTGCCCGCGCTTCTACCTGTCGAGCTGGAAATGATTTTCTATCCGTGCACGGTTCTGCATGACGGCGCGCCGGTCGGCTGCGCCGAGATCGGCGGCGCGCTCCATCCGCTCGTCCACCCTCGGCGCGCCCGCGCAGGTGATCGACCTGTTCGCCGAATGGGAGCGCTGGTCCGCGCATCTCGCCGCCGCCCGTCCGAGCGGCGACGCCGCTGCCGGCGGACGCGCACGCGCCTCGCGCCGCTGCTCTATCCCGGCAAGATCCTCTGCGCCGGCGCGAATTACTACGACCACATCGCCGAGATGGGCGTGCCCGACACGCGCAAGGAGGCGCAGCGCCTGTTCTTCTTCTTCAAGCCGCCGCGCAACGCCGTGGTCGGTCCGGGCGCGACGGTGCAGCAAGCCGATCGGCACGCAAGGCGTTCGACTGGGAGGTCGAGCTCGCCGCCGTGATCGGCAAGCGCGCCCGCGCGGTTTCCGAGGCCGATGCGCTCGTCGCATGTCGCCGCCTACACGGTCGCGATCGATTTCTCCGCGCGCGACCTCAACCGCGCGCCGGAGACCTTCTACAAGCTCGACTGGGTGGCGGGAAAGGCGCATGACACGTGCTGCCCGATGGGGCCGCGCCTGGTGCCCGCGAGCGCCATCGGCGACCCGCAGGACCTCGCGCTCGGGCTCTCGGTGAACGGCACGGTGAAGCAGGACGGCCGCACCTCCGGCATGATCTTCTCGATCGCCGAGCAGATCGCGACGCTCTCGCGCATCATGACGCTCGATCCCGGCGACGTCGTGCTCACCGGCACGCCGGCCGGCGTCGGGGCGCCGAAAGGAACCTTCCTCGTCGATCGGCGATCGCGTCGCGGCGACGATCGAGAGGCATCGGCGACGCTCGACGTCACCATCCAGGAAGAGGGCTGAGCATGCGCCGCCGCACGTTCGCCGCCGGACTGCTCGCCACGCCCGCGCTGATCGGCCGCGCCGCGGCCGCCGCGCCGATCCCGCTCCGCATCTCGACCGCCGCGCCGCCCATCGGATTTCCTCGCCAAGGCGCTGCTCGCCTTCCGCGACGAGCTTGCGAAATCCGCGCCGGGCGAGTTCACCGTCAACACCTATCCCGGCAGCACGCTGTTCCGGCAGGGAACCGAAATCCCCGCGATCCAGCGCGGCAATCTCGAAATGAGCACCGGCACCACCTTCGAGGTGGCGGAGCAGATGCCGGAATACGGGTTCTTCAACCGCGGCTACCTGTTCCGCGACTATCGCGCATCTCCGCCGCGTGTTCGACGGCCCGATCGGCGAGGCGTATCGCGAGGCGGTGGCGGCGAAGATGGGCGTCGTCATCCTCGCCGTCGGCTATCTCGGCACGCGCCAGGTCAATCTGCGCACGAAGCGCGACGTGCACGCGCCGGCCGATCTCGCCGGCGTGAAGATGCGCATGCCCGCCGATCCGGAATGGCTGCTGCTCGGCCGCGCGATCGGCGTCTCGCCGGTGCCGATGGGCATGCCGGAAGTCTATCTCGCGCTCAAGACCGGCACGATCGACGGGCAGGAGAACCCGCTCTCCATCCTCGCCGCCGCCAAGTTCTACGAGGTGACGCAGCAGGTCGTGCTGACCTCGCATCTCGTGCAGCCGGTCTTCCTCGATATCGGCGCAAAGCCCTGGGCGAAGCTCAGCGACGACCAGCAGGCGAAGCTGCGCGCGGCCGCGCAGGCGGCGATGAAGCAGAACGATCGACGGCCGCCTCGCCGACGAGCAGCGCGTCATCGCCGATCTGAAGGCGCGCGGCCTGACCGTGAGCGAGATCGACCTCGCGCCGTTCCGCAAGAACGCCGACAGCGGTCTATGCCGACGCGCCGCTCGCGCAGAAATGGGACAAGGCGCTGATGCAGAAGGTGCTCGCCGCCTGACGGCGCGTCGCGCCATGGCGCGCCGGATTGCGAACCGCGCCGCGGAATTCGTCGCCGGCGCGATGTTCGCCGCGGTGTTCCTGATCTTCATGCTGAAGGTCGTGCTGCGCTACGCCTTCGCGATCCAGCTCGCCTGGGCCGACGAGCTCTGCGCCGTGCTGTTCGTCTGGATCATCTTCTGGGCCAACGCCTTCCTGGTCCCCGAGCGCGACCAGATCCGCTTCGACCTCGTCGTTCGCGCATTGCCGCCGCGCGGTCAGCGTGTCGCGGAGATGCTGCGCACGCTGATCCTCGGCGGCCTCGTGCTCGCGGCGCTGCCGGGCGTCGATCGGCTACATCCTTTTCCTCGGCAATCAGACGACGCCGGTGCTCGGCCTTCCGCTCGACCTCGTCTATGCCTGCTTCGGCCTCTTCCTCGCCGCGATCGTCGTCCGCTCGGCGCTTGCCCTGCTCCGCTTCATCCGCGCGTGTCGCTCGGCCTGACCGTCACCGTCGCGGTTTTCATCGGGCATGGCGCTGCTCGGCACGCCGGTCGGCTTCGCCATGCTGGCGGCGGGCTTCGCCTACATGTTCGCGACCGGCCAGGATGTCGGCCTGGTCGTCGATCAGGTGATGAACTCGCTCTATCAGAGCTATGTGCTGATCGCCGTGCCGCTCTTCATCTTCGTCGCCAACATGATGAGCGCGGGCGGCGTGATCGACCGCATGCTCGACTTCGCGGGCGCGGTGTGCGGACGCTTCCGCGGCGGCCTCGCCTATGTGAACGTGGTCGCCAACCTGATCTTCTCCGGGATGTCCGGCAGCGCGGTCGCGGATGCTGCCGGGCCCGGCCTCGTCGTCTCGCGCATGATGATCCGTGACGGCCGCTACGGCGCGGGCTTCGCCGCCGCCACCTCCGCCGCCTCGGCGACGATCGGGCCGATCGTGCCGCCATCGATTCCGATGATCTTCTACGCCCTGATCGCCAACACCTCGGTCGCGGCGATGTTCCTCGCCGGGCTGGTGCCGGCCGGGTTGATGGCGGCCGCGCTGATCGTCGCCGTCGCGATCATCGCCCGCCGCCGCGGCCTGCCCGCGAGCCCGCCGCCGCCGCTCGCGTGCGATCCCCTGCATCTTTGCCCGCGCGGCGCTGCCGCTGCTGCTGCCGGTGCTGCTGCTCGCGCATCATCTATTCCGGCGTGGCGACGCCGACCGAGGCGGCGGCGATCGCCGCGAGCTACGCGCTCATCCTCGCCTGCTTCGTCTACCGCAGCACCGGAGTGGCCGCGCTCGCGACGGTGATCCTCGAGACCGTGCGCAACATCGCGACCGTCGGGCTGATCATCGTCGGCGCCTTCATCTTCAACTACATCATCGCCAACGAGAACGTGCCGGCCCTGCTGCAGAGCGTGTTGACCGCGCTGGTCGCCGCCGCCGCTGCTGTTCCTGCTCGCGATCAACCTGCTGTTCCTCGTGCTCGCCTGCGTCCTCGACGCGATCACGATGCTGCTGGTGCTGGTGCCGTTGCTGGTGCCGCTCGCGACCGCGACCGGCATCGACCCCGTGCATTTCGGCGTCGTCGTCATCCTCAACATGATGATCGGCCTCGCGCTGCCGCCGCACGGGCTGCTGCTGTTCGTCATGCACGGGCTGACCGGCGCGCCGCTCGGCGGCATCTTCCGCGAGGTGCTGCCGTTCGTGCTCGCCCTGCTCGTGGTGCTCGCGCTGGTGACGCTGTTTCCGGTCGATCGTGCTCGCGCTGCCGCACGCGCTCGGCTACTGAAGCCCCAGCGATGCGGGCGGCGAGGAATCCGGTCAGCAGCTGCGACGATCAGCGGCTCCATGACGCCGCCGGTGCGGCAGAGCGGCAGCGATTGCCGGGCCGGAAGCGGCCAGGCCAGCCGCAGGCCCGCGGGGGTCAGGAGATCGGCGGCGAGATGCGAGAGATAGCCGACGACCAGCGGCGCGACCACCGTGCGGTGCCAGCCTCGCGCGTGCAGCAGCGCAGCGCAGAGCGATCACCGCCAGCAGCGAGTGGGTGAAGCCGCGATGCCCGACAACGCGCGCAAGCGGGCGCGCAATGATCGGCAGGCGGCGTCCGAGCCAGGATTTCGGATGGTCGATATCCGGCAGCAGCGATCCGGCGACGGCGAGCGCGAGCGGCAGCGGCTCCGCGGTCGACAGGCCGAGACGCGGCGCGACCAGCAGCCAGGCGGCTGCGCCCACCACGACATGCGATCCCGCCATCACGAGGAAATCAGCTCGCCGCCAGCAGGCACTCCACGAGCCGGCCCTGTTTGGTGAGGTGGTTCGGCGACGTCGTCGCGCATTTGTCGATCGCAACCGGGCAGCGCGGATGGAAGCGGCAGCCGGAGGGGATGTTCGCGGGATCGGGATAGGTGTCGCCGAGCCCGACATCGGGGATGCCGAGACCGGGCTCGGGCGTCAGCACGGAGGCGAGCAGCGCGCGCGTGTAGGGGTGCTCGGGCGTGCGGAACAGATCCTCGACCGGTGCGCGCTCGACGATGCGGCCGAGATACATAACGGCGACCTCGGTCGCGATGTGCTCGACCACCGCGAGATTGTGGCTGATGAAGATGATGGTGAGGCCGAGCGCGCGGCGGAGCTCGTCGAGCAGGTTCAGGATCTGTGCCTGCACCGAGACGTCGAGCGCGGAGGTCGGCTCGTCGCAGACGACGATGCGGGGCCGGAGCACGAGAGCGCGCGCGATCGCCACGCGCTGGCGCTGGCCGCCGGAGAGCTGCGAGGGCAGGCGACCGGCCAGGTCGGGGGAAAGCCCGACCTGCGCGAGCATCGCCATCACCCGATCGCGGCGCTCGGCGGCGGGGAGGGTCCCCTGCGACGCCAGCGGCAGGCCGACGATCTCGCCGATGCGCTGGCGCGGGTTGAGCGAGGAATAGGGATCCTGGAACACCGGCTGGATCACCCTCGCGCGCTCCTGCCGCGTGATCGCCGCGAGCCGCCGCCCCTCGATCAGCACGCTGCCGGAGGTGGGCGGCAGCAGGCCGAGCATGATGCGGGCAAGCGTCGACTTGCCGCAGCCGGATTCGCCGACGATCCCGGTGACGCTGCCGGGTGCCAGGGTGAGCGACACCTCATCGACGGCGACCACGCGGCGCGCCTTCCCGAACGTGCCGCCGTGTTCGAACACGCGCGACACCTCGCGCATCTCGACCGCTGGAATGGCGGCGCTCATGCCGCTGCGCGCGTCCGGTCCGGCGGCAGGACGCAGAGATAGGCGTGCTCCGCCGATTGGTGCTGAAGGGGCAACGGGCGGGCACATTCGGGGACTGCGAGGCCGCAGCGATCGCGGAACCCGCAGCCGACGAAATCCGGCGGGATGCGCGGCACCGTGCCCGCAATGCTGCCGAGCTTTTCTCCGCGCCTCACTTTGCCCGGAACCGGGACCGAAGCGAGCAGCCCGCGCGTGTAGGGATGCGAGGGGAAGGCGAACAGGGAGGCGGCGTCCGCGCTTTCGACGATCTCACCCGCATACATCACCGAGACGCGATGCGCGACGCGGGCGACGACGCCGAGATCATGGGTGATCAGCAGGATCGCGAGACCAAGCTTGTCCTGCAGCTCGGCGAGCAGACGCAGGATCTGCGCCTGCACGCGTGACGTCGAGCGCGGTGGTGGGCTCGTCGGCGATCAGCAGCTCGGGATCGCACATCAGGCTCATCGCGATCATCACGCGCTGACGCAGCCCGCCCGAGAGCTGGTGCGGATGCTGGCCCAGCCGCATGCCGGGCGCGGTGATGCCGACCAGCGCCAGCAGCTCGGCCGCGCGGTCGAGCGCGGCGCGCCGGCTCGCCTTGCGATGGCGTTGCAGCACTTCCGCCATCTGCGAGCCGACCGTGTAGGCCGGGTTGAGGCTCGTCATCGGCTCCTGGAAGATCATCGCGATCTTGTCGCCGCGCAGCCGCGCCATCGCGCCTTCCGCAAGCCGTGCCAGATCGGTGTCGTGGAAGCGAATGTGCCTCGCGCTGCGGTTCGCTCGGGCGGCGAGCAGGCCCATGATGGCGAGCGCGGAGACCGACTTGCCGCAGCCGGATTCGCCCACCAGGCAGTGCGTCTCGCCGCGCGCGATTGCGAGCGAGACGCCACGCACCGCGGCGATCGGGCCGAAGCGCACGCGCAGCTCGGCGACATCGAGGACTGGCGTCATTGCCGCCGCGCCGCCAGCAGGGCGTCGCGCAGCCCGTCCCCGAGCAGGTTGATGCCGAGCACCAGGACGAAAAGCGAAAGGCCGGGGATCATGATCACCCAAGGCGAGAAGAAGATGTAGTCCTTGCCCTCGGCGATCATCAGGCCCCAGGAGGGAAGCGGCGGCGGCACCCCGAGGCCGAGGAAGGAGGCGGCGGATTCGAGCAGGATGGCGTTCGCCATCTCGAGCGTCGCCACCACGATCAGGTGCTGCACGATGTTGGGCAGCACCTCGCGCAGCAGGATGTGCGCGCGCGAGGCGCCGGCCGACCACGCGGCGGCGATGTAGTCGAGGTTGCGCACCTGCATGGTCGCGGTCCGCGAAACCACGGCGAAGCGCTCCCAGAGCAGCAGGCCGAGCGTCAGGATGACGAGCAGCAGCGAGCTGCCGCGCAGGCTCACCACCGCGAGCAGCACGAGGATGATCGGGATCGACAGGCGGCAGGTGATGAGGAACATCACGACATCGTCGGTGCGGCCGCCGAAGAAGCCGCCGAGCACGCCGAGCGTGGTGCCGATCAGCGCCGTGCCGATCACCGTCGAGACGCCGATGATCATCGAGATGCGGGCGCCGAGGATCAGGCGCGAGAGATAGTCGCGGCCGAGCTGGTCGGTGCCGAGCACGTGCGCCGGCGAGCCGCCCGCCATCCATTCCGGCGGCACCAGACGGGCGGAGAGGTTCTGCACGAACGGATCGTGCGGCATCAGCCAGGGGGCGAAGAGACCCACCAGCGCGACGCCGCCGACAATGACGGCGCCGATCCACAGCGTGACGCGGCGCAGCCGGAGGCGCGGCGGTCTGAGCGCCGCCGTCGCGAGCGCGGCTTCGCTCATGCGCCGCGCAGCCGCGGATCGAGCACCGCGTTCATCAAATCGGCGAACAGCGTCAGCACGATGTAGATCACCGCGAGCAGCAGCACCACGGCCTGCACCACCGGGATGTCGTTCTTGCTGATCAATTCCCAGGCGAGATACCCGACGCCGTGGAGGGCGAAGATCGTCTCCGTCACGATCGAGCCGCCGAGCATGAAGCCGAGCTGCACCGCGGCGATCGACACCACCGGCATCGCCGCATTGCGCAGCGCGTGCTTGAGCACGATCTTCGCTCGCGACAGGCCCTTGGCGCGCGCGGTGCGGATGTAGTCCGAGGCGAGCGCGTCGATCATCCCGCCGCGCGTCAGCCGCATCAGCGCCGGAATCGCCGAGAAGGAGAGCACGACGCCGGGCAGTATGTAGCCGGTCCAGTCATCGAGGCCGGCGATCGGCAGCCAGTGCAGGTCGAGCCCGAACCAGATGATGAGCAGGAGCGCGAACCAGAAGCTCGGCAGGGCCTGGCCGAGCAGGGCCACCAGCGAGACCAGGCGATCGAGCGTCGAGCCTTCGGCGACGGCGGCGAGAATGCCGAGCGGGATGGCGACGACGAGCGCGATCACCAGCCCGATCGCGCCGAGCGTCAGCGTCACCGGCAATCGCGTCGCGATCAGCTCGGAGACCGGCGCGTGGTAGAGATAGGAAATGCCGAGATCGCCCTCCGCCGCGCCTTCGGCCCAGCTCATGAACTGCACACTGACCGGCCGGTCGAAGCCGTAGGCCTTGCGGATCGCGGCGATATCCTCGGCGGAGGCCTGCGGACCGGCGATGGCGACTGCCGGATCGCCCGCGATGCGGGTGAGCGTGAAGGCGAGCACCAGCACGGTCGCGGCGACCAGCAAGGCGAGCACGAGCCGGCGGATCAGGAAGCGCAGCATCCGCCGGTGACGCTAGAGCAACATCACCCGGAGTGGAACCGGCGGGACACGAAGCGACGAAGGCGGTAGAGAGAGGCCATGAAGATCCTGGTGACCGGCTTCGAGCCGTTCGGCGGCGATACCGTCAACCCCTCGCTGGAAGCGATCCGCGCGCTCGCCTCGCACCGCGCCGAAGGCGTGCGGCTCGCGGTGGCGCCGCTCCCGGTCTCGGCGCGGCGGATCATGCGCGCGCTCGGGGACGTGCTTGCCGAGCACCGGCCCGATGCGATGATAGCGGTCGGGCAGGCGGGCGGTCGGGCGGAGCTGTCCGTCGAGCGCGTCGCCATCAACGTCGATGATTTCCGCATTCCCGACAACGAGGGCGACCAGCCGATCGATCTGCCGGTGGTCGCGGGCGGCCCGGCGGCCTATTTCTCGACGCTGCCGATCAAGGCGATGGTGCAGCGCATGCGCGCCGCCGGCGCGCCGGCGCAGGTGTCGCAGACCGCCGGCACCTTTCTCTGCAACCACGTCTTCTATGCGCTCTGCCACCTGGCGGCGACCGCGTTCCCTGGCATGCGTGGCGGCTTCATCCACGTGCCGGGCCTCCCCGAGCAGGCCGCGCGCAATCCCGGTCAGGCAAGCATGGCGCTCGACACCATCGTCGCCGGCCTGAAGGCCGCGATCGAGGCGGTACGCGACGTCGGCGCCGATATTCGCGTGAGCGAGGGGCAGACCCACTGAGACCCGACTCGCCGCAGCCAGAAATCCGGCTACAGTCGGGGCGCTGAGGGCGCCCGCGCCTGAGGGGCGCTCCCGAAACCGGGGAGAAACGCCATGTCAGAGCGAGATCGGGCCCGCCCGCGCGCCGTCGCGCTGGTCGGGCCCTATGGCAGCGGGAAATCGACGCTGTTCGAGGCGCTGCTCGCCGCTGCCGGCGGGCCCGCACGACGCGACTCCAAGGCGCGAGCCATGAGCACCGACATCCGGCTCGGGCATTGCAGCTTCATGGGCGATCCCTGGGCGCTGCTCGACTGCCCCGGCTCGGTCGAGTTCATGCACGAGGCCTGCTCCGGTCTCGGCGTCGCCGACCTCGCGGTCGTCGTCTGCGAGCCGGCGCCGGAGAAGGCGATGATGCTCGCGCCGCTGCTGCGCCACCTGCAGCGCGAGGCGATCCCGCACCTCCTGTTCGTCAACAAGATCGACACCCTCGCCGGCCGCGTGCGCGACACCATTGCGGCGCTGCAGGCCCACTCGCAGCGCCCGCTCGTGCTGCGCCAGGTGCCGATCCGCGAGGGCGAGACCGTCACCGGCTATGTCGATCTTGCGAGTGAGCGCGCCTATCGTTACCGCAAGGGAGAGGCCTCCGAGCTCATCACCCTTCCGGCCACGGTCGCCGATCGCGAGAAGGAGGCGCTGTCGGCGATGCTCGAAGTGCTTGCCGACCACGACGACGCGCTGCTCGAGAAGATCCTCGAGGATGTCGCGCCGACCAGCGAGGAAATCTACACGCAGCTCCACAAGGACCTCGCGGACGGCACGGTGGTGCCGGTCCTGCTCGGCTCGGGCGAGCGCGACCACGGCGTGCGCCGGCTCTGGAAGGCGCTGCGCCACGACACGCCCGATCCGCGGGAGACCGCCGAGCGGCACGGCATCCCGCCCGAGGGCGAGCCGCTCGCGCAGGTTTTCAAGACCGTCCATGCCGGCCACACCGGCAAGCTCTCCTATGCGCGCGTCTGGCGCGGCGGGGTCCGCGACGGCGCGACCCTGAACGGTCAGCGGCTCGGCGGCATCTACCGCTTCCTCAACGGGGAGGCGACCAAGGTGCCCGAGGCCGAGACCGGGGATGTGGTCGCGTTCGGTCGAGCTCGAGGGCGTCGCCACCGGAGCGACGCTCAGCCCGTCGGGCAACGCGCCCGCGCTCGACGCCCCGGAGCCGCCGGCGCCGGTCTATGCGCTCACCATCGCGACCGAGGACCGCAAGGACGAGGTGAAGCTCTCCGGCGCGCTGCAGAAGCTCGCCGACGAGGATCCGGCGCTCCGCATCATCCACGACCCCGAAATGGGCGAGACGGTGCTGCGCGGCCAGGGCGAGATGCACCTGAACGCCGCGGTCGAGCGGCTGGCGAAGTCGAGCGGCCTCAAGGTGACCACCGGCAAGCCGCACGTGCCCTATCGCGAGACGATCCGCCGCCCGGTGCACCAGCACGGGCGGCTCAAGCGGCAGACCGGCGGTCACGGCCAGTTCGCCGACGTGAAGCTCGACATCGCGCCGCGCGGACGCGGCGAGGGATTCGCCTTCCACGACAAGATCGTCGGCGGCGCGGTGCCCAGGCAATACATCCCCGCCGTCGGCGAGGCCGCGGAGGCGGCGACGCGCAAGGGGCCGTTCGGCTTCCCGGTCGTCGATATCGAGGTGACGCTGGTGGACGGCACCTTCCACTCGGTGGACAGTTCGGACATGGCGTTCAAGACCGCCACCCGGATCGCCATGCAGGAGGCACTGCCCAAGGCAGACCCGATCGTGCTGGAACCGATCGATCACGTCTCCATCAGCGTCCCGAACGAATACACGCCGAACGCGCAGCGCCTGCTCACCGGCCGCCGCGGGCGCATCCTCGGCTATGCCGAGCGGTCGGGCTGGCCGGGCTGGGACGATGTCGAGGCGCTGGTGCCGGAAGCCGAGCTGCACGACCTCATCATCGAGCTCCGGTCGATGACGATGGGGCTCGGCACCTATCGCCACACGTTCGACCACCTGGCCGAGGCGAAGGGGAAAGTCGCCGAACTCGCCGTGGCGAGCTGAACCGTCCGGCCTGCCGATTCACATGCTCGCGGAGTGCAGCTCGGAGGATCGGAGGCTAAAGCAGGCGCTCGATCAGCTTCAGCGCCATCTCGACGCTGGCGGCACGGATGGCGGCGCGGTCGCCCGGCACCAGGAGGTGCTCGGTCACCGTCGCGCCGCCGCGTCGATGCGCGCCGAACCACACCGTGCCGACCGGCTTCTCCGGCGAACCGCCGCCGGGTCCCGCCACCCCCGTCACCGAGACCGCGACCGACGCGCGGGAGTGCCGCACCGCGCCCTCCGCCATTGCCGCCGCCACCCGCCCGCTCACCGCGCCATGCTCATTGATGAGCGCCTCGGGCACGCCCAGCATCTCCGTCTTCGCCTCGTTCGAGTAGGTGACGAAGCCGCGGTCCACCACGTCCGACGATCCCGCCACCGAGGTCAGCGCCGCCGCGATCAGCCCGCCGGTACAGCTCTCCGCCGTCGCCAGCATCAGCCCCGCCCGGCGCGCCCGCTCCAGCGTCTCCGCCGCCTGCGCGATCGTCTCCGCGCCGAGCATCACCCGAGCATTCCCCAATCCAGCACGCCCGGAAACCGCGACCGCACCGCCCACAGAATTCCGGCGGCAATCCCGCCGGCGATCACGTCATCCGCCATCACGCCCGTCACCCCACCCTGCCGATCCGCCCACCCCACCGGCCCGGGCTTCAGCACGTCGAGCAGCCGGAACAGCACGAACGCCGCCGCCAACCCCGCCACCGTCACCCGCGCCAGCCCCAGCAAGGCGACCCACTGCCCCGCGAACTCGTCGATCACCACCCAGCCAGGATCATCCGTCACCCCGGCCCGCTCCACCGCCCACAGGCCCAAGAACACCGCCGCCAACACCCCGACCGGCACCCCAAACGGCACCAGCATCAGCCCCGCCCCCAACACGACCGCCACCAACGCCCCCGCCGTCCCCGGGGCCACCGGCGCGAACCCCACCCCACCGCCACTCGCCACCAGCCGCGCGGGCGTCATGGTGGGGAAGAAAGATCGGGGGCTTCGCCCCCAAGCCCCCACCAGGGGCTCTGCCCGTCGAGCAGCTCTGCTGCTCGACCCCCGCCAAAGGCAGAGCCTTTGGAATCCATTTCGTTTGTTGAAGAGGGGTGGGCCAAGGAGGTGGCCGATCCCCCTGAGTCGGCCCACCCCTCTTTAACAAACCAGACGGGTTCTAAGCGCTCCGCCCTTAGCGGGGGTCCAGGGGGCAGTGCCCCCTGGTGGGGGTTTGGGCGCGAAACCCCGGACCCTTCTACCCCCGCCATGGTGCCAGCGGGTGAGTGATGGTGGTGTTGTGGCGGGCGCGATAGATGGTGGTGTTTTCGATCACGCGTTGGACGTAGTTGCGGGTTTCGTTGAAGGGGATGAGTTCGATCCAGTCGATCATGTCGATCGGGCCGGTGCGGGGGTCGCCGTTGGCGGCGAGCCATTGCTGCACGCGGCCGGGCCCGGCGTTGTAGGCGGCGATGGCGAGGGGGAGCTGGTTGCCGAACTCGTCGAGCAGCGACTGGAGGTAGCTGGTGCCGAGCCGCATGTTCTGGTCGGGATCGAGGGTGAGGGAGGCGAGGGTCACTTCGGCAAGGCCGAGCTTGTGGCCGACATCGGTGGCGGTCGCCGGCATCAGCTGCATCAGGCCGCGGGCGCCGGCGGGGGAGGTGGCGCCGGTGTCGAAGCTGCTTTCCTGCCGGATCAGGCCGAGGGTGACGGCGGGATCGACCGGGCCGGGCGGCGGGTGGATGGTTTCGGGCCAGCCGACATCGGCGAGCATGATGCCGTCGCGGCCGGCGCGACGGGCGATGCTGACAGCCTCGTCGGGCATGGCGAAGCCGAGGGCGAGGCGGGCGGTCATCCCCTCGGTGGCGGGATCCGGATGGAGGTCCTGCAGGCGGACGAGGAAGGGGCGGGCGCGGTAGGACTCGCCCCATGCGACCAGCAGGGCGGCGGCGCGGGCGAGCTCGCTGCCGGCGAGGGTGACGGCCTGCTGCGTGGACCAGTCGGGGTCGCGGGCGGCGTCGATGCGCGCGTTCAGCGTGAGCGGGATGTCGCCGGCGGCCAGCGCGGCGAGCTGGCCGTAATAGGTGGTCGGCCAGCGCGCGGCCGTCTCGAACTCGGCGTGGGCGGCGGCGGCGTCGCCTTGCGCGGCGAGCGCGCGGCCGAGCCAGTAATGCCCGCGCGCCTGGGTGATCGCGGCGCGGGAGGCAGCGATCACCGCCTCGAAATGCTTTGCCGCGCCGGCCGAATCGTCAAGCCTTCGCAGGGCGATCCAGCCGGCGAGGAATTCGGCATCGGCCAGCGGCTCGGGATCGATCTGGCCGTTCCCGGCGGCGAGCGCATAGGCGCCGGTTGCGTCGCCCTGTTGCAGGAGGATGCGGGCGAGCTGGCTGCGCTCGGTCCAGTAGGCAGGAAGGTGCTCGGGCCCGGCATCGTGCTGCGCCGCGGCACCGGCCGTGCGCCAGAGCGCGAGCGCCGCCTGGTCCTGGTTCGCGAGCCGAAGGCGGCGGGCTTCGTCGAGCATCAGCGTGGGGTCGGCGCGCAGCTCGGCGGGAAGGGCGGCCAGAAGCACAGGCGCCCTGGGGTCGCCGCGGCGCAGCGCGAGCCGTGCCTCGGCGGCGCGCTTGTGCGCGGCGTCGAGCCTAGCGAGCTGGCGGGTCGCGCCGGCCGGGTCGGACCAGGCGAGCTGGTCGAAGCGCCGCCACTGATCGGCCTCGGTGATCCTGCCGCCCCAGCGCTGCATGAACCGCGATTCGGCAGCGGGGTCGTCGATCGCGGTGATCCAGGCCTTGCGCGCATCGGCGATCGCGGCGTCGTCCTGGCCGGCATGAAGCAGCGCCTCGGCGCAGCGGAGCAGGGCGGGGGCGGTGTGCAGCGTCAGGCGGGCGCAGAAGCCGAGCGCCACATTGTCGTCGGGCTCGGCGGCGAGCGCCTCCTCGCGCCGCCTGGCGAGCGTCGCCTGGCCGGGCCAGTCGGGGTTCTGCGCCATGAAGGCGTCGATCTCCGCGATGTCGGCGGCCCCTGGCGTCTGCAGCCGGTACCAGGTGACGAGCTTGCGCACCACCGGGTCGAGGTAGCGCGAGGCCTGCTGGTCCGCCTCCGTCCAGCGCTCCCCCCGCACCAGCGCCAGGATCTCCTTCGCCGGTGCGGCGCGCGGGAGAAGTGGCAGCAGTGCGAGCAGCAGGACCGGAAGGTGCAGGCGTCGCATGCCGCGCTTCTACCCCATCGCGGCCTTGCGGGGCATCTTCTTCCTACCTAGTTTCAGCGGCTTCCGCCCGGAGGGGAAGCCGATGTTCAAGGGGTCGCTGGTCGCCCTGATCACGCCGATGCGCGAGGATGGCTCGATCGACGAGGCGGCGCTCGAGAAATTCGTCGACTGGCAGATCCGCGAGGGCACGGACGGGCTGGTGCCGGTCGGCACCACCGGCGAGAGCCCGACGCTCAGCCATGACGAGCACAAGCGGGTGGTGGAGATCGCGATCGCGGTGGCGAAGGGCCGGGTGCCGGTGATCGCCGGCACCGGTTCGAACAGCACCGCGGAGGCGATCGACCTCACCCGCCATGCCCAGGAAGCCGGGGCGGACGCGGCGCTGGTGGTCACGCCGTACTACAACAAGCCGACGCAGGAGGGGATGTACCTGCACTTCTCGGCGATCGCCGACGCCGTCGACCTGCCGATCATCATCTACAACATCCCGCCGCGCAGTGTCGTCGACATGAGCGTCGAGACGATGGCGCGGCTCGCGAAACACCGGAACATCATCGGCGTGAAGGACGCGACCGCCAATCTGGCCCGCCCGCTGCACACGCGGCGGGAATGCGGGGCGGGGTTCTGCCAGCTCTCGGGCGAGGACCACACGGCGATCGCCTTCCTCGCCGCCGGCGGCGATGGCTGCATCAGCGTGACCGGCAACGTGGCCCCGCGGCTCTGCAGCGAGATGCAGGGCGCCTGGCAGGAAGGCCGGCCGCAGGACGCGATCGCGATCCAGGATCGGCTGCTGCCGCTGCACGACGCGCTGTTCTCGGAGACCAGCCCCGGCCCGGTGAAATTCGCCGCGAGCCTGCTCGGCCACGGCAGCGCGCATTGCCGCCTGCCGCTCGCCCCGGTCGGCTCGGCGACCGCGACCCGCGGTCCGCGCGGCGATGACCGAGGTCGGCCTGCTGAATTGAGGTCGCCTTGGTCGAGAAGAAGAAAGGCAAGAGCGGACTGATCTCGCACGGGGTCGCGGCGCAGAACCGCAAGGCCCGGTTCGACTATGCGGTGAAGGAGACGGTCGAGGCCGGGCTCGTGCTGAAGGGGCCGGAGGTGAAATCGCTCCGTCACGGCCGTGCCACGCTGACCGAGGCCTGGGCCGGCGAGCGCGAGCGGCGAGATCTGGCTGTTCAACTGCTACATCCCGGAATACCAGGGCGGGGTGCTGTCGCGCTTCGAGCCGCGCGCGCCGCGCAAGCTGCTGCTGCACGGAAAGCAGGTGAGCAACCTGCTCGGCGCCGTCAGCCGGCAGGGGGCGACGCTGGTGCCGCTCGATATCCATTTCAACGAGCGCGGACGCGCGAAGGTGCTGCTCGGCGTTGCGCAGGGCCGCACGCATGCGGATAAGCGGCATGCCATCGCGGATCGCGACTGGAAGCGCGACAAGGCGCGGCTGATGCGGGAACGCGGCTGATGGCGAACCCGCCCGAAACTCCCTCCGGGCGGCAGAAGCTGATCGCGCGGAAGGAGCAATGGGCGCGGGACGGGCGGCTGCTTACGGGCACCGTCGGCGATCCCGCGCGCGACCGCCTGCCGCCCGGCCAGCGCCTGGTGCGCGACTGGCCGGTGCTCGATCTCGGCGCCCAGCCTGATGTCACGGCAGCGAAGTTCCGCCTCGACCTGGACGGGATGGTCGCGCACCCGCTCAGCCTTGACCTCGCGGGCTTCATGGCGTTGCCGCAGATCGAGGTGGTGAGCGACATCCATTGCGTGACGCAATGGTCGCGCTATGACAATCGCTGGCAGGGCGTTACCGCCCGCACGCTGCTCGACGCGGTGGCGCCGCGCGACGAGGTGCAGTTCGCCGTCTTCCATTCGTATGACGGCTACACGACCAATGTCCGCCTCGACCAGTTCGCCGCGCCGGGCGTGCTGCTCGCGCATTCCTGGGAGGGGCGGCCGCTCGCCCGCGAGCATGGCGGCCCGGTGCGGGTGGTGATCCCCGGGCTCTATTTCTGGAAATCCGCCAAGTGGGTCCGCCGGATCGAGCTCATCGGCCGCGACCGTCCCGGCTTCTGGGAAGTCCGCGGCTACCACAACAACGCCGATCCCTGGCGCGAGGAGCGCTATCGTTAACCCTTCCGCTGACGCACCGCAGTCAGCGTATAATGCGGAATGTCCTGCCCGACCGGCCGTCCGCGCGGGCCTTCGGACGTGTGCTCAGCGTCGATGACGAAGCGCTGAGTGTGGGTGGCCAGCCGGAAATCCCCGAAACCCATGCGCCGCAGGAAGGCTTCAAGCAGCAGCGGTTTCACCTGAAACCAGCTGTATGGGTTGTCCTTGTCGAAATAGATCATTCCCCTGAGATCGTCGTATTGCCCGGCGAACCAATCGGTCTCGGTGATCAGCAGCGCATCGCAGATGCGGGCCAGCCGGAGGACTGCGCCGATCGGATCGGCGAGGTGCTGCAGCACGTTCCCGAGCACGCCGATATCGAACCGGCCGAGAAAGCCCGGCAGGTGGTTGGCATGGCCATAGGCAACCTTGGCACGGGAATGGAACAAATGATGCCCGAGCCAGAATCCGTTGCGTAGCCGGAGCAGACCGTCGCGGTATGTGTCCGAATGCAGGGTATCGGTGCCGAAGGGCGGGGCGTCGTAGGTGAGCGCCTCCGCGAGATCGAAGGCGACCACATCGGCCCCGCGCCGTTCCATCTCGAAGCAAACGAACCCGCTCGCGGTGCCGATTTCGAGCGCGCGCTTGCCACGAAAATCGATGCCGCCGAGATAGGCATCAACGCCTGCGCGCAGATCCCATTGGCCTCGCTGCAAGCCGTACCCGGGTAACTGGATCGTGTGATAGAAGTCGCAGTCCCGCAGCAGGGGAGGATTGCGCGGCGGTTCGGCATAGCGGGCTCGGCTGGCCATTGCCCTCGGGGTCCTCCGGGCGCGGTCGGTGCTCCGGACCAGGATCGGTCCGCTCTCCGCGTCGATCAACCCTTCCGTCGTGCTTGCGCGCGGCTGCCCGCCGCGCTGGAATGGACGCCTCCCGCAACGGAGCCGTCAGGCCATGAACAGCGCGACCGCGCAACCCGCCCTCCGCAACATCGACCTCGATGCCGCCGTCGCCGCGGCGCGCGAGGCCTATGTCGCGAGCAGCCCGAAGAGCCTGGCGCGCCACGTCGAGGCGGCCGCCGTCATGCCGGGCGGCAACACGCGCACGGTGCTGCATTTCGATCCGTTCCCGCTCGGCATGGCGCGCGGCGAGGGCTGCCACCTCTGGGACCTGGAGGGCCGGCGCTACATCGACTTCCTCGGCGAATACACCGCCGGCATTTACGGGCATTCGCATTCGCGCATCCGTGCCGCGGTGGACGGCGCGCTCGACGCCGGCTGGAATCTCGGCGCGCACGGCACCGTCGAGCCGCGCTTCGCGCGCGCGGTCTGCGACCGCTTCGGCCTCGATCGCGTGCGCTTCACCAATTCCGGGACGGAAGCCAATCTGATGGCGCTCGTCACCGCCCGCGCGGTGACCGGGCGCCGCAAGGTGATCGCGATCGATGGCGGCTATCACGGCGGGGTCTTCACCTTCGCCGGCGGCGGCAGCCCGATCAACGCGCCGTTCGACTTCGTGCTGATCCCCTACAACGACATCGAAGCCGCGCGGAATGCGGCCGCGCAGCACGGACCGGACCTCGCCGCGATCATCCTGGAGCCGATGCTCGGCGGTGGTGGCTGCATCCCGGCGACGCCCGAATTCCTGCACGCGCTGCGCGAGACCGCCACCCGGGCCGGCGCGATCATGATCCTCGACGAGGTGATGACCTCGCGCCTCGCGCCGGGCGGCCTGCAATCCGTGCGCGGCCTCAAGCCCGATCTGACCACGCTCGGAAAATATATCGGCGGCGGCATGTCCTTCGGTGCGTTCGGCGGCAGCGCCGCGATCATGGACCGCTACGATCCCCGCCAGCCCGGCGCGCTGCCGCATGCCGGCACGTTCAACAACAACGTGCTGACGATGAATGCGGGCCTCGCCGGCCTCACCGAAATCTACACCCCCGAGGCCGCGGTCGCGCTCAATGCCCGTGGCGACGCCTTGCGCGAGCGGCTGAACGCGCTCTGCCGCGCCGCCCGCGCGCCGATGCAGGTGACCGGGCTCGGCTCGATGATGGCGGTGCATTTCACCGCCGCGCCGATCGCCCGCCCCGCCGATGCCGCGAACACCGACCCGCGGCTGAAGGAGCTCTTCTTCTTCGACATGCTGGAGGCCGGCATCTGGCTGGCACGCCGCGGCATGATCAATCTTTCGTTGCCGATCGGCGACGCCGAGTGCGACCGGCTCGCCGCCGCCTTCGAGGAATTCCTGGCGAGCCGACGCTCGCTGCTGGCGGGCTTGATCGAAACGTCGTAAATCGGTCGAAGGGATGCAACAGGCCGGGATTAACCGGCGGTCCGGCATTTGGGGAGTTGGAATGAAACGTCGTACGCTTCTCACCGGTGCGGCCGCGCTCGCGGCCGCCCCCGTGGCTGCAACCCGTGCTGCCCGGGCGCAGGATTCCGGCAAGACGAAGGTCGTCGTCTGGCACGCCATGTCGGGCGCGCTCGGCGAAGAGGTGAACCACCTCTGCACCGCTTTCAACGCCTCGCAGAACACGGCCGAGGTGCAGCCGATCTTCAAGGGCAGCTACCCGGAGACGATGACGGCGGCGATCGCCGCCTTCCGTGCCGGCCAGGCGCCGCATCTCGTGCAGATCTTCGAGGTCGGCACCGGCTCGATGCTCGCCGCCGGGCGCGCGGTGAAGCAGGCCTGGGAGCTCTCCAAGGAAACCGGCGTCGCGATCGATCCGGCGAGCTACATCCCGGCGGTGCGCGGCTACTACTCGCTCAGCGACGGGCGCATGGCGGCGATCCCGTTCAACTCCTCGACCGCGGTCATGTGGTACAACAAGGACCAGTTCGAGAAGGCCGGACTCGATCCCGAGAAGCCGCCGGCGACCTGGGAGGACCTCGTCGCCCAGTGCGAGACGATCAAGTCGAAATCCGCCTCGCCGGTCGCAATGACCACGGCCTGGCCGACCTGGATCCAGGTCGAGCAGTACAGCGCGCTCCACAATCTTCCGTTCGCCAGCAAGGAGGACGGATTCCAAGGGCTCGATGCGGTGCTCGAGTTCAACAGCAAGGCCCATGTCAAGCACATCCAGCGCCTGCTCGACATGGCGAAGGCGGGCACCTTCAAATATGCCGGCCGCGACAGCGCCGCCTCGCCGATCTTCCCGGCCGGCGGAGCCGCGATCAGCTTCGACAGCTCCGGCAGCCGCGGCGACATCAGGCAGGGCGCCAAGTTCCGCTGGGCCGAGGCGTTCATGCCGTACGACCCGGAGATCATCAAGGAGCCGAACAACTCCATCATCGGCGGCGCCAGCCTCTGGTGCATGACCGCGCCCAGCCGCACACCGGCCGAATACAAGGCGGCCGCGCAGTTCGTCGCCTTCCTCGCGACGCCGCAGAACGCCGCCGAATGGCATCAGGTGACCGGATACGTGCCGGTCACGCTCGCCGGATACGCGCTCTCGAAGCAGCAGGGCTACTATCAGAAGCCCGGCAACGAAGGCGCCGATCTGCCGATCCAGGAGCTCACCCGCGGCCATATCACGCCGAACTCCAAGGGTCTGCGCCTCGGGCGCCTGCCGGAAATCCGCAATATCATCCAGGAAGAGCTGGAAAAGGCGCTGCAGGGCCAGCAGGGCGCGCAGCAATGCATGGACAATGCCGCCGAACGCGGCAACCGCGTGCTGCGCGACTTCGAGAAATCGGTTCGCACCTGACGGTCAGGACGCCAGCGCCGGCTTCTTCCGACTGATGGAAAGACGGACCATCTTTCCGCACCGGCTGCTGCCGGCGCTGCTGGTGCTGCCGCAACTGCTGCTGACCTTCGTGTTCTTTCTCTGGCCCGCGGGGCAGGGGATCTGGTCGAGCCTGTTTCGCGAGGACCCGTTCGGGCTGAGCGCGCAGTTTGCCGGGCTCGGCAACTTCATCGACCTGTTTTCCGACCCGCTGTATCGCGCGTCGGTCGTGCGGACGGTGTTCTTCTGTCTCAGCGTATCGGCGTTATCGCTGGTTGCGGCGTTCGTGTTGGCGGTGTTCGCGGATCACGAGATTCGCGGGCGAAACCTGTATCGGACGCTGCTGATCTGGCCTTACGCGGTCGCGCCGGCAATGTCAGCCGTGCTGTGGATCCTGATGCTGCATCCGCAGATTGGGCTGATCGGACGCTGGCTCAACGCGCACGGTGTCGCCTGGGATTACCGGCTGAACGGCGTGCAGGCGATGGGCGTGGTGATCTTCGCCAGCGCGTGGAAGCTGGTGAGCTACGACTTCATCTTCTTCGTCGCCGGGCTGCAATCGATTCCGCGCGCGGTGATGGAGGCGGCGCGGATGGACGGCGCCAAGGGACTGCATCGGGTACGCACGATCATTCTGCCGATGCTGATGCCGACGGTGTTCTTCCTGCTGATCGCCGATCTCGTCTATTCGGCGTTCGACACCTTCGCCACCATCATGGCGATGACGCAGGGGGGACCGGCGCAATCGACGCTCACCCTCGTGGTGCAGGTCTATCGCGACGGTTTCATCAACCAGAACATCGGCACCTCCTCGGCGGAGTCGGTGGTGCTGATGGCGGGCGTGATCGCGCTGACGGTGGTGCAGTTCCGTTTCCTCGGGCGGCGCCCGACATGAAGCGTGACCCGACAGCCCATGTGGTGCTGTGCATCGGCGTGGTGCTGTTCGCGCTGCCGATCTGGGTTGCGTTCGCGGGATCGACGCAGGATCCGGGTGCCATCACGCGTGGTGAACTGTCGCTGATCCCGGATCCGTCGGGGTTCGCTGTCTATCGTGACGTGCTGCTGCACGGCGCGCCCGGCGTGACCGCGGTGTGGCGCATGCTGGTGGTGTCGTTCGGGATGGCGCTCACGATCGCGATCCTGAAGATCGTGCTGTCGCTGCTGTCCGCCTATGCGGTTGCCTTCTTCCGCTTTCCGTTCCGCATGACCTCCTTCTGGATCATCTTCATCACGCTGATGCTGCCGGTCGAGGTGCGGATCATCCCGACCTACGCCGTCACCGCCGATCTGGGCATGATCGACACGTTCGGCGGCCTGACGATCCCGCTGGTCGCATCGGCAACCGCGACGCTCCTGTTCCGGCAGACCTTCGTGATCGTGCCCGATGAGCTCATGGAAGCGGCGCGGATGGATGGCGCGGGGCCGTGGCGGTTCCTGAAAGACATCCTGATCCCGGTTTCGGCCGCGAACATCGCGGCGCTGTTTGTGATCCTGTTCGTCTATGGCTGGACGCAGTATCTCTGGCCGCTGATCGTCGCCACCAACCCGCGGCTCGACACGATCGTCATCGGCATCGTCAAGATGATCGGCGTCGACACGCAGACCGAGTGGAACAAGGTGATGGCGACGGCGGTGCTGGCGCTGCTGCCGCCGATCGCGGTGGTGGTGCTGATGCAACGCTGGTTCGTCAAGGGCCTCACCGAGGGCGAGAAATAGTGGCCACACTGACGCTCGACGGCTTGCGCAAGAGTTTTGGCGAGGTGCACGTGCTGCAGGGGATCGATCTTGCGCTCGCCGACGGCGAATTGCTGGTGATCGTCGGCGCCTCGGGCTGCGGGAAGTCGACGCTGCTGCGCCTGGTCGCCGGGCTCGAGACGCCGAACGGGGGCCGGATCGTCCTGGACGGGCGGGAGATCTCGAGGGTCGATCCCGCGGACCGCGACATCGCCATGGTGTTCCAGAACTACGCGCTCTATCCGCACATGAGCGTGTTCGACAACATGGCGTACGGGCTGCGCATTCGCGGTCTGCCAAAGACCGAGATTGCCCGGCGGGTGGACGAGGCCGCCTCGCTGCTCGGGATCGGCGCCTTGCTCGCGCGCAAGCCGCGGCAGCTTTCCGGCGGTCAGCGCCAGCGCGTGGCGATGGGCCGCGCGATCGTGCGCGAGCCCAAGCTCTTCCTGTTCGACGAACCGCTCTCCAATCTGGATGCCAAGCTGCGCGTCCAGATGCGCGCCGAGATCCGGCGGTTGCAGCGGCGGCTCGGCGTCACCAGCCTCTACGTGACGCATGACCAGGTCGAGGCGATGACGCTCGGCGATCGCCTGCTGGTGATGCACCAGGGGCGCCCGGTGCAGCTCGCGACGCCGATGGAGGTGTTCGAGCGCCCGGCCGACACCTATGTCGCGGGCTTCATCGGCACCCCGGCGATGAATTTCCTGCCCGCGGTGCTGGGCGCCCACGCGGCCCGGCTCGAGGGGGGCGGGGAGGTCGCGCTCGGCGCGTCGATCGCCGAGGAGGGCCGGAAGGTGGTGATCGGCATTCGCCCGGAACATGTCGGGCTGGCGCCGGCGGGGCTGCCCTTGGCGGCGGAGCTGATGGAGCCGCTCGGCTCGGAAACGCTGGTGCACGGCACACTCCCGGGCGGGGTCGCGCTGACCATGCGGGTGGCCGGGCCGCCGCCGCGTGGGGAGCGGTTCCAGGTGGTGCTCCCGTCCGAGCATCTGCACGTTTTCGATCGCGCGAGCGGTGCGCGACTGGAGCGAGCGCTGAACGGCGCTCTCGTTCCGGGCGCGCAGGCCGGCTAACATCCGGCTCCAATTCGGCATCGGGAGTTCCGGCGATCGAACGCTTCTTCGGCCTGTCGCGGCACGGCACCACGATTCGCACCGAGCTGCTGGCCGGGCTCACGACCTTCCTCACCATGGCCTATATCGTCGTGGTCAATCCGCAGATCCTGTCGCAGGCCGGCATCGATCACGGCGCCGCCTTCACCGCGACCTGCATCGCCGCGGCGATCGGGTCGGCGGCGATGGGGCTGCTCGCCAATTATCCGCTCGCGCTCGCGCCGGGCATGGGGCTCAACGCCTATTTCACCTTCGCGGTGGTGAAGGGCATGGGGCTGCCGTGGCAGACCGCGCTCGGCGCGGTGTTCTGCTCGGGCGTGCTGTTCCTGCTGATCAGCGTCTTCCGCATCCGCGAATGGCTGATCAACACCATCCCGCTGTCGCTGAAGCTCGGCATCGGCGCCGGGATCGGGCTGTTCCTCGGGCTGATCGGGCTCGAGGACATGGGGCTCGTGGTGGCGAACCCGGCGACGCTCGTGACGATGGGCAATGTCGATGCGGCGAAGACCGCTGCTCTCCTGCTTCGGCTTCCTGCTGATCGCGGGGCTCGCCGCGCGCGGCATCCGCGCGGCGATCCTGATCGGCATCGTGGTGACGGCGCTGCTCGGCATTCCGTTCGGGCTGATGCACTTCGCGGGGCTCGTCGTCGCTGCCGCCCACGCTCGCGCCGAGCCTTCCTCAAGCTCGACATCCGGGCGGCGCTCGCGCTCGGCGCGCTCAGCGTGCTGTTCACCTTCTTCCTCGTCGACGTGCTCGACAATGCCGGCACGCTGATCGCCACCACGCATCGCGCCGGGCTGATGCGTCCGGACGGCACGGTGCCGCGGCTGCGCCAGGCGCTGCTCGCCGACAGCGGCGGCGCGATCCTCGGCTCGCTGCTCGGCACCTCGACCACGACGAGCTACATCGAGAGCGCGGCGGGCATCGAGGCGGGCGGCCGCACCGGCCTGACCGCGGTGACGGTCGCCGTGCTGTTCCTGCTGACGCTGTTCCTCGCGCCGTTCGCGACCGCGATCCCGGGCTACGCGACGGCGCCGGCGCTCGTCTTCGTCGCCTGCCTGATGGTGCGCGCGCTGCGCGATCTCGCCTGGGACGACGTGTGCGAATACCTGCCGGCGATCGTCGATCACCGTCACGACGCCGCTCACCTTCTCGATCGCGACCGGCATCGGCATCGGCTTCATCACCCATGCGCTGGTGAAGCTGGTTGCGGGGCGCGCGCGGCGAGGTGGGCGGCGCGGTCTGGTTGATCGCGCGCGGCGCTCGTGCTATCAGGTTCGCGCTTCCTTCTGACGGAGTCGAGGACGCGATGCAGGCCAAGGTCCGGGACACGGAGATCTATTTCGACATCGAGGGCATGGGGCTGGTGCCGGACGGGCGGCACGATGCGCGAGCGGCCGGTCGCCTTCGTGATCCATGGCGGGCCCGGCGGCGATCACACCGGGTTCAAGCCGGGCTACACGCCGCTCGCCGCGCGCATGCAGCTCGTCTATTTCGATCATCGCGGTCAGGGCCGGTCGGCGCGCGGCGACGCCGCGAAATACACATCTCGACGAGAATGTCGAGGACATGGAGGCGCTGCGGCAGCATCTCGGCCTCGGCCCGATCGTCTCCATCGGCACGAGCTATGGCGGCATGGTGGCGATGGCGCATGCGGCGCGCTATCCGGCCAGCGTCTCGCATCTCGTCCTGGTGGTCACCGCGGCGCATGCCGGGTTCAACGCGCGCGCCAGGCAGATCATCGCCGAGCGCGGCACGCCGGAGCAGAAGGAAGTCTGCCGCCAGCTCTGGGCGGGCGAGCTCAAGACCGAGGAGGCAGATGCGGCACTATTACGCCGTGATGGGCCCGATGTATTCGCGCAAGCACGACCCGAAGGCGGCGGAGACGGCGCGCGGCCGCGTCGACCCACTCACCGGACGCGCTCAACCGCGCCTTCGCGCCGGGCGGCTTCCTGCAAAGCTACGATCTGCGCCCGGAACTCGGCCGCATCACCGCGCCGACGCTCATCCTCGCCGGGCGGCATGACTGGATCTGCCCGCCGGAATTCTCCGAGGAGACTCCACCGCCTGATCCCGGGCTCGGACCTGCGCATCTTCGAGCACAGCAGCCACTCCATCCGCGCCGACGAGCCCGAGGCCCTCGATCGACGCGATCCTCGGCTTCGTCGTCTATCGGCATGAGAGGCGCTGAAGCCAGGGGCTGAGCCCCTGGCCTTGCTTCCCAAGCGCATCGACCACGCGGTCGAGGAAAGCTTCGCAGCGGGCGAGCTCGGTCGAGGGGGACGAATTCGTCGGCCTTGTGCGCCTGTTCGATGCTGCCGGGGCCGCAGATGATGGTGGGGATGCCGGCCTCCTGGAAGAACGAGCCTTCGGTGCCGTAGGCGACCTTCCGCGGCGCGTTTTCGCCGAGCACCTGCTGCGCGGTGTGCAGCAGCGCGGAATCGGTCGCGGCGAGGGCGGGGATGCCGCCGATGCACTCGAAGCTCGATGCGCGGCGTCCGGGTCGACCGCGCGCATGCGCGGCAGCAGTTCGCTGCTCGGCGAAGGCCTGGATCGCGCGGATCGGCGCGTCGGGGTCGCTGCCGGGCAGGAAGCGGTGCTCGAACATCAGTTCGCAGAGCGCGGGGACGATGTTGCTGCCGGTGCCGCCCTGGATGAGGTTGGTCGAGATCGTGCTGTGCGGCACGTCGAAATCGTCGATCGAACGGCCCTTCGGTGCGGAAGTCGCTCGGCGATGTCCTGCACGAAGGCGGCGATCCGTCCGGCATATTCGATGGCGTTCACCGCGTGCGGCGCGAGGGATGAATGCGCGGCCTTGCCGCAGACGCGGCAGCGATAGAGCCGCCCGCCCTTGTGCGAGGAGACCACGTGCATGCTGGTGGGCTCGCCGACGATGCAGGCGGACGGGGCGGATGCCGGCCTCGGCGAGATCGCGCAGCAGCACGGGAATGCCGAGGCAGCCGACCTCCTCGTCATAGGAGAGCGCGAGGTGGAGCGGCGCGCGCAGCCGTGCGCGGCGATCGCGGGCGCGCGCGCCATGGCGACGGCGACGAAGCCCTTCATGTCGCAGGCGCCGCGGCCGTAGAGCTTGCCGTCGCGGATCTCGGCGCGGAACGGGTCGCTGCTCCAGTCCTGCCCGTCCACCGGCACGACGTCGGTGTGGCCGGAGAGCACGAGGCCGCCGGGGCCTTCGCCGAAGGTCGCGAAGAAGGTTGGCCTTGCGGCGTTCGGCATCGAAGCTCGTCCGCGTGCGCGCGCCGGCGCCTTCGAGCTCCGCGCGCGCCCAGTCGATCAGCGTCGAGATTGGAGTTGCGGCTCGTGCTGTCGAAGCCGATCAGCTGGCGAAGCGTGGCGAGCGTGGCCTCGCTGGGCCTCGCGTCGGGAGACGTGGTCGCGCTCATGCGACCCTCACTTGCGGCGGGGCGGTAGTATGATCCGCTCGCGCGCTCGGGCAACCCGGGCGGGGAGGCGTGCATGCGCCGGTGCGATGGCGATCACGCTGCTGGGATTGGCGGCCTGCGCCCTGCCGGCGCGGGCGGCGGATCTGCGCCTGGCGCTGAGCGCGGATGCGTCCTCGCTCGATCCGGATTACCAGAATCTCGTGCCCAATCTCGACGTGTCGCAGCATTTCTTCGACAGCCTGGTGGAGATGGACGCGGATGGGCGCCTCGTGCCCGGGCTCGCGGAATCCTGGAAGCAGACGGCGCCGGATCGCTGGGAGTTCACCCTGCGGCAAGGGCGTGACGTTCCATGACGGCGCGCCGCTCACCGTCGCGGACGTGATCTGGTCGATCGAGCGGCCGGCGACGGTGCAGAGTCCCGGCGAGCTTCACGATCTTCACCAAGTCGATCGCGAAGCTCGAGGCGGAGGATGACCGCACGCTGGCGGTGACGACGAAGGGGCCGTATCCGCTGCTCGCCGGCGATCTCGTGTTCATCTACATCATGCGGAAAGCAGGCGGCGGAGGGCGTCACCACCGAGCAGTTCAATCACGGCAAGGGCGATGATCGGCACCGGGCCGTTCCGCTATGTCTCGTCGGTTCCCGATGACCGCGTGCTGATGGAGCGCAACCCGAGCTACTGGGGAAAGCCGCCTTCCTGGGAGCACGTCACGCTGCGCTTCCTGCCCGACAATTCGGCGCGCGCGGCGGCGCTGCTGGCGGGCGACGTGGATGCGATCGAGAACGTGCCGTCGGCCGATCTCGCGCGGCTGCGCGGGTGATGCGCGGTTCACCATCACGGCGAAAGCCTCCGACCGGCTGATCTATCTTTATGTCGACAGCGGGCGCGACCAGTCGCCGCTCGTCACCGCGAAGGACGGCGCGCCGATCGCGAAGAACCCGCTGCGCGACGTTCGCGTGCGGCGGGCGCTCTCCATGGCGATCAACCGCGACGCGATCCGCGACCGGCTGATGGACGGGCTCTCCTATCCCACCGACAACCTGATCCCGGCGCCGATGCCGGGGAACGATCCCGCGCGCGAAGCCGGTCGCCGTACGATCCGGACGGGGCGAGCAAGCTGCTGGCCGAGGCCGGCTATCCGCAGGGCTTCGGGGTGACGCTGACCGGGCCGAACAACCGCTTCATCAACGACGCGGCGATCGTCGCGGCCATTGCGCAGATGTTCACCCGCATCGGCATCGCGACGAAGGTGGATGTGATGCCGATGGCGGTCTATGCGACCGCGGGCGCGCAGCACAAATTCTCGCTCGGGCTGATCGGCTGGGGCAATCAGACCGGGGAGGCGAGCTCGATCCTGCGGGCGATCATCGCCTGCGCCGAGCCCGGAGCGCGGCTGGGGGCTCTACAATTGGAGCCTGTTCTGCGATCCGAAGGTCGATGGGCTGCTCGGCGAGGCGCTGCAGACCGCGGATCCGGGGCAGCGCGCGGATCTGCTGCGGCAGGCGGGCGATATGGCGCGTGGATGAGGGCGCCGTCATCCCGATCCACTTCCAGGCGAGTACCTGGGCGATGCGGAAGGGCATCGTCAATACGCCGCGGAGCGACGAGAAGACCGAGGCGCAGGATTTCCGCCCGGCGCCGTGAGGCGTCGCCGGACGCTTACGCTGGCGTGCCGTGAGGCGCCGACGCCGGCTTACTCCGCCGCGACGGGGACGGCGATCACTTCGGGGTAGTCCGCCGTGGTGCGGGCGAGCAGCTTGCCGGTGCCGATCGCGGTGACGAAGCTCAGGGCCAGATAACCGAGGCTCCAGGCGAGGACGTGCATGTGCGGCTCCGATCTCCAGGACCCCCAGCCTGCGCCGGGAAGGTTAACGAGGGCTGAACGGCGCCTGGTGCTTGCACTGGCCGGCGCCCTTCTCGCCTGCGCGCTGCTTGCGGGCTGCCGGGGATCGGACGATGCTCGGGCACCGATCAGCCGGTGCGTGGCCCCTACCTTGGCACCGCCGGCGGCACCGGTCTTTGAGGGAGGTCAACTCCATGCAGCGACGCCAGTTTCTCGCCGCGACCGCCGCCGCGCTCGCCGCGCCCGCCATCGGCAGGGCCGCCGAAGCGTCGGTGATCCGCTTCACGCCCGAGGCCGATCTCGCGGTGCTCGATCCGGTCTGGACCACGGCGTCGCAGTCGCAGCAGCACGGCTACCTCGTCTATGACACGCTCTGGGGCGTGGACGAGCAGTACCGCCCGCAGCCGCAGATGCTCGAAGGGCATGTCGTCGAGGATGACGGCCGGACCTGGCGCCTCACGCTGCGCGACGGGCTCGCCTTCCATGACGGCAGCAAGGTGCTCGGCCGGGATTGCGCGGCGAGCATCCAGCGCTGGGCCAAGCGCGACACGTTCGGCCAGGCGCTGCTCGCCGCCATGGACGACGTGTCCGCGCCCGACGACAGGACGATCGTCATCAGGCTCAAATACCCGTTCCCGGTCGCCGACGCGATCGGCAAGAGCTCGGGCAACATGTGCGCGATGATGCCGGAGCGCCTCGCCGGCACCGATGCCTTCACGCAGATCACGGAGATCGTCGGCAGCGGGCCGTACCGCTTCGTGCCGAAGGAGCGCGTGGCCGGCGCGAAGGTCGTCTACGAGCGCAACACCGCCTACCAGCCGCGCACCTCCGGCACGCCATCCGGCATCGCCGGGCCGAAGATCGCGCATTTCGATCGGGTGGAATGGGCGATCATCCCGGATGCGGCGACCTCGGCCGGCGCGCTGCAGCGGGGCGAGATCGACTGGCTGCTGACGCCGAACGCGGACCTGGTCGACAGCCTGAAATCGTCCAAGGGCGTGACGGTGAAGGTGAACTCGCCCACCGGCTCGATCTCCACCATGCGCTTCAACCAGTTGCAGCCGCCGTTCGACAATCCGGCGATCCGCCGCGCCTTCTTTCCGGCGATCGTGCAATCCGACTACATGATCGCGATGAACGGCGACGACAGATCGCGCTGGCGCGACGGCGTCGGCTATTTCTGCCCGGGCCTGCCGATGGCGAACGACGCCGGCATGCAGGCGCTCACCGGCCCGCGCAGCATCGACGCGACGAAGAAGGCGCTGGAGCAGGCCGGCTACAAGGGCGAGCGCGTCGTGCTGCTCGGCCCGGCCGACGTGCCGTACGCGAAGATCCTCGGCGATGTCACCGCCGATCTCTACAAGCGCGTCGGCCTCAATCTCGACTACCAGCTGATGGATTGGGGCACGCTGGTGCAGCGCCGCGCCAAGATGGATCCGATCGACAAGGGCGGCTGGAGCGTCTACCAGACCAACTGGCCCGGCCCCGACCAGGCAAATCCCGCCGTCAACGTGTTCCTGCGCGGCAACGGGAAGGATGCCGCGCCGGGCTGGGCGAGCAGCCCGAAGATCGAGGCGCTGCGCAACCAGTGGCTCCGCACCACCGATCTCGACGCAGCAGAAGAAGATCGCGCGCGACATCCAGCTGCAGGCCTTCCAGGACGTGCCCTACATCCCGCTCGGCCAGATGATCTCGCCCACCGCCTTCCGCTCCGACCTCACCGGCATGCTGCAGGGCTCGGTGCCGGTGTTCTGGAACATCAGCCGGACATAGCCTGGGCCCGCCCCGGCGGACATCCAGGACGTGAATCGCCCGTTCAGGATATGGCCTCGCTCAGCGCCCGGGCGCGCTCGCGCAGCACGTATTTCTGCATCTTCCCGGTGGAGGTTTTTGGCAGCGGGCCAAAGACGACGGTGCGCGGCACCTTGTAGCGGGCGAGGTGCTCGCGGCAGAAGGCGATGATGTCGCCTTCGGTCGTCGTCATGCCGGGACGCAGCGTGACGAAGGCGCAGGGGGTTTCGCCCCATTTCGCGTCCGGGCGGGCAACGACGGCGGCTTCGATGATCGCGGGGTGCCGATAGAGCACGTCTTCCACTTCGATCGTGGAGATGTTCTCGCCGCCGGAGATGATGATGTCCTTCGAGCGGTCCTTGATCTCGACATAGCCGTCCGGGTGCCAGACGGCGAGGTCGCCGGTGTGGAACCAGCCGCCGGCGAAGGCTTCGTCGGTGGCAGGCTGGTTCTTCAGATAGCCCTTCATCACCACGTTTCCGCGCATGAAGATCTCGCCCATCGGTGGTGCCGTCGCGCGGCACCGGGGCGAGGGTGCGCGCATCGGCGACCATCAGGCCCTCAAGCACGGGGTAGGCGACGCCCTGGCGCGCTTTCCTCTGGGCGCGCTCGGCATCGGGGAGTGCGTCCCATGCCTCGTGCCAGGCGCAGACGGTGACGGGGCCGTAGGTTTCGGTCAGGCCATAGACATGGGTGATGTCGAAGCCGAGCCGCTCCATGCCTTCGATGACGGCGGCGGGCGGCGCGGCGCCGGCGGTCATCATGCTGATCCGGCGATCCCGTTGCGTGCGCCGCGTCGCGCGGGGCGTTGAGCAGCATGCCCATGACGACGGGCGCGCCGCAGAGATGCGTGACGCCGTGCGCCCGCGATCGCCGCGATGATCGCGCCGGCCTCGACGCGGCGCAGGCAAACATGCGTGCCGCCCAGCGCGGTGATGGTCCAGGGGAAGCACCAGCCGTTGCAGTGGAACATCGGCAGTGTCCAGAGATAGACGGGATGCCCCGCCATGCCCCCAGGCGAGCACGTTGCCCATCGCGTTCAGATGCGCGCCGCGGTGATGGTAGATCACGCCTTTCGGATTGCCGGTCGTGCCCGAGGTGTAGTTGAGCGCGATCGCGTCCCACTCGTCCGGCGGCATGGACCAGGCGAAGTCGGGATCGCCACCGGCGAGGAAATCCTCGTAGGTGATCGCGCCGAGCGGGGCGGACGGGCCGAGCGGATCCTCGATGTCGACGACGTAGGGCCGCTCGGTCGGCGCCATCCCATCGAGCGCCGCCTTCACCATGGGCGCGAACTCGCCGTCGGTGATCAGCACCTTGGCGCCGCCGTGGCGGAGGATGAAGGCGATGGTCGCGGGGTCGAGCCGGATGTTGAGCGCGTTCAGCACCGCGCCCAGCATCGGCACGCCGAAATGCGCCTCGAGCAGCGCCGGCACGTTCGGCGCCAGCACGGCGACGGTATCACCGCGCCCGACGCCACGAGCGGCGAGGGCGGCGGCCAGGCGGCGGCAGCGCGCATAGGTCTCGGCCCAGCTCCGCCTGGTCTCGCCATGAATGACGGCGGTGCGCGCGGGCCAGACCGCAGCGGCGCGGGCGATGAAGCTCAGCGGCGTGAGCGGCGCATGGTTGGCGGCGTTCTGCGGCAGATCGAACGGGCTCATCCTGGACCTCCGGCAATCGCGCGCCAGTGCCTGCCAATTCGCGCCCTCGCCGATGCCGGCTCGGACGATCGCAGGCCAGCTAGATTGCCGTGTCCGCCGCTGCGGGGCCAGAAGCAAACCCGACCGGCCGGGATCGGGGTTGCCGCGGCCGGACGCTACTGGCCGGAGACCAGGCGGATGGTCCAGAAATCGCTCGTGAGCCCGCGATTGGTGAGATAGGCGTAGGGCATCGTGCAATAGCCCTGCATCCCCCAGCTGGCGCCCCAGGAATTGCGGATGATGAAGCGCTGCTGGTCGTCGCGATAGCCGACCGCCATCATCGCGTGGCCCCCGAGCAGCGACTCGCCCGACTGCGGCATCGGCACCTCGCCGGTCTGCGCCACGGCGTCGCTCTCGAAACTCGCATAGACGGAGAGGCCGAAGATGAACGGGTACCCGTCGGCAAGACAGCCCTTCATCTGCGGGAGATGCTGCCGCAGGCGGCTGTAGCGGATCGCCAGATCCTGGGACGCCGCCTGGTAGGTGCGCTCCGGTGGCGGTTCGCGGAAAGCGGCGATGTGGTAGGGCCATTCCGGCTCCGGGCAGGCGCCCTGGTGCGACATGGTCTTGATGCCGTCGCGCAGGGTGGCGCCGCTGTCGTAGCCGGTGGTGCCCTGGATCGCGCGCTCATTGTAGTAGATGAAGAGGCGCGACGGGACGTAATCCGGAGCGAGCTTCTGCCGCTGCCGCTCGAACTGCACGGCGCCGGCGGTCGCGTTGGCGGTGCAGCTGCCGAGCTGTCCCTGATCGTAGACCGGCGGGCATTGCGCGCGCAGATCAACGCTCGGCGGGAGCGAGGCCAGGACATTCTCGGGTGCCGAATAGCCGAGATCGCGAATGTCGGGCAGATCGGGCGCCCAACCGTATCGCTGGATCTTGCGCGCTGTCGGTTCCGGCTTCGCGTCCATGTCGGCTCTCCTCTGCTGCCGCGGAAAATGCGGCAGCCCCGGATGCCGGCAAAGGAATGTTGACGGTGTCGTAATATTGCCGCAGGCAAAATCAATCCTTGCCGGAAAGAAGGTTCCCCGGACTCTTTCGAGCGAAGGGATACCATCGCGTTCTCGCCAGGGGTGGCGGAGAGAGTGTCCGCCTAATGGAAATCCAGCGTCGTCCAGGGCCGTCTGCGAAACCTGCTGTACCACAGCACTCAGAAGATCGTCTTGTCCAGCCACGTCCAGCCTTGACCCCAGCAATCCGGAAATGTAGTGTGGGCTGACTTGGTGGCTGGACGGTGTGGGCCGGTGGGCAAGTTGACCACTTTGAAGGTGAAGAACCTGACCGCTCCCGGGCGCTACGGCGATGGCGCTGGCCTCTGGTTTCAAGTCCGCGATGTCAAGCGCCGGTCTTGGTTGTTGCGCTACAAAGTCGCAGGCAGAGCCCGCCAGATGGGTCTCGGCGCCTATCCTGAAGTCGGACTGTCGGAAGCCCGGGAAGCTGCCGCTGCGGCCCGGAAGTCAGTCCGTGAAGGCGTGGATCCGATTGAGCAGCGTCGTGCCGCGAAGGCCGAGATCGCTGCTGCAGACGGCGGCATCACGTTTGCCGAAGTGGCCGAGCGATACATTGCGGCTCATGAGGCAAGCTGGCGCAACCCGAAACATAGAGCGCAATGGCGTTCCACCCTCCACTCGTATGCCTTTCCGAAATTCGGTGCGAAACCGGTCGCAAAGGTGGAAGTGGGGGACGTCATGCACGCCCTCGAGCCTATCTGGCACGAGAAGCCCGAGACGGCCACACGGGTGCGGGGCCGGATTGAGTTGGTCCTGGACTATGCCGCGGCGCGAGGATGGCGTTCCGGCGACAATCCCGCACGATGGCGCGGGCACCTCGCCAACCTGCTTCCGGCCCGAAAGAAGATCGCCCAGGTCGAGCATCATGCGGCGCTCCCGTGGGCAGAGATAGGCGCGTTCATCGCCGAGCTACGCCAAGAGGACGGGATCGCTGCACGTGCACTCGAGCTTGCCATTTTGACGGCTGCCCGGTCTGGCGAAGTTCTCAATGCCGAAATGGTCAGAAATCGAGTTCGGCACGGGTGTGTGGACGGTGCCCGCTACCAGGATGAAGGCACACCGCGAGCACCGTGTTCCGCTGTCCGACACCGCCGTGCAGCTGCTGCGCAGATTGCTTCCGCTCCGCAACCCGAAGGCAGGTGACTGGCTCTTCCCCGGTGGGAAAGCAGGCAGGCCGCTCAGCAACATGGCAATGACCGCGGTGTTGCGTCGGATGGAGCGCGGTGATCTCACGGTCCATGGCTTCCGTTCGACTTTCCGCGACTGGGCGGCGGAGCGGACGAACTACGCGCGCGAAGTTGCTGAAGCCGCACTCGCGCATACGCTGGCCGACAAGGTTGAGGCCGCGTATCGCCGGAGCGACCTGTTTGAGAAGCGGCGCCGGCTCATGGACGATTGGGCGAGCTTCTGTGCCAGCCCCGTCGCGACCACCGGCAATGTTCGTGCGCTCCGTGGGGGAGCGGCGTAAGAGGAGACGGTGAAAGTGGACATCGGGCCGGCTGACACGATCCCTGCCGAGTTGCAGTCCTCAACCAAGCCACCGCAACCCGTTCATCGAAGGAAGGTGAAGGCGACCGACAAGGCCGTACAGACGGCTAAAAAGATGTTCCCGCCTTTGCCCAAAGATGCGGGAGTCGGCAGTGTTTATGGCCCGGCAATGTGCCTTGGATTGGCCGTCTGGGAAGCCGATCTGCGGGGTGACAATTCGCTGGCGATGGCGTTGGAGGCTATGTTCGTCAAGGTCTACGAGAAGGCGGTCACCACGCCCGCGACGTCCGAATCTGATCAGAAGGCACGCCTGCGGCTTCGCGATGATTGCATCAGATACTACAGCGGACCCGGTTACAAGGATGAGGCGCAGGCTGTCGTCCGAGTCCAGATGCGCGTTGTCCTGGATCATCGTCACTCGCGCCGGGACAGGGACAGGGAGCTTGACGTCCTGACCATGTGGATAGACCGGGCGTCTTCAAGTCAATAATGTGAAGCTCGGCTTGCCGAGCCAGTGACGGAGGGTTAATTCGCTCGCTTATCTCGGCATGCAGCCAGCGTGCGCCCAGTGCGCTGGCCCTTGCCGACTTATATCTTCCCTACGCTTCAACTCGTCCCGGTCGCCATTCCCGGGTTTGCGAGGATATTGATGCTCGGGCCGTTGAGCCACGTCTGAATCACGCTGTCCATCTGAAGAGATCCGACGAGACTGCGACGGTACCGATCATGCCCTGCGACGGCGCTGCCGAGCAGCGGGACGAGACCCGTCGCATGCTCGAGGTGCGGGTGTGCTTCACCTGCGATGGCCGGCACAGCACCGCGGCAGTGGCTTGGCGCAGGGTGACGGATGGGGGTGGGGAAGCGACAGGGAAACCTCTAGCGAGCAGGGTAAACCCCCTCCGAGAATTTGCCGTAAATTGAAGCCCTCTTTTCCCTTGTCACACGGCCCAATCCGGTCGCACCCTGTCGAGATTCCCAAATTTTTTTGTAGAATCCAAATAGCACCGATGAATAATAGCGAGATATGACAATGCCGTTTATAGTTCTACTTGCGATACTTCCCCGTGCACTCGCAACAATCAGCGCGGTTGGAACTGTTGTCGGCTTTCTGGTTTTTCTATTCTTTTATATGACCGGATGGATGGGCGCCCTCGTCGTCGGCGTGATTATCGCTGCGATTGTCGTGCCGCCGCTCATGAGCGGCGAGTTATTCCGGCGCGAACCGACTTTGGACGATATTCTGGCCGAGCCGCTGCCGAAACAGGATGCACATACGCCTGCAGGGGAGCTGCGCGCGGATCCGGCAACACGGTGGCGCTGACCATGCCACTCGTTGCGCCAACTTATGACCATATTCGAGCAGAACCATCGGCCATTCCCATTCACCGGGCTCGCGTCATCCGGCTTCACCAGAGCGATCCGAGGCGATATCGTTGCCAATGTGTATAGGAGGCGGGATGCGCTTTGCGGTCTCACTTTTTGTTTTCATCTTGCTTGCCTCATCCGCTCACGCACGGCCTGTGGCCGACGTTGCCATGACGGGTACGGTCGGCTGCAGCAGCAAAAACGACCTCTTGGACCTCATGCGCGCCGGTCACGTGGGTAGCTCGGATGAGGGTGCCTTCAAGTCTGCCAACGACGTGGTCAGGACCGTGATGGCTCAGAAAATCCGCGAGAATCGGGTTTTCAGCATCTCACAAAGACAGATGGCTTACACTGCCCGGAATGGCAGCATGGGACTGACCTATGGTTCGGCATAACGGTGATGGCGACAAAGTTTGGGCACCGGTTTTGGAGCCCTCTTTTTGGAGCTGGAGATACATTGGGGAGGTGCCCAACTTCATTCCCTAGGTCAACATCTCGGGTGCAGTGCCTCAAGGAGGACCCGCAACAAGGGGGCTATATGTGTGATACAGCATGGCGCGCATATACCTACATGCTCGTCACCCAACCATCCGCCCGGCTGTCGGCGGACCCTACCTGCACAGCCTGCCTGACGTCGCAGCGCTGCTACGATGTAGCCTTTCGCACGTGCGCAGGCTCGTCTCTCGGGAAAGCTTGCAGTAGTAAAGTGCGGCTGCTTACCGGGTTCCCGATGATGCTCTGCGCACGTACATCGCATCGCGCCCGCCGGCTGCGTTGCTCGAACTCCGGAAATAGAACCGCCAGGACGACCTGCGCCCGGGCGGTGGAAAGCTTTGGACTGGACCTGGAAGACCAGTTCTTAGCACCTTTTATCGCACATACAATGCAGGTTTGATCGGGCTCCTTCTGAAAGGACCACCTGTGTACCTCCAACGGAAAACGACATTAGTGCTCTCACCGTCTCGCGAGAGTTCATCGGCGGTGCAAATCACTAGCGATCCGTAGCCGCAAGTCGTTCGCTTATGATTACGATCTTAAACATCTGATTGAGCGCTGGGAACGCCGGAGGCACGGCAGCACTCCCTGGGTACAGCGCAGCGTTGGGGTTCTCGCGGCGGAGATGGAGGGGCTCGCCGTGTCAAAGTGCCGGAGCTGCGTGGCTTTACCGGGAAGCGCGGTCAGCGCACTGATTTGGGGTGCATGGGAGAACAACAAGCAGCCCCAAACGGCGGGTGCGCGCCGCCTAGCGGCTCTGCTCGAGGATTAAGCACGGCTGATCCGGCCCTCGGCAGCGAAAATATTTCCGCGAATGAGCAAGCGTGGTCGAAAAGCTGTTTGACATCAATGTCAATCACGAAACTCGCTTCAATAAAAATATTTTCCGGGCGTGATTGTGCATACTCGGTGTGCGCTTGTTCGGCAGAGCGGAACCACACTTTTTCGAGGCTATCTATGACACTCTCCGCTTTGCTTGTTTCGTTCACCACCGGACGGCGCGCTGTTCGCGTCGAGCTCGACCGTGTGGCTCACGCCGCTTTCTCCCGCATCTCCGAGGTTTGCGCGTTTTCCGGGATTTCTAGGACTAGGCTCTACGAGCTGGCTTCTGCGGGGCACATCAAATTCGTTAAGCTAGGGCGGCGTACACTTGTTGACTTATCGGCGCTCAACTCATTCTTGGCGTCGCTGTGATCGGTATGTCGGTTGCCGCTAAACCTCGTAGTGAAACGAGCAATCTACAATTTTGCATCGACGCTGGCGTCTCTGCTAAGCTGGTGATCTCGGTCGCGCCGGGAAACCAACTAGTGATTTAGCGCGGCGTCTCTAACTCGAAGCTCGCCGGTAAGTGCTCGGCGCGCTACAACCGGAACACGGGCGAGTGGTTCCGGATGCTGCTGGCAGCTGGGAGGACTGTCGCTTAAGCTCATCAAGGAAGCTGACGAGGACGGTGCTAACGCATGGCGTTATCTTGGCATGGAGGCGGACGGCTATAAGTTCGTCGCGATCGACTTCGACGGATTGTCGCGGGTTCTCTCAACGGGCGTCGACGTTGGTATTGTCGTCGTTCGCAAATTCATTGCTAAGCTCATCGAAGCGTACGGCAGCGGTTTGCTCGTTCCGGAATACCGTTCCATACCGCACTTGCGTGCTCGTTCGCATTCTCGCCGATGCTGATTCCGGGTCGGAAGACCGTTATCGATCTCACGCTGAAGGAAGGCGAGACCGAGAGCAGCTTCGGCAAGATCGAGATTTGATCGCAGGGCAGCAGATCGGTTATCGCTGGGCTGCATCTCGTTCGGCAACGCGATCACTTTGGTATCGGTTTCCGGCGAACTCGGCGCTGAAACATAGTGCTCCGCAGGTTAAGGTGGGGATTTTGCAGTTGCTGAGCTTCTAGGATGTGTGTGCACCACGTCTTCGAGGCGGCGAAGTCGATCGGCGAGAACGTCATCGTCGGCGAGCTGGAAGCGCATGGTGCTAAGGTCGAACGCGCTAAGAACATCACCGAACTCGCTGCGCCGTCGGTCGACGATCTCGTTTTGTTGCTCGACAGCATGCCGAACTCGCCGGATCTGCTGCGGGACTTTTGGACGCATGTCGGCTTCGCGACCGCGGCGGCGATCAAGGGACTCGACGCTAAGAACTCGGACTTTCGTCACGGCTGAGGACATCGATCGGTTCGAAGATACGTACGCTAGATGGGCGATGAAGTGGGACTCTAATTCCGAAGATGCAAAATCTCTTGCGGCGTAAGTGGGAGAACGACTTTTACGACTAGAGCAGTCTATGCTCTTGGGTGGGAATACTTGGTTAAGATCGCTGGCGTGCTCGGTGCCGATACACCCGAATACAAGCGTATCCGCGGCGAGCACATTGCTGAGGGACTCTCGGATCTGCTTGAACCAGCGCCGAAGGAGAAGACGGACAAGGAGGGCAACGCAAACGATAAGTCGCACTCCGGTGGTGCAGCTGCTGCTTCAAGAGCAGTTACCGCTTCATTGATCTTACATCTCTCTTCGGCATCATCATCTCTGACCGGGAATTGGATCGTACTTGATTGGTTTCCGGTCGGGCATGTCACGCTTAATTATGGCGACGGCGGTGTGGGCAAGACGCTGCTCTCGCAGCAGCTGATGACGGCGTGCGCGACCGCTACGCGCTTCGCTGCAGGTTTGACATCGGAAATTTCGAAGCTTGGCGCTGTTCGCGGAAGATGACGAGGACGAGCTTCATCGTTGGCAGGCTGCTATCAACGCGGTATGCGGAGGTGGTTTGACCTTCTCAGACTTTGCCGCTATGCGATGGACGAGTGCTGTCGGCGAGGACAACGTGTTGATGCGTTTCGACCGGGACGGTGCGCTTTCATTGACCGACATGTTTTACGAAATCGAGCAGGCTGCGACCGATCACCGCGCTAGCTTGATCGTTATCGACACCGCGGTTGACACTTTCGGCGGAAACGAAAATGATCGCTCGCAAGTTCGTTAGTTCTCGGCTATGGCTTGGGCAGGTTTGCGCGCTACGAAGAGGGCAGCGGTGCTGCTCAATGCGCATCCGTTTCGTACGGGAATGAGTTATTCCGGTGACATGGATGGCGCCTCCACGGGATGGAGCAACACGGCACGGTCCCGCTGGGCACTGGTCCGTCCCAAGGGAAGCACGGACGAGCCGACTGATCCAGACAAACGGATCCTGTCGCGGCGAAAATCGAACTACGCGGGGATCGGCGACGAGATCACGTTGCGCTGGCAACGTGGCGCTCTTGTGCTGCCTTGGGGTCAAGATGCCGAAGGCGGTGCGGCCCGTCCTCCGGTCGAGGAGGTCTTCCTCGACATTCTGCGATAGCTACACAGTGCGGGCATGCGGTTGTCGAACGCAAAGACCGCCAGCAATTTCGCGCCAAGGGAATTCGCCAAGAGGCCGGACGCGGAGGGCTACACCAAAAGGGAATTCGATGACGCGATGACACGGCTGTTCGCCGATGGGCACCTGCGGATCGAGGATCGGGGTCGCAAGAGCGATCCGCGGCCTTGTTTGGTGAGCGTCCGTACATAGCGAAAGGGCTGTCTCATAGCGTCCCCAGCGCTTCATTCAGCACGGCTTCCCGCATCCTGACGCAATTGCCGATAATCGTATCCAGCACGGCTTCGATCCGACTGTAGTCGTAGCCTTTGAGGTGTTCTCGCTGATCGAGGAATTCACACATGTACGCGGTCTTATTTATTAGTTCACCTTGATAGCTGTCCGTCTTGCGATTGAAGCTTGTCCAGCGCACAAGGGGCAGTGCGCCCATATCGAGATAGCATTTCTATCGCAGCTGCACAACCATTGATGTCGGCCTTCTGGTGACCATTTGGGCCGATAGTATCGAAGTCCATAAAGTCTCGGCTGTCCGGCAGCTTCAGAATGAGCATATTTTGTGGGGTTCTCAACGTGCAGCTCCGTTCGTAATTGGCAACTCCCTCGGCATCGTTGTCATAGAGCACGACGACGTTGTTCTGAATTGAGATGCTGATCAGACCCTGCAGAAAGCGGAACAGGTTGCCCGTGCCAGAAAACGGGTAACCCTCCCCCATGTCCACGAAGTCGAAAAAGTCAGCGACATGCGGCCTAAGCAGCTTGAGCGCATGCTGGATGATCTTCGCATCGGAACTGCCCTCGGTCACGATCAAGAATCGGTTCGCCTGATCCAGTGTCCGAGCAAACACTCGTCGGTCGGCCCAACCGCCTGATTCCACGTCGGCGAACTGCCATGTCACGGCTAGATCATGGGCCTCTGGGTTGAGGGCTAAAAGCCGGAGGACCGTATAGGCGCTTAGGTTCTCCATGCCCTCGCTGGCATCATGTCGGACGTACTCCGGATCCTTCGCAATGGCATCGAGACCGAGCCTGTCGAATATGTGCCGCCGAAAGAACCTACCGAAATCTTCGCCCGTCTCCCCATAGTCGGCCGAGACTGCCTCCACATCGACCGAGGCTAACGCCTGCTTCAGCTCCTCGAAAGTGAAGCGCTGATCGTCGAAGTCGTTCAGTTCGGACAGAAACTCGAACTCCCTCTTGCAATGTTCAAGGGTGTGCCCAAGCAACTCTATCCGGTCGACGACCTGGCCGAGAGGCTTGGACATCCCATCTTGCATCTCGATGAAGATTTCATAGCTTTGGGCCGCAGGGTCCCCAAGGGCCTCTCCGCCCTCCCTCGCATAGTAGTAGGGCACCTTCGCGACGTCGTTGGGTTGGAAGAGCGCACTGTGGTCGGTGAAGCCGGCGTTCTTTCCCCAATCGATCTCAAGCCGTCCGACACACAGGTAAATCAGCGATCCCATCGCATGCGGTCCACGCCAACCAACATCGGCTGTGTTGCGAAGCAGAGGCGAACTCCTTTTCCGCGGTCCACGTCGCTTATAGCACAAGGTTGCGGTGGTCCACGGCGGCACATTTCGTTTTTGCGGCGGTCTGCGGCGGTTCAATCCGGAATCGGTTAACTCATTGAAATCATCGGTGCGATGGTTCATGCGGCGGTGTTCTGCGGTGGTCTGCGGCGGTTCCGTAACCTGTTGAAATCATTGGTGCAGAGATCTGCGGCGGTTCTGCGGTGGTGCCCCCCATACCCCCAGGGGCAGGCGCCGCCCTTGGGGCGGCTGGCGCCTGCCCTTTTGGATTGGTGAAGCGCGATGCACCGGCTACGGAAATGACCCCGTGCGCGATCGACGCTGTAAAGTACCCGCGAGAGCTTGGGACCGAACTTCCCGCGTAGGATGGCGGCAGCGGCGATAAGGCGCGAGAGAACCACCCTGGCGCGCCGATGCGGCTATGGCTTAGGCGCTCGACATCACGACACCGACGGGTCGGGCGACGCTCGGCACGCTGGGCGTGTTCGGCGAGCCCGAACGGTCGATGATCCGGGTGTGCGTGAAGGCCGGGATTGAGCAAGGCGCCAGCAAGCCCGTGGAAGGGCGTCAAGGCAGTCGGGCGCCCCGAATAGCCGCGGCGACCGAAGCCGCCACCAGGGAGCGCCTCAAGCCCGGCACGGGCATCTTGAAGACGGCGCGGGAGTGCGCCGTCGGCTCCACGATCGAAGGACGGCAACGCACTACACATCAGGCGCCGCACGCAAGGTTTCCCGCTCGCTACGATGGTCCCACCATGCACACCTTATTAGGCGATTTTCGCACCGCAAAAAAGTGACTACAAGTCCGATCCTTCCAATGCGAACTCCTGACGCAGCGCACGCTGCCTCTCCCCGCCGTCGGTACACCATCGACGCGCCCAGCGTCGGCGGGCCGGAGAAATGCAGCGAGACTGCCGGCTCCTTCGGCACGGCCCATCCGCCTTTAGTCTTCAAGATGAATATGAGTGCCGTGACATTACCCTGCTCCGCCAGTTCGCGCAGCTTCGCCCCGGCGAGCGCGACCAGATCGGCGAGCCATGATCGTACGCGTCCCGCGCCGCCGGATCCTGCTCCAATCGCTCGAACAGCGTGCGCCTGGACAGACCGAGCCTCGCCGCAATCGTGGTCGCGTTTAGCCCGAGCGCAGCCAAGGCGCGGATCGCGTCAGGGTCTATCTCGCCCTTGCGCGGCCGTCCGGGACGGCGCTGGGCGGCTTTGAGGGCGTTTGGGGTGGCGGTGGTAGCGCGGGAGGTGCTGGGCATCCCCTGAAAGTAGCGCAGGGAGGGTGTGAGGCAGGTAGCGCATGCCTCGAGCCGCCGCCGGCGATATCACCTTCACCAGACGAACGGCAACGGCTGGATTCCGCTGTCGACCTCAGCCCGATACCAGGCGAACTCGACTGCCTCCTTGAACAGGCTATCGGGATGCTGCGCGCAGCTTTGCCGGACCTGCTGATATCGTTGGCGCCAGCCGTCGAACTCATGGTCCACGACTTGCTTATGAGGCACGCCGAAGCCAAGGCTTTGGCCAAAGTCCAAGCTGGCCGCCAACCCTGAGAACCACATGTCCGCGAATTGCTGAAAGGCATCCAGGCCCGCCGTGTTCCCGGTCGTGACCACCTCGTTATAGTCGGCGCACGTGCCGGAGTGTTCGCTGATCAAAATTCTTTCGGATGGCGTAGGCTCCTGCTCCGAACCGAGCCCCTCATGCGCTTGCGGGCCCACCGCATCTGCCTCAGCATCGCCCATGAATCCAGTCATCGGCAGGGTCTTGGCTTGCTCGAGCTTGAGAATGGCTGCCCTCGTCGCCTCGCCATATACACCATCCACCTTCTCGTTAGCCGGAAGATAACCAGCAAGTTGCAAGGCACCTTGAAGATTTATATGCTGGTTTATGGGCCGAGCTGCCTCCTCAGCCGCCGCGCCCGTCAGACGCTCGGCCCAGACCGCCCTCTGCCGCGTGTACGCGTCGCGCAGGCACGTCGCGGCCTTCGCCTCGTCCGCTGGTGGAGACCCACTCTGTGCGATGCCGCAGGCTGCTGCCGCGCCATTCTCGAAGGAGATGGCCTCGTTGAGAAGAGCCTTCCAGCCCGCCTGTCCGACCTGCTGCCGAAGGGCGTAATACGCCTGCGCATATTCCAGGTCCGTCTGCGACGTGGCCGGGTCAGCGCAGATCACCTGCGCGACCGGAGCATGAGCCGCTGCGCAATCGAAGCTGGGGCCGGTGGCATGGGCGGCGTGAGCGAGGATCAGCGCGAAAGTAGCGACGGTGATCCCGATGATGCGCATGAGGTCCCTCCAGCAGGGCATTCGAAGAGGATGCTACTCCGGAATGACCATCGGGCGCCAGATTCAGATGATGAACGCTATCTACCTCCAATGGCGCGTGTTTCCTCAACATCCTGCAGCAGTCGCGCCACCTCTGCATGTATCAGTTGGTCACGTCGGATCAGTGCGGGGAACGCGGGTCTCTGAAATAGGGGGAAGTGATCGAAATTCGGAGAACAGGAGTTTCGTCACCTGGATTCGAAGCGTTCTCTATCTTAAAAATTTGCGCTGCATCCCGGTTCGCGGCCAGGGAGGCAGCATACAGGTCTTCTTGGCTAGTATCTGCCTTAAGATCCTGTAACACCGCACCCAGCAAAGCGGCTAAAAGCTTTCTCAGCAAGGCATTCTCATTGACGGGCGGTTTCGGCGCCGCGCATCTGAGCGCCCGAATTACGTCATCATAGCTCCGGCACAATTCTGCCAGATCCCTTTCCGCGAAACTCGCCGCCTCGAAGGCCGCCGCTTCAGGTTTGCCGGCCGAAAAAGACGAGCCCTTGTCGGAATAATAATCCTCAATGGTGCCCCGTCGCAGGATAAAGCAGCCTCCTGCCTCCAGTGCGTTGAGCAGGGCGTCAAAACGGTCACGGAGCGTCGTCCAAATGTCATTGTGGGGAATACATTTGAGTTTCCCCCTTTCCTCCGACAAGAGGACTGCAAGCGCCCCACGTCGTCTAGCTTGGTCATCAGCTATCTCCGCTTCGACGGCGCCCAGGTAGCGATGCTCAGCTGCCATAGGTTCAAGCTCGATCCAATGGTGAGAGACAGCTTCCGCAAAATCGCCGCGCAGCTGTTGATCCATCGCCATGACGTCGCGATGTCCAGCCTGCGCAACGCGCGCCTGGGTGCGAGGGTCAACGGCAAAGGTAGAAACGAGCTGATTGCCGTCCGCCAGTGCGTCCAGGTCGGCCAACACCACGACGCGCTTTCCCATCATTCGGAACAGCCGACTTGTCACGGGCATCTCGCCCGTTCCGATCACTGGGACCGCCTGGGCGCCGGCACGGGCAAGAGAGAGATCGATCTTGGCACCCAGAGAGCTAACGATAATTTCGTCGCTGGGACCTTCTAGAAGCATAACGGTTGGCGCGAAAAAAGCTGCACGATGACTGTCGGTTACGCGGCTAATTAGTGCAGCGAGACTACGGCGCTTTAATTCTCCGGCTTCAGGCGGGATCTGCCTTGGCACCGTCTTCGAGTTCGACGAAAAATATATGGCTAGGCATTTCGTCTATATGGCGAAGCGGAAGCATGTTCTGCGCGTGAGTTCGAGATGATGATGATTTTTTTCCGAGGATTACTGCCAGGATCGCCAGCAACAGACAGGATCTCGTCAAGCAAGAACGCCTGCATCTGTGGATGGAGAGATATCTCTGGCTCGTCGATCAGTAAAGAGCCGACGTCATCGTCATGGATGGCTGCTAAGAGGCCGATCAACTGCAGGACACCACTTGCCTCCGTGTTGGCTTTATACTCCTGATTACCAGAAACAAACGCGACCTCAAGCCCGTTCTGAACCCATCGAAGTTTAAGGCGCTGGCGAAACAATCCCTGCAAGCGCCCTTCTATTTTAATTCTTAAATCTGCTCGATCGTCTAACGCGAGCATATCCCCGATAACGCTTTCTATTTTGTGACGTTCCTTCTGAAATGTAGAGTGACCGATTGCCGCAGCGCCGCGTGTAATAGCCGGATTATCCATGACCCCGCGGAAGAGTTCCAAGGGCGAACTACGGCCGGCTGCTAGGAATCGCGTCCGTAAACTAATGTCTCCCCTGCGAATTCCAGCAAGACGTGTCTCAACGGTCGATCGCAGCGACCGTAGCGTCTGGGTCTTTCCTGATCCGTTTGGACCGATGAGCACTGTCAGCCCTGAATGGAGCGTCAGGTCGAAGGGCGCTCCATCGAAGAGATACGGCGGTGGCCGGACCTCAAGGCGGAGCGGCAAGAGCGGGTTGGGTTTGTCCCCGCCTGAGTGGTCACTCATTCGTCTGCCCTTTCAAAGCCCCTCTTTGTAGGGGCCACACGGTCACGGCTGGCGCATTCCGTTTGGATTTTCATTATCCAGCCGACGGCATAATCGAGCCGGGTGCCGCGTCGAAGCAGTCCGTGCGGGCTGCGGTGTGGGCTCCAAAGGTCCATCGAGCGCTAATCAATTAAATCAGTGACCTAAAGGTCATCTTGGCGGAGAGAGTGGGATTCGAACCCACGGTACGCTGTTAACGTACACACGCTTTCCAAGCGTGCGCCTTAAGCCGCTCGGCCATCTCTCCGACGCGCCATTCTAGCGCCGGGGCTGACGAAAAATCCAGATCAGGCGTCCATCTTGAGCGCGGCCAGGAAGGCGGATTGCGGGATCTCCACCTTACCGAACTGGCGCATGCGCTTCTTGCCCTCCTTCTGCTTCTCGAGCAGCTTCCGCTTGCGCGTGATGTCACCGCCGTAGCATTTCGCGGTCACGTCCTTCGACAGGGCGCCGATCGTCTCGCGCGCGATGACGCGGCCGCCGATCGCCGCCTGGATCGCGATCTTGAACAACTGGCGCGGGATCAGGTCCTTCAGGCGCCCACAGATCGCGCGGCCGCGATTCTCCGCCTGGCTCCGATGCGCGATGAAGGAAAGCGCGTCCACCGGATCGCCGTTCACCAGGATCGAGATGCGGACGAGATCGCCCTCGGCATAGCCGTCCATCGCATAGTCGAAACTCGCATAGCCGCGCGAGACCGATTTCAGGCGGTCATAGAAATCGAACACCACCTCGTTGAGCGGCAGGCGATAGACCGCCATTGCACGGTTGCCGACATAGGTGAGATCGACCTGCTGCCCGCGGCGCTCGTTGCAGAGCGTGAGCACGGCCCCGAGATACGTCGTCCGGCACCATGATCGTTGCGCGAATCCAGGGTTCCTCGATGTGATCGATCACGCTGCCATCCGGCATGTCGGCCGGATTGTGCAATTCCTCCATCGTGCCGTTGGTGCGGAACACGCGATAGACAACCGAGGGCGCGGTCGCGATCAGATCGAGGTCGAATTCGCGCGTCAGCCGCTCCTGCACGATCTCGAGATGCAGAAGGCCGAGGAATCCGCAGCGGAATCCGAAGCCGAGTGCCGCCGAGGTCTCCGGGTCGTAATGGAAGCTCGCATCGTTGAGCCGCAGCTTGGCGAGGCTCTCGCGCAGCTTCTCGAAGTCGTCGGCATCGACCGGATAGAGCCCGCACCACACTACGGGGACGGAGGGCTTGAACCCCGGCAGCGGCGCGATCGCCGGGATGCGATCATCGGTGATGGTGTCGCCGACCTTGCAATCCGCGACGGTCTTGATGGCCGCGGTGATGTAGCCGATCTCGCCCGGCCCGAGATCGTCGACGGGCACCATCTTCGGGCTGAACACGCCGACCTGCTCGATCGCATGCACGGCGCCGGTCGACATCATCCGGATGCGCTGGCCGCGCTTGAGCCGTCCGTCGCGCACGCGCACCAGGATCACCACCCCGAGATACGCATCGTACCAGCTGTCCACCAGCAGCGCTTTCAGCGGCGCCGCGCCGTCACCCCTGGGCGGGGGCAGGCGGGTCACCAGCGCTTCCAGCACACCCTCGATGTTGACCCCGGTCTTGGCGCTGATCAGCACCGCATCCTCGGCATCGAGGCCGATCACCTCCTCGATCTGCTGCCTGACACGCTCCGGCTCCGCCGCGGGCAGATCGATCTTGTTCATCACCGGCACGATCTCGTGGTTCGCCTCGATCGCCTGATAGACATTCGCCAGCGTCTGCGCCTCCACTCCCTGCGAGGCATCCACGACCAGCAGCGATCCCTCGCAGGCCGCCAGGCTGCGGCTCACCTCATAGGCGAAATCCACGTGGCCGGGCGTGTCCATCAGGTTGAGCTCATAGACCTGGCCATCCTTGGCCTTGTAGGCGAGCCGGACCGTCTGCGCCTTGATGGTGATGCCGCGCTCGCGCTCGAGGTCCATGTTGTCGAGCACCTGGTTGGTCATCTCCCGGTCGGAGAGCGCCCCGGTCGCCTGGATCAGCCGGTCGGCCAGGGTGGACTTCCCATGGTCGATATGGGCGATGATCGCGAAGTTGCGGATATGGTCGATCGGGGTGTCGGTCATGGGGGCTAGATAGGGAACTTGTCCGCCGCTGTCAGCGGCGATGGCCCGCCCGGCTCGCCCGCAGGCTGCCCAGGATGCCCGCCGGGAAGAAATAGACGATCAGCACGAAGAGCAGGCCCAGCCAGAGCAGCCACCGGTCGGGCTGGAGCAGGGTGGGCAGAAAGGGCAGGCCGGAGGTGGCGTCGGCGGCGGCCTGGAGGCCGGATTGCAGGTAATATTGGGCGAGCACGATGATGGCTGCCCCGAGCGCCGGGCCGTAGAGCGTGCCGAGGCCGCCGATCACTACCATCAGTAGGATGTCCACCATGATCCCGAAGGAGAGGGTGGTATCGGGACCGTTGTAGCGGAGCTGCAGCGCCATCAGCACCCCGGCCAGGGCCGCGACGCCGGCGGCGATGACGGAGGCGACGGTGCGGTAGACCACGACCCGGTAGCCGAGGGCTTCGGCGCGGAACTCGTTCTCCCGGATCGCCTGCAGCACGCGGCCGAAGGGCGAGTTGACGATCCGCAGCATGAGCAGGAACAGGGCCAGCGCGATCGTCAGGATCAGGTAGTACGTGAGCAGGCGCCCGTCGATCCGCACCCCGAGCACGGGCTCCGGAACCAGGCGAAAGCCGGGGCCGAGGAGGGCCGGGAGGGAGAAGGTGAGGCCGTCCTCGCCGCCGGTGAGGTCGCGAAGCTGGGTCGCGAGGAGCTGGACGAAGCTCGCCACCGCGAGCGTGACCATGGCGAAGAAGATGGCCCGCACGCGCAGGCTCAGCAGCGAAACCAGCGCGGCGACCACCACCGAGACCGCTACGCCGGCGAGCGTGCCCCCGAGGATCGATCCCCAGCCCGGCGCGCCGCGCGCGAGCGGGATGGCGACGGCGTAGGCGCCGATGCCGAAGAACATCGTGTGGGCAAAGGAGACGATGCCGGTATAGCCGAGCAGGATGTCGTAGCTCGCCGCCAGCACGACGAAGATGGCGATGCGGGAGGCGGCGGCGAGCGAGCGCGTGCCGGGGAACAGGAACGGTGCGACCACCAGCGCGGCCAGCAGCAGGAGCAGCAGCGCGGTCGCGACCGGGTGGCCCGGTCGGTCGCCCGAGACGAGGCCGCGAAAGGTCACTGCCGGGCGACCGGCAGCAGGCCGCGCGGGCGCCAGAGCAGCACCGCGACCATCAGCAGGATGTTCGATCCGAGCGCAACCTTGGGCGCGAGGAAGCCGGCATAGTTGGCGGTCAGCCCGACCAGCACCGCGGCGGCGAAGCAGCCGGTCACCGAACCGAGCCCGCCGATGATGACGGTGATGAAGATCAGGATCGTCATGTCCGACCCGATCGAGGGCGTGACCAGCTCCTGATAGACCGCCCAGGTGACGCCGCCGATCCCGGCAAGCGCGGTTCCGGCCACGAACACGCCAACGAACAGGCGTCTGATCCGAAAACCGAGCGCCTCCACCATCTCGCGGTTCTCGACGCCCGCGCGCACGAGCAGGCCGATGCGCGTCCGGTTCAGCACGGCCGCGATGGCGGCGAAGATCACGAGCCCGAGCCCGACCACGACGAGACGATAGGTCTCGATCGCGGCGCCGGCGATGACCAGGCTGCCGCGCAGCAGCGCGGGCTTGGCGATCTGCAGCGGTTCCGCACCCCAGGCGACGATGACGAGCTGCTCGGCGATGATGAGGCCGCCGACGGTGATCAGGATCTGCCGCAGATGCGAGCCGTAGACGCGGCGGATGACGATGCGCTCGAAGGCCGCGCCTGCGATGCCGCTTGCAAGCGCGGCGGCGAGGATGGCGAGCCCGAGTGCCGCGAGGTTGAGCGCCCAGCTGCCCGCCGAGACCCAGCTTGACACGGCGCCGAGGACGCTGACCGCGACGAAGGCGCCGAGCGTCACGAACCCGCCATGCGCGAAATTCAGCACGTCCATCAGCCCGAAAATCAGCGTGAGGCCGGAGGCCATCAGGAACAGCATCATGCCCATGGCAACGCCGGCGACGGTGAGGGTGAGCCAGGTCGGGAAACTCATCGCCGGCAGCGCAACGGCCGCGATGATCGGGACGATCAACAGTGCCGCCCAATCCGCGGCGCGCCTCATGCCAGCGCGCTCACATCTCGACCCGTGCAGATCGCCTCCGCGCGCGGCGTGAGTCCTTGTCGTGGCGCGCGCGCCCTCCGCCGGCATTCCACTCGCTGCCGCGCGTGGAACCTTGGCCAGCTCCCCCACCAACCCGCGCGCCATGCCAACGGCCATGAAGGAGGACCGGTGGCATCATTGGTGACTCGCCAGGCTGAGGCCGAGGAGATGCGTCTGCAGCGCCTCGTCGGCGGCGAGCTCCGCCATCGCACCTTCATGCACGATGCGGCCGTCATCCATCACCGCCACGTCGTCGCCGAGCGCGCGCGCCATGGTGAAGTTCTGTTCGACCAGCAGCACCGTGGTGCGCGTCGCCTTCAATCGCCGGAACGCCTCGATGAGCTGGCCGATCACCGCGGGGGCGAGGCCCTTGCTCGGCTCGTCGACGATCAGCAGGCGGCGCTCTTCGACGATGGCGCGGCTGACCGCAAGCATCTGCTTCTGCCCGCCGGAGAGCGACCCCGCAGCCTGGTGCCACTTCTCGCGCAGCACCGGGAAGGTGGCGAGGACGGTATCGAGGCGCGCGGCGTCGAAGCGGCCACGCGCGGTGGCGAGCAGCATGTTCTCGCGCACGGTGAGCGAGCCGAAGATGCCCATCGCCTCCGGCACATAGGCAATGCCGCGGCGGGCGATGTCGGGGGTCGCTTCCTGCTCGATCCGCACGCCGTCGAAGCTGATCGTGCCCGCGCTCGCGGGCCAGAGGCGCATGATGGTGCGCAGCGTGGTCGTCTTGCCGGCGCCGTTGCGGCCGAGCAGCATGGTGAGCCGCCCTTCGCGCGCGACGAGATCGACGCCGTGCAGGATGTGGTATTGGCCGATGTGGGTGTGCACGCCGGAGAGGCGCAGCAGCGCGTCTTCAGCCATTCGCGGCCACGCCGAGGTAGGCTTGCTGCACGATCGGCGAGGCGATCACCGCTTCCGGCGTGCCGTCCGCCACCAGCGCGCCCTGGTGCAGCACGATCAGCCGGTCGGCGAGGCGGCGCACCACGTCCATCTTGTGTTCGACCAGCAGGATCGTCGCGCGGCGCTCCGCCATGATCGCCTCGATCAGGTCGAGGATGACCGGCACCTCGTCGACGCTCATCCCGGCGGTCGGCTCGTCGAACATGAAGATCGCGGGCTCGAGCGCAAGCAGGATCGCGATCTCGAGCTTGCGTTGATCGCCATGCGAGAGGGTCGCCGCCCGCGCCCGCGCCCGCGGCAGCATGCGCACGCGCTCGAGACAGGCGGCCGCCTTGCCGGTGAGTTCGGTCCGCGACTCCGCGATGTCGAGGACGGAAAGCCCGATGCCGGCGCGCGCCTGCACCGCGAGCCGCACGTTCTCCAGCACGCTGAGGTCGGGAAACAGGTTGGTGAGTTGGAATGCGCGCCCGAGGCCGCGCCGTGCACGCAGCGGCGCCGGGAGATGCGTGATGCGCTCGCCGCGCAGGAACACATCGCCCGCGCTGGCGCGGAGCTGGCCGGAGATCAGGTTGAAATACGTCGTCTTGCCGGCGCCGTTCGGCCCGACGATCGCGGTCAGCGTACCGGGCGCGAAGACGCAGGTGACGCCGTCCACCGCGACCTGGCCGCCGAAGCGGACGGTCAGGCCGCGCGTCTCGAGAAGACTGCCCCCGGACGCGCTCACCGCTTGTTGGTGATCGGCACCTGCATGTCGTCGATCGTGATCTCGCGCGTGAGTTCGGGGATTGCCCGGGCAACGTTGGGATCGACCTTGATCCTGAACGCATACATCGATTGCAGCGCCTGGTGGTCCTCCTTGCGGAAGATCATCTTTCCCTTCGGCGTGTCGAACGACATGCCTTCCATCGCCGCGATCAGCGTCTCGGTATCGGCTTTCCCACCGGTCTTTTCCAGTGCGGCTACCACCGCCATCGCCGCGCTCATGCCGCCGCAGGTGAAGAAATCGGGCGGCTGGTGGAAGCGCTTCTCGTGCTCGGCGATCAGCCAGTCATTCACCGGGTTCTTCGGAATGCCATAATAGTAGTAGGTCGCGCCCTGCATGCCGGGGAAGGCTTTGTATGAGGCGAGCACGGGGAGAATGTTGCCGCCGCTCGCGACCTGGATGCCGAGCCGCTCGGGGTCGAGCGCCTTCAGCTTGGCGAACGGATCGCCGCCAGCCCAGATCACGAAGATCATCTTTTGCCCGCTCTCCTTGGCGAGCGCGTCGAAGATGCGCTGCGCCGGCGCGGTGAGATCGGTGGCATTTGGCGGCGCGTATTCCTCGTGCACGAGCTTGGCGCCGGTCTTGGCCAGCGCCGTCTTGAAGGCGGCGACGCCGTCATGCCCGAAGGCATAATCCTGCGCGAGCGTCGCGATGGAGAGGCCGGGCTTGCCGACCGCGATCGCGTTGGCGATCGCGTCCTGCGAGGAGTTGCGCGCGGTGCGGAAGATGTAGCGGTTCCACTTGTCGCCGGTAATGGAATCGGCGACCGCCGGCTCGACGATCAGGATCTTCCGGTTGTCCTGCGCGACCGGCAGCATCGCCAGCGCGACCGCCGAGCTGGTGCCGCCGACGGCGATGTCCGCGTCATCGTCGCCATAGGCCTCGGCGAGCAGGTTGCGCCCGATGTCGGGCTTGGTCTGGCTGTCCTTCTCGATGATCTCGATCTTGCGCCCGGCGACGGTGTTGGTGCCGTGGGTCGCGTATTCGATGCCGAGGCGGAACCCGGTGATCGACTGCTTGGCATAGGCTTCGAGCGGCCCGGTCTTGTCCTCGATGATCGCGATCTTGATCGGCTTGCCCTGCTGGGCGAGCGCGGGGGCGGCCAGCGCCAGCAGGAATGCCGTCGCCAGCCACGCGCGGAGACGCATGGAAGTTCCTCCCTCGATTGCCGCGAGTCTGGGACAGAACGGCGGCGGCGCACAAGGCCGTTCCGCTCAGGAACCGCCACCCGGGCGGCGCAACCCCGCAACGAGGATGCCGACCAGCCGCCGCGCGCCGTCCTGCCAGTCGGAGGTGCCGTCGATCGTGGCCACGCCGATGACCGCGCGCAGCAGGTCGAGCGGATCGACACCATCGACGATCTCGCCTCGTGCCGCCGCGCGCGCCACGAGCAGCGCGATCGCCGCCCGGATCTCGCCGAACGCGCCGGCATGGAGTGCCGACGCGCCCCCCGAGCCGGTGGCGAGCGCGGGCGCGATCACCTTCTTCGTCGCCAGATAGTCGATGAACAGCATCATCCAGCGCCGGAGCGCCTCGAGCGGCGGATGCAATTCGAGCAGTGCGGGCGCCGCCTCGGCGAGTTGCCGCAGCGCCTGGTGATAGACTTCGGCAAGCAGCGCATCGCGGGTCGGGAAATGGCGGTAGAGCGTGCCGATGCCGACGCCGGCGCGGCGGGCGATCTCCTCGAGCCTGGCACCCGCTCCCGCCTCCGCAAAGGCCTGACCCGCCGCCTCGAGCAACTGCCGCCGATTGCGGTCGGCATCGGCGCGGGTCTTGCGCGCCGGCGCGCTCCTCGGGTCCGCCATGGCCGCCCTCCTCCCGAGGAGGCTAACGCGACGTGGCGAGCCTCCGCTCCAGGGTCCTTCCATAGGCGGACATGGCGAAGCAGCATACGAAGAACACGGCGGCGGAGAACACGTAGCCCTCGGTCGCGAAGCCGAGCCAGGCCGGGTCCTTCAGCGCCTGGGTGACCGAACCGAGCAGGTCGTAGAGACCGATGATCGTGACCAGGGTGGTGTCCTTGAACAGGTCGACCACGGTGTTGATGATCGACGGCACCGCGATCCGCAACGCCTGCGGCAGCACGACCAGCGCCTGCACGCCGGCCCAGGGCAGCCCGAGCGAGAACGCCGCCTCCTCCTGCCCGGCACCGACGCCCTGCAGCCCGCCGCGGACGACCTCCGCCATGTAGGCGGCGTTGAACAGGATCAGCGCCACGATCGCCCGCAGCAGCCGGTCCAGGGTGACGCCTTCCGGCAGGAAGAGCGGCACCAGCACGGCCGACATGAACAGCACCGTGAGCAGCGGCACCCCGCGCCAGAGTTCGATGAAGCCGACGCAGAGCAGCCGCACGCCGGGAAGCGCCGAGCGCCGCCCGAGTGCGAGCAGGATGCCGAGCGGCAGGGCGCCGGCCACGGCGGTGTAGGAGATCACCAGGTTGAGCATCAGCCCGCCCCAGAGCGTGGTGTCGACGAAGGGCAGGCCGGGCACCCCGCCCACCAGCAGGGCACAGGCCACCAACGGATAAAGGACGATCAGCGCCGCGATCCAGCGTGTCCGGTGCGGGCTCTCCCGTCGCATCGCCGGCACCAGCAGGAGTGCCAGGAGCAGGAGCGCGAGCCCGGGCCGCCAGAGCTGATCGGTGGGGTAGTGGCCCCAGAGGAAGACCGGCAGCCGCATCCGGATGAACGTCCAGCACGCACCGTCCGGCCCGCAGGCGGCGCGGGTCACGCCGCTGATGGTGGCGTGCGACACCGCCCAGCGGAAGAGCGGCGGCAGTGCCAGGAACGCGAGCAGTAGCACCGCCGCCGTCAACAGGCTGTTCAACCAGCCGTCGAACAGGTTGCGGCGCAGCCAGTGCAGAACGAGCACGCCCGCTCCCGACCGCTGGTGTGACGGCCACCGCGGCAGCGCGCCGGCGAACGGGGTGCTCATCGCTCGACCAGCGCGACGTGGCGATTGTACCAGTTCATGAACGCCGAGGTCAGCAGGTTGATCGAGAGGAACACGGCCATCAGCAGCAGCATGCATTCGAGCTCCCGCCCGGTCTGGTTCAGCACCGTGCCGGCGAAGATCTGGAACAGCTCGGGATAGGCGACGGCGGCCCCGAGCGAGCTCGACTTGATGATGTTGAGATACTGGCTGGTCAGCGGCGGCACCATGATGCGCACTGCCTGCGGAAGCACGACCAGGCGGAGCACCTGCCAGGGCCGCAGCCCGAGGCTGGAAGCGGCCTCGCGCTGGCCGCGATGCACGGCGAGGATTGCGCCGCGCCCGATCTCCGCGATGAAGGCGGCGGCGTATATGGTTAATCCGGCCCAGACCGCGAGCAGCTCCGGCACCACCTGCACGCCGCCGGTGATGTTGAACCCGTGCAGCGCCGGCACACCGCTGAAACTCGGCAGATAGAGCCCGCGAATGTTGAGCAGCGCGCCGAACGGGAGCGCGATGCTTCGGCGCGGCGGCGGCAGCGTCTGCAGCACCGCGACGTACCAGAACACGATCTGCACCAGCTGCGGCGTGTTGCGGAACAGTTCCACGTACCAGAGCGCCAGGTTGCGCACGAGGAAATTGCCGGAGAGCCGCGCGACTCCGACGATCAGGCCGAGCACCGTTGCCGCCACGATCGCGAGCGCGGAAACCAGCAGCGTGTTGGCGGTGCAGACCAGCAGCGCGCGCGCATAGGTGTCGCCCACCGCCCAGGAGACGACACGGAACGGAATGTCGAAATTCGCGCTGTCGGCCAGGAAGCCGAAGCCGAAATGCATGTGGCGGCGGGCCATGTGCGCCGCCGCCACCGAGCCCAGCCACCAGATCGCCGCCAGCACGGCGCCGAGGAGCAGCGCCTGCCCCGCCTGCGCGCGTGCCGACGCTCGCCTGGTCACGGAAGGATCAATGCCAGGTGGGGAGCGCCATCAGGCCACCATGGTCGTAGAGATTGTTCATCCCGCGCGGCAGGCCGAGCCCCTTGGTGCCGAACGTCGCCTCATAGACCTCGCCGTAATTGCCGATGTCCTTGACGATGCGCGCGGACCACTCGTTGTCGACGCCGAGCAGCTTGCCGAAATCGCCTTCCACCCCGAAGAAGCGGCGGAGATCGGGATCGGTCGGGTTGGTGCCCTTCTGCGCGGCATTGGCGCGGGTGATGCCGAGCACCTCCGCCTCGAGCATGGCGAAATGCACCCATTTCACCAGCCGCGTCCATCCCTCGTCGCCCGACCGCGTGAACGAGCCGAGCGGCTCCAGCCCGCCGATCGTCTCGGGAAGGAACATCCAGTCACCCGGCACTTTCATGGTGGAACGCGCGGCCGCGACCGAGCCGCCGTCATCGGTATAGCCGTCGCAGCGTCCGGCATCCGCGGCGGCGAACGCCTCCTCCGGCTTGTCGAACAGCAGCGTCTTGATCTGGATGCCGTTGGCCCGGTTGTAATCGGCGATATTCGTCTCGAGCGTGGTGCCGGTGAGCAGGCAGATGGTCGCGCCGTTGAGCTCCTTCACATGCGCGACGCCGAGTGACTTCTTCACCATGAAGGTCTGGCCGGTGTAGAAATTCGCCGCCGGCTCGTCGAGGCCGAGCTGCGTGTTGCGGATGAAGCTCAGCTCGCTGTCGCGGATCAGCACGTCGATCTCGCCGGATTGCAGCACCGAGAACCGCACCTTCGACGTCGTGCCGATGAACTTCACCTTGTCCGGCGAGCCGAGCACCGCGTCGGCAATGGCGCGACAATAGGCAATATCGAGCCCCTGCCAATTGCCGCTGCTGTCCTGAAAGGCGTAGCCAGGAATGCCGGTATCAACGCCGCAGACGAGCTGGCCGCGTTTCTTGACCGCGTCGAGCGTCGGGCTGCTGACCTGTGCCAGCGCCGGAACGGCCCCGATGACCAGGCCGGCGGCCGCGGCGAGCAGGCCGGACCAGGATAGGCGTCGCGCCATTGTTCTTCCCCTTGTGAGCGTCGTTGCGCAAGATCCTGCAATTGTCGTACCTCGGCTGCCGCCGATGATCGACCTTACGATGACGTTTGCGGAACGGCCAGTTTCTTGTGCAACACCCGGCGGCGGTCGGTCGCATGACCGTCCATGATGCGCGCCTGACATGCGGGGACCCCATTCCGTGGCGGAGGAGAGCTTCGACTACGTGATCGTCGGCGCCGGTTCGGCGGGCTGCGTCCTCGCCAACCGGCTGACGGAAGATGGCGCGGCAACGGTGCTGCTGCTCGAATATGGCGGCTCGGATTCGTCGGTGCTGATCCAGATGCCGGCGGCGCTGTCGATCCCGATGAACATGCCGAAATACGACTGGTCCTATCGCACCGAGCCCGAGCCGCATCTCTGCGGCCGCGTCCTGCACACGCCGCGCGGGAAGGTGCTCGGGGGCTCCTCCTCGATCAACGGAATGGTCTATGTACGCGGCAATCCGCTCGATTTCGAGCAGTGGGAGGCGGCGGGCGCGACGGGCTGGGGCTACCGTCACGTGCTGCCCTATTTCCGCCGCGCCGAGACCATGGCGGAAGGCGGCGATGATTATCGCGGCGATGATGGGCCGCTGCACACGCAATACGGACGGCTCGACAATCCGCTGCACGCCGCCTGGCTGCGCGCGGCCGCGGAGGCCGGATATCCCGCCACGCCGGACTACAACGGCTACCGGCAGGAAGGCTTCGGCCGGATGGCGATGACGGTGCACAAGGGCCGCCGTTGGAGCACCGCGAATGCCTATCTGAAGCCGGCGCTGCATCGGCCGAACCTCGCCGTCGTCACCCATGCGCGCGCGACCGCGGTGCTGTTCGAGCGGCGCCGCGCCACCGGCGTCCGCTATCGTCGGGGAGACGCCGAGCGCACCGCATCGGCGCGTCGCGAAGTGATCCTGTGCGGCGGTCCGATCAACTCACCGCAACTGCTGAAGCTCTCCGGCATCGGTCCGGCGGCGGAGCTCGCCGAGCACGGCATCGCGCCGGTGCACCATCTGCCCGGCGTGGGCGAGAACCTGCAGGATCATCTCGAATTCTACTTCCAGATCGCCTGCACGCTGCCGGTCACGCTCTATTCCGCCACGCGCCCGCTCGCCAGGCTCGCGATCGGCGCGCGCTGGCTGTTGCGCCATGACGGGCTCGGCGCCACCAACCATTTCGAGAGCTGCGGCTTCATCCGCAGCCGTGCGGGCATTCGCTATCCCGACATCCAGTATCATTTCCTGCCGCTGGCCGTGCGCTATGACGGCACGTCGCTGGCGCGGGGTCACGGCTTCCAGGCGCATGTCGGTCCGATGCGCTCGAAGAGCCGGGGCCAGGTCCGGCTGCGTTCCGCCGATCCGGCCGATCCGCCGCGCATCCGCTTCAACTACATGAGCCATCCGGACGACTGGACGGAGATGCGTGCCGCCGTGCGTCTCACGCGGGAGATCTTCGCGCAGCCGGCCTTCGCCCGGTTCCGCGGCGAGGAGCTGGCGCCCCGCGCCGCGGTGACGACGGACGACGAAATCGACGCCTTCATCCGGACCAAGGTGGAGAGCGCCTATCATCCCTGTGGCACGTGCAGGATGGGAGGGGCCGATGATCGGCACGCGGTGGTCGATCCGGCGCTGCGCGTGATCGGGGCCGATGGGCTGCGGGTGATCGACTCGTCCGTGATGCCGGCGATCACGACCGGCAATCTGAACGCGCCGACGATCATGATCGGCGAGAAGGGCGCCGACCTCGTGCGCGGCCGGGCGCCGCTGCCCGCCGCGAACGCGCCGTTCCACACCGCCCCCGACTGGCAGACGCGCCAGCGCTGACCTATCCCGCCTTGGCGAGCTCCGGCTCCTGCGCGGCGCGCTCGGCGGCGGCGAGGAGCTGGTGATAGGCCTCCATGTCGGCATGCTCGGCGATGTAGTCCTGATGCTCGGCCGCGAGCTCGGAGCGCGCGGACGCCTTGCTGGCCGCCCGCTCCTCGGCCCGCTTCTCGGCGGCGAAGTTGCGGATGGTCTCGAGCCGCGCGAGATCGAGCTCGAGGAAGCGCCCGATCGGGGCGAGCGACTGGCCGTGCCTGAACAGGGAATCATAGGAGACGACCAGGATCGGGTGCTGCTCCAGCACCCGCAGCGTCTCGTGATTGCCCTCGTTCCACTCCTGCACCGCGACGCGGGCGTCCCGTGTCGCCGGCCAGTTCTTCTCCGCCGCTCGCCGCGCTTCGTAGCTCTTCGCCACCGCGACGATGTCGCGGAGGATATAGATGAAGCGGCAGCCCGGCAGCGCCTGCGCCAGGAAGTCGTATTTCATGTAGGCGCGCGGGTATTTGTCGCCGACATAGAGGGCGCGGTTGTACTTCCGGCGCAGCCGCTCGAACACCGCCTCGAAGCGGGAGAAATCCTTGTACCAGGTGTCGCCCTGGCGGAGGTCGAAGAACCGGTCCGGCGCGAACAGGTCGGCGGTCAGCTTCTCGTTGGTGATCTTGGTGTTGAAGCGTTCGAGCCCGAGCGCGATGCGCGGATGCATGTTGAGCAGCCGGTGCAGCGCGGAGGTGCCGCTCCGCGGGCAGCCGGCCAGCATCAGGAAGCGCTGGCCGCGCTGCGGCCCGGGCTTCGGGGTCGGTGCGGCCGCGTGGCCGCGTGGGCGCGGCCGCAGCGCGGCCCGAACGTCGTCCGCGGCGGGATCGGGGAGGCGGTGGCGGGGTGCCGGCCGGCGATGAGATCGCCGATCACCGGGGCCAGCGCCGCGGCCGCGTCCTCGTGCATTTCGGGCGAGGGGTAGTAGTCGTTGCTGGTCTTCTCGTCGCCCTCCTTCCAGGGAAAGATTTCCACCGGCTCGCCGGTCGTGCGCGAGGTCAGCGGGGCGGGAATGCCGCGCTTCGAGACGACGGATACGAAGGCATCGGCGGCGGTGGCGATCCGGCTCACGACATCTCCGTCGACGAAATGCGGGAAGCTGCGGGGCTCGCCCATCATGGCGTCGATATCGGGCTCGCGCTGGGACAGCCAGAGCACGATCTTCGGCACCTTGATCTGCTGCAGCAGCTCGACGGTGTCCTGGACGTAGTTATCGCGGATCTCGTGGATCAGGTCGGCAAAATCGGCCGCACTCAGGGCATTGCGAGCCGAACTGAAGAAGCGGTCGGAGAAGACGAAATCATCCTCCGAACCCACCCAGCGCAGCTTGGCCGAGTGTTCCGAGGCCGCCTCGGTCCGCGAGGTATTGGTCCCGCGAGCGGAGAACAGCTCGAGCACGACGCAGCTCGCCTTGTTGATGATGGCGAGCACGGCAGGGTCGCTCGAATAGAAGCGTGCCCGCGCCCCGCCATAGCCGAGATTGCGGGTGGGCAGGCCAAGCTGCTTCGCGATCAGATCCGCATAGGGGACCCGGACGAAGCGCCCGAAGCAGGAGGCGGCGCCGAGAAAGGTGACCGGCTTGGCGCCGGGATCGGTGAGCGGGGGACCGCGGAACCATTTGCGGGTGCCGGGAAGCTGGTAGTAGCCGTAATCGACCACCTCCTTGTCGGCGGCAGCGTATTTCTTCGGATAACCAGCCACGGAGAGCCCCCAGAACGTCGGTGGGTTGTTGCGTAGCCGATCGGCGGGGCGGGGGTCCAGTGCGGAGGATCGCAAGCCCGCGCGAAAGCTGGCGGTCGATGCTCATGGAAAAGTTTGAAAAGCAACGTTAAGTCTTTCTTATTAGATGGATAATTCTTGAGAGGCGAATTCCCTCTTTCCCGATGCGCGGTGTTCGCTATACGTTCTCATCGTGAGGCAGCACGGCGCTCAGATCCCAGATCAGATACCAGATCAGGTCCCCGATCGGACCAGATGGCTCGACACGCTCCGCGGCCGCATCGCGGCGGTCGAGCGCGGGCGGTCCAGGCCCGATCCAGGCGGCGCGGTCCCCTTCGGCGTGGCAGCCATCGACACGCACCTGCCCGCCGGCGGGCTGCTCCGAGGCGCGCTGCACGAGATCGCGGGTGAGGGCGCGGAGATCGAGCACGGCGGCGCCGCCACGCTGTGGATCGCCGGTGCGCTCGCCCGGATGCGGGGCCAGGTGCTCTGGGTGGCCGAGCGGAGCGACCTCTTCGCCCCCGCGCTCGCCGCCGCTGGGCTCGGACCGGAGCGGGTGGTGTTCGTCGAGGCCGGCAAGTCCGTGCTGCTCGCCATGGAGGAAGGACTGCGCCATCGCGGCCTCGCCGCGGTGGTGGGCGAGGTCGGGAAACTCGGCCTGACCGCCTCCCGCCGCCTGCAGATCGCGGCCGAAGCCTCTGGGGTGACCGGATTTGTTCTTCGCCGCAGCCGGAAATTCGATGACCCCGTCCTGACCGAGCCGATCGCCGCCGTCACCAGCTGGCGGATCGCCTGCCTGCCGTCGCCGCCGCCCTTGCCCGAAGCGCCGGACACGCCGGGCCTTGCCCGGGCGCACTGGCGGCTCGGCCTGCGGCGCTGCCGGGGCGGCGAGCCGGCAACCTGGATCGTGGAGGCATGCGATGCGAAGGGTCGTCTCCGTCTGGCTGCCGGACCTGCCGACCGATCGGCTGAAATCTCGCAGCGACGCTCCGCAAGCTGCTGAAATCGAAAGAACAACCCGTGGCCACTGCGTCGGCATGACGGCAGGCGCATGGTGGTGTCGGCCGTGAACCAGGCGGCCCGGGCGCTCGGCCTCTTTCCGGAGATGGTGCTGGCGCAGGCGCAGGCGATGGTGCCCGGCCTCATGATCGTTGAGGCCGATCCGTCGGGCGACGCCGCCATGCTCGCGGCGCTCGCCGCCGATTGCCTCCGCTTGGCCCCGCTGACCGCTCCCGATCCGCCGGATGGCATCTGGATCGACGTGACCGGTGCCGCCCATCTCCGCGGCGGCGAGGCTGCCCTGCTGGAAGACCTCCTCCGCGGCCTGGCCGAAGCCGGGTTCACCGCCCGCGCCGCCCTGGCCGACACGCCGGGCGCCGCCCACGCGGTCGCGCGCCACGCCAGCGGCGGCGGCGGACGTGGTGCCGCCGGGTGGGACCGCTGCCGCACTCGCCCCGCTTCCGGTCGCGGCCTTGCGGCTCGATCCCGACACCATCCTGTCGCTGCGCCGCCTCGGCTTCGAGCGCATCGGCCAGCTCGCCGCCGCCCCGCGCGCGCCGCTCGGCCGCCGCTTTCCCGTGGCCCTGCACCGGCTGGACCAGGCGCTCGGCCATGCACCCGAGCCGATCTCCCCGGTTCCGCCCGAGGCGGTGATCCAGCACCGTCTCGGCTTCGCCGAGCCGCTGCTGACCGCCGAGGCGTTCGCTACCGTGATCCGCCGCCTGGTGCCGGAAGTCTGCGCCGCGCTGGAACGTGCCGGGCAGGGCGCCCGCCGGCTCGACCTGCATTTCGAGCGGCTCGACGGGGCGACCCCGATCATCGCCATCGGCACCGCCCGTCCCGCCCGCGACCCCGCCCATCTCGCCCGCCTGCTCGAGGAACGGATCGAGACGATCGATCCCGGTCTCGGCATCGAGGCGATGCGCCTCGTCGTGTCGCTGGCCGAGCAGCTCGCCTATGCCCAGGACGAAACCACCCTCGATCCCGACCCCAAGGACGACGACCGAAATCTCGCCCCGTTGGTCGACCGCCTGAGCAACCGCTTCGGCGCCAGCCGCGTCTATCGCGACCGTTCCCGTCGAAAGCGACGTGCCCGAACGCGCCGTCCGCGGCGGATTCCCGCCCTCGCCCCGCCCGTCCGCGCCGCCTCGCCCAACCTCCCGCGCCCATCCCGGCTGCTCAACCCGCCGCAACGGGTCGAAGCTCTCGCGATGCTGCCGGACCACCCACCCGCCAGCTTCACCTGGCGACGTCTGCGCCATCGCGTGCGCCGCGCCGACGGCCCCGAACGCATCGCCGGCGAATGGTGGCGCCGCGACAGCGAAAGGGCCGCCATCCGCGACTACTGGGCGGTGGAGGACGAAACCGGCCGCCGCTTCTGGCTCTACCGCAGCGGCAACGGCACCCATACCGAAACCGGCGATCTCACCTGGTATCTGCATGGGCTGTTCTGATGGCAGGGTATGCCGAGCTCCAGGTCACCACGAACTACTCCTTTCTTCGTGGTGCCTCGCATGTCGAGGAACTCTTCCTGCAGGCGAAGGCGCTGGGAGTGCCGGCGCTTGGGGTGACGGACCGCAATTCGCTGGCGGGGATGGTGCGGGCGCATCAGCGGGCGCGGGAGACCGGCGTACGGCTGGTGGTGGGGTGTCGGCTGGATCTGTCGGATGGGCTGCCGGTGCTGGTTTATCCGACCGATCGGCCGGCCTATTCGCGGCTGTGCCGGCTGCTGAGCGAGGGGAAGCGGCGGGCGGGGAAGGGGAAGTGTGATCTTGCCTGGGCGGATCTGGCGGTTTCGGGCGAGGGGATGGTGGCCGTGCTGCTGCCAGAGGCGGCGGATGCGGGGCTCGCAACAGAGTTGGGGCGGCTGCGCGAGACGTTCGGGGATCGCGCCTATCTGGCGCTGACGCTGCGGCGGCGGCCGGGAGATGCGGTTCGGCTGCAGTCGCTCGCGATGCTGGCGCGGGCGGCGCGCGTGGCGTCGGTCGCGACCGGGGACGTGCTGTATCATGTGCCGGAGCGGCGCATTCTGCAGGACGTCGTCACCTGCATCCGCGAGGGATGCACGATCGACGATGCGGGATTCCGCCGCGAGCGGTTCGCCGACCGGCATCTGCGCGCGCCCGAGGAGATGACGCGGCTGTTCCGCCGCCATCCGGATGCGGTGGCGCGCACGCTGGAGGTCGTCGCGCGCTGCCGCTTCTCGCTGGACGAACTGCAATACCAGTATCCGGACGAGATCGAGGATCCCGCGCTCACGCCGCAGCAGACGCTTGAGAAGTTGGTGTGGGAGCGGGTGTCGGTCCGCTACGGAGAGCGCATTGCTGCCGATGTCGAGAAGCAGCTTCGCCACGAACTCAGGCTGATCGAGAAGCTCTCGTATGCCCCATATTTCCTGACCGTCCACAGCATCGTCCGCTTTGCCCGGGAAAAGGGGATTCTTTGCCAGGGGCGCGGCTCGGCGGCGAATTCCGTGGTCTGCTACATCCTCGGCATCACCGAGATCGACCCGGTGGACAGCAATCTCCTGTTCGAGCGCTTCATCTCCGAGGAGCGCCGCGAGCCGCCAGACATCGACGTGGATTTCGAGCACGAGCGGCGCGAGGAGGTGATCCAATGGGTGTATCGCCATTACGGTGAGACGCGCGCCGCGCTCTGCGCCACGGTGATGCGGTTCCGCGCGCGCGGCGCGGTGCGCGAGGTCGGCAAGGTGCTGGGGCTGTCCGAGGACGTCACCGGCGCGCTGGCGTCGCAGGTCTGGGGATGGTCCGACGAGGGCGTCGACGAAAACCAGGCAAGCGAGCTCAACCTCAATCTGCAGGATTCCCGGCTGCGCCTTACCCTCGAGCTCGCGCGGGAGTTGATCGGATTTCCGCGCCATCTCGGCCAGCATCCGGGCGGGTTCGTGCTGACGCGCGACCGGCTCGACGATCTCGTGCCGATCGAGCCTGCGAGCATGAAGGACCGTCGGGTGATCGAGTGGGACAAGGACGACATCGACGTGTTGCGTTTCATGAAGGTCGATGTGCTCGGCCTCGGCATGCTGGGCTGCATGCGGCGCGCGTTCGGCCTTTTGCAAGAGCACCACGGCAGCACGCTGACGATCGCGACGATCCCACGCGAGGATCCGGCAACCTATGCGATGATCCGGCGAGCCGACACGATCGGCGTATTCCAGATCGAGAGCCGCGCGCAAATGTCGATGCTGCCGCGCATGAAGCCGGCGACGTTCTACGATCTCGTCATCGAAGTGGCGATCGTGCGGCCCGGTCCGATCCAGGGCGACATGGTGCATCCCTATCTGCGCCGGCGTGCGGGCAAGGAACCGGTCGAGTATCCGACCCTCGCGCTCAGGAGCGTGCTCGAGAAGACGCTTGGCGTACCGCTGTTCCAGGAACAGGCGATGAAGGTCGCGATCGTCGCCGCCGGCTTTTCCCCCGGCGAAGCGGATGCGCTGCGCCGCTCGATGGCAACGTTCAAGTTCACCGGCGGCGTGTCGCATTTCGCCGACAAGCTGATCAGCGGAATGATGAAGAACGGCTATACGCGCGAGTTTGCCGAGCGCACCTTCAGGCAGATCGAGGGATTCGGCTCGTATGGATTTCCCGAGAGCCACGCCGCGAGTTTCGCGCTGATCGCCTATGCCAGCTCCTGGATGAAATGCCACCATCCAGACGTGTTCTGCTGCGCGCTGCTGAACGCGCAGCCGATGGGGTTCTATGCGCCGGCACAGATCGTGCGCGATGCGCGCGAACACGACGTCGAGATCAGGCCGGTCTGCATCAATGCCTCGCGCTGGGATTGCACGCTGGAACCGGCGGAGCGCGATGCTTTCGCGGTGCGGCTCGGGCTGCGCATGGTGAAGGGGCTCGGGAACGAGGAAGGCGCGGCGATCGTGACGCGGCGGGGCGAGCATCCTTACGCCTCGGTGGAGGAGTTGTGGCGGCGCGCGGAGGTGAAGCGTCACGGCGCTGGAGCGGATCGCGGAGGCGGACGGGTTTCGCGTGCTCGGTCTCGATCGGCGCCAGGCGCTGTGGGCGATCGGCGGGCTGGCGCCGGACGTGCTGCCGCTCTTCGCGGCGGCGCGGTCAGGGACGGAACTCGTCGAGCCGATGGTGACGTTGCAGAAGATGACCGAGGGAAACGAGGTGGTGGAGGATTACCGCAGCGTCGGCCTGAGCCTGCGGCGGCATCCGGCGGCATTCCTGCGCGACGAGCTCACGGCGCGCGGGATGATGCGCTGCGCTGATCTTGCAACCACAAATGACGGGCGGGGCGTGGTGGTGCCGGGGATCATCCTGGTGCGGCAGCGGCCGGGCAGCGCGAAGGGCGTGATCTTCATCACCGTCGAGGATGAGACCGGAATCGCCAATCTCATCGTCTGGCCCGCGGTCTACGAGAAGCATCGACGGGTGATCCACTCCGCGCGCATGATCGCCTGCCACGGGCGCATGCAGCGCGAAGGCGACGTGATCCATATCGTCGCCGAGGGCATCGAGGATCTATCGGATCTGCTGCGCACGGTGAGCGCGCAGGACGAGGACGCCGAAGGCATCAAGGTGAAGACACGTGATTTTCATTGAGAAGGCTCCGAGAGTCCATTTCGGAGTGAGGCTCGGAGGACCGGAGGCCGATCAGATGTCGATCCAGGACAGGTGGCCGCCCTTGCTCGCGCCGGTGTCGACGAACACCGCCTCGCCACCCTGCGCGCCGCGACGCCGCCAGGGGCGCCCGTCGGTGCTCCTGACGTCATGGCCGCAATAGACGATCATACCCTCCGGAATGCGGTCGACCCAGTCGAGCACGCGTTCGGGGTAGCCGTCCGGCTGGCGCCGTCCGGTCGTCTGCCCGTAGAGCGCGCGCGCGAGGATGCCTTCGGCGCGATCGATCCCGTGCGGCGGCGGGGTCGTGAGCATCGCGGTGTGGAAGGCGCCGTGCACGAAGAAGGCATCGCCGTGCCGGAGCCAGGCGGGTGCCTTCTCGATCGCGGCGAGCGTGCGGGCGCGCAACCCGTCATCGAGTTCCGCGAGCGTCGCGGCGAGCGCCGCATCGACCCGCACCTTCTGGCCGAGCAGGGCGCGGGCGAGCTTGTGGTCGTGATTGCCGAGCAGGAACAGGCCGCGGCCGGCATCCACGATGTCGAGCGCGATGCGCAGCACTCCGGCGCTGTCCGGGCCGCGATCAGTGAGGTCGCCGAGCTGCACCACGAAGCGGTCGGTCGCGACCGCATACGAAAAGGCGCGCGCTTCGCCGTGAACGTCGCCGACCACCCGGATCGCGGCACCGTCCGGAATCACGCCGCGCGCACCCTCGTTCGGCACGCGGCGAAGAAGTCGGCGATCACAGCAGGACCGTCTGCGCGCTGCTGATCTCGCCGAGCGCGAAGCTGAACAGCCGCTCCCGGCCGAGCAGGAACACGCGGCCGCCGCGCGGGAAGAGCGGCCGGAACGCGGTGTTACGCACGTCGAGCCCACCCGTATAGGCGCCGAAGGCCGGCAGCACGATGCGGTTGCCATCGGCGACGAAGCAGGGCCGCTCCACGCTCGCCGCGCGCGTCGGCACCGCCGCCTTCGGATGGAAATGCCCGCTGATCTCGTGCCGCGCGCCGGCTCGCGCGATGTGACGGAAGATGAACGGGCGCGGCCCGGAATTCCGCGACGCTTTCTCCGCCGACGCCGTCCGGCGCGCAGGGGTCGTGATTGCCGCACACCCAGACGAAATGGGTGCTCGCCGTCATCCCGCGGAGACGTCCGGCATCGCGCGGCCGCAGACGGGCGGCGCCGCGCGGATCGTGGAAACTGTCGCCGAGCGCGACCACGCTGCGCGGCTGCCAGCGGCGCAGCGCGAGTGCGAGGCGGTCGAGGGTCGCTTCGGTGTCCCAGGGCGGGACCAGCCGCCCGCGCTCGGCGCAGGCCGTGCCCTTCTCGAAATGCAGATCGGCGACCGCGAGCAGTCCGGCGGCCGGCCAGAACAGCAGCCCGGCGGGATCGAGCAGCAGACGCTCGCCGGCGAGATGCAACGGGGCCGGGATCACGCGCGGCGCTTGTTCGCAGGGGACTGACGCATGCGGGTCATATTGCTGCGATGCACGCGCGGCATATAGGGCCTGGGCGCCGTCGCCTCCTCGACCAGTGCCTCCGCCTCTTCCAGCAGCGCCTCCTCATCGGCCTCGCTGCGCACGCTCTCGCGGCCGATGTCGATCAGCACCGGCACCGCGAGCGGCGAGACGCGCTCGAGCCGGACATGCCTGAGATGGCCGCGCACGCGCCCGAGCATCGCGGCGAGCCGCGCGAGATCGGTCAGGCCGCCGGCCGCGTCGGCGCGGGTCGCGCGCAGCAGGATGTGGTCGGGTTGGTGCTTGCGCAGCACGGCGTAGATGAGGTCGGAGTTCACCGTCACCTGCCGCTTCGACTTGTCGGCGCCGGGATGATGCCGCTCGATCAGCCCGGCGATCACCGCGACGTTGCGGAACGTGCGGCGGAGCATCGAGCTCTCCGCCATCCAGCTCTCCAGATCGTCGCCCAGCATGTCCTGCTCGAACAGCTCGTCGATGCGGTCGGGCTCGTTCGCCGACCACACGCCGATCACGTAGTCGGTCGCGACGAAGCCGAGCGGCGCGTGGCCCATCCGCTCCATGCGGCGCGTCAGCAGCATGCCGAGCGTCTGGTGCGCGTTGCGGCCCTCGAAGGTGTAGGCGACGAGATACCAGCGCCCCTCGCGCGGGAACGTCTCGACCAGCAGCTCGTCCGGGCGGGGCAGGGCGGAGAACAGGCGCTGCAGGCGGAGCCATTCGCGCACCGGCTCGGGATAGGCGTGCCAGCTGCTCGGGTCGTGCAGCATCGCGCGCACGCGGTCGGCGAGATTGGTGGTGAGCGGCAGCCTGCCGCCGGCATAGGCGGGCACCATCGGCTCGCCGGTGCCGCCATCGGCGACCTCGACGGTGGTTTCGCGGATGCGGATGAAGCGGAGCAGGCGCGCGGCGAACATGAAGGTGTCGCCGGGCGACAGCAGGTTGGCGAAATACTCCTCGACCTCGCCGAGCGCCTGGCCGCCGCGGCCGGCATAGCGCACCTTCAGCAGCGGCGCCTCGACGATGGTGCCGACATTCATCCGCGCCTGGCGGGCGATGCGCTCGGAGCGGATATGCATCCGCCCCTCGCTGTCGCGGAACAGCTTTCGGTACCGCTCATAGGCGGCGAGCGCGTAGCCGCCATCCTCGACGAAGCGCAGGACGTCGTCGAATTCCGGGCGCGTGAAGCGCGGCGTACGGGGCGGCGCGGCGGATCTCGGCGTACATCGCGTCCGGGCAGGAACGGCGCGCTCGACGGCCATCAGCAGCAGGTGCTGCGCGAGCACGTCGAGGCCGCCCGGACGCGGCGGATCGCCGTCGAGCTCATGCGCCGCGACGCCGAGGATCGCCGCCTCGCATTCCAGCACCTCGAAGCGGTTCGCCGGCACCAGCACCGCGCGCGAGGCCTCGTCCATGCGGTGGTTGGCGCGGCCGACGCGCTGCAGCAGGCGCGAGACGCCCTTCGGCGCGCCGACCTGGATCACCTGGTCGACGCCGCCCCAGTCGATGCCGAGATCGAGCGAGGAGGTCGCCACCACCGCGCGCAGCGTGCCCGCCGCCATCGCCGCCTCGACGCGGCGGCGCTGCGCGATGTCGAGGCTGCCGTGATGCAGCGCGATCGGCAGCGTCTCGTCGTTCAGCTTCCACAGCGCCTGGAACAGCAGCTCGCCCTGCGCGCGGGTGTTGACGAAGACGATGGTCAGGTTGGCCGCCCGGATGCGCTCCAGGATCTGCGGTGCGTTGATCAGCCCCATCCGGCCGGACCAGGGCAGATGTCCCTCCGGCAGCATCAGCGCGAGCTCGGGAGGCGCGCGATCGGCGACCTCGATGCGGCGCACCTGCCGCCCGTCGCCATGGGGCGAGAGATAGGCGAGCAGGGCGCCGGGATGCGCGACGGTCGCGGACAGCCCGATCCGCCTGGCGTCCGGCGCGAGGGTCGCCAGCCGGGCGAGGCCGAGGGCGAGCTGGTCGCCGCGCTTGGTGCCGGCGAGCGCGTGCACCTCGTCGATCACGATGGCGGCGAGGCCGGCGAACATCGGCGCCGCGTCGGGCAGCGAGAGCAGGATCGCGAGGCTTTCCGGGCGTGGTCAGCAGGATGTCGGGCGGGCGCTCGCGCTGGCGCTTGCGGCGATCGGCGGGGGTGTCGCCGGTCCGCGTCTCGACGCGGATCGGCAGGTCCATCTCGCGGATCGGGGCGGTGAGATTGCGGGCGATGTCGGTGGCGAGCGCCTTCAGCGGGCTGACATAGAGGGTGTGGATGCGGCTCCCCTCGCTGCTGCCCGCTCGCCAGGGCGATCAGCGATGGCAGGAACCCGGCGAGCGTCTTGCCGCCGCCGGTCGGCGCGATCAGCAGCACGCTTTCCCCCGCCTCGGCCGCTTCCAGCACCGCGATCTGATGCGGCGCGCGGCGTCCAGGAGCGGCGGGCGAACCAGCCGGCAAAAGGTTCCGGTATTGTTCCAGCCATGCGGCGTTCTACCAAGCGGCCCGGACCACGCATAGAGGGCCGCGGCATAGAGGGCGGGCATGGGGGATTGCGTCGCACGGTCGCGTGCGGGCAACTTGACGCATCTCAAGGCGTTGATCGCGGCCGTTGTGCTCTTCTTGGCGATGTTATTTCGCCTTTCATTCAAGAGGTTCCCGAACGGGGGGTTCGCCATGGACGCCACGCCATTCGTGGTCGCGATCGTCGATGACGACGCTGCCGTCCGCGAGTTCGCTCCGGTTCCTGCTGGAGACGGCCGGTCATGTGGTCGAGACCTACGCGTCGGCGGTGCAGTATCTTGAGGGCGGCACAGGCCAGCCAGGCGAATTGCATGGTCATCGACCAGCACATGCCGCAGCTCAGCGGGCTCGAGCTGGTGGCGACGCTCCAGCGTCGCGGCAAGAACGTTCCCACGCTGCTGATCACCGGGTCGCTGACGCCCGACATGCTGGTTCGCGCCGCCGAGCTCGGCATCACCCGGGTGCTGGAGAAGCCGCCGAGCGAGGACGACCTGCTCGCTTTCGTCGAGGCGAGCGGCCCCTGAGCCCGCTCATACCAGCGCGCTCAGGGAATGACTCGTGGGGGCAGCACCTCGGCGCGCGATATCCCTTATGATTTCGCGCGCGCCGCCCACCAACCCGCGCGCGATTCCAACGATCATGAAGAATGACCCTTGGTATCAGCCCGCGCGGGGCGGATGCTCCGGCGCGCGGGCGAAAGCGCCGCCATGCTCCTTCCATTCCCAGTCGCCGTCGACATCGACGCCCATCCCACGCAGCATGTCGAGATGGTCCTCCGCATTGTCGCGCGGCCGGTAGCCGAGCACCGCCCAGTTCGGATCGCGCGTCCTGATCCGGGTGTTGGCCGAGTAGCCGTTCACCACCAGCGCGCCCGGATCGGGATGGCGCAGCGAAAGATCGACGAGCTGCACGACATCGGCCGGGCTGAGCCAGGTCGCGAGCGAGCGCTGGTCGATCGGCAGCGGACGGTAGGTGCCGATGCGCAGCGAGACCGAGCTGATGCCGTGCCGGTCATGGTAGTAGCGCAGCATCGTCTCGCCGAGCACCTTGAAGACGCCGTAGAGACTGTCCGGCCGCGGCGGGTGCTCGGGCGTCACCGGCTCGGTGATCGGATAGCAGCCGAAGGCATGGTTGCTGCTCGCGAACACGATCCGCTTGACGCCGCCGAGCCGCGCCGCTTCCAGCACGTCGAACAGGCCGCGCGCATTCACCCGGAACAGCGTCTCGAGATCATACTCCCCCGCGGCGCCGGCGAGATGCACCACCGCCGCGACGCCCTGCATCATCCGCTCGAGCGCGGCGCGATCGCCGATATCGGCGGTCACCACCTCCTCGTTCGGCGCCGGATCGGGGATCGGCCGCGCATCGGTGAGGCGCAGGCGGCGCCATGACGGGCGCAGCCCCTCGCGCAGCGCACTCGCCGATCGCGCCGGCGGCGCCGGTGATGAGGACGCGGTCGGTGGCCGGATCGATCATGCGAGTTCCTTTCGGGGCAATCAGCGCGGCGCGAGCGCGCGATACAGCTGCGGCGTAGCGGCGCGCGGGGCCGGACCAGCTCACATCGCGTCGCCATCGCGTTGCGCTGCATGCGCCGCCAGGCCGCGCGGTCGGGCCAGACCGCAGCGCGCGGGCGATCGCGGCGGCCAGCGCATCGCGCGGTCGCCGGCGCGAACTGCCAGCCGGTGGCGACGCCGGCGGCGAGCGCCATCTCGTTGGCATCGATCACGGTGTCCGCGAGGCCGCCGGTGCGCGCGACGAGCGGCAGCGCGCCGTAGCGCAGCGCGCAGAGCTGGGTCAGCCCGCAGGGTTCGAAGCGCGAGGGCACGAGCAGCACGTCGCATCCGCCCTGGATCAGATGCGCGAGCCCTTCGTCATAGCCGATGACGACGCCGATCCGGCCGGGATCGGCGGCGGCGGCGGCCGCGAAACCCGGCTTCCAGATCCGGCATCGCCCGAGCCGAGCAGCGCGAGCTGCGCGTCGCCGAGCGCCGGCAGCGCATCGAGCAGCAGGTCCATCCCCTTCTGCCAGGTCAGCCGGCCGATGACGCCGAACAGCAGCCGGTCGCGGCTCCTCGGCGAGGCCCATCCGCCGCTGCAGCGCGGCCTTGTTGGCGGCGCGCTGCGCGATCCGTTCCGCCGTCGTAGCGCGCGGCGAGATGCGGGTCGGTCGCCGGGTTCCAGACATCGATGTCGATGCCGTTGAGGATGCCGCAGAGCGCCGCCGCGCGCGCGCGCAGCAGGCCGCCGAGCCCCATGCCGCCCGCATCGGTGCGGATCTCCGCCGCATAGCTCGGCGACACCGTGGTGATGCGATCGGAGAGGCGCAGCCCCGCCTTGAGGAAGCCGATCGCGCCGTAATACTCGACGCCGTCGATGCCGAACGCCTCCGGCGGCAGGTGCAGCGCGCCCAGCAGATCGGGCGGGAACTGGCCCTGGAAGGCGAGATTGTGCACCGTCATCACCGTGCCCGGGCGCGCGGCCGCCGCCGATAATGCAGATAGGCCGGCGGCGAGGCCGGCCTGCCAGTCATGCGCGTGCACGATGTCGGGCCGGAACGCGCCGAGCGCGCCCTGCGCGATGCGCGCCGCGACGAGGCCGAGCGCGCCGAAGCGGAACGCGTTGTCGGCGATGCACGTAGGTGTTGCCGGGCCGCGCATAGAGATGCGGCGCGTCGATCACGAGCAGGTCGAGCCCGTCCGCCCGCGCCGGCGAGCAGCCGCGCGCGGCCGCCGAACATCTCGCCGAGCTCCGCCGACGACCTCCGCGCGTTCGAGCCCGGCCAGCACCGGCGGATAGCCCGGCACGAGCGAGCGCACCGCGACGCCCTCGGCGGCGAGCGCGAGCGGCAGCGCGCCGGCGACATCGGCGAGGCCGCCGGTCTTGATCAGCGGATAGATCTCGGAGACGACGGAGAGGACGCTGCAGGCTCATCCGCCAGGCGGTCGAGCATCGCTCTGGGTGATCAGGCAGATGCCGCTCGCGGTGCGGCGGAACCGCTGCGCGTCGCAGCTCGGGATCCTCGCCGACCACGAGGCCCGGCGGGAATGCGCACGCCGCGATCGATGACGACGTTGCGTGAGCCGCGCGCCGCGGCCGATCTCGGCATAGGGCAGGATCACCGCGTTCTCGATCTGCGCGTAGGAATGCGCGCGCACGCCGGTGAACAGCAGCGAGCGCCGCAGCGACGCGCCGGAGACGATGCAGCCGCCGGAGACGAGCGAGCTCACCGCCTGGCCGCGGCGGTGTTCCTCGTCGTGCACGAACTTCGCGGGCGGCGTGATCTCGGCATAGGTCCAGATCGGCCAGGTCTGCTCGTAGAGATCGAGCGCCGGGATCACGTCGGTGAGGTCGATATTGGCCTGCCAGTAGGCATCCACCGTGCCGACATCGCGCCAATAGGCCTCCGCGTCGGGCGAGGAGCGCACGCAGGATTGCGAGAAGCGATGCGCCACCGCCTTGCCGTGCCGCACGATGTGCGGGATGATGTCCTTGCCGAAATCATGGCTCGATTGCGGGTCGGCCGCGTCGCGGCGGAGCTCCTCGAACAGGAACTTCGTCTCGAACACGTAGATGCCCATGCTGGCGAGCGCCATGTCGGGGCGGTCGGGCATGCCGGGCGGGTCGGCGGGCTTCTCCAGGAAGGAGATCAGCCGGTCCTCGGCATCCACATGCATGACGCCGAAGCCGGTCGCCTCCATGCGCGGCACCTCGATGCAGCCGACCGTGACGTCGGCGCCGCTCTCGAGATGGAGCTGCAGCATGTATTCGTAGTCCATCTTGTAGACGTGATCGCCGGCGAGGATGACGATGTGCTGCGGGCGCGTAGATCTCGATGATGTCGATGTTCTGGAACACCGCATCGGCCGTGCCGGCATACCACTGGGTCTCCGACACGCGCTGGCTCGCGGGCAGGATGTCGAAGCTCTCGTTGCGCTCGGGGCGGAAGAAGTTCCAGCCGCGCTGCAGATGGCGGATCAGGCTGTGCGCCTTGTACTGCGTCGCGACCCCGATGCGGCGGATGCCGGAATTGAGCGCGTTCGACAGCGCGAAATCGATGATGCGCGACTTGCCGCCGAAATAGACGGCGGGCTTGGCGCGGATATCGGTGAGCTCCATGCAGCCGGCTGCCGCGGCCGCCCGCCAGCACATAGGCCATGGCGGAGCGCGCGAGCGGGGCGCTGGCGGTGAGCTGTGGGTTCATGCAGCGTTGTCCTCCCGTCCTCACATTACGTCGGCGACGAGCCGGTTGCGCGCTCAGCCGTTATCCGCGAAACCCGGATAGAGCGTCATGCCGCCATCGACGAAAAGCGACGTGCCGGTCACGTAATCGGAATCGTCCGAGGCGAGCCAGACCGCGGCGCGGCCGATATCCTCGGGCTCGCCGATCCGGCCATAGGGCACCAGCGTCATCAGCTTGTCGAGCGCCTCCGGCGTCTCCCAGGCGGACCGGTTGATCGGCGTGCGGATCGCGCCGGGCGCCAGGCCGTTGACGCGGATGCGGTCGGGCGCGACCTCCTGCGCGAGCGTCTTCATCATCAGCATGATGCCGCCCTTGCTCGCGGCGTAGTTGACGTGCCCGGCCCAGGGGATCACCTCGTGCACCGAGCTCATGCAGATGAGCTTGCCCGCGGCCTTCGAGACGCTCGCGCACCGACGCCGCGCCGGCGGAACTCGCGGATCGGCTGCGCGCGCGCAGAGGAACTGGCCGGTGAGGTTGACGCCGATCACCTCGTTCCACTGCGCGAGCGTCATGTCGCGCGATCGGCGCGTCGCGCTGCAGCCCGGCATTGGCGACGACGATGTGGAGCGTGCCGAATTCCGCGATGCGCGGTGCGGAACATCGCCTGCACCTGCGTCCTCGCGCGAGACATCCGCCTGCACCGCGATCGCGCGGCCGCCCGCCTGCCTCGATCTCGTGCACCACCGCCTCGGCGGCGTCGCGGTCGTGGCTGTAATTCACCGCGACGTCGGCGCCCGCCGGCGGCGAGCGCGAGCGCGACCGCGCGGCCGATCCCGGAGCTCGCGCCCGTCACCAGCGCCGGCTGCCCGGCGAGTCGTCTGCTCAGTCATCTCCCGCGTTCTCCGTTCGGCGACATGCGCGAGAGTAGATACGCCCGAGCCCGGCCTCGGTGCCCGGCTGCAGCAGCAGCGCGATCAGCCCGGTCCAGCCGTTCTGGTGCGAGGCGCCGACGCCGCGCCCGGTATCGCCGTGGAAATATTCGTTGAAGACGAGATGGTCGCGGAACTCCGGGTCCTCCTGGCAGCAGCCGCGTTGTCGCCGAACAGCGGCGCGCCGCCCGTCCTTGCCGCGCAGGAAGAGGTTGGCGAGCCGCCGCGCGAGCTCGTCGGCGACCTCGCGCAGGCTGAGCTCCTTGCCCGAGCCGGTCGGGCATTCGACGGTGAAATCATCGCCGTAATACTGGTGGAACTCGCGCAGCGCCTCGACCAGCAGGTAGTTCACCGGCATCCAGACCGGGCCGCGCCAGTTCGAGTTGCCGCCGAACACGCCGGAGGTCGACTCGCCCGGCACGTAGCCGATCTCGAAATGCGCTGCCGTCATGCTCGAGCGTGAACGGGTGCGCCTCGTGGTATCTTCGAGAGCGCGCGGACGCCGTGCGCGGAGAGGAACTCGGTCTCGTCGAGCATGCGGCGCGAGCAGCATCTTCATGCGATGCCCGCGCAGCAGCGAGAGCAGCGCGCGCTCGCCGACGCCGGGCTCGTTCCAGCGCGAGACGAGCGCCGCGAGCTTCGGGCGATGGCTGAGGAACCAGCGCAGCCGGCCGGCGAAGCCCGGGAATTGCGCCTCCTGCCTGCGCTTCCAGCACCTCGACCGCGAAGAGCGGGATCAGCCCCACCATCGAGCGCACGCGCAGCGTCTCGGTGCGGCCGCCGGGCAGGTTGAGCACGTCGTAGTAGAACTGGTCCTGCTCGTCCCACAGCCCGACGCCGTCGCCGCCCATGTTGGTCATCGCCTCGGCGATGTAGAGGAAATGCTCGAAGAACTTGCTCGCGATGTCCTCGTAGGCGTGGTCGTCGCTGCGCGAGCTCGAGCGCGATGCGCATCAGGTTGAGCGCATACATCGCCATCCAGGCGGTGCCGTCCGACTGGTTGATGGTGCCGCCGGTCGGCAGCGGGCGCGAGCGGTCGAAGATGCCGATATTGTCGAGGCCGAGGAAGCCGCCCTGGAAGATGTTGCGGCCTTCCGCGTCCTTGCGGTTCACCCACCAGGTGAAGTTGAGCATCAGCTTGTGGAAGACGCGCACCAGGAAGCCGCGATCGGGCTTGCCGGTGAGCGCGCGATCCATCTGGTAGACGCGCCAGGCCGCCCAGGCATGCACGGGCGGGTTGACGTCGCCGAACGCCCATTCATAGGCGGGCAGCTGCCCGTTCGGGTGCATGTACCATTCGCGCGTCAGCAGGAGGAGCTGGTCCTTGGCGAAATCCGGGTCGATCAGCGCGAAGGTCACGCAATGGAAGGCGAGGTCCCAGGACGCATACCAGGGATATTCCCAGGCGTCCGGCATCGAGAGGATGTCGAAATTGTTGAGCGTGCCGCCAGTCGGCGTTGCGCCCGTGCTTGCGGCTCTCCGGCGGCGGCGGCTGCGCCGGGTCGCCGTCGAGCCAGAGCGGGATGTCGAGATGGTAGAACTGCTTCGTCCACAGCATGCCGGCGAGCGCCTGGCGCTGCACGCAGCCGCGCATCCGCATCCGGCGATGTCGCGCTGCAGCACGGCGTAGAACTCGTCCGCCTCGTCGCGGCGATGCGCTGGCGAAGATCGCGTCGAAATCGGCGAAGGCGGGCGGCGCCGCTCGCCTCCGGGCGGAAGCGCAGGCGCAGGGTCGACCGAGCCCCCGGCCGGGATCTCGAGCGGAAATGCGCGGCGAGCTTGGTGCCGCTGCTCCGCGCGCGACGGCGTCGCGCTCGCCGTGCACGACATAGTCGTTGATGCCGTCCTTGAACGGTCCCTTCGCGTCGGCTGCCGAAGATGCGCGGCACGTTGGTCTCGTTCTCGCAGAACAGCGACTCGTGCGCGCCGTCGATGTCGAGCCGCATCGGCGGCGAGCGTCGGCCGCGTCGCGCGCACCGAGCCGTCGGCCTTGCGCGCGAGCAGCGGCTTGTCGGTGCGCCCGTTCCAGGACCAGACGTTGCGCGACCAGAGATGCGGCAGCAGGTGCAGCGTCGCCGCCTCCGGCCCGCGATTGGTGGCGGTGACGCGCATCAGCGTGTCGTCGGGATCCGCCTTGGCGTATTCGATCGCGACGTCGAAATAGCGGTGCTCGTCGAACACGCCGGTATCGACCAGCTCGAATTCCGGCTGGTCCATGCCGCGGCGGCGGTTCTCCTCGAGGAGCCAGCGCATACGGGAACGCCGCCTGCGGGTATTTGTAGAGCATCCGCATGTAGGCGTGCGACGGCACGCCATCGAGATAGTAGTAGAGCTCCTTCACGTCCTCGCCGTGATTGCCTTCGGAGTTGGTGAGGCCGAACAGCCGCTCCTTGAGGATCGGGTCGCGTCCGTTCCACAGCGCGACGCGCGAGGCACCAGCGCAGCTGCGTTGTCGCTCCAGCCGCCGATGCCGTCCTCGCCCCAGCGATAGGCGCGGCTGCGCGCATGATCGTGCGGGAAGTAGTCCCAGGCGGTGCCGTCTGGGCTGTAATCCTCGCGCACCGTGCCCCATTGCCGCTCGCTGAGATAGGGCCCCCAGCGCCGCCAGCGCTCGCCGCCTGCGGGTCGGCCAGCCGCCGGCCTTCCGCGGTGTCGATCAGGCGCTCTTGCGGGCGGAACGCGTGTCGTACGGCACCGTGCTGTCTCCTCGTGGCCCAAGGCGGCTTTCGAGGAAAGCTGGCGCTGGTTTCTCTCGGCGGCGCAATACGCATTTCAGCCTGACTAGGCGAATCGGCTGCCGTTGATCGGGCACCGGGGCGACGCGTTTCGGCCTGCTGAGCACGCCCTGCAGAATCAGTCGGGCGATCGAGGCTAGCCTGGATCGGCTTCGCTGAAAGCGCGCGTTAAGTCCTGGCTCCACGCGAAGTTTGCCGCCGGGTCGCTCGAGCCTATGCTGCGTCGCACAATGTCGCTGCCGCGCGCCCTCGGCCGGTTCCGGCCGGAAAGCCTGTTCCATCCCGCGATCCGTGGGCGTGGTCGGGGACGATGCCGTGCTGCTCGCCAATCTGACTGCGGGCGGGTTTGCCGGGACGGTGCTGACCGCCACGGACGCGGCTGGGGTCGAGGCCTGGGCGGAGGCCGCCGGATCTCGGCGTGATCGCGACCGCGCCCGAGGAGGCGGCGGGCGCTGGCGGCGCTCGGCCGGCGCGGCACCAATGTTGCGATCGTGCTGAGCATGGCCCCGGGCCTGGCCGCCGCGGCTTCCGCCGCCGGGGTCAGGGTGCTCGGGCCGGGGTCGTTCGGGCTGGCGATCCCGGCGCTCGGGCTCAACCTCTCCCGCGCGCATCTGCCGCCCCCGAGCGGCGCGCTCGCGCTGGTGTCGCAATCGGCCGCGCTGTGCCGGGCGGTGATCGACTGGGCCGGCCCGAATGGGATCGGATTCAGCCACATCGTCGGGATCGGCGGCAATGCCGATGTCGGCTTCGCGACGGTCCTCGATTTCCTGTCGCAGGCGCCGGGAACCGGCTGATCCTCCTGGACATCCGCCGCATCCGGAACCGCCGCGCCTTCCTCTCCGCCGCGCGCGCCTGTGCCCGCCTGCGGCCGCTGGTGGCGATCCGCGCCGGAGGGCGGCTGCTCGCTCACTGCGGATCGGGCGGGCGCGCGCCAGGGTTTCGGCCGCAGCCGGCGGCTCCTCCCAATCGCTCGACGGTGAGCACGCCCGCGCGGTGCAGCGCCGCGGCGAACACCGCATCGCCATCGCCCGACGGATCGAGCGGGTGGTGGTCGCGGGCGACGCGCTGGTCCTGCGCCCGATCCGGCCGGAGGACGCGGCGGCACATCGGGATTTCTTCCGCCGCCTCACGCCCGAGGACATCCGGCTCCGCTTCTTCGCGCCGCTGCACGGCCTGACGGACGAGCAGGTCGCCCGCATGACGCAGATCGACTACGACCGGGAGATGGCCTTCATCGCCGTCCGCGAGGCGAGCGGGGAGACGCTGGGCGTCGCGCGGCTGGTGCGGGAGCCCGGCGGGGAGACGGCGGAGTTCGCGGTGATCGTTGCGCCCGAGGCAAAGGGGCACGGCGTCGCGATCCGGCTGATGCAGCGGATCATCGACTGGGGACGCGCGCGCGGGCTCGCCGCGATCACCGGCCAGATCCTGGCCGAGAACCAGGCCGATGCTGCACTTGGCGCGCCGGCTCGGCTTCAGCCGCCGCGCGGCGCCGCAGGATCCCGGCGTGATCGAGGCGCGGCTCGAGCTCGGCTCCGAGGCGGGATGAGGGGGATGCGGTGGTCCCGCCGGCTCACGATCGGCCCGCGCCGGCTGCGCCGCGTGCTCCGCAGCCGCCGCCGATTTCGCGGAGCGATCCTGGGCGGCGCCGCCGCCGCTCGGCCCGCGGCATCGTCGAGGTCGCGCAATTCGGCTCGAACCCCGGCAAGCTCCGCATGCTGCTGCACGCGCCGCCGGCCGGGCCGCCGGCCGGCGCGCCGCTCATCCTGCTGCTGCACGGCTGCGGCCAGGAGGCTTCGTCCTTCGCGCGCGATGCCGGCTGGATCGCGCTCGCCGACCGGCTCGGCATGCCGCTCCTGCTGCCCGAGCAGCGTCCGGCGAACAATCGCGGCGTGCTGCTTCAACTGGTTCCAGCCCGGCGATATCAGGCGCGGGCGGGGGGAGGTGCTGTCGGTGCGGCAGATGGTGGCCGCGGCTTGCGACGCGGTTCGCGAGCGATCCGCGAGCGCGTCTTCGTGGCCGGCCTGTCCGCGGGCGGCGCGATGGCCGCCGCGCTGCTGTGCGCCTATCCCGATGTCTTCGCCGGTGGCGCGGTGCTCGCCGGACTGCCGGCGGGCGCCGCGAGCAATGCCTGGGAGGCGCTTCGCTGCATGGCGCAGGCGCCATTCCCGCCGGACCCGGAGTTCTGGCTGGCGCGTGCCCGCGCCGCCGCGCCCGCCCGCTTCGCCGGGCGATGGCCGCGTTCTTTCGATCTGGCATGGGCGAGGCGGATCACGTCGTGCATCCCGGCAATGCCGCCTGTCTGGCCGCGCAATGGACGGCGCTGCACGGCCTCGCGCTCGACGCCGCCACGGAGGACGCACCGCTGCCGCGCGTGCGCCGCCTGAGCTGGGGCGATCGCGTGCAATGCTGGCTCGATCGCCGGGATGGGCCACGGCGTGCCGATCGATGCGCGGCACGCCGGGCGGCCCGCGCCCTTCATCCTCGATGCCGGCATCGACGCGCCGGCGAGATCGCGCGCTTCTGGCGGCTTTAGACCGGTTCCACCCAGGCTGGAATCGGTCTAGCTCATATTTCGCGAGCAATTTCATCGGCCTGGAATCGCTGCGCAATTCCGGTCAGGCCGTATTGCTCTAGATGGGGTGGCCGAACGCCCCGAGCACGATGGTGATCAGCCCGAGCCACAGATTGATGGTGATGAGCCGGCGGATGCGGTCGAGCGGATCGGCGCCGGGGCGGCGCGCATGCGCGCCACGGTCCGAAGAACAGCGCGAGGAAGATCGCCGCCATCACAAGGCCGACCAGCATCATCAGGTTGACCGCCCAGGGCAGGTTGGCGAACCCGCCATAGAGCGCCGAACACCATCAGGAAGCCGGTGATCAGCATCAGCGGCATCGCGTGCCAGATGACGAGCAGGAAGCGGCTGCAGCATCGGCACGTGCAGCGCCAGGCGCGCCGGCGGGTCCAGCACCGCGAGAGCCGGCCGCAGCACCGCGAGCGCGAAGAACATGCCGCCGACCCAGATCACCGCGCTCAACAGGATGGATGGCCAGCACGAGCTCCAGACACTCATGGCGCGAACTCCCCGATATCGCCGAGCAGGCCGCTGATCTCGGCGGCGGCCGCGGAGCGCGGCGCCGCCTCGATCACGCCGAGGCCGGCGGCGAAGGCCTGCGCATAGGCGGCGCGGTTGCCGAGCGCGGTCGGCAGCAAGGTGAGACCGCGCCGGCCGATCTCCGCCTCGACCGCGCGGCGCATCGTGCCGGCGGCGGAGGCGCGGTTCAGCACCAGGCCGATGCGCCGCTTCTCCGCGCGGGCGAGCGCGAGCGTGCCCTCCGCCGCCCAGAGATCGGGCGCGCTCGGCTGCAGCGGCACCAGCACGAGATCGGCGGCGCGAATCGCGAGCCGCGCATCGGTGTCGAGATGCGGCGGGCTGTCCACCAGCACCACGTCGTATTCCGCGCCGCAGGCGCTCGAGCTCGGCGCCGAGGCGCCAGCCGGCGGGATCGCTGAAGGCGAGGGGGGTGGCGTCCTTGCGCGTGCTGCGCAGCCGGTGCCAGCGGGCGAGGCTCTTCTGCGGATCGATGTCGAGCAGCGCCACGCGGCGCGCGGCCGCGAAGCCGGCGGCGAGATTGGCCGCGAGCATCGTCTTGCCGGCGCCGCCCTTCTGCTGGGCGACGGTGATCACGAGCGCCATCGCGCAGCTTCTCTCCGTCTGCGGCGCGATCCTACAGGATCGGCTCCGTTCCTGCTAGATTCCGCCGCATGAACACCGACCTGACCGACCCGCCCGAACTGCTGACCCCGGCGCAGATGGGCCGCGCCGATGCGGCGGCGATCGCCTCCGGCGTGCCCGGGATCGTGCTGATGGAGAATGCCGGCGGGGCGGTGGCGCGCGCGATCCGGGCGCGGTTCGCGCCGTGCCGCACGCTGGTGCTCTGCGGCCCCGGCAACAATGGCGGCGACGGCTATGTCGCGGCGCGGCTGCCTGGCCGAGATCGGCTGGCCGGTCGCGGTCGCCGCGCTCGCCGCGCCGAAACCCGGCACCGATGCCGCCCGGGCCGCGTCGCGCTGGCGCGGGCCGATGGTGCCGTTCTCGCCCGCCGAAGCGGCGCGCGCCGCGCTGGTGATCGACGCCGTGTTCGGCGCCGGGCTGGCCCGCGACGTCGAGGGCATCGCCGCGGACACGCTGCGCGCCGCGCGCGCGCGTGGTCGCGATCGACGTGCCGAGCGGCGTGGACGGCGCGACCGGCGCGGTGCGCGGCTTCGCGCCCGCAGGCGGCGCTCACGGTCACCTTCTTCCGCCGCAAGCCCGGCCATCTGCTGCTCCCGGGCCGCGATCTCTGCGGCGAATGCGTGCTCGCCGAGATCGGCCTGCCCGCGCGCGTGCTCGACGCGATCGCGCCCGGACAGCTTCGCCAACGGCCCCGCGCTCTGGTCGCTGCCGCATTGCGGCCGCGTCCGGCCACAAATACTCCCGCGGCCATGTCACCGTGCTCGGCGGCGCGATGACCGGCGCCGCGCGCCTCGCCGCCGATGCCGCCCGCCATGCCGGCGCCGGGATGGTGACCATCGCCGCGCAGAGCCACGCCGATGTCTACCGCACCGGCCCCGCCGGGCCTGATCGTCAGCGAGGCGCCGCTCGCCGAGCTGCTGCAGGACGAGCGCCGCGAGGTCTGGGTCTGCGGCCCCGGTCTCGGTCCCGACGATCGCCGCGGCGGCGTTGCCGGCCCTGATCGCGGCCGGCCGCAAGATCGTCGGCCGATGCCGACATGTTCTCCGCCTTCGCGGGACAAGCCCGACGCGCTGCGCGGCGCCGCCGTGCTCACCCCGCATGCCGGCGAATTCGCGCGCGTCTTCGGCAAGCCCGGCCCCGACCGCCTCGCTGCCGCCCGCGCCGCCGCCGCGCGCACCGGCGCCGTGCTGCTGCTCAAGGGCTCGGACACCATCATCGCCGCGCCGGACGGCCGCGCCGCGATCAACGCCTCCGCCCCGCCCTTTCTCGCGACCGCCGGCGCCGGCGACGTGCTCTCCGGCATCATCGCCGGCCTGCTCGCGCAAGGAATGGAGCCGTGGGACGCCGCCGCCGCGGGCGCCTTCCTGCACGGCCGCGCCGCGCAGGCTCGCCGGACCGGGCATGGTCGCCGAGGATTTGATTCCCGCGCTGCGCGGGCCGATGACGCGCGGCACCCTTAAGCGGCGGCGCTCGCGTCGCCTATACTCTGCTCACGACCCTCAGGAAGCCCGCCATGAGCGACACCGTCGCGCCGATCGGTCTGTTCGACCGCGCCATCCGCCGCATCGCCACCGTCTGGCGCGACATGGCGGCGGGGGTCACGCCCGAGGGCGACGAGAGCATCGCCGCGCAGATGCGCGCCTGCCTCGACGGCCGCGGCGGCGAGGTCAGCGCGCGCAACCGCGCGGCCAAGCTCGCCCAGGCCTATCTCGCGCTCGGCCAGACGGAGAAGGTCGACCTCCTCCGCCAGCTCGCCGCCTTCGACAGCGACCCGGAGGCGGTCGCCCAGGCCTATGCCGCCGTGCAGGACGCGCCCGATCCCGCCGCGCGCGCCTCCGCCAAGGCCAATCTGCGCCGCACGCTCGAGCCGCCGCGGGTGCGGCTGCTCACGCAGTTCACCACCATCCCGGACGGGATGAAGTTCCTGGTCGATCTGCGCGGCACGCTGCTCGACCACATGGAGGGCGACGACCTGCTCGCAGGCGCTCGAGAACGATCTGCGCACGCTGCTCGCGAGCTGGTTCGATGTCGGCTTCCTCGAGCTGCGCCGCATCGACTGGTCGAGCCCGGCCTCGCTGCTCGAGAGGCTCGTCTGGTACGAGGCGGTGCACCTCATCCGCTCCTGGCGCGACCTCAAGAACCGGCTCGACAGCGACCGCCGCTGCTACGCCTTCTTCCATCCGCGCATGCCGCGAGGAGCCGCTGATCTTCGTCGAGGTCGCGCTCGTGCAGGGCCTCGCCGGACAGCGTGCAGCGACTGCTCGACGACAAGGCGCCGCTGCAGGATCCGCGCACCGCCGACACCGCGATCTTCTACTCGATCAGCAACTGCCAGCGCGGGCTCGACGCGCATCAGCTTCGGCAATTTCCTGATCAAGCGCGTGGTCGAGCTGCTCTCCGCCGAGTTCCGCAACCTCAAGACGTTCGCGACGCTCTCGCCGGTGCCGGGCTTCCGCCGCTGGCTCGACCGCAAGCTCGCCGAGAACGACCGCTCGCTGCTGACCGAGGAGGAATCGACCACGCTCCGCACCGCGACGCCGGACGACATCGCCGGCGGCGGAAACCGGGCCGCAGGCGCTCGCCGCCATCCTCGCGCGGCGCAACTGGTATCGCGAGCCCGCCATGCTGCGCGCCGTCGAGCCGGTGCTGATCCGGCTTTGCGCGCGCTACATCCTGGTCGAGAGCCGCGGCAAGCGCGCGCTCGACCCGGTCGCGCATTTCCACATCAGCAACGGCGCCCGGCTCGAGCGCATCAACATGCTGGCCGACACGTCCGAGCGCGGCGTGCAAGGAGGCCGCGACGATCATGGTCAACTACCTCTACGATCTCGGCAAGATCGAGGAGCGGCACGAGGATTATGCGGGCGAGGGCAAGCGCAACGCCTCGACCGCGGTGCGCCGCCTCGCACGCGGCTGGGCCTGACGGCAGCGCGATGCGCATCCTGATCCTCGGCGCCGGCGCCATCGGCGGCTATGTCGGCGGCTGGCTCGCCTCGGTGGGCGCCGACGTCACCTTTCTCTTGCGCGGCGGTCGTCTCGCGCATGTGCGCGAGCACGGGCTCAAGCTCGAAAGCACGCACGGCAACCTCGACCTGCCGGTGCAGACGGTCTCGGCCGAGCAGCTGAAGCCCGAGCACGATCTGCTGGTTGTCGCATGCAAGGCATACGATCTGGAACCGCGATGGACGCCGCCGCGCCGGGGCTCGCGCCGGACGGCGCGGTGCTGCCGCTGCTCAACGGCATGTCCCATATCGACACGCTGAACGCGCGCTTCGGACGCGCGCGCGTGCTCGGCGGCACCACGCGCATCGCCACCAATCTCGATCCCGACGGCACCATCCGGGCGCTGTTCGAGAACCGCGAGATCGTGTTCGGCGAGCAGGACGGCACGATCAGCAAGCGCGTGCGAGGAGTTCCGCGCGATCGCCGCCGGTGCCGCGGGTCTCGACGTGCAGGCCAGCCCTGCGATCATGCGGGAGATGTGGCAGAAGCTCGCCTTCCTCGGCACCGGCGCCACGATGTATTGCCTGATGCGCGCCAATCTGGGCGAGATCCTGCGCGGCTCGCCCGAGGGTCAGGTGATCTTCCATCGCCTGCTCGACACCATCGTCGCGATCGCCCGGCATCAGGGATACGAGCTGGCGGAAGAGTTCGTGGCGCGCACGCACAGGAGTTTCGAGCGACGGGAGAGCACGCTCGCTTCCTCGATGCTGCGCGACATCGAGGCCGGTCGTCCCACCGAAGGCGAGCACATAACCGGTTTCCTGCTTCGCCGCGCCCGCGCTGCCGGCCTCGACGACACCATCCTCGCCTGCGCCTACGCGCACCTCAAGGCCTATGAGGAACGGCGCGCCGTCGGCCGGTTGCCTGGCTGATCAATCCCCGGGCTGCGCGGCGAGCTTCCGCTCGATGATTTCCGCAAACAGCGCGACGCCGAAGGGAATTGCCTCGTCGTTGAAATCGTAGCCCGGGTTGTGGACCTGGGTGCTGTCCTCGCCATTGCCGAGATTGATGTAGGCGCCGGGCACCTTCTCCATCATGAAGGAGAAGTCCTCGGAGGCCATCACCGCCGGCCCGTCGCCGTCGACGTTCACCTCGCCTGCGACGGCGGCGGCGGCTTCGAGCAGCTCCCTGGTGGCCCGCTCGTCATTGATCGTGGGCGCGAACTGCACGCGGAAATCGGTCTCGGCGGTCGCCCCGAAACCGGTCGCGACACCCTCCGCCACGCGCCGCATCGCCGCCTCGATCTGCTCCAGCACTTCGGTCTTGAAGGCGCGCGCGGTGCCGCGGATCGTGGCGGTCTGCGGGATCACGTTGTAGGCGTCGCCGCTCGAGTCACGCTGGTCACGCTCACCACCGCCGTGTCCTTGGGCGAGATGTTGCGCGACACGATCGATTGCAGCGCCGCGGTGATGTGGCAGGCGGTGAGCACCGGGTCGATGCTGCCCTCTGGCCGGGCGCCATGCGAGCCGCGCCCGGTCACCGTGATGTCGAAGAACGCGCCGCCGGCCATCATCGCGCCCGGTCGCATCGCGAACTTGCCGACCGCGAGGCCGGGCCGGTTGTGCATCCCGATAGATCGAAGTCGCAGGGGAAGCGCTCGAACAGCCTGTCGGCGAGCATCGCCCGCGCGCCGCCGATCCCTTCCTCCGCCGGCTGGAAGATGAAATGCACGGTGCCGTTGAACGCGCCCTCGGTCGCGAGATACCGCGCGGCGCCGAGCAGCATGGTGGTGTGGCCGTCATGCCCGCAGGCATGCATGCGCCCGGGCGACTGGCTGCTGTAGGGAACGCCTGATCGCTTCCGCGATCGGCAGCGCGTCCATGTCGGCGCGCAGCCCGATCGCAGCGTGTCCGTTCCCCTTCCGCAGCACGCCGACAACGCCCGTGCCGCCGATGCCGCGATGCACCTCGATGCCGAGCGCGGCGAGCTCGCGTGCGACGATGTCGGAGGTCCGATGCTCCTCGAAGCCGAGCTCGGGATGGGCGTGGATGTCGCGGCGGATCGCGGTCAGCTCGGAATGAAGCGCGCGGATCGCATCGAGGCGGGGCATTCGGACAACCTCGTCATGGAGCAGGGAGGCCGCACTCTTCGGCCGGAGCGGCTGGCGGGTCAAGCGCCGGCCTGGCTACTCCCGACCCGCTCGATCGTCGCGCAGAGGCGGCGCACCGCGCCCGAGACCGCGAGGCCCTGCCCCGGGAGCGGGTCCATATCCGCCTCGTGCAGCTCGAGCGCCAATCGCTCGACCCGAATCGCCGCGCCGGTGACCGCGGCCAAGCCATGCAGCGCGGCGCCGCCCTGCAACCGATGCGCGAGCGTGCCGATGCTTGCAAGCGTGGAGGCGTCAAGCTCCGTTGCGAGAAGATCGGCGAGAGTCTGCAACCGGGCCGCGTCCTGTCGAGCGCGGGCGAGGAACAGCTCCGCCGATTCGGACAGGCTTTGCTCGCGCATGGACAACCTCGGATCGCACGATTTCACGACCAGGCGAGGCTAGCCGCCTCGTTTCTCACTCGCAATGCAATTCCAGGGTGGCGGAATTGCGGCGGTCAAATGCCGAGATAGCGCTTCATGATGTCGGGCGAGGATTTCAGTGCCGCCGCGGTACCGTCGTACACGATGTGACCATTGTTGATCACATAGACGCGGTGGGCGAGGCTGAGGGCGGCCACCACGTTCTGCTCGACCACGACGATCGTCTGGCCTTCGTCCGCCAAGCGGCGGCAGACACCCATGAGATCGCGCACGATGATCGGGGCGAGGCCCTCGAACGGCTCGTCGAGCAGGATGATGCGTGGGCCGCGGATCAGCGCGCGGGCGATCGCGAGCATCTGCTGTTCGCCGCCGGAAAGGTCGGTGCCGCGGCTGCGCTTCCTTTCGGCGAGACGCGGAAACGTCGCGTAGATCCGCGACAGCGGCCAGCGGCCCTTCGCGCGGTCAGTCCGCCGACGACGAGGTTCTCCTCGACCGAAAGTGAGCCGAAGATGCGCCGCTCCTCCGGCACGAGCTGCACGCCGCGCTGCGCGACACGATAGGACGGGAGCGACTGCACCTCCTCGCCGTCGAGCCGGATGCGGCCGGATTGCGCACGCACCACACCGGCGAGCGATTTGAGCGTCGTGCTCTTGCCCGCGCCGTTGCGTCCGAGCAGCGCCACCACCTCGTTGCGCTCGACCGTGAGCGAGACGTCGAACAGGATGTGCGAATCGCCATAATAGCTGTTGATGCCGTCCACTTCGAGGAGGCTCATGCCTCGTGGATCCCGCCGAGATAGGCGTTCTGCACGGCGGCGCTCGCCTGGATCTCCGCCGGCGTCCCCTCGATCAGCACGCGGCCCTCGACCAGCACCGTGATCCGTTCGGCAAGATTGAACACCGCATCCATGTCGTGCTCGACCACCACCATGGTGCGGCCGGCGCGGATCGCGCGCAGCAGCGCGATCGTGTCGACCCGCTCCTGCGGGCTCATTCCGGCGAGCGGCTCGTCGAGCAGCAGCATGCGAGGGCGCGGTCGCCAGCGCGAGGCCGATCTCGAGCCGGCGCTTCTCGCCATAGGCGAGCGCGCTTACCGGCACGTCCGCGCGGCCGACGAGGTTCACCTGCCGCAGCGTCGCCTCGACCCGTGCATGCAGTCCGGAAACGCCGGACGAGGCGCGCGAACAGGTCCGGCCGGAACCGTCCGCGCCGCTCCGACAGCGCGGCGATGATGATGTTCTCGCGCACGCTGAGCTTGGTGAAGAGCTGGTTCACCTGATAGCTCTTGGTCAGCCCGAGCTGGCAGACGCGGGTGACATTGCTTTCGGTGATGTCGCGTCCGTGGAAGCTGATGCTGCCGGCGCTCGGCGCCACCTCGCCGGTCAGCAGCTTGAAGAAGGTGCTCTTCCCCGCGCCGTTCGGGCCGATCACCGCGCGCAGCTCGCCCTCCCGCACGGCAAAGTCGATGTCGCTGTTGGCAAGGAGGCCGCCATAGCGCCGCGTCAGTCCGCGTGCCTCCAGCACGACCTTGCCGGAGGCTTCGGCCGCAGGCGCCGGCGGCATCGCGCCGGGCGGGTCGGTCGCCGCGTCGAGCATCGCCGCGTCGCTTGCGGTGCGTGTCAGCGACAAATGCCAGAGGCCCTGCACCGCACCGACCACGCCGCGCCGCAGCAGGCAGACCAGCAGCACGAAGACGAGACCGAGCACGAGCTTCCAGCTCGCGCCGAGCCCGAGCCCGTATTGCAGGAAATCGCCGAGCCCAAGCCAGACCGCCGCCCCGACCAGCGGCCCGTACAGCGTGCCGACGCCGCCGATCACCGTCTGCATCACGAGCTGGCCCGAGGTATCGAAGGCGAAGGCCTCCGGCGGCATGTAGCCCTGCAACATCCCGAGCAGCCCGCCGGCGAGCCCGGCATAGGCGGCAGCGATGACGAAGACGAGCAGCTTGTAGCTGTGCACGTCGTGCCCGACGGCGGCGGCACGTGCGGGAATTGTCGCGGATCGCACGGAGAATATGGCCGACGGGCGAGTTGACGATGCGCTTAGCGACCAGGAGGCCGAGGAAGAAGCAGACGGCGAGGAACCCGTACATGCTCCAGCCGCTCGTCACCTGGTAGGCGAAGGCGCCGATCCCGATCCGTGGCTGCGGCACGTTCGGAAGGCCGTTCTCGCCGCCGGTCCAGCGCGAGAGGGGGGAGAATTCGAGGAAGAAGAACATCTCCGCGAAGGCGAGCGTGATCATCGCGAAGTAGATGCCGGTGCGGCGCAGCGCCAGCACGCCGACGCCGACCGACACGATGGCGGCGGCGAGCGTGCCCAGGACCGTCGCGAGGATGACGCTCGGCACCAGCCCGGATGTCACCAGATACGCGGCGACGAAGCCGCCGAGGCCGTAGAACGCCGACTGGCCGAAGGAGAGCAGGCCGGTGAAGCCGAAGAGCAGGTCGAAGCCGAGCCCGAACACGCCCCAGATCAGCACGCGCCCGGCCACATCGGGCCCGATGCCGATGAATGGCAGCAGGAACGGCAGCACGATGAGCGCGAGCGCGGTGATGACCTCCGGCAGCCAGCCGATCGGCCGGTGCGCGGTGCTCGGGTGCCCCGTGGTGTCGATGTCGGCGAGCCTCATGCCGGCGCGCCCAAATCTCGGCCGAGAACCGGGGCCTCGGCGGGCCGCATGATCTTTGTCTTGCGCGCGCCGCCCGCTAACCCGCGCGCCGATCCGTGGCCATGAAGCGTGGCCCCGGATCTCATTCGCGGCCGCGCACGCCGAACAGGCCTTGCGGTCGCACGACCAGGACGAGGATCATCACGAAGAACAGCATCACCTGCGACCAGCTCGGGTCGAACATGGCAGTGAGGCTGATGATCTCGCCGGCGATCAGCCCGCCCAGCACCGCGCCGAAGAACGAGCCAACCCCACCGATCACCACCACGACGAAGGTCTCGACCAGGATCGTGTCGCCCATGTCCGGTGTCAGCGCGACAACAGGCGCGTTGATGATGCCGGCAAACCCTGCCGCTGCGGCGCCGATGCCGAACACCAGCATGAACACGCGATAGACATTGATGCCGAGCATGCCGACCATCGTCGCGTCCTCGATGCCGGCGCGCACGATCATGCCGATCCGGGTGCGGTAGAGCAGCAGCCAGAGCACCATCACCGTCAGCGCGATGATGCCCATCACCGCGATGCGGTAGCTCGGGTAGATCAGGAAGCCGATGCGGGTTATGCCCGCGGCCCAGCCGGGCGGCGGCACCTGCTTGGCAAGGCTGCCGAACCCGGCGCGCACGAGCTCGGCGAGCACGATGCCGACGCCGAACGTCACCAGGATCTGGTCCTCCGGCGGGCGATCATAGAAGAAGCGGATCACCACCCGTTCGAGCACCAGCCCGACGATCAGCACGAACAGCGCGCCGCATGCGGCGGCGACCACGAAGGAGCCGGTCGCCTGGAACGCGACGAACCCCGCATAGCCGCCGAGCATGAACAACGCGCCGTGCGCCAGATTGAGCACGCCGAGCGTGCCGTAGATGATGGTCAGCCCGGTGCTGATCAGCGCCAGCAACGCCCCCAGCGCCAGCCCGTTGAAGAGCTGCGAGACGAAGTTGGGCCAGGACAGCATCGATGGAGGGAGGGCTGGACGGGCCCGCTCAGGTGTAGTCGCCGAGCTTGCACCCGAACGCGTCGGCCGGCTGCATCACCCCTTCTCCGGGAACCACTTCGACGACATCGTAATAATCCTCGGCATCGCGCATGTCGGCCGGCTTTTTGCCGCGCACGACGACCACCGGACGGACGAGCTGGTGGTCGGCGGCGCGCCACCACACCTCGCCGAGCGAGGTATTGTAGTGCTGGCCGGCTTCGTAGGCCTTGATCACGTCGGGTGGGTAGAAGCTGCCCGCGCGCTCCACTGAATCGGCCCAGAGCGCGATCTGCATGTAGGCGGTGTGCGCGCCCCATTCCGGCCGGTATCCGTATTTCTTCTGGAACGCGGCGACGAACATCTTGGCGAGCTCGTTCTTGTCCTCGAGCGTCCACCAGAACTCGGTTGCCCCATAGACACCCTGCACGAGCTCGGGCCCGACCTGCTTGGCAAAGAAGGGTGAGAGATAGGGCATCACCAGCGTCATCTTGTCGAGCAGGCCGAACTGCTTTGCCTGCTTGACCGAGATCACCGCGTCGTCGCCGAAGCCGATGTCGATCAGCACGTCGGCGCCGCTGTTCGCGATGTTCAAGAGGTAGGAACTGAAATCCGGCGCGCCGAGCGGCGAGAGCTGGTTGGTGACGGTCTTCCAGCCGGCCTTCTCCGTCACCTCCTTCATCGAGTTGAACACGCTGTGACCATAGGTGTAGTCGGGCGTCAGATAGGCGGCCTTGCGGTTCGCGCCGAGCGCCTTGATCAGCACCGGCCCGATCGCATGCGCGGCGGAATAGGCGTAGAAGCAGGCGCGGAACGAGTAGCGCACGCAATCCTTGCCGGTGGTGTCGTTCGAGCCCGAGATGCCGGGGAGATAGAGCACGTGCTGGCGCTGGGCGTTGTGGTTGCACGCGACCGCGGTCGCGCTGCTGACCGAGCCCGTCGTCACCACCGCCTTGTTCTCGGTGATGAACCGCGTCTGCGCCTGCACGGCCTGGTTGGCGTTCGCCTGCTCGTCGGCGACGCCGAACTTGACCTGCTTGCCGAGCACGCCCTTGGTGACCTTGGGCGACATCCGGCGCATCAGCTCGTCACCGCTGTTCAGATGCTCGATCGCGAGCTCGTAGCCCTTGCGCTCGTCATCGCCCGCGGCCGCATAGGTTCCGGTGAGCGGCACGGTGATGCCGATGAACACCGAATCGCCGGAGCTGCCCGCCGGCCAGGTGCCGAGCGGCGGCTGATCGGCGGCAAGCGCGGCGAACGAGGCGGCGGAAATCATGCCGGCCCCGACCGCGGCCGAGCCCGCCTGCAACACGGTCCGGCGCGACACCAAGCGCGGATCGGGCCTGTCGGAATTGGTCATGAACGTCTCCCTGGAACGTCTTGTTGCGGTGTCGGTCCGGAACGGAGCCGCCGTCATCCGACCATCAACCGTCTCATTCTGCAACACGATTCGGCGCCGCAACCGCTGGTCGCGATCAGCGTTCCTCGGTGTCGCGCCCATAGAGGAGCAGCAGCACGAGGATGATGACGCCGTAGATGATGCTGCGCCCATACTCCGGCATGTTCATCGCCATCAGCACGCTGACCAGCGCGACCAGGCTGACGGAGCCCGCGACCGTCCCGATATAATGGCCTCGCCCGCCCAGGATGTTGACCCCGCCGATCACCACCGCGGCGATCGACTGGAAGAGGTAGGGATCGCCCATGCCGAGCGAGGCCTGGCCGCCAAACCCCACCAGCATGATGCCCGCGAGGGCCGAGAACGCGCCGCTCAACACGTAGAGCAGCACCGTCGTCAGGGTGACCGGCACGGCGGCAAGGAAGCTGGCACGCGCGTTGTTGCCGATCGCGTAGGTGTTGCGGCCGAACCGCGTCATCGCCAGAAGGAACGAGACGATGGCAATCACCACGAGCCAGAGCCACAGCGCCGCGGGAATGCCGAGGAAATGCCCGTGCACCGCTCCCTGCACCAGGGGCGGCGCGTACGAGGCGCAGGCGCCGCAGGTCATGCCGCCGGAGAGCCCGAGCGTCAGCCCTTCCATGATGCCGTTCGCCGCCAGCGTCATCACCACCGCCGGCACGCCGAGCAGCGCGACGCCGATGCCATTGACGAGGCCGACCAGCGCGCCCATGCCGATCGTGAGCGCGATGGCAAAGGCCGCGCGGCCATTCGCGCCGAGCGAGCTCGTCACCAACAGGATCGCGGCCGCGTTCAACACCCAGGGGACGGAGAGGTCGATTCCGCCGATCAGGACCACGAAGGTCTGGCCGGCCGCCACCAGGCCGACGAAGCTCGCGATCAGCAGCACGGCCTCGACGCTCGCGGGACTGGCGAAACCCGGGCGCACGATCGCGCCGACCGCGAACAACAGGATCGCCGCGCCGAACGCGTAGAGCACGCGGCGGCCCTCGCGGGAAAGCCTCATCGCCGGCCTCGCACGAGACGTCCGACACCGCTCGCGAGCAGCACGGCGATCACCAGGAACAGACCCTCGTAGAAGGCCTGGTAGAGCGGATCGATCTTGGCGAAGAACAGGATGTTGACGATCATCGTGGTGATGAAGGCGCCGAGCACCGCGCCAATCGCGCTGCCCCGGCCGCCGAACAGGCTGACGCCACCGAGCACCGCCGCGACAATCGAGGTGAGCGTGTAGCCATTGCCCGAGGTTGCGTCGCCCGCCGTCGCGGAGGCGGCGAGGAACAGGCCGGCAGCGGCCGCGCAGATGCCGGCAAGCGTGTAGGCGAGCACCTTGGTGCGGCGGACGTTGATGCCATGGGCGGAGGCCGCCAACTCGTCATTGCCGATCGCCAGAATGCCGACGCCGAGCGACATGCGCCGGAACACCGCCCAGAGCAGCCCGATAAGGGCCACGTAGACGAGCGAGAGTGGTCCCATCGGGTTGGCCAGCACTGCGGTATAGTCCGGCGGGATCTGTCCGCCCGGCTGCGGCAGCACGCGGATCGCGACGCCCTGGAAGATCGAGAGCGTCGCGAGGGTCACCAGGATCGGCTGCAGCCGCCCGATCGCGACCAGGAGCCCGTTCACCAGCCCGCAGGCGGCGCCGATCAGCAGGATCAGCAGCGACCAGCCGATGACGTCGAACGCCGACCCTCCGAGTGTTACCGCGGCGATCGCGTTGGTGAGATCGACGATGCCGCCGACCGAGAGGTCGATACCGCGCGTCAGGACCACCAGCGTTTGCGCGATGGCGGCGAGCGCCAGGGGCATGGTGTTGTTGACGGTGGAGGTGAGCTCGAACGCGCCGGGCAGCCGCTCCTGCGTCACCCAGTACAGTGCGACGTAGATCACGAGCGCCGCCACCAGCATGGCGAGGGCGAGCGCGAGCCCGATATTCTGCGCCAGCGCATGCGCCCAGGGTGCGCGGCGTCGTGCCGAAGGCGCGCCGCTGGGTCGTGCCGAAGGCGCGCGGCCGGATGTTCCTGCCGAAGGCGCGCGGCCGGATGTTCCTGCCGAAGGCGCGCCGCCGAGCCTTTCGGGCGGTTCAGGCGGCAAGCCGGTCGCGGACCGATGCCGCCACGATGTGCTCCGCGCTGATGCCGGGCTGCTCCAGCGTGGCGGCGATCCGCCCCTCGCGCATCACCAGCACGCGATGGGCGCAGTGGGCGAGCTCCTCGGCATCGCTCGAGTAGAACAGCACCGCGCGGCCCTCGGCGGCGAGGCGGAGCATCACTTCGTACATCTCGTGCCGGGTGGCCACATCGACGCCGCGGGTGACGTCGTAGAACAGCAGGATTCGGGGTTCGGCCAGCAGCCAGCGGCCGACCAGCACCTTCTGCTGGTTGCCGCCGGACAGCGCGCCGACCGGACTGGCGAGCCCGGCGGTGCGCACCTTCAGCCGGTCCACCATGCCGCCCGCGCTCGTTCGCTCGTGGCGACGGTCGAGGACGCCGAACCGGCTGAGCCGGCGGAGGATGGCGAGCGAGAGATTGTCGCGCACGCTCATCCCGAGCAGCAGGCCCTCGGTCTTGCGGTCCTCCGGCACCAGCGCGATGCCGACGCGTCGGCGCACCGCATCGCGCGGGCTGCGCAGCCGCTGCCGCGCGCCATCCACCATGATCGTTCCCCCAGCCAGGTGCGCCGCGCCGAACAGCATGAGGAAAAGCTCGCGATGTCCATGTCCGGCAAGGCCGCCGATGCCGAGCACCTCGCCCTTGTGCAGCGTGAAGGAGACATCCCGCACCGCCTCGCCGGCAATGTTCTCGACGGTGAGCGCCGGTGCGGGCGGCGGCAGCTCGGGCAGCGGTGGATAGCGCGCCTCGAGCCGCTGCCCGGTCATCAGGGTGATCGCCTTCTCCTCGTCCAGCTCGACGAAGGTGCCGACATGCCGGCCGCCGCGGAACACGGTGATGCGGTCGGCGATGTTGCTGATCTCGTTCCAACGATGCGAGGTGAAGATGATGGTGGTGCCGGCGTCGCGCAGCGCGCGGATGCGCCCGAACAGCCAGGCGACCTCGCGCTCCACCAGGGACGACGTGGGCTCGTCGAGGAAGAGGATGTCCGGCACGTGCGAGATCGCGCGCGCGATCTCCACGATCTGCCGCTCGGCGAGCGAGATGTCCTCGACCAGGGCGAGCGGATCGATATGGGCGATGCCGAGGCGCGCCAGCACCGCATCCGCTTCCGTGCCGAGCCGCTTGCGCGCGATCAGCCCGATCGGACCGCGCGGCTCGCGGCCGAGCAGCAGGTTTTCCGCAACCGTCATCCAGGGCAGCAGCGTGAGCTCCTGGAACACGGTCCAGGCGCCCAGCGCATGTCCGTCCGAGGGGCCGGTGAGACGGACTTCCTGGCCCTTGATGCGGATCGTGCCCTGATCGGGGACGAGCCGTCCGCCGAGCAGCTTGATCAGCGTCGACTTGCCGGCGCCGTTCTCGCCGACGAGCGCGTGCACCTCGCCGCGGCGGGCGGAGAAATCCGCCTCGCGCAACGCCTGCACGCCGCCGAACGCTTTCGAGAGGCCGCTGCCGGCGACCATGATGTCGCCGGCAGCGGCCGTGGTGTCGTTCATGCAAGCTTCACGGCGAGCGAGCCCTGGCAAGCTTTACCGTCCACCGCCGCACCGGCGCAGAACTTCACCACCGCGTTCGGGCCGCTGTCGGTGAAATCATCGAAGAAGCTGTCGGGCATGTCGGGGAACACGGTCTCGCCCACCTTCACCGTGTCGTTGGTGACGAACGGGAAGGGAATGGTGATGTCCTGCTTCGGATGCTTGCGCTGCAGGATCTGCCGCGCGAGCTCGAGCGCGACCACCGCGAGATAGGGCGGCTGCCCGATCGAGATGCCGTCCACCTTCTGCCCCTCATAGCCGATCATGAACTTGCGGAAGCCGTTCTCCGCCTCGCCCGCGGTCGGCGGCAGCGGGCGCTTGGCGGCGACGAAGGCCTTCAGCACGCCATCGGTGCCGCCCTGGCACCAGATCCCGTCGATCTGCGGCAGCGAGGGCAGCAGCGCCGAGGTGTTGCGCTCGGCGGTCGAGGAATCCCACATGCCGGTGTAGCGGTTCACCACCTTGATGCCGGGGTTCTGCGCCCACACGCTGTCCGCGCCCTTGTTGCGGTCCTCGTCGACCGACGTGCCGGCGACGCCGGTCACCATGATGACGTTGCCCTTGCCGCCGATCTTCTTGGCGAGCCAGTCGGCCATCCGGCGGCCGAACTCGACCTGGTCGGTGTTCACCTTGAGTGCGCCCGGGACGGTCACGATGTTGTCGAACGAGACGACGAGGATGCCGCGGGCGATCGCCTGGCCGAGAATGCCGTTGAGGCCGGTCGGAGACGCGGCGTCGATCACGATCGCGTCCACGTGCTCGGCGATCAGGTTCGAGATCTGCTGCGACTGCTTGCTGACATCGTTCCCGGAATTGAACCAGGAACCCTCGACCTCGCTCTTGTACGGCTCCATCAGCAGCGCCGCCTTGAACACGTTTTCCATCTCGATGCGCCACTTGTTGCCGATATAGGAATTCGACAGCGCGATCTTGAGCTTCTTCGCCTCCGCCGCGCTGGCGCGCGGGGCCGCGAGGCCGGCGGCGCCGGCGAGCGCGGCGCTTCCCGCAAGCAAGCTCCGGCGCGTGATGATCTCAGTCATTGCTTCCTCCCTACGGGTATTGTGCCCCGATTTCCGCGACGAAGATCGCATAGAGCGACGTCGTCGCGGTGATGAAAAGGCGGTTGCGCTTCGGCCCGCCGAAGGTCAGGTTGGCGACCGTCTCCGGCACCTTGATCTTGCCGAGGAACTCCCCCGCCGGCGAGTAGCAATGCACGCCGTCGCCGGCGCTGGTCCAGACGTTCCCCTGCTGATCCACCCGGAACCCGTCCGCGCAGCCGGGCGAGATCTCGGCGAAGACGCGGCCGTTGCGAAGCGTCTTCCCGTCCGCCACCTCGAAGGCACGGATGTGGTGCGCGCCATCCGCCTTGTGCGAGATTCCGGTATCGGCGACATAGAGCACGCTTTCGTCGGGCGAGAAGGCGATGCCGTTCGGTTTGTCGAAGTCGTCGAGCACGATCGCGAGCGCGCCGGTGCCCGGGTCGAGCCGGTACACATGGCAGGCGCCGATCTCGCTGGCGGTGCGGAATCCCTCATAGTCGGTGAGGATGCCGTAGGGCGGGTCGGTGAACCAGATCGAGCCGTCCGATTTCACCACGACGTCGTTGGGCGAGTTCAGCCGCTTTCCCTCGAAGCGCTCGGCGAGCACGGTGATCGTGCCGTCGATCTCGGTGCGGGTGACGCGGCGCGAGCCGTGCTCGCAGGTGACGAGCCTTCCCTGGCGGTCGCGCGTGTTGCCGTTGCTGTTGTTCGCGGGCTGCCGCCAGACGCGCGCGCCGAGTCCGTCCACCCACTGCATGACGCGGTCGTTCGGGATGTCGCTCCAGAGCAGGTAATCGCCGTCAGCGAAATAGACCGGACCCTCGGCCCAGCGCATGCCGCCATGCAGCTTCTCGAGGCGACAGTTCGGCAGCGTCATCGACAGGAAGCGGTCGTCCGTCGCCTCGTAGTCGGGATGCATGCGTCTCCTCCGATGCCTCTGCCGGTGCCGCCGAGCCTATCCGCTGGCGCCGGTGCCGCAAGTCAGGTCGGTGGCGGATCGATGATCTCGATCCAGTTCGGCATCCCGGCGGCCGCGTATTCGGCGCGCGGGCTGAGGGCGCCGTCCGGGTCGATCGCAAGCACCGCGAGAACGTTCGCCTCCAGCCCGGCCGCGAGCAGGAATCGCCCGTCGGGATCGATGGCGATGCCGCGGGGCACCGGCGGAACCGGCCAGAAGCCAATTCGTCGTGGTGCATCCCCCTCGACTGCGAAGCCGGTGACCGTGCTCGTGCTGCGGACCGTCGCGTAGAGGAAGCGCCCATCCGGCGTGATCTGCAGATCGGCGGCGGCAGCGGTCGCCGCTTGCGGCGCGCCGTCCGGCACCGCGCTGACTTCCCCGAGCCGGGCGAGTCGCCCTGATTGTGGGTCGCGGGCAAAGGACGTGATCGTTCCTGCCGTCTCGTCGACGCAGAAGACAAGATTGCGGTGCGGGTGGAAGCGCAGGTGTCGCGGCCCCGCGCCGCGGCTGGTCTGCGGCGTCGGGCGTGAGCGGTGTCATGCGGCCGGCTTCCGCGTCGAAGGCCAGTTGCATGACGTGATCGCCGCCGAGCACGGCGGCATAGACGAAGCGGTTGTCGGGGGACGGGAGGATCGAGTGCGCCTTGGGCGCGGTCGGAACCACCTGGGTGACCGTGGCCTGCACGCGGCCGGTCGGGTCGATCGGATTGCTCGCGAGCTTCGCGCCCGGATAGCTCGCGCTCAGCAGGTGCCGTCCGGTGCCGTCGGTCACGATATAGGCCATGCTGTCCGGCAGCGTGGCGCTGCCGATCGGTGTCAGCCCGCCGGTCCGCGGGTCGATCGCGAAGCTGGTGACCGGAAACGGGGGCGTGCGGAGCGCAGCGTAGAGAAACCGGCGGTCGGGGCTGACGGCGAGCGGCATGCTGGAAGGGGAGGGCTCGCCGGTGCCGGGCACCGCCACGCGGCCGCGCGGGCGCAGCGCGCCGGAGTCGCGATTCATCGCGAACACAAGGATCTCCTTGTCCGCCGCGCAGGACATGTACACAAACCGCCCGTCCGCCATGCCACTCTCCTTGTGCGGGCGCGAGCTTATGGGTCGCCCGCGGGGTTGGGAACCGGCGCCAGCCTGCTAAATGAGAAGCATGCCGCGAAGCACGCCTGCCCCGGGCGACCTGTTCGCCGACGAGGCGCCGCCGCCACCCCAGGATGGCGCCGCGAGGCCGCTCGCCGACCGGCTGCGGCCGCGCGCGCTCGCCGAGGTCGTGGGACAGGACCACCTGCTTGGTCCGGACGGCACCATCACCCGCATGCTCGCGCGAGGATCGCTCGCCTCGCTGATCCTCTGGGGGCCGCCGGGGGTCGGCAAGACCACCATCGCGCGGCTGCTCGCCGAGCAGGCCGGACTGCACTTCACCCAGCTTTCGGCGGTGTTCTCGGGCGTGGCCGATCTGAAGCGCGCCTTCGACGAGGCGGCGCGGCGACGGCGGGCGGGGCAGGGAACGTTGCTGTTCGTCGATGAGATCCATCGCTTCAACCGGGCGCAGCAGGACGGGTTCCTGCCCGTGGTCGAGGACGGCACCGTCACCCTGATCGGGGCAACCACGGAGAACCCGTCATTCGCGCTGAACGGTGCGCTTCTCTCGCGCTGCCAGGTGCTGGTGCTGCGCCGGCTCGACGATGCCGCGCTCGAGCAACTGCTGGAACGCACCGAAACCGAGGCCGCGCGCGGATTGCCGCTCGACCAGGAGGCGCGCGGCGTGTTGCGGGCGATGGCGGATGGCGACGGGCGCTACCTGCTCAACATGGCCGAGCAGCTTCTCGCGTTGCCCGAGGCCGCCGAGGCGCTCGATCCGGCCGGGGTTTCCGCCGTGCTGGCGCGGCGGGCCGCGCTCTACGACAAGGACCGGGAGGAGCACTACAACCTGATCTCCGCGCTGCACAAATCGCTGCGCGGCTCCGACCCGGATGCGGCGCTCTACTGGCTCGCCCGGATGCTCACCGGCGGCGAGGACCCGCGCTACATCGCCCGCCGCCTGCTGCGCTTCGCCTCCGAGGATGTCGGGCTCGCGGACCCGCAGGCGCTGCCCCAGACCCTCGCCGCATGGGAGGCCTATGAGCGGCTGGGGAGCCCGGAGGGCGAACTCGCGATCGCGCAGGCGGTGCTCTATCTCGGCACCGCGCCGAAATCGAATGCCGCCTATGCCGCGCTTGGCGCGGCGATGCGGATGGCGAAGGCGACCGGCAGCCTGATGCCGCCGGCGCATATCCTGAACGCCCCCACGAAACTGATGAAGCAGCTCGGTTATGGCGCCGGCTATGCCTACGATCACAGTTCGGAGGATGCCTTTTCCGGCCAGAACTATTTCCCGGATGGCATGGCGCGCGAGGCGTTCTACCGCCCGAGCGATCGCGGCTTCGAGCGGGAGGTCGACAAGCGGCTGGCCTATTGGGCGAAGCTCAGGGCCGAGCGGTCGGAATGAGCGTCCAGACCGTGCTGGTGAGCGGGGATGAGGCCGAGATCCGCCTCGACCGCTGGTTCCGCCGGCACTTCCCCCAGGTCACGCAGGGAGCGCTGCAGAAGCTCTGCCGCACCGGCCAGGTCCGGGTGGACGGCAAGCGCGCCGAGGCGGCGACCCGGCTCGCGCCCGGCCAGGCGATCCGCGTGCCACCGTTGCCCGCGGCTCCTCCGCCGGCACCTTCCCGACCGGTCGATCCGCACGAGGCGGCCGAGCTGCAGCGCCTCATTCTCCATCGGGACGATGCGCTGCTGGTGCTGAACAAGCCGCCCGGGCTGCCGGTGCAGGGCGGCCCCGGCATCACGCGGCATCTGGACGGCATGCTCGACGCGCTGCGGCTCGGTGGCGAGCGGCCCCGGCTGGTGCATCGGCTGGACCGCGATACGTCCGGCGTGCTCCTGCTCGCCCGCACGCCGGGAATCGCTGGCAAGCTCGCGGCCGCCTTCCGCGGCCGGGCGGTGAAGAAGACCTATTGGGCGGTGGTGGTCGGGCGACCGGCCCCTGGGGAGGGCGTCATCGACGCCGCGCTCGTCCGCAGCGGCGGCGCCCGTGCCGGGCACTCCGCGCTCGCCGAACCCGGCGACCCGGAGGCGGCACGGGCGATCACCGAGTATCGCGTCCTGGACGCCGCCGGCCGCCGTCTCGCCTGGCTCGAACTCGCGCCGCTGACCGGGCGGACCCACCAGCTCCGGGTGCATTGCGCGGCCTTGGGTGCCCCGATTCTGGGCGACTCCCGCTACGGCGGAGGGGAAACGGAACCTGCCGGCTTCGCCCCCCTTCTGCACCTCCACGCCCGCGCGCTGACGCTGCCTCATCCCGCAGGCGGAACCTTGGCGGTCTCGGCCGATCTCCCGCCCCATATGCGCGAGACCTTTCGGACCCTGGGGTTCACCGCGCCGGCGGCACCGAAGCCGGCGCGACGGTGATTGGGGAGGTTTGATGGCGGAGCAGAAGCGGCGGCCCGTCCTGCGGTCCGCGCTGATCGGGCTCGCGGTGCTGGTGCTGGTCATCCTGGCCGGCGGCGCGGTCCTGTGGGCGAGCTTCGACCCCAATGCCTGGAAGCCGCGCATCGCCGCCGCGGTGAAGCATGCGACCGGGCGCGACCTGGCGCTGTCCGGTCCGCTCGGTCTCACCCCCGGCCTGGCCCCGACGATCACCGCCGGGAACGTGGCGCTCGCCAATATCGCCGGCGGCTCGCGGCCGGAGATGGCGACGGTGCAGCGCCTCCGCATCCGCGTGGCGCTGCTGCCGCTGCTCTCGCAACGAGTTGTGATCGAGGCGCTGACGCTGGAGCGGCCGGATATCCTGCTCGAGCGCAATGGAGCCGGGACGCCGAACTGGATCTTCCGTCCCGAGGTGCCGGCGGCGACCCTGCCGCAGGCGACCCCGGTCGCGCACACCCCGACACGGATCGAGCTGCGGGCGCTCACGATCGAGAACGGGGTGGTGACCTGGCGCGACCGGCGCGGCCGCGTCGCGACCGTCGCGGTCCCGCATCTCGCGGCGACCGCTCCCAACGACACGGCGCCGATGCATCTCGACGGCGCGCTCGCCGCGCATGGCGTTCCGATCGCCGTGACGGCCGATACCGCGCCGCTCGATGACCTTCTGCAGGGGACGGCGCCGCCACCCTGGATCTCGCGGCTGCGCGTCGCCGCGGTCGGCGGGCAGGTCGGCGTGGCCACCGAACCGGCAATCGGAGGACGCTATGCGATGGCGGTGGACGGCGCCGTCCCCGATCTCTCGCAGCTCAACCGCATCTTCCCCCACGCGAAGCTTGCCGGCGTTGCACGATGTCTCGCTCTCCCTGCATCTCGCCGAGCGGCGCGCCGCTGCCGGTCCCGAGCGCGCTGAAGCTGCATGTCGGGGCGAGCGACCTCGGGAGTTTCGTGCCGGGACTGCAGGCTGCAGTCGCTCGATCTTGCCGAAGCGGCGCTGGACGCGCCCGGCGCAGCTCGATTTCCACGGCTCGCTACCACGCCCTGCCGGTGGCGATGCGGGGGACGCTGGGACCCGCGGTCGCGCTGATGCCGGCCTCGAGCAGGTCCTTCAACCTCGATCTTGCGGCAGAGGCCGGGGATGCCAGGCTCGCTGCCAAGGGAAAGGTCGCAAGATCCGCGTCATCTCGCCGGGATCGACCTCGCCCTCGACGGGAAGGCCCCCGATCTCGCGGCGCTGTCGCCGCTGACCGGGCGGACGCTGCCGAAGCTCACCGACCTCGCGCTGCGGGGGAGGCTCGCCGACCGCCCCGGCGGGTTCGCGCTCGACGGCCTCGCGTTCACCGCGGCCCAGGCCGACCTCTCCGGCGCCGTGCAATACGCCATCGAGCACGGACGCCCGGTGCTGCGTGCCGATCTCGTCGCGCGGCGCCTCGATCTCGACGCGCTGAACGCCGCCATGCCGCCGCGGGCGCCCGCCCCGCCGCCGTTGCAGCCGGCGCCGCCGAGCCCGCCGCCCCCAGCAGCGGGACCGGCACGCCTGATCCCGGATACGAGGATTCCGGTCGGTCTGCTGCGCACCGAGGATGGAGACGTGACCGTGAAGATCGGGGCGCTGCGGGCCGGGGGCGTCGATTACCACGATTTGGCCGCGCATCTGGTGCTCACCGGCGGGCATCTCGCCCTGGCACCGGTGGCCGGCGACACGCCCGGCGGGCCGGCCCAGGGCGCGCTCGAGGTCGATGCCGGCGCGGCGGTTCCGAGGGTCGGGGTGATGCTCCACGCCCCTGCGATCGCGCTGGCGCCACTGCTCGCCGCCCTGCACATGCCCGCGGATGCCAGCGGGACGGTGATGCTCGACACCGACCTGCACGGCACCGGCGACACCCTGCGGGCGCTGGCCGGAACCGCGAGCGGACGGTTCGGCCTCGCCATGGTGAACGGCCAGGTGGACAATGCGCTCGTCACCACGCTGTTCGGCAAGGTGCTGAGCTCGGCGCATCTCCCGGCCGAGCTCGCCGGAAAAACGGACGTGCGCTGCTTCGCGCTGCGGATGGACGCGACGAACGGCGCGGCCAGCCTCTCCGCCTTCACCCTCGACACCTCCCGGCTCGGCCTGACCGGTTCGGGCACGATCGATCTCGGCGACGAGGCGCTCGCGCTGGAGCTGCGGCCGGTGCTGCGGCTCGGCGGGAACGGGATCGCGGTGCCGGTGCGCATCACCGGCACCCTCGCTGCACCGGAGGCCGCACTCGCGTCGATGGGCGGCGGGCGGGTCGGGGCCGTGATCGGGGCGCTGGGGGCCGCCGGGCAGGCGGAGGATTGCGGGCCGGCGCTCGCGTTGGCCCGCAACGGCGCAGGCCGGTCCGGCGCCACCGCCGGAGCCGGCCTCGCGCGGCATTCAATCCGGCCGAGCTGTTCAAGCTGTTCCGGCGCAAGGGCGGATGAAGCGCTTCTGGGATCGGGCCGAGATCGAGGCCGAGAGAGAGGGGTACCGGATCGTCCTCGACGGCCGGCCGATGCACCTGCCGGGCGGTGTCCGGCTCGTGCTCAGAAGCGCGCGCGCTGGCCGAGGCGATCGCTGCGGAGTGGCAGAAGGCGGGCGGCGCCAGGGGCGGAGAGATGAGCCTCGACGATGTGCCGCTGAGCCGGCTCGCGGGCACGGCGCAGGAGCGCATCGCCCCCGACCTGGCGCCGACCGCCGGGGCGCTCGCGAAATATGCCGAGAGCGATCTGCTCTGCTACCGGGCCGTGGCGCCGGAGGAACTGGTGCATCGCCAGAGCGCGCGCCTGGCAGCCCTGGCTGGACTGGGCGACGCTTCGCTTCGACGCGCCGCTCCGGGTGACATCAGGCGTGATGCCGGTGGCGCAGGACCCGTCGGCACTGGCGGCGCTGCACCGTGCGCTGCTCGCCCAGGATGCGGCAACCCTGACGGGGCTCGGCATCGCGGTGCCGGCGCTCGGGAGCCTTGTCCTTGGCCTGGCGCTTGCCGAGGGTGAGCTCGGTCCGGCAGAGGCCCATGCGCTCGCGACGCTCGATGAGCGGGCGCAGGAGGAGATGTGGGGCACGGATGAGGAGGCGCTCGCCCGCCGCGCCCGGCTCGCGGCCGATGTCGCGCTCGCGGCGCGGTTCATCGCGCTGAGCCACGCGCCGTGAAGACCTTGCGCGTGGTGATTTCCGGCCGGGTGCAGGGCGTCGGCTACCGCGACTGGATGCTCGACGAGGCGCTGGCACGCGGCATCGCCGGCTGGGTGCGCAACCGGCGCGACGGCACCGTCGAGGCGCTGGTGCATGGGACGGAGGCGGCGGTCGAGGCGCTGCTCGCCGCCTGCCGCCGCGGCCCGCCGGCGGCCGAAGTGAGGTCGGTCACGCCGAGCCCCGCCGATCCGCCCGCGGCACGCGGTTTCGCACGCTTTCCGACGGCCTGAGCCTCATTCGAAAAAGAGTTCTTGCCGAGCACGACCGCCATGGTGGGGAGCGGACGGTCCGCTTTCGGGCGCTTACGCGACGAAGCGGAATATTCAGCCGGATTGTGTAGGCTGGGCTTCAGCCCACCATCGCGTTGGTGGGTTGACCGGATGAGTTCGCACGATGATCGTCGCGGAACATGGGCGCGGGGAGAGAACGATGCGGCTGACGGCAATGCGGCTCGGCGCGGCACTTGCGTTCGTTATCGCCATGGGCGCCGCAGGCCACGCGCAGACCGAGCGGACGCTGTATGACTTCACCGGACGTCCCGACGGCGCGGCGCCGCAGGCCCCGCCGATCGCGCATGGCGGCGTGCTCTACGGCACCACGCGCGCAGGCGGCACCGGCGACGATGGCACGATCTACGCGATCGATGCGAAGAGCGGCGCCTACACGCAGCTCCACCAGTTCACGTCCGGCGATGACGGCGTCTATCCCTATGGCGAGCTCGTCTTCGCCGACGGCGCGCTCTACGGGACCACCTCGATTGGCGGCCAATTCCAGTCGGGCATCATTTTCCGGCTCGACCCCGCGACTGGAACCGAAACAGTTGTGTATAGTTTCGGCTCGGCAGGACCGACGGATGCCGCCAGACCGCAAGCCGGCCTGACACCGGCGAACCGCGTCCTCTACGGCACCACCACCGTGGGCGGCGCTCGCAGCCGGGGCGCCGTGTTCTCGTTCGATCCGGTGTCCGGCATCGAAAGGGTGCTGTATTCCTTCACCGGCGGATCGGACGGCAGCGAGCCGGAGGCGCCGGTGACCTATGCGGGCGGCCATCTCTATGGCACGACGTTCTACGGCGGCGCCAACAATGACGGCGTCATCTTCGATCTCGACCTGCAGAGCGGCACCGAGACCGTTCCCTTCTCCTTCGACGGTACGGCGAGCGGCAGATATCCTTCCGCCGGCCTGCTGCTCGATGCCGGCGCGCTCTACGGCACCGCGTCGCAGGGTGGCAGCACGGACTGCCAGGGCCATGGGTGCGGCACGTTGGTCCGCCTGGACCTGGCGAGCGGCATCACCACCGTGCTGCACATATTCGACGCCCTGGTCGACGGCGCCTATCCGACCGGCCCGCTCGCCCTGAGCGGCGGCACAATCTATGGCACCACCGAGCGTGGTTATCGACAGGGGAACGGTTTGTTGTTCTCGATCAATCCCGACGGCAGCGACTATGCGGCGCTGCTGCAATTCAACTTCGTGCGGGAGGGATCTTCTCCGACCGGCCTGGTTGCAGCGGGGCGCTTCCTGCTCGGCACCACCATCGTCGGCGGCAGCAGCGCCTCGCAAGGCGGAACCGTGTACGCCGTCGCGCCGTGATACGACTGGAACCAGCGACCCGATGCCCGCATAATAATCAGTTCGACGCGAACACTTCTCCCCAGGCCGCGCGCAGCGCGATGTCCACCTCCGCCAGCGTGAGCGGCAGCCCGAGCGCGGCCAGGCTGGTGACGCCGTGTTCGCGGATGCCGCACGGGACGATGCCGTCGAAATGGCCGAGCTCGGGCTCGACATTCAGCGCGACCCCGTGCCAGCTCACCCAGCGCGTCACCCGCACGCCGATCGCGGCGATCTTCGCCTCGGTGCCGGCGGCGCGGTCGGCGACCCAGATGCCGACCCGACCCTCCCGCCGCTCGCCGCGGAGGTTGAAGCGGTCGAGCGCCCGGATCAGCCATTCTTCCAGCGCGAACACGTAGCTCCTGACGTCGCGCGGCCGCGCCATCCCGTGCCGGCGCTGCAGGTCGAGCATCACATAGGCCGTGCGCTGGCCGGGGCCGTGATAGGTCCACTGGCCGCCGCGTCCGGCGGCGAAGGTGGGCAGCCGCGCGGGATCGCGCAGCTCCTCGGGCCGGGCCGAGCTGCCGGCGGTGTAGAGCGGCGGGTGCTCGAGCAGCCAGACGAGCTCGTCGGCGCTCCCATGACGGATCGCGGCGACCCGCTCGGCCATCGTCGCGAGCGCCGCCGGGTAGGGGGTGAGCCCCGCCTCGACCCGCCATTCGGGCATCGTCGCCCGGGCGATTGAAGCCGGCCCGTCCATCCGCTATACGCCGGCCTCCATCCTGCGGTCGTGGCGGAATGGTAGACGCGCAAGCTTGAGGTGCTTGTGGGGGCAACCCCGTGGAAGTTCGAGTTTTCTCGACCGCATATCTGCCCCGCCGATCGCCAGTCCCATAGATTGCCCGACCTATAGATTGCCAGTTCCGGCCGGTTCGCCGATCGTCCTTCCCATAACGGGGAGGATATGGCGATGGACGACGATTTCCGGAAGGCGGCGCTCGACTACCACCGCTTTCCGGAGCCCGGGAAGCTCAGGATCGAGCCGACCAAGCGGATGGCGACCCAGCGCGACCTCTCGCTCGCCTATTCGCCGGGGGTCGCCGCCGCCTGCCTCGCGATCCGCGACGATCCCGCGAGCGCCCGCGACTACACCGCGCGCGGCAACCTGGTGGCGGTGATCTCGAACGGCACCGCGGTCCTCGGCCTCGGCAATATCGGCGCGCTGGCCGGCAAGCCGGTGATGGAGGGCAAGGCGGTCCTGTTCAAGAAATTCGCCGGCATCGACGTGTTCGACATCGAGGTCGACGCCGCCGAGCCCGAGCGCTTCGTCGAGGTCGTCGCCGCGCTCGAGCCGACTTTCGGCGCGATCAACCTCGAGGACATCAAGGCGCCGGAATGCTTCGCGATCGAGCAGGCGCTCCGCCGGCGCATGGGCATCCCCGTTTTCCACGACGACCAGCACGGCACCGCGATCATCGTCGCCGCCGCGATCCGCAACGGTCTGCTGCTGCAGGGCAAGCGGCTCGATGAGGTGAAGCTCGTCACCTCCGGCGCTGGCGCCGCCGCGCTCGCGACAGTGGATCTGCTGGTGAGTCTTGGGCTTCGCGTCGAGAACGTGACGCTCACCGACATCGAGGGCGTCGTGTACGCCGGCCGTAATGCGAACATGTCGCCCAACATGGCGCGCTACGCCCGCGAGACCACGGCGCGCACGCTCGCCGAAGCGTTGCCCGGTACCGACGTGTTCCTGGGCCTCTCCGCACCCAACGTGTTAAGGCCCGAATTCCTCACCTGCTTCGCCGAGAAGCCGCTCATCATGGCGCTCGCCAATCCGGATCCGGAGATCACCCCGGAACTCGCGCATCAGCACCGGCCCGATGCGATCGTCGCCACCGGGCGGAGCGACTACCCGAACCAGGTGAACAACGTCCTGTGCTTCCCGTTCATCTTCCGGGGCGCGCTCGATGTCGGCGGGACCGAAATCAACGAGCCGATGAAGCACGCCGCGGTCGAGGCGATCGCGTCACTTGCGCGGATGGAGGCGAGCGAGGCGGTGGTGACCGCGTATGGCGGCCACGCCCCGATCTTCGGGCGCGACTACATCATTCCGAAGCCGTTCGACCCGCGACTGATCCTGGAGATCGCGCCGGCCGTCGCGCGCGCCGCAATGGAAAGCGGTGTCGCCACGCGGCCGATCGTCGATTTCGATGTCTATCGCGCGACGCTCGAGCGCTTCGTGTTCCGCTCCGGCCAGCTCATGCGCCCGGTCTTCGAGGCGGCGCGCAAGGCGCCGGCACGCATCGTCTATGCGGATGGCTCGGACGAGCGCGTGCTGCGCGCGGTGCAGACGGTAGTGGATGATCACATCGCGCGGCCGATCCTGATCGGCTCCCGCGACGACATCGCGGGCCAGGTCCAGGCGATGGGGCTGCGGCTTAAGGTCGGCGCGGGCGAGGATGCCGAGCTCCGCGTGCTGGATCCGGAGGTCGATCGCGCCGTGTTCGGCCCACTGGAGGCGCCATATCAGCGCCTGGTCGGCCGCCGCGGCATTCCGCCGGATGCCGCCGCCAGGCGCATGTTCAACCGCAGCACCGTCGCCGCGTCCATGCTGCTGCAGGCCGGGCTCGCGGAGGCGGCGGTGGTTGGCGGCACCGGCGCCTTCTGGCGCCACATTGAATACGTGATCCCGATCATTCCCCGCCGCCCCGGCATCGAGCGGATCTACGGTCTCTCCTCGCTGATCCTGCAATCGGGTGCGCTGTTCATCTGCGACACCCACATGGTGCCGGAACCCACCGCCGAGCAGGTCGCCGAGATGACGATGCTCGCCGCCGAGGCGGTGCGTGGGTTCGGCATAACACCGAAGGCGGCGTTGGTCTCGCATTCGAGCTTCGGCTCCAGCAACTCGCCGACCGCGCGCAAGATGCGGCACGCGCTGAAGCTGATCCGCCATCGCGCTCCCGATCTCGAGGTGGATGGCGAGATGCACGCCGACGCGGCGCTCTCCGAGGCGATCCGCGACCGCGCGGTGCCCGACAGCCAGCTTTCCGGCACCGCGAACCTGCTGGTGATGCCGACTCTCGATGCGGCCAACATCGCCTTCACCCTGCTGAAGGCGGCGGCGGACGGGCTGCCGGTGGGGCCGCTGCTGCTCGGCACCGCGAGGCCGATCCACGTGCTGGAGCCGAGCGTGACGGCACGCGGCATCGTCAATGTCAGCGCGCTGGCCGGGCTCGGCGCCCAGGCGGCCGCAAAATGATCATTTGGCTGGTGCTGGGTGGCGCCTGCCTGTTCCTGCTGCTCGGCGCGGGCGAGGGGTTCTCCCGCGCGCGGATCAGCACGATCAAGTCGTTGCTGTTCTGGATCGCCGCGCTCGGCGGTTTGTCGCTCGGCACGCTGTTGCTGCTGACCGGTCGCGGCGCGGGAGCGCTCGGCACGCTGGTCCTGTTCGGACCGCTCGCCTGGAGCTGGTGGCGGGGTTCGGCTCCCGGGAATGGTGGCACCGCGCGGCGGCCGGCGCCGCGTCGCTCCGGCATGTCGCCGGACGAGGCGTTGGCGGTGCTCGGGCTGAGGTCGGGCGCCTCGGAGGCCGAGATCAAGGCAGCGCACCTGCGGCTGATGCGCGGGGCGCATCCCGACAATGGCGGCTCGGACTGGCTCGCGACCCGCATCAACCAGGCCCGCGACACGCTGCTGCGGCGGTGATTTTGAGCCCGAAAGGGACGGTCCGTGCAGCTGCTGATCGCTATCCCGCCTATTGCCGGCCGCATTGGCGGCTCTTCCTGCTCGACGTCTCCTGCATGGTCGTCTGGGGCCTGCTGGAGCAGGGCTGACCCGAAGGATCGGCATGGCCCATCCTGGAGAGTGGGAAGGGCCGTGGCCTACCCGACCTCGCCTTGCTATATGCCCCCGGGCAAGTGTGGGAAGGACGCCATGGCCCGCCGCCGCCAGCTCTATGAGGGGAAGGCCAAGATCCTGTTCGAGGGTCCGGAGCCGGGAACCCTCGTGCAGTATTTCAAGGACGACGCCACCGCGTTCAATGCCCAGAAGAAGGGCGTGATCACCGGAAAGGGCGTTCTGAACAACCGCATCAGCGAGTATCTGATGCAGCGCCTGGCTGATATTGGCATCCCGACCCATTTCGTCCGCCGCCTGAACATGCGCGAGCAACTGATCCGCGAGGTCGAGATCATCCCGCTCGAGGTGGTGGTGCGGAACGTTGCGGCCGGCAACCTCTCGCAGCGGCTGGGGATCCCGGAGGGGACCCGGCTGCCGCGGTCCATCATCGAGTATTTCTACAAGAGCGACGCCTTGGGCGACCCGATGGTGGCCGAGGAGCACATAACCGCCTTCGGCTGGGCCGGCACCCAGGACATGGACGACATCGTCTCGCTCACGCTGCGGATCAACGACTTCCTCACCGGGCTTTTCCTCGGCGTCGGGATCACGCTGGTCGATTTCAAGCTCGAGTTCGGCCGGCTCTGGGACAATGAGGAGATGCGGATCGTTCTCGCGGACGAGATCAGCCCCGACAACTGCCGGTTGTGGGACGCGAAGACCAACGAGAAGATGGACAAGGACCGCTTCCGTCGCGACCTTGGCAAGGTGGAAGAGGCCTATCAGGAGGTCGCTAAGCGGCTCGGCATCCTGCCGGAATCCGGCATCCGCGAGGGCTCGGACGACGTGATCAAGGCGGTCGGGCGGTGAAGGCCCCGATCAGGGCAATCGTCACCGTCATGCTGAAGGACGGGGTTCTCGATCCGCAGGGGAAGGCGATCGGCCGGGCGCTGCAGGGGCTCGGATTCGCCGGCGTGGGCGAGGTGCGGGCAGGGCGGGTGATCGAGCTCGAGCTCGCCGAGACCGACCCGGCGCGCGCCCGGGCGCAGGCCGAGGACATGGCGCGCCGGCTGCTGGCGAACAGCGTGATCGAAAGCTACGCGGTGAGTCTGCGGTGAGGCTTGGCCTGCTCCTGGCGGTCGCCGCGCTGGCCACTCCGGCGCAGGCGGCCTTCATGACCGGGCAGCAGCTTCTCGATGCGTGCCAGTCCAGCGCGCCAGTGGATCGCACGATCTGCGCTTCCTACGTGGTCGGTGCCACGGATACCTCGGCGGCGCTGCAGCGCTTCACTTCGCTGCCCCGGCAGGCCTGCCTCGCGACCGGGACGGGCAGCAATGCCCTGATCAACGCCGTGCTGTCGCACGCGGCCCGCGCGCCGCAGGACGCGAGAGGCACCGGGGCCGATCTCGTCTACACCGCTCTCGCCACCTTCTATCCCTGCTAGCGTGTGATGACCGGAGACGAAGTCGCGGGAGGTCTGAATCACTCGCCCCAATCGAAGGATTAGCGTAATGCGCGCCGCGATCGTCGTGTTTCCCGGCATCAACCGCGAGCGGGATATCGCGATCGCCTTCGAGCGCAGCTCCGGCCGCAAGCCGCGCATGATCTGGCATCGCGAGACCGATCTCGACGATGTTGATCTGGTCGTGCTGCCCGGCGGCTTCAGCTACGGTGACTATCTGCGCTGCGGCGCGATGGCGGCGCAGTCACCGGTGATGCGGGCGGTGCGGGACCACGCGGCGCGCGGCGGCCACGTGCTCGGCGTCTGCAACGGGTTCCAGATCCTGACCGAGGCCGGGCTTCTGCCCGGAGCTCTGCTTCGCAACGCGGGGCTCCGCTTCCTGGCCTGCGACTGCCACATGCGGGTCGAGCGTGCGGACACGGCGTTTACCTGCCAGTACCAGCTCGGCCAGGTGTTCCGCGCTCCGCTCGCGCACGGCGATGGCAATTACTTCGCCGATGCGGAGACGCTCGACCGACTCGAAGGCGAGGGCCTCGTTGCGCTCCGCTACACGACGGCGGCGGGCGAGGTGACCGCCGCCGCCAATCCGAATGGTTCCCAGCGCAACATCGCCGGCATCCTGAGCCCGAACCGCCGGCTGCTCGGGCTGATGCCGCATCCGGAGAACCTGGTGGATCCGCTCTGCGGCGGGACCGACGGCAAGCCGCTCTTCGCCTCGCTGGCCGAAAGCCTCGCCGCCTGATGCAGCGTGAGGTGAACCAGGCGCTGGCCCGGGAATTCGGGCTCAGCGCCGATGAGTATGCCCGGGTGCTCGACATCATGGGGCGGACGCCGACGCTCACGGAGCTCGGCGTGTTCAGCGTCATGTGGTCGGAGCACTGCTCCTACAAATCATCCAAGATCTGGCTCCGGATGCTGCCGACCGCGGCGCCCTGGGTGATCCACGGGCCGGGTGAGAATGCGGGCGTGGTCGATATCGGGGACGGGCTCGCGGCCGTGTTCAAGATGGAAAGCCATAACCATCCGAGCTTCATCGAGCCCTACCAGGGCGCCGCCACCGGCGTGGGTGGCATCATGCGCGACGTCTTCACTATGGGGGCGCGGCCGATCGCCAATCTGAACGCGCTCCGCTTCGGTCGGCCGGACCAACCCGGCACGCAGGCGGATCGTCGATGGCGTGGTGCGGGGTATCGGCGGCTACGGCAACTGCGTCGGCGTGCCCACGGTCGGGGGCGAGGTCAACTTCCACCGGGCCTTCGACGGCAATCCGCTGGTCAATGCCATGACCGTCGGCGTGGCGCGCAAGGACCGCATCTTCCTGAGCGCCGCGGCGGGTGTGGGCAACCCGGTCGTCTATGTCGGCTCGAAGACCGGGCGCGACGGCATTCACGGCGCCACCATGGCGAGCGCCGAGTTCGGCCAGGACGCGGAGGCCAAGCGCCCCACCGTGCAGGTCGGCGACCCATTCACCGAGAAGCTGCTGATCGAGGCCTGTCTCGAACTGATGCAGACCGATGCGATCGTCGCCATCCAGGACATGGGCGCGGCCGGGCTCACCTCCTCCTCGGTGGAGATGGCCGGCAAGGGCGGCGTCGGCATCGAGCTCGACCTGGATGCAGTGCCGCAGCGCGAGACCGGCATGACGGCCTATGAGATGATGCTGTCCGAGAGTCAGGAGCGCATGCTGATAGTGCTCCGACCCGACCGCGCGGAGCTGGCGCGGGCGATTTTCGAGAAATGGGAGCTGGATTTCGCGGTCGTTGGCCGCCTCACCGGGACCGCCCGCATCACCGTGCGCCACCAGGGCAGGGTAGAGGCCGACATTCCGCTCGCCCCGCTTGCCGACCAGGCGCCGCTCTACCATCGCCCGATCGAGGCGACGCCGAGGCCGGGGCCGCTCGGCTTCGTCGCCGATCCGATCGGCATCCGGGCCGGCCTGCTTCAACTCGTGGCTTGCCCCGATCTCTGTTCCCGCGCCTGGGTCTGGAACCAGTATGACAGCACGATCGGCGGCCAGACGATCCGGCGGCCGGGTGCCGCCGACGCTGCGGTGATCCGCATCGACGGGCACTCTCGGGCCTTGGCCCTCACCACCGACTGCACGCCACGCTACTGCGCGGCCGACCCGGAGGAGGGCGGCAAGCAGGCGGTCGCGGAGGCCTGGCGCAACCTGACCGCGGTCGGGGCGCGTCCGCTCGCGCTCACCGACAACCTGAATTTCGGCAATCCCGAGAAGCCCCGGATCATGGGCCAGTTCGCGGCGGCAATCACCGGCATGGCGGCGGCCTGTACGGTGCTAAACTTTCCCATCGTGTCGGGCAATGTATCACTCTACAACGAGACCCGGGGCGTTCCCGTGCTTCCGACTCCGGCGATCGGTGGCGTCGGTCTGTTGGACGATGCTGCCCAGGCGGTCGGGATGGCGCTGGGTCCGGGCCTCGATCTACTCCTGATCGGGGCTTCGGTGGGTTGGCTCGGCCAATCGCTCTGGTTGCGGGAGGTGATGGGCCGGGAGGAGGGGCCGCCGCCGCCGGTCGACCTCGCCGTCGAGCGTCGCAATGGCGATTTCGTGCGCAGATTGATCCTGGCGGGCCGCGTCGCTGCCTGCCACGACCTCTCGGATGGCGGGCTGCTCGTCGCGGCGGCGGAGATGGCGCTGGCCGGTGGAACCGGGGCCCAGCTACTCGCCGCCCCGGACGGCATGCCGCCGCATGGCTGGTGGTTCGGTGAGGATCAGGGCCGCTATCTGATCGGGACGCGCGACGCCGCCGCGATCCTGGGGACGGCGGAGCAGGCCGGGGTCCCCGTGTGTCGCCTCGGGAGCACTGGTGGAAGCGATTTGACAGTTTCGGGGGCCGTCGCCATATCGCTCGCGGAGCTGCGCGAGGCGCATGAGCGCTTCTTCCCGGCTTGGATGGGGAACTGAGACCCGATGGCGATGGCGGTGAGCGAGATCGAGGCGCTGATCAAGGCCGCGCTGCCGGATGCGACCGTCAGCATCGAGGACCTTGCCGGAGATGGCGACCACTACGCCGCACGGATCGTCAGCGAAGCCTTTCGCGGCCGATCGCGCGTGCAGCAGCACCAGATCGTCTATGCCGCCCTGCGCGGCCGGATGGGCGGGGAATTGCACGCCCTCGCACTGCAGACGAGCGCACCCGAGTGACAGAGGAGCATAGATGATGGCCGACCCGGCGCACGACCGAATCCAGCAGGAGATCACGGACAATCCGGTGATGCTCTACATGAAAGGCACGGCGATGTTCCCGCAATGCGGATTTTCCGCTCGCGTGGTGCAGATCCTGAGCCACCTGAACGTGCCGTTCAAGACCGCGAACGTGCTCGAGGACATGGGCCTCCGCGAGGGGATCAAGGAGTTCTCGAGCTGGCCGACCATCCCCCAGCTCTACGTTAAGGGTGAGTTCGTCGGCGGCTGCGACATTGTAACCGAAATGTTCCAGAACGGCGAGCTCGAGGCGCTTCTGAAGGAGAAGGGGGTTCCCCACCAGGCCGCGGCCTGACGCTCGCTTGTTAATCCGTTCGGGTCGAAGCATCGAGCTGCCGCAACTGAAACCGCTGCAGCTTGCCGGACTCGGTGCGCGGCAGCTTTTCCTTGAAGACTATGGCGCGCGGGTATTTGTACGGCGCGATCTCGGCCTTCACGTGCTCCTGCAGGGCCTGTGCCATCGCCGGTGCGGCGAGCGCCGGATCGCGCAGCACAACGTAGGCCTTGACGATGTTGCCGCGCTCGGCATCCGGTGATCCGACCACCGCGCATTCCAGCACGTCGGGATGCGTAAGCAGCGCCGCTTCCACCTCCGGCCCGGCGATGTTGTATCCCGCAGACAGGATGATGTCGTCCGCCCGTGCCTGGAACCAGAAATAACCGTCCTCGTCCTGCCGATACACGTCTCCGGTGAAGTTCCAGCCATCGCGCACATAGTTCGTCTGGCGTGGATCGGCGAGGTAGCGGCAGCCGGTCGGACCGCGGACGGCGAGCCGTCCGGTCGACTGGCGCGGCAGGTCGCGCCCGTCATCGTCGACGAGCTTGGCTTCGTATCCGGGGACGGGAAGGCCGGTCGCACCGGGCCTGACCGCCTCTACCGGCGCGCCGATGAAGACGTGCAGCATCTCGGTCGAGCCGAGGCCGTCGAGGATGGTGATGCCGGTCGCCTCCCGCCATGCTTCGAACGTCGCTTTCGACAGCGGCTCGCCGGCCGAGACGCAAAGGCGTAGCGAGGCGACATCCCCGGGGGCCATCCGGCCGAGCAAGGCTCGGTAGGCGGTGGGCGCCGTGAAGCAGGCAGTCGCACGATGGCTGCGAATCAGGTCGAGCATCGCATCCGGCCCGGGCTGCTCGATCAGCAGGGTGGCGGCACCCGCACGAAGCGGGAAGAGAACCAGGCCGCCCAGCCCGAAGGTGAAGGCGATCGGCGGCGTGCCCACGAAAAGATCGTCCATATTCGCACGCAGCACGTGTCTTGCATAAGTGTCGCAGGTTGCGAGCAGGTCACGGTGGTAATGCATCGTTCCTTTCGGCTCTCCGGTCGTGCCGGAGGTGAAGGCGATCATGCAGATATCGTCGGCCCGCGTCGGCGCAGCGGCGAAATGCGGATTCGCGTGACCCATCAGCGCGAGCAGATCGTCCCGCCGATCACCGCCCATCGGAATGACGCGCAGGTCCGGCTCGCCCACGCCCCGGAGCTCGTCAAGCAGCCGATGGTCGCAGAGTGCCAAGCCGATGCGGGCTTTGCGGACCACCACGCCCAGTTCGCGCGCTCGTAGCAGCGGCATGGTCGCGACCGCGATGCCTCCGGCCTTGATTATCGCCAGGTAGGCGGCGACCAGCAGGGGATTGTTGGGCGCCCGCAGAAGAACGCGATTGCCGGGGATCAGCCCGAAACGGCGGGTCAGCACGTCGGCGATGCGGTCGACCCGTTCGGCGAGCTCGGCGTAACTCCAGAAAAGGGCCGGCGTGCCCATGCAACGGTGCGCGCCATGGCCGCGCTCGAGCCACGAATCCAGAAGCTCGGAAACCGCGTTCAGCCGTTCGGGATAGTCGAGCCCGGCTTCGCGCACCCGCAGATCAGGCATCTGCTCGGGAGGCGGTAGATTGTCGCGCGCGAAGCTGTCGAAGGCGAGGATTTCAGCCAACGCACCCTCCCGTGGCATGATTCAAGCCTAAGTATTGCGATGCTGGACGGGAAGGGGCTCAATGCGGCCATGAGCGTCCTGATCATCGGTGGCGGCATCGGTGGGCTCGTGACCGCGCTGTCGCTTCATGCGGCCGGGATTCCTTGCCAGGTGTTCGAGCAGGTGCGTGAGTTGCGCGAACTTGGCGTCGGAATCAACACCCTGCCGCACGCAATCAAGGAACTTGCCGCGCTCGGCCTGCTTCCGGCGCTCGATCGGGTTGGCATACGCACGCGCGAGCTCATCTACGCCAATCGCTTCGGACAAACGGTGTGGCAGGAGCTGCGCGGCACGGATGCCGGATACGATGACCCCCAATTCTCCATCCACCGTGGCAAGCTGCATGGCGTGCTGCATGCCGCGGTGCGCGAGCGCCTGGGCGCGGATGCAATTCACACCGGTTGTCGTCTCATCAGGTTCGAGGAGGGTCAGGGCCTGGTGAGGGCCTGGTTCGAAAGCCGGGACACCGCCACGAGGATCGAGGCTAAGGGGACGGCATTGATCGGAGCCGACGGCATTCATTCCGTCGTGCGGGCGCATTTCTATCCCGATGAGGGGCCGCCGCGCTGGTCAGGCATCATGCTGTGGCGCGGGGCGACCGACTGGCCAGTTTACCGGGACGGTCGGACGATGGTGATTTCCGGCGGGAACGCCGCGAAATTCGTCTTCTACCCGATCCACGCGGATCCCGCTCGGCCCGACCTCCGTCTCACCAACTGGGCGGTGATGGCGCGCATCGCTGACGGCAGCACACCGCCGCCGAGGCGGGAGGACTGGAACCGTCCGGGCGAGATGGCGGAACTACTGCCCTTTGTGCAGGATCGCTTCCGCCTCGGCTTCGTCGATCCGCTGGCCCTGATCCGCGCGAGCGGCACCTTCTACGAATATCCTTGCTGCGACCGCGAACCTCTCCCGCGGTGGTCGTTCGGGCGCGTGACGCTGCTCGGCGATGCTGCCCATCCGATGTATCCGGTGGGCTCGAACGGGGCGAGCCAGGCGGTGCTGGATGGGCGCGCGCTCGCACGCCACCTCGTCTCGGGCGTTGCCATTCCGGACGCTCTCCTGGCTTACGATGCCGAGCGTCGGTCATCGACCTCGGAAATCGTTCTCAACAACCGCAAGGGCGGACCGGAGGGTGTCATTGACATAGTCGAATCGCGCGCACCCGACGGCTTCGACGATATCGAGGCGGTGGCCCCGTTCGCGGAACGGCAGGCGATCGTGCGCGGCTATGCCTCGATGGCGGGGTTTGCTCGCGAGCAGGTAAATTCGCGCTGAGAAGCTAGCGCGTGATCGTTTCAGGCCGAGTCGGCCTGAAACGTGAATCACTCGCTCGAACAATTCGCTAAAGCAGGCCGGTGACCGGAAGGGAACCGGTCATGCTTTAGTTCGCCGGCGGCAGAAAATGGACTTCGTGCTGCTCGGCGAGTCGCACCACCTCCGCCGGATCGGACACATTGTGGATTTTCTCGAACAGCTCCCACAGGCGCCCTGTCGGCGTAACCCAGAACAGGCAGGAGACCTTTGTCTGTGACCTGTTGAAGATTCCATGCGGAATGTTGCGCATCAGCCTGATCAGATCATTGGTCCGGGCCACCGCATCCCTGCCGTCGAGAATGAGCTCGAGCTCCCCCTCAAGAATGTAGATGAACTCATCCTGGGTGGGGTGGATGTGCGGTGGCACGAAAGTCCCGGGCGGAAACACCGCGTGCCATGCCATGCATGATTCGCCGTGCTGCATCGGAACATAGGTCTGGCCAAGAATGTCCCAGGCGATACCATTCAGTCCCTGGCCGTACTGGATTACCCCCGCGGTTTCAGACTGCGTCACGATCTGCCTCCCGGTTTGACGGCCGTCGCCTCGATCTCGATGAGTGCATCCGGCTCGACCAAGGACTTCACCTCAACGACGGACATCGCAGGGAAATGCCGGCCGAGAACACGGCGATAAGCGTCTCCGATCGGCTTCAGATTGCTCCGATAGGAGGCCATGTCGGTGACGTACCAAACGAGTCGGACGATATCCGTCGGTGCTGCCGTAGCCTCGGTGAGGACACAAACGATGTTCGACAACGCCTGCTCCACCTGCGCGGGGAGCCCCTCAGCGAAGTGTCCTTCGGCATTCCAGCCGATCTGCCCGCCCAGACAGATGATCGCACCCTCGGCGAGAATGCCATTGGCATATCCCGACGGCCTGGGCCATTGCGGGGGATGCAGGATGATCTGCGCGCTCACGCAGCGTGCTCCTGCAGGAGGTTGCGCGCGATGATGAGCTTTTGCACTTCGCTGGCCCCTTCGTAGATCCGCAGCGCGCGGACCTCCCGATAGAGTCTCTCCGCCACATGCCCGCTGGTGACACCAAGCCCGCCAAAAATCTGCACGCAGCCGTCGATGACAGATTGCGCGGCTTCGGTGGCATAGAGCTTCGCCATCGCCGCTTCTCGCGTGACTCGGCCACCCTGGGTGTCGCGCAACCAGGCGGCTCGGTAGACGAGCAATGCCGCGGCATCGATGGCGATCGCCATCTCGGCAAGTCTGGCCTGTGTCGTTTCAAGATCGGCAAGGACTCGCCCAAACATCGGCCGCGTCTGCGCCCAGGAGAGCGCCTCATCGAGCGCGCGCCGGGCAAAGCCGAGTGCTGCCGCGCCCACCGTCGGGCGAAAGATGTCGAGCGTCTGCATCGCAATTTTGAATCCCTCGCCGGGTTCCCCAAGCAGTGCATCATGCGGCAGTGTGCACTCCTTGAACCGCAACCGCGCCAACGGATGAGGAGCAATCACTGCGATCCGCTCCGCAATGTGAAGACCCGGTGTATCGGCAGGCACGATGAAGGCGGAGATATCCCGGGTTCCGCGCTCGTCGCCAGCGCGAGCAAAGACAACGTAATGTCCGGCAATCCCGCCATTCGAGATCCAGGTCTTCTCGCCGTTCAGCTTCCAGCCGCCCTCGGTGCGCGTCGCCCGCGTTGCGAGTGCCGCCACGTCGGAGCCCGCATCCGGTTCCGAAAGTGCGAAAGCCGCCAAAGACCTTCCCATGCGCACCTTGGGAAGGAAGCGCGCGCGCTGCGCATCGGTGCCATGTAGTAGGATTGAGCCGGTTCCGAGCCCCTGCATGGCAAAGACGAAATCGGCCAGCGGGTCGTGTCGCGCCAAAATTTCTCGCAAAAGGCAGATACTGCGCACATCGATTGCCGCTACTCCGCCCTCCGGAACCGCGTGGTCGAAAAGTCCCGCAGCCCCCATTCGTTGCGCGAGACGACGACATGTACCGTCCAGATCCTCATGCGCAGCGCCGACGAGATGCTTCGCGGCCCAGTCCTCCACGGCCGCCGCCAGCGCACGGTGCCGCTCCGCGAAAAATGGCCACTGGAGAAAAGCCGGCGCTATCATCAATCGCCTCGGAAAGCCGGTTGCCGCTTCGCAGCAAAAGCTTCAAAGGCGCGGCGAAAATCCTGAGTGGCCATGCAGATCGCCTGCGCCTGCGCCTCCTGTTCGATCGCCGTATCAATGTCCATAGACCACTCGCGATGCAGCATCACCTTGGTAATCCCATGTGCGAAGGTCGGTCCCTCGGCTAGCCGTCGTGCGGCGGCCCGCGCTTCCGACAGCACAGTTCCGGCAGGACTCAGCGCGTTGAAAAATCCCCACTGGGCTCCTTCCTCTCCGGTCATGGAGCGTCCGGTCAGCAGCAGTTCCGAAGCGCGTCCCTGTCCGATGAGCCTGGGCAATATCGAGCAGGCCCCCATATCGCAGCCGGCGAGACCAACACGTGTGAAGAGAAAGGCGGTGCGACTTTCGGGCGTCCCATATCGCAGATCCGATGCCATCGCGAGGATAGCGCCGGCTCCCGCGCAGATACCCTCGACTGCTGCAAGGATCGGTTGTGGACAGGCACGCATTGCTCGCACGAGGTCGCCGGTCATGCGAGTGAAAGCGAGCAACTCCGGCATGGACATGTGTGTCAACGGTTCGATGATCTCGAAGACGTCGCCGCCTGAGCAAAAATTGCCGTCTGCGCCCGCGATGACAACCGCCTTTACCTCACGGGCATAAAGGAGCGCTCGAAATGTCTCGCGCAACTCGGCATAACTCTCGAAGGTGAGGGGATTCTTTCGGTCCGGCCGATTAAGCATAATTGTCGCAACCGGACCATCGACATGCCAAAGGAAGTGCGTCGGGGAATAACCATCCAAGTCACTGGAGCGAGGATCCGAGCGCAACGTCACATCACTTCTCCGCCGGCGATCGCAAGCGATTGGCCGGTGATCGGATCGGAATGCGCGCCGCACAGATAGGCCACGACCTCCGCTACCTCTTGCGGCGCAATCAGACGATTGAGCGGATTCATGCGCGCCAGAGCAGCGCGCGCGTGCCGGACATCCTGACCGGTCTTCGCCGAAATCGTCGCGGCAGCGCGCTCGACCAGGGCCGTGTCGGTGAACCCTGGGCAGACAGCGTTGACGGTGACCCCGGACCCAGCCGTCTCCAATGCAAGCGCGCGGGTAAGTCCGATCACGCCGTGCTTCGCGGCACAATAGGCAACCGTGTAAGCATAGCCTTTCAGCCCGGCTGTGCTTGCGACGTTAATAATGCGCCCCCACCCGCGCGCAAGCATGCCGGGTAGAGCCACCCGGCAACCAGTCAGCACCGAGACAAGATTGACCTGTAGCGTCGCAAGCCATTCCGCAACGTCGCTCTTTACGAACGGCTGAGAGTTCGCCGTGCCGGCATTGTTGACAAGGATATCGATAGGACCGAGTTGTTCAATTGCGTACGTCAGCGCATCATGTTCCGCCACGTCCACCACCGCAATCCGTGCTCGAAGCGCGGTGGCCGCTTCCCGCAGGGCTGTCTCGTCCCGCCCGATCAACGCGAGTGAGGCCCCGTCGGCCGCGAGACGCGCGGCGATTGCGCGACCAATGCCCTTCGCTCCACCCGTAACCAGCGCATATCTTCCTCGCAACGGCTCACTCATATCATGATCGCCATCTCGGCGTCGCCCCGGCGGAGTGACCGTTCGAGCTGCGCCTTGCCGGCGAGGTACGGCTTGGGCCAGGGTTGTGCCGCATAACCGAGCGCAGCCGCCGCGCGCAACGTGAAATTTGGGTCGGAAAGATGCGGCCGCGCAAGCGCGCAGAGATCCGCACGGCCAGCCGCAATGATTGAGTTAAGATGGTCAGGCTCGGTAATGTTGCCGACCGCCATCGTCGCGATGTTTACCTCATTGCGAATTCGGTCGGAGAACGGCGTCTGGAACATCCGGCCATAGACGGGCCTGGCGTCAATGGACGTCTGACCAGCCGAGACATCGATCAGGTCGGCTCCTGCTCCTTTGAACGCGCGCGCGATCTCCACGGCGTCGTCGCCCATGATCCCTCCATCAACCCAGTCGGCGGCCGAGATCCGGACCGACATTGGCTTTCCCGGTGGCCAAGCTGCGCGCATTGCGGAGAACACCTCGAGCGGGAACCGAAGCCGATCGGTTAGACTACCACCGTACTCGTCAGTTCGATGATTGCTGAGTGGAGAGATGAAAGCAGAAAGCAGGTAACCATGCGCGGCATGGAGCTCGAGCATGTCAAACCCCGCCTGCTCACCACGCCGGGTCGCTGCGACAAAGGCGTCGCGGACTGCGTCCATGTCTGCGCGGGTCATGCTGCGCGGGCGCGCATTACGTGGGCTCCACGGCAGCGACGAAGGTGCCAGGAGTTCCCAATTGGCATGATCCAGTGGTTCGTCCATGCCCTCCCAACCGACCTTGGTGGAGCCCTTCGGTCCGGAGTGGCCGAGCTGCAGGCATATTTGGGCCTGGGTTTGCCGATGAACGAAATCAACTATGCGCTTCCATGCATGCATGTGCCGATGGGTGTACAGCCCCGTGCAGCCGGGTGTGATCCGACCCTGCGGGGTGACGCAGGTCATTTCGGTGAAGACAAGGCCCGCGCCACCAAGGGCACGCGCGCCCAGATGCACAAGGTGAAAGTCGTTTGGCTCGCCATCTGTTGCGCTGTAGGTCGCCATCGGCGAGACGACAATGCGATTGGCGAGCTCCATGTCACGCAACCTGAAGGGCAGGAACATCGGCGGCACCGGTGCGTTCAAAACGCTGCCACTGCAACGCGCCGCTAGCCAACTCTCCATCTCCTCCAGGTAACCCCGGTCGCGTAAGCGCAGATTCTCGTGACTCACGCGCTGGCTGCGTGTCAGAAGGCTGTAGGTGAACTGCTGAGGTTCGAGATTGGCATAGCGGCCAACGTTTTCAAACCACTCCGTGGAGTTACGCGCCGCAGATTGGATTTTTAAGACCTCGACCCGACGCTCCGCTTCATAAGCAAGGAGTGCATTCGGCATGTCATTTCCGTGTCTATCAAAAGCCCTCGTGAGCGCGATGGCGTCCTCGAGAGCGAGCTTGGTGCCAGATCCGATGGAGAAATGCGCAGTGTGAGCCGCATCCCCCATGAGAACGATATTGTCCTTGACCCAGCGGGCATTCGACACCCTGTTGAAGTTTATCCACTGCGAGCCGCGCAAGTGACGTGCATTCGTCATCAGGCGATTGCCATCCAGCCACGGAGCGAACAAGGTTTCGCAGAAGGCGACGGAGGACTGGGAGTCCGCCGACTCCAGACCTGCGGCTCGCCAGACCTCCTCGCGCGTCTCGACGATGAAGGTCGATGTGTCCGCGTTAAATCGGTAGGCATGGGCTTGGAACCAGCCCCACTCGGTGGGCACGAAGATGAAGGTGAACGTCTCGAACACCTTCCGGGTGCCGAGCCAGATGAACTTGTTCTTCCGCAGTTCGATCGAGGGCTGAAAATGGTCCGCAAGCCGTGCTCGGTTGAGGCTGTTCGCCCCGTCGGCGACAACGACAAGGTCGGCATCGGCGAATTCCTTGAGGTCCTGAACCTCACGCTCGAAAACCAGCTCGACGCCAAGACTTTCGGCGCGAGCCTGGAGGATGTTGAGTAGGCGCTTTCGCTCGATCCCGCAAAATCCGTGCCCACCGGAACGGATCACCTTTCCATTGAAGTGGACGTCGATAGCGTCCCAATGCGCGAAATTGTCGGCAATCCTTGCCTCGGTCTCCGGATCGCCGCCTTTGAGATTGGCGAGGGTGGCGTCGGAGAAGACCACTCCCCAGCCGAAAGTGTCATAGGGGCGGTTGCGCTCTATGACACTGACGCGATGAGTGGAGTCGCGTCGCTTCATCAGCAGGGCGAAATAGAGCCCGGCGGGCCCACCCCCGACGCATACGATTCGCATGACCCGCACCGAATTCCTTGACTAGTCAACCATTCATATCCGAAGTAAATGCCAACCAGCAAGGTGGGAGGGATGGTGGCGGGGGATGTTGCGATCGGGGCGACGGCGAGGCGCGTCAACCCGATGTACGGACCAAACAGGTTTAAGCTCGGTGTTTTCGCAGCCAACGCCGATGGCGGGTTAACGGTGACACGTGCGCGCGAACGGTGGACCGCGCAATGGGAGGACGTGGTCGCCGTTGCGCAGATGGCGGACCGGGCCGGTCTCGAGTTCTTCCTGCCGATCGCGCGGTGGAAAGGCTTTGGAGGCGAGATGAATAGCCGCGAATGGAGTTACGAGACGCTCACCTTCGCGGCCGCGCTGGCCGGGCTCACCCGCAACATCGCGCTGTTCTCGACGGTGCATGTGCCGATGGTGCATCCGGTCTTCGCCGCGAAGGCGTTGGCGACAATCGATCGCGCCACCGGTGGGCGCGCCGGGCTGAATATCGTCTGCGGCTGGAATCCGGAGGAGTTTGCGCTTTTTGGCCTGCCAATGGTGGAGGATCGTTACGCGCAGGGGTTGGAATGGGTTGAGGTGCTGGAAGGCCTGCATGCGGGCCGCCCTCCCTTCGACTACAACGGCAGGTTCTATACGTTGCGAAGCGTCTCCGGCCTGCCGCTGCCCTTGCAGCGACCTCGGCCGGTCACACTGAATGCTGCGTTCTCGCCGGTGGGACGTGCCTTCGCTGCGAGAGCGGCGGACTTCCTGTTCACAACATTCAACTCAATCGAAGCCGGCCGGGCACATATCGACGACATGCTGGAGCGCTCCGCCGCAGCGGGGCGGACAGTGGGCGTCTATACCACGTGCCATGTGGTCTGCCGTCCGACACAAGAGGAAGCGGAGGACTTCTACGGATACTACGCAGTCGCGATGGAAGACGGCGCAAGTGTCGACCTTTACATGGCGGCGAAGGAGAAGCACTCCTCGTCGCATGACCCAGAGACCTACAGTCTGCATCGGAAGCGATTCGCCGGGGGAGGGGGTACCTATCCGCTGATCGGCACTCCTCGACGTATCGCGGAAGAATTGGTCAGGATGAGCCAGGCAGGATTTGCCGGCACAACCGTTTCGTTCTGCAATTTCCGGAGCGAGCTTCCCTATTTTCTCGCAGAGGTACTCCCTCTCCTGCAGGAAGCCGGGTTGCGCCAGGGGCCGATTTGACGGCGGCTGGGCATCGTATCCAAGCGGTCGCGTGACCCGCAGTTCGCCGACAAACTCGTCGACATCGTCGGGCTCTACGTTGATCCGCCGGCGCACGCTGTGGTGCTGTCGATCGACGAGAAGAGCCAGATCCAGGCGCTTGACCGCACCCAGCCGGGGCTGCCTCTGAAACCCGGCCGCTGCGGCACCATGACGCACGACTACAAACGCCACGGCACCACGACGCTGTTCGCCGCCCTCAATGTGCTCGACGGCACGGTGATCGGACGCTGCATGCAGCGGCATCGGCACGAGGAATTCATCCGCTTCCTCAACGCCGTCGAGCGTGACGTCCCGGCCGGCAAGCTGATCGAAGCGGTGATCGATAACTACGCCGCCCACAAACACCCCAAGGTCAAGGAATGGTTGGCGCGGCATCCGCGCTGGACGTTCCATTTCACTCCGACCTCCGGGTCGTGGCTGAACGCGGTCGAGAATTTCTTCTCGGCACTGACCCGCAAGCGTATCCGCCGCGGCAGTTTCCCTAGGCTCACTTGACCCGGCAACTGCTCCTATTCCGAATTCGGGGAGTCAAGAGATGATGCCACAGGGGTTCGTTTCGGGCGTTGTCGCATTGGCCGTCTGCACCGTGCTGTCAGGCGGGATGGCCGCCGCCGCGGATATCAAAGTGGGTGTGCTTGTGCCGACAACGGGTTTCCAGGCTGCGAATGGAAAGGATATGGCGAACGCAGCGCAACTCGCGGTCGACCAGATCAATGCCAGGGGTGGGGAGCTCGGCGACAGGATCGTTCTCATGGTCCAGGACGATGCGTGCGATCCCCAGCAGGCAGTGACGGCGGCCAACAAGATAGTCTCCCAAGATGTGACGGGGGTGATCGGCGGCTTTTGCTCGGGCGCGACGCTTCCGACTCTCAAGGTCTTCGGCGATGCGGGTCTCCCGTTCGTGATCACAGCGGCGAATTCCACGAAGCTCATTGATGCCGATCCGGGCAACGCCTTCCTCATCAACAGCACCGCCGACAATCAGGTCAAGACCGCGGTCGCCTTATTAAGGTCGAAGAAAGCTAGGCGACTCGCGGTGGTGGACGAGGGAGACGCGTACTCTGCGGATCTGGCGAACATCATGGGGGACATGTGGCCGAAGGATGGCGGGCAGGTGGTAGCAACTGAGGTCGTCAACAAGGGCGAGCAGGATTTCTCGTCGCTCGTGACGCGTCTGAAGGCAGAGAAGCCGGACGCCGTATTTTGGACCGCGTATTATGACGATGGAGCACTGTTCATCGAACAACTTCGGCATGCCGGCTATCGTGGTGTCATCCTGCTCAGCGATGGAAACAATTCACCCAGGATATTCGAGATCGCAGGGAAATCCGCCAAGGGGGTTTATCTCCTCTCCAACGCGACGGTTGATGAGCTGCCGAATGCCAAGACCTTTTCCGCAAGTTACAAGAAGAAGTTTCGTCAGGAACCCGGATCTTATTCCGCGCTCACTTACGACGGTATGGACCTGCTTGCGGACGCGATTCATCGCGCCGGTTCGACCGACAAGGTCAAGGTCATTGCGGCGCTGAAGGCGACCAAAGGCTGGGAAGGCATTTCCGGACCGATCACTTTTACACAAAGGAACACGCTTAATCGTAGCAACTTTGTCGTGCTCGTCGGCAAGGGTGGGAAGTGGACGCTCTACCGGGCCGCGATTTGATGAGCGAAGGTCCTGAGCGGCGGGTCTGCCGTTTCGGACCATCATCGAGTTCTGACCGCCATCCTGGTGCAGCAGCTCGCGAACGGACTTATCCTGGGCTCGTTTACGCGCCCGTCGCCCTCGGTTACATGATAAGCTACGAGATCATCAAGGGGCTCAACTTTGCTCACGGTGCCATTTATATGACGGGAGCGTCCGCCGGCCTCCTTGGCGTGGTGCACCTCATCGCGGCTCCGGTTGGGCCGGTATCCTTCTGCCGACCGTATTCGGCATGGTCGCGGTTGGCTGTCTCGGTATGCTGATCGAGCGCATTGCCCTTCCCCCGATCCTGAAGGCGCCCCACCTCTCAATCTTGATTGCAGCGATTGCCGTCTCTATGGTGCTGAGAGGTCATTTCGGAATCCATGCGGAACGGATGAATTGAGGGGGTGGATGGCCGCGAGAGGTGTGATCCGAACAGGTGTTCGAAGCCTCGCCGGAAGACCTATGTAGAGTCCGACCATCCGCGCCCAGCATACCGCGCGGGCCTGCGTTATGGAAGCGACTTGGCTATGGATGATGCGCCAGATCGTGGAGACCTGTGCGGGGATGGGCATTGGCGAATTGTAAGATAGCTGATTCGGTGGCGTTTCCGCACGGAAGATCGCGCCATGGCATATCGGTTGATTGGCCAGGAAAGTCTGGACGTGGTGGCACCGTCGCGATTTGCGACAATGCTGGAGCAGCTTTCCGCGCTGGTTGATTGGCGACGGGTCGAAACGCTGCTGCAGCCACTTTATCCGGCGAGCAAGGGTGAACCAGCCTGGCCCCCGTTGGCCATGTTCAAGGCGCTTCTGTTGGCGGTCTGGCATGATCATCAGATGTCAAACTCGCCGCTGCGCTCGACGATCGTGCCTCGTTCCGGCGCTTCTGTGGGTTCTCGCGCAGCGAGGCGACGCCGGAACGCACCGCCTTTGTCCGCTTCCGCCGCGAACTGATCGCACATGGCCTCGATCGCCACCTGTTCGAGATGATCACCGCCGAGCTGAAAGCCCGCGCGATCAAGGTGAAGACGGGCACGCTCGTCGATGCCACGATCATTGCCTCGGCGAGTGATACCGGGCGCCGGTTGAGGTGACTCGAATGTGAGTTTGGTCGGCTCGGGGGGTCTGATTCATCTTTTTGCGTGGCGAGGAGGTGGAGATGACGGTGGCGATCACGCGGACGGACCTGGATGCGGCGGGTCTTTGTGCCGCGGCTGGGCGCAGGCAAGGACGCGGCAGCGGCGCGTCGGATGCTTGGACTTGCCCTGGTGACGGAAGGCCACAGCCGGGGCGACGCGGCGCGTGTGGCGGGGATGGACCGGCAAACGCTGCGCGATTGGGTTCATCGCTACAATGAGAGCGCGCTTGCCGGTCTTCACAACGCGCCCGAGCGCGGCCGGCCGCCGCGCAAGCTCACGCCTGAACAGGAGGCGACGATAGCGGCGTGGGTGCGTCGAGGACCGACACCGGAGCATAAGGTCGTTCGCTGGCGTTGCATCGATCTGCGCGATGAGATCGCGCGGGAGTTCGGTGTGCAATTGCACGAGCGCACGGTGGGCAAGCTGTTGGCACGGCTGAACTTTGCGCATGTCTCGGTGCGTCCGCGCCATCCTGAGCAGGATGTCGCTGCGCAGGAAGCACACAAAAAGATTTCGCCGCGCTGGTCGCCGCTGAAGTTGAAGTTGCCCCGGTTTGGTGGACACCCCGCCTGCTTTCGCGAAAGGTGTCCTCATGCCGAAAACCCGCCCCCCATACTCACCTGAGTTTCGCCGCCAGATGGTTGATCTGGTGCGTTCCGGCCGCGATCCGTCTGATCTGGCGCGAGAGTTCGAGCCCTCTGCACAGGCGATCCGCAACTGGGTCATTCAGGCCGATCGTCAGGATAGCGGAGGAGCAAAGAAGCCGGTGTCGGCCGCGCCGGCGATCACGGACGACGAGCGCGAGGAATTGGCTCGGTTGCGGCGCGAGAACAAGCAGTTGCGGGTGGAGCGCCTTGATCCGCTTTGCGGCTCAAGCCTTTCTCGAGCGGCGGCCTGGTTTGCCCGCGCTCAAGCTGCGGAGCAGATTGAGGGCGCCGTGCCGTCCGGATCTTCCGGTTCATGAGCGCGAACCAGGCCGATTTTCCCGTCAGCGTCATGGCGCGCGTTCTTGGCGTGTCGAAGGCCGGCTTCTATGCTTGGCTGAGGCGTCCTGCCTCGAGCCATGCACACGCTGACGCCGCGCTGTTGAAGCGGATCCGGACGGTGCACGCGATCTCACGCGAGACTTACGGCGCACCTCGCGTGCACGCTGAGCTTCGGGCTGATGGGGAAAGTTATGGACGCAAGCGCATCGCCCGCTTGATGCGGGACGCGGGACTGGTCGGTGCCAGTCGCCGGCGGCGTGGACCGATCACGACCCGGCGCGACAAGGGGGTTCGTCCCGCGCCCGATCTCGTGGTCCGCAACTTCACCGCCGATGGTCCTGATCAGCTCTGGGTTGCCGACATCACCTTCGTGCCGACGACGGCCGGGTTCTTGTTCCTTGCCGTGGTTCTCGATGCCTGGAGCCGCAAGATCGTCGGCTGGTCGATGGCCAACCATCTACGGGCCGAGCTGGTCATCGACGCACTCGAGATGGCGGTCGGTCAGCGCCGTCCGGTTGGCGACGTCATTCACCATAGCGACCAGGGCTCGCAATACACGTCTCTGGCGTTTGGCAATCGCTGCAAGGAAGCGGGCGTCCGGCCATCGATGGGCTCGGTCGGCGACGCCTACGATAACGCCATGTGTGAAAGCTTCTTCGCCACGCTCGAATGCGAGCTGCTGGATCGCCGGCGGTTCGTCTCGCAAGCCGAGGCGCGCGTCGCCTGCTTCAGCTTCATCGAGGGCTGGTATAATCCTGTCCGCCTGCACTCTGCATTGAACTATCGATCGCCCATCCGCTACGAGCAAGACATGCAAGCCGAGTTGCTGCCGACCAAGCCCCGAAACTGTCCACGAAAACGGGGCAACTTCAGCGCTATGAGTGGGCTTATACCAGGACTCACTGAGCGAAACCTGTTGCCCAATCTCGTAGCCCGATCGACATGAGGCGTCAGGGCTGGTCGACGAGCTTGTTCCACGCCAAGCAGCAGTGATCGACGATGGCATCGTAGGATGCGAACACGCGGTTCGACAGCCAGTTGTCACGCATGAACTGCCAGACATTTTCCTGCGGGTTCAACTCGGGGCACTTCGCCGGCAGCGGCACGATGGTGATGTTGTCCGGCACGGCGAGCCGCGCCGAGAGGTGCCAGCCGGCCTGGTCGACCAGCAGCACGGCGTGACGGCCAGGTGCGACGTCAGCCGAGATGGCCGCGAGATGTAGGTCCATCGCCTCGGTGTTGCACCAGGGCAGGATCGGGCCGACCGCCTTGCCCTCCCGGGGGCAGATGGCGCCGAAGATGTAGGTGGACGCGGTGCGCTGGTCTCGCGGCGCGCTGGGCCGCGTGCCCCGCTTGGCCCAGCGCCGCGTGGTCTTGTTTTTCTGCCCGATCCGGTTGATCTCCTGCGGAGCTCAAACCGTCGCCGAACCAGACCTCTACGTCGCCGGGATCGAGGCCATGCTGGTGCGCGACCGCCGCCAGCGTGGCCGAGAAGTTTTTTTCAAAGCCTCGATCGCGCCTGCGGCCTGGGCGTGATGGCGCGGTCGAGCGGATAGCTTGCGATACCCCATCGCACGCAGCTCGCGGCCGAGCGTCTGCTTGGACACGCTGACTGCGAACTCGTCCCAGATCCACTGGCAGAGGTCGATGATCCGCCACCGAACCACGCTGTGCGCGGCCGGTATCGGCCCGCTCTCGATCACCGCGGCCAATGCCGCCCGATGCGCCTTGTTCAGGAGAGGCGGCTTGCCCGGCGCCTTGCGGTCTATCAGCCCATCCGGGCCGCGCTCATTGAACCGCAGCACCCAATCGCGCACCACTTGCAGCGTCACGCCGCCGATGGTCGCCGCCTCAGTCCGGGTCGCCCCATCGTAGATTGCGGCCAGGGCCAGCAAGCGACGGACCTGGTCGGCATCCTCGCTCTGCCGCGCCCAAAGCCGCAGCTGCGCCGCGTCGAAATCAGCTCGCAGAACGCGATCGGCATGGCGGAACTCCTCGGCTCCCCAGCCTTGAATCAAAACCGCTCCGAGCCGTGCAAGCCCCGCGAGTCCTGATCAACGAGCCTTGGTATGATGAGACCTGTGCGCGGAAGGTTTGATCCGGCGCGAGACGGTCTGATTGGCTGCCATCTCGAGCGGTAGGTTAGCGATATGGCACGGCGACAGATTGGCCAGGAGCAGTTGGGACTGAGCAGGTCGCAATCACGTGGCGGAGCATGGCTCGACGAAATTGCGGGTCTGGTCGATTGGCTTGCACTGGATCGCGTGCTCGCCGACATCTCGGCGTCGGCCAAGGGAGAGCCCGGTTGGCCGCCATTGGCATTGTTCCGTGCCCTGCTGCTCGCGACATGGCACGACCTGTCGGACGTGCGCCTGGCGGAAGCGCTGGATGATCGGGCGAGCTTCCGCCGGTTCTGCGGCTTCGCCAGCCACGAGCCGACACCCGAGCGTACCGCTTTCGTTCGCTTCCGCGCCGAGTTGGTGCGCCGCGGACTGGACCGGGTGCTGTTCGAACTGGTGACATGTCAGCTTGATGCGTGTGGCCTGGTGGTGCGGACCGGCACTCTGGTGGACGCGACTTTGCTTCCGTCAGCCAGCATCGCGCACGACGCGGACGCGAGATGGGCCGGCCATCGCCGGCGCAAGCCCGTGCACGGCTACAAGGCGCATGTGACGACGGATCAGGAAGCTGGTCTGATCCGTGGTGTTGCGGTCACCACAGCCAACGTGCACGACGCGGCGGAACTCGATGCCACGCTGCCTGAAGCACCCGGCGAAACCTATGGTGACAGCGCCTATGCCGGGAACAGGCCGGAGGCGATCATCCGGGCCCGTGGCGGGACGCCGCGGGTCGTGCACACAGGAACCTGGGGCGGCGCGGATGCACTCGCGCGGCTGAAGGCACACAACGCGGAAGTGCGGCGCGTGCGGGCGCGGATCGAGAAGGTGTTCGGCACCATGAAGCGTAGCTACGGCCTGCGGCGAATGCGCTGGCTGGGCTTGGCGAAAGCCGGATTGCAGGTCCGCCTCGCTGCCATGGCCTACAACCTGCGCCGCAGCTGGAGGATGCTCGCCACCCAAAATGCGTAACCATGCTCGGAGTTTGTCCGCAGCGCGGGCAGTAACCCAGAAGAGCGACAGGTCGGGCCCAAACCCCGTCGCCGCAGGCTCAAATCATCCGATACCAACGGCAACAAGCCTTCCACGCACAGGTCTCATGATCTGTTCGGCGCCGTCTGTCCTGCGCGCGGCATCGGCGCCGCGCTGGTGCTGCCCGAGATCAATACCGACGCCATGAACCTCCACCTTGCCGAGATCAGCCGCTGCGTCGCACCGGGCGCACATGCCGTCGTGACCCTCGATGGCGCTGGCTGGCACCCGCTCGGCGGCAGGCTGCAACTTCCCCACAACCTCAGTCTGCTATCGTTGCCGCGCTACTCGCCCGAACTCAATCCGGTCAAGAACATCTGGCAATTCCTCCGTCAGAACCATCTGGCGAACCGCGTCTTCGAAACCTACGACGTCATCGTGGACGCCTGTTGCGAGGCCTGCAACGCCTTTACCGCTGCCGCCGAGCGCATACGATCAATCACCGAGCAAAGCTGGGCAAAAGCGGTCATCACATAGGGCGGGTGGTATGATGAGACCTGTGCGCGGAAGGTTTGATCCGGCGCGAGACGGTCTGATTGGCTGCCATCTCGAGCGGTAGGTTAGCGATATGGCACGGCGACAGATTGGCCAGGAGCAGTTGGGACTGAGCAGGTCGCAATCACGTGGCGGAGCATGGCTCGACGAAATTGCGGGTCTGGTCGATTGGCTTGCACTGGATCGCGTGCTCGCCGACATCTCGGCGTCGGCCAAGGGAGAGCCCGGTTGGCCGCCATTGGCATTGTTCCGTGCCCTGCTGCTCGCGACATGGCACGACCTGTCGGACGTGCGCCTGGCGGAAGCGCTGGATGATCGGGCGAGCTTCCGCCGGTTCTGCGGCTTCGCCAGCCACGAGCCGACACCCGAGCGTACCGCTTTCGTTCGCTTCCGCGCCGAGTTGGTGCGCCGCGGACTGGACCGGGTGCTGTTCGAACTGGTGACATGTCAGCTTGATGCGTGTGGCCTGGTGGTGCGGACCGGCACTCTGGTGGACGCGACTTTGCTTCCGTCAGCCAGCATCGCGCACGACGCGGACGCGAGATGGGCCGGCCATCGCCGGCGCAAGCCCGTGCACGGCTACAAGGCGCATGTGACGACGGATCAGGAAGCTGGTCTGATCCGTGGTGTTGCGGTCACCACAGCCAACGTGCACGACGCGGCGGAACTCGATGCCACGCTGCCTGAAGCACCCGGCGAAACCTATGGTGACAGCGCCTATGCCGGGAACAGGCCGGAGGCGATCATCCGGGCCCGTGGCGGGACGCCGCGGGTCGTGCACACAGGAACCTGGGGCGGCGCGGATGCACTCGCGCGGCTGAAGGCACACAACGCGGAAGTGCGGCGCGTGCGGGCGCGGATCGAGAAGGTGTTCGGCACCATGAAGCGTAGCTACGGCCTGCGGCGAATGCGCTGGCTGGGCTTGGCGAAAGCCGGATTGCAGGTCCGCCTCGCTGCCATGGCCTACAACCTGCGCCGCAGCTGGAGGATGCTCGCCACCCAAAATGCGTAACCATGCTCGGAGTCTGTCCGCAGCGCGGGCAGTAACCCAGAAGAGCGACAGGTCGGGCCCAAACCCCGTCGCCGCAGGCTCAAATCATCCGATACCAACGGCAACAAGCCTTCCACGCACAGGTCTCATGATTCCAGTCGGGGCGATCGGAGGCTAGAGGGTCAGGAGCTGACCGCCGCGCGTCGCGTCGAGGAAGGTCGCGACGCCCGCGACGCGGACGCCCGGCATCAGCCCGGCGGGATCGAGGCCGGTGATGCGCAGCCCGGCCTCGCAGGCGATGAGTGCGATCCCGAGCTCGACCGCCGCGTCGCGCAGCGCCGCGAGCCCCGCGACGCCGGCCTCGGTGATGCGTGCCTCGCGCCCGGCATCCGCGAGGCCCGACCAGTCGGCGAGCAGGGCGTGGCAGCCCGCATTGGTGGCGAACAGCGTGACCCGCCGCCCGAGCGCCGCGGCGCCGGTCGCGACCAGGAACGCGTAGTGCGCCCGCTCGTGGTCGCCGGAGAGCAGCAGGAGCCCAAGTTGCTCAGGCGGCGCAGACGGGGGCAACATCGCGGTGATGGGCGAGGTCGGCGAACACCGCGCCGTCGCCGCAGGCCGGGCAGGCGGGGTCGCGCTGGAAGCCGATGCTGCGGAACCGCGCGGCGAGCGCGTCCCATATCAGGAGCCGGCCCGACAGGCTCTCGCCGATGCCGATGATCTCCTTCACCGCCTCGGTGGCCTGCAGACAGCCCATCACGCCGGTGACGGCGCCGAGCACGCCCGCCTCGGCGCAGCTCGGCACCGTTCCGGCCGGGGGCGGCTCGGGGTAGAGACAGCGGTAGCAGGGCCCGTGCCCGTGTTCCGCGGGCCGATGCGGGCGAAAGGTCGAGAGCTGGCCCTCGAAGCGCAGCACCGCGGCCGAAATCAGCGTGCGCCGCGCCAGCACGCAGGAATCGTTGACCAGGAAGCGCGTGGCGAAATTGTCGGTGCCGTCGAGCAGCAGATCGTAGTCGGCGATCAGGTGGAGCGCGTTCCCAGCCGTGAGCCGCTCGGCATGGGCGACCGCGTTCACCGCCGGATTGATCGCCCGCATGGCGGCGGCGGCCGATTCCGCCTTGCTGGCGCCGAGTGCGGCAGTGCCATGCGCGACCTGGCGCTGCAGGTTGGAAAGCTCGACCCGGTCGTCATCGACGATCCCGATCGTGCCGACACCCGCGGCCGCGAGGTAGAGCGCGGCCGGGCTGCCGAGCCCGCCGGCGCCGACGATCAGCACCTTCGCCGCGCGCAGCCTGGCTTGGCCGGTGCCGCCGACCTCCCGCAGCAGGATGTGGCGGGAGTAGCGGGCGATCTCGTCCTCGGTGAAGGAAAGGTCCATCACCCTGCCAGATGGGGATTGCTGCCGGTTTGCCACAGGGCGGCCTCCATGCGACTCGGTCCCTGCGATGTGAATTGAAGTTGCCCGGCGCGGCCGTTCGAGTGCAACGCTGTTGCGGTGCGGCCGGTCGGGCCGTCGCGGGGGATTTCGGGGGAGATGATGGGCCGTAAGGCGTTGATCGCGGCTGCCGCGGTGCTCGGCGTGACGTATGCGACCTCGCCCTATCTCGCGTTGTTCCGCGTCTCCCGTGATCTCGAGGCGGGGGATGTCGACGCGGTGCAGTCCGAGATCGACTGGGACAGCCTGCGCGCCGGACTCAAGCAGGACGTGGCCGAACACTTCGCGGGCGTGAAGGTGACCGCGGTCGCCGAGCGGGGCGCGCTGCCGCCCTTCGGCGCGTCCTTCGTGCAGGGGGTCGCCGAGCATCTGGTCGATCGCATCATCACGCCGGAGGGTCTCTGCGCGGCGATGCACGGCGCGAGCTCGGCGCCGGTGCTGCCGCTCGCCTTCCGCGGCGGCTTCCATGGCCTGACGCACTTCGCCGCCCGCATCGCCCAGTCGGGCGCGCCGCCGATGACGATCCACTTCCGGCTGGAAGGGGTCGAGTGGCGGGTGACTTCGGTGCACGTGGAGAATGGCGCCCGCACCTGATCGCGGGCTGGCACGCCCGCTGCGCCGGGCGCACATTCGGCAAATGCTCACGCCCGACTCGCTCGCCGCGCTGGTGCCGGATGGCGCCGAACTCGCCCTGCCGCCGGACAATTCGCTGGTTCCGGCCGAGTTCGCCCGGGCGCTGGTGCGGCGCGGGGCGCGCGGGCTGCGGCTGATCGGGGTTCCGGTCTCCGGCCATGCGACCGACCTGCTGATCGGCGCCGGCGCGGCCGCCTCGGTGCAGACGAGCGCGGTCTCCCTCGGCGAGGCCGGCACCGCGCCGCGTTTCACCGCCGCCGTCGCCGCGGGCGCGATCACGGTCATCGACGCGACCTGCCCGGCCATGCACACGATGCTGCAGGCCGCTGAGAAGGGCGTTCCGTTCATGCCGCTGCGGGGCATCTTGGGCAGCGACCTGCTGGCGCATCGGGCCGACTGGCGGGTGATCGAGAATCCATTTGCCGAGGGCGGCGATCCCATAGTTCTGCTGCCGGCGCTCGCGCCCGAATTCGCCGCCTTCCACGCCGCGATGGCGGATGCGGAAGGCAATGTCTGGGTCGGCCGTCGCCGCGAGCTCGCGACGCTCGCCCATGCGTCGAAGCGCGTCCTGGTGACGGTCGAGCGGATTGTTCCGGGCAATCTGCTCGAGGACGAGCGACTGGCCTCCGGGGTGATTTCGGGCGTCTATGTCGAGGCGGTCGCGGTCGCCGAGCGCGGCGCCTGGCCGTTCGGACTGCTCGATGAATATCCGGCCGACGCCGTGCATCTCGCCGAATACGCCCGCGCGGCGCGCAGCGAGGCGGGGTTTTGCGCCTATTGCGACCGGCATGTGCATCGGCAGCAAGCAGCCGCGGAATGATCCGGCCCGAGGAACGGCTCGCCGCCACGATCGCGCGGCTGATCCTCGATCCGACGGCGCCGACGGCGCGGCATGTCGCGGTGGGAGCGGCCAGTCCGATCCCGGCCGCCGCATCCTGGCTGGTGAAGAAGCTCGGCCATTCAATCCGCCTCTCGCTGCTGCACCGGCCGCAGGGCAATCCGTTCTCCGAAGGCTCGCGCGAATTGTTCGACCTCGCCGGGCAGGGGCGGATCGATCTTTTCTTCCTCGGCGGCGGGCAGATCGACGGGCAGGCCAACATCAACCTGATCGGCACCGGGGAATGGCCGGGGAGGAACGTGCGTTTCCCCGGCAGCTTCGGCTCGGCGTTCATGTACATGATGGTCCCGCGCACCATCCTGTTCCGGGAGGAGCACTCGCGCCGCGTGCTGGTGCCGCGCGTGGACGCGATCTCGGCGCCGGGCCTGTCCCCGCCCGGCGTCTTCCGGCGCGGCACCGCCCAGGCCCTGGTGACCGGGCGCTGTGTGCTTGCCTTTGATGCCGCCGCGGGCCGGTTCCGGCTCGCCTCGCTGCATCCGGGCGAGACGGTCGAGACCATCCGCGAGAACACCGGCTTCGACTTCGATGCGGCCGAAGGCGTCCCCGCCACGCCCGATCCGACCGCGGAGGAACTCGATTTGCTGCGCGGGCCGGTCTGTGACGAAATGCGCGCGACCTATCCGGCCTTCTGCGCCGCGGTCTGGGGGAGGGAGGCGGCCTAGATGGACGCAGGAAGCGGCGCGGCAACCGAGGGCAAGGGATTGGCCGCGTCCGACGGCGCGCTCGCCGGGCTGAAAATCGTCGATCTCTCCCGCGTGCTCGGCGGGCCCTACGCCACCATGATCCTCGCCGATCACGGCGCCGAGGTGATCAAGATCGAGCCGCCGCAGGGCGACGAGACCCGCGACTGGGGCCCGCCCTTCCAGGACGGCGACGCCAGCTACTATATCGGCATCAACCGCAACAAGCGCTCCGTCGCACTCGACATCGGCAAGCCGGAGGGAAAGGCGGTGCTGCTCCGCCTGTTGGCGGACGCCGACGTGCTGGTCGAGAACTTCAAGACCGGTTCCATGGAGCGCTGGGGCCTCGGCTATGAGCGGGACCTCGCGCCGCGCTTCCCGCGCCTGATCCATTGCCGCGTCTCCGGCTTCGGCGCCGACGGGCCGCTCGGCGGATTGCCCGGCTATGATGCGATCCTGCAGGCGATGACCGGGCTGATGAGCGTCAACGGCGATCCCTCGACCGGACCGCTCCGCCTCGGCACGCCGGTGGTCGACCTCGCGACCGGGCTCTATTCCGTCGTCGCCATCCTGATGGCGCTGCACGAGCGCACGCGATCCGGCCGCGGCCAGTTCCTCGACATGACGCTGCACGATTGCGGCATGGCGCTGTTGCATCCGCAGGCGGCCAATTTCTTTCTCAACGGCCGCCGCCCGCTGCCGCTCGGCAACCCGCATCCGAACATCGCACCGTACGAGAAGTATTGCACCGCGACCGGCGACATCTTCATCGCCAACGGCAATGATCGGCAGTTCCGCATCCTGGCCGAGCAGATCGGCCGGCCCGAGCTCGCCGCCGATCCACGCTTCCGGACGAACCAGGACCGCCTCGCCAACCGCGCCGCGCTGGTCGCGCTGCTGCAGGAGGCGGTCGCCGGGCAGGACGGGCACGCGCTCTCCGGGCGCCTGTTGCGCGCAGGCTTCCCGGCGGGTCCGGTGATGGCGGTCGACGAGGCAATGGCGGCGCCGCACACCGTGCACCGGACGATGGTGACAGAGCTCGATGGCTATCGCGGCCTCGGCACGCCGATCAAGCTCTCCCGCACCCCGGCGGCACCCGCAGCAAGCCGCCGAAATTCGGCGCCGATGCCGATGCGGTGCTCGCCCGCCACGGCTACGGGCCGGAGGAGATCGCGGCGCTCCGCCAGCAGGGGGTCCTGCACGCGACCCGCCGGCGGTGAGCCCGTTGCGGTAGGCGCGCAATGGCCGAGGTTCGGGAGAGCATGCCGCGCGCGCCGCTTCAGGCTGCCCCGCCACCGCCCGTCCTTGATCCGCACCGTGCGCTGGTCCGCGCACGGCGGCGGCGCGTTGCCGGCGTGGTCGGCATCCTGCTCGCGATCTTCCTCGGCTGGGAGGTCCTGACCGGCCTCGTCGCCTACACGAGCGACGCCTATGTCCGCTCCGACCTCGTCGCCGTCTCCGCCGAGGTCACCGGCCACGTTGCCGCGATCCATGTGCACGACAACCAGGTGGTCAAGCGGGGCGACCTGCTGGTCTCGATCGAGCGGACGCCGTTCCAGCTCGCGGTCGATCAGGCGCAGGCCGAGCTGCGCGGCGCCAATGCCGCGGCGGATGCCGCCCGCGCCGCGGTCGCGGTCGCGCAGGACCAGCTCGACGACGCCAATGCCGCGCTCGTCTTCGCGCAGGTGACGGAGCGGCGGGCGGCGACGCTCACCTCCGACCAGTTCGTCTCGCGCCAGCAGCTTGATCAGGCGAACGAGCAGCTCCGCCACGCCCAGGCCGGCATGGACGGGGCCAAGGCCGGGCTCGGTCGGGCGCAGCAGCTTCTCGCGGAGGCGGAGGCCGGCATCGCGCGGGCGCAGGCGGCGCTCGGCAGTGCGGTCTGGAACCTCGAACGCACGGATTTGCGCGCGCCGGTGGACGGCACGATCAACAATTTCACCGTGCGCGCCGGCGACACCGCGCGGGCGGACATGCCGCTGGTCGGCATCGTCGATGCCAATGCCTGGCGCATCGTTGCCAACTACAAGCAGAACTACCTGCGCTTCCTGACCATCGGCGGCATTGCCTGGGTGTGGCTCGATTCGCACCCCTGGCGGCTCTACCGCGCCCGGATCGCCGGCATCGCCCGCGGCATCAGCCGCACCGAGGGACCGCCGATGCTGCTGCCCTACGTCGCGCCCGCGACGGACTGGATCCGCCTGCAGCGGCGTTTCCCGGTGACGCTGCTGTTCCTCGACCCGCCGCCGCCCCTCTACATGGGCTCCGACGCGCGCGTCATGGTGTTCCCATGACGAGCGATCTGGAGGTCCGTCCGGCAAACATGTCCGACGTCTCCGCGATGCGCCAAATCGTGGCGAGGGTGTACCGCAAATACGTCGGGAGAATCGGAAAACCGCCCGGGCCGATGCTCGATGACTATGGAGACCGCGTTCGCAGTCATGCGGTTTGGGTCGCCGAGATTGATGGCGCCGTTGCCGGGCTCATCGTGCTTCTTCCCGAAAACGAATATCTCCTGCTCGACAACATCGCCGTCGATCCCGCTCGTCAGGGCTGCGGCATCGGGCGCGCAATGCTGTGCTTCGCCGACCGGGAAGCCGCTCGGCGCGGGTACCGCGAGTTGCGACTCTACACGCACGAGAAGATGACCGAAAATCTCGGGATGTACGCAGCGCTCGGATGGGAAGAGACCGGGCGAGGCGAACAGAGCGGATATCAGCGCGTGTTCTTTCGAAAGCAAGTCGGCGCTGATACCAACGGTCATTCTTCATGACCGTTGGTATCAGCGCGGGTTGGCGGGCGGAGCTGGCCAAGGTTCCGCCCGCGGCAGCGGGTGGAATGCCAGCGGAGGGGGAGCTGGCCAGGGTTCCGCCCGCGGCAGCGGGTGGAATGCCAGCGGAGGGGGAGCTGGCCAAGGTTCCGCCCGCGGCAGCGGGTGGAATGCCAGCGGAGGGGGAGCTGGCCAGGGTTCCGCTATGAGCGCCGCCGGCGAGGCTCGTCGCGCGCTTGCCGAGACGCTGGTCGCGCTCGGGCACGACCTCACCGAGATGCCGCTGCGCGGGCCGCGGGCCGCGGTTGCGACCATGTCGGCGCTCGCCGTCGTCATCTCGGTGATCATCGCCTGCGCGATGCACCTGCCGGACGTCTGGTGGGCCGGCATCAGCGGACTGATGTGCAGCCAGGCGACCCGCCCGGCCTCGCTTCGCAAGGGCGTGCTGCGCATCGCCGGCACCTTCGCCGGCGCCGGCATGGCGTTCCTGCTGATACCGTGGCTCGCCTATGACGAGGTCGCCTGCTGCCTCGTGCTGTTCGGTGCCGCGGCGGCGGCGGTGCTCGGCTTCTCGCTGAGCGCGCACGGCTATGCGTGGCTCCTCTGCGGGATCACCTTCGCCATGGTGACGTTGCTCTTGCTTCCCGATCCCGGGCAGGGGTTCTTCGTCGCCACCACGCGCGCGCTCGAGGTCACCGTCGGAACCGTCACCGCCATGCTGCTCGCTCTGGCGATGGCGCCCGGCTCCTCCGCCGCTCCCGAGCCGGCCCCCGGCTGGTCCGGGCTGTTCGATGCCCGTTGGCCGACGCTGCTGCACGCGACCAGGGCCGGCATCGCGGTCGCCTGCATCCCGCTGCTCTGGAGCTGGTTCGATCTGCCGGAAGTCGCGGTGATGGTCACCACCCTCGCCTCCGTGATGGCGATCCCGGTGCTCGCCCAGGCTCCGCTCGACGACGAAAAGCGGATCATCGCCCGCTCGGTGCAGCGCCTGCTCGGCTGCTTCCTCGGCGGCGCGCTCGGGCTGCTGCTGCTCGGCCTCGATCTCACCGAATTCCTGCCCTGGCTGCTGGCGCTCGGTGCCGCGATCTGGCTTTGCGGGCAGATTCAGACCAGCGCCCGAGGCACCGCCTATGTCGGGATGCAGGCCGGCATGGTGCTGGTGATGACGCTGGTGCAGGGGGAGGGGCCGCCCGGCAGCATCCTGCCCGGCATCAACCGCCTCACCGGGATCGTGCTTGGCCTCGTCGTGCTGGGGATCGTCGGCCTGCTGCTGCACCCGATTCCACCAGGACCGGCCGCCGAGGTCAGGTCTGCTGAGGCGGGTTGAAGGAATCGAGGCCACGGCTGCCTTGGCGGACGCGGAGCCCCGGCCCTGCTTTTCTAGCGCGTGATCGTTTCAGGCCAAGTCGGCCTGGAACGTGAATCACTCGCTCGAACAGTTCGCTAGCGCGTGATCGTTTCAGGCCAAGTCGGCCTGGAACGTGAATCACTCGCTCGAACAATTCGCTAAAGCAGGCCGGTGACCGGAAGGGAACCGGTCATGCTTCAGGCGAGATTGCTGCCGCGGATCGCGTCGCATACGGCGCGCGTGACGTCCTTGGTGGTCGCCTTGCCGCCGAGGTCGGGGGTGAGGAGGCCGGTTGCGCAGACCTGCTCGACGGCGCGGAGCAGTGCGGCGGCGGCGGGCTTTTCGCCCAGATGGTCGAGCATCATCGAGGCCGTCCAGAAGCTCGCGACCGGATTGGCGATCCCTTTGCCGGTGATGTCGAAGGCGGAGCCGTGGATCGGCTCGAACATCGACGGGAAGCGCCGCTCCGGATCGACATTGCCGGTTGGCGCGATGCCGAGCGAGCCGGCGAGCGCGGCGGCGAGATCGGAGAGGATGTCGGCGTGCAGGTTGGTCGCGACCACGGTGTCGATGCTGCGCGGGTGGCGCACCATCCGCATGGTCATCGCGTCCACCAGTTCCTTGTCCCAGGTGACGTCGGGGTACTCGGCGGCGACGAGGGCGGCGATCTCGTCCCAGAACACCATGCCGTGGCGCTGGGCGTTGGACTTCGTCACCACGGTGAGATGCCTGCGCGGCCGCGCGCGGGCGCTCTCGAAGGCGAAGCGCATGATCCGCTCGACGCCGCGACGGGTGAAGATCGCGGTCTCGGTCGCCACCTCCTCGGGCAGCCCGCGATGCGCGCGGCCGCCATGGCCGGCATATTCGCCCTCGGAATTCTCGCGGACGATCAGCCAGTCGAGATCGCCGGGTCCGACATCGCGGAGCGGGCTCGTCGACGCCCGGGAAGATGCGGGTGGGGCGCACATTGGCATATTGGTCGAAGCCCTGGCAGATCGGCAGGCGCAGGCCCCAGAGCGTGACGTGGTCGGGGATGTCCGGCGCGCCGACCGCGCCGAAATAGATCGCATCCATCGGGCGGAGCTGGTCGAGCCCGTCCGCCGGCATCAGCGCGCCCGTCGCGGCGGTAGCGCTCGGAGCCCCAGTCGAAGCTCCGTCACCGCGAGGCGGAAGCCGCCGTCGCGGGCGGCGAGCGGCATCGAGCGCCTCGAGCCCGGCAGCGATCACCTCCGGGCCGATGCCGTCGGCGGGAATGGCGGCGATCCGGTATTCGCGCATCGCGGGCCTCGTTCCTGGCGGCGGCGTCTGGGTAGCGCGGGACCTCGGTTTGGTCGAGCGCGGGGCTGGATCTGAGCGCCCGGCGCTTGTGGCCGGGAGCGGCGCACGCCCTAGATCGGGGCATGACCTGGTCGATCCTGGCGCGCGATCCCGCGACCGGCGCGCTCGGCGCGGCGGTGGCGACGCGATTCTTCGCGGTCGGCGCGCTCGCCATCCATGTCGAGGGCGGCGTGGCGGCGCTGGCGACGCAGGCGCTGATCAATCCGATGTACGCCGTGCATGGGCATGCCGCGCCTGCGCGCCGGCGAGGCGCCGGAGGATGTCGCGGCGGCGCTGCTCGGCGGCGGATGCCGGGCGGGAGACGCGGCAGCTCCACATCCTCGACGCGACCGGGCGGATCGCGCAGCATACCGGGGCGGAGTGCGTCGCCTGGTGCGGCGTCGGTGCGCGGCGCGGACGTGTCGGTCGCCGGCAACATGCTGGCGGGCAGGCGGTGCGTGGAGCGCACGCTCGCGGCATTCGAGGCGGCGCGACGGCGAGCTCGCCGAGCGGCTGCTGACCGCGCTCGAAGCCGGCGAGGCGGCGGGGGGCGACAAGCGGGGAAAGCAATCGGCGGCGCTCAGGATCTGCACGCGCGACCCGTTTCCCGATCTCGACATCCGCGCCGACGACCATCCCGACCCGCTCGCCGAGCTCCGACGCCTGCATCGCGTGAGCCGCGAGCGCTTCGTGCATTTCCGCCGCTTCCTGCCCGGCGCGGACAGCCCGTGCGGCGTGTTCGATCGGGAGGTGATCGAGCAGGCGATCGCGGCGGCGATGGCGCGGATGAGCGTGCCCGATCCTGCCCGAGGCGCGGCTGCTCGTCGTGAAGATCGGCAGCGCGCTGCTGGTCGATCCGAGAGCGGCGGCGCCGCGCTACGGCCTGGCTGGCCGGCATCGCCGCCGATATCGCCGCGCTGCGCGCGCGCGGGACGCAGGTGATCGTGGTGTCGTCGGGCGCGATCGCGCTGGCGCGGCGCGCGCTCGACCTCACCCGCAAGCGGCTGCGGCTCGAGGAGAAGCAGGCGGCGGCGGCGGTCGGGCAGATCCGGCTGGCGCAGGCCTGGAGCGAGGCGCTGTCGGCGCGCGGGCATGACCGCCGCGCAGCTGCTGCTGACGCTCGAGGACACCGAGGACCGCCGGCGCTACCTCAATGCGCGCGCGACGATCAGCACGCTGCTCGGCCTCGGCTGCGTGCCGGTGATCAACGAGAACGACAGCGTGGCGACGGCGGAGATCCGCTTCGGCGACAATGACCGGCTGGCCGCGCGCGTGGCCGAGATGGTGCAGGCGGACCAGCTCGTGCTGCTCTCCGACATCGACGGGCTCTACACCGCCGATCCGAAGCGCGATCCGCGAGGCCGCGCATATCGCGGTGGTGCCGGCGCTGACGCCGGAGATCGAGGCGATGGGGGGCGAGCCGCCGCCCGGCTATTCCTCCGGCGGCATGCGCACGAAGCTCGCGGCGGCGCGGATCGCGACGCCAGGCCGGATGCGCGATGGCGATCGCGCTCGGCCATCAGGACCGGCCGCTCGCCGCGCTCGCGCAGGGCGCGCGCTGCACCTGGTTCCTGCCCGCGCCGGAGGGGCGCTCGGCGCGCAAGCGCTGGATCGCCGGCAGCCTGCAGCCGCTCGGCACGCTCGCCGTCGATGCCGGCGCGGCGCGCGCGCTCGCCGCCGGGCGCTCGCTGCTGCCGGCCGGCGTGCGCGCGATCGAGGGCGCGTTCGAGCGCGGCGACCCGGTGCTGGTGCACGGGCCGGACGGCGCGCCGCTCGCGCGCGGGCTCACCGCCTATGCGAGCGCCGATGCGCGCCGCATCGCCGGCCACCATTCCGAGGAGATCGAGGCGATCCTCGGCTGGCGCGGGCGCGACGAGATCATCCATCGTGACGATCTCGTGCTGTTGTCTTCCTGAACCGGCCTCGGGCAGAGTTCGCGCCATGACCGCTCGAGACCGATCGCAGCGTCGAGCAGGTTCGCGAGCGCCGCCACCGCGGCGCGCGCGGCGGCGCGGGCGCTCGCGCTGCTGCCGGACGCCGCAGCGGAGCGCGGGCATCCGCGCCGCGGCGGCGGCGATCCGCGACGGCGGCGCCGGCGATCCTGGCGGCGAACGAGGCCGATCTCGCCGCCTATCGCGGCAGCAGCCGCGTTCCGCGACCGGCTGCATGCTGACGCCGGCGCGCGATCGAGGCGATGGCGGCGGGGCTCGACGAGATCGCGGCGCTGCCCGATCCGCTCGACGCGCACGCTCGCCGAATGGACGCGGCCGAACGGGCTCCGCTTCCGCCGCGTCGCGGCGCCGATCGGCGTGATCGGCATGATCTATGAGAGCCGGCCCGAATGTCGGCGCCGATGCCGCCGGCATCTGCCTGAAAGCCGGCAGCGCGGTGATCCTGCGCGGCGGGTCCGAGAGCTTCCACAGCGCCGCCGCGATCCATGCGGCCTTCACCGCCGGGCTGCGCGCGGCCGGGCTGCCGGATGCCGCGGTGCAGGTCGCGCCCGGACACCGATCGCGGCTTCGTCGCGGCGATGCTCGGCGCGGCGGGGCTGATCGACCTCATCATCCCGCGCGGCGGAAAGTCGCTCGTCGAGCGCGTGCAGCGCGAGGCGCGCGTGCCGGTGCTCGCGCATGCGGAAGGGCTCTGCCACAGCTACGTGCACGCCTCGGCCGATCCCGGCGATGGCGCGCGCGGTGGTGGCGAACGCGAAGATGCGGCGCACCGGCATCTGCGGCGCGACCGAGACGCTGCTGATCGATGCCGCGATCGCGCCCGCGCTGCTGCCGCGTGCTGGTCGGCGATCTCCGCGCGCTCGGCTGCGATTTCCGCGCCGATGCGCGGGCGCGCGCGATCTGCCCGGAGCTGCCGGCGGCCGCGCCCGGCGATTTCGACACCGAATGGCTCGATGCGGTGCTCTCCGTCGCGGTGGTGGACGGCGTTGCCGGATGCGCTCGACCACATCGCGCGCCACGGCAGCGCGCATACCGACGCCATCATCGCCGCCGACGAGGCGGCGGCCGCGGCAGTTCATCGCCGGCGTGGACAGCGCCGTGGTGATGTGGAACGCCTCCACGCAGTTCTGCGACGGCGGCGAATTCGGCTTCGGCGCGGAGATCGGCATCGCGACGGGGCGGCTCCATGCGCGCGGGCCGGTCGGGCCGGAGCAGCTCACCACGCACCGCACGATCGTGATCGGCACGGGGCAGGTGCGCCCCTGAATTTCTCGCCCACGCGCCGGACGTGCCGGTGCGCGCGGCCGCGCCGGCGCGGCGCGGGCCGTCCCGCTTCGGCGACCGGCGGCGGATGCGGATCGGCGTGCTCGGCGGCTCGTTCAACCCGGCCCATGCGGGGCATCGGCACATCGCCGAATGCGCGCTGCGCGCGGCTCGGCGCTCGACGAGGTGTGGCTGCTCGTCTCGCCCGGCAATCCGCTGAAGCCGGCAGCCGGCATGGCGCCGTTCGCCGAGCGCCTCGCCTCCGCGCGCGCGATCGGCGACCGCCGCATTGTCGCCACGCCGATCGAGGCGGAATGGCGCACGCGCTACACGGTGGACACGCTCGCGCATGCTGCGGCGGCGCTTTCCGCGCGCCTGCTTCGTCTGGCTGATGGGGGCGGACAATCTCGTGCAGTTGCCGCGCTGGCGGGGCTGGATGGAGATCGCGCGCATCGATGCCGTTTGCGGTGTTGCCGCGCCCCACCTACAATCATCGCGCCTTGGCGGGACAGGCGGCGCGGCGATTGCGCCGATACCGGTGCGACCCGCGCCGCGCTGCTTCGTTGTGCGGCATGCGCGCGCCGGCCTGGATTTTTCTTCCCGTGCCCCAACATCCCGCATCGGCGACCGCCATCCGCATGCGAAGCGCCACCGCACGACGTTCGACGCCACGCTACCGAAGGAGCCGTATCATAGCCAGGAAGCCGCCGTCCGAGGGCCACGCCCCGCTCCGGCGCCTGCGCAAGCGCCGCGTGCGCGCGAAGCGAGCCGCCGGCGGCGCTCGCCGAGGCGGCGAAGATCACCGGCACGCCGCGCAAGAAGGCCGCCGCCGCGGGGCCGCAGGCGCCGTGCCCGCCGAAGCGCCAGGCCGCGCGGCGCGCGCCCGGAGCCCGGCGTCGCTCGACCATCTGCAGCAGGTGATCGTCGCCAGCCTCGAGGACGACAAGGCGGAGGCGATCGTCTCGCTCGACCTCGCCGGGCGCGCCGCCTTCGCCGACCGCATGGTGATCGCGACCGGGCTCGCCGACCGGCAGATCACGCGCGATGGCGACGCATCTCGAGGAGAAGCTGCACAAGGAAGGCATCCGGCGCGTGCAGATCGAGGGCGCCGGCGGGTCGGACTGGGTGCTGATCGATGCCGGCGACATCGTCGTGCACCTGTTCAAGCCCGAGGCGCGCGCGCTCTACGCGCTCGAGAAGATGTGGGGCGCGGAGCTCGACGAGCCCGGCGGAGCTCGCAGCGGCGGAGGCCCGCACCGCGCTCTGATGCGGCTGATCGCGGTCGGGCGGTTGCGTCAGGGTCCCGAGGCGGAGCTCTTCGCGCGCTACGCGGCGCGGCTGCGGCCGGCGCTGGCGCTGACGGAAATCGCCGAGGCGCGCGGCGCGCCGGCGGAGATCAAGCGGCGGGAAGGGCGAGGCGATGCTGGCCGCGCTGCCGGCGGGCGCCTTCGCCGTCGCGCTCGATCTCGGCGGGGCGGCGCCGGACAGCGCGGGGCTCGCCGCGCTGCTGGAGCGCTGGGAGGCGGGCGGCGCGCGCGCCGCATTTCCTGATCGGCGGCGCGGAGGGGCTCGGCGCCGCGGTGCTCGCGCGCGCCGATCACGTGCTCTCGCTCGGCCCGCTCACCTGGCCGCATCATGCTGGTGCGCGTGATGCTGGCCGAGCAGCTCTACCGCGCGCAGGCGATCCGCGCCGGGCCATCCCTACCACCGCGCCGGCCGGCCGTGATAGGCAGCGCCGGCTCCGCAGGAAGGAAGCAGGATGCCCGAGAAGCAGGAACGCCGGCCCGTGATGCTCGTCGTGCTCGACGGCTGGGGCTGGCGCGAGGAGGCGGCGGACAATGCGGTGCGCCAGGCGAAGACGCCGAATTTCGACCGGCTTCTGGGCGGGCTGCCCGCACGCCTTCCTGCACACATCCGGCGAGGATGTCGGGCTTGCCGGCCGGGCAGATGGGCAATTCCGAGGTCGGCCACCTGAATATCGGCGCCGGCCGCGTGGTGATGCAGGAATTGCTGCGGATCGGCCGCGCGCGTGCAGCGACGGCAGCATCGCCGAGGCGCCGGCCTTCGGCGCGCTGGTGGAGAAGCTCAGGGCGAGCGGCGGCACCTGCCACCTGATCGGGCCTGGTCTCGCCGGGCGGCGTGCATTCGCATCAGGATCACGGCGCGGCGCTCGCGCGGCTGCTGGCCGAGGCGGGCGTGCAGGACGGTGGTGCACGCCTTCACCGACGGGCGCGACACGCCGCCGCGCTCGGCGGCGGACGATGTCCGGCGCCTGCAGGCCGCGCTGCCCGACGGCGCGACGATCGCCACGCGTCTCCGGGCGCTACTTCGCGATGGATCGCGACAAGCGCTGGGACCGCGTCGCCAAGGCCTATGCGGCGCTCGCGGAAGGCGAGGGGGCGAAGTTCGCCGATCCCGTCGCGGCGGTGGAGAGCCGCCTATGCGCAGGACGTGACCGACGAGTTCGTGCCTGCCCGCGGTGATCGGCGACTACGCCGGCATGCGGGACGGCGACGGCGTGCTCTGCTTCAACTTCCGCGCCGATCGCGTGCGCGAGATCCTCGCCGCGCTGCTCGACCCCGATTTCGACGGCTTCCCGCGCGAGCGCGTGCCTGCATTTCGCGGCCGCGGTCGGCATGACGCGCTACAGCGACGCGCTCGCCGAGCTTGCCTCGGCGCGCTGTTCCCGCCGCGACGAGCTCGCGCAACATGCTGGGCGAGGTGGTCGCGGCCGCCGGGCGCACGCAGCTGCGGATGGCGGAGACGGAGAAATATCCGCACGTCACCTACTTCCTGAACGGCGGCAAGGAGGCGCCGTATCCGGGCGAGGACCGCATCATGGTGCCGTCGCCCAAGGTCGCGACCTACGACCTGCAGCCCGAGATGTCGGCGCCGGAGCTCACCGACGAAAGCCGTGACAGCGATCGAGTTCGGGGAAATACGATCTGATCGTGCTGAATTTCGCCAACCCGGACATGGTCGGCCATACCGGCAGCCTGCCGGCCGCGATCCGCGCGGTGGAGACGGTGGATGCCGGGCTCGGCCGGATCGCCGACGCGGTGGTGAAGCAGGGCGGCGGCGCTGCTCGTCACCGCCGATCACGGCAATTGCGAGCTGATGCGCGACCCCGAGACCGGCGGCCCGCACACCGCGCACACCACCAACCCGGTGCCGGTGCTGCTGGTCGGCGCGGAGCGGCCGGCTGTCCGACGGGCGGCTCGCCGATCGTCGCGCCGACCGCTGCTGCGGCCTGATGGGGCTGCCGCAGCCGCGCGAGATGAGCGGGCGCTGCGCTGCTCGACCGCGATGCGGCGCGCGCTGCGGAGTAGCCTGCTGCTGCTTCTGCGCCGCGCGTCACGGCGGCGGCGGCGCCGCGCCATCATCATCATGCGAAAGCCGGCGTCGGCGGCGACGCGGCGCGGCAGCAATTCAGGCCACCGAGCGCGACCGCGCGGCGCAGCTCGCGGCGCAGAACGCGGCCGCGGCGCAGGCGCAGGCAAGCCGCTCAGCAGGCGGACCAGCTCGCGGCCGCCCGGGTCGCCGCGGCGGCGAGGCTGCGCGTCGCGGAGGCAGGCGACCCAGGATGCGGCGAACGCGAATGGCCGCGCTTGCCGCCCGGGAACGCGATGCGGAGGCCGCGTCTCGCCGCGCGGGCGCGCGACCTCGCGCCCGATGCTGCCCGTCATCGAGCGGCTCTCGCTCTACCCGGCGGAGACCCTGCTCGCGGTGCCGGCCTCCCCGGACCCGGCGCTCGCAGGGCTGCTGGTGCTGAAGGGCATCTCCCGCCGGATCGGCGAGGATGCGGCCGCGCTCCGCGACGAAGAGGCGGAGGTCGCGCGGCTGCGGCAGCGAAGTGGCCGCGCAGGCGCCGGTGCTGGCGGCGGCGGAGGCGGCGCAGCGGGCGCAGGCGGCCGAGCTCGACCGCGAGCTCGCCGCCGCGCGCGCAGACCCAGACCGCGGCGCAGGCCGGCGCCGATGCCGCGCTGCGGCGCGTCGCCGCGGATGCCGCCCGCGCCAGTGACCTTCGCGCCGCCATCGCCGCCCTCGACCAGGAGCCGGCGCGGCAGGCGGAAGCGGCGGGGCGGGCGCGCGCGGCGGCGGACGCCGCGGCCGAGGCCCCGGCGCCCCCTGCGCTCCGCCAGGAGCGCGCGCAGGCGGCGAAGGACGCGGCCGAAGCGCCAGGTCGCCTTCGCCATCCCCGCCGGGCCCGGCCTTTCCGCGCCTGCCGGCCAGCTCGCCGCGCCCGGTGCTCGGGCCGCGTCGTGCGCGCGTTCGGCGAGGAGGGGGATGCCGGACCGGCGAACGGCATCTCCTACCAGGCGCCGCCGCTCGCGCGCGTGGTCGTCGCCCTGCGCCGGACGGGTCGATTTCGCCGGCCTCTTCCGCAGTTATGGCCAGCTCTTGATCGTGAATTGCGGCGGCGGCTACCACTTCGTCCTGGCGGGATTGGATCGGCTTGACGTACAACTCGGCCGCACCGTCCAGGCCGGCGAGCCGGTCGGGGTCATGCCCGGGTGGGACCCGCGCTCCCCCGGCGACCGGCCCGCCCTCTATGTGGAGCTGCGCCATGACGGCCAGCCGGTGAACCCGGCACCTTGGCTTCAAGGTGGAGGGCCGAAGGGCCGGGGGTGAGCCGGGTGACGAATTGGCCAGAAGGTCCCCACGATTCCGTAACCGGGGACGACGTAATCGGAGCAGATGTCCGCCCGGCCGGCTCGGCCGACGCGTGAGAGGAAAGACCAAAATGAAGTATCGCACCGGGCTGCTTCTGGGATCGGCCTTCCTGGCCGGGATCGCCGCCGGCCCCCTGTTCGGGCCAGTGGCGGGTGACGTCTCCGGCATGCTCGGCCGCCAGTTCGGCGTCACCCCGGCGAGCGCGCAGGAAACCACCGACCGCGCCGAGACCTACAAGCTGCTCACCCTGTTCGGCGACGTGTTCGAGCGCGTGCGCGCCGACTACGTCGAGAAGGTCTCCGACCGCGACCTGGTCGAGAACGCGATCAACGGCATGCTGACCGGCCTCGATCCGCATTCGAGCTACATGAACGCCAAGCAATGGCGCGACATGCAGGTGCAGACCACGGGCGAGTTCGGCGGCCTCGGCCTCGAGGTCACCGAGGATAACGGGCTGATCAAGGTGGTGAGCCCGATCGACGACACGCCCGCCGCCAAGGCCGGAATGAAGGCGGGCGACCTGATCACCGCGATCGACGGCCACACCGTCGAGGGGATCAGCCTGAACGACGCCGTCGACAAGATGCGCGGGCCGCCGAACAGCAACATCAAGCTCACCATCAAGCGCGAGGGCATCGACAAGCCGATCGACGTGTCGCTGACCCGCGAGGTGATCCGTCCGCCGGTGGTGAAGAGCCGGCTCGACGATGGCGGCGTCGCCTATCTGCGCGTCTCGAGCTTCAACGAGCAGACCGATTCCAGCCTGCGCGCCGGCGCTCACCAAGCTGCGCCAGCAGGCGAACGGACACCTGACCGGCGTCGTGCTCGACCTGCGCAACAATCCGGGCGGCCTGCTCGACCAGGCGGTGGCCGTCGCCAACGACTTCCTCGACCAGGGCGAGATCGTCTCCACCCGGGCCCGTCACAAGGAGGACAGCCAGCGCTGGGACGCGAAATCCGGCGGCGACGTCACCGACGGCCTGCCGATGATCGTGCTCATCAATGGCGGTTCGGCCTCGGCGAGCGAGATCGTCGCCGGCGCGCTGCAGGATCATCACCGCGCGGTGCTGCTCGGCACCCGCAGCTTCGGCAAGGGCTCGGTGCAGACGGTGATCCCGCTGCCCGGGAACGGCGCGATGCGGCTGACCACGGCGCGCTACTACACGCCGTCCGGCCGCTCGATCCAGGGGCTCGGGATCACGCCCGACGTGCAGGTGGCGTCGAGCCGCGTCGAGGTGCCGCATTTCGGCCCGGAGCGCGAGTCGGACCTCAACCACATCCTGTCGAACCAGGGCGGCGCGCCGCAGGACGCGGCACCGCCGGCGCGGACCGACCTGCCGCCGGTGGCGCAGACCATCTCCAAGCTCCCGCCGGAGAGCTGGCCCAGCTTCGATGCGGCCAAGCCGGCGACCGACTACCAGCTCACCGAGGGTGAGGTCGTGCTGAAGGCGATGGCGACGCAGAAGCGGGCGCAGCGCTGAAGGGCGCGCCGGTCCGCCGCATCCCGCCGCCCCTCGCAGGCGGCCAGGGCCCTGCTCGGGCTCTGGCTGGTGGTCGTGATCGCGGGGCTCGCCCTCGCCGCCGCGCTGCAACTCCTCGGACCGGTTCCGCTGGCCCCGTCCGCCCAATCCGGGCGGGCAGCCGGTGCGCCCCAGGCCGGGCCGGTGCCCTCCGCAACGCCGCCGCGCGAGGCCGCCGCCGCTCCTTCCGGCGCGTCGCATCCGATTTCGCCAGCACCGCCCGCCGCCGCGCCATCGGGCGGCCCGGCCTCCGCCGCACCCGTGACTGCCCCGCCGCAGCAGCGTGGGGACATCCGGATCGCGCCGCCCGATCCAGCCCTGATGGAGCATCCCGCCGGCTTCGCGGGCAGCACCATGCCGCGCATCGCGGTCGATGGCCGCCAGGCGATGAAGGTCTATGCGCGGCCGTTCGACGCCGCCGATCCGCGTCCGCGCGTGGCGATCGTCCTCGCCGGCGCCGGCATGTCCGCCGAGGCCACACGCACCGCCATCGACACGCTGCCCGGCCCGGTCACTCTCGCCTTCTCCCCCTACGCGCCCGACATCGATCCCTTGCTGGAGGATTCCCGGGCGCACGGCCACGAATACCTGGTCTCGATCCCGATGGAGCCGCAGGGCTACCCGCTCAACGATCCCGGCCCGCACGCCCTGCTGACCGGTCGCGATCCCGCGAAGAACGAGCGCAAGCTGGAATGGGCGCTGACGCGGGTCCCGGGCGCGGTCGGCGCCACCGGCGCGCTCGACGGCATGCGCGGCGAGCGGCTCGCCGGCTCGCGCGACAGTTTCGCCATGGTGCAGGTGACGCTCGCCGAGCACGGTCTGCTCTACATCGACCCGCGCCCCGGCAGCGCGCCGCCCGCCCACGATGCCGGCCGCGGCGTCGACATGGTGGTGGACGATCCGCCCGACCGGCAGGACATCGACGCCAGGCTCGCCGCGCTGGAGAAGCTCGCGCGCGAGAAGGGAACCGCGCTCGGCCTCGCCGGCCCGATCCGCCCGGCACGGTCGATGCCAGTCACCGCCTGGGCGAACGGGCTTTCTGCGCGCGGCGTCGTGCTGGTCCCGGCGAGCGCGCTCGCCCTGCCCGCGGCCGAACAATCGGACGTGAGCCACGCTGCCCGTACCGGCCCAATGTCGGGGCGGCGCTGTTCAACCGCGCCGGCGAGGTCTTCGTCGCCCGTCGCGCCGACCTGCCGAACGCGGAGGGCGCGCCGGGCGGCTGGCAGCTCCCGCAAGGCGGGATCGACCCCGACGAGGACCCGCGCCGCGCCGTGCTGCGCGAGCTCGCGGAGGAGATCGGCACCGACCAGGCTGAGATCATCGGCGAGCACCCGGACTGGCTCACCTACGATCTGCCGCCCGGGCCTGGTCGGCCACGCGCTCGGCGGCCGCTATCGCGGCCAGCGCCAGCGCTGGTTCGCGCTCCGCTTCACCGGGACCGACGCCGAGATCCGCCTCGACCTCGATCCGCATCCCGAGTTCGATGCCTGGCGCTGGGCCCCGCTCGCCGAGCTCCCGCGCCTGGCCGTCGGCTTCAAGCGCCCGATCTACGAGATCCTCGCCCGCTCCTTCGCCCGCTTCGCTCAGACCGCGTGAACTCTGGGTTCTCGCTCCCAGAAGCGGAGCTGGCCGCAAGCGGCGAGGAAGGACCTGGCGTCGGCGCCGCTCTTCAGCGCGATGCACCCGCCGTCCATCTCGGTGACCCCCGCCTTCTCCAGCAGTGGCTTTGCCGTCTCGACATAGGCGATGAACTTCGCATGCGCGTAGGCATCGGCAATGAAGTCCCGCGCGGTGGCCTCGCCCGCGAGCAGCGTTGCCCCCTCGGCGGAAGGCAGCACCGCCACCGCATCGTACAGCACCGAAGGTCCGCCATTCACCTTCTGTTGCGCGGGAACCCTTCTGCCGTCGCTCGCGGTGACGCCGCCGACCTTCGGCGCCACCAGCTCGACCAGCGCGCCCGCGGCCTCCGTGGCGTCCTGCAGCGATTTGAGGAGCGCCGTATCCACCCCGTCGGTCACCAGCACGCCAAGCTTGCGGCCCTTGAAACTCTTCGGCCCGTTCCCGAGGATGCTGAGCGCCGGCGATCTGGCGAGGGTCGTGATCACCTTGCGCGCCGCCGCTGCCGGCTTCGGCATCTCCTCGAGCCCCAACCCGTCCGCCACGCCCTTCGCCAGTGTCTCGTCCACGTTCAGCAGATGCGAGACCATCCGTGCGCGGATCGCCGGCGTCTCCACCTTGGAGAGCTCGAACACGAACGCGTCCTTGATGTGCGTCTGCTCGACCGGCGTCTGGCTCAGATAGAACTGCCGGGCCTGGCTGTAGTGATCGGCGAAGCGCTCCGCGCGCACCCGCAGGGTCTGGCCGGATTCCTCGGCGGGGTAGGACCGGTAGCCTTCGCGTGATTCGCGCGGGCCGCCTGCCGCGCCGCCCCACGAATTCGGCTCGTAATTGGCGCGGCCCTTCGGATTGATCATCGCCATGTGGCCGTCCTGCTGCAGCGTGCGGAACGGGCATTTCGGCGCGTTGACCGGAATATGGGTGAAGTTCGGGCTGCCGAGCCGCTTCAGCTGGGTGTCGAGATAGGAGAAGTTGCGGCCCTGCAGCAGCGGATCGTTGGTGAAGTCGACTCCCGGCACGATGTTCTGCGTGCAGAACGCGACCTGCTCGGTCTCGGCGAAGAAATTGTCCACCGTCCGGTCGAGCACGAGCCGTCCGACCTTGCGGATCGGCACCTGCTCCTCGGGGATGATCTTCGTCGCATCGAGCACGTCGAACGGGAATTCGTCGGCGAACTTCTCGTCGAAGAGCTGCACGCCGAACTCCCATTCCGGGAAGTGCCCGGTCTGGATCGCATCCCACAGATCGCGGCGATGGAAATCGGGATCGGCGCCGTTGATCTTCAGCGCCTCGTTCCACACCACCGACTGCATGCCGAGCTTCGGTTTCCAGTGGAACTTGACGAAGGTCGATTTCCCCGCCGCGTTGACCAGGCGGAAGGTGTGGACGCCGAATCCCTCCATGAAGCGGAACGAGCGCGGGATCGTCCGGTCGGACATGATCCACAGCGCCATGTTGATGGATTCGGGCGAGAGCGAGATGAAGTCCCAGAAATTGTCATGCGCCGTCTGCGCCTGCGGGAAGCCGCGATCGGGCTCCTGCTTCGCCGCGTGGATGAGATCGGGGAACTTGATCGCGTCCTGGATGAAGAAGACCGGGATGTTGTTGCCGACGATGTCCCAGTTGCCCTGCTTCGTGTAGAGCTTCACCGCGAAGCCGCGCACGTCTCGGGCGAGATCGGACGAGCCCTTGTTGCCGGCAACGGTCGAGAAGCGGACGAAGGCCGGTGTCTTCTCGCCGACGCGCTGGAGAATGTCGGCGTGGCTCACATCGGCGAGGGATTCCGTCAGCTCGAAGAAGCCATGTGCGCCGAAGCCGCGCGCGTGCACGACGCGCTCGGGAATGCGCTCATGGTCGAAATGGAAGATCTTCTCGCGAAAATGAAAATCGTCGAGCAGCGTCGGTCCGCGCGGTCCGACCCGCAGCGAGTTCTGGTCGTCGGCGACCGGCACGCCCTGTTGCGTCGTCAGCACCGGCACCTCACCGCCCGCGACCTGGTGGGTTTCGCCGCCGGCTCCCCGCTGGATCTTCTGGTCGGCGATCTCCGCAGCGTCGAGGTCGTCTGGCTTGGATGCGGCCATGGCGGGGCTCCGGTTTTGGGTGCGCTGGGGAGCCCAACGCGAGAGCCGCGCCCCCGTTGGCGGATTTCCCCGTCTTTTCACGCCCGCCCGGGTGGTCGAGGTTGACGCGCGCCGTCACGCCGCCATCCTGCGGGGTCGCAGCGAAGGAGGTTCGCCATGGACAGCACGACCGGGGGCCACACCATCCAGCTCAAGGCGGCGGACGGGCACACGCTCGACGCCTACTGGCGGGACCGGCGGATGCGAAGCGCGGGCTCGTGGTGATCCAGGAGATTTTCGGGGTCAACCACCACATGCGTGCGGTCTGCGACGAGTTCGCCCGCCACGGCTATCGCGCGATCGCGCCGGCGCTGTTCGACCGTGCCGAGCGCCATGTCGAGCTCGGCTACGGGGCGGACGACATTCCGAAGGGTCGCGATCTCCGCGCGAAAGTGCCGGAGCCGGCACGCTCGCGGATGTGGAGGCGGCCGCCGCGCATCTCGCCGGCAAGTCGGTCGGCATCATCGGCTATTGCTGGGGCGGCACCGTCGCCTGGTGGGGTGCGACCCGCTCACGGAGCTTCAAGGCGGCGGTCGGCTGGTATGGCGGCGGCATCGCCGCAACCAGGGACGCGAAAACCAACTGCCCGGTGCAGCTCCATTTCGGCGAGAAGGACGCCTCGATCCCGCTCAAGGACGTGGACGCGATCCGCGCCGCGCAGCCTGACGTCGAGGTGTTCGTCTATCCCGGCGCGCAGCACGGCTTCGGCTGCGACGAGCGCCCGAGCTTCGGTCGCGAGGCCTATGAGCTCGCGCAGTCCCGCAGCCTCGCCTTCCTCGACCGGCACCTGTAACGGCGGGCGCTACTCCGCCGCCCGCTTCCACTCTTCGACCGGGATGCGGGGGATGTCGAAGCGCTCCGTCGTGCGCGCGTACCAGCCGCGCCGTGCATGCGGCCGATCAGGTCGAGCTTCGGCGTGTCGATGTAGCAGCGTCGCGGTCGAGCACCGCGTCGTCGCGCACATGCATCGCGAGGATCCTGCCGAGCACGAGCGTGCGCGACGTGCAGAGATCGATCAGCATGAACCGCTCGCATTCGAAGGAGACCGGGCTCTCGGCGATGCGCGGCGGCTTCACCTTCGACCGACGGCGCGGGGGTGAGCCCGGCCTCGTGCCAGCTCGGCGATGTCGGCGCCGAACTCGATCGCGGTGACGTTCATCGCCTCGGCGTTCGTCGTAGCCGACGAGATTGACCACGAACTCGCCGGTGCGGCGGATGATGTTGCCGGTGTCCTTGGCATCGCCCGGCTCGCGCCCGCCGATGCCGAACATCAGCACCGGCGGCTCCTCGCCGAACACGTTGAAGAAGGAGAACGGCGCGGCGTTGACGCCGGCCGTCCATGTCCTGCGGTGGTCACCCAGGCGATCGGGCGCGGCACCACGGTCGAGACCAGCAGCTTGTAGCGGTCGCGCTCGGCGAGGGTCGCGAAATCGAACATCATGGCTGGGCTCTCCGCACTCGGGTTCCGGGCAGGGTTACGGAGACGGGCGCGGCGCTGTCCAGCCGGTGCGCTGCCGCGGCTACGATCCCGGCGCATGGACGACGTCTCAGCCCTGACGCTCACCGTCCGGCCGATCGGCTGGATCGAGACCCCGTGGCGACAGCACCGGCGAATGCCCGCGCAACGGCCGCGCGACTGCAGCCGCCGCCGCTCTGCCATGCCGTGCTGCTGCCCGGAATACGCGGACGGCTTGCGCGACATCGAGGGCTTCTCGCATCTGATCCTGCTCTACTGGATGCATCAGGGCAGCGGCCCGTCGATGACCGTGGCGCCAAGCGCGACGGCCGGCCGCACGGGCTGTTCGCCACCCGCTCGCCGCGCCGCCCGAACCCGATCGCGCTCTCGGTCGTGCGCGTTCGAAGGGCTACGACGGCCCGCGGCGGCTCCGCGTGCGCAACCTCGACTGCCTGAACGGCACGCCGCTGATCGACATCAAGCCCTATATCGCGCGCACCGACGCCGAACCCGACGGCGCGGATGGGCTGGATCGACGAGGCCCCGTAGCGAGAAAGACCAAGGGGTGGAGCTCCTGGCCTTCCTTCCTACAGCGGCTCGCTGATGAAGTTTTGCCGACGGCGGCGCCGATCGCGTGACCGAGGTCTTCGGCGAGCGCGTTCGGATCGCTCGGTCTGGACCGTGCATTTGATGTCGGCGAGCCAGGAGATCGTCGCGGTCGCATTGTCCGTGAGCTGCATGCTCATGGTGAGCACGGCGCCGCTGCATGTTCGCCTGCTGCCCGGCGCGCCTGGTCGCCGGTCATCCAGTCGAAATTGGAGAAGGGACCGCTGGTCGCGGGGGTCTGTGCGATGCGCCGCGGTCGGCGGCGTGACTTCGGCGCTGATGCTGGCGGCTGACATTGCCGTGCTTGCCGGGCTGCTGCCCGGCGCGGCGCAGCCCGTCCACGAAGCTCTGGGTGAGCTCGGGATTGGCGGTGTCGGTGCAGCGCCGCGCGAGGCGGTGATCGGTGAGCGGGCGGGGCAGGGGATGCAGCAGCCCGGTGCCGGATGGTGCCGGCGCAGGTCTGCGCGGCATGGGCGGCGGGGCGCGAGGGCGAGCGAGCGCGAGCAGGGCGAGGCGTGCGGGGCATGGCGGATCGGTTGCCGCGACATGCAGCGCGCGTATGATGCCATCCCGGATCGAAGCCGGTCAAATCGGCGGTCTATTTCAGCCCGCTGAGCGCGATGCTGTCGAGGATGCGCCGGCGCATCAGCAGGAAGACGATCAGCATCGGCACGATGCTCACCACCGAGCCCGCCATCAGCTTGCCGTAGTCGCGCGGTGAAGGCGAACTGGAACACGGTCAGCCCGAGCTCCATGTTGAAGAGGTCGGGCGTGTTCGCGACCAGCAGCGGCCAGACGAAGATCGTCCAGCCCTGGATGAAGGCGAAGATGCCGACCGCCGCGAGCGCGTTGCCGCGACAGCGGCGCGACGACGCGGCGCAGGATCCACCATTCCGACCCGCCATCGACGCGCGCGGCTTCCAGCAGCTCGGTCGGGATCGCCGAGGCGACGTGCTGGCGCATCAGGAAGATGCCGAACGCCATGAACAGATAGGGCAGCACGATGCCCTGATAGGTGTTGATCCAGCCGATCTGGATGAGCTGGAGGTAGAGCGGGATCATGTAGGTCTCGAACGGCACGATCGCGGTCGCGAGGATCAGGCCGAAGATGAGGCGTGCGGCCGGGGAAGCGGTATTTGCCGAAGATCGCGCCGGCCACCATCGAGGTCGCCGACGACGGCGAGCGTGGAGGCGAGCGCGATGCCGACGCTGTTGAGGAAGTAGCGGCCGAACGGCGCCGCCTGGAACAGGCCGACGTAGTTCTCGAAGGTCGGCGCCCGCGGCAGGAAATGCGGCGGCCAGACCGCGATCTCGGGCGCCGGCTTGAACGAGGTCACCAGCATCCAGAGCATCGGCAGCACCATCAGCACCGCGCCCGGCATCAGCACCGCATGCGCGAGCAGGATGCCGAACGAGACGCCGCTTGCGCGCCGCGCCATGCTCAGGCCTCCGCCGCGCGGTCGGCGCGGCCGATCGAGAACTGGATGACGGTGAGCCCGAGCACCATCAGCACCAGCATCACCGCCTCCGCCGAGGCATAGCCCATGTGGCGATAGGGAAGCCGTTCAGGTAGATGTCGAGCACCAGCACGCGGAGCGCGTTGCCCGGCGCGGTCTGCGAGCCGAGCGTCATCACATAGACCTGCGTGAAGACCTGGAACGCGTTGATCGTCGAGGTGACGATCACGTAGAGCAGGATCGGCCGCAGCATCGGCAGCGTGACGCGCCAGAAGCGCTGCCAGGCGGTCGCGCCGTCGAGGCTCGCGGCTTCCAGATACATCGCCGGGATGTTGCGGATGCCGACCAGGAACAGGATCATGTTGTAGCCGAGCATCTTCCAGACGCCCATGATGACGAGCGCCCAGAGCGCGATGTCGGTATCGGTGAGCCAGGGCACCGCCGGAAGGTGGACGAGCGAGAGCAGGTAGTTGAAGACGCCGTAATTGTAGTCGTAGATCCATTTCCAGGCGATCGACATCGGCGACCAGCGGCGTGATCACCGGCAGGAAATAGACGGTCTGGTAGAACGCCGAGAGCCGGCTCTTGCGGCTCAGGAACAGCGCGAGCGGCAGCGCGATGCACCGTGCTGAACACGACGACCGACGACCGAGTAGATGACGGTGTTCTCGAGCGCGAGGATGAAGTTCTCGTCCTGCGAACAGGTTCGTCGTAGTTGTCGCAAGCCCGATGAACGGGCGGATCGGGTTGATCAGGTCCCATTTGTAGAAGCTGAGCACGACGCTGTCGACGATCGGCAGCACGCGCACGTAGAAGAAGAGCAGCATGACCGGCAGCGAGCGCCGTGTAGCAGAAGAGCGGCAGGCGCGCCGCGCCGCAGCCAGCGCCGCGGACGCGCGGCGCCGCGCGCGGTGCGACGACGCCGGCGGCGGCGGTCGGATGCTCCATCAGGTCGTGCCGTAGAGATCCGCCTCCTTGAGCAGCTGGTCGGTCTGCTGCGCCCAGCGATGGATCAGCGCCGCCTGCTTCGTCGGGTTGTCCTTGAGCGCTCGGATCGATATAGGCGCGCGGGCAGCTGGTCGGCGAGGCGGCTCTCGATCTCGTCCCAGGGCGCGAGCACCGGCTCGAGATAGAATTGCTGGTTCGCCGGCGGCTTCAGGAACACCTCGTATTGCGGGATCTTCTGCAGCAGCGGCGACCAGTCCACGCCCTGCCGCGCCGACACCCAGCCGCTGAGCTCGGTCAGCGTGCAGCGCGCTTTGCGGGTTGGTGAGGAACTTCACGAAATCCCACGCCGCCTGCTGGTTGCGGCTCTTGCCGCTGACATTGATGCCGTCGTGCTGCAGCAGCGTCTTGAACGGGCCGCCCGCGGTCCAGGCGGGGATCTGCGCGACGCCGTAATCGAGCGTCGGGTTGTTCTTCTGGATCTGCCCGATCACCCAGGCCTCGCGGAACAGCATCGCCGTGTTGCCGGCGACGAAGGCGTCGGCGTCGTGCTGCACCTTCGGGATCGTCGACATGGTATTTCTGCACCGCGTCGACATAGAAATTGAGCGCGTCGCTGCCCGGCCTTGTTGTCGTAGCCCTGGTGCCATTTGCCGCTCGGCGTCTGCGTGATCAGCGAGCCGCCGGCGGGCTCGAGCACGAAGCGGAACTTCTCGCCGATGCCGCTGCCCTGGCCGGAGAGGCGCAGGCTGATGCCGCTGCGCGATCATCTTGCCCGAGGCGTCGAACTTCACGAGCTTGCGCGCGGCATCCATGAGCTCGGGGAAGGTCTTGGGCGGCCCCTGCGAGCCCGGCCTCCTTGAACATCGCGCGGTTCCAGAACATCGCCGGCGTGCTGAACAGGAAGCGGCAGGCCGTAGGTCTTGCCGCCGATGGTGAAGACCTTGACCGATTCCGGCCGGTAGGCGCCGCTCTTGAGGAAGGCGTCGATGTCGGGCGGGTTCGGCGCGATCAGCCCGGCGCCGGCGAAATTGACGCTGATATTGGTGCCGACATCGAAGATGTCGGGCCCGGTGCCGGTCGGCATCGCGGCGGAGAGCTTCTGCTCGTGCTCGCGCAGCGTGGTCGAGAGGATGGTGAACTTCACGCCCGGATTGGTCTTCGGCGTAGTCCTCCGAAACGGCCTTGTAGACCGGGCACCAGCTCGGGATAGCCGGTCCAGATCGCGAGCGTGACGTCGGCGGCGCGGGCCTTGCGTCCGGCGAGCGCGAGCCCGGCGCCGGCGGTTGCGAGTTTCAGTGCATCGCGCCGCCCGATCGGCCATCGGCATGCTCTCCCATCTCTATTCGGCGAGCCTAGAGCCGGTTCGGCGGCGAATCCAACCGGGAACCGTGCGCCTTGCGTTGCGCTGGCATAACCGGCTAGATGGTTAGATCCAGGGAGGAGCGCATGGAGAGCCGTGAGCCGCGGCCGCCTGCTCGCCGCCTTTGCCGCGATCTACGTGATCTGGGGCTCGACCTTCCTCGCCGTCGCGGTCGCGGTGCAGACGATCCCGCCCTTCCTGATGATGGGCGTGCGCTGCGAGATCGGCGGCGTGATCCTGCTCGGCGATCGCCTGGGCGGGCGGGGCGCGGCGGGCGCCGCTCGGCACCTGGGCTGCGCGCCGCGCTCGCGGGCACGCTGCTTTTCCTCTGCTGCCACGGGCTGATGGCCTATGCGGAGAAGACGGTCGTCCTCGGGTCTCACCGCCGTGCTGATGGCGACGATCCCGTTCTGGTTCGTGCTGCTCGATGCGGTGCTGCCCGGCGCCGCGCGGCCGCGCCCGGCGACGCTGCTCGGCCTGCTGCCCGGATTCGGCGGCGTGGTGCTGATCGCCTGGCGCGAGGCGGCGAGCGGCGGCGCGGCGACGCCCCGTCGTGGTCGGCGTGATCCTGTTCGGCGTCCTTCGCCTGGGCGCTCGGCTCGGTGCTCTCGCGCGGTCGGCCGGCCTCCGTCGCCGGCCAGTGCAGTTCTCGGGCATGCAGCTCGTCGCGGGCGGGCGTGCTGCTGGTGGCGAGCGCGCTGCGGCGGCGAGATCGCCGGCTTCTCGCCGGCTGCCGTCGCGCGCCGCATCCTGGGCGGGGATGCTCTATCTCGCGCTCGCCGGCACGGTGGTGACGTTCGGCGCCTATATCTGGCTGCTCGACCGCGTGCCGGCGCCGCTCGTGGCCACCTGCACCTTCGTCAATCCGGTCATCGCCGTGCTGCTCGGCTGGGCGGTGCTCGGCGAGCATGTCGGGCTCGACATGCTCGCCGGCAGCGTGCTGGTGATCGGCTCGGTGATCGTGGTCTGGCGGCTCAGCCTGCGATCGCCGCTATCAGCGAGGGCGTGAATCGCCAGCCCGATCATTCCCGCCGTGCTCGCGGCAGTATTCCGCGACCTGCGCATGGGTCGCGAACCAGCAGCCGCCCTTCGCCTTCATGTGATGGATCAGCCGCTCGAGCAGCGGCAGGCGGGAGCGATGGCCGGTGATGTGCGGGTGCATCGTCAGCAGGAACAGCCCGTTCTCCTCCCACGCGCCGTCGAACTCGGCGCGGAAGATCTCCTCGACGGCGGAGGGCGGCGTGTAGGGCCGCAGCGCCGAGAAGCGGTGGAAGTTGAAGTAGACGGCGTCGTCGCGGATCCATTCGGGCGGCAGCTCGACGATGCCGGTCGCTTCGCCGTCGTCCTCGAGCTCGTAGGCGTCGTCATCGGCCATCAGGCTGCTGTCATAGAGCAGCTTCATCTCGCGGATGATGCGCAGCGTGTTGACCGAGAAATCCCAGCTCGCCGTGCGCATGCCGACCGGGCGCCTTGCCGGAGAGCTTCTCCAGCACCTCGGCGGCGCGGAAGGAGAGGTCGCGCTCGGCCTCGTAGGGCAGGCCGGTGTTGCGCTCGTGGATCCAGGAATGGATGCCGATCTCGTGGCCCTCGCCCGCGAGCATCCTCACCTCCTCCGGGTGCAGCAGCGCGGAGACGGCGGGATAGAAGAAGCTCGCCGGCACGCTCTCGCGCTCGAGCAGCCGGCGGATGCGCGGGATCGCCTGGCGCGCGCCGTACTGGCCCTGGCTGATGCGCATCGGGCTTTCATCGCCGTCGCGCAGCGGGATCGTCTCGTGATCGGCGTCGAAGGAGATCGCGACCGCGCAGCGCGCGCCGTTCGGCCAGTGCGACGGACGCAGGCTGCGGCCGGCGCGCGCGCGGCCGACCATGCGGCGCCAGGTCGCTTCCTGCCACTGCCAGGGCTCGCCCTCGGGATGCGCGGCGACGTCGTTCATTTCGTATTCCCTCCATTTGCGGATGCGCCCATGCTGCGCGCAGTCGCAGCATGACGGAAGAGAGCATGAGCGCACCACGGCAAGCCGTTCGCGGGAACTGCGCTGGTGGATGATGGGGCTGCTGATCGCGCCGATCACCTTCGTGATGTCGCTCGACCGCACCGCGATGGCGGTGGCCGCGCCGATCATCCAGAAGGAGTTCGGCTTCTCGCTCACCGCAGATGTCGCTCATCCTGACCAGCTTCACCTGGGCCTATGCGCTGCTGCAGGTGCCGGGCGGCTGGCTCGCCGAGCGCGCCGGGCCGCGGCGCGCGCTGTTCTGGGCCAACCTCCTGTGGTCGGTGCTGACGGCGCTGACGCCGTTCGGCTTCGGCCTGTTCTCCTTCGTCATCATCCGCGCGCTGCTCGGCGTCGGGCAGGCGGCGGACTGGCCGAGCTCGGTGCTCGCGATCCGCCGCTGGTTCCCCGAGCGCGAGCGCGGGCGCGGCAATTCGATCCTGCTCGGCGGGCTCTATTTCGGCCCGATGGTCGGGCCGCCGCTCACCGTCGCGATCGCCACCACGCCTCGGCTGGCACGCCGCCTTCTACATCTACGGCCTGGTCGGCGTGGTGCTCGGGCGTCGCCTGGTGGTGCGGGCTTCCGCGACGACCCGCACGAGCACCCGGCGGTGACGCGCGAGGAGGCGCGCATGATCGAGGACGAGCGCGACCGCGGAGCCGGAGGCGGGCGCGCCCGGCGTGTTCGGCGCGCTGCCTCGCCTCCGGGCCGGTTCTGGGCGATCGGCATCCAGTATTTCCTGCTCGTGCTGATCCAGAGCTTCTTCACCACCTGGCTGCCGACCTATCTCGTGCAGGTGCGCGGGTTCCGCCTCGCCAGCATGGGCATGGACCTCGGCGCTGCCCTCGGTCGCGCTGTTCCTCACCGTGTTCGTGGCCGGCGCCGGCGCCGGATGCGGTGCTCGCGCCGCACCGGCTCGGTCTGGAAGGCGCGCGTGCCCTTCGCGGTGGCGGGCTTCATCATCAGCGCGGCCGGCCTGATCCTCGCCTCGCGCACGGCCGACATCCCGCTGATGATGGTGCTGCTCTGCATCTCGCTCGGCGCGGTCGGGCTCACCCAGGTCGCGATCTGGCCGTCAACCCAGGATCTCGGCCGCGGCGCCACCGGCGTCGTCGCGGGCTGGACCAACTTCCTCGGCAATGCCGGCGGCGCCGCGGGGCCGCTGATCACCGCCTGGCTCGTCGGCCTGACCGGAAGCTGGTCCTCCGCGCTGCTCGTCATCGGCCTCGCCGGCGTGCTCGGCGCGGTGCTCTGGTTCTTCATCCACCCCGAGCGCCCGCTGGAGGCCATCGCCGAGTCAATGACGCGCGGCTGAGGTGAAGAAGAAGGCCAGGGGGCTCTGCCCCCTGGACCCCCGCCAAAGGCGGAGCCTTTGGAATCCTTGACTGGTTTGTTGACGAGGGTGGGCCGACCCGGACCTCTCAACCACCGCGTCGGCCCACCCTCGTCAACAAACCAGACGGGGTTCTAAGGGCTGCGCCCTTAGCGGGGTCCAGGGGCAGAGCCCCTGGCCTTCTCTTCTTCACCCCAGCCGCGCGTCGTGGCTCAGCGGCGCCATCCCCAGCCGCCGCCGCGCCAGCCGCCCCAGCCTGCGCGCCATCCCCAGCCGCCGCGCCATCCCCAGCCGCCCCAGCCGCCGACGCCGACCGCGACGCTGGGGCCGGCGTAGGCGTAGGCCGGATACCCGTAATAGCCGTAGGGGTACCCGTAATAGCCGTACGGGATAGTAGCCGGCGGAGTAGCAGGCGCCGGTATAGGGGTCGCAATAGCAGCCGCCGAGCAGGGCGGTGCCGGCGAACAGGGCGAGTGGGAGGGCGAGCCTCCGGACCCGGAACGCGATCTGCGTCAGCATGGGTTTCTCCTTTCCCTTCCCGGGAAGATGGATACGCATGCAGTGATTCTGGGGCCGGCGAGGCCGCCGGTCCAGTCACGGAACTTTAGGTTACAAACGGGAATATGGTCGGAGTGAGAGGATTCGAACCTCCGGCCCCTGCGTCCCGAACACAGTGCTCTACCAGGCTGAGCTACACTCCGGCCGAGCCGGCCTATAGCGGCAGCGCCGCGGGGCCGCAAGCGCGCGGGGGAACTAGGTGGGCCGCCGCACCGTCATGGTCGGGTGAGAAGAGCGGCGTTGAGCGGGCCGGTCAGGCATGCGAGCCTTCGGCGTCACGGCGGGGGCGAGATCATGCGGCGCAGGAACATTTTGGCGGCGGCTTTGCTGGGTGTGGGAACGCTGGGGACGGCGGCGGGGCCGGCGCTCGGCCAGGATGCCGGGGGCACGGTCAGCGTTCCGGCGACGAACATCATTCTTGGGCGTCAGGCCGGCATGGACCTGCAGGCGGGCAACGCGGCGGCGATGAAGGCGGCGGTCGAGGCGAAGGCCGACGTCAAGGGGTTCAAGGACCCGGCTGAGGCGATCGCGAAATGGGGCCGCGCGATCCCCGGCCTGTTCGTGCCGGGAACCGAGAAGGGCGACAACACCAAGGCACTCCCGGCGGTGTTCTCCGACCAGGCGGGCTTCGCCAAGGCGGCGGGGAACCTGACCGCGGCGGCGACGAAGCTCGCCGACGCAGCGGGCGCCGGTGACAAGGCCGCCTTCGCCGCGGCGTTCCAGCAGGTCGGGCAGGCCTGCGGCGGGTGCCATCGCAACTATCGCGCCAAATAAGGGACCCGGGTGGCCGCATCAATGGTCGCGCCCGCGGCCGGTGCGGCTCTGCAACGCGTCGATCCGCTTTGACGCCTCCGCCTTGGTGAGGGACGGATCGAAGGCTTCGCCTGCTTCCTCGCACAAGCGTCTTGAGGTAGGAGGCCTGGGCCCCGGTCATCGTCTCGTCGCCGGTGGTCCAGTCATCGGGGTCCTTGACGGTGTTGGAGACGGTCAGGGCTGCCGGCCGTCCGGCTCCGTCCGGTCTTTCGGGGGCGTGCTCATGGCTGATGAAACGCCCGCGTACCCGCTTCGTTCCGCGGAGCCGGTGGAGCTCGCGCTGCGGCACGGCGCGGCGCGCTCTGCGCGCGAGCCGGCATCGAGTCGCCGCGGCGCGAGGCCCGGCTGCTGCTCGGCCGCGGCGCTCGGGATCGGGCAGGAGGCGCTGCTGGCCGAGCCGGGACGGGAGGTTCCGACCGGGCGCTTCGCCGCGCTGCTGGCGCGGCGGGCGGCGCGGGAGCCGCTGGCGCTGATCCTCGGGCATGCCGGGTTCTGGACGCTCGATCTGCTGGTGTCGCCGGCGACGCTGGTGCCGCGCGCCGACAGCGAGGCGCTGATCGAGGCGGCGCTCGACGGCCTTTCCCGACCGGGACCGCGTCGGCGCGGTGCTCGATCTCGGCACCGGCACCGGCTGCCTGCTGCTGGCGGCGCTCGCCGAGTTTCCGCGCGCCTGGGGGCTCGGGATCGATCGCGCCGCCGCGGCGGCGTTGCTGGCGCGGGAGAATGCGCGGCGCACCGGGCTCGCCGGCCGGGCCGCCTTCGCCGTCGCCGACTGGGCGGCGCCGCTGGCCGGCCGGTTCGACCTGGTGCTGTCCAACCCGCCCTACATCGCGAGCGCCGACATTGCCGGGGCTGATGCCGGAGGTGAGCCGGACACGAGCCGACGCGGCGCGCTCGATGGCGGTCCGGACGGGCTCGACGCCTACCGCGCGATTCTCGCGCGGCCTGCCGGCGCTGCTCGCCCCCGCCGGGGTCGGGGTGCTGGAGCTCGGGCAGGGCCAGGAGGGGGCGGTGGCGGCGATCGCGGCGCGGCGTGGGCTTGCAGTCGCGGGCCGGGGCCACGATCTCTCGGGCATCCCGAGGGCCCTGGTCGCTGGCGCCGGTCGTACGGAATGACACGACGGAAAAAATGTTTGGCACGGCGGGCCGCCCCGAGTAGCTTCGCCCGCGCAAGGCAGGAATCGCCGGTCCCGGAATTCGGGCGGTTCCGATGTCCTCGCTGCGACGGTGTCATTGCCGGTTCGGGCAACAGGCTCAATGTCGCGGCAGGGGCGCCGCGCGGAAGCCAACGTCGATGGTCAGTCAGTCTGCCGCGGGTGCGGACGCTCCCGCATGTTGGCTGAGGCATGATGGCCGGAGACGGGGGCGGGGATTGGGCCGCCAACAGGAAAGTGCTGTGACAGCGATATGAACAACATGAAGCGCATGCGGGGCCGGAACCATCGCGGTGGCGGCGGGGGCGGCGGCGGCGGCGGTGGCATCCGCCATCACAGCGGCAACATCCCGCTCAACCGCAACCATGTATTCGACAGCAACGGGCCGGATCTGCGCATCCGCGGCACCGCCCAGCAGCTTTTCGAGAAATATCTGCAGCTCGGCCGCGACGCGACCAGCAGCGGCGACCGCGTGATGGCGGAAAGCTACTTCCAGCACGCCGAGCATTATTTCCGCATCCTCAACGCGATCAACCAGGCCGCGCAGCAGAACGCTCCGCATCCCGGGCAGAACGGGCAGAGCTACCAGGGCCATCGGCGCGAGGGCAGCCAGGGCTACGGCGAGGAGGGCGACGACGCGCCGGGGACCGGCGAGCAGCCGGGCGCCGAGCCGCGCGAGATCCCGATCACGGCCGCGCCCCCCGAGGGGTAGCGCGGTCCTCGTCCGGCTGAAGTCGGGCGAGCCCAGTCGATCGGCTTCGCGGCCCGGTCCGCCCGACGAGGCGTGGTGGGTGGCCGCGTCGCCTGTTCGGTGCCGACTGGCCGCCGGCCGAGGCGTGGCGCCGATCGGCGCCTGCCGGCGCCCCGCCCGCCCGGGCGCAGCCCCCTGGCCATTCTTCCTGACCCGCGGCTACAACCGAACCGACAAGCGAGAAACGGGTGGGGGAAATGGCGATGCCTGGGGATCGCGGCAGCGGCGGTGGCTCACGCACGGCGCGGATTTCGGCCGAGGAGGCGTTGGCGCTCCACGCGGAGGGCCGACCCGGCAAGCTCGAGACGCGCATCAGCAAGCCGCTGACAACGGCGCGGGATCTGAGCCTCGCCTATTCGCCGGGGGTCGCGGAGCCGTGTCTGCGTATCCATCGGGATCCGTCGCTTGCGTATGACTACACGACGCGCGGCAACATGGTGGCGGTGATTTCGAACGGCACCGCGGTGCTGGGGCTCGGCAATCTGGGCGCGCTGGCGTCGAAGCCGGTGATGGAGGGCAAGGTCGCGCTGTTCAAGCGCTTCGCCGATGTCGACGGCATCGACCTTGAGGTCGGCACCGAGGATGTGGACGAGTTCGTCAACTGCGTGCGGTTTCTGGGCGCGAGCTTCGGCGGCATCAATCTCGAGGACATCAAGGCACCGGAGTGCTTCATCATCGAGCAGCGGCTGCGCGAGACGATGGACATTCCGGTGTTCCATGACGATCAGCATGGCACCGCGATCGTCGCCGCGGCGGGGCTCATCAATGCGTGCCATCTCACCGGGCGGGACCTCGCGGCGACGCGGCTCGTGGTGAACGGCGCCGGCGCCGCCGCGATCGCCTGCGTCGAACTCTTGCGCGCGATGGGGATGCGGCCGGAGAACATCATCCTCTGCGACACCAAGGGCGTCGTCTACCAGGGCCGCACCGAGGGCATGAACCAGTGGAAGTCGGGCCATGCGGTCGCGACAAGCGCGCGCACGCTGGCCGAGGCCGTCGAGGGCTCGGATGCGTTCTTCGGCCTCTCCGTGAAGGGAGCGCTGTCGCAGGACATGGTGCGCAGCATGGCGGACAAGCCGATCATCTTCGCAATGGCGAATCCGGATCCGGAGATCACGCCCGAGGAGGCGCGCGCGGCCTCCCCGGATGCGATCATCGCCACCGGGCGGAGCGACTATCCGAACCAGGTGAACAACGTGCTCGGCTTTCCCTACATCTTTCGCGGTGCGCTCGATGCGCGGGCGAGCACCATCAACGATGCGATGAAGGTCGCGGCGGCCGAGGCGCTGGCGCAGCTCGCGCGCGAGGACGTGCCGGACGAGGTGGGCATCGCCGCGGCCGGCGAGGCGCTGCAATTCGGGCCGGAATACATCATCCCGAATGCGTTCGATCCGCGGCTGATCTCGCGCATCCCGCCGGCGGTGGCGCGGGCCGCGATGGAGAGCGGCGTGGCGCGCCGGCAGCTGCCGGATCTGCGGCGCTATTCGCGCGAGCTCTCCGGTCGGCTGGATGCGACCGCGAATGCGCTCGATCTCATCATGGAGAGCGTGCGCGCCGATCCCCGCCGCGTCGTGTTTGCCGAGGGCGAGGAGGAGAAGGTCGTTCGCGCCGCGGTCGGGTTCCGCAATGCGGGATACGGCACTCCGGTGCTGATCGGACGCGAGGATCGCGTGCGCGCCACGATGGCGGGGCTCGGGCTCGGCGAGATCGAGGGGATCGAGATCCACAACGCGCGGCTCTCCGGCCACAATCCGCGCTACGTGCAGTTCCTGTACGAGCGGCTGCAGCGCCGCGGGTTCCTGCAGCGCGACTGCCAGCGAATGGTCAACCAGGACCGCAACGTGTTCGCCGCCTGCATGGTCGCGGTGGGGGACGCGGATGCGATGGTGACCGGGCTCACCCGCGCGGCAAATGTCTGCCTCGAGGATATCGGCCGAGCGATCGATGCCAGTCCGGGGGCGGTCGCGTTCGGGCTCACGTTGATGCTCGGCGGCCGCGAGACGCTGTTCATCGCCGATACGCTGATCCATGAGCGGCCGACGCCGGAGCAGCTCGCCGATATCGCCACCGGCAGCGCCGCGGCGGCGCGCCAGCTCGGGCACGAGCCGCGGGTCGCGCTGCTGTCGCATTCGACCTTCGGGAACCAGGTGCATGCGGCGGCGCAGGGGATTCGCGCCGCGGTCGCCATTCTCGACAGCCGCAAGGTCGATTTCGAATATGACGGCGACATGAGCGTCGACGTCGCGCTGGAGCCGTCGATCCGCGCGCTCTATCCGTTCTGCCGGTTGACCGCGAATGCGAACGTGCTGGTCATGCCGGGGCTGCACGCGGCGCACATCGCCTCCCGCCTGGCCCCGCGGCTCGGCGGCAGCACGACGGTCGGTCCGCTGCTGCACGGCCTGACCCACCCGGTGCAGCTCCTCCGCATGGATGCGCAGGTCAGCCAGATCGTCGACATCGCCTGCCTCGCGGCCTACGAAGCGGTCGATCGGTGAGCATGGGGGAACGTCGATGAGCGAATTCGTCGTCCACGGCATTCCGGGCAGCCCGTATGTGCGCGGCGCGCTCCTCGCGCTCGAGGAGAAGGACGCGCCTTGGCGCCTGGTGCCGGTGAGCTTCGACGGCTCGAAATCCCCGGAGCATCTCGCGCGGCATCCGTTCGGCCGCGTGCCCGTGCTCGAGCACGGCGATTTCCGGCTCTACGAGACGCAGGCGATCATGCGCTATGTCGATCGCCTGCTCCCGACGCCGCCGCTCATCCCGGCCGATCCCCGGCGGGAAGCGCGCATGAACCAGCTCTTCGGCATCTCGGATTGGTACATGGCGCGCTTCGCCATGAGCGCGATCTGCTTCCCGCGCCTGGTCGCGCCGCTTCTCGGCCTGCCCGTGGACGAGGTGGCGATCGCGGCTTCGGTGCCGCAGGCGCGCCTCACCATCGATGAAATCGCCCGCCTGCTCGGCGAGCAGCCATTCCTCACCGGGGATTCGCTCAGCCTCGCCGACCTGATGCTCGCCGCGCATATCGACTTCTTCGCGGCGACCGAGGAGGCCAAGCCGATGCTCGCCGCCAACCCGGCGCTGCAGGAATGGCATGGCCGCATGCGCGCGCGGCCGAGCATGAAGGCGACGAGCTTCAAGGCGCTCACCGAACGCGCGGCGGCGGCCTGATGCCGCGCACCGAGCCGGGCAGCTCCGAGGACCTGCTCGCCGAACTGTCCACCTGGGTCGCGCTGGAGACGCCCACCACCGACGCGGAAGCGGTCAACCGGCTGATGGATGTCGCGGCGGGCGAACTCGACCGCGCCGGCGCGGCGCTCACCCGCGTGCCGGGGCATGGTGGGTATGGCGACACGCTGCTCGCGCGCACGCCCGGATCGGGCAAGCCGGTGGTGGTGATCGGCCATCTCGACACCGTCTGGTCGACCGGAACGCTGGCCGCCATGCCCTACCGCGTCGATGGCGACCGCGCGCACGGGCCCGGCATCTTCGACATGAAGGCCGGCAGCTTCATCGCCTTCCACGCCGTGCGCTCGATCCTGCAGCAGGGCGTGGCGACGAAGCGCCCGATCGTGCTGATGCTCACCCCGGACGAGGAGGTCGGCAGCCCGACCAGCCGTGCGATCATCGAGCGTGAAGGGCGCGAGGCCGCCGCGGTGCTGATCGTCGAGCCGGCCGGCAAGGGCGGCGCCTGCGTCACCGCGCGCAAGGGCGTGGGGCGGTTCACGCTCAGGGTGGAGGGCATCGGCTCGCATGCCGGCGGCGCGTTCGAGGACGGGGCATCGGCGGTGGTGGAGCTCGCCCGCCAGGTGCTGGCGATCCACGGAATGGTCGATCTCGACCGCGGCATCACGCTGAACGCGGCGCCGATCCATGGCGGCACGCGGCCCAATGTCATCCCCGCCGAGGCCGGCTGCGAGATCGACCTCCGGGTGCCGACCGCAGCGGAGGGCACGCGCATGGTGGCGGCCCTGCTGCGCGCTGAAGGCGGTCGATCCGCGCTGCACGGTGAGCGTGGAGGGCGGCATGAACCGGCCGCCCTTCGCCGAGTTCCCCGGCATCACCGCGCTCTACGAGAAGGCCCGCGCGCTCGCGGAAAGCCTCGGCATGACGTTGCCGAAGCAGCATCGCGGCGGCGGATCGGACGGCAATTTCACCGCGGCACTCGGCATCCCGACGCTCGACGGGCTCGGCTGCCCCGGCGCCGGCGCGCATGCCAGCCATGAGCACATTCTGTGGAAGCACCTGGCGCCGCGCGTGGCGCTGATGGCCGGGCTGCTCGAGGAGCTCGACGGATGATGGACATCGACCCGACCGCTGCGAAGGCCGCCGCCCTGCTGCTGCGCGGCTGGCGCGATCCCGGCGAGCGGCTGTCGGAGCTGCCGGAGACGGTCCGGCCGCGCAATCTCGGCGAGGCGGTCGCGATCCAGCAGGCGGTCGCGCGCGAGCTTGGCCGCATCGGCGGCTGGAAGGTGGGTGCCTCCGGGCCGGAGGGAGCGCCGAACTGCTCGCCGATGCCGCTGGGCGGCCTGCACGAGAGCCCGGCCCGCCTGCCCGCCGCGCGCTGGCCGATGCGTGCCGTCGAGGCGGAGATCTGCTTCCGCATCGGCCGCGACCTCCCGCTCGCGGACGGACCCTACACGCGCGAGCAGGTGGTCGCAGCGATCGACTCCTGCCATCCCGGCATCGAGCTGCTGCAATCGCGCTTTGCCGACCCCGACCGCATCGACCCGCTCTCTGCCCTGGCCGACAGCCTGGGTCACGGCTGCTACGTCAGCGGGCACGCAATCGCCGGCTGGGACGGGATCGACTGGCCGAACGAGCGCGTGCGCGTGCTGTTCGGCAGAAGCGAGGAGACCGCGCGCGTGGGCAATCCCGCCGGCGACATGATCCGTCTCCTGGTCTGGCTCGCCAATGAAGGTGCGCGCTGGGCCGGCGGGCTCGGCGTCGGGCAGATCGTCACCACCGGCTCCTGGAACGGCAAGAGCTTCGTGCCGGCTGGCGAAACGCATGCGCGGGCGGTCTTCGAGCATGCCGGCGAGGTGTCGCTGGAGTTCGTGTGATGCAGGCGCTGATCGTCGGCGTCGGCCCGGGCATCTCCGCCTCCTTCGCCCGGCTGCTGGCACGCGAGGGCTACGCGGTCGCGCTCGCCGCCCGCAACGTCGAGAAGCTCGGCGCGCTCGTGGGCGAACTCCGCGCCACCCTCCACGCCTGCGATGTCGCCGACCCCGCGCAGGTCGCCGCCCTGTTTGCCGCGATCCCCGCGCCCGACATCGTGCTGTTCAACCCGAGCCAGCGCGTGCGCGGCCCGATCGCGGAGCTCGACCCCGATGCCGTCGCGCGCGCCCTGGCGGTGGCGGCGTTCGGCGGTTTCCTCGTCGGCCAGCAGGCCGCACGGGCGATGCTGACGCGCGGATCGGGGACGATCCTGTTCACCGGCGCCTCGGCGAGCGTGAAGGGCTATCCGCTCTCCGCGTCCTTCGCGATGGGGAAATTCGCGCTCCGTGGCCTCGCGCAGAGCATGGCACGCGAGCTTCATCCCAAGGGCATCCACGTCGCCCACCTGGTGATCGACGGCGGCGTCCGCAGCGCCGGCCGGGCCCACCCGGCAGCGGCGCCCGACAGCCTGCTCGATCCCGACGCCATCGCCACCACCATGCTCGCACTGGTCCGCCAGCCTCGCAGCGCCTGGACCGACGAAATCGCCCTCCGCCCCTGGGTCGAGCCGTTCTGACCCGATTCGGTTCGGCACCGACATTTTCAGGTGTCGCCGAGATAGGCGGAGAGGACGGCCGGCGAGGATCGGAGGGTGGTTGGAGGGCCGGCGGCGATGAGGCGGCCGCGATCGAGGCAGATCATGGTCGTGGCGAGCTCGGACAGGAATGGGATGTTGTGCTCGACCACCATCAGGGCGACCCCGTCCGCGGCCAGGCCGCGCAGGCGGTGGGTCAGGGTGGTGCGTTCCTCCGCGCCGAGACCGGCGGCCGGCTCGTCGAGCAGCAGCAGGAGGGGTTGCGCGGCCAGGGCGCGGGCGATTTCGACCAGGCGGCGCGATCCGGCCGCAAGCGTGCGTGCGGGCAGGAGTGCGGCGGCCTCCAGGCCGAGGCCCGCCAGCAATCCCATCGCTTCGGCGCGCGCCCGGCGGAGATCGGCGTTCCCGGAGAGCAGCGCGGCGCGTGGACCGAGCAGGTCGGGGCGCAATGCGACGGCCACATTGTCGAGGGCGGACAGCTTCTCGGCCAGCAGGGGGGTCTGAAAGCCGCGGGCCAGGCCGAGCCGGGCGATCCGGTGCGGCAGCAGGTTCGACGTCGGCACACCGGCGAACATGACGTGGCCGGCATCGGGCCGCAGCTGGCCGGAGATGACGTTGAGCAGCGTGCTCTTGCCGGAGCCGTTCGGGCCGATCACCCCGACCACCTCTCCTGGGGCAACCCGGCATGAGACCTGGTCAAGAGCGCGGACGCCGCCGAAGCTGCGGCTGACCGCCTCGACGCGGAGCAGCGGGTCCGGTGCATGGCGGCGAACCGGTGCGAGCGCCAAGGGCCGCGGCGGCGCATGCGTGCGGGCGGGTCGGAGCCGTTCCGCCAGCGTCTCCGCCGCGCCGATGATGCCGCCGGGAAGCGCGATGACCGCGAGCAGCAGCGCGGCGCCGTAGGCGACCAGATACCAATCGCGGAAGCCGCGGAACCATTCGGGCAGCTCGACCACCAGCACCGCGCCGGCGATCGCGCCGCCGACCCGGCGCGGGCTGCCGACCACGACGATCGTGAGGCAGGTGACCATCACCGGGAAGCCGAGGATGTCGGGCGAGATCACGCCGAGCACGTGGGCATAGAGCGCACCCGCTATGCCGGCATAGATCGCGCTCAAAAAGAAGGCGAGCAGGCGGAGCCGACCGGCATCGATCCCGCAAGCGGCGGTGGCCGCGCGGTCCCGCCGGATCAGGGCGTAGGCGGCGCCGAGCCGGAGGCCGCCGATCCGCCAGGCGAGGAGGCCGCCAAGCGCCACCGCGCCCCAGGCGATCGCGAAGCCGGGCAGGGGAGCCAACGGGGCGATGCCGCCGATGCCGTTGGCGCCGCCGGTCAGGCCCTCCCATTGCGTCGCCAGCAGCAGCAGGAGTTGCGCGAGGATCAGCGTGGCCAGGGCGAAGTAATGGGTGGCGAGGCGCAGCACCGGGATGGCCACAAGCAGCGCGAGCAGCCCGGCGGCGGCGCTGGCGGCGGGCAGCGCCGCGGCCAGGCCGATGCCCGAGCGCGCAGCGAGCAGGCCGGCAACATAGGCGCCGACTCCCATGAAGCTCCCCTGCGACAGGGCGAGCGCGCCGGCATGCCCGAAGATGAACTGATAGCCGATCGCCAGCAGGGCGAAGCAGCCGGCCACCGTCAGCACGTGCAGCGGGTAGGGGGAGCCCCCGGTCAGCGCGGGCGCCGCGATCGCCACGCCGGCGACCCCGAGCGCGAGGCGCACCGCCGCGCGGCCGGAGATCATGTCCGGCCGAACAGTCCCTGCGGACGCAGGCCCAGGATGGCCAGGATGGCGAGGTCGAGCGCGATCGTGGCGGCGTTCTGCGAGAACATCCAGCCGAGGCCGGCGAGGTGTGGGAGCAGCAGCGGCAGGCTCGGCCAGAGCACGTCGAACGCGGCCAGCAGGGCGGCCCCGGCGACCGCGCCCGGCAGGCTGCCCCAGCCGCCGATCACCGCCGCGACGTAGGCTTTCAGCATGTAGCCGCCGCCCGCATCCGCGGTCACGAAGAACCGGTTCGCGAGCAGCAGCCCGGCCGCACCGGCGAGGGCCCCGCCCAGCGCGAAGCTTACCGCCACCATCGCGCGCACCCGCACGCCGAGCGCGGCAGCGGTCTCCGGGTCCTCCGCCGCCGCGCGCAACCGCCGACCGAGCCGCGTGTGGGCAAAGATCAGATAAAGGCCGAGCACCAGGATCACGGCGACGGCGACGATCGCCGGCGATTGCAATCGGGCGCCGAGCACCGGCGGGGCGGCGCGCGGCTCGGGGCCGAACACCAGCGTCGCGCCGTTCTCGAGCATCACACCGATCGCGATCGTGGCGATGAACACGGTCTCCGGCGGGCGCCGGCGCAGCGGGAACCAGGCGAGCAGCGCGACCGCGAGGCCGAGCGCCGCCATCAGGACGAGCAGCAGCGGCAGCAGCACGATCCCGGGCAGGCCGAGCCATGTCCCGAGCCAGGCGGCCGCGAAGCCGCCGAGCATGACCAAGTCGCCCTGGCTGAAATTGACCGCGCCCGTTGCGTTCAGGATCAGCACGAAGCCGAGCGCCAGCAGCGCGTAGCAGGCGGCGAGCGTCACCGCCTCGAGCCCGAGCTGAAGCGCCATCGTCCGCGCTCAGTCTTCCGGCGGGAAATCGTAGTGCCTGACCACGCGGGGCGTGCGCGAGGTGCCGTCATAGCAGACGATGATCGCCGAATGCGCCATGTCGCCGCGGCCGTTCGACTGATAGGGCATGGCGAGGCCCTGATAGCGCGTGGTGGCGAGCGCATGGACGATCCCGGCCGGGGTGGTCGTCCCGGTGGTGACGGCGTGCAGCACCATCATCGTCGCGTCGTACTGGCCGAGCGCATAGGCGTCGGGGTCCTTGCCGAAGGCCTTGCGGTAGGCGGCGAGGAAATCACCGATCGCCGGCGTCTCGGCGGAAACCGGCGAGGATCCGCTCTCGGCGCAAGTGCCCTTGAGCTCCTCGGGGTCGAGCAGGGCGGCGGTCGCCGGCTGGGCGAGGGCGGAGCCGGCGATGATCGGGAGATCGAGCCGCATGGCGGCGGCCGCCTTCACCAGCAGCGCGGTCGGCGCGCTGTGCAGCTGCAGCAGCAGTGAATCGGCGCCGGCCGCGCGGGCCTTGGCGAGCACCGGGCGCATGTCGGTGACGGTGACGTCGAGCGCGTCCGCATAGGCCGGCGTGATCCCGGCCGCGGTCAGCGCCGCGTCGATCGCCGCGCGGCCGCTCTGGCCGTAGGCGGTGGTCTGCGAGATCACGGCGGGACGGCGGATGTGGTCGGCCTCGATCGCGTAGCGGACCTGCGCGCGCTTCACCACCGAATCGGCCGGGAAGAAGCGGAACACGTCGGGATTGCCCGCGCGGGTGATCGCCGCGGTGCCGGACATGGTGATCAGCGGCACCCCGACCTGCTTCGCGATCGGCATCATCGCCAGCATCTGCGCGCCGAGCATGGAGGCGACCACGGCGGTCGGCGCGCCGTCCCCGAGCGCGCGCTCGAGCGCGTTCACCGCCCCTTCCGGCGAGGTGCCGGTATCGGCGACCTCGAAGCGGACGGTGACGCCGGGCGGCGGATTGCGGAGCGCCAGCAAGGCGCCGTCGCGCTGGCTCGCGCCCTCCGCGGCCAGGAAGCCGGTGAGCGGGACCAGGACCGGGATGCGCGCCTCCGCCGCCTCCACCCGCCCGGCGCCGGCGAGCCCGGCGAGGAGAGGCACCGCCCAAAGAGCGCCAGCCCAGAGAGCGCCAGCCCAGAGAGCGCCAGCCCAGAGAGCGCCAAGCGAGGCGCATGCGGCAGCGCGGGCGCGGAGCATCGTCGGCCTCCCTCGGATCGGCGGGACTATCGGAGCCGCCGAGCGCGGGCGCAACTCGGCCATCGGCCGGACCGGAACCGCGCCGCGATCCCGTCCGGCCAACCCGCGCCCGAGGCGATCTCTCGACGAGTCAATCGTCAGGCGCGCCGGTATCAGTCCAGCCGCGCCACCACCTGCTCGAGCGCGGCCAGGAAGCGCTGCCACCCGCCTTTGGCGCCCTGGTATGCCTGTTCCTGGTCCCGCCGGAAGCCCGACTGCTCCATGCGCAGATGGGTCCCCGTGCGCGTGGGTGTGAGCGTCCAGGTGACCACGCTTTCGAGGCCGTAGGCCGCCCAGCTGTAGGACAGCGTCCGGTTCGGCTCGACCGCCAGCACCCGGCAATCGACCGCGCCCCAGTCCGCGCGAAGGGTGAACCGGTGATCCATGACGGGCTCGAAGTCATTCTTCATGAGCCATTCCTCGATCAGCTGCGGCTCCGTGAGCGCGCGCCAGAGCTTCTCCGGCGGATGCGGCACCTCCCGCTCGATGACGACGGAGCGTGTCTCGGTCGAGGTCTCGTTCATTGGTCCATCCTCTTGAGGAGATCTTCGAGTTGGTCGAACCGGCTTGGCCAGAACCCGGCCATCCGGCTGGTCCAGTCGACCAGCGGCGCCAGGGCGCCGAGCCGCGCGCTGTAATGACTGTGCCGTCCGGCATGGCGGGCGCCCACCAGCCCGGCCTGCTTCAGGATGCCCAGGTGCTTCGACACCGCCGGCTGCGAGATTCCGGAGCGGACAGTGAGGGCGGCCACCGTCTGCTCCCCTTCGCGGCACAGGCGCTCGAAGATGGCCCGCCGGGTCGGATCGGCCAGCGACCGGAAAACCATGTCATGGACCTCCCGCACCACCGCCCAAAACCCTTGGCCGTTGGACCATCAATAACCCATCGGTTATACAAATCAACCGGACCGTGGGAGCTCGGGATTGATTCTGGTGACGGGCGCGACCGGGCATGTCGGCGGCGCAGTCGTGCGCGGGCTGCGATCGCTGGGGCTTGAGACCGTGGCCATGGTGCGCGACGTCGAGGCGGCCCGCCGACGACTCCCGCCAGGAACCCCGCTCCGCGTCGCGGATTACGCGAACGGCGCGGCGCTGCGGCAAGCCTTCGCCGGCGCCGATCAGGTGATCCTCATCTCCAGTGACGGTGAGGCACGCGCGGTCATGCAGCATCACGCCAATGCCATCGCCGCGGCCGAAGCGGCGGGGCCCTCCCGCATCGTGTTCACGAGCATCGTCGATGTCGGCGCGGCCTCGCCGTTCTACTTCGCGCCCGTCTACCGGGACGCCGAACGTCGGTTGGCGGCCAGCTCCATTCGCTCGACGGTCGTGCGATGCGGCCTCTATGCCGATTTCATCCTCGAGCACTGGTTCCGGCCAAGCGCCGGGTCCGGAGAAGTTCTGCTGGCCGCCGGCCAGGGACGGGTCGCGCCGGTCTCGCGGGACGATGTCGCGACCGCCATCGTCGCGATCGCGTCGCGGCCCGGAGCGCACCGACCCCGCGCCATCATCACCGGATGTCAGGCACTCACGCCGGGCGCGATCGTCGCCACGTTCGGCGCGGCGGCTTGTCTGCCGATGCGCTATTCCGCCGTCACTGCGGGCGACTACCTGGCCTGGGCCAGGACGCATCTGGAAGCCCCCTGGGCGCATGCCTTTTCGACCTTGTGCGCGTCCATCGCGGAGGGGCGGTACAGCCAGGTTTCCAACGATTTCGCCGAACTCGCCGGGCGGCCGCCGGAAAGCCTCGCGAAATTCCTCCGCCGCGCGCTCCCCGCCGGGGTGGTCCGCCGGCGCTGATCCCGGCCTCTCCGGCTATCGCGGCGGTCAGCGCGTGATCGTTTCAGGCCGAGTCGGCCTGAAACGTGAATCACTCGCTCGAACAATTCGCTAGAGCAGGCCGGTGACCGGAAGGGAACCGGTCATGCTTTAGCCCTGGGGCGGACCCGCTCCGGCGGGCAGAACTGCGCTCGCCAGCACCCGACCGTCCGATGCCTGCAGGAAGGCGGCGACCCGCTCGCCGGCGGGACGGGCAGCGGACAGCCGGATCGATGCGCCGTGCCATTGGCCGACCGGCCGGAGCTCGCGCACGACGTGGCGTTCGGTCAGCACCCGTCCGCCATTCTCGCCACCGGCGATCGCGGTCACATGGCGGTCGTCGAAGCCCGCAACCCACAGCGTCGCATCGCCGGATGCGGCCCCGATCTCGACGACGAGGCGGTCGCCCTCGCCACCGAGGCGCAGCGGAACGGTGGGCGATGATGCGGCGTCGGCCCGGGCCGCGGCGATGGCGCGGGCCACCGCCGCGGAGTCCGAGCCGACCGCCTGGTGGGCCCCACCCGCCACCAGCTGCGGGGTGTAGATCTCATCCAGCCTGAGCAGGCCCGCATAGGCGCGCTGCCGCCGGGTCGCCGCCTCCAGCGAAAACGGATCGTGCCACCCGAGCCCGTTCCAATAAGTGACGTGCAGGTCGAGCGCGAGAATGCCTGATGCGTCCGCAAGCCGCGCCAGCAGCGCGTCGGCCGGTGGGCAGGAGCTGCAGGACTGCGACGTGAACAGCTCGACCAGGACGGGCGAAGCGGCCCGCGCCGGGGACGCGGCGAGCGCCGGCAGGGCGAGGAGGAGAACGGCGAGACGCATCGGGCAACACTCCGCTCGCCCGACGCTTCGCCGCCCCGGGCGGCGGGTTACGTGGGGGACCTGCCGGTCCTGACGCTGTGGATCGGCAGGCACCCGGTCTTCGTCTTCGCCATTCCCGCCGCGCATTTCCCGCCGCGCTGCATGATCACCCCGATCGGCTGCACCGTCGGATGCGACTGCGACAGCATCGGCGGCCGTCGCGTCGCGTGCACCGGCTGGGACTTCCCGTGCACGACGCGGGCATGCGCGGACGTGGCCTCGGAGACCGCGAGCGTGCGGCGCACCGACGGCGCGGCACGATGCGCGGTGGCGCGGGCGCCCCGGTATTGCGCCACCTCGGTCATCGTCGCGGCGTGGGCCGAGGCCATCAGGCCGGGACGCGGCTCGCGATGGGCGACGAGGACCGGGACGCCTTCACTCTGGAACCCGGCATCCAGCTGCGCCGCCATGTCCTGGTCCCGCTCCCAGTTGGTTGCGGCGCCGAGCACGACGCCGATCAGCCGCACGTTGCCGCGCATGGCGGAGGTCGCGAGGTTGTGGCCCGACGTCCGGATCCACCCGGTCTTCAGCCCGTCCGCCCCCGGATAGACCTTCAGCATGGTGTCGTGATTGAGGATCGTCCGGCCGTGGAAGACGAAGTCCGGCACCGAGAAATAATGATACTGGTCGGGGAAATCCTGGATCAGGTGGCGCGACAGGATCGCCATGTCGCGCGCCGTGGTCCACTGGTCAGGATCCGGCAGGCCGGAGGCGTTGCGGAAGGTCGTGTGCGTCATCCCGAGCGCGTGCGCGCGCAGCGTCATCATCTCGGCGAAGCGGTCCTCGTCGCCGCCCAGCATCTCGCCGACGGCCGCGGCCGCGTCGTTCGCGGACTGCGTGACGATGCCGAGGATCGCCTCCTCGACGGTGAGCGAGCCGCCGGCGGGAACGCCGAGCTTGGTCGGCTCCATCGCGGCGGCGTGGTAGGAGACCGGGACATACTGCGAGAGTGTCACGCGATGGTCGCGCAGCGCCTCGAACAGCATGTACAGCGTCATCAGCTTGGTGAGACTTGCCGGGTGGTGCAGCTCGTCCGGATTGTCGGAAGAGAGCAGGTTCCCGCTCGCCGCATCGACCACGACGGCGCCGTATTGCTCGGAACCGATCTGGGCACGCGCGGCGCGGGGCGAGGCGAAGGCGACGAGCGCAAAGGCAAGGGCGGCATGCAACAGAACGGCTCCGCCGAGCCCGCGCCCATTCAACGCCATCCGTCAAACCCCCACCGTCACGTCACCACAAACCATAGGCGGCGCCACCTGAACGTGTCCATCATAGTTTCGGTCCCGAAGACAACGAATCACGGCCTCTAGCGGGCGGCCCTGCGGCGGCGCCGGAATTCCGCCGGCGAAGCTCTTTTTGTGCGCCGCACAAAAAAGCCTTGACCTGCGGAACCGGGAGGCATACATCGCCTGTGCATGCTGCGGTGCAGCAACAATCGACGGTTGGGCTCGGGTCGATCCCGTATCGGGTCCGGCGCCGCGAGCCTCGGCCGTGCCGGTCATCAAAATGAGGAGAACCGATGTCGAAGATCATCAAGCCCGCCGAGGTGGCTTTCAGCATGGAAACTGCTGAGACGCCGGCGGACAAGGCGGCGTCCGGCGCCGCGGACACGATCGAGCGCGGCGCGGCGGAGGCGAGGCAGGGTCTCGGCATGGCTGTCGCCGGCTTTGAAACCACTCAGGCAAAGGTGAAGGAGAACATGGAAAAAGCGATCCGTACGGCCGAGGAGTTCGTCTCCTTCGGTCAGGGCAATCTCGAGGCGTTGGTGAAGTCGGGCCAGATCCTGGCGGCCGGCATGCAGGATCTCTCCCAGCAGATCGCCGCCAACGCCCAGGCGCGCTCAACGAGACGTTCTCGACCTTCAAGGCGCTGACCGGCGTCCGCTCCTTCAAGGAGGCGGTGGAGCTGCAGAGCGGCCTCGCCCGCACCACGGTCGAGAAGACGCTGGCCGAGACCGGCCGCTTCACCGAGGCGTCGCTCAAGCTCGCCGAGCAGAGCTTCGCGCCGATCGCCGCGCGCGTGAGCCTGGCCGTCGAGAAGTTCGCCAAGGTCTGATCGCGTCCTCAGCTGTCGGATGCGGCCGAAGGCCCGGGCATCCGCCCGGGCCTTTTTGCTTCGCCGCGGCGGCGTCGGGGCGTTGACGAATCCACGGTTTGCGAAAGATTGCGAATCGGAAAGGCCGGCGGCGCGGACCGCTCGCCGCCCTTTTCGTCGCGGCCCGTGTTCCGATATGATTCGCGAAGCCGGGGCGAGGAGGTCACGGCGCCCGCTGGGGTGTGACAAGGGATGAGCGATAACGACAAGCGGAGTGGTTCCGACGGCCCCTCCACCGGCGTGGTGGTCCACGCCCGCCCCAAGACCCGCAAGCCCGCGCTTTACAAGGTCCTGATGCTGAACGACGACTACACGCCGATGGAGTTCGTCGTCCACGTGCTCGAGCGCTTCTTCCAGAAGAGCCGCGAGGAAGCGACCCGGATCATGCTGCACGTCCATCGCCGCGGCGTCGGCGTCTGCGGGGTCTATACCTACGAGGTCGCGGAGACGAAGGTGACGCAGGTCATGGACCTGGCGCGGCAGAACCAGCACCCTCTGCAATGCACGATCGAGAAAGAATAGGGGGTGCAGAATGGGAGGCGGAATGACCAGGTTATATCTCCGGCGCCCCGCAACCGCGGACGCGGGAGGCGATTAGGAGCCTGTTGACACGCGCCGGAGCGGCGCGAAGGAGCGTCACTGATGCTTTCACGAAACCTGGAACAGACGCTTCATCGCGCCCTGTCCTTTGCCAGCGAGCGCCGGCACGAATACGCGACGCTCGAACATCTGCTGCTCGGCCTCGCCGATGACAGCGACGCCGCCACCGTGCTGCGGGCCTGCGGGGTCGATCTCGACAAGCTGCGGCACGACCTGACCGAGTTCCTCGACAAGGACCTCTCCGGCCTCGCCACCGACCGGCCGGGCGATCCGAAGCCGACCGCCGGCTTCCAGCGCGTGGTGCAGCGCGCCGCGATCCACGTGCAGAGCTCCGGCCGCGACGAGGTGACCGGCGCCAACGTGCTGGTCGCCCTGTTCAGCGAGCGCGAGAGCCACGCGGTCTATTTCCTGCAGCTGCAGGACATGACCCGGCTCGACGCGGTGAACTTCATCAGCCATGGCATCGCCAAGGCGCCGGGCCGCGCGGCGCAGCGGCCGGTGCAGGGCAGCCAGGAGAACGGGCACGAGCCCGAGCGCGAGGAGAAGCCGGGCCGGCGCAACCAGGACGCGCTCTCGACCTATTGCGTCAACCTCAACAAGAAGGCGGCCGCCGGCAAGATCGACCCGCTGATCGGGCGCGAGAACGAGATCGAGCGCACGATCCAGATCCTCTGCCGCCGCACCAAGAACAACCCGCTCTATGTCGGCGAGCCCGGCGTCGGCAAGACCGCCATCGCCGAGGGCCTCGCCAAGCGCATCGTCGAGGGCGACGTGCCGGAGGTGCTGGCGAAATCGACGATCTACGCGCTCGACATGGGCGCGCTGCTCGCCGGCACGCGCTATCGCGGCGATTTCGAGGAGCGGCTGAAGGCGGTCGTGACGGAGCTCGAGAACCAGCCGGGCGCGGTGCTGTTCATCGACGAGATCCACACCGTGATCGGCGCCGGCGCGACCAGCGGCGGCGCGATGGACGCGTCGAACCTGCTGAAGCCGGCGCTCGCCTCCGGCACGCTCCGCTGCATCGGCTCGACCACCTACAAGGAGTTCCGCAACTACTTCGAGAAGGACCGCGCGCTGGTGCGCCGGTTCCAGAAGATCGACGTGAACGAGCCCTCGCTCGAGGACACCGTCAAGATCCTGCGCGGGCTCAAGACCAATTACGAGCGCCACCACAAGGTGCGCTACACCGAGGAGGCGATCCGCGCCGCGGTCGAGCTCTCGGCCAAGTACATCAACGACCGCAAGCTGCCGGACAAGGCGATCGACGTGATCGACGAGGTCGGCGCCTCGCGCATGCTGCTGCCCGAGAACAAGCGGCGGAAGACCGTGACGCTGCGCGACGTCGAGGAGATCGTCGCCAAGATCGCCCGCATTCCGCCCGAAATCCGTCTCGGCGGACGACAAGGAGACGCTGCGCAACCTGGAGCGCGACCTCAAGGCGATGGTGTTCGGCCAGGACCAGGCGATCGATGCGCTCTCGGCGGCGATCAAGCTCTCCCGCGCCGGCCTGCGCGATGCCGAGAAGCCGATCGGCAACTACCTGTTCAGCGGGCCCACCGGCGTCGGCAAGACCGAGGTGGCGCGCCAGCTCGCCGCCACGCTCGGCATCGAGCTGATCCGCTTCGACATGTCGGAATACATGGAGCGCCACAGCGTCTCCCGCCTGATCGGCGCGCCGCCCGGCTATGTCGGCTTCGATCAGGGCGGGCTGCTCACCGACGCGATCGACCAGCACCCGCACGCGGTGCTGCTGCTCGACGAGATCGAGAAGGCGCACCAGGACCTGTTCAACATCCTGCTGCAGGTGATGGACCACGGGAAGCTCACCGACCACAACGGCAAGACCGTCGATTTCCGCAACGTCATCCTGATCATGACCACCAATGCGGGCGCCTCCGATCTTGCCAAGGAGGCGATCGGGTTCGGCCGCGACGTGCGCGTCGGCGAGGACGAGGAGGCGATCAAGCGCCTGTTCACGCCCGAGTTCCGCAACCGCCTCGACGCGGTGATCACCTTCGCCGGCCTCACGCCGGAGATCGTCGGCCGCGTGGTGGAGAAGTTCGTCATGCAGCTCGAGGCGCAGCTCGCCGACCGCAACGTCACGATCGAGCTCTCCTCCGCCGCCAAGGAATGGCTCGCCGAGCGCGGCTACGACCGGCTCTACGGCGCGCGGCCGCTCGCGCGGGTCATCCAGGAGCACATCAAGAAGCCGCTGGCCGAGGAGCTGCTGTTCGGCAAGCTGGTCAAGGGCGGCGCCGTCAAGGTGACGCTGAAGGACGGCAAGCTCGACTTCGACTACATCGAGGCCGCGGCGCCCGGCGCTGCCGAAGCCCGACGACGAAGGCGAGGGCGGGGCCGAGCGCGAGAGCGAGGAAGCGCTCTGACGCCCGCACCCTCCGCGGCGCTCTGACCGGGGGCAGGGCCGTCGGACCAGGCGTCCGGCGGCCCTGCCGCGTCGGATGGTGCCGCTCGGGGATTGATCGGTGCCGGCGGGCATGGGCAGATGGCGCCCTCCCCACGATTGCGGACGGTCCTCGTGTCTGAACTCGATCTTCTTCGGCTTCGGCGTTCCGCGCGCGCGCTGATCGCTTCGTGGCGGCGCGATGACGCGCCGGGCTGCACGCTCGGGCTCGTGCGCGAGGGAGCGCTGGTGCTGCACGAGCATGCCGGGCTGGCGAGCGTCGAACTCGCCCGCCCGATCGACGGGGAGACCTGCTTTCGGATCGCGTCCGTCTCGAAGCAGTTCACCTGCGCGGCGATCCTGCTGCTCGCGCAGGAGGGGCGGCTGTCGCTCGACGACGCGATCCAGGCCCATCTGCCGGAGCTGCCGGATTTCGGCGCCCGCATCAGCATCGCGCATCTCATGCACAATGCGAGCGGCATCCGCGATTTCCTCGAGCTGCTGCGCCTCGGCGGTCTCGATCTGCCGCAGCCCTGCGGACGCGAGGTGCCGATGCAGGCATTGTTGCGCCAGCGCAGCCTCAATTTCGCGCCCGGCAGCCGGTATCTCTACAGCAACAGCAACTTCCTGCTGCTCGGCCGTATCGTCGAGGCGGTCGCGGGGGAGGGGCTGGCGGCGTTTCTGCGGCGGCGCATCTTCGCCCCGCTCGGCATGACGCGGACATGCCATGTCGAGAGCACGGCGACGGCGGTGCCTGGTCTGGCGACCGGGTATTTCCCCGGTCCCGAGGGCGAATTCCTGCGCGCCGGCCACGGGTTTCCGCTCGGCGGAGAAGGCGGCCTGGTGTCCTCGGTCGAGGACCTCGCGCTGTGGGATCGCAACTTCACGACCGGTCTGGTCGGCGGCCCCGCCCTCACGGGAGCGCTGGTCGAGCAGATGAACTTCACCAACGGCCGTCGCAACGCCTATGCGCGCGGGCTGCAGCACCATGATCGTCGCGGGCTGCGCACGGTCGAGCATGGCGGGCTGTGGCCGGGCTACAAGACCGCGTTCGTGCGCGTGCCGGAGCGCGACCTCGCGGTGATCTGCATCGCCAACTACGCGACGATCGATCCCGCGCGCATCGCACAGGACCTGCTGGATGCGGCGATCGCCGGCACGCCCGGCGTGCATCCGGTGCCGCCGCTGCCCGGACGGGAGACGCTCTCGCGCCTGGCCGGCTGGTATCTCGACCGCGACGCCCCGGCGACCGTCGAGATCGCCCTCGACGAGGCGGGCGAACCGGTCGCCCGCGCGAACGGCGTGGCCGCGCGGCTGGTGCCGGAGGAGGGCGGGCGGCTGGCCGCGACGGGCTCGTTCGTGTTCAGCCTGCGCCCGCTCGCCGAGGGCGAGGCGATCGAGGTGGAGCGTGATGCGGGCGTCACCAGCACCTTTCATCGGATCACGCCGGCGACGGCGCTGCCCGAAGGGGCTCGCCGGCCGCTACGCGTGCGATGAGGTGGGCGCGATCTGGAACATCGCCCCCGCCGCGGAAGACGGGCTCGCGGTGCAGGTCGACGGGCCGATCCGGAGGGCGGGGCCGTGGCGGATCGTGCCGGTCGAGGGCGACATCGTCCGCATCCTGATGCCAAGCGCGCTGTTCGAGGCCTGGCTCGACGTCCGCCTTCGGCGCGGCGGCGCCGGGGCGGTGGAAGCGCTCGAGGTGAATGGCGGCCGGGCGCGGGGGCTGGTGTTCACCCGCGCGGCGTGATCACTCGCGATAGCCGCCGATGAAGCGCTCCAGCCGGTCCATCGCCTGCACCAGGTTCTCGCGGCTCTGCGCGTAGCAGAGGCGGATCTGGTCCTCGGCGCCGCCGCCGAACGCCATCCCCGGCGCGAGGCCGACCCCGGCCTCGGCGACGCGCGCTTGCAGAATGCGAGCGTGTCGGTCACGCCCTCGACCCCGAACATGACGTAGAACGAGCCTGCCGCTCGGCGTGAGCCGGACGCGCGGCATGGCGCCGAGCCGCGCAGACGACGATGTCGCGCCCCTCGCGGCAGCGCTCGACGAAGAAGCGGACGAACTCCTCGCCGTCGCGCAGCGCCGCGACCGCGCCGTCCTGCAGGAAGCCGGGCGCGCCCGAGGTGTTGAACTGGATCAGCTTCTCGAACTCGTCCTTCTGGCCCGGCGGGATAGATCACCCAGCCGAGCCGCCAGCCGGTCATCGCCCAGGCCTTGGAGAAGCTGTTCAGCGAGTAGACGCGGTCCTCCGGCCGTCGCGATCTCCAGGATCGAGGGCGCGACCGGGCGGTCATAGACCAGCCGGTGATAGACCTCGTCGGCGAGGATCGCGATGTTGCGCTCGCGGCAGAAGGCGAGCAGGCGCTCCGCCTCGTCGCGCTCCAGTATCCAGCCGGTCGGGTTGCCGGGGGAGGCGTAGTAGATCGCGCGGGTGCGCTCGTCGCAGGCGGCGAACACCGCGTCGAGATCGAGCCGCCAGCCCTGGTTGCCGCTCGCGAGCGGCACCTCGCGCACCTCGGCGCCGACGATCGACATGGCGCGCAGGATGTTGGGCCAGGACGGGCGTGATCGCGACGGCGTTGTCGCCCTGCGCTCGCCACCGCCTGGCAGACCAGCATGACCGCATTCATGCCCGAGGAGGTGATGGCGATGCGGTCGTCGCTGATCTGATGCCGTAGAGCCTGCGCAGATAGTCGGCGAGCGCCTGGCGCAGCTCGGGGATGCCGCGATTGGGCGTGTAGAACGTGTTGCCCGCCTTGAGCGAGGCCGCGGTCGCGTCGGAGATGAAATCGGGCGTCGGCGAGATCCGATTCGCCGGCCCAGAGGCCGATCACGTCCTGCCGCTCGAACCCCATGCGCCAGACCTCGACGATCGGCGAATCCGGCATGTCGACGATGTGCTGGCGAATGCTCACGAGCGGCCCCTCCCGGCGTGGCGGTCCTTCCCATGATCGCCGGGAGGGGTCAACGCGACGGCGGCTTACCACCGCGTCACCATCCGGCCAAACGGCGGAAATTTCCGGATACCAATTGTTCTGCGCATCGTCTGTCGCAGAAGGTCTGACGACACCTGCCGCTTCGGGAGCGGACGCAGATGCCGGCCGCTGGCATGCGCCGCGGCCATGTCGCGTTGGCAGCGCGGCCTTTTCGCGCCCTGGCGGGTCAGCGCCCGCTGCATCCCCGCGGTCCCGCTGGTCGTGCCGAGCGAGGTGCCGGAGCCGGCGCCGGTCGCCAAGCCCGAGCGCACCGCTCGAGCCGGCGGCTGCCGAGCGTGCCGTTCGCAGCCGGACGTGCCGCCGACCGTCGTTCCGGGCGCGGCGCCGACCGAGGTCCGCTGCCCGCGCCGAGCGACGCCGTTGCCGACCGCGGTTCCCGGCGCCGCGCCGATCGTGCTGCCGGCCGTGCCCGGCGTGTTGCCGGTCCAGCCATTGCCCGTATTGGTGTTGCCGGCCGTGCCGGCACTGCCCGCCCCGAGCGAGGTGCCCGGCGCCGCGCCGAGCGAGCCGCTGCACCCGGCCGCGCCGCCGAGGCGTCCCCGCGCCGCCGCCGCCCCCGCGCCGCCGCCGGCACCCGCACCCCCGGCCGCACCGCCGCCGGCCTGGGCATAGGCGCCCGACATCGCCGCGCCGCCGAGCAGGGCCACCGCCAGCGCCGCCGTCCTGCATCGCATTCCGCATGCCAGTTCCTCCGTTCAGACCTCCTGCGTCTCTGGCGAGCCGGTGACAACGCGGCGAGGCGCGAGGGCGCGCCACGATCGCGCGAGCGCGATCCCGCGAGCGATCAGTGCGGCAGGGCCTGCTCGAAATGGCCGAGATAGCCGAACAGGCCCGGCGAGCCGCCGGTGTGCAGGAACACGATGTTCTGCGTCGCGCGTGAACTGGCCCTTGCGGATCAGGTCGATCAGCCCCGCCATGCCCTTCCCGGAATAGACCGGGTCGAGGAAGATGCCCTCGATGCCGCGCGACCAGCTGCACCGCCTCCGTCATCCCCGGCGTCGGATGGCCGTAGCCCGGTGCCGACATAGTCGCAATTCGCCTCCACCGCCTCGCGCGGCACGCCGCCTTTCACGCCCATGATATTCGGCGGTCTCCGCAGCGAGCTTGTGCACATTCGCCTCCTGCCGGTCCTTGGGCGCGCGCACGCCGATGCCGAGCACCCGGATGTCGGCATTGAGCGCGGTCAGCCCGGCGACCAGCCCGCGCCTGCGTGCCGGCGCTGCCCGTCGCATGCACGAGCCGGTCGATGCGCAGCCCCTGCTCGTTGGCCTGGGCGAGCAGTTCGAGCGCGACCGCGGCATAGCCGAGCGCGCCCACGCGATTCGAGCCGCCGCCCGGGATGACATAGGGCTTCGACGCCGCCGCGCGCGCAGCTTCTCGCCGCGCCTCCTCGATCGCCGCCTGCATGTCGGTGCCGCCCGGGCCGGTATTCGATCTCGCAGCCGAGCAGCCGGTCGAGCAGCACGTTGCCGTTGTTGCAGGTAGTCGTTGTCGTTGGTCTCGATCCGGTGCTCGAGCAGGGCCGTGCAGCGCAGGCCGAGCTTCGCCGCCATCGCCGCGGTCTGGCGCACATGGTTCGACTGCACCGCGCCCTGGGTCACGATGTGGTCGGCGCCCTGCGCGCGCGCCTCGCCGAGCAGGAATTCGAGCTTGCGCACCTTGTTGCCGCCGAGCCCCGCGCCGGTGAGGTCGTCGCGCTTCATCCAGATCTGCGGGCCGCCGAGATGCTTCGTCAGGTTGGGCAGGAATTCGAGCGGGGTCGGGCGCCTGGCAGAGCTTGATGCGCGGGAAGCGGCTGAGATTCACCGGACGTTCTCCTGTGGCGATGGGCGGCCGGAACCTCGCACCGGCGCCGGGCGGCAGATCAATCCGGCGCGCACGCGTAACCCGCGAAGAGGTGTAACCGCCGGCCGCGCGTAGCGTAGAATCGGCAGGCAACGGGCGCGGCGCGCATGTTCGTCCATATCCGCCGCAGCTGGGAAATTCCGGAGAGCGCGGCCACGCCCGGAAGCAGCTGGTGCTCGGCGCGGCGCGTGCCTCGTGCGCCGGCACCGGCGGCACCGGCGCGCTGCTCGCGGACGCGCGCCGGGCGCGCGCCGACACGCTGACGCCCGATCCGCGCTTCCCGCCCGGCCGCGCGATCACGCCGGAGAAGGACGCGACCACCTACAACAACTATTACGAATTCAGCGAAGACAAGGACCTCTGGCGCGCGGCGCAGAAACTGCCGCAATCGCCGTGGTCGATCAGCTTCGACGGCGAGGTGGAGAAGCCGCGCACGCATCGGCCTCGAGGACCTGCTGAAGCAGGTGAAGCTCGAGGAGCGCGTCTATCGCCATCGCTGCGTCGAGGCCTGGGCGATGACGGTGCCCTGGACCGGCTTCCCGCTCTCCGACCTGCTCAAGCTCGCGCAGCCGAAAGCCTCGGCCAAATACGTGGTGTTCACGACGCTCGCAGGACGACAAGCACATGCCGGGCCTCGATGACGCCGTTCTATCCCTGGCCCTATATCGAGGGGCTCGCGATGGACGAGGCGGCGAACGAGCTCGCCTTCATCGCCACCGGGCTCTACGGCAAGCCGCTGCCGCCGCAGAACGGCGGGCCGATCCGGCTCGTCACGCCCTGGAAATACGGGTTCAAATCCGCGAAGGCGATCGTCAAGGTGAGCTTCACCGAAAAGCGGCCGAACACGTTCTGGGAGGCGATCAACCCCGACGAATACGGGTTCTGGGCCAACGTGAACCCCGAAGTGCCGCATCCGCGCTGGAGCCAGGCCACGGAGCGGCTGCTCGGCTCGCGACGAGCGGGTGCCGACCAAGCTCTATAATGGCTATGCAGAGATCGTCGCGCCGCTTTATACAGAGCAGGACGAACGAGAAGCTCTTCATTGATGTGATGGCGGCACGGGTCTTCACGGTTCTCGCGGCGGTCTGCCTGGTCGGCGCCTTCGCGCTCGCCTCGCTGGCCCCGCCCGACATGCCGCTCGGCCAGGCGATCTACATCGCCGACCGCGAGCTGCTGACCGCGATCGAAGCCTTCGTCCGCAACCACCTCGCCCACTGGGTGTGGACCGGCATCGCGGTGCCCCTGCTGCTCCGCCCGGTCTGGCTGATGCCCGCCTCCTTCGGCCTGATCTGCGGCGGCGCCGCCGCGACCCTCACCTCCGGCTCCGCCCACCGCTCCCGCCGCCGCAGCTGACGCCGGCATCGGGCGGATGCTTGAGAGGAAAGGAGGCCAGGGGCTCTGCCCCTGGACCCCCGCCAAAGGCAGAGCCTTTGGAATCCTGACTGGTTTGTTGAAGAGGGTGGGCCAACCAGGACCTCTCGACCACCGCGTCGGCCCACCCTCTTCAACAAACCCGCCGGGGTTCTAAGGGCTCCGCCCTTAGCGGGGTCCAGGGGCAGCCCCCTGGCCTTCCTTTCTCTCAACCCGCTCGAATGAAGTCGCCGTCAGCCCTCGGTGGCGAGGCGGATCTTGCTGGCGACGGGGCCGGTATCGCCTTCTTCCTCGACGTAATGGACCATGGCTCCGGGAGCGAGGTCTTCGAAGCGGCCGTTGGTGACGCTGTCACGGTGGAAGTAGAGCTGGGTTCCGGTGTTGGTGAGGATGAAGCCGTGGTCTTCGCCGGGCTGGATCAGGGCGACCTGGCCGGCGAGGGCGGAGCCGCTGGGGCCGGTGGTGTCCTCGCGCTGGCGGCCTTTGTAGGCCTCGAGCTGGCGCTCGGCGGCGCGGAAGGCGTCGCGGAGCGAGGTGTGAATGTCGGGATTGGCGAAGCGTTCGCTGGCCTTGTGCGGCTTGCGGGAGACCGCGAGGTCCTGGCCGGGGACGGCGAGGGTGACATGGACCTCGAACACGTTGCCGGTCTGGTGCTGGTTGTGCAGGCGCTCGACCGAGACGCGGCAGCCGGTGAGGTGGGCGTAGCGGGCTTCCAGCCGCTCCACGTGCTTGCGGATTTCGGCCTCGACCGCGGTGGAGGGGGTGCAGTTGTGGAAGGCGATTTCGAGCGGCCGGTCCATCGCGGGGTCTCCCGTCTTGCAGGGCGGCGCGTGATCGCCTGAATCGGGAACCGCCGAGGGCGTGAGTCACGCGCTTGTTCGATGGACTAAACCTGGCTGAACCCGTTGGGTTTTCGGCAATCAGCCGAGCAAGCGGCGCGCGATCGCGATCACCCGGTGGGCCTCGTCCCAGAGCCCGTATTCGGCGAGGCGGTCGAGCGGCGCCCAGGTGGCGGCGCTGACATCGCCGCCGGCGACGGGCTCGCCGGCTGCCCAGGCGGCGGCGAAGTCGAGGATCGTGTAGTGGAAGCGCACGCGGCCGTGGGCGTCGCGGTGGATGCTGTCCACATTGGCGGCGAGGTGGAGCGGGCCGGCGGTGATGCCGGTCTCTTCCAGCAGCTCGCGCCGTGGCGGCCTCCTCGGCGGTCTCGCCGAGCTCCTGGCCGCCGCCGGGGAGCGCCCATCGGCCGAGCGAGGGCGGCCGGCCGCGGCGCACGAGCAGGACGTGGTTGTCCTTCAGGACGACGATGCCGATGCCGACGATCGGGCGGGACGGGTATTCGCGCCCGTCCGCCGCGTCACTTCCCATTCGGGGTGGGGGTCGCCGGTGGCGTGGCGGGCTTGGCCGGGGGAGGGGCCTTGAGGTCGTCGAGCGACGGCACGAGGGAGGCGGATTTCCAGCCGCCGAGCTGGTAGGCCCAGCCCTTCACCCGCTGGTCGAGCTTCGTTCCGCATCGCATGTCCCGAGGCGGCGAAACTCGCCCAGACATTGCTGCCCTCGCGAGCTGAGGGTGACGTCGATCTTCTCGCCGTCGGTGGTCGTGAAGGTGGCGGTGCCGACCGGCGTGCCGGGCAGAGCGGGTCCGGGCTTCACGTCGTTGAAGGTCAGGAACTCGAAGGCGCGGGAGACATCGTCCACCTTGTAGTCGTCGAGCGGCGGATGGTCGGCGGGCGCGGTGAGGGCGAACTTGCCGCCCTGGCGGGCGAAGGCGAGGTGCTGCTCGCCATTGGTGACGGTGGCGCCGGCGATCTTGCGGACGCGATGTTGGCGATGTCGCGGTCGAGCCAGAGCGAGGCGTCGGCATCGACCTCGAGCGTGCCCTCGGCGAGCCAGGACTGGTCGCTGCCGGGCTCGCGCACATAGATCTGCTGCGGCACGTTGCCGCCGGTGAGCACGCGGCGATGGCCGAGGATCACCGCGACGATCGGCTTGCCCGACGGCGTCGAGCACCTGCAGCAGGAGGCCGGTGGTGTCGGGCCTTGGCGGGATCGTCGACGCCGAGCGCGCCGAACTGTGCGGGATCGCTGGTGCGCTTGTCGACCAGGCGCAGTTCGGTGAGCCCGGCCAGCACGCCGCGCAGCTTGTCGGGTTGCACCGGGTAGTCGCCGCGATCGGCGACGCCCCAGAGATGGTCGCCGTGCTTCTCGATCACGAGCGTCTTGCCCTTCTGCTCGAGCGTGAGCTTCGTCGCGGCGGCGAGCTTCGGCGCGAGATCGGGGAAGGCGAGCTGGCCGGCGCTCACGCTCGCGACGGTTTTCGGCGTGGAGCCGGGGCCGAGGAACCAGCCGCCGACCAGCACCACCGCCGCGACGACGACCAGGAGGACGAGGCTGCTGCGCTTCATGCGCGGGCCCTCGCGCGAGCGCGGCGTCGGGCGATGCCGAGGCCGATCGCCGCCAGCACCAGCAGCACCGGCACGGCGCCGATATCGACGATGCGGAGCCAGGTGCCGAGGCGCGAGATGTCGCGGCGGAGTTCGAGCTGCACGTGGCGGAGCTGCTCGCGCGTCTGCAGGATGTCGCTGCGCGCGGCGGTGATCGCGTCGCGCTGCGCCGGGGTGATGACCTCGCCCTGATTGCCCGACGCATTGGTGCGAAGGTCGCGCAGCTTCTTCTGCACGTCGTCGAGATGCGTCTGCAGCGTCTGCTCGGTGGCGTGGAACTGCGCCTCGGCGCGGTTCTGCATGTCGTCGACCAGGGTGAAGGGCCGGATCGTTGCGCCGCGGCCGCGCAGCCCGATCAGCGCGTCGCCGCCGGCGAGCGTGCCGATCAGGTTGTCGACGAACGGGCCGTTGTCGCTGAACGGCGTCGGGTCCTGGCTGCCGAAGAAGTCGCCGGTCTGCACCCAGAAGCGGTCGGCGAGGATGTCGCTGTCGGCGGCAATGACGAGATCGGCCGGGCCGGCGGTTTCCGCCTTGTACGCCGGCAGGTTGGCGGCCCGCGTCACGCCCTTCGGCAGGTCGGGCGGGCCCTTGAACGCCGAGTGCAGCACGCCGCGCACGCGCGCCGCGATCACTCGCGGGCCGCCGGAGGGCTTGAACTCCGCAAGCACGCGCGAGGGGTCCGGGTTGCTGTTGACCTCGGTGACCGGGATCAGTGCCGGACTGGTTGCTGCTCGAGAGCAGCGGCGCGAAGCTGATGTCCGCGCCCGGCTTCTTGGCGAGCGCGCCGGCGGAGGCGACGGTCACCTGCGAGAGATCGGCGGTGGCCGGATCGTCCTTTGAGAGGCCGCCGCGGATGTTGAACCAGGCGACGTAATCGACCGCCTTGTCGCGATCGCCCTCGCCGGCGCGCACCCGCCAGGCGCCGGAGAGATCGCCCACCACCTGCTTCGGGTCGTACTCGATGCCCCAGGCATCGAAGAGTTTTTGCAGGTCGCTGCTGGTGTCGGTCGGCGGCTCGCCGGTCGGGCCGGGAGTCGCCGCCTCGGCCTCGCTATACGGATCGACCATCACCATCAGCCGCCCGCCGCGCATGACGAACTGGTCGATCGCGTAGAGCGTCGCCTCGGAGAGGTGCTGCGCCTGCGCGACCAGCAGCACCTGGATCTTGGGGTCGATCACCTGGGTGTCGAGCGGCACCGTCTGCACGGCGAAATTCTGCCGCAGCTCCATCATCGACACCCAGGGCTGGCCGCCGCCCTGCCCGCGCGTCATCATCATCAGCCGCGGATTGCCGTCGAGCGGCAGCGAGCTCATCACGCCGATCGCCGGAAGTTTCGGATTGCTGAGGTCGTAGATCAGCTTGGTGAGATCGTATTCGAGGAACCGCTCGCGCTCGGGCTTGAGGAAGGCGATGTCGCGGTTGTCGTCCAGCATGTTGCTGCCGGCGATGCCGAAATAGACGGGCTCGCCGTTCTGGTCGATCGGCACGCCCTGCAGCCCCGCCGCCATCGCCCGGTCCTCGGTGTCGCTGAACGGCTCGGGATCGAGGAATTCGAGCCTCAGCTTGCCGTCCGAGAGTGCCGCGTACTGGCGCAGCATCTCGCGCACGCGATCGGCATAGGCGCCGTAGACGGGGAGCCGGGCACCGAGCTGCGGCGAATAGTACATCTGCAGCGTGATCGGCTGCTTGAGGCCGCGCAGGATGCTGCGCGTGCCGCTCGACAGCGTGTAGAGCCGGCCCTGCGTCAGGTCGAGCTGCGCGTTCGCGAACCTGACGTCGGCCGTCATGTTGATGCCGATCAGGATCGCCGCCACCGCGACGATCGCGATGGCGGAACTCCAGGCGCCCTTTCGCATCAATCGGCCTTCCTCTGCTCGACCACGGCCACGTTCACGAACAGCCAGAAGAAGATGAAGCTCGCGAAATAGATGAGGTCGCGAAGCTGGATCACCCCGCGGGTGAAGGAGCGGAACCGCTCCAGTACGCCGATGCGGAGCGCGGCGTTGACGAGACCGGGCAGGTTCGCGGAGAGGAAGTCCGTCACCAGCGACGATCCGGCGGCGGCGAACACGAAGCAGACGGCGAGGCCGAGCACGAAGGCGATCACCTGATTCTTGGTCGCGGCCGACAGCGCGGCGCCGATCGCGAGGAAGGCGCCGGCGACCAGCACGGCGCCGAGATAACTGGTGGCGATCACGCCGTTATCGGGCCTGCCCAGGATGTTCACGGTGATCACGAAGGGAAAGGTGAGCGCGAGCGCGATCACGCAGAACAGCCAGGCGGCGAGGAACTTGCCGACCACCGCCTGGGTGCGGGTGATCGGCAGGGTCAGCAGCATCTCGATCGTGCCGAGCCGGCGCTCCTCCGCCCAGAGCCGCATGGTGATCGCCGGCACCAGCAGCATCAGCACCCAGGGCAGGAAATTGAAGAACGGCACCAGGTCGGCCTGACCGCGATCGAACCAGCCGCCGAGATTGAAGGTGAGCGCGCCCTGCAGCACCAGGAAGATGACGATGAACACGACGGCGACAGGCGTCGCGAAATAACCGCCGAGCTCGCGCCCGGCGACGGCGAGTCGAGGCGTTGCGCATCAGGCCGCCACCCTCGCATGCGGTGTCGCGGTGATCTCGCGGAACACGTCATCGAGCTCGGCCTGAAGGCGCGCGCCGCTGCAGCTCCGCCGGCGTCGCATCGGCGACGATGCGGCCCCTGCGCGATGATGATGGCGCGCGAGCACACCGCGTCCACCTCTTCCAGGATGTGCGTGCTGATGACGATCGCCTTGCTCGGCGCCATCTGCGCGATCAGCGTGCGCACCTCGTGCTTCTGGTTGGGATCGAGCCCGTCGGTGGGCTCGTCGAGCACCAGCACCGGCGGATCGTGCAGCAGCGCCTGCGCCAGGCCGACGCGGCGCTTGAACCCCTTCGAGAGCGTCTCGATCGGCTGCAGCCGAACGCCGTCGAGCGTGGTCAGCGCGATCGCGTGATCGACGCGCTCCTTCAGCTCCGCACCGGCATAGCCGCGCACGCGGGCGACGAAATGCAGGAACCCGGCGACACTCATCTCGGGATAGGTCGGCGCGCCCTCGGGCAGAAAGCCGAGCACGCGGCGCGCGGGGATCGGCATCGTCCTGCACGTCATGGCCGGCGATGCGGGCGCGGCCGGCGGTCGGGATCATGAATCCCGCGAGCATGCGCATCGTCGTCGACTTGCCGGCGCCGTTGGGGCCCAGAAAGCCCAGCACCTCGCCGCGGGCGACGGTGAAGGAGACGTCGTCCACCGCGGTGAAGCTGCCGAAGCGCTTGGTAAGCCCCTCGATCTCGATCAGTGGCTGCTCGCTCATCGGTGTGCCTGGGCCCCTCCCGTGCGGCGGGGCGGGAATAGCGCAATCACGGAGGTTTGCAAGGCGGCGCGGCGGCGTCTTGCGGCCGTTTAACCTGCCCGCAAGGTGCGCATCGCGGCGCCGCGCTCGAACAGCCGGGCGAGCAGCCGGATCGCCTGCCCGCGCGGCGTTTCCAGCCTGGGATCGCGCTCGAGCAGCACCGAGGCGTCCTGGTGCGCCATGTGCAGCAGGTCCTCGTGGAGGGCGGGGTCGGCGAGGCGGAACCCCTGCTGCCCGCTCTGACGTGTGCCGAGCAGGTCGCCGCCGCCGCGGAGACGGAAATCCTCGTCGGCGATGACGAACCCGTCCTCGGTGTCGCGCAGCAGGGTGAGCCGCCGTCGCGCGGTCTCGTTGAGCCCGTCCTCATGCAGAAGAAGACAGAAACTGGCATCGGCGCCGCGCCCGACGCGGCCGCGCAGCTGATGCAGCTGCGCGAGGCCGAAGCGCTCGGCGTGCTCGACCACGATCACCGTGGCCCCGGAACATCCACGCCCACTTCCACGACCGTGGTCGCCACCAGGAGATGCGTGCGCCCGGCGGCAAAATCGGCGAGCGCGGCATCGCGCACGGCAGGGTCCTGCTGGCCGTGCGCAAGGCCGATCCTGGCGCCGAAGCGCTCCCGCAGCTCGGCGAAGCGGGCCTCGGCGGCGGCGAGATCGCTCGCCTCGCTTTCCGCGACCTGCGGGCAGATCCAGTAGATCTGCGCCGCGCGGTCGAGGGCGCGGGCGATCGCGGCGATCACCTCATCCATGGCGGCGAGCGAATGCAGCGTGGTGCGGATCGGCTGACGCCCGACCGGCTTCTCGGTCAGCCGGCTCACCGCCATCTCGCCCCATTGCGTGAGCAGGAGCGTGCGCGGGATCGGCGTCGCCGTCATCACCAGCACGTCGGTGCGCTCGCCCTTGGCGCCGAGCAGCAGGCGCTGATCGACCCCGAACCGGTGCTGCTCGTCGATCACCGCGAGCACCGAGATCGCGGTACTCGACCGCCTCCTGGAACAGCGCGTGGGTGCCGACGACGAGCGGGATCCGTCCGTCGGCGAGGCCCGCCAGCACGTTCTTCCGCGTCGCCCCCTTCACCGAGCCGGTGAGCAGTGCCACCGGCACCGGGCAGAGTCTTGTCAACGTCGCATGGTGCTGCCGCGCCAGCACCTCGGTGGGCGCCATCAGGGCGGCCTGCGCGCCCGGCCTCGACCGCACGCAGCATGGCGAGCGCCGCCACCAGCGTCTTGCCCGATCCGACGTCACCCTGCAGCAGCCGCAGCATCCGGTGCGGCGCGGCGAGGTCGGCGTCGATTTCGGCCATCGCGGCGAGCTGGCCCGCGGTCGGGGCGAAGCCGAACCGCGCCAGCGCCCGCCCGCGCAATGTCCCATCCCCGGCCAGCGATCGTCCGATCCGGTTCCGTTCGCGCGCGCGCAGCCAGGCCACCGCGACCTGGTTCGCCAGCAGCTCGTCATAGGCGAGGCGCCGCCGCGCGCCTCTCGGGCAGCGGAAGGGCGGTGGGCGCCTGCACCGCCCGCAGCGCCTCGGCGAAGCCCGGCCATTTCTCGCGCCGGAGCAGCGCCGGGTCGTGCCATTCCGGCAGGGCGGGGATGCGCTCGAGCGCCGGCCCGCACCGCGCGTCCGAGCACTTTCGGGAACAGCCCGGCGGTGAGCGGCCAGACCGGCTCGACCGGCGGCAGCTTCGCCGCCTCGGCCGCCGGCACCGCATGATCCGGGTGCGGCATGGTCAGCCGGTCGCCGAAACGCTCCAGCTTTCCGGAGACCAGCAGCCTGGCGCCGATCGGAAAGCGCCGGGTCTGGTGCTGGGCGAAGAAGACGAGCTCGGCGAAGCCGGTGCCGTCCGTCACCACCACCCGCCAGGGCTGGCGCGCATTCGCCGGCTCCTCGTGCCGCACCACCTCGACCGCGAGGGTCGCGACCTGCCCGGCCCGCGCCGCCCGGATGGTGGGGCGGTCGCGGCGGTCGATGTAGCCCTCCGGCAGGTGGAACAGCAGGTCGACGATGCGGCCGCCCGGCGCCACCTTGCCGATGCGTTCCGCCACCGCCGGCCCCACGCCGTGCAGATCGGTCACTGGGGCGAAGAGCGCGGCGAGTGGGTCGGTCTGCACGGGCTGACAGTGAAGAGAGCGGCCTCTATATGACGCGCATCCCATGCCACGACCAGAACACACGCCCAAGCCCGAGCCTCGACGTGCGGCGCCGGCGGCTGCTCTTCCGCGCCACGCATCGCGGCACCCACGAGAACGACCTGCTGGTCGGCGGCTATCTCGCCTCCAGGATCGCGGCGATGAGCCCGGCCGAGCTCGACGCGGTGGAGGCGGTGCTGGACCTGCCCGATCCCGAGCTCGCGGACTGGCTGACCGGCCGGACCGCACTGCCGCCCGAGCACGATTCGCCGCTGCTGCGGGCCATGGTCGCGGCGGCCCGCGTGAGGGTGGGGGGGCGATGACCGCGCTCACCGTCTACGGCGCCCCCGAGGGCTACGACGCGCTGCTGCTGGCCAAGCGCCGGCGGGAACATCCGGGGAGCGTGCTGCACGTCGCGCGCGACGATGCCCGCATGGCCCGGCTCGCCGAGGCGCTCGCCTTCTTCGCGCCCGAATTCGAGGTGCTGCGCTTTCCGGCCTGGGACTGCCTTCCCTATGACCGGGTCTCGCCCAATCCCGAGATCGTTTCCGAACGGGTCGCGACGCTCACGCGGCTGCTCGAACCCGCGGACCGGCCGCGCATCCTGCTCACCACCGTCAACGCGCTGGTGCAGCGCGTGCCGCCGCGCGCGGCCTTCCGGGGCGCGAGCCTCGGCCTGGTGGTGGGCGGCACGATCGATGCGGACGATCTCGTCAGCTTCCTGGAGGCGAACGGTTACGGCCGCGCCGACACGGTGATGGAGCCCGGCGAATACGCGACGCGCGGCGGCATCATCGACGTGTTCCCCGCCGGCGAGCCGGAGCCGGTGCGGCTCGACCTGTTCGGCGACGAGATCGAGAGCATCCGCCGCTTCGACCCGACCACGCAAAGGAGCGGCGAGAAGCTCGACCGGCTGACGTTCCGGCCGGTGTCGGAAATTTCCCTCGATCCGGCGAGCATCACCCGGTTCCGCACCGAATGGCGCGAGCTGTTCGGCCCCGGGGCGATGGAGGACCCGCTCTACCAGTCGGTCTCCGACGGCCGCCGCCATCCCGGCCTGGAGCACTGGGCGCCGCTGTTCCACCCGGCGATGGAAGTGCTCACCGACTACCTCCCCGATGCCGCGGTCAGCCTCGACCACCAGGCCGGGAAGCGTGCTGGACGCAAGGCTGGAGATGGTCGCCGATCACTACGAGGCCCGCCGCGGCCTGCCGCGGGACGGCGAGGTGCCGTATCGGCCGCTGCCGTCGGAGCGCCTCTATCTCGACCGCACCGGCTGGGACCTGATGCTCGGCATGGGGCCGCTGTTCGAGTTCAGCCCCTATGGCAGGCCCGAGGGCGGCGCGCCGGGATCGACGCCGGCGGCCGGCCGGGCGTCGTGTTCACCCAAGGCGCCGCGGGCCAGCCCGGCGGCACCGCCTTCCAGCAGCTCCACGCCCAGGCCGAGCGCTGGGCCGGGGAGAAGCGTCGTCTGGTGGTTGCCGCCTGGACAAACGGCTCGCGCGAGCGCCTCGCCCACCTCCTGCAGGAGAATGGGTTCCGCGCCGAGGCGGCCGAGGACTGGGCTGCGCTCCGCAAGCTGCCGCCAGCCACGACCGCGCTCGTCACGCTCGGCCTGGAGCGCGGCTTCGTCGCCGAGGACCTTGCCGTGGTCGGCGAGCAGGACCTGCTCGGCGAGCGCATCAGCCGGCCGCCGCGGCGGCGCAAGCGGGCCGACCAGTTCATCGCCGAGGCGACCGAGATCGCCGAGGGCGATCTCGTCGTGCATCAGGATCACGGCATCGCCCGCTATGACGGGCTGGTGACGCTCACCGTCGGCGACGCGCCGCATGATTGCCTGCGGCTCCAGTACGACGGCGACGACAGGCTGTTCCTGCCGGTCGAGAACATCGAGATGCTCTCGCGCTTCGGCAGCGAGGGCGCGGGCGTCGCGCTCGACAAGCTCGGCGGCGCGGGGTGGCAGACGCGCAAGGCGCGGGCCAAGCAGCGCATCCGCGACATGGCGGGCGAGCTGATCCGTGTGGCGGCGGCGCGAAGGCTGCGCGACGCCGAGATGATGGCGCCGCCGGAAGGCAGCTGGGACGAGTTCTGCGCCCGCTTTCCCTTCGCCGAGACCGAGGACCAGTCGCGCGCCATCGCCGACGTGCTCGAGGACATGGCCTCGGGCCGCCCGATGGACCGGCTGATCTGCGGCGATGTCGGCTTCGGCAAGACCGAGGTCGCGCTGCGCGCTGCCTTCGTGGCCGCGATGGCGGGATCGCAGGTCGCGGTGGTGGTGCCGACGACGCTGCTCGCGCGCCAGCACTTCCGCACCTTCTCCGCGCGTTTCGCGGGCCTTCCCGTGACCATCCGCCAGCTCTCCCGCATGATACCCGCGAAGGAAGCGGCGGAGACGCGCCGCGGCATCGCGGACGGCAGCGTCAACATCGTGATCGGCACGCACGCGCTGCTCGCGAAGTCGATCGCGTTCGACGCGCTCGGGCTGCTGGTCGTCGACGAGGAGCAGCATTTCGGCGTCGCCCACAAGGAGAAGCTGAAGCAGCTCAAGGCCGACGTGCACGTGCTCACGCTGACCGCGACGCCGATCCCGCGCACCTTGCAGCTCGCGCTCACCGGCGTGCGCGAGATGAGCGTGATCGCGACGCCGCCCGTGGACCGCCTGGCCGTGCGCACCTTCATCATGCCGTTCGACGGCGTCGTCATCCGCGAGGCGATCCAGCGCGAGCGGTTCCGCGGCGGGCAGGTGTTCTGCGTCGTGCCGCGCATCGAGGATCTCGACCGCATTGCCGCGCGCGTCCGCGAGATCGTGCCGGAGGCGCGGCTGATCCAGGCGCATGGACGGCTCGCGCCGACCGAGCTCGAGCGGGCAATGACGGAGTTCGGCGACGGCAAGTTCGACATCCTGCTCTCGACCAACATCGTCGAGAGCGGGCTCGACATGCCGGCGGTGAACACGCTCATCATCCACCGCGCCGACCTCTTCGGCCTGGGCCAGCTCTACCAGCTGCGCGGGCGCGTCGGCCGTGGCAAGCAGCGCGGCTATGCCTATCTCACCTGGCCGCCGGCGCACCGCCTCTCGGTTGCTGCCGAGAAGCGGCTCACGGTGATGCAGACGCTCGATCATCTCGGCGCCGGTTTTACCCTGGCGAGCCACGACCTCGACATCCGCGGCGCCGGGAATCTCCTGGGCGACGAGCAGTCCGGCCACATCCGCGAGGTCGGCATCGAGCTCTATCAGCAGATGCTGGAGGACGCGGTCGCCGAGATGCGCGCCGAGAAGGGCCGCCGCCGCGCCGAGGAGCGCGACTGGACGCCGAACATTTCCCTGGGCCTGCCGGTGCTGATCCCCGAGGACTATGTGCGTGATCTTCCGGTGCGGCTCGGTTTGTATCGTCGCATCGGGGCGCTGGCCTCGGACGCTGAGACCGAGGCAATGGCGGCGGAGCTCGTCGACCGCTTCGGCCCGTTGCCGGCGGAGGTGGACAACCTGCTGCAGGTGATGGCGTTGAAACGCGCCTGCCGCGAGTCCGGCGTCGAGAAGCTGGAGGCCGGGCCGAAGGGCATGGTCATGCAGTTCCGCGGCAACGCTTTCCGCAATCCGGCGGGTCTGGTCGCCTGGCTCGGCAGCCAGGGCGGCAAGGTGCGCCTGCGCCCGGACCACAAGCTCGCGATCGCCCGCGAAATGGACGTGGCGGCGCGGCTGAAGGCGGCGCGCGAGATTCTCGTCAATCTGGAAAGGCTGTCGGAGCAGGCGAAGGCGGCATAGCCGTGACCATCGGAACGAAGCGGCCGGTGATCCCGAGAGCAGTTTACTGCCGGCGGTTAGTAACATAACGGGTCTGTCATTCTCGCAGACGATCATTTGGGGAACGAACTTTCGATGAGCTACTGGAAGACATGGACACTTCTGTCTCCATTGGTTCTTGCCGCATTAATCGTCGGCGCTCCGGCTTTTGCGCAAGAGAATGGCGAGCTGCGCGACAAATTGCGGCACCAATTCCAATGCGAAGTGTATTTCCCGGTCGCTGTTGCGCAGTGGAATGCAATCCGCTGCGAGAAGATCAAGCTTGCCGCCGATGGGAACGACCTAGGTATAATGGAACTGCGGCGGCAGGGATAGCAAGGTCTTACGCCCACCAGATGCTCCTGGACGAGCCGGATCGCTGCTGCCAAGCAGGCGGAAAATGGCTTGAGAAACCCTGTGACCTAACCGAATTCAAATCGTCGTCAGCTCGTGCTGTGGATCCGGCAGGAGACTACCGAGGAAATTGCACGACTGCCCTCCGTTACCCTGAATCGATTGGACGAGGATCGGAACTTCCATAAGCTAACGTGGATCTCGCGCCTTAAGGCTTGCATCAGTGGCTCGAAACCGATCCATGCTGCACATGGTGTGAACGATGAATGGCGGCGGCAAGGTCTTCGAGCGCCATGCCGACGGATTTGAACAGGGTAATATCCTCGTCAGTCCTCGACCGGCTAAGCCCTTGGCGAGTGCGCGCAGGTCGGCGACCGCGTGCACGCCCGTCTGCACGATGTCGCCGGCTTCATGGTTGGCGGCGTCGCCGTCGATGAAGACGCGGGCGCGGCGCATGGCGTCGTCATCGGCCTCGCGCATCTCCGGCGTGAAGCCGCCGACCAGGTCGAGATGGGTGCCCGGGCGCAGCCAGTCGCCGCGCACCAGCGGAACGCGCGAGGTGGTCGCGCAGGTGATGATTTCGGCGGCGCGGCAGGCCGCTTCGAGGTCGGGCGCGGGCTCGGCGGGGAGGCCCTGAGCGGCCAGCGCCTCGGCGGTCGCGCGCGCCTTGGCGGGGTCGCGGCCCCACACGTCGATCCGGCGGATCGGGCGCATCGCTGCGTGTGCCTCGGCGAGATGCGGGGCGAGCGCGCCGGTGCCGACGACGAGCAGGCGCGAGGCGTCGCGGCGGGCCAGCGCGTCGGCGGCGAGCGCGGAGGCGGCAGCGGTTCGGCGGAGCGTCAGCATGGTGCCGTCGAGCAGGGCGAGTGGCTGCCCGGTCGCGGCGTCGTGCAGCAGGTAGCTCGCGATCACCGTCGGCAGCCCCTTGGCCGCGTTGCCGGGCGCGACCGTCGCGAGCTTCACGCCGAGATAGCCGCCCTGTGTGACCGTCGAATTCCAGGCCGGCATCAGGATCAGCGTGGTCTCGCGCCCGGCGCCGTCCGGAATCGCGTGATGATGCCGGTGGGGCGCTGCGGCCTCGCTCAGCAGGGCGTCCCGGATCGCGGCGACGGTCGCCGGGATGTCGAGCGCCCGGCGGACGGCCTGGGCCGAAACCACCCGGATCGGGGGTGACAGTTCCGCTGGCATTACGCTACTTCCACCTCCGCATCGTCAGAGCCCGCGCAAAATGCCCAGCAGCAACGACATCCGCGCCACCTTCCTCGATTACTTCGCCCGCAACCAGCACCAGGTCGTCGAGAGCAGTTCGCTGGTGCCGCGCAACGATCCCACGCTGATGTTCACCAATGCGGGCATGGTGCAGTTCAAGAACGTCTTCACCGGGCAGGAGAAGCGGCCGTACAGCCGCGCCGCGACGGCGCAGAAATGCGTGCGCGCCGGCGGCAAGCACAACGACCTCGACAATGTCGGCTATACCGCGCGGCATCACACCTTCTTCGAGATGCTCGGCAATTTCAGCTTCGGCGACTATTTCAAGCCGCTCGCGATCGAGCTCGCCTGGAACCTGGTCACCAAGGATTTCGGCCTTGCCGCCGAGAAGCTGCTGGTCACCGTGTTCGCCGAGGACGACGAGGCGGCGAGCCTCTGGGCCAGCATCGCCGGCCTGCCGGAGCGGCGGATCATCCGCATCCCGACGTCCGACAATTTCTGGCGCATGGGCGATACCGGCCCCTGCGGCCCGTGCTCGGAAATCTTCTACGATCATGGCGAGCACATCCCGGGCGGCCCGCCCGGCAGCGCCGACGAGGACGGGGACCGCTTCATCGAGATCTGGAACCTCGTGTTCATGCAGTTCGAGGAGGGGCCGCCCGGCACCCGCGTCGCGTTGCCGCGCCCCTCGATCGACACCGGCATGGGGCTCGAGCGCTTCGCCGCCATCCTGCAGGGCAAGCACGACAATTACGATACCGACACGCTGCGCGCGCTGATCCTGGCCAGCGCCGAGGCGACCGGCCAGGATCCGGACGGGCCGCACAAGGTCGGCCATCGCGTGGTCGCCGACCATCTGCGCGCGACCTCGTTCCTGATCGCCGACGGCGTGCTGCCGAGCAACGAGGGCCGCGGCTACGTGCTGCGCCGGATCATGCGCCGCGCCATGCGCCACCTGCACATGATGGGCACGCGCGAGGCGGTGTTCTGGAAGCTGGTGCCCGCCCTGGTGCGCCAGATGGGCGGCGCCTATCCCGAGCTCGGCCGCGCCGAGACGCTGATCCAGGGCACGATGAAGCTGGAGGAGAACCGCTTCAAGGCGATGCTCGACCGCGGCCTCGGCCTGCTCGCCGAGGAGACCGGTCAGGCTCGGCGAGCAGCAGGCGCTGCCCGGAGATGTCGCCTTCCGGCTCTATGATACGTTCGGCTTCCCGCTCGATCTCACCCAGGATGCGCTGCGCGAGCAGGGCAGGGCGGTCGATCTCACCGGCTTCGAGTCGGCGATGGCGGAGCAGCGCGCCCGCGCCCGCGCCGCCTGGGCGGGGTCGGGCGAGGCGGCGACCGAGCGCGTGTGGTTCGAGCTGCGTGAGCAGGTCGGGCCGACCGAGTTCCTCGGCTACACCGTCGAGGCCGCGGAGGCGGAGATCCGCGCCCTCGTCGTCAACGGTGCGCCGGTGCAGTCCGCCGGAGCAGGCACGCCGGTCGCGGTGGTGCTCAACCAGACGCCGTTCTACGGCGAATCCGGCGGCCAGGTCGGCGATGCCGGCAGCGCTCATCGGCCCGGACGGGCTGCGCATCGCGATCGCCGACACGCAGAGGAAGCTGGGCGACCTCCATCGTCCATCTCGGCACGGTCGAGGCGGGGGAGGCGCGCGTGGGTCAGGCGGTGCAAGCGGAGGTCGATCACGCCAGGCGCGGCGCCATCCGCGCCCATCACAGCGCGACCCATCTGCTGCACGAGGCGCTGCGGCGCCGGCTCGGCACGCATGTGACGCAGAAGGGCAGTCTGAATGCGCCCGACCGGCTGCGCTTCGATGTCAGCCAGCCGACGCCGATCGCGCGCGCCGATCTCGCCGCCGTGGAGCGCGAGGTGAACGCCCGCATCCGCGAGAACAGCCAGGTCACGACGCGGCTGATGACGCCCGACGCCGCGGTCGCGGAGGGCGCGATGGCGCTGTTCGGCGAGAAATACGGCGACGAGGTGCGCGTCGTCGCGATGGGCGAGGGTGAGGGGGACAGGCCCGCCTGGTCGATCGAGCTGTGCGGCGGCACGCATGTCGGGCGCACCGGCGATATCGGCCTGTTCCGCATCGTCTCGGAGGGTCCGGTGAGCGCCGGCGTGCGCCGTCTCGAGGCGGTCGCGGGCGACGCCGCGCTCGCCCTGGTCGCCGAGAACGAGCGGCGGCTGCAGGAGGCGGCGGCCGCGCTCCGGGTGAGCCCGGCCGAGTTGCCCGAGCGCGTCGCCACGCTGCTGGAGGAGCGTCGCCGGCTCGAGCGCCAGGTTGCGGAGCTCCAACACAAGCTGGCGACCGGCGGCGGCGCCGCCGAGGTCGAGGAGGTCGGCGGCATCAGGCTCGCCGCGCGCAACCTGGGCGAGGTCTCGCCGCGCGAGCTGAAGGGGCTGGCCGAGGCGATCGGCAAGCAGCTCGGCAGCGGGGTAGTGGCGCTCGTCTCCACCGCGGACGGCAAGGCGAGCATCGTGGTCGGCGTCTCCTCCGACCTCACCGCCCGCTACAACGCGGTCGAGCTGGCGCGCGCGGCCAGCGCCGCGGTGGGTGGCAAGGGCGGCGGCGGGCGTCCCGACATGGCGCAGGCGGGTGGTCCCGAGGGTGCCCGGGCGCCGGAGGCTCTCGCAGCGGTGCGCGCGGCACTCGCCGCTTAACCGCAACACCCGAAGCGCCCGGTCGTTGTCCCTCGCGACAATGCGGAGGCCCTGATGGACACGAACGAAGGAAATTCGCTCTCCCGCCGCGCGCTCGTCGGAAGCGCCGGGGTGGGGCTTGCCGCCGCGGCCGCCGGCCCCACCGCGGCGCAGACATCACCGCCAGCGAACCCGCCCGGACCAGCCTACCGGCTGCACGATCCGCGCGACGCCTATCCGAAGCCGCCCTACCCGCGCCAGGAGCAGCCCTGGCCCGGGCTCGCGAGCCGGATGACGCCGCGGCCGGATCATGGCGAGACCAGCTACCGCGGCTCCGGCCGCCTCGCCGGGCGCCGCGCGCTGATCACCGGCGGCGATTCCGGCATGGGCCGCGCCGCCGCCATCGCCTATGCGCGCGAGGGTGCCGATGTCGCGATCGGCTACTTTCCGACCGAGGAGCCGGACGCGCAGGAAGTGATCCAGCTGATCAAGGCCGAGGGGCGGACGGGCCTCGCGCTGCCCGGGCGACATCCGCGACGAGGCGTTCTGCCAGAAGCTCGTCGCCGATGCCGTGCAGGGCCTCGGCGGGCTCGACATCCTGGTCTGCAATGCCGGGCGGCAGCAAACGCGTCCGTCGATCCTCGATCTCTCGACCGAGGATTTCGACGCCACGATGAAGACGAACATCTACGCGCCGTTCTGGATCATCAAGGCGGCGCTGCCGCACATGCCGCCGGGTTCGGCGATCATCGGCACCACGTCCGAGCAGGCCTACGATCCGTCACCCGATCTCTACGACTACGCGCAGACCAAGGCGGCGACCATGAATTACGTGAAGTCGCTGGCGAAGCAGCTCGCGTCGAAGGGCATCCGCGTGAACGGGGTGGCGCCGGGCCCGATCTGGACGCCGCTGCAGATCTCGGGCGGCGCGACGCAGGAGAAGGTGGAGAAATTCGGCGGGCAGACGCCGATGGGCCGCGCCGGCCAGCCGGCGGAGCTCGCGAGCATCTACGTGCAGCTCGCGGCCGCCGATGCGAGCTTCGCCACCGGACAGGTCTACGGCTCGTCCGGCGGCGCCGGCCAGCCGTAGATCCGCGCGTGATCGCCTGAAATGGGGACGGCCGAAGGCGTGCATCACGCGCGCAGATAGAGCTCAGCCGACCCCGTGCTGCTTGAGCCAGGCGATCGCGCGCTTCCAGGCATCGGCGGCGTCGGCCGGGCGGTAGCTCGGGCGATAGTCGGCGTGGAAGCCGTGCGGCGCGTCGGGATAGACGACGATCTGCACGTCACGGCCGGAGGCGCGGGCGGCGGTGGCGGCGCGCTGCACGTCGGCCTGCGAAATGCTGGTGTCCTGGCCGCCATAGAGGCCAAGCAGCGGGCATTTCAGCTCGCCGGCGAGATCGACCGGGTATTTCGGCTGGATGGCGGTGGCCTGGCCGGTGACCGGACCATAGAAGGCGACGGCCGCCTTCAGGTGCGGGTTGTGCTCGGCGTAGAGCCAGGTGTTGCGGCCGCCGCGGCAGAAGCCGATGACGCCGATCCGGGCGGCATCGCCATGCTCGCTCTTCCCGGCGAAGGCGACCGCGGCGTCGAGATCGGAGAACATCTCGGCGTCCGGCTTCTTGCTGATCACGTCGCGGAAGATCTGCGCGCTGTCGGTCATCTTCGAGAGATCGGCGATGCGCGCGTAGATTTCCGGGGCGATGGCGACATAGCCGAGCTTGGCGAGCCGGCGGCAGACGTCCTTGATGTATTCGTGGACGCCGAAAATCTCTTCGTTCACCAGCACGATCGGAAACGGGCCGTCGCCGTCCGGCCGGGCCGCGTAGCCCGGCAACTCGCCGTCAGCGACCGGGATCTTCACCTCTCCGGCGAGCAGGCCGGTGGTATCGGTGTGGATCGCCTGCGCCTCGACCGTGGTGGTGGCCAGCGTGAAGCCGCTGATCAGCCCGGTCATCACGAAGCCGCGCCGGGCCAGGGGATAGGCGCGCAGCCCGCTGATCTCGTTCGGCACGTCGTTCATCGGCGGCTCCTCCCCGGTCAGATCATGCAGCTTGTTCCTGCGCCATCGCGGCCTTCAGGTTGTCGTCGATCTTGGCCAGGAAGTCATGGGTGTTCAGCCATTTCTGATCGCGACTGATGAGGATCGCGAGGTCCTTGGTCATCGCGCCGCTCTCCACCGTCTGCACGCATACGCGCTCCAGCGTCTCGGCGAAGGGGTGACCTCCGGCGTGTCGTCGAACCGCCCGCGATAGGCGAGGCCGCGGGTCCAGGCGAAGATCGAGGCGATCGGGTTGGTGCTGGTCTCGCGCCCCTTCTGGTGCTCGCGATAGTGCCGCGTCACCGTGCCGTGCGCGGCCTCGCTCTCCACCGTGCGGCCGTCGGGGCTCATCAGCACCGAGGTCATCAGCCCGAGCGAGCCGAAGCCCTGCGCCACGATGTCGCTCTCGACGTCGCCGTCATAGTTCTTGCAGGCCCAGAGATAGCCGCCCGACCATTTGAGCGCGGCGGCCACCATGTCGTCGATCAGGCGATGCTCGTAGGTGATCTTGGCCTTGTCGAATTCCGCCTTGAACTCGTTGTCGAAGATCTCCTGGAACACGTCCTTGAACATGCCGTCATAGGCCTTGATGATGGTGTTCTTGGTGGAGAGGTAGACCGGGTATTTGCGGGCGAGGCCGTAATTGAAGCTCGCCCGGGCGAAGCCCTCGATCGAGGCGCGGGTGTTGTGCATGCCCATGGTGACGCCCGGGCCCTTGAAGTCGAACACCTCCATCTCCTCGGGCGCGCCGCCGCCGGCCGGGTGGTAGACGAGAGTGACACGGCCCGGGCCGGGGATCTTGCGCTCGGTTGCGCGGTAGATGTCGCCATAGGCGTGGCGGCCGATCACGATCGGCTGCGTCCAGTGCGGCACGAGGCGCGGCACGTTCCGGCAGATGATCGGCTCGCGGAAGATGGTGCCGTCGAGGATGTTGCGGATGGTGCCGTTCGGGCTGCGGTACATCCGCTTCAGCCCGAACTCGGTGACGCGCGCCTCGTCGGGCGTGATGGTCGCGCATTTCACGCCGACGCCGAATTCGCGGATCGCGTGCGCGGCATCCACGGTGACCCGGTCGTCGGTGCGGTCGCGGTACTCGATGCCGAGGTCGAAGTAGCGGAGGTCGATGTCGAGATAGGGCAGGATCAGCCGATCCTTGATGAACCCCCAGATGATGCGGGTCATCTCGTCGCCGTCGAGCTCGACGACAGGGGTCTTCACCTTGATCTTCGCCATGCGATCCTCGTGCGGGTCATGGCGCCGGCGGCCCCGGGCGGGCCAGGCGCGTCGGGGCCGGACATTCGCACCCAAGCCCCCCTCTCGCAAGCGCGCCCGGTGCGGGGCTGAACCACACTCGCCGCTCGCGGGTAGTGCCTCAGTTAGTCGGCACCGGCCCTCTCCCCCACCCGGCCACCCACGCGAGTATACTTCCGTTGGGTGGCCGGGTGGGGGAGAGGGCCGGTGCCGACTTGAACTGAGACATTACCCGCTCGCGACTGCGCGCGAGTTGACATAGTATCGCTGCAACCATGGCTGCTCCGCCTCCGCCCCCCCAGCGCCCCTCGATCCTGCCGCAACTCGGGATCCTGGTGGGAGCGGTGGTGCTGGCCGCGCTCACCTGGCTCGGCGCGATGGTCGCCGCCGGGGCGCAGCGGCAGGCGGCGCTGCAGGGAGTGCGGGCCGACGCGGCTTCCACCGCCATCTCCTACATGGACGAGGTGCACCGCGAGATCCTGGCGGTCGATCAGACGCTGAACATCCTGGAAGTCGAGCGGCTGCGCGACCCTGCGCATTTCAACCTCGAGGAATGGCGCCGCCGGCTGGTCGACCTCTCCGACATGGTGCCGCAGATCTTCATGCTGGACGCCAGGGGCGTGGTGGTCGCGAGCACGTCGCCGGGGATGCTCGGGACCGATCTCTCGGGCCGGCCCTATTTCGAGGCGCTGCGCCGCGCCGGCCCCGGCCGGCCGCTGATCAGCGCCCCGATCCGCGACTATGCGACCGGCAACTGGGAGATCAACATCACGCGGCGGATCGACGGTCCGGACCGGCAGTTCCTCGGCGCGATCGTGGTCTCCTACAACGTCGCCGCGCTGACCGACGCCTTTGGTGGCAGCGAGCTCGGACGCGACGATTTCGCCGCCCTGGTCGGCAGCGATGGCATCATCCGCGCGCTGGTCTCCGACGGCTTCCGCGATCCGGGCGCCAGCATCGCCGGCAGCGGGCTGATGCGTGAGATCACCGACCACGCCAGCCGACTGGGTCGGGCCCTCACCGCTGGATGGGCGCATCGACAGCTTCGCGCTGAGCCAGGTGCCGGGGCAGGATCTCACGGTCGTGGTCGGCATCGACCAGAAGACCGCGATCGCCAGCACCGCCGCCTGGCGGACCGGCGCCTTCATCGCCGCCACCGTGCTCACGGCGCTGCTCGCGGCGACGGCGTTCTCCCTGCTGCGGGCGCTATCGGCCTCGCAGCAGCGCGAGGCGCGGCTGCGGCGGGACCGGGCCGTGCTGGCGGAAGCGAATTCCGCACTGGAGCGCGCGCGGGCGAGCGCCGATGCGAAATCCGCGCAGCTGCAGAGCATCATCACCAGCATGTCGGATGGCATCTCGCTGTTCGATCGCGATCTGCGGCTGGTGCAGTGGAACGACCGTTTCCCGGAGAATGCCGGCGTCCCGCGCGAGGCGCTGCGGCCGGGACTGCCGATGGAGGAGGTGCTGCGGCTGCAGGCCCGCGCCGGCGAGTTCGGGCCGTTCGCCAGCGAGGAGGACATGGCGGCCGAGATCGACCGCCGCATCGCCGCGCTGCGCGCCGGCGCGTTCGGCGTCAGCGAGCGCGCGCGCCCGGACGGGCGCACGCTCGAGCTCAGGCGGGCGCGGCTCGCGGATGGCGGGTTCGTCACGCTCTATTCCGACGTGACCGCGCGCAAGCAGGTGGAGGAGGCGCATCGCCGGGCGCGCGCGCTCGCCGAGGCCGCGGCCGAGCAGAAATCGCGCTTCGCCGCGATCGTCAGCCACGAGGTGCGGACGCCGCTCAACGTGGCGCTGAACGCGCTCGCGCTGCTCGAGCAATCGGCCCTCGACGGCGAGCAGCGACGCCTCACCGACATGGCGACGCAGGCGGGCGAGGCGCTGCGTGGGCTGCTGAACGACATTCTCGACCTGTCGCGGCTGGAAGTGGGGCGGCTGTCGCTCCGGCCCGCGGAGTGCGAGCTGCGGCCCCTGCTCGAGGGCGTGGTCGCGATGTTCCGCGCGCAGGCGGCGGAGCGGGGGATCAGCTTCGGGCTCAGGATCGGGCCGGGCGTGCCGCCGCGCGTCGTCACCGACTCCGCGCGGCTGCGCCAGGTGCTGCTCAACCTGGTGGGCAACGCCGTGAAGTTCGCGGCACCCGGACCGGCGCGGCTCTCCGCCTCCGCCGCGGTGGAGAACGGCAGGAGCGTGCTGCTGCTGACCGTGCGCAATGCCGGAAGGGTGATCGCCGAGGAGGACCGGCCGGCGCTGTTCCGTCCGTTCTCGCATCTCGCCGAGGGTCGGCCGGGAGCCGGCGCGGGGCTCGGCCTCGCGATCTGCCACGAACTCGTGGGCCTGCTCGGCGGCCAGATCGGCTATCGGGTGGTGGCGCAGGAGAACGAGTTCTGGATCACGCTCCCGCTCAGCGGGGCGGCCGTCGCCGAGCCGCCGCCGGAGCCCGCCCGCGCGCCGCGGACCGCGCGGGCGGCGCGCGCGCGGGTGCTGCTCGCCGATGACGTGCCGGCGAACCGTACCGTGATCGCGGCACTGCTGCGGCGCGAGGGACACGCGGTCGAGGAGGCGGTTGACGGCGAGGCGGCGGTGGCGCTCGCCGACCGACGCCTGTTCGACATCATCCTGATGGACGTGAATATGCCCGGGGTCGGCGGGCTCGAGGCGACGCGCCGCATCCGTGCGCTGAAGGGCCCGGCCGGGCGTGTGCCGATCCTGGCGCTCACCGCGAACGTGGCGCCGGAGGAGCGCGATCTCTGCCGCGACGCCGGCATGGACGACGCGCTGGCCAAGCCGGTCGAGCGGGCGGCGCTGGCCGAGGCGCTGCAGCGCCACCTGCGCGGACCGCACGGGCGATGGGCGATGGAAGCTCCTGCTGCCGCGAGCGCGCCGCTGCTCGACCGGGCCCGCATCGCCGAGATCGCCGGGCAGTTGCCGGCGGGGATGTTCGCGGGGCTGCTCGAGGGCTGCCTCACCGACCTGCGGCAGCGCCTGCCGGCGCTGGAAACCGCGCTCGCCGAACGCCGCTGCGCCGAGGCGGCCGCGGTCGCCCATGCGATGACGGGCGTGGCGGCGGGCTATGGCGCGGCGCGGCTCTCCGCCCGGCTGCGGTTGGTGATGGACGCCGCGCGCAGCCAGGACCCGGACGCGGCGGCGGCGCACGGGCAGGGGCTCGCCGCCCTGCTCGCCGAGACTGAGGCGGCGTTCCGCGCGCTGCCTACGCCGGCTCCGGCCTGATCATCGCGAGCGCGCGGCGCACCAGCGCCGAGCCCGGATCCGCGAGCGGGGCAAGGATGGTGAAGTGATCGGCGCCCGGCACCACCTCGCAGGCGCCGCCCCAGGCCTCCGCGATCTGCCTGGATTGCCGGATGTATTCGCCGCCTTCCTCACCCCCGACCACCGCCTCGATGCGGCCGGCGGGGGGCGGGAGGCAGCGTGGCGAGAGGCGCCTTGCCTCGGCCTCGTCCAGTCGGAGCGCGCCATTGATGCTGGTGCCGACCAGCGGCAGCAGGTCGAACACGCCGCTGATGGCGAGCGCGGCCGGGATTGCGCCGGAGGCGAGCAGCATGGCGCCGAGATGGCCCCCCGCCGAGTGGCCATAGACGAGGGCCGGCCGGCCATGCCGCGCGGCGAGGAAGGCCGCCGCCCGGTGCGCCTGCACGACGATCTCGGCGAGCGGCACCGCAGGACAGAGGTCGTAGGAGGCGACCGCCACCGCCAGCCCGTGCGGCAGCAGCCCGGCCGCCAGATGGCTGAACCAGCTCCGGTCCAGCGCCTGCCAGTAGCCGCCGTGCAGGAACAGCGCGATCGGCGCGTCGCGGCCGCGGCCGGGCCAATAGAGGTCGAGGCGCTGGCGCTCCGACGGGCCATAGGGGAGGCCGAGCTCGGCCTCCTGCCAGGAGGCGCGGAACGCGGCGGCGTCGCGCTGCCATCCCGCCATGATGCCGGGATGGCCCGGCACCTTGGCGCGGTTGTTGTACTCCTTCTCGAAATCGATCTCACTCACCGGAAAGCTCGCGACGGCGGCGGTCCAGCTCCTCGCTGTAGCGGCGGAGCGCATGCTGCTCCGTCAGCAATCCGATGACGTTCTGCGTGTCGGGACCGTCGACCACCGCGAGGGCGTCGGATTCCGCCGCCTCGAACAGGGTGATCGCCTCCTTGATGGTCATCTGCGGCAGCAGCATCGTCTTCGGATAGTGCAGGATCTCGCCGACGCGGCTCACCTCCTCGCCGGCCGCATGCGCCTCGAACACGGTGACGATCCCGGCGTAGCGCCCGGCCTCGTCCACAGCGACCGCCCGCGTCGTGCTGCCGAGCGGCAGGTCGCGGCGGAAGGCGGCGAGGGGCGTGTCGGCCCGCACCGTGCGGAGGTCGCGGCGCATCATCCGGCCGACAGTGAGGTTGCGCATCCAGCCGATATCGACGGCGCTGCGGATCGCCTCGCCGCGCAGGTGGAAGCGCCAGGTCGCGAAGGAGTAGCCGAAGGTCCGCCGCACCGTGAGTGCCGAGACGACGGCGGCGGCCAGCACCGCGACGGTGAGCGGCAGGCTGCCGGTGCTCTCGAGCGCGAGGAAGCCCATGGTGAGCGGGCCACCAACGATCGCGGTGGCGACGCCGCTCATGCCGACCACCGCGCAGACCACGGTCGGCAGCGCGTGGACGGTCGCGACCAGCCCGAGCACGCCGCCGAACAGCTTGCCGACCAGCGCGCCGAGGAACAGCGAGGCGAAGAACAGCCCGCCGCGGAACCCGGCGCCGATCGAGATCGCGGAGGCGAGCGATTTCAGCACCAGCAGCATCGCCACGTGCTGCAGCGTGTAGGGCGCGTCGAGTCCGACCCGGAGCGCCGAGTGGCCGGAGGAGAGCACCTGCGGCGTGATCAGCGCGAGGCCGCCGACGCAGGTCCCGCCCACCAGCGGCCGGAGCCAGGACGGCACGCCGGAGCGCCGGAACAGCGTCTCCACCAGCGACACCCCGCGCATGATCATGATCCCGCACAGCGCACAGACCATGCCGAGGGCGAGGATGGGCACGTAATCCACCGGCTCGATCGCGCTCGGCACGCGGATGTCGAAGCCCTCGCCACCGCCGGTCATGATCCGCATCACCGAAACCGCGCAGATCGCCGCCATCACCACGGGCGCGAGCGTCGCCAGCGTGTAGGTGCCGATGATGAGCTCGAACCCGTAGAAGGCGCCGGTCAGCGGCGCGTTGAACGCGGCGGCGATCGCCGCCCCGGCGCCACAGCCGACCAGCACGCGGAGGTCGCCGCGCCGCACGCGGAAGCTGCGGCCCGCCTTCGAGGCGAGTGCGGCGCCGATCTGGGCGAAGCCGGCCTCGAGCCCGACGGAGGCACCGACGCCGTTCGACAGCATGGTCTGGGCGACCACGACGAGGCTGTCGCGCAGGGACATCTGCCCGCCATACAGAGCGTTCGCCTCGATCGGGTCCACCGCCGGGCGCTGCCACCACCGCGCGATCAGGAGGCCCGAAAGCCCGAGCAGGAGCCCGCCAATGCTGGGGACGAGAACCGCGGGATAGGGGTTCAGTCCGAAGGCGCCGGAGAGCTCTCCCCGTCCTGCAGTTGGAACAGCACGTGATGCGCGAACTGGGTGACCACGTTCATGGCGACGACAACGATGCCGGCGACGATGCCGATCACCGCTGCCAGCGCGACGAGCCAGACCTCGTCCGCGCGGACCAGGGCGCGCAGCGTCTGCGGGGCATGGAGCACCACATCGCCCAGGGCACGGCGCACGCGTTCGGGCCGCGAGAGCTTGGGCCGGAGGCCGATCCCGCTCACCACCCCGCTCCCGCCTGGCAGACCCGCCATCACCCTGCCGGTCAACAATCAACCGCGTGCCGACGGCTGCCCGCCCGCGCCGTAAGTGAACGCCTTCTGCGAGTCGGCACCGGCCCTCGCCCCACCCGATCCCCGAAGATCCATGCTCGCGGGGGGGCGGGTGGGGCGAGGGCCGGTGCCGACCTCGCCGAAGGCAACCCATCTAATGCGGCCCAATCACGTCGGACGCAATGCGCCCGCCCGCGGTTTCCGCGAGTTAATTCAAATCGGTATCGATCGGAAAACGGCTACTTGATCTTGGCTTCGCGAAAGGCGACGTGCTTGCGCGCAACCGGATCGTATTTCTTCAGCTCGAGCTTGCCGGTCTGCGCCCGCGCATTCTTCTTGGTGACGTAGAAATAGCCGGTGTCCGCACTGGACACGAGCCGGATCTGGATCGTGTTGGTCTTCGCCATGGCCCTGCTCTCCGAGGCGGCGGAACATGCGCATGCGCGGGAGCGTCGTCAAGAAAAACGGCGGCGGCGCCGGTTCAGGGCGGGGTTGCCCCCGCCGCGGTGGGCAGCAGGGCCGCCTGATACGCGGTCGGATGGGCAAGCAGGAACTTCGCCGCGGCGAGATCGGCGTCACGCCCCGCCGCGGTCGGGCAGGCGCTGCGCAGCTCGACGATGGTCGCGGCAGGAAGCGGTGCGCGAGCGGCATTGTGCCGCGCCAGCGCCTGCGCGAGGTCCTGCCGGCCCTGCGCGAGATCGGCGAGCGAGCGATCGAGCACCTCCTGGCCGAGGCTGGTGCAGACCTCGGGCATCACGCCGAGCCCCTGCAGCGGCCAACCGAGCGGCGCCAGCACGCGGCTCCAGGTGACGAAGAGCTCGCCCCCGCCGGGCATCGGCGCGATCGTCTGCACCAGGCCCTTGCCGAGGGTCGCGCTGCCCACCACCACCGCCCGGCGCTGATCCTCGAGGGCGGCGGCCATGATTTCCGCCGCACTCGCCGAGCGCCCGTCCACCAGCGCCACGATCGGAATCCCGCCAGTGAGGTCGGGACCCTCCGCGCGGAACAGGTGATCCGCTTCCGGATCGCGGCCGACGGTCACCGAGATGATCGCATTGGCAAGCACCGCGCCGGCGGCCTGCACCGATTGCTGCAGCAGCCCACCGCGATTGCCGCGCAGGTCGATCACGATGCCGGCGGGCTTCCGGGCCATGGCGAGGGTGAGTTCAGTGACCACGCGCGCCGCGGTGTCGCTCGCAAAACCGGTCACGCGCAGGATCAGGAGATCGCCCTCGCGGCTCTCGAACACCGTCTCCGGGGGCACGCTGGCGCGGATCAGCTCGACCTTGCGCAAGCGCGGCCGCCCGCGGAAGCGGCTCCTGATCTCGAGCACGATGCCGGCGCCGTCCGGCCCGGCGATCCGGTCATCCACCTCCGCGGGTTCGAGCCCCCCGATCGGCTCGCCGTCGATCGAAATCACCTGCTCGCCCGCCCGCAGGCCGGCGTCGGCCGCCGGCCCGCCCGCCAGCACGTCGGCGATGACGAACGCGCGGCCGCGGCGGACGAGCGATGCGCCGATGCCGGCATCGCCGTTGCGATTCTCGCGATCGGTGCTCGCATCCTCCGGCGGGACGTAGCGCGAATAGGGGTCGAGATGATTGAACAGCTCGTCGAAGAAGCTCTGCACCAGGCCGCCAGTGCCGGCGTGGCGGATCGCGACCGAGGTGTTCCAGGCGGCCTGCATCATCCTTGCCGACGCCGCCGCCCAGGCATTGGCATCCGCCTCCGGCGGCGGCGCCTCCGCGAACAGGATGCGGTCGGGCGCGACGAGTCGCAGGCTGCCGTCGCGCAGCTCGGCGGTGAGCGACGGATCGATCGCGGTGATCCCGTGCAGGCCCCACACGGTGAGCTCGGGGATCGGCACCGGATCGAGAATGCGCGGCGCCATGAAGGTCAGCGCGGCCGCCAGCACCTGCGCGCTGAAATCGGCATTGAAGCCTGGTGCAGCCTGCGCGAAGCCCGGTTGCGGCTGCACCGCGCCGAGCAGGAACACGAGGAAGAGGCCGGTGCGGAACACGCCGGCGCGGCGTCCGCGCGCCGTGAGCCGGAGGAGCAGGCGCGCGTTCACCTGCGCCGGTTGCGCGGTGCCGGCGCGGCCCGCCGGCCGGGGGTCGGCGCTTGCGCTTTTGGCGTTTTCTGGGCGGGTCCGCTCATGACGTGGAACACGAGGCCACCCGTCACCGGGCTCGCTTCGGCGAGACGCACCTCGACATCCTGCGCCAGGCGGAAGGAGAGGCCGCTCCGCCGTCCGGTCAAGCTCTGTGCCCGCTCGTCATGCATCCAGAAATCGTCCGGCAGCGTCGAGACCGGAACTAAACCGCTCGCGCCGCTCGCTGTAACTGTGACGAAGATTCCGAATCGCGTCACCCCGGAAATGCGTGCCGAAAAGCTCGCACCGACCTTGTCCGCCATGTAGGCGGCGAGATACCGGTCGACCGCGTCGCGTTCGGCGAGCGCGGCGCGCCGCTCGGTCGCGCTGATATGCTCGGCGGTGTCGGGAAAGCGCGCCGCCTCGTCCTCGCCCAGCCCGCCCGCGCCCAGCCGCAATCCGCGGATCAGCGCACGATGCACGCAAAGATCGGCGTAGCGGCGAATCGGGCTGGTGAAATGCGCGTAGCGCGGCAGGGCGAGGCCGAAATGCCCGATATTGTCGGGACTGTAGGCGGCCTGCGATTGCGCGCGCAGCATCACCTCGTTGACCAGCAGCGCGCTCTCGCTGTCGGCGACGCGCTTCAGCACGCGGTCGAGATCGCGCGGCAGCAGCTGGTTGCCGGCGGGCAGCGTGATGTCGAGCCCGCGCAGGAACGCCCGCAGGCCTTCGAGCTTCTCCTCCGAGGGCGGCGCATGCACGCGGTAGAGGCAAGGCTGGTGCAGCCGCTCGAGCTCCTCGGCGGCGGCGACATTCGCCAGCACCATGAACTCCTCGATCAGCCGGTGGCTGTCGAGACGCGGCCGCGGGACGACCGCCAGCACGCGGCCGGACGCATCGAGCACGACGCGCCGCTCCGGCAGGTCCAGATCGAGCGTGCCCCGCGCCTCGCGCGCGGCAAGCAGCGCGCGGAAGGCGGCGTAGAGATGCGTGAAGCGTGCATCGTGCGCATCGTGCGCGTCCTGCACCTCGCCGTAGGTCAGCCGCGCGAAGCTGCGCATCAGCCCGCGGCCGAACCGGTGTGCCGTCTTCCGCCCGGACGCATCGACCCGCATCTCGACGAACAGGCAGCCGCGCTCCTCCTCAGGACGCAGGCTGCACCAGCCGTTGGAGAGCGCCTCCGGCAGCATCGGCACCACGCGGTCGGGGAAGTAGACGCTGTTGCCGCGCGTCCAGGCCGCGCGGTCGAGCGCCGAGCCCGGTCGCACGTAATGCGCGACATCGGCGATCGCGACGAGCAGCCGCCAGCCCCCACGCTCGCTTCGTTCGTCCGGCTCGGCGAACACCGCATCGTCGAAGTCGCGCGCGTCCTCCCCATCGATGGTGACCAGCGGCAGGTCGCGCAGATCCGTGCGCCTGCCGAGCGGCAGGCCGCGGGCCCGGGCCGCTTCCGCCAGGGCCTCGGGCGCGAATTCCTGTGGAATGTCGTGCGTGTGGATCGAGATCAGTGAGACCGACCGCGCATCGCCCATGCGCCCGAGCCGCTCGACAACGCGGGCGGGCTTGAGGCCGAGCCGCGCATGCGGCAGCGGTTCCGCGAGCACGATCTCGCCCGCCTCCGCACCGCCGGTGTCATCGGGCGGGATGCGCCATTCCGCCCTGGCGCGGCGATCGGTCGGCAGCAAGCGACCGCCGCCTGCCGGATCGGGCCGGAAGACGCCGAGCACGCGGCCCGGCGCGTCGGTGATGCGCTTCAGCGTGCGCCCTTCGAGCTTGTCGGGACCGATCGGGCGCAGCCGGGCGAGCACGCGCTCGCCGGGGGCGAGGGCAGGGCGGCCGCGCGGCTCCGGCAGCATGAAGATGGTGGGCGGCTTGCCGTCGCCGTCCCAGGCGACCAGGCGGGCGAGCGCGTCGCCGTCGCGATCGGTGCCGGTGACCTGCACGATCGCGGTCTCCGGCGGGGTGCTGCCGCGAGCGCGACCGGGTGCGGCGAAGCGACGATGCCCGGCGGGCGCGACGTCGCCCTCATGCGCAAGGGATTTCAGGATGCCGCGCAGCGCAACCTGGTGGCCGGGGCCGAGCCCGAACTCCCTGGCGATCTCGCGCTTGCCCACGCGGCCGCCCGATTCGCGGATGAAGCGGCGTATCTCGTCGCGGCTCGGCAGCGCGGCGGGCTCGCGGCGCCGCTTCGGCACCTCAACCGACCTTGCGCGCCGAGGCCACGCTCCGGGCCTTCGCTTTGCGCGCGGCCTTGCGGCTCTTCGGGACCGGCTTCTTCGCTGTCGCGGCCTTTTTCGGCGGCGCACGCGCCGGTTTCGGCGCTTCCGCGGCAGCGGTCGCCGGTTTGCGTGCGGTCCGCTTGGGCGCGGGCTTCGCACCCTTGCCCCGCCGCTTCAACTCCTTCCCCCTCTCGCCGAGCAGCGCGACCGCCTCCTCGAGCGTGACCTCCTCCATGTCCTTGCCGCGCGGGATGTTGGCGACGGTCTGGCCGTGCTGGAAGTACGGGCCGAAACGACCCTTCTTCACCACCACCGGCTGGCCGTCCTTCGGGTGCGCGCCGAGCGTCCGCACACTCGCGAGCTTCTTCGCCAGCACATCGACGGCGCGGTTGAGCCCGATCGCGAGCACGTCATCGTCGCGATCGAGCGAGGCGAAGACCGGGCCCATCTTCACGTACGGTCCGAACCGCCCGATGCCGGCTTCGATCCTCTCCCCGTGTTCCGGATGCAGGCCGACCACGCGCGGCAGCGACAGCAGGCCGGCCGCCTGATCGAGCGTGATCGTCTCACCGTCCATGCCGCGCGGCAGCGAGGCGCGCTTCGGCTTCTCCTTCTCGGCCGGCTCGCCCTGCTGCACGTAGAGCCCGTACGGCCCGCGCCGCACGGTGATCTCCTCCCGGGTCTCGGGATGGTTGCCGAGGACGCGCATGCCCTCCTTCAGCGTGTCGGCGGCGGCCTCCTCGCCGTTCTCGATCGCGAGCCGGCGGGTGTACTGGCAGGCAGGATAGTTCGAACAGCCGATGAAGCTGCCATAACGCCCGAGCTTCAGTCCGAGGCGGCCGTTGCCGCAGGCCGGGCACGCGCGCGGATCGGAGCCGTCCGCCTTGGGCGGAAAGAAATGCGGGCCGAGATCCTCGTCGAGCGCCGCGATGACGTCGGAGATCTTGAGGTCCTTGGTCTGCTCGACCGCGCGCGAGAATTCCTCCCAGAACGCGCGCATCACCTCGCGCCAGTCGGCGCGGCCGCCGGAGATGTCGTCGAGCTGCTCCTCGAGGCCCGCGGTGAAGCCGGTATCGACGTAGTGCTCGAAGAAGCTCACCAGGAACGCGGTCACCAGCCTTCCGCGATCCTCCGGCACGAAGCGCTTGTTCTCCATCCGCACGTAGTTGCGGTCGCGGAGCACCGACAGGATCGAGGCGTAGGTGGAGGGCCGGCCGATGCCGAGCTCCTCCATCTTCTTGACCAGGCTCGCCTCGGAATAGCGCGGCGGCGGCTGGGTGAAATGCTGCGTCGCGTCCACCTTGCCGCGGCGGAGCGGGTCGCGCTCGGCCATCGGCGGCAGCATGCGGCCCTCCTCCTCCTCGTCCTCGTCCTGGCCCTCGCGATAGAGCTTGAGGAACCCGTCGAAGGCGAGGATCGACCCGGTCGCGCGCAGCCGCGTGCCGCTGCCGTCATCGACCTCGACCGTCACCTGGTCGAGCTCGGCGGATTGCATCTGCGAGGCGACGGCGCGCTTCCAGACCAGCTCGTACAGCCGGCGCTGCTCGGGGGAGAGAGCGCGCGCGACGCTCTCCGGCGTGCGGGAGACATCCGTCGGGCGGATCGCCTCGTGCGCCTCCTGCGCGTTCTTCGCCTTGCTCGTGTATTCCCGCGGCGCGGCCGGCAGGTAGTCGCGGCCGAAGCTTTCGCCGACATGCTCGCGGATGGCGCCGATCGCCTCGCGCGCCATCTGCACGCCGTCGGTCCGCATGTAGGTGATGAGCCCGACCGTCTCGCCGCCGATATCGATGCCCTCGTAGAGATGCTGCGCGATCCGCATCGTCTGCTGCGCGCCCAGACCGAGCTTGCGGCTCGCCTCCTGCTGCAAGGTCGAGGTGGTGAACGGCGCCGGCGGGTTGCGGCGGACGCGCTTCCGCTCGACCGAGCGCACGCTGAATGCGCCGGCCTCGACCGCCGCCTTCGCCCGCCCGGCCGCTGCCGCCTCGGCGCAGGTCGAACTGGTCGAGCCGCTTGCCGTCGAGATGGGTGAGCCTCGCGGTGAAGGGCGCGCCCGTGGGGGTGGTGAAGACGGCCTCGACGGTCCAGGTCCTCGCGCGGGCGGAACGCCTCGATCTCGGCCTCGCGCTCGCAGACCAGGCGCAGCGCGACCGATTGCACGCGGCCGGCGCTTCGGCTGCCCGGCAGCTTGCGCCAGAGCACCGGCGAGAGGGTGAAGCCCACCAGGTAGTCGAGGGCGCGGCGCGCCAGATACGCCTCGATCAGCGGCTGGTCGAGCTCGCGCGGGTGCTCCATCGCGTGGCGGACCGCGGAGCGGGTGATCTCGTTGAAGGTGACCCGGCGCACGTCGACGCCCCTCAGCGCCCGCTTCTCGTCCAGCATGGCGCGGACATGCCAGGAGATCGCCTCGCCCTCGCGGTCGGGGTCGGTGGCGAGATACAGGGTGCGGGCACCCTTCAGCGCCTTCGCGATCGCCTGGACCTGGCGGTTGCCGCGCTCGTCGGCCGCCCAATCCATGGCGAAATCCTGCTCCGGCCGCACGCTGCCGTCCTTCGGCGGCAGGTCGCGGACATGGCCGAAGCTCGCGAGCACCGTGAAGCGGTCGCCGAGATAGCGGTTGATGGTCTTGGCCTTGGCGGGCAATTCGACGACGACGACGTCAGCCATTCCTGGTCCTCAACTGCCCTCATCGCCGATCAGGGCGATGCGGTTTCCGGGCAGCGCCTCGACGCGGCCGGCCAGCTCCAGCTCGAGGAGCACCGCCATGATGGCGGCCGGCGAGAACTGGCAATGTCGCGGTGAGATCGTCAACCGCGACCGGGGAATGGCCGAGCAGCTCCATGATCTCCGGCGCCCTCGCGCGCCTTCAGTCTCGCCGGGGCGCTTCTACCGGCTCCGCGGGCGCCGGCGAAACCCGGGCGGCGGATGTGCGCGGGCTGTCCCAGCTCGGCCAGCACGTCGGCCGCGGTCTCGGTGAGGCGGGCGCCCTGGCGGAGCAGGTCGTTGGAGCCGCGGCAGCGGGGATCGAGCGGCGAGCCCGGGGCGGCGAAGACCTCCCGTCCGGCGTCGGCGCCGAGCCGGGCGGTGATCAGGCTGCCCGAGCGGAGCGCGGCCTCGATCACCACGACCCCGAGCGACAGGCCGGCGATCACCCGGTTCCGGCGGGGAAAATGCCGGCTCTGCGGCGCCGTGCCGAGCGGCGCCTCGGCCACCACCGCCCCGCCCTCGGCCGCGATTTCCGCCTGCAGCGCAGCATTCTCCCGCGGATAGGGCCGGTCCAGCCCGCCGGCGATCGCGGCGATGGTGCGCCCCGTCGCCATCGCACCGCGATGCGCGGCGGTGTCGATCCCGCGGGCCAGGCCGGAGACGACGACCAGGCCCGCCTTGGCCAGCTCCCCGGCGAGCAGCCCGGCATGCCGCATCCCGTTCGCCGAGGCGTTGCGCGCGCCCACCACGGCGATCGCCCGCGCCGACAGCACCCCCGGATCGCCGAGCACCGCCAGCACCGGGGGCGCGTCCTCGGTTCGCGCGAGCAGCGGCGGATAGTCCGGCCCGTCGAGGAACAGCATGGTCCCGCCCAGCCGCGCGACCGCCTCCGCCTCCGCCGCGATCCGGCCCGCATCCGGGATGCGAACAGGGTCGCGACGGCCGCCGGCTCGAGCCAGCGCCGGGATCGCGGCGAGCGCCGCGGCGGCGCTGCGGTAGCGGCGCAGCAGCCGGCGAAAGGTGATCGGCCCGATCCCTTCCGTGCGGGCGAGGCGAAGACGGTCGAGCTGGTCGGGCGTCAATGCCGCGCGCCGATCCGCGGCTCGGTGCCGGCGAGCAGGCGGCGGATATTGGCGTGGTGGCGCGATCCAGACCAGCATGGCGCCGATTGCGGCGAGCGCGATTTCGCCGCGATCGGAGAGTGCCCAGGCCAGGAAGGGCGCCGCGAGCGAAGGTGAGCGAGCGTCGCGAGCGAGGAGCGGCGCAGCACCGCCGCCACCGCGAGCCACACCGCGCAGGCGAGCACACCGACCGGCCAGGCGCTCGCCAGCAGCACGCCGAGCCCGGTCGCTCCGCCCTTGCCGCCGCGGAACCCGAGCCAGAGCGGGAACAGATGCCCGAGCACCGCGCCCAGGCCCGCGACCAGGGCCGCATCCCGCCCCGCCAGCACGCGCGCGAGCAGCACGGCGGCCGCGCCCTTCGCCGCATCGAGCAGCAGCGTCGCCGCGGCGAGGCCCTTCCGCCCGGTGCGCAGCACGTTCGTCGCGCCGATATTGCCGGAGCCGATCGCGCGGATGTCGCCGAGCCCCGCGGCACGCGTCAGCAGCAGCCCGAACGGGATCGCGCCCAGCAGATAGCCCGACGATCAGCGCGGGGAGCAGCGGCCCGGTCATCCGAACACGCGCCTTCCCGCCTTCCAGGTGCCGATCACCCGGCCTTCGAGCGCCCGCCCGTCGAACGGCGTGTTCTGCGCCTTGCCCGGCAGCTCGCCTGCCGCGACCCGCCAGGCCCGCTCGGGATGGAACAGGCAGAGATCTGCGGCCGCACCCTTGGCGAGCCGCCCGGCCGGGCTGCCGAGCAACTCCGCCGGGCGGTGGGTCAGCAGCGCGATCGCCTTGGCGAGGCCGAGCGCCCCGCCATGCACCTGCGCGAGCGTCACCGCGAGCAGGGTCGCGAGCCCGGCGCCGCCCGGGGCCGCCTGGGCGAAGGGCAGGCGCTTGTCGTCGGCGTCGCGCGGCTGATGGTCGGAGGCGATGGCGTCGATCGTGCCGTCGGCGAGCGCCGCCACCACCGCCTGCCGGTCCGCCTCCGGCCGCAGCGGCGGCGACAGCTTGGCATAGGTGCGGAAATCGCCGATCGCCGTCTCGTTGAGGTCGAAATACGGCGGCGCAGTGTCGCAGGTGACGGCAAGCCCCTCCGCCTTGGCGCGGCGGACCAGGGTCGAGCGTCTCGGCGGTCGAGACATGCGCGAAATGCACGGCACCGCCGGTGAGCTCGCGCTAGGCGGATGTCGCGCGCCACCAGGATCGCCTCTGCGACGGCGGGAATGGCCGGGAGCCCGAGCCGCGTCGCGAGCTCGCCCTCGGTTGCCGCGCCGCCTGCAGCCAGCGCGGCATCCTCCGGATGCTGCACGATTCTCGCGCCGAAGCCACGCGCATAGGCGAGGGCGAGGCGCATCAGCCGGGAGTCGCTGATCGCTCTCGGTGCCGTCCGTGAAGGCGACCGCCCCGGCCTCGCGCAGCAGGCCGAGCTCCGCGATCTCATCGCCGCGGCAGCCGCGGGTCAGCGCACCATAGGGGAGGATGGTGAGGCTGCCGGTCTCCTCGCCGCGCGCGCGCAGCAGCCGTACCAGCGCCGGATCGTCGATCGCCGGCCGGCTGTCCGGCAGCGCGGCCAGCATGGTGATGCCGCCGGCGGCGGCCGCCTCGGCGGCCGAGGCGATCGTCTCGCGATATTCGTAGCCGGGTTCGCCCAGCGCGGCGCGCATGTCGACCAGGCCTGGACACAGCACCGCCCCGTCGCCCTCGATCACCATCACGCCGTCCGGCCGACCGAGCCCGGCGCCGAAATCGGCGATCGCGCCATCCCGCACCAGCAACTCGCCCGGCTGATCAAGCCCGGCGGCGGGGTCGAGCAGGCGGACCCCGGCGAGCAACACGTCAGGGTGCATTGCGCCGGTACGTCCGGGACAGCATGTCGAGCACGGCCATGCGCACCGCCACTCCCATCTCGACCTGCTCCTTGATCAGGCTGCGGGCGGGATCGTCGGCGACCGCGCTATCGATCTCGACGCCGCGATTCATGGGGCCGGGATGCATCACCAGCGCGTCCGGCCGTGCATGGGCGAGCTTCGCCGCATCGAGGCCCCAGAAGCGGAAATACTCCCGCTCGCTGGGCACCAGGCCGCGCGCCATCCGCTCGCGCTGCAAGCGCAGCATCATGACGATATCGGCACCTTCCAGCCCGATCTTCATGTCGTGGAACACGGCGACGCCGAGCCGCTCCGCCGCCGCCGGCATCAGGGTCGGCGGCCCGACCACGCGGACGCGGCTCCCCATCGTGGTCAGCAGGTGGATGTTGGACCGCGCCACCCGGCTGTGCGCGATGTCGCCGCAGATCGCAACCGTCAGGTTTTCGAGCCTGCCCTTCCGCCGGCGGATGGTGAGCGCGTCGAGCAGCGCCTGGGTCGGATGCTCGTGCAGCCCGTCGCCGGCGTTGATCACCGCGGCGTCCACCTTCTGCGACAGCAGCGCCGGGGCGCCGGACTGATCGTGGCGAACCACCAGCAGGTCGCAATGCATGGCGTTCAGCGTGGCCGCGGTGTCGAGCAGCGTCTCGCCCTTGTTCACGCTCGAGGTGGAAACCGACATGTTGATCACGTCGGCGCCGAGCCGCTTGCCGGCGAGCTCGAAGCTCGTGCGCGTGCGCGTGCTGTCCTCGAAGAAGAGGTTGATCAGCGTCCGCCCGCGCAGGAGGTCGCGCTGCGTCTTGCCCGAGCGGTTGAGCAGCACGTAGCTCTCCGCGAGGTCGAGCATCTGGACGATCTCGGGCGGGTGCATGCCCTCGATCGCGAGCAGGTGCCGCCGCGCCGCCATCGTCGCCTCAGCGGCGCGCCGGGGTCGCGGGCGAGTCGTGGTCGATCGTCGCCGGCAGCGTCAGCACCTCGGTGCGCGCGGGGCCGGAATTGCAGGCGGGCAGCTTCTCCTGGCAGATCACCACCTGCAGCGTGACCAGCACCCGGTCGGCCAGCGCGTCGTGGTATTTCGGGTCGATGTTCGCCGCGGTGGAGAACGGCAGGATGAGCTTCGGCGCGTTGCCGGAGCCGCCCGCGAGCGGGCCGACATTGCTGTAGGTGGTGCTGATCGAGTTGACCAGGTCGCCGTCGCTGCCGAGCAGCCCGATGGTCGCGGCGACGCTCTGGAACCCGTTGGTCTCATTGGATGCGATGCACATGGTGACGCCGAGATAGCGGGGGTCGCCGGTGACGTGCAGGTGCACGTTGCGCACTGCCGGGTCGGGCGTGCCTTCGGCGATCGGCGCCAGGCACCCGCCGCCGGCGGCGGGCTGGGACGCCGCGTTCTGGGCGTGGGCCGGCATTGCCGCGGCGGCGGCAAGAGCAAGGCCGGCCAGCAGCGTGCGGGGAAAAGATCGCATCCTGTTCTCTCCGTCCGGTGGATCAGCCGGCGACCGCGTGCAGCCGGGCCAGCGCCTCGTCGCGGCCGAGCGCCGCAATGGTCGCGTCGATCCCGGGGCTTGTCGTGCTGCCGGTCAGCGCCGCGCGCAAGGGTTGTGCAACCTGGCCCAGCTTTTTCCCCGCCCGCTCGGCGAAGCGCCTGAGCTCGGCGTCGATCGCCGGGGGAGAGAAGTCCGTGGCCTCGAGGGCGCGGCCCACCTCGCGCAGCATGCTGCGCGCCTCCGGCGTGAGCTGCGCTTGCGCCTTCGGCTCCATCGGCAGCGGCACCCGACGCGCCAGGAAGGCCGCACTGTCCGCGAGCTCCACCAGCGTCTTCGCCCGTTCCTTGAGCCCGGGCATGAGCTGGCGGATGCGCGCCCGCGCCGCCGCATCGAGAACGAGGTCCGATCGCCCCTCCAGCCGCGCCAGCACGTCGCGCGCGAGCCGGTCGTCATCGGCGCGGCGAAGCCAGACGCCGTTCAGATGTGCGAGCTTCACGTAGTCCATCCGGCTTGCCGCTCGCCCGACGCCGTCGAGGTCGAACAGGGCGATCGCCTCCTCGCGCGACAGCACCTCCGCGTCGCCGTGCCCCCAGCCGAGCCGCAGCAGGTAGTTGCACAGCGCCTCGGGAAGAAATCCCTGGTCGCGGAATTCCTGCACGCTGACGGCGCCGTGGCGCTTCGAGAGCTTGGCGCCGTCGGCACCGTGGATCAGCGGCAGATGGGCGAAGCGCGGCAGGTCCCAGCCCATCGCCCGGTAGATCTGGATCTGGCGGAACGCGTTGGTGAGGTGGTCGTCGCCGCGGATCACGTGGGTGATGCCCATGTCATGGTCGTCGACCACCACGGCATGCTGATAGGTCGGCGTGCGCCCGTCGCTGCGCAGGAGGATCATGTCGTCGAGCTCGGCATTGGCGACCCGGACCTCCCCCTGCACCAGATCGTGCAGCACGGTCTCGCCCTCGCGCGGCGCCTTCAGCCGGATCGCGGGCGCGACGCCCGGGCGGCGCCTCGGCGGGGTCGCGGTCGCGCCAGCGCCCGTCATAGCGGGGCGGCCGCCCCTCGGCGATGGCCCGCTCGCGCATCTGCCGGAGTTCCTCGGGCGTGCAGTAGCAGCGATAGGCGTGCCCGCTTGCCAGCATCGCGCGCGCGACCTCGGCGTGCCTCGCCTCGCGGCTCGACTGGAACACCGGCGCCTCGTCGGGGTCGAGCCCGAGCCACGACATCGCGTCGAGGATCACCGCGGTTGCCGCTTCGGTGCTGCGCTCCTTGTCGGTATCCTCGATGCGCAGCAGGAACTGACCCGCGTGATGCCGCGAGAACAGGTAGTTGAACAGAGCCGTCCGGGCACCGCCGATGTGCAGCGTGCCGGTCGGGCTCGGGGCGAAGCGAGTGCGGACGACCATTTGGGATCCGATGTAACGATTTCGAGAGCATCGGGCGAGGTTCTCTGCTAAGAGCCGCGCCGCGCTCCTCCTAGCCCGCGATCGTGCCGGGGGCCAGAGGGGTGGCGCTTGCGAGGGAGCGACGCTCGGGGTGCCGCAGGCACTGCAATTCGCATTCGAGGATGCCCCATCGGTCCGGATCGGCGCCGCCGCCCGCCTGGCCGATTGGGCGGCACGGGAGCGCGGGCGCTTCCCGCTCTTCCTGCCGGTCCTCATGGCGTCGGGGGTGGTGCTCTACTTCGCGCTCCGGGTCGAGCCTCCGCGCTGGGCCGGTCCGTCCGCGCTCCTGGCCGCCATCCTGCTGGCAACGCTCGGCTGGCGCCGCCTGCCGGCCCGCGGCGCCGCGCTCGCCCTGGTGGCGGCATCGCTCGGCTTCACCGCCGCCTCCATCGCGACCTCGCGGGCGCTGCCGATCGTGCCGCTCCCAAGCAAGGCCGTGGTGCTCACCGGCACCGTGCGGACCGTCGAGATCCTGCCCGGGGGGCGGCGGCTCACGCTTGCCGGCGCCGTGCTCGACCCCGCCGCCCCGGCGCTGCAGCGCCGTCTGCACGTCCGGCTGCGCGACGACGATCCCGCCACGATCACCGCCGGCGATGTGATCCGCGTCCGGGCGCTGCTGCGTCCGCCCGCGCCGCCGGCCTATCCCGGCGCCTGGGACCTCCAGCGGGACGATTATTTCAGTGGCCTCGCCGGCGGCGGCTACGCGCTCGGCCCGCTCGCGGTGGTCCGGCGCGCCGCACCGCAGGGGATCGCCGCCTGGTGGCAGGGCATGCGCAATGCGGTCGCGCAGCGGCTCATGGCCGGGCTCCCCGGCGCGGAGGGCGCGATCGCCGCCACGGTGCTCACCGGCACCTCGGCGGCGATCCCGCCGGCCGACCGCGGTGTCTTCCGCGATTCCGGCCTCGCCCATCTGCTCGCGGTGGCCGGGCTGCATATCGGCATCGTCATGGGCCTCGTGATGGCGCTGGCCAGGCTGCTGCTGGCGGTCTCCGAGCGGGCGAGCCTCCATTGGCCCTGCAAGCAGATTGCGGCCGCCGCGGCGCTTGCGGCGGGCGGGTTCTACACGGCGCTGACCGGCATGCACGTGCCGACGATCCGCAGCTTCGCGATGGCGTGCCTCGTCGTGGTCGGGCTGCTGCTCGGTCGCCGCGCGCTCTCGCTGCGCGGCCTCGCCCTCGCCGCCATCGTGCTGATGCTGGTCGCGCCGCAGGAGGTGGTGGGCGTCAGCTTCCAGATGAGCTTCGCCGCCGTGCTCGCGCTGATCGCGGGCTACGAGGCGCTGCGCCCGGTGCTGCTGCGCCTGCAGGGCGACGGCGTGCTCCGCCGCACCCGTGCGCATCTCGCGATGCTCGCGCTCACCAGCCTGCTCGCCGGCACCGCCAGCGCGCCCTTCGCCGCCTATCATTTCGGCCAGGTCCAGCTCTATTTCGTCGCCGCGAACATGGCCGCGGTGCCGCTGGCGGCGATGTGGGTGATGCCGGCGGGCCTGATCGCGCTGGCGCTGATGCCGTTCCATCTCGAGCAACTCGCACTCGTGCCGATGGGCTGGGGCATCGACGGGCTGCTCTGGATCGGCCGCCAGGTCTCGTCCTGGCCCGCCGCGACGGTCGCGGTGCCGCACATGCCGGCCTGGGGCCTCGCGGTGCTGGCGCTGGGGCTCGCCTGGCTCGGGCTCTGGCGGTCGCGGTTGCGGCTCGCCGGGATCGCCGGCATCGCGCTGGGCCTGATGTCCCCGCTGCTCGCGCGCCCGCCCGATCTGCTGGTCTCCGCCGATGCGCGGCTGATCGCGTTCCGCACCGGGGGCGAGGCCTGGCTGCAAAGCCGCTCCGGCGCGCGGTTCACGGAGAAGGAATGGCAGCAATTCTGGGCCATCCCCGGCTTCACCCCGCTGCCGAAGACCGGAAGCGCCGCGGGCGGGACCGTTGCCTGTAACGACACCGGGTGCCGGCTGCGCGCCCGCTCCGACGGGGCCGCGGTGCTGCTGGTGCGCGATCCCGCGACCGCGGCGCCCGCCTGCGACGCCGTCCTCCTCGTCGCGGCCGAGCCGTTGCAGCGCCTCTGCCCGGACCTGCCGCGGATCGACCGCTTCACCGTCTGGCGCGATGGCGCCCAGGCGGTGTGGCTCGAGCCCGGCGGCGTCCGCATCCTCTCCGACCGCGACGAGCGCGGCGATCGCCCCTGGGTGCCGCCTTCGCCAAGCTTCCAGAAGCCGAAATCCGCGCTGCCCTCCGCCGCCGTCCAGACGCTTCCGGCCGATCCCTAACCGGACCGGCGCAGCCGTGCGGCGATCTCGTCGAGCACCGCGGGATCGTCGATCGTCGCCGGCGGATCGGGCGGCGCGCCGTCGGCGATCCGCCGCAGCGTGGCCCGCAGAATCTTGCCCGAGCGCGTCTTCGGCAGCCGTGCCACCACCAGCGCCTCCTTGAACGACGCGACCGGGCCGATCCGCTCGCGCACCAGCGCCACCAACTCCCCGGCGACCTCCGCCTCCGCCCGCGCAACGCCCGCCTTCAGCACCACCAGCCCGAGCGGCACCTGACCCTTCAGCGCGTCGGCGCGGCCGATCACCGCGCACTCGGCGACATCGGGATGGACGGCCAGCACCTCCTCCATCGCGCCGGTGGAAAGCCGGTGGCCGGCGGTGTTGATGATGTCGTCGGTGCGGCCCATCACCCAGATGTCGCCGTCCGCGTCGAGCGAGCCGGCGTCGCCGGTGCGGTACCAGCCGGGGAAATCGGCGAGATAGGCGCGGCGGAAGCCCTCGTCGTCCTGCCAGAGCGTGGGTGCCGCCCCCGGCGGCATCGGCAGCCGGATCGCCAGGCTCCCCACCGTGCCGTGCCGCAGAACCGACCCGGTCTCGTCGAGCGCCTGCACGTCCCAGCCCGGCGCCGCGCGGCCGCCAGAGCCCGGCTTGAAGGGAAACAGCCCGTACTCGCGGAAGCCGGCGGTGATCGGCCAGCCCGTCTCGGTCTGCCACCAGTGATCGACCACCGGGCGCCCGAGCTTCGCCGCGATCCACTCCGCGGTGGGCGGATCGCAGCGCTCGCCGGCGAGATACAGCGCCGCGAAGCCCGACAGATCGTGTTGCGCGAGCAGCCTCGCCTCCGGGTCCTGCTGCTTGATGGCGCGCAGCGCGGTGGGAGCGGCGAACAGCACCTTCGCCCGATGTTCGGCGGCGACGCGCCAGAACGCGCCGGCATCCGGTGTGCCCACCGGCTTGCCCTCGAACATCACCGTGGTGCAGCCGGCGAGCAGCGGCGCATAGACGATGTAGCTGTGACCGACCACCCAGCCGATATCGGAGGCGGTGAACATCACCTCGCCCGGCCCGACGCCGTAGATCGTGCGCATCGAGTTGGCGAGCGCGACCGCATGCCCGCCATTGTCGCGCACGATCCCCTTCGGCTTTCCGGTGGTGCCCGAGGTGTAGAGGATGTAGAGCGGATCGGTCGCCGCGACCGGCACCGGATCGTGCGGCATGCCCGCCTCCAGCACCTCGGCAAAATCGCGGTCGCGGCCGCGGACGAGCTCCGCCCTCAGCATCGGCCGCTGCACGATGAGGCAGGTCTCGGGCCTGTGCGGCGACAGCGCGATCGCCTGGTCGAGCAGCGGCTTGTAGGCGACGATCCGCCCGGGTTCGATGCCACACGAGGCGGAGATCACGATTTTCGGCCTGGCATCGGCGATCCGGGCGGCGAGCTCCGGCGCCGCGAAGCCGCCGAACACCACGGAGTGGATGGCGCCGAGCCGCGCGCAGGCAAGCATCGCGACCGCCGCCTCCGGCACCATCGGCATGTAGATGACGACGCGATCGCCGCGCGCGACGCCGAGCCTCGCCAGCGCGCCGGCGAGACGCGAAGTGCGGTCGCGGAGCGCGGCATAGGTGAGGCGCGTGACCTCGCCCGCGAGCGGGCTGTCCCAGATCAGCGCGACCTGCTCGCCGCGCCCGGCGGCCACGTGGCGGTCGAGGCAGTTGTGGCAGGTGTTGAGCACCGCCCCCGGGAACCAGCGCCCGTACGGGCCGGCGGCGGGATCGAAAGCGCGGTCCCACCGCCTGATCCAGTCGATCCCCTGCGCCTTCTCCGCCCACCACGCATTGGGGTCGGCGCGCCAGGCCGCATAGGCGCCGTCATAGGCCGAGGCGACGCTGTCCATCGAGCCGCTCCTCCCAACCCGCGTTCGTCGCGCGACGCCGCGATGATGGCCCCGGCACGGCTGCAGTGCCAAGCGCGCGGATTGCCAAGTGCCGGCGATGGGGCGAGAACCAGCGGACGGCAGCGCGGGGGAAAGCATGCGCCTGGCACAGATCGTGAGCGCCGAGGGCGACCGGCAGGTCGTGGCTTCCTCGGGAGACGGCACGGCGCGGGTCGTGCGCGGCGCGACCTCGGTCCGCGACCTCGCTCTCGCGGCGATCGAAGCCGGCATCGGCCTCGCGGCGCTGGTCGGGAAGAAGGGCCTCGACGGCACGGTCGATCTCGCCGCTGCCTGCGCCGCACACCGCGTGCTGCCGCCGCTCGACCATCCGGATCCCGCGCATTGCGTCGTCACCGGCACCGGTCTCACCCATCTCGGCAGCGCCGAGGGCCGCGACGCCATGCACCGCAAGCTCGCCGAGGCGGAGCAGCTCACCGACTCGATGAAGATGTTCCGGATGGGCCTCGAAGGCGGCAAGCCCGCCGCTGGCGGCGAGGGCGTGCAGCCCGAGTGGTTCTACAAGGGCGACGGCTCGGTGCTCGTTCCGCCGGAAGGCGACCTGGCGAGCCCCGTATTCGCGCGCGACGGCGGCGAGGAGCCGGAGATCACCGGGCTTTACGTGATCGCGCCCGACGGCTCGCCATGGCGCGTCGGCTACGCGCTCGGCAACGAGTTCTCGGACCATCTCACCGAGCGTGAGAACTATCTCTGGCTCGCGCATTCCAAGCTCCGCGCCTGCGCGGTCGGGCCGGAGCTGCTGCTGGGCGCGCTGCCCGAGGATGTGCGCGGCACCTCGCGCATCCGCCGCGGCAACAGCGTGCTGTGGGAGAAGCCCTTCGTCTCCGGCGAGGCGAACATGTCGCACGCGATCGGCAATCTCGAGCACCATCACTTCAAGTACCGGCTGTTCCGCCGGCCGGGCGACGTGCACGTGCATTTCTTCGGCACCGCGACGCTGAGCTTCAGCGACGACATCCGTACCGAGCAGGGCGACATCTTCGAGATCGAAGCGGCGCCCTTCGGTCTGCCGCTCCGCAACCGGCTCGCGCAGGAGCGCGGCGGCGATGCGGAGGTGCGCGTCCTGTGAGCGACTCGTTCGGGTTCTATCCGAGCCTCCGCAATCGCCGCGTGCTGGTCACCGGAGGCGCCTCCGGCATCGGTGCCAGCATCGTCGAGCATTTCGTGCGGCAGGGCGCCTGGGTCGGCTTCATCGACCTCGACACCGAAGCGGCCGAGGAGCTGCTCGCGATGCTCGGCGACGAGATCGGCGCCTGCCAATTCGCCGCCGCCGACCTGCGGGACATCGACGCGCTGCGCGCGGCGGTCGAGCGGCTCAGGGGCGAGCTCGGCGGCGGCTTCAGCGTGCTGGTCAACAACGCCGCCCGCGACGACAGGCACGCGATCGACGATGTGACGCCGGAATACTGGGACGAGCGCATGGCGACCAACCTGCGCCACCAGTTCTTCTGCGCGCAGGCGGTGAAGGAGGACATGATCGCCGCGGGTGGCGGCTCGATCGTCAATTTCAGCTCGGTGACCGTGAAGCTCAAGACCGGCGGCCTGCCGGTCTATGTCGCCGCCAAGGCGGCGGTGGTCGGGCTCACCCGCGCGCTCGCGCGCGAACTCGGGCCGCACCAGATCCGCGTCAACACCGTCGTGCCGGGCTGGATCCTGACGCAGCGCCAGCTCGACCTCTGGTTCACGGCGGAGGCCGAGAAGGAACTGATGCGCGGCCAGTGCCTCCCGGAGAAGCTCTATCCGCCCGACATCGCCCGCATGGTGCTGTTCCTCGCCGCCGATGACAGCCGGCTCATCACCGCCGGCGAATTCGTCGTCGATGGCGGCTGGACCTGACCGGCATGACCGATCCGCTGTTCGATCCCGGCGATTTCCGCATCCCGCCCGGCGTCGCGCATGTCTGCGCCGGCGGCGAGACGCCGTTCCTGCATCGGCACGATGCGGCGCTGCGGCAATACGCGATGGACAAGAGCGCGGGCGAGCCCGGCCGCCTCGCGCAGGGCGAACAGGTCGAGCGGGCCCGCGCGCTGGCGGCGCGGCTCTGGGGCGTGAGCGCGGCGGAGATCGGCTTCGTCGGCAGCGTCGCCGACGGCGTCGCGATGATCGCCGACAGCATCGACTGGCGCGACGGCGACAATGTCTGCGTCGATGCGATCGAGTTCCCCTCCGTGCCGGGCCCGTTCGCGATGCGGCAGAGGCCGCCGGTCGCGCTCCGCGTCGCCGGCCGGCGGTGATCCCGGGCGCTTCGCGGCCGTCGCGGATGCGCGCACGCGCGTCATCGCGGTGAGCTGCGTCTCCTATCTCACCGGCGAGCGCCACGATCTTGCAGCGCTGCGTGCGCTTGCGGACTCGGTCGGCGCGATCCTGATCGTCGATTACACGCAGGCGGCGGGGTACCTGCCGATCCGCGCCGGCATCGCCGACTTCGCGTTCTCGTCCTGCTACAAATGGCTGCTCGGCATGACCGGCACCGCGGTCGCGTTCTGGAACCGGGCGCGGCAGCCGGGCTGGGCGCCCGGTACCGGCGGCTGGCACTCGATCGCGCTGCCCGATGTGCCGGACTGGTCGGAGGCGCAGGCGCTGCGCGACGACGCGCTGCGCTTCACCCGCGGCAATCCGGCGCACGGGCCGATCTACGTGCTCGCCGGCGCGCTCGACTATCTCGGGCAGTTCGAGCCCGAGGCGGTGCAGCGCCATGTGCAGACGCTGACCGCCGATCTGCTCGATCGGCTTGCTTCGACCAACATCGCGACCACGACCCCCGCCGATCCGGCGCGTCACGGCGCCAGCGTCTGCCTCCCGAGCCCAGAGGCCGCGGTCGATCGCCGCCGGCCTGCACGCGCGCGGCGTCTATTGCTGGAACGGGCACGGCCGCATCCGCTTCAGCTTCCACGGCTACAATGGCAGCCGGGACGTCGACCGCGTCGAGGAGGCGCTGCGGGCCGAGTGGCGCTGAGGCGCCGGAATCCACCACGACGATCGATCGGGAGTGAACGACATGCCGCGCAAGACGGGCCGCCAGTTCTTCGCGAATCCGGGCCCGACCAACATCCCGGACAGCGTGCTGCGCGCGCTCGACCGTCCGAGCATGGACTTCCATGACGAGGAATTCCTCGCGGTCTACGACCACTGCTTCGAGGGGCTGAAGCGCGTGCTCGGCACGCAGCACCGGCTGTTCATGTACACCGCATCCGGCCACGGTGCCTGGGAAGCGACGCTGCTCAACCTGTTCTCGCCTGATGACGCCCTGCTCATCCCGGAGACCGGTAATTTCTCCGAGGGCTGGGGACGCATGGCGACCGGCCTCGGCCTGAAGGTGGAGACGCTGGGCGCAGACTGGCGGCGCGGCATCGAGCTCTCCGCGCTCGAAGCGGCGCTGGCGGCGGACAAGGAGCACAGGATCCGCGCGCTCTGCGTCGTGCACAACGAGACCTCCACCGGCGTCACCCTGCCGCTCGACCGGATCCGCGCGACGCTCGATGCCGCCGGGCATCCGGCGCTGTTCCTGGTGGACACCATCTCGTCGCTCGGTTCGCTCGAGTTCCGGATGGATGAATGGGGGATCGACGGCGCCGTCGGCGGCAGCCAGAAGGGGCTGATGCTGCCGGTCGGCTTCAGCTTCACCGGCGTCTCCGAGAAGGCGTGGCACGCGCACAAGCAGGCGAAGCTGGCGCGGGCCTATTTCGACTGGAGCCGGATGGACGGCTCGCGGCATCGGAGCTTCCTCGGCACCGTGCCGATCAACATGTTCTACGGCTTCCGCGAGTCGCTGCGGTTGATCGAGGAGGAGGGGATCGAGAATGTCTGGGCGCGGCACCGGCGGCTCGGCGAGGCGGTGCGGCGCGCGCTGCGCGGCTGGTCCGGCAATCAGGGGCCGCAGCTCTTCTGCACCGATCCCGCGCGCGCCTCGCACTCGGTGAGCGCGGTGCTGATGCCGGACGGACACGATGCCGAGGCGATCCGCCGCACCGCTCTGGCGCGCTTCAACGTCTCGCTCGGCGGCGGCTTGAGCCGGCTCGGCGGCAAGGTGTTCCGCATCGGCCATCTCGGCGACCTCAACGAGCCGATGGTGCTCGGCACGCTGGGCGCGGTGGAAATGAGCCTCAAGCTCAACAAGGTGCCGCACGGGGCGGGCGGCGTGCAGGCGGCGATCGAGTACCTCGCCGAGCAGGCGGAAGCCGCCTGATGGGCACGCGCGAAAGCGCGGTCGGCGCGGGCGCTGGACGGGTTCGACGGCGGCGCCTTCGCCGAGCGCCTCGCCGCGCTGGTGGCGATCCCGAGCACGTCGCAGGACCCCGGCCACGAGGCGGACGTCCGCCGCTATCTCGAAAGCGCGATGCGGCCCTGGCTCGAGCGGATGGGGTTCACGGTCGCGGTGCATCCCAACCCGGAGGCGGGCTTCGGCCCGATCCTGACCGCCGAGCGCATCGAGGATCCCTCGCTGCCGACGGTGCTGACCTACGGACATGGCGACACCGTGCGCGGGCTCGAGGATCAGTGGGAGAGCGGCCTGTCGCCCTGGACGATGACCGATCGCGGCGATCGCTGGTACGGCCGCGGCACCGCCGACAACAAGGGGCAGCACGCGCTCAATCTCACCGCATTGGAGACGGTGCTCGCCGAGCGCGGCGGCAGGCTCGGCTTCAACGTGCGAGCTGCTGCTGGAAACCTCGGAGGAGCGCGGCTCGATCGGGCTGCGCGATTTCGTCGCGCGCGAGAAGGACGCGCTCAAGGCCGACGTGCTGATCGCGAGCGACGGGCCGCGCGTCGATGCGGCGACGCCCACGATCTCCTGCGGCACGCGCGGCTCGTTCAACTTCGATCTTTCGATCGCGCTGCAGGCCCGGCGGCGTGCATTCCGGCAATTGGGGCGGGATGATCGCCGATCCCGCCATCATCCTCGCCCATGCGATCGCCGCGATCGCCGACCGGCACGGACGCATCCTGGTGCCGGAGTGGCTGCCGAAAGGCGGGCATGGCGCCGGCGGTCCGCGCAGGCGCTCGCCGGATGCGCGATGGCGAGCGAGGGCGCGACCGCGACCATCGACCCGGACTGGGGCGAGCCCGGGCTCACCGACGCCGAGAAGGTGTTCGGCTGGACCAGCTTCATCGTGCTGGCGATGACCTCCGGCCGGCCCGGAGAATCCGGTGAACGCGGTGCCGCCGGACGCCTGGGCGCGCTGCCAGCTCCGCCACACCGTCGATGTCGATCCGGAGAGTTTCGTTCCCGCGCTGCGCCGGCATCTCGATGCGGCGGGATTTCCGGAGGTGAAGGTCGAATCGGCGGGAACGCGCATGGCGGCGAGCCGCACCGATCCTGCGAATCCGTGGGTGCGCTGGGCGGCTGCCAGCATGGAGAAATCGCTCGGCCGACGGGTGCAGGTGATCCCCAACGCCGGCGGCGGGCTGCCGGGGGACGTGTTCGTGGACCATCTCGGCGTGCCGCTGGTCTGGGTGCCGCACAGCTACAATGGCTGCAAGCAGCACGGGCCGAACGAGCATCTGCTGAAGGCGCCGGCGCGCGAGGGGTTGGCGGCTTTCGCCGGGCTGTGGTGGGATCTCGGCGCGACGCCGCCGCGCCCGGCCGGATGACGAAATTCTCCTTCGCCTCGCTGGTCGGCCATGCGCTGCGCGGCAATCGCGACTGGCCAGAACAATGGCGGAAAGCCGAGCCGAAGCGCGCATACGACGTGGTGATCATCGGCGGCGGCGGGCATGGACTCGCCACCGCCTACTATCTCGCGCGCGAGCACGGCATGCGCGACATCGCCGTGCTGGAGAAGGGCTGGATCGGCGGCGGCAACACCGGGCGCAACACCACGGTCATCCGCTCCAATTATCTCTGGCACGAGAGCGAGGGGCTGTACGAGCACGCGCTGAAGCTCTGGGAGGGGCTGTCGCACACGCTCAACTACAACGTGATGTATTCGCCGCGCGGGCGTGATGATGCTCGCCCACAACCATCACGATGTGGTGGTCACGAAGCGGCACATCCATGCGAACCGGCTCGCCGGCATCGACAATGAGTGGCTGACGCCGGAGCAGGCGCGGGAATTCTGCCCGATCCTCAACATCTCGCGCGACATCCGCTATCCCGTGCTCGGCGCCGCGCTGCAACGGCGCGGCGGGACGGCGCGGCATGATGCGGTCGCCTGGGGCTATGCGCGCGCCGCCTCCGCGCTCGGCGTCGACATCGTCGAGAATTGCGAGGTGACGGCGATCCGGCGCGACGCATCGGGTGCGGTCGAATCGGTGGAGACCTCGCGCGGCGTGATCGCGAGCCGGCGCGTCGGCGTGGTCGCGGCGGGGCACACGAGCGTCGTGATGGCGATGGCGGATGTGCGCATGCCGCTCGAGAGCTTCCCGCTGCAGGCGCTGGTGTCGGAGCCGGTGAAGCCGGCGATGCCCTGCGTCGTGATGTCGAACACGATCCACGCCTACATGTCGCAGTCCGACAAGGGCGAGATGGTGATCGGCGCCGGCACCGACGCCTACACCTCGTACAGCCAGACCGGCGGCCTGCACATCTCGGCGCACACGCTGGAGGCGATCTGCGAGCTGTTCCCGACGCTGCGGCGGCTGCGGATGCTGCGCAACTGGGGCGGCATCGTCGACGTCACGCCGGACCGCTCGCCGATCATCGGGCTGACGCCGGTGCCGGGCCTGTTCGTGAATTGCGGCTGGGGCACCGGCGGGTTCAAGGCGACGCCGGGATCGGGCCACGTGTTCGCGCACACGATCGCGACCGGCGCGCCGCATGCGCTCAACGCCGCCTTCACGCTCGATCGGTTCCGCACCGGGCGCCTGATCGACGAGGCCGCCGCCGCGGCGGTGGCGCACTGACATGCTGTTGATCCGCTGTCCGTGGTGCGAGATGGACCGGCCGGAAATCGAGTTCCGCCATGCCGGCCAGGCGCATGTCGCGCGACCCGCCGGACCCGAATGCGGCGAGCGACGAAGACTGGGCGGCGTATCTCTACCTGCGCAGCAATCCGAAGGGGCGGCATGCCGAGCGCTGGTATCACGTGCATGGCTGCAACCGCTTCTTCAACGCCGAGCGCGACACGGTGAGCGACCGCTTCGTCCGCACCACCAAGGCGGGCGAGACATGAGCGGGTTCCGTCTCCCCGCAGGCGGGCGCATCGACCGCACCCGTACGCTGCGCTTCCGCTTCGACGGGCGCGACTACACCGGCCATCCCGGCGACACGCTCGCCTCGGCGCTGCTCGCGAACGGCGTGCACCTGATGGGGCGGTCGTTCAAATACCATCGCCCGCGCGGGCCGATCGCGATCGGGCGCGGAGGAGCCGAACGCGCTGGTCACGATCGGCACCGGCGCGCGCCGCACGCCGAACTGCCGCGCGACGCAGGTCGAACTGCATGACGGGCTGGTCGCGACGAGCCAGAACCGCGGGCTGTCGCTGCGCTTCGATCCGCACGCGGTGAACGGCGTCTTCGCGCCGCTGCTCGGGGCCGGGTTCTACTACAAGACCTTCATGGGGCCCGGGCCGACGCCTGGCACCGCATCTACGAGCCGATGATCCGCCGCGCCGCCGGGCTCGGCCGCGTGCCGAAAGCTGCCCGATCCCGACATCTACACGCAGCGCCACGCCTTCTGCGACGTGCTGGTGGTGGGCGCGGGGCCGGCGGGCATCGCGGCGGCGCTGGCGGCCTCGGCGGAAGGTGCGCGCGTGTTTCTCGCCGATGAGCAATCGGAACCCGGCGGCTGGCTGCTTGCCGAGACGCGGGCGACGATCGACGGCGCCACCGCCATCCGCGTTTCTTGCGCAATCGCTCGCGACGCTCGCGGCGCGGCCGAACGTGACGCTGCTCCCGCGCACCACCGCCTTCGGCTATTTCGCGCAGAACCTGGTCGGGCTCGCCGAGCGCCTCACCGATCATCTCGGCCCGCCGGCGCCGGGACGTGCGCGCGAGCGGCTGTGGAAGCTGCGCGCGAAGCAGGTCGTGCTGGCGGCGGGCGCGATCGAGCGGCCGCTGGTGTTCGCGGGCAATGACCGGCCGGGAATCATGCTCGCCAATGCCGCGCATGGCCTGGTCGGGCGCTGGGCGGTGCGACCGGGCACGCGCGCGGTGCTGTTCACCGCCGATGACAGCGGCTACGCGGCGGCGCGCGCGCTCGCTGATGCGGGCGTTGCGATCGCCGCGATCGCGGAGCTGCGCGAAGCGGCGGGATGCGACACCTCGGGCCTGCCGGTCCGCTTCCGCAACGCCGTGATCTACGCGGAAGGGAAGGAGCGGGTCCGCGCCGCCTTCGTCGCGCCGATCGGCGCCGAGCGGGGCGAGCGCATCGAATGCGACGTGCTGCTGATGGCGGGCGGCTGGACGCCGTCGCTCCACTTGTTCTCGCAGTCGCGCGGCAGGCTCGTGTTCGATGCCGGGCGGCAGGTGTTCCTGCCGGGCGAGGCGGCGCAGGACCAGATCTCCGCCGGCGCGTGTCGCGGGTTCGCGGGAATCGCGGCGTGTCTCGCCGATGGTTATGCGGCCGGGGCGCGTGCGGCGGGGCTTGCGCATGCCGCGCCGGCGCATCGTGTCGATGGCGAGATCGTGCCGGCGGGCGGCTTTCAGGGCGAGGTGCCGCGCGGGCGCCGGCGCGGCAAGGCGTTCGTCGATTTCCAGAACGACGTGACGGCGGATGACATCGCGCTCGCCGTGCGCGAGGGATTCCGCTCGATCGAGCACGTGAAGCGCTACACCACGGCGGGCATGGCGACCGACCAGGGCAAGACCTCGAACCTGAACGCGCTCGCCATCGCCGCCGCGGCGACCGGGCGAGCGATGCCGGCGATCGGGCTCACGACGTTCCGGATGCCGTACACGCCGGTGACGTTCGGCAGCTTCGCCGGGCACGCGCGCGGCGCGCTGTTCGATCCGGTGCGGCGGACGCCGATGCACGATTGGGCGGCGGCGAAGGGCGCGGTGTTCGAGGATGTCGGGCAGTGGAAGCGCGCCAACCACTTTCCCGCGCGGCGGCGAGGCGGCAGAGGACGCGGTCGCGCGCGAGTGCCTGGCGGTGCGGAACGCGGTCGGCCTCTTCGACGGCTCGACGCTCGGCAAGATCGAGATCGTCGGGCCGGATGCGGCGGAGTTCCTGAACCGCATGTATGTCAATGCCTGGACGAAGCTCGCACCCGGACGCTGCCGCTACGGCGTGATGCTGAACGAGGCCGGGTTCGTGATGGATGACGGCGTGATCGGCCGGCTCGCGGCCGATCGCTTCCACGTCACCACGACGACATCGGGAGCGGCCGGTGTGCTCGCGCACATGCAGGATTACCTGCAGACCGAGTTCACCGATCTGCGCTGCTGGCTCACCTCGGTGACCGAGCAATGGGCGGTGATCGCGGTGCAGGGGCCGCGCGCGCGCGACGTGATCGCGCCGCTGGTTGCGGGCATCGATCTCTCGCCCGCGGCGTTCCCGCACATGTCGGTCGCGCATGGTCGCGTCGCGGAGGTGCCCGCGCGGCTGTTCCGCGTGAGCTTCACCGGCGAGCTCGGCTTCGAGATCAACGTGCCGCTCGGGCTTCGGGCCGCGCGTGTGGGAAGCGGTGTGGGAGAGCGGGCAGGCGCACGGGATCACGCCCTACGGCACCGAGGCGATGCACGTGCTGCGCGCGGAGAAGGGATACATCGTGGTCGGGCAGGAGACGGACGGCACGGTGACGCCGGACGATCTCGGTCTCGGCTGGGCGATCGGGAAGGGCAAGCGGGATTTCGTCGGCAAACGCTCGCTGGCGCGGCCCGACATCGTGGCGAAGGGCCGGATGCAGCTCGTCGGACTGCTGACCGAGGACCGTGCCGTGCTGCCCGACGAGGGCGCGCAGATCACCGCGTCGGCAGATCCCGCGCCGGGAACGCGGGCGGACGGGCATGTCACCTCCTCCTATCGGAGCCCGACGCTCGGGCGGTCGATCGCGCTCGGCTTGCTGGCGGACGGGCGCGCGCGGACGGGAAGCACCGTCCATGTCTCAGGGATGCGCGGGACGCAAGCCGCGACGGTCGTCTCGCCGGTGTTCCACGATCCCGACGGATCGCGCCTCGATGGCTGAGCTCGCGCGCGTCGGCGACCTCGATCGCCATCTGCTGCAGGGTGCGGGACCCTGTCCGCTCGATCTGCCGCGCCGGCCGATGCGTGCGGCGGCGATCGAGGGCGGCGATGCGCTGTGGCTCGGGCCGGAGGAGTGGCTGCTGCTGCTCGCGCCGGGCACCGCCCTTGATCCGGCGATCGGCACGGCGGGATCGCTGGTCGACGTGTCGCACCGCACGCTCGGCTTCCGCCTCGCCGGACGCGATGCGGCGCCGCTGCTGAATGGCGGCGTGCCGCTCGATCTCGGGCTGCCGGCCTTCCCGGTCGGATGCCTGCACGCGCACGATCTTCGAGAAGGCGGAGATCGTGCTTTGGCGGCGCGGCGAGGCGCAGTGGCACGTCGAGGTCGCGCGCTCCTTCGTGCCCTATTTCCGCGGGCTGCTCGCCGCCATCGCGACGGCGGACGGGATTCCGCTGGCGACCGACCCGTAGCGCCTCAGCGCGGATAGGCCATCACCTCCGCCTGCACCGAGAGCGCGACCGTGTCGCCCGGGCGGAGCGCGGCGTGGCCCGGGCACCAGCGCGGTCAGCTCGGTGCCGTCGGCGATGCCGAGCCGCACGCTGCAATCATGGCCGTAATAGGTGAGATCGAGGACCTTCGCCGGAATGCCATCGGCCGCGCCCGGCGCGAGCCGGATCTGCTCGGGGCGGATCATCACCTCGACCGGGCCGTCGCCGATGCCCGCCGCCAGCTTGAGCGTGCCGAGGCGGCAGCTCACCCAGCCCGATTGCGCGACGCCGGGCAGCATCACCGCGTCGCCGACGAAGCGCGCGAGTTCGGGGTCGGCGGGGCGGCGGTAGAGGCTGCGCGGCGTCGCGACCTGCACCAGCGCGCCGTCGCGCAGCACCGCGACCTCGTGGCCGATGGAGAGCGCCTCCGCCTGGTCGTGGGTGACCAGCAGCGCGGTCGCGCCGGCGGTCGTGAGCGCCGCCGCGACCGCTGCCCGCGTTTCCGCCCGGAGCGAGGCGTCGAGCGCGGAGAACGGCTCGTCGAGCAGCACCAGCGCGGGATCGGGAGCCAGCGCGCGGGCCAGCGCGACGCGCTGCTGCTCGCCGCCCGAGAGCTGGTGCGGCGCGCGCGGCGGCGAAGGATGCCGGCAGCCCGACCAGCTCCAGCAGCTCGGCGACCCGCGCCCGGGCGCGGCGCTGCCGGCGCGGCAGGCCGAAGGTGATGTTGTCGGCGACCGAGAGATGCGGGAACAGCGCGCCTTCCTGCGCGACATAGCCGATCGCCCGCTGCTCCGGCGGCAGGTGGATGCCGGGGCCGACGACGGTGCGGCCGCCGATGGCGATCATGCCGGCATCGGCGCGCTCGAACCCGCCGATCAGCCGCAGCAGCGTCGTCTTGCCGCTGCCGGACCCGCCGAGGATCGCGACCAGCCGGCCCGACGTCACCGTCAGATCGACCCCGCGCAGCACCGCTCTGCGGCCCGAAGGCCTTCGCGAGGCCGCTGATGCGAAGCTCCGCCACCGCTCAGGCTCGCCATCGTGCCCTGGCCGCCGAAATGGCGGGCGAGCAGCCAGGTGGAGAGCATCGAGATCGCGACCATCAGCGCGGCATAGGGCGAGGCGGCGGCGAAGGCGAGGGTGGAGGTGTCGGCCCAGACCTGCACCGCGAGCGTCTGCGTGCCGATCGGCGCCAGCAGCAGGGTCGCGGTGAGCTCGGTCATCACCATGACGAACACCATCGCCGCCGCCGCGCCGAGGCCGGGTCCGGCGAGCGGCAGCACGACGCGCCAGGCGACCGCCATCCAGCCGAGGCCGAGCGAGCGGCCGGCGTCCTCCAGCCCGCGCTGCGCCTGCGCGAAGGCCGCCCGCACGCCGACCAGCGCCAGCGGCAGGAACAGGATCGCGTAGGCGAGCAGCAGCAGCAGCGCGCTCTGATAGAGCGGGATGCAGCGCCTGCACGGTGAGCGAGACCAGCGCCAGCGCCACCACGATCGCCGGCACGCCCTGCGCGAGATAGGCGCTGCGCTCGAGCAGCGTCGCGAGCCGGCCCTGATAGCGCGTGGCCAGGAAGCCGAGCGGCAGGGCGAGCGCCATCGTCATCGCGGCACCGCCGAAGCTCAGCGCGATCGAGGAGAGGGTGGCGCCGAGCAGCGCCGCGGGCGACACCTCGGCGGGCGTGATCGCGGCGGCGCCGTGCTGCGTCAGCCAATAGAGGATCATGCCGAGCGGCACGCCGGTCGTCGCGATCGCGAGCAGCGAAAATCCGGCCAGCACCGGGATGCGTGGCGCGGCCGAGCGGGGCCGGGCGCACCAGCCGCCGGGTGCCGCGCGCGACCCGCGCATAGCTCGCGCGCCCCGCGCACCTTCACTTCGAGCGCCAGGCAGGCGAGGCAGAGCAGGATCAGCACCAGCGCGAGCAGCGCGGTCTCCGGCCCGTCGAACCCGGTGCGGTACTCGGCATAGAGCTCGGTGGTGAAGGTGCGGAAGCGGAGCAGCGCGAAGGCGCCGAACTCGGTCAGCACGTTGAGCGCGACCAGCAGCATGCCGCCGAGCAGCGCCGGGCGGAGCTGCGGCAGCACGACGCGGACGAAGCTGCCGACCCCGCGTTGCGCCGAGGCTGCGCGCGGTCTCCTCGAGCGCCGGGTCCATGCTGCGCAGCGCGGCGGCGACCGGCAGATAGACGAGCGGATAATAGGAGCAGGTGACCACCAGCAGCGCGCCCGCGAAATCCTGCAGCAAGGGGCTCAGCGAGACCCAGGCATAGCTGGTGATGAAGGCCGGGATCGCCAGCGGCGCCGGGACGAGCACCGCCCAGATCCGCCGCCCCGGCAGCCGCGTCCGCTCGACCGCCCAGGCCGCGGCGGTGCCGATGATCGCGGCCAGCACCGTCGCCGCCGCGATCAGGGTGAGCGAGTTGACCAGCAACTCGCCGACCAGCGGCCGGAACAGCAGCGCGACGGCGTCGGCGGGATCGACGCCGAAGGCCTGCGCGAGGGTCCAGGCCAGCGGGACGACGACCAGCAGCGCCGAGGCGGCGGAGGCCGCCAGCAACCCCGCCGGCGGCCGTCGGGCGAGTGCGGTCAGAGCAGCCCGGCCTCGCGCAGCAGCCGCGCGGGCTCGCGATCGTCGCCGAGCTGGCTGATGCTGACCGCCGGCGGCTGCAGCTGGTCGAACGGCTTGAGCAGCGGATTCGGCGCCACGCCCTCGGCGAGCGGATACTCGAAATCGATCTCGGTGCCGGCAAGCATCGCCTGCGCGTCCTTGCCGACGATGAAGGCGAGGAATTTCTGCGCCTCCGCCTGGTGCTTCGAGGATTTCAGGATGCCGGCGCCGGAGACGTTGATCAGCCCGCCGACATCGCCGCCGGCGAAATGGTGGATCTGGCTGTGGATCTTGTCGGCGCCCTTCTCGGTGCGCAGCCGCGCCCAGTAGTAGTTGTTGATGAGGCCGGTCGCGACCGCGCCGCGATCGACCGCGGCGACCACGCCCTCATCATCATCGAACACCTGCGCGTTGGCCTTCAGCCCCTTGAGCCAGGCGAGCGCCGCCGGCCGGCCCTTCTCGGCGACGACGGCGCTGACCAGCGGCAGGAAATCCGCATCCGCCGGCGCGATCGCGACCTTGCCCTTCCATTCCGGCTTGGCGAGATCGAGCAGCGAGGCCGGCAGCTGGCTCTCCTGGATCATGGTCGGGATTGAAGGCGAGCACGTTCTCGCGCGCGAGCACGCCGACCCAGCTCCCGTCCGGCGCGCTGTATTTCGCCGGCACGAGCCGCGAGCGTCGAGGGATCGACCTTGGCGAGCAGCTTGCGCTCGTCGAGCAGCACGAGTTCCGGCGAGTTCTCGGTGAAGAAGATGTCGGCCGGCGAGGCCGCGCCTTCCTTGACGAGCTGGTTCGCGAGCTCCGGCGCCTCGCCCTGCCGCACCCGGACCTCGATGCCGGTCTGCCTGGTGAAGGTGGAGGTCAGCAGGTCGACCATCTGGTGATGCTGGGCGGCGTAGAGGGTCAAACTGGGCGGCGGCGCGGCCATGGCGATCCGGCCAAGCCCCATCGCGGTCACCGCCGCCAGCAGCACTGGCTTGATCCGAGAGTTCACGGGCCCTCCTTAAATGCGAACGCTTCGCAGTCGCGGGTTATCACCCGGCCCCCAGGGGCGTCAACCGCCCGCCGAACTCGGCTGGCCGCCGCAGCGGGCTGGGCGCCATCGCAAAACCATCATGCAACGGCCGATCCGGTCCGGTAATGTCCGCCGGGCCGGAATGGAACGGAGCCGGGCCATGCGGATCATCCACGCCGCCGCTCTCGTCATGTCGCTGCTGGGCCTCGCCCATGCGCGCGCCCAAACCTTCACCTACACGACGGCCTTCACCTTTACGACGACCTTCACCTACACGACCCTCGAGGCGCCCGGACACACCGTCACGGTCACGTCGGGGCGGCCGGACGCGCTGAACGATCAGGACCAGGTCGTTGGAACCACGCGCGACGGCAAGGGGCGGCCGGAGGGATTTCTCTGGCAGAGCGGGAGCTTCACCTTCTATCCGCAGGCGCTGCGCCTCACCGCCATCAACGACAACGGGCTTGCGGTCGGTTTCGGTCCGGCGCCCGAGTTCATCCTCACCATCGACACGGTCACCGGCGAGGCCAACACCTTTCCCACCGGGTCCGGAGTGACATTGACCGACATCAATGATGTCGGCGCGATCACCGGGCAGCAGCAGCACGACAGCACCGTGCTCGGCTTCGTGCTGCAGGACGGCACGCGCATGCGGGTGATGGTGCCGGGCTCGGACGTCAAGGATGGCGGCACCTTTCCCACCGCGATCGACGCGAGCGGGCAGGTCACCGGCTATTTCGAAGCGCCGGGGCAGGGTGAACCCGGGTTCATCGAGACCAACGGCCATTACACGATCCTGAACGTGCCCGGCTCGGCCAACACGATCCCGGACTTCATCACCGCGAGCGGCGTGGTCGGCGGCAGCTACACCTCGGACGCGCTGCTCGCCCCGGTCGGATTCATCTTTCTCAGCGGGAAATACTACGCCTTCCTGCCGCCGGGCGCATTCAGCAGCGGCGTTACCGGAATCGGGCCGGGCGGCGAGGTGGTCGGCAGCTATCTCGATGCCCAGATCAAGCAGCACGGCTTCATCTATCGCAACCCAAATTTCCACCAAATCGACGTGCCGGGGGCGGCCGGCACCATCATCAGCGGCGTCAATGCGAAGGGGTCGCTGATCGGCAGCTATTACGACAGCGACGGCCGGCAACACACCTATATCGCGCAATGTCCCGAAGGCGGGACCTGCACGGAGTGAATCACGCGGCGATCATGCCAGCCTGATGCGCGATCAGCCTTGCATAGGCGCCGTTCGCGGCGAGCAGCGCGCGATGCGTGCCGGCCTCGATCACGCGTCCCGCTTCCATGACCAGGATCGCGTCGGCGTTCCGGATCGTCGACAGGCGATGGGCGATGATGATCGAGGTGCGGTCGCGCATCAGCGCATCGAGCGCCGCGCGGATCTGTTGCTCGCTCAGCGTGTCGAGGTGCGAGGTCGCCTCGTCGAGGATCAGGATCGGCGCGTCCTTGAGGAAGGCGCGCGCGATGGCGACGCGCTGGCGCTGCCCGCCGGAGAGCTGCACGCCGCGCTCGCCGACGCGCGTCGCGAGCCCCTGCGGCAGGCGCGCGACGAAATCGCCGAGCGCCGCGTGCTCGAGCGCGCGCCGCACATCCGCCTCCGACACGTCGCGCCCGGCGAGCCGGATATTCGCCGCCAGCGTGTCGTTGAACAGGTACGTGTCCTGCGCCACCAGCGCGATGTGCCGGCGCAGCGCATCGAGCCGCAGCCGGCGGAGATCGACGTCCCCCAGCGTGATCGCGCCGGATTGCGGATCCCAGAAGCGCAGCAGCAGATTGGCGACCGTGCTCTTGCCCGCGCCCGAGGCGCCGACCAGCGCCACCGTGCTGCCCGGCTCCACCGTGATGCTGACGCCGTCGAGCGCCGGCATGCGCGCGGCCGGGATAGGTGAAGCGGACGTCCTCGAACCCGATCCGGGGCGCCGCCGGCATCGGCAGATCGCCGTCGGTGATCGGTTCCGGCTCCGCTTCCACCACGTGCAGCCGCCGCGTGGAGGCGATGGTGTCGGCGAGCTGGCGCCCGGCCTGGCTGATCTCGGCGACCGGGAGGAAGGCGGCGACGGAGACCAGCACCGCCAGCGGCAGCCAGGTGCGCGGGAACCATCCATGCGTCGCGAGCAATGCGCCGACCACCGCGATCGCGAGCCCGCCGAGCCCGGTCGCGATCTCGAAGCTCGCCGCCTGCAGGGAAAGATCGTCCTGCAGCGCCGAGCGCTTGCGCTGATAGGCGGCGATGTCGGCGAGGAAGGACGCGCGCCGCCGCCCGATCGCCTGGAACGCGGCGAGCTCGGCCAGGCCCTGGATCGTCTCGGTGAGATGCGCGCCGATCAGCCCGAGCGCGCCGCGCGCGGCGCCGGCGAGCGCGTCGATCTTCTGCCGCGCGAACACCGGCGCGAGCCCGGCCCAGGCGAGGAACGGCAGCAGCATGAGCGCGAGCGGCCAGGCGATCCAGGCGAGCAGCGCGAGCACGCAGGCCGGAATGACCAGCGCGACGACGGCAGGCGCCACGGTATGGGCGTAGAAATACTCGACGGTCTCGACGTCCTGCGTCGCCAGCGCGACGAGATCGCCGGAGCGTCGCCGCAGCAGATAGGCGGGCGCCAGCCGGTCGAGCTTGGCGAACAGCGCGATCCGCATCTCCGCGAGCAGGCGGTAGGCGACGTCGTGCGCGAGCCAGGATTCGAGCCAGTGCAGCGTCGCCGCAACCGGCGCGGCGAGCAGCAGCGCCACGATGAGCGCGAAGGTCGGCCGCCCGGCGGCGAGCGCCGCGATCGCGAGCGCGCCGAGCACGCTGACGCCGATGAACGCCGCCGACCCGCCCGATCCCGCAGACGATGATGCATGCGAGCTTGCCGGACCAGGGCCGGATGAAGCGGAGCAGCGTGCGGAGCGTCGTGCCCCAGCCGATCTCCGCCGCATCCGCGGCGAGCGGCCGCACCTCCGGTCCCGCCGGCGCGGCCACGGCCTCGACGCGCGCCGCCGGCGCCGCCGCGCCCGCCGCCGGCGGCGAGCTGCGGCGCCATCAGCCGGCGATAGACGCCTGGGCGCGCGATCAGCGCCGCATGCGTGCCGCTCTCGACGACGCGGCCCCGATCGAGCACCAGGATGCGATCGGCGCCGATCACGCTCGACAGCCGGTGCGCGAGCACCAGCGTGGTGCGGCCCTGCATCAGCCGGTCGAGCGCCTGCTGGATCACCGCCTCGTTCTCGGCATCGACCGCGGAGAGCGCCTCGTCGAGCACGAGGATCGGCGCATCGCGCAGCAGCGCGCGGGCGATCGCGATGCGCTGCCGCTGCCCGCCGGAGAGCGTCGCGCCGCGCTCGCCGATCCGCGTCGCATAGCCCTCGGGCAGCGCCATGATGAAGTCGTGCGCATTGGCGACGCGCGCTGCCGCGATCATCGCCGCCTCGTCGGCATCGGGCCGGCCGAGGCGCAGATTGTCGGCAAGGTGCCGTCGAACAGCGTGGTGTCCTGGGCGACGATCGCGATCATGCCGCGGATCTGCTCGGGATCGAGCGCCCGCAAATCCTGCCCGCCGATCCGGATCGCGCCGGCCTGCGGATCGTGCTGGCGAAGCAGCAGGCGCAGCACGGTCGATTTCCCGGCGCCGCTCGGCCCGACGATGCCGACGCGCTCGCCGGCGGCAACGGCGAAGCTCAATCCGTCATGCGCGTCGCCGCGCCGGCCGGGATAGGCGAAGCGCACGCGGTCGAACGCGATGTCGCTGCCGAGACCGCGCGCGAAGGCGGCCGCGCCGGCGACCGGCGCATCACTCTCGGCATCGAGGAGCGCGTTCACGCCGGCCGCCGCGGACTGACCCATCATCCCGTAGTGCAGCACCGCGCGCAGATCACGCAGCGGGCGGAAGATCTCCGTCCCTGCCATCAGCACGATGAGCAGCGCCTCCATCGTCATCTCGCCGTGCCGCACGCGCCAGGTGCCGAGCGCGATCGCGGCCGCCGCACCGAGCGCGGTGCCGAGATCGGTGAAGAAACGCGTCAGCAGCCCGAGCGCGAGCACCCAGAACGTGCTGTTGGAGAGACGCCGTGCCCGCTCGGCGAGGCGCTCGGCGAAGGCGGCGCTCTGCCCGAACGCCTTCAGCGTCGGCAGTCCCTGCAGCGCGTCGAGGAACTCCTCGCCGAAGGACTTGAATGCCGCCATCCGCACGACGGAGGCGCGCCGGTCGGCGCGGTGCACCACCATCGGCAGGGCGAGCGTCGCGAAGGCGCCGGCGAGCAGCACGGCGGCGGTCGGCACGTCCCACCAGGCGAGCACGGCGAAGATCACCAGCGGCGCGCAGACGGCGATGATGAGCTGCGGCAGGAAGGCGCCGAAGAAGGTCTGCAGCTGCTCCACCCCATCCATCACCGCGAGCATGACGCCGCCGGTGCGCTCGGCGCCGAACCAGGCCGGTCCGAGCGCCGCGACGCGGTCGAACAGTCGTGCGCGCAGCTCGGTCTGCACGCGCCCCGCGGTCCCCTGCGCCAGCACGTTGCGCCCATGGTCGAGCGCCGCGCGCAGCACGATGCAGGCGAAGGTCGCCGCCGCCGCGACCGCGATCCGACCGGCGGGCGCGCGAGCGAAGGCGAGGGCGAGCACGCGGGCGAGGAAGACGAAACGCAGGATGCCGAACGCCATGGCGACCAGGCCGATCGCCGCCGCGCCCGCGATCCGCCCGCGCAGACCGGCGGTGAGACCCCAGAGTCGCCGGTCGAAATACATGCGGTTCCCCTAATGCGCGTGCAGCGCGTGGATGAAGGCGTAGGCAACGATCGGAAGCGCGAGGATCACGTAGATGCGCAGCACGATCAGCAGCAATACCGTGAAGTGTCCAAGCCGGCGCCGCGGCAATCTCTTCCCGGTCTCGGCGCAGAGCTGGCCGGGTTCGAGCGAATCGAGCAGGCGAGCCGCCTCGTCCATGCCCGCTATCTCCTGAGCAGGCCGGGGAAGACGGTGATCACCCCGTAGAACACGCCGACCAGCGAGATGCCGACGGCGATCGTGCCGCCGGCGAGATTGGCCCGCCAGGTGTTGGCGAGCCCGCCCATGATCTCGCGGTCGTTCACCAGCAGCAACAGGAACAGCAGCGCGGGTGCCATCAGCAGGGTCGCGATGACGTTGACGGTGAGCGTCATCGCGAGCAGCGGTGCGCCAGGGATCAGGACGATCGCGCCGGCGACGAGCGCCGACAGGATCGCGGCGCCATAGAACAGCTTTCCCTGCGCGAAGTCGAGGTTGAGGCTGTGCCGCGCCGAGACCGTCTCGGCGAAGGCATAGGAGGAGCTGGTGGAGATTGTCATCGCCGCCAGCAGGCCGGATTCGATGATGCCGAGCGCGAACAGCGTGGCGCCGGTGTTGCCGAGAAAGGGGCGCAGCGCGCCGGCGAAATCGGCGCCGCTGGCGAAGCTCGACACATCGACATGCGCGGCGAACAGCGGCGAGGCGGCAATCACGGTCGCGATCGCGGCGATGGCGGCGACCGTCGCGCCGATCGCCGTGTCCAACCGCCCCTGGGCGATATCGGCGCGCGTGAGGCCCTTGTCCACCACCGCGCTCTGCTGGAAGAAGATCATCCACGGCGTCACGGTCGCGCCGATATTGGCGAGCACCAGCGTGACGAAGCCGGTGTCGAGGCCGCCGGGCAGCGGACGCCAGGTCGTCACCGCATGCGCGATCGCCGCGCCGCTCGGGTGCGCGAGCAGCGCGGCCGGGACGAAGAGGAGGTTGAACACCGCGAGCCCCATCAGCACGCGCTCCCAGGTCGCGTAGCGCCGCAGCGCGAGGGAGGCGATCATCAGCGCCATGCCGATCGGCACCGAGACCGCCGGCGGGATGGCGAAGAACCGCGCGCCGGCCTGGATCGCGATGAATTCGGTGATCAGCGTCAGCACGTTGCCGATCACCAGGTCGCCCATCGCGAAATAGCCCCAGAAGGACCCGAAGCGCTGGAAGATGAGCTCGGCATGGCCGCGATGGGTGGCGGCGGCGAGGCGCACCGTCATCTCCTGCACGACGAACGCCATCACGAAGGTCACGAGAATGAACGGGATGAAAAAGCCGATGCCGTAGCTCGCGCCCGTGGTCGCATAGGAGACCATGCTGGGGCCGTCATTCTCGCCCAGCATGACGAGCACGCCCGGCCCGGCGAGCAGCCAGAGCAGCCGCATCCAGCGCCCGGCGGCGCGGCTGCGCAGGACTTCGAGCCGGTCCTGCGCCCGCAGCAGGTCCTCGCGGGCGGCGCCGCCGGGGAACCCGAGCGTCGCGGCATCTTGGCTCAAGGCCCCCTCGACTCACGACGATTCTCCGGCGACGATGCACACGGTAAAGTTAGCCAAGGCTAATTCTCGGTCAAGGGGCAAAACGGCGCGACCGCGAAATGGACTGTCACGACCCCGCGATGGCCGCCGCTTGCCCCCCGGCGAAGCCCGTGCTTGTGTGCGCGACATGTCAGACAGGTTGGAGGCCGCACGCGAGCCGCCGCCGGGCGAGGACGGGCTCGCCGCCCACGTCGTCGCCTATGTGCGCGACTACATCGCCCAGCACGGGCTGCGGCCGGGCGATCCACTGCCGGGCGAGACCGAGCTCGCGCGCGCACTCGGCGTGAGCCGCCCGGTGGTGCGGGAGGCCTCGCGCACGCCTGGTGGCGCTCGGCGCGATCGCGACCGCGCCCGGCCGCGTGCCGCGCGTCGGCGGCATGCAGTCACGCGCGCTGCGCCAGGTGTTCGAGCACGCGATCGTCACCGGACAGGCCGATGCGCGCCAGGTGCTCGAGGTCCGCCGCGGCATCGAGATCGCGATGGCAGGGCAGGCCGCAGAGCGCCGCGCGCCCGACGACGTCGCCCGCCTCGCCGCCCTCTCCGAGGCAATGGGCGCGAGGCTGCACGATCCCGAGGGGTTCGTCGCGCTCGATCTCGACTTCCATCTGGCCGTCGCGACCGCGACCGAGAACCCGTTCTATGTCGTGCTGGTCGATGCCTGCCGTGCGGCCTTCGCCGCCTCGATGGATGCCGGGCTGCGGCATCGCTTCACCGAAGCCGAGCTCACCCGCGTGCAGCGCCTGCACGCCGAGATCGTCGACGGCGTGCGGCGGAGCGACGCCGCCGCGGCATCGGACGCGATGACGCGCCATTTCGATGACGCGCTGACGGCGCTCTACCGCCCGGCGCGCCAGCCCAGGAACCGACCCAGGCGGAATGACGATGACTGACGAAGCGATCTTCGAGACGATCCGCACCCGCCTGTTCACCGCGGTGATCGGCGACATTCTCGACACCGCCGGGCACACCCGCCAGTTCCTGCCGCCCGAGCTGCGCGCGCTCACCCCCGGCACCGTCCTGGTCGGCCGCGCGATGCCGGTGCTGGAAGCCGATTGCTTCGGCGAGACGGTTGCCGCCAGCGGTTCCGCGCAGCCATTCGGGCTGATGCTGCGCGCGCTCGACGAGCTCCGGCCGAACGAGGTCTACGTCACCACCGGCGCCTCGCCGCGCTACGCGCTCTGGGGCGGGCTGATGAGCACGCGCGCGCGATCGCTCGGCGCCGCCGGCGCGGTGCTCGACGGCTTCCATCGCGACACGCGCGAGATCGCGGCGCTCGGGTTCCCGGTGTTCTCCCGCGGTGCCTATGCGCAGGACCAGCGGCTGCGCGGCCGGGTGATCGACTTCCGCTGCCCGATCGAGTTCGGCAATGCGGTGCGGGTGGCGCCGGGCGACGTGCTCGTCGGCGACATCGACGGCGTGGTGGTGATCCCCGCCGCGCATCTCGAGGACATCGTCGCCGCCTCGGTCGCGAAGGTCGCCGGCGAGGAGCGCGTGCGCGGCATGATCAATGCGGGCAAATCGACCGAGGCGATCTGGGCCGAGACGGGGATCATGTGAGCGATGCCCGATCTGCTCCTTCTCGCTCCCACCGATCCAATCGCGGTCGCGCTGCGTGACATCGCGGCCGGCGAGACCGTGACCCTGCCGGATGGCCGCGCCGTGCAGGCGCAGGCGCGGGTGCCGTTCGGCTTCAAGCTCGCGGTGCGCCCGATCGCGGCGGAGGAGAAGGTCGCGAAATACCGCGTGCCGATCGGCACCGCGACCACGGCGATCGCGCCGGGCGAGCTCGTGCACCTGCATAATCTCCGCAGCGACTACATCGCGACTCAGCAGCGCGACAATGTCGCGACCGAGCGCCGATGAGCGGGATGCGCGGCTATCTGCGGCAGGATGGGCGCAAGGGCATCCGCAATGCGGTGATCGTCGCCTATCTCGTCGAATGCGCGCGGCACGTGGCGCAGGAGATCACGCTGCGCTTCCGTCACTCGCACGGCGGCGATCCGGTGCAGATGATCGGCTTTCCCGGCTGCTACCCGAACGAATACGCCACGCGGATGATGCGCGGCCTCTGCACTCACCCGAATGTCGGCGCGGTGCTGCTCGTCTCCCTCGGCTGCGAGGGAATGAACCGCGACGCGCTGCTCGCGGACATCCGCGCCTCCGGCCGCCCGGCGGAGCTCGTCACCATCCAGCAGGCGGGCGGCACGCTGCGCTCGATCGAGGCCGGCGCCGCCTGGGTCGCTCGCGCGCAGCAGGCGCTTGCCAGCGTCCCCGAAGTGCCGATGACGGAGGCGGAACTGATCGTCGGCACGATCTGCGGCGGCTCGGACGCGACCAGCGGGCTCACCGCCAATCCCGCGATCGGCGTCGCCTTCGACGCGCTGGTCGCCGCCGGCGCGCGGGCGATCTTCGAAGAGACCGGCGAGCTGATCGGGCTCGAGCGGGTGATGGCGGAGCGCGCCGCGACGCCTGGTCTCGCCCGGGAAATCCTCGCCTGCATGACCAAGACCGAGCGCTACTACCGCACGCTCGGGCAGAGCAGTTTCGCGATCGGCAACGCGGATGGCGGCCTCACCACGATCGAGGAGAAGTCGCTCGGCGCCTATGCGAAGAGCGGCGCGTCCAGCATCGCCGGGCTGCTCAAGCCGGGCGACCGGCCGCCCGCATCCGGCCTCTATCTGCTCGACGTGGTGCCCGATGGGCCCGTGCGCTTCGGCTTTCCGAACATCAACGACAATGCGGAGATCGGCGAGCTGATCGCCTGCGGCGCGCATCTCATCCTGTTCTCGACCGGGCGCGGCTCGGTGGTCGGCTCGGCGATCTCCCCGGTCATCAAGATCTGCGCCAATCCGCGCACCTTCCGCCACATGGAAGACGACATGGACGTGAATGCCGGCGCCATCCTGGAGGGCAATGCCACGCTGGAGAGCGTCGGGCAGGCGATCGTCGAGCGCGTGCGCGACGTCGCCTCCGGCGTACCAACGAAATCCGAGCGCCTCGGCCACCAGGAATTCGTCCTTACCTACAAATCCTTCACCCCGATCGGCCCGTCCTGCCTGCCGAGCGCGGCCTGATGAAAGTCACCGCGCTCGAAACCTGGCACTGCAAGCGGGACCTGTCGCTGTTTCCCGAGAGCCGCGCCGGCGCCAACATGCCGTGGGACGTCGTGGTGCTGCGGCTCGCGACCGATGCCGGCATCGAGGGCCACGCCTCGGCGCTCGCGGCGCGCTCGGGCCGCATCACCGAGGCCTATCTGCACGAGAACATCGCACCGGTGCTCGCCGGCCGCGACGTGACCGAGCGCGAGCGCATCTGGCACGATCTATGGACGCTCGATCGCCACCTGACCTTCTTCCCGGTCTATCTGCCCGGCCCGGTCGATGTCGCGCTGTGGGACATCGCCGCGCGCGCCGCGGAGCTGCCGCTCTACCGCCATCTTGGCGCCTGCCGGGACGCGCTGCCCGCCTATGCGAGCGGATTGTTCCACGACACGACGGAAGAGTACGTCACGGAAGCGCTTGCCTATCGCGATCGCGGCATCCCGGGCTACAAGTCGCACGCGCCGGGACCGTGGCGCCGCGACATCGAGGTGCACCGCGCCATCCGCGATGCGGTCGGCCCGGAATTCCGGCTGTTCGCCGATCCGGTCGGTGACTACACGCTGGAACAGGCGATCCGCGTCGGCCGCGACCTCGAAGCCCTGCGCTACGAGTGGTTCGAGGAACCGTTCCGCGATTTCGAACTGGCGAAATACCAGTCGCTCTGCGCCGCGCTCGACATTGCGGTGGCGGCCACGGAGACGACGCGCGGTGCGCATTGGGGCGTGGCACAGGCGATCATGCAGCGAGCGGCCGACATCGTGCGCGCCGACGTCTCCTGGAAGGCCGGCATCACCGGCACGCTGAAGATCGCGCACCTGGCCGAGGCGTTCGGCCTGAACTGCGAAATCCACACCACGACGATGGCCGCCATGGACGTCGCCAATCTCCACGTCTCCTGCGCCATCCGCAATTGCGAGTATTTCGAGCTGTTCGTGCCCGAGGACGCGTTCCGCTTCCCGCTCAAGGGCGACCTGCCGATCGACGCCGCGGGCATGGCGCGCGTCCCCGAGCGGCCCGGACTCGGGGTCGATCTCGACTGGGACACGATCGACCGGCTCTGCGTCTCGCACCGTGTGACGCCGCTGTGAGCGCAACGCCGTTCTCGCTCGGCGGCCATCGCGCGCTTGTTACCGGCGGCGGCAGCGGGCTCGGGCTCGGCATTGCGCGCTGCTTCGTGGCGTCGGGCGCCGAGGTGGTGATCACCGGCCGCAGCCGGGAACGGCTCGATGCCGCCATCGCCGAGCTCGGCGCGAAGGTGCGGGCGCTTCCCTTCGACGTCACCGCCGTCGAGGAGGCGGAAGCTTTCGCGAGCCGGGTGCGCGAACTCGCTGGGCCGATCTCGGTCCTCGTCAACAATGCCGGTGGCACGGTGAAGAAGCCGGTCGCCGAGATGAGCGTCGCCGAATTCCGCTCTGTGCTCGACGTGCACGTCACCGCCGCCTTCGCGCTCACCCGCGCCTTCCTGCCGCAACTCCGCACGGGCGGCCGCGGATCGGTGCTGTTCACCGCCTCCATGAGCTCGTTCCTCGGCATTCCCTTCGTCGCCGGCTATTCCGCCGCGAAATCCGCCCATGTCGGCTTGGTGCGCGCGCTCGCGACCGAGCTCGCGCCCGACGCCATCCGCGTCAACGGCGTGGCGCCCGGCTGGATCGACACCGCGCTGTTCCGTGCCGCGACCGGCAACGATCCGGCGCGCCGCGCCAAGATCATGGGCCGCATCCCGATGGGGCGGGTCGGTACCGAGGCGGATATCGGCTGGGCGATGACCTATCTCGCATCCGACGCGGCGTCCTATGTGACCGGCCATGTGCTGGTGGTGGATGGCGGCGCCGTGCACGGGTTCTGAACGGCATTGGAGGAGGAGAAGGATGCAAGCTTGCGTTCTGCATGCCGCGAACGACCTGCGGCTCGAACATCAGGACGATCCGCCGCTCGGACCCCGAGACGTGCGCATCCGCGTCCGCAATGGCGGCATCTGCGGCTCCGACCTGCATTACTTCCACGCCGGAAGGATCGGCGATTTCGTCATCCGCGAGCCGCTCGTGCCCGGCCACGAATTCGCGGGGGAGGTGGCGGAAGTCGGCAGCGAGGTCACGCGCGTGCGCGTCGCCGACCGCGTCGCCGTGCACCCCGGCCGGAGCTGCGGGCGCTGCGCGCGTTGCCGCGAGGGGCGCGCCAACCTCTGCGAATCCGTGTTCTTCATGGGCAGCGCCAGCAAGTTCCCGCATATGCAGGGTGGATTCCGCGAGCGCGTCGTCGTGGATGCGGGCCAGTGCTACATTGTGACGGCGCCGATCGGCTTCGACGAGATGGCATTCGCCGAGCCGCTGGCGGTGACGCTGCATGCGGGGCTGCGGGCGGGCAATCTCGTCGGCCGGCGCGTGCTCGTCACTGGCGGCGGCCCGATCGGCCAACTCCTGCTGCTCGTCGCCCGGCATGGCGGCGCGGCGCATGTCGCGGTGACCGATGTGCTCGACGCACCACTCGCAACCGCCAGGCGACTGGGGGCCGATGCGGCGATCGATGTGCGAGCGGATCCGGAGGCGTTGAACGCGCAGGCAGCGCAAATCGGCGGCTATGACGTGGCGTTCGAGGCGTCCGGCGTCGCCGCCGCGCTCAATTCGGCGATCGACGCCGTGCATCCCGGCGGCACCATCGTGCAGGTCGGCTCGCTTCCCGCGGGAGCATCGGGCGTCACCGCCAACCGCATCATGGCGAAGGAACTGGCGGTGCTCGGCAGCTTCCGGTTCGATGCGGCCTTCGCGACCGCAATTGCCTGCCTGGAGAACAGGCGGATCGACGTGCGTCCGCTGCTCACGGGCGTGCTGCCGATGGCGCGCGCGCGCGAGGCGTTCGAAACCGCCTCCGATCGCACACGCAGCATGAAGGTGCAGATCGCCTTCTAATTCATGCGCGATGTCCGAACCGCTCCATGCTCGCTGGCAGAGGCGTGCTTCCCGCGCCGGGTTCGGAGGGGCGGACGAAGCGCCCGGCCTCGACGTGGATCGGCTCGACGAAATGGTCCTTGATCCAGGGAATGTATTCGAGGATGCCGGCCGCCGGATGCCAGAACGAGAGGTGGACGTGAACCTGGCTCATCTCGCCGGCATGCGGCGCGACCGGCAGGCGATGCGCATGCGCGAGATCCGCCACCTCGATCCATTCGGTGATGCCGCCGAGCCGCGTCACGTCCGGCTGCACGTAATCCACCGCCCCGGCGGCGACGAAGGCATTGAACGCGTCGAGCGAATAGAGCTGCTCGCCGAGCGCGACCGGGATGCTGGTCGCGCGCGCGAGTGCTGCGTGCGAGGCGACATCGTCATACCACATCGGTTCCTCGAACCAGAAGAGGTCGAGCTCCTCCGCACGCGCGCAGAAGCGGCGGCAGGTCGGCAGGTCCCATTTGCCGTTGCCGTCGATGGCGATCCTGACCTTCGACCCGACCGCCTCGCGCACGGCGCGCAGCCGCGCGACATCCTCGGCCGGATCGTCATGGCCGACCTTGATCTTGATGCGCGTGAACCCGTCGCGTTCGACCGCGTCCTTGCTCAGCGCGACGAGCTGCTTGCGGTGGAAGGACAGCCAGCCGATGTCGGTGTTGTACGCCTCCACCAGCCGCTCGCCACCGCCGAGCAGCCGCCACAGCGGCATGCCGGCCCGCTTGGCGCGCAGATCCCACAGCGCGACATCCACTGCCGCCAGCGCCAGCTGCGTGATCCCGGCGCGACCGACCCATTGCAGCGCCGGGTTGCGCGCCAGCTTCGTCCAGAGATATCGCACCGCGGCCGCATCCTCGCCGAGCAGCAGCGGCGCATAGCAGTCGCGAATGCAGGCGGTGATCAGCCGATCGGAGGCGAGATGCGCATGCGTTCCGGTGAAGCCGAAGCCGGTGATGCCGGCATCGGTCGCGATCTTCGCGCCGACGACGCCCCAATGGGTGATGTTGTGCGTGGAATTGGCGATCGCGCTCTGTGTCAGGGGCAGGTGCAGAATGAAAGGTTCGACGTCGGTGATCTTCACGATGCGGTCCTTTGCATGATGTTTGGGTGGTAGCAGGGACGGCGAGGCAGGAACATGGTCGCACTCGACTTCTCCGGCACGCTGGCGCGCTGGCCGGTCTTCGCGCATGCCGCGATCGTCACCATTCTGCTCTCCGCCGCGGCAATGGCGCTCGGTCTCGTCATCGGCATCCTGGGCGCCACGGCACGCACCGGCAACGTGCCGCCGCTGCGCGCGATCGCGCCGCGTCTATGTCGAGCTCATCCGCAACACGCCGTTCCTGGTGCAGATCTACATCATCTATTTCGGCCTGCCGAAGCTCGGCCTGCGGCTCGGGCCGATCACCGCGGGCCTCGCCTCGCTGGCGATCTATTCGGGCGCGTACATCACCGAGATCGTGCGCGCGGGGCTGCAATCCGTCGATAGCGGCCAGGTGGAGGCGTCGCGATCGCTCGGCCTCTCGCGGATGCAGACGCTGCGCCATGTCGTGCTGAAGCCGGCGCTGGCGGCCGTGTACCCGTCGCTCACCAGTCAGTTCATCCTGATCATGCTGGCCTCCAGCATCGTCTCGACCGTCTCGGTGCCGGAGCTCACCGGCGTCGCCAATGACGTGCAGGGCCTGACCTTCCGCAGCCTGGAAGCCTATCTCTTCGTCGCCGCGATCTACATTGCGCTCACCGCGGCGTTCAAGATCGCCTTCGCCATGATCGGCCACACCAGCTTCGCCTGGCGCGCGGCGGCGCGGTGACATGTTCCAGGAATTTTTCCTTCCGCCATGTCGAATATCTCGCCCATGCGGGGCTCTGGACGCTTGCGCTCTCCGGGATCGCGCTGGTCGGCGGCTCGATCCTCGGCACTTTCGGTGGCACTCGCGCGCATCGCGCCCATCCGGCCGGTCCGCACCCTCGCGCAGGTCTTTCTTTTCGTCATCCAGGGCACGCCGCTGCTCGTGCTGCTGTTCATCGCCTTTTTCGGCGTCGCGTTCGCCGGGTTCGATGTGCCACCCCTGGTCGCCGCCGCGATCGCGTTTGCGCTCTATGCTGGGGCGTTTCTCGGCGACATCTGGCGCGGCGCGGTGCAGGCGGTGGGCAACGGGCAATGGGAAGGCGCGGGCGCCCTCGGCTTCGGCTGGTGGCGCAGCCTGTGGCTTGTCATCGTGCCGCAGGCGATCCGCATCGCCGTGCCGCCGACGCTCGGCTTCTTCGTGCAGCTGGTGAAGAACACCGCGCTGGCCTCGGTGATCGGCTTTGTCGAGCTGACGCGCGCCGGGCAGATCGTCTCCAACGCCACGTTCGAGCCGCTGCGGGTGTTCGCGACGGTCGGCGCGATGTATTTCGTCATCTGCTTCACGCTCTCCCTCCTCACCCGTCAGCTCGAGGCGAGAGTGCCGCATATCCGGCCGATACCGATCCAATAAGGGGAAAGACCATGCGTTCCGGACCAGCACGATTTCTGCTCGCCTGCACGATTCTCGCATTCACTTCCGTCGCCGCCTCGGCGCAGACGCTGCTCGCGGATGTCATCAAGCGCGGCACCATCAACATCGGGATCAGTCTCGGTACGCCCCCCTACGGGCTCACCAACGCCGAGATGCAGCCGGATGGCTACGACGTGAACCTCGCCAAGCTGGTTGCGCGCGATCTCGGCGTGAAGCTCAACATCGTCGATACCGTCGCCTCGGCGCGGATCCCGAACCTGCTCAGCAAGAAGCTCGACATCGTCATCTCGTCCTTCTCGATCACCGCCGAGCGGGCAAAGGCGATCGCCTTCACCGACTGTGTCTATGTCGACACGCAGGTCCTGCTTGCACCGAAATCGAGCAGTTTCGTGAACCTCGCCGATCTCAAGGGGCACAAGATCGGGGTCACGCGGGCGACGACCAACGACATCATCCTGACCAAGAACGCCGTCCCCGGCACCGTCATCCAGCGCTACGACGACGACGCCTCGACCAGCCAGGCACTGCTGGCGGGTCAGGTGGAGGGGATCGTGACCAGCGGCGGTCTCGGTGTCGCGATGATCGGCCGCGATCCGAATCTCGCCAATAAGTTCGTGGTCGTCTTCGGCGCCGATGGCGATCGGGCTGCGTCTCGGCGAACCCGACATGCTGCATTGGCTCAACACCGACATCTTCATGTTGTGGACCAATGGCGAGATCCAGGCGCTGCAGAAGAAGTGGATGGGAGCCGTCAATCCCGAGCTCCCGCGGTTCTGACGCGCCATGCGGATCACTGCGCTCGAGACGATCCAGCTCGCGCGACCTGCCGAACCTGATCTGGGTGCAGCTGGACACGGATGAAGGTCTCATCGGGCTGGGCGAGACCTTCCGCGGTGCCGATGCGGTTGCCGGCTATCTCCACGGCACCGTCGCGCCATACCTCATCGGCAGGGACCCGCTGCAGATCGAGCGTCACAGCCGGCATCTGCTCAACCCCTATGTCGGGTTCAACAGCAGCTCCGCGGAGATCCGCGCGGCCTCCGCGGTCGACATCGCGCTGTGGGATCTCTGGGGGCAGGCGAGCAGCCAGCCGATCCACCAGCTTCTCGGCGGGCTCAGCCGCGACAGCATCCGCGTCTACAACACCTGCGCCGGCTACACGTACAACAACCGGGCGGCGCAGCAGCGCGTCGTCCGGGCCGGCGCGGAGCAGGCGGCCGAAGGGCCATACGACGATCAGGTCGCGTTCGCGAATGCCGCCGACGAGCTTGCGGAGAGCCTGCTCGCGGAGGGCTACACGGCGATGAAGATCTGGCCCTTCGATCCCTTCGCCGAAGTCTCGAATGGTGCCTATATCTCGGCGCCGGACCTGGCCCGGGGTCTCGTTCCCTTCGCGAAGATCCGTCGCGCCGTCGGCGACCGGATCGAGGTGATGTGTGAGATGCACTCGCTCTGGAATTTCCCCTCCGCGCTCCGCATCGCGCGCGGGCTCGAGGAATACGATCCGTTCTGGATCGAGGATCCGATCAAGATGACGGATATGGCCTCGCTCGCGGAGCTCGCGCGCGCGACCAGGGTTCCGGTCTGTGCGAGCGAGACGCTGGCCACGCGCTCGAGCTTTCGGGAATTGCTGTCGGCGCAGGCGGCGTCGGTGGTGATGCTCGACCTGTCCTGGTGCGGCGGACTGTCGGAGGCGCGACGAATCGCGCATCTCGCCGAGGCGTGGTCGCGCCCGATCGCGCCGCATGACTGCACGGGGCCGGTCGTGCTGGTCGCATCGCTGCACCTCGCGCTGCACGCCTCGAACGCGCTGATGCAGGAAGTGGTGCGGGCGTACCTGTCGAGCTGGTATCGCGACCTGGTGACGAACCTGCCGCGGATCGAGCGCGGCTTCGCGCTGCCGATGACCGGACCGGGGCTCGGAACCCGCTTGCTGCCCGACCTTCGCGCGCGACCGGACTGCACGATCCGCCGCAGCGCTTAGGCGAATCCGGCCCTGGCGAGAATCGCCTCGATGAGGCGCTGCGTCGCGAGCGCTTCCTCGCCGGGAATCGCCGGGTCGCGATCCTGCTCGATGGCATCGGCAAAGTCCGCGAGCAGGGCACGATGGGCGTCGTGCGGGAAATCCATGACGCTCGCACCTCCGCCGGTGCGTGCATCCCCCTCATGCGCCTCTTCACGCCCGTCGCCATAGGCGATGCGGAGCGTGCTGCCGATGAGCCGCGCCGTTCCTGCCCGGCCGATGATGGTGATCTCCTCGGCGCTCCCGGGCGTCGCCGCGGTTGTCGCGATGAGCGTGGCGGGAGCACCGTTGGCGAGGCGCAGCAGCGCCGAGGCGTAGTCCTCCGTCTCCATCCGATGGGCACCGGTCGTTGTTGCCTGCGCCGCGAGCACGTCGGCGCCACCCACCAGGGATCGGAAGTGATCAAGCGCATGGATGGCCTGGGTCAGCAGCACCCCGCCGCCATCGCGCGCGCGATCGCCGCGCCCGGGCTCGTCGTAGTAGGATTGCGGGCGCCACCACGGGACCAGCAGCCAGGCCGCCTCGATCGGCCCGAGCGCGCCCGAATCCAGCACCGCGCGCAGGCGCCGGGAGCTGCCGCGGAACCGCGCCTGCAGCACCACGCCGAGCCGCTTTCCGGCGTCCCGGGCGGCCGCGACCAGGCGCTCGGCGCGGGTGACGGAAGTATCCAGTGGCTTCTCGATCAGCACGTGCTTGCCCGCCGCGAAGCAGCGCTCGGCGATTTCGAGATGCACGTTCGGCGGTGTCAGCAGCAGCACCGCCTCCACCTGCGAATCGCCGATCACGGCCGCAATGTCATTGGACACCGGGAAGCCGAGGCGCTCGGCGACGGAGCGCGTGCGGGCAGGGCTTGGGCTCGCGGCCCAGCGCACGTTGATGCGGTCGCGCAGATCGAGCAGGCTCTTCGCATGTGGCTCGAATGCGTTGCCGAGACCGATGACGGCAACATTCAGCATGATCAGCCGGCCCACTCGGGGCGGAACCGAATCGCCTTCGCCTGCGCCTCGAGCGCGAGCCGGCAGACCGTGAAGACGTGGCGCTGCGGCATGGCGGTCTCCGTCCGGTTGCCGACATCGGCGATGAGATCACGAAAGTAGGTGATCTCGGTGCCGCTGCAGTCACGATGGTGCGTGCCCGTGCCGTCGATCAGGAACAGGTGGTCCGCGCCGGGACGGCCGGCAATGTCGAGGTTCTTCCGAAGCTCGATCGTGCCTTCTGTCCCGGTGATGGTGAGACGCACATCGCCCCAGCTCGCGAGTCCCTCCGGCGTGAACCAATCGACGCGCACGTAGCCGCTCGCCGCCCTGCTGCGCAGGATGATTTCGCCGAAATCCTGGAACCCATCGGCGGTACCGAACTCGCCGACCGTGCTGGCGATGATCTCCGCGGTTTCGGCGCCGGAGAAGGCCAGAAACTGATCGATCTGATGCGAGCCGATGTCGACGAGAATGCCGCCATAGGTGGCGGCGTCGAAGAACCAGGGGGGACGCAGGCCACGATTGAGGCGATGCGGGCCGAGCCCGACCGTCTGTACCACCCGGCCGATCGCGCCGGCGCGGACAAGCCCGAGCGCCGCCTGCGTTGCTCCGCTGAGGAGGCGCTCGGAGAAGCAGACCGAGAAGATGCGGCCGGTCTCCGCGACGGCACGCTCGACGTCGGCGAGCTGGGCCATGCTGGTCACGCCGGGCTTGTCGACCAGCACGTCCTTGCCGTGCCGCATCGCTTCGATGGCGATCTCCGCGCGTCGGCGGGGCTCCGCGGCGATGACGGCGAAGGCGATGCCGGCATCGTCGAGCAGCGCCGCCTTGTCCCGCACCGGCACGTCGGGGAAACGTTTGCGGAACCCTGCAAGAACATGGGGATCGGTCGAGTCCGGCGTGTATCCCGCACAGTCCAGACCGCAGGCACGCAGTCCCGCCACCAGATCATAGATGTGCCGGTGATCCAGGCCGATCGCGGCGAAGCGCATCATCCGATCAGGTCACCTTCCGTCGGGCGCGAAAACGATGTTGCTGCCAGGCACTCGTCTGCATCACGTCGCGCAGGATCGCGACCGCGTCCCAGAGCTCGGCGAATCCGAGATAGAGCGGGGTGAGGCCGAAGCGCAGGATGTCGGGCGCGCGGAAGTCCCCGATCACGCCGCGCGCGATGAGCGCCTGCATGATCGCGTATCCCTCCGCGTGCGCAAGGCAGACCTGGCTGCCGCGGCGTGCGGGATCCGCCGGCGAGACGATCTCGAACAGGTCGGGGCATTGTTGCGCGACGAGCGTGGCGAAGAGCTCCGTCATCGCCAGCGACTTTGCGCGCACCTGCTCCATCGGGGCCCGCAGCGCGATCTCGACGCCCACATCGAGCGCGGTGAGGCCGAGCACCGCCGGGGTGCCGACGATCGCCTTCGCGATCCCACCCGCGGGCCGGAACGAGGCTTCGAAGCCGAACGGCGCGGCGTGGCCGAGCCAGCCGGTGAGCGGCATCTGCACCGCCTCGTGCAATTGGTCGGCGATGTAGAGAAAGGCCGGCGCACCGGGCCCGCCATTCAGATATTTGTAGCCGCAGCCAACGGCGAGATCGACTTCATGCGCCGCCAGATCGACCGGCACCGCGCCGGCGGAATGCGCCAGATCCCACAGCATCAGCGCGCCCGCCGCATGCGCCGCCCGCGTGATCGCGCCCATGTCGTGCAGCAGCCCGGTGCGGTAGTTGACATGCGTGAGCATCACCACCGCGACCCGCTCGTCGATGGCGGCGGCAATGCCGTCGGCATCGACCAGGCGCAGCTCCAGCCCGCGATCCGCGAGCGCGATCAGACCTTCGGCGATGTAGAGATCGGTCGGGAAATTGCCGCGTTCGGAGACGATGACGCGCCGGTCCGGGCGCAGCGACAGCGCGGCCGCGAGCAGCTTGAACAGGTTGATCGAGGTGGAATCGCCGACCGCGACCGTGCCCTCGGGTGCACCGATCAGCCGGCCGATCCTGTCGCCGAGCGCGAGGGGCAGATCCATCCAGCCCGCCGTGTTCCAGCTTCGGATCAGCCCGCTTCCCCATTCCTCCCGCACCGCACGCTCGATCCGCGCCGGAGTGGCCTTGGGCAGCGGGCCGAGCGAGTTGCCGTCGAGATAGATGACGCCCTCGGGCAGGATGAAAAGATCGCGGAACGAGGCGAGCGGATCCTCGCGATCGCGGGCGGCCAGATCCTCCCGCGCCAGCATAGCGGGAGGGCAAGACGCGTCGTGATCATTCACCGGACATGTCCGCCCGTCCCCTGGAGCAACATCCGACCGAACGGAATCGCTCGGTCGGACAAACCTGCTCTTCCAGAATGTACCAGAGCACATCTCCCGCGCCAATCGGCTCGGGAAGTGCTCCAGTCGGCTTGCGAGCGTATCAGATGCCGGGCTGCACCGCGAGGCCGGGCGGTAGTGCGCGTCGCGGGCGCGCGAGCAGGTCGCGGTTCCCCGCTTCGCGCTTGCGATCCAGCCGCCGCGACAGTCGATCGCTCGCCAGGGAGAGTGGCCAGCAGATGACGAAATAGACCAGGGCCACGGTGCCGAACACCTTCACCGGCTCGAAGGTGACGGTGTTGATCATCACCGCCGTGCGCGAGAGCTCGGTGATGCCGATCAGCGACGCGACCGACGTGCCTTTCACCACCTGCACCATGAAGCCCACTGTCGGCGCGATCATGGTGCGGAGCGCCTGCGGCAGGATCACCAGGCGCAGCGTCGCGGCATAGCGGAAGCCCAGCGCGCGGGCGCTCTCCCACTGGCCGGCGGGAACCGCCTCGATGCAGCCGCGCCAGATCTCGCCGAAGAAGGCGCTTGCATTGAGGATGAAGGCGATGCCGGCGGCGAACCATGCATCCGGCCGGAAGCCGAGGAACGAGGTTCCGTAATAGACGATCAGGAGCTGCACCAGCACCGGCGTGCCCTGCATGATCCAGATATAGGCGGCGGCGAGGCGGCGAAGTGCGCCGAGCGGCGCGACGCGGAGGGCGGCCACGGCGAGGCCGAGCACGCCGCCGCCGCCGAAGCTGAGCAGGGACAGGATGACCGTCCAGCGGACCGAGAACACCAGGAAGACGAATTCGGGCCAGCCGAAATCCCGCATCTCAAGCCGTCCAGCGGAACAGCAGCCGGTTGGTGGTTCCGAACAGGAGTTGCACGATCGCAACCATGGCCAGATAGAGCGCGCCGGCGACGAGGAAGACCTCGAAGTTCCGGAACGTCTGCATCATGATGTTGTTGGAGATCGCGGTGAGCTCCTCCGCCGCGATCGCGGAGGCGAGGCTCGAGCCCAGGAGCTGCAGCACGAACTGGCTGCCGAGCGCGGGATAGATCGCGCGGAGTGCCGGTGCCAGGATCACGTGACGGATGATGCGGCGGCGGGAAAGGCCGAGCGACAGCCCGGCCTCCACCTGTCCGCGCGGCACCGCCTCGATGCCGGCGCGCAGGATCTCCGTCGCGTAGGCGCCGAGATTGATCGACAGCGCGACGATCGCGGCGGCATCGCTCGCGAGCTTCACGCCCGTCGCCGGCAGCGCGAAGTAGATGATGTAGAGCTGCACGAGCAGCGGCGTGTTGCGGATCACTTCCACATAGGCGGCGACGATCGCGCGCACCGGCGCCGGGCCGAAGGCACGGCCGATCGCGCCGAACAGGGCGATGACGAGGCCGAACAGCATCGAGGCGGCGGACAGCTCGACCGTCAGCGCCGCGCCGCGCAGGAACAGCGGCCACTGGTCGAGGATGACGCCGAAATGGAAGGTGTAGCCCACGAATTCAGAACACCGGCAGCGGCGGCAGCGGCGCCTTCCGCCATTTCTCCGAAAGATCCTCGAGCGTGCCGTCGTTCTTCACCGAGTAGATGAAGGTGTTGAGCCATTGCAGCAGATCGGGATTGCCGCGCCGGATGCCGATGCCGAAATGCGCGGCGCGCAGCGGGAACTTGTCCTGGAACTCGTCGCCATGCGCGCTCTTCTTGAGGTAGATGTCGCCGTAGTCGCCGCCGCCCATCGCATCGACCTGGCCGGACAGCATCGCCTGCGTCGTCGAGGGATAGTCGTCGAAGCGCAGGATCGTGATCCCCGGGTATTTCTGCGCGGCGTGCGTGAGCGCGATATCCTCGAGCGCGCCGCGCGTCACCGCGACCTTCTTGCCGACGAGATCGGCGAAGCCCTTCACGTCGAGCGATTTCGGCGCGACCAGCACGCTCGATTGCCCGGCATAGGGAATGCTGAACGCGACCTGCTGCGCGCGCTCGGGCGTGATCGAGAAGATCGAGACCACGATATCGACGCGGTTGGTGAGCAGCGCCGGGATGCGGCCGGGAGAGTTCACCGTCACGAACTCGATCTGCGTCTTCAGCGAGGCGGCGATCAGCCTGGCGAGATCGATGTCGAAGCCGCTGGGCTGCATCTGCGTATCGAGCATGCCGTAGGGCGCGGTCGTGGTGTCGATCGCGACCGTGAGCTTGCCTTTGCTGATGAGCTGGTCGACGGTCTGCGCGGCCGCCGGCATCGGCGCTCCGGCCAGCGCGGCGCCGGCGGCGATCGGAACGGCGGGCGCGGCGCGCATGAAGAAACGTCGGTTGAACATGACCTCTTTCCTCCCAGGTTGCGCCGCTCTTCGGGCGGCGTTGCTACATCATGTAGCCGGCGGTCCAACCCCCATCCACCGACAGGATGTGTCCGTTGACGTAGTCGCTGTCGCGATCGGCGAGGAACAGCGCCGCCGCCGCGATCTCCTCCACCTCGGCGGGGCGGCCGAGCGGGATATGGGCGAGCATGTCGCGCATGCGCGCGGCGAAGCTGCCATCGCTCCCATAGAACAGGGCGCGCGTGCCCTCGGTGAGGGTGGACCCGGGCGTGATCGCATTGACGCGGATGCCGCGCGGCGCGAGCTCGATCGCCATCGACTTGGTGAGGTTGATGACGCCAGCCTTCGCGGCAACGAACGGGCTCTGCAGCCGGAGCGGCACCAGCCCGGCGACCGAGGCGATGTTGATCACCCGGCCGCGCTTCCGCTCCAGCATCGGACGGAGCGCGGCGCGGCTCATCAGGAACACCCCGTCGAGATCGACCCCGAGGATGCGATCCCACTCCGCGCGCGGGAACGCCTCGATGGTGACGCGATGGTCGCGCGTGTTGACGCCGGCATTGTTGACGAGGATATCGAGCTTGCCGTAGCGCGCCAGCGTCGCGGCGAGCGCGGTCTCGATCGCGGCTTCATCACGCACGTCCATCGCGACGCCCAGCGCATCCGGCAGCGCCGCCGCCATCGCCGCGGCGCCGGGACCGTCGATATCGGCGATCACCACCCGCGCGCCATTCGCCGCATAGGCGCGCGCGATCGCGGCGCCGATACCGTGCGCGGCGCCGGTGACAAAGGCGACCTCGCCGGCGAGATCCACCTTCACTTGCGAGGCTCCCGGCAACACCCGATGATGCGGCCGTGAGCGAAGGCAGTTCCGATCAGCTTCCGAGCGAGCTTGCGCGACCTCTCGATCGCGCCGGCGGACCGCTCTACCGCCAGGCCGCCGAGCATCTGCGGCGGGCCATCGCGCGCGGCGTCGTCAGGGTCGGAACAGCCTTGCCGACCGAGGCCGATCTGGCGCTCGGCTTCGGCGTCAGCCTCATCACCCTGCGGCAGGCCTTGCGCGAGCTGGAAGCCGACGGACTGATCCGCAAGCGCCCGGCGAAGGCGGCGCTCGTGGTGGCGGACCGGCCGGGGCGGCCGAGCGCGAGCAGCCTGAACAGCCTCGCCGACATCGTCGCCAACACGCGCGATGCGCGGCTCGAGATCGCGGGCTACGGCGTCCGGCGCTCGGCGCTGGCGGCGCGCTGCTTCGGGCTCGATCCGCGTGCCAGCCTGGCCTGCCTGCGCGGACGCCTGCTGGCCGGCTGTGGTCCGATCGCGGCGATCACGACGTTCTTCCCGCCGGCGATCGGCGCGCGGCTCCGACGCGAGGATTTCGACGACGTGGTCGTGTTCCGTTCGGTCGAGCGCCATCTCGGCATCCAGCTCGCCGGCGCACGCATCACCGTGCGGGCGGAAATCGCCGACAAATCCCTGGCGAAGATGCTCGACACCACGGTCGGCGCGCCGGTGCTGGTGAACCAGATGCTGTATTGCGGTCCCGACAACGAGCCGGTCGAGTTGACCATCGCGCAGCACCGCGCCGATCGCTACAGCCTCACCTACGATCTGCGCTGAGCCGCTCATGCGTTGTGGCGCAGCAGCGGAGCGTTGACGCAGTTGGTCAGCCTGCCGTCGCGAAGATAGTGCAGCACCACCTCCATCGCCTTGCGTCGCATGTCCTCGAAGGCGGGCGCGGTGTAGAAGGCGGCGTGCGGCGTCAGCACCAGGCGGCCGCGGATCCAATCCTCGCCATCGTGCAGCGCTCGCAACAGTTTGTGCGGCGGCTTCGGAGGCTCGACCGGCAGCACGTCCAGCGCGGCGGCGGCGATACGGCCGGATTTGAGCGCGGCATGCAGCGCATCGAGATCGATCAGCGGGCCGCGCGCGGTGTTGACCAGGATCATGCCCGGCTTGGCCGCGGCGAGCGCTGCCGCGTCGATCATGCCGCGTGTCTCCGCCGAGAGCGGCGCGTGCAGGCTGACAACGTCGCTCATGGCCATCAGCTCGGCGAGCGACGAGGCGCGGCGGAAGCCGGTCGCGAGCTCGAAGCCGTTCGGCTGATACGGATCGAAGAACACCACGTCCATGTCGAAGCCGCGGGCGCGGCGGGCGGCGGCGAGGCCGATGCGGCCGAGGCCGACCACGCCGAAAGTCGCGCCGCGGAGCCGCTTCATCGCCGGCGCCGGCGGCGACCAGCCCCAGTTGCCTGCGGCATCGGCGGCGAGCCGCTCGTGGTAGTAGGTGATCCCGCGCGCGAGCGAGGCCATCAGCGTCACCGCGTGATCGGCGACCTCGCTGGTGCCGTAATCCGGCACGTTGCAGAGCGGCACGCCGCGCGCGCCCCAGGCGGCGCCGTCGAGATTGTCGTAGCCCACGCCCATGCGGACGATGATCCGGCAGTTCGGATACTGCTCGACCGGCCCGACATCGTGCTGCGCGGCGCAGCAGATGATGCCCTCCGCCCGCTGCATCTCCTGCATGCTCGGCATGTCGGCGGGGTCGCCGGGGCCGCGATGGATGGTGATGTCCATCTGATCGCCGTACCAGCGCTTCTCCGCGCCGTCATTCGGGCCGAAATGGTTGAGGTAGAGCAGCTTGATGTCAGGCATTCCGCACCGCGCCGATGGTCTCCCCCATTTTGACGACGGTTCCGGCACCCCGCACAAGCTGCATGAGCACGCCCGCGGACGGCGCCTCGATTTCCACCACTGCCTTGTCGGTCTCGATCTCGGCGACCAGCTCGCCGGCCTTCACCTGCGCGCCATCCGCCGCGACCCAGCGCACGAGCTTGCCCTCGCTGACGGTGAGATCGCCGAACGGCATGGTGATCGGCTCGCCGTCGATCAAGGGCGCGGGTCTGCGGCGGCGGTTGCCGTAACGGCGTCGTCGTGGAGGGCAGGATCGGCGCCTGCGTGCCGTCGGCGCGACCGCTCCAGCGGCGCGGGGGAGGGGCCTCGCCGGCGATGACTGCCCGCGCGGTGACGACGATGCGTTCGGCATCGACGAGCATGGCGCGCTCGAGCGGCGGGCCGAACGGATGGGTGACGGGTTCGGTGTGCAGCCGCGCGATCGGCGCGTCGAGCTCGTCGAAGGCGCGCTCCTGGACGGATTGGCCGAGCTCGGCGCCGACGCCGAAGGCGGACCAGCCCTCATCGACCACCAGCAGCCGATGCGTGCGGCGCACGCTCTCCACCACGGTCTCGACATCGAGCGGCTGGATCGTGCGCAGGTCGATCACCTCGCATTCGATGCCGTCCCGCGCGAGCGTCTCGGCGGCTTCCAGCACGCGATGCACGAGCTGGCCGGCGGAGGCGATGGTGAGATCGCGCCCTGGCCGCGCGATGCGTGCCAACCCGAACGGCACCAGGTGCTCGCCCTCCGGCACCTTGCCGCTGGTCGCGAACAGCGCCTTCGACTCCAGCATGATTACGGGATCGCCGGCGCGGAGCGCGGTCTTCATCAGCCCCTTGGCGTCCGCCGGCGTCGCGGGCATGCAGACGATCAGGCCGGGGATATGCGCCCAGACCGGATGATAGGTGCCGGAATGGTGCGGGCCGGCGCTGCGCACCGCACCGGCGCCGACACGGATCACCATCGGCGCAGCCATCTGCCCGTTGCTCATGTAGCGGAGCTTCGCCGCCTGCAGCACGATCTGCCCGGCCGCCTCGAACAGGAAGTCGGCGAACATCAGGTCGGCGATGCAGCGCAGCCCGGTCGCCGAGGCGCCGAGCGCCGCGCCGGTGAAGCCCAGCTCGCTGATCGGCGTGTCGATCATGCGGTCGGGGCCGAATTCCTGCCACAGGCCCTTGGTGTGCGCGAAGGTGCCGCCGCGCTCGCCGGTGCCCTCGCCGAAATAGACCAGGTTCTTCTCGCGCCGCATCTCCTCGGCGATGCCGTCGCGCACCGCGTCGAGCCAGGAGGCTTCGACGGCTTTTTTTTCCGGTGCACGCTTCGCCGCCGCGAGCGCATCGGGCGGGTTGATCGGATCGGCATAGACGTGGCGCAGCACCGTCGCCGGGTCGGTCTCGGGCGAGGCGCGGGCGAATTCGAGCGCGTCGTTCACCTCGTCATCGACCTGGCGCTCGAGCTCGCCGATGGTGCCGGACGTCGCGATGCCGAACTCCTCGATCAGCCGCCTGCGGAAGGTGGTGACCGGGCAGCGCCTCGCCCATTCATCGACTTCCGCCTGCGTGCGATAGGTGCCGGTGACGGCATCGCCCTCGTGATGGCCGACGGTGCGGTAGGTCTTCGCCTCGATCAGCGTCGGGCCGTCCCCGCGACGCGCGCGCGCAGCGGCCTCGCGCATCACCTCCCACACGGCGACCACGTCGTTGCCGTCGACCGCGACACCGGGGATGCCATAGGCGGCGGCGCGCGTGGCGATCTCCGGATTGAGCGTCACCGTCGCGAGCGGGGTGGCGGTCGCGTAAAGATTGTTCTCGCAGACCAGGATCGCCGGCGCGCGGCGGATGCCGGCGAAGTTGCAGGCCTCGTGGAACGCGCCGTGACTGGTCGCGCCATCGCCGAAGAACGCGACCGCCACCCCGTCCGTGCCGCGATAGCGCGCACTGATCGCCGCGCCGACCGCGTGCGGCGCGCCGGAGGCGACGATGCCGTTGGTGCCGAACAGCCCGACCGCGCGGTCGTAGATGTGCATGGTGCCGCCGCGCCCGCCCGAGGCGCCGTCGCGACGTCCGAACAGCTCCGCCATCAGCGATTTCGGCGAGATGCCCTTCGCCAGTGCGTGGCCATGGCCGCGATGCGTGCTGGTGATCCAGTCGGTGCGCCGCAGATGCGCGCAGATGCCGACCGCGGTCGCTTCCTCGCCGATATAGAGATGCAGGAAGCCCGGCGTCTCGCCGCGCCGGCACGCCGCCTGCGCCACGGTTTCGAAGCGCCGCAGCAGCAGCATCTGGCGATAGAGGCGGAGCATCGCCTCGGCATCGATGCCCGAGGGCAGCGGCGGATGGTTCGGCGGCGGCTCGGAAGCGATGATCTCCGGCACATTCCCTCCCTCGGTTCGCCGGCTTTCCGCCGATGAAAAAATTATAATAGCATAACCGTAAGCCGGGCAACGACACCGGCGCAAGCAGCACGGAGGGAAGGAATGGAGGTCGATCTCGCGGGAAAGGTGGCCTTGGTCACCGGAGCGGCGCGCGGCATCGGGCGCGCGATCGCCGACCGGCTGGCGGCCAGCGGCGCCGCGGTCATCTATACCGATCTCGACGCCGAGGGCGCCAGGGCGGCGGCCGGCCCGCAATGCGCGCTCGCGCTCGATGTCAGCGACGAAGCGCAGGTCGAGGCGGCGGTGGCGCACGCGCTCGATGCGCATGGGCGGCTCGACATCCTGGTCAACAATGCCGGCATCGGCACCGGGCCGGAGGATCGCCAGCCGATCGAGCGGGTCGCGACCGCGCAGTGGCGGCGCGTGCTCGCGGTTGATCTGGATGGCGTGTTCCTGATGAGCCGTGCCGCCGCTGCCCCGATGATCCGGCAGGGCGGAGGTCGCATCATCAACATCGCCTCGGTGGTCGGGCTGGTGCCGCTGCGGCTGCAGAGCGCCTATGTGGCGGCGAAGGCCGGCGTGGTGAACCTCACGCGCTCGATGGCGCTCGAGCTCGCGCCCCACGGCGTGCTCGTCAACGCGATCGCGCCCGGTTCCACCGAGACCGAGGCCTGGAAGAGCTGGATCGAGGATCGGTCGAGCGAGGCGCGGGCGCTCTACACGCGGCTGCTGTCGCACATCCCGCTCGGCCGCGCCGCCACGCCGGCGGAGATCGCGCACGCCGCGCTGTTCCTGGCGGCGCCCGCGAATTCCTACATGACCGGCCACGTGCTCACGGTGGATGGCGGCTGGACGGCGGGATACAGCCGGGATTTCTGAGCCGATGCGGTCCGCACGCGCCCCGCCGGGTTCCGTGCGCACCACCTTCGTCCTCACCGAGCGGTGATCGACCACGCGGAGAACCCGACCAATCCGGGAGCGTGTGACAACGAATGTCCCCGACGCTGTCCCTGATGGCGGTGAACTTCTTTCTGGCCGACGTCGCGGGGGGCCTCGGACCGTTCCTCGCGTCATGGCTGGCGCAGGTCGGGCATTGGAGCGCGGAGCGCATCGGCTATGTCACGACCGCGAGCGGGGTGATCATCGTCATCGCCAGCACGCCGGCGGGCGCGCTGGTGGATCGGCTCTGCCGCCCGCGCCTGCTGCTGGTTTTCTCCTGCGCCGCAATCGTGGTCGGGACCCTGGCGCTGCTGCCGCTCCGGAGCTTCGTCCCGGTGCTCGCCTCGCAGAGCCTGGTCGCCCTCGGTGGCGCGGTCGGCGCGCCGGCGATGACGGCGCTGACGCTCGCTGTCGTCGGCAAGAAGGGCTTTCCGCGGCAGCAGGGAAACAACGAGGCCGCCAATCACGCCGGCAACGTGGTCGCCGCGGGGATGGTGGCGGGGCTCTTCTATCTGCTCGGGGCGTCGGCCGCGATCGCGGTGCTCGCCGGGATGGCGGTCGCCACCGCAATCAGCCTGTTCCTGATCCCCGGCGAGGCGATCGATTCCGATCGCGCCTGCGGCCGCAACCAACTCGCCGAAGGCGAGAAGGCGCCGAACGGCACGCTACGCGAACTCATGCGCGACCGGCGTCTGCTGACCCTCATCGCGGCGATCGGCCTGTTCCATCTCGGCAATGCCGCGATGCTGCCGCTGCTCGGGATCAAGCTCGCGCAGCACCGCGGCGACGCGACGAGCTGGATGGCGCTCTGCGTCATCGTCGCGCAGGTGACGATGGTGCCGATCGCCTTCCTCGCCGGGCGGATGGCGGATCGGCGCGGCGCGCGCTGGCTGCTGCTCGCGGCCTGCGCGGTCCTGCCCGTGCGCGGGGCGGTCGCCGCCTTCGCCCCCGGCCTGTGGTGGCTGGTGCCGATCGAGATTCTGGACGGCATGGGCGCCGGGATGCTCTCCGTCGCGATGCCGATCGCGGTCGCCGATCTCACCTATGGGGGTGGCCGCACCCAGACCGCGATCGGCGTCCTCACCACCGTGCAGGCGATCGGTGCCGGCGTCTCCGCGACGCTTGGCGGCGTGCTCGCGACGCGCCTCGGTTGGACGCTCGCCTTCGGCGGCCTCGCGATCCCGCCGGTCATCGCCTTCTTCCTGCTGCTCGGCCTGCTCAATCAGCCTTCGGCTTCGACGAAGCCGAGCCGGGAGTGCCTGGGTTCCGCCAAGCCGAACGCGGCGGCGAGCAGCGCGCGCGTATAATCCGCCTGCGGGTGGTCGAAGACCTCGTCCGCCGGACCCTGCTCCACCACCTGCCCGCGCCGCATCACCACCACCCGATGCGCGAGCGCCCGCACCACCGCAAGGTCGTGGCTGATGAACAGGTAGCCGAGCGCATGGCGCTGCTGCAGCGTGCGCAGGAGATCGATGATCTGCGACTGCACCGAGCGATCGAGCGCGCTGGTCGGCTCGTCGAGCACGACGAATTTCGGGTTCAGCACCATGGCGCGCGCGATGGCGATGCGCTGGCGCTGTCCGCCGCTGAACTCGTGCGGAAACCGGTGCAGCGAATCCTCCGGCAGCCCGACCTCGGCGAGCGCGGCAACCACGCGCCGCTCCCGTTCGCGACGCGTCAGCCTCTCATGCACGCGCAAGCCCTCGGCGACGATGTCGCCCACCGGCAGCCGCGGCGACAGGCTGCCGAACGGATCCTGGAACACGATCTGCGCCCGTGCCCGCAACTTTCGGAGCGTGCGCTGGCTCACCCGGGTGATGTCCGCGCGCTCGAAGCAGATCAGCCCCTGCGAGCGCTCGAGCCGCAGCATCGCGAATCCGGTCGTGGACTTTCCCGAGCCCGACTCGCCCACGAGGCCCACCGTCTCGCCCTCGTGCACGCTGATGCTGAGCCCGTCCACGGCGCGGACATGCCCGACGGTACGGCGCAGCACGCCGCGCCGGATCGGGAAGTGCACGCGGAGGTCATCGACCCGCATCACCTCCGACGTATCGGGCGGCACCGGCTCCGGGCGGCCGCGCGGCTCGGCATCGAGCAGCATCTTCGTGTACGGATGCGCCGGCCGCTCGAAGATCTGGCGGATGCTGCCGGTCTCGACGATCTCGCCTTCCTTCATCACCGCGACACGGTCCGCCGTGTGGCGGACGATGTTGAGATCATGCGTGATCAGCAGCAGGGCGAGCCCGCGCGCCGCCTTCTCGCGCGCGAGCAGCGCCATGATCTGCGCCTGGATGGTGACATCGAGCGCGGTGGTCGGCTCATCGGCGATCAGCAGCGCCGGATTGTTGGCGAGTGCCATCGCGATCATCACCCGCTGGCGCTGGCCGCCGGAGAGCTGGTGGGGAAACGCCTCGAGCCGGTGCTCGGCATCCGGGAAGCCGCACTCGTCGAGCAGCGCGATCACCTTCTTCCGCAGCTTCGGGCTGCGGGGCGAGGCGCGCATGCCGTGGTGCAGGAGGATCGACTCGCCCACCTGCTTGCCGATGCGATGCAGCGGATTGAGGCTCGTCATCGGTTCCTGGAAGATCATCCCGGCGAGGCCGCCGCGTGCGCGGCGCAGCGTCTTCGCATCGGCGCCGATCATCTCCCGTCCCTCGATCGCCACCTGCCCGGTGCGGCGCGCGCCGGGCGGCAGCAGCTGCAGCAGCGAGAGTGCGGTCAGCGACTTGCCCGACCCGCTCTCGCCGACGATCGCCAGCGTCTCGCCGCGATCGAGGGTGAAACTCACCTCGCGCACCACCCGCCGCGCGCCGAAGGCGACGTTCAGCCCGCGGACCTCGACCAGGCTCATCGCGGCTGCCGCCGCGGGTCGAAACTGTCGCGCACGGCTTCGCCGACGAAGATCAGCAGGGTCAGCACGCCGCCCAGCACCACGAAGGCGGTGACGCCGAGCCACGGCGCCTGCAGGTTGTTCTTTCCCTGGCTCACGAGCTCGCCGAGCGACGGCGATCCCGGCGGCAGGCCGAAGCCGAGAAAGTCCAGACTAGCGAGGATCGTCACCGAGCCCGACAGCGTGAAGGGCAGGAATGTCATCGTCGCAACCAGCGCATTCGGGAGAATGTGGCGCCACATGATGAAGAGGTTGGAGACCCCGAGCGCGCGCGCCGCCCGCACGTAGTCGAGATTGCGTCCGCGCAGGAACTCCGCCCGCACCACGCCGGTCAGGTTCATCCAGGAGAACAGCAGCAGGAAGATCAGCAGCACCCAGAATCCGGGCGTGATGACGCTGCCCAGGATGATCAGCAGGTAGAGCTGCGGCATCCCCGACCAGACCTCGATGAAGCGCTGGAACATGAGGTCGGTGAGCCCGCCATAATATCCCTGCACCGCTCCCGCCGCGATGCCGACCGCCGAGGCGATCGCGGTCAGCGAGAAGCCGAACAGCACCGAGATGCGGAACCCGTAGATCACGCGCGCGAGCACGTCGCGCGCCTCGTCATCGGTGCCGAGCAGATTCCGCCAGCTCGGCGGCGAGGGCGCCGGCGTGGGAAGGTTCTTCACGATGGTGTCGTAGCTGAACGGGATCAGCGGCCAGATCATCCAGCCATGCCGGCGGATCGCCGCCGCAACGTCAGGATCGGTGTAGTCCGCCTCGGTCGGCAGGAAGTCCGCGCCGAACGCGTCCTCGCTGTAATCATGCAGCACCGGAAAATACCACCGTCCCTCGAACCGGATCACCAGCGGCCGATCATTCGCCACGAACTCGGCCAGCAGGCAGAACAGGAACAGCGCCAGAAACACCCACATCGACCAGTAGCCACGCCGGTGCTGCCGGAAGATCGCCAGCCGGCGTCGGGCGAGGGGAGAGAGGCTCACCCCGCGCCTCGAAGTCGATGCGCGGGTCGACCACCGTGTAGAGCAGGTCGCCGATGATCTGCATGACGAGACCGAGAAGGGTGAAGATGTAGAGGGTTCCGAACATGACGGGGTAGTCGCGCTGGATGGCGGATTGGAAGCCGAGCAGGCCGAGCCCGTCGAGGGAGAAGACGATTTCGACCAGGAGCTGGGACGAGAAGAGCATGCCGATGAAGGCGGCGGGGAAGCCCGCGACCACCAGCAGCATGGCGTTGCGGAAGACGTGGCCGTAGAGCACGCGGGCTTCGGTGGCGCCTTTGGCGCGGGCGGTGACGACGTATTGCTTGCGGATTTCGTCGAGGAAGCAGTTTTTCGTCAGCATCGTGAGGCTGGCGAAGCCGCCGGCGACGAGGGCGATGGTGGGCAGGACCAGGTGCCAGAAATAGTCGGCGATGCGGTCGGGGAGCGGCCATCCGGCGGCGTCGGGGCTCGCCAGACCCCGCAGCGGGAACCATTGGACGAAGGAGCCGCCGGCGAACAGGACAACGAGCAGGATCGCGAACAGGAACCCGGGCACGGCATAGCCGACCAGCACGATGCCGGAGGAGGCAACGTCGAAGCGGCTGCCGTCGCGCACCGCCTTGGCGATGCCGAGCGGGATGGAGACGAGATAGATGATCACGGTGGACCAGAGGCCGAGCGAGATGCTGACCGGCATCTTCGACAGGACGAGGTGCAGGACGCCCTGGTCGCGGAAGAAGCTGCGGCCGAAATCGAAGCGGAGATAGCCGCCCACCATGGTCAGGAAGCGGGTCAGCGGCGGCTTGTCGAAGCCGAACATCTGGCGGATCTGGGCGACCACGTGCGGATCGAGGCCCCTGGCGCCGCGATAGCCGCCGGGCGCGCTGCTCGGGGCGGAGGTTTCGCCGCCGCCGCCGGTCATCCGTTCCATGCCGCCCTGGCCGTGGCCGCGGAGCTCGGCCAGCATCTGCTCGACCGGGCCACCCGGCGCGAACTGCACCACGACGAAGTTGATGGCGATGATCCCGAACAGGGTCGGGATCAGCAGCAGCACCCGCCGGAGGAGATAGGCGGCCATGCGCTCAGGCCGTGCGGGCGAGGGCTGGCTTCACGGGACGGCGTCCTCCTGACCCGGCGGGGCGAGCCGGTTCAGGGGATTGTGCGGCGGCGCTTCGGGATGGCAACCGACAATCGTTGATCGTTCTGTGCCCGATCGGATCGCGGCGGCGGCCGCCGGTCGGGCGAGGCGGGTGTGCTCAGGCTCGGGCCTGGCGGGCGGCGAGCCAGAGCAGGACGAAGCTGAAGCCAAGTCCGATTGCGCCCGTGATCTGGGCGGCGAGCACCAAGGCATGACCGTCGGACAGCCGACTCGGGTCAAGCATCAGCCAAGCAACGGCGAACACAAGGACGCTGGCGCCCAGGACGAGCAGAGGTGCGCAAAGGCGGTTGATCATGGTGTCGGGCATCGAGGCGACCTCCTGATCGAACGATAGCCCGGAAAGTCGCCCCGGCGAACTTAAAATTTGGCAAGTCGGTCACCGTCCCGCCCCAATCCGGCCTCAATGTCGCAATCGGGCCACAATTCAGCCCTCATCCGCCATGATCCCGGCGCCAGTCGGTGATCATCTGCGGAGTGATGTCAGGGCAGGTGCAGGGGGAGCCCGGGGACACAGGCGGCGATCGCCGCCTGCAGAATCCGGATGCGGACCTGGTCGTCGGTGAGGCGGATTTGCGCGGTGATGCGGCGGATCGCCGGCCGCGCGGTCCGTGGTGCCGGGAATCGGGCCGTAATTCGGCGGCGGCAGCACCGGCAGGTCGGAGCTGACGGCGAGCCCCGCCACCGGGAAGGGCCGGTCGTCCACGCAGCCGGCGAGCACGAGCGGGACGGCGAGGGCAAGCATCCTGGCCTGGCGCATGGCAGCATCCCTTCGGCAAGCAGGATCGGCGCCTCCGCAACGAGTGAGCCGCTGTTACGTTCCGCTCGCCGCCGCGGAGCATAGTCGTCCGGGGCGGCGGGTCCGAACGGAAAAGGAGAGCAGGGGCTGTGCTCGGCGTCGTGGCTGAATGGCTTGCCGCCCTCGGCGGGATGGTGCCGGCCAGCGTACATGTCGCGATCGACCTGGCGATCGCCCTCGCGGTCACCGCCCATGTGCTGCTCACCAAGCGCGACGTCGGTGCGGCCACCGGCTGGATCGGTCTCGCCTGGATCTCGCCGATGATCGGCGGCCCGCTCTATTTCGTCCTCGGCATCAACCGGGTGGCGCGGCGTGGCGCGCGCATCCGCGAGCTCCGGCGCTATAGCGCGCTTGCCGATGCCGAACCGCCCTCGGTCGATCGCGACGACCACCTGGCGCCGCTCGAGATCGCGGCGCGGCGGCTGACCGAACGACCTTCGCTCGCCGGCAACCGGGTCGAGCTGCTGCAGCACGGCGACCAGGCCTATCCGCGGATGCTGGCGGCGATCGAAGCGGCGGAGCGGAGCGTCGCGCTCTCCACCTACATCCTGCGCGACGATGCGGCCGGGGGTCCGATCATCGACGCGCTGATCGCGGCGAAGGGGCGGGGCTGCGCGGTGCGGGTGCTGATCGACGGCGTCGGCGGCGGCTGGTTCTGGTCGCGCGCCTATGGCCGGCTGCATCACGCCCACGTGCCGGTCGCGCGGTTCATGCACTCGCTCTGGCCCTGGCGCATGCCGTTCCTGAACCTGCGCACGCACAAGAAGGTGCTGGTCGTGGATGGCAGGCGCGGCTTCGCCGGTGGGATGAACATCGGGCGCGAGAACCTGCTCGCGTGCAAGCCGCGCCATCCGGTCCGCGACTCGCATTTCGCCTTCGACGGCCCGGTGGTCGCCCAGCTCGCCGACGCCTTCGCGCGGGACTGGGACTTCGTCACCGGCGAGACGCTGGAGGGTGATCTCTGGTTTCCGGAGCTTCCGCGAGCGGGCGATGCGGTCGGACGGGTGGTGACCTCGGGGCCGGACCAGGACCTCGAGAAGATCGAGTTCGTCACCATGCAGGCGATCGACTGCGCGCGCCGCTCGGTGCGGGTGATGACGCCCTATTTCCTGCCGGACGAGCGTCTGGTGACGGCGCTCTCGCTCGCCGCCATGCGCGGCGTCGCGGTGGACGTGGTGGTACCGGAGCGCAGCAACCATCGCGTGGTCGACTGGGCGATGCGCGCCAATATCGGCCCGCTGCTGCGGTCGGGCGTGCGGATCTGGCGCAACCCGCCGCCCTTCGACCATTCCAAGATCATGGTGGTGGATGGCGAGTGGTGCCTGATCGGCAGCGCCAACTGGGACATGCGGAGCCTCAGGCTCAATTTCGAGCTCAACGTCGAGCTCTATCACGACGCGCTCGGCGAGCGGCTCTCCGCCTTGATCGACGCCACCCGCGCGCATCCGCTCACCCTCGCGGAGCTCGACCGGCGGGTGCTGCCGGTGCGCCTGCTGGAGGCCGGGTTCCGGCTGCTGCTGCCCTATCTCTGAGCGCCCGCGGTCTCCGGCCGGGCGTCGAGGCCGGCGCGGAGCGTGCGGCCACCCGGGCTGTCGGGATCGATGACCGCCCGGCGCAGGAACAGGTCGATCAGCACGAGGTTGACGTTGAACTTGAAATCGTCGGTCTCGGCGACCCGGCGCAGCACCTCCGCGATCGGCCAGAGCTCGAAGCCCGCGACCTCCTCGTCCTGCGGCGCGGGAACGAAATCCGCCGGCAGCACGAGGTCGTAGAAGCTGAGCCGGTCCCGCCGCAGCCCCTCGTTCCGGTCGATCACATAGGCGACCGTGCCCACGGCGACGGCCTTGGCGATCAGCGCCGGCGGCACGCCCGCCTCCTCCTGTGCCTTCCTTGACGAGCGTCTCCAGCGGACCGAGTCCCGCCGGGATGCCGCCCGCCACCAGGTGGTCGAGCTTGCCGGGATCGAGCGGCCGGTCGTCGCGGCGGCGCGCGACCCACAGATGGAGCCCGTCCGCGCGCTCGACCAGCCCGTTCAGATGCACGCCATGCGACTGCATGCCGAAGCACCGGCAGGGCGCCGCGATCGACGCGGGCGAGGGCGCTCCCGTCGGTGTCGCTCCACACCTCGAACTCCTCGTCGCGCCAGCGCATCAGATGCTCCGACGGCGAGCGCGCGGACGTGATTCCGGAGGGAGGCGGCATCCGGGACGCGCGATTCCGGCCGCGGTCTCGCGCGCGCCGTGCGCGACCAGCGGCACGGCGATCTCCGGCAGCACCCAGCCGACTTCGTGGCTGCCGAGAAGGAGCCGCCGCCGCTGCCCGGGCAGCACCGGGCGGCGGAAGGCTTCGAGGTGGCGGAGCAGGCCCGGGATCGGATCGATCATCCCCCGGCCATAGCCCAGTCGCGCGCCTGCGTGCAGGACAGTTCTTGATTTCCCGCCCGGCCATGCCACATCCGCGAACATGGCGCCGCCCGCCTCTGCCCTATGCCGGCCCGCAGCGCTCGACCCTGCAGACCGTCCGCTCCCTGCTTCCCTTCCTCTGGCCGCGAGGGCGATCCGGGCGCGCGGGTGCGGGTCGTGGTGGCGGCGCTGTTCCTGGTCGCCGCCAAGCTCGCCACCGTCTATGTGCCGATCGTCTATGGGCGCGCTGGTCGATGCGCTGGCGCCGAAGGGCACCGCGGCGCTGACGGCGATCCCGGTCGCGCTCATCGTCGGCTACGGGCTGCTGCGGATCGGCTCGGCCGGATTCGGCGAGCTGCGCGACGCGGTGTTCGCCGCGCGTGCAGCAGCGCACCGTGCGCAAGGTGGCGCGGCGACACCTTCGTGCATCTGCACCGGCTGAGCCTGCGCTACCATCTCGACCGCCGGACCGGCGGCCTGGCGCGCGCGCTCGAGCGCGGCACCAACGGCATCGAATTGGTGCTGCGGCTCGCCGTGTTCAACATCATCCCGACGCTGCTCGAGGTCGGCGATGGTGACGCTCATCCTGTGGCGGCTGTTCGACTGGCGCTTCGCCGCGCTGACGCTCGCTGCGGTCGGCTCCTATATCGGCTTCACGCTCGCCTTCACGAGCTGGCGCGTGCGCTTCCGCCGCACCATGAACGAGATGGACAGCGAGGCGCAGTCGAAGGCGGTCGACAGCCTGCTGAACTACGAGACGGTGAAGTATTTCGGCAACGAGGCGCACGAGGCCAGGCGCTTCGACGCCTCGCTCGCCCGCTACGAGCGCGCCGCCGTGCGCAGCCAGGTCACGCTCAACATGCTCAATCTCGGCCAGGCGGCGATCATCGCGATCGGCCTCGCGCTGATCATGCTGATGGCGGCGGACGGGCGTGCAGGCCGCGCACGATGACGGTCGGCAAGTTCGTGCTGGTGAACACCTATCTGATGCAGCTCTACCAGCCGCTCAACTTCCTGGGCTTCGTCTATCGCGAGATCAAGCAGGGGCTGGTCGACATGGAGCAGATGTTCCGCCTGCTCGCGGTCGCAGGAGGAGGTCGCGGACCGGCCCGGCGCGCGCGTGCTCGCGCCGCATCTCGACGAGGCCGAGGCCGGCTCGATCGTGTTCGAGGACGTGCATTTCGGCTACGTGCGCGGAGCGCGAGATCCTGAAGGGCGTCGAGCTTCAGCGTGCCGGCCGGCAGCAAGCTCGCGATCGTCGGGCCCGACCGGGCGCCGGCAAGTCGACGATCAGCCGGCTGCTGTTCCGCTTCTACGACGTGACCGGCGGCCGCATCCTGGTGGACGGCACGACATCCGCGACCTCACGCAGGACAGCCTGCGCGCGGCGATCGGCGTGGTGCCGCAGGACACCGTGCTGTTCAACGACACGATCGGCTACAACATCGGCTATGGCCGGCCGGGTGCGACGCAGGCGGAGATCGAGCACGCGGCGCGGCTCGCGCAGGTGCATGATTTCGTCCTGCGGCTGCCGGAGGGCTACGCCACGCGCGTCGGCGAGCGCGGGCTCAAGCTTTCCGGCGGCGAGAAGCAGCGCGTCGCGATCGCGCGCACCATCCTCAAGGACCCGCGCATCCTCATCCTCGACGAGGCGACGAGCGCGCTCGACACCCGCACCGAGCAGGAGATCCAGACCGCGCTGCGTGCGGTCACCGCCCGGCGCACCACGCTCGTCATCGCGCACCGGCTCTCGACCGTGGTGGATGCGGACGAGATCCTGGTGCTGGTGGACGGGCGCGTGGCCGAGCGCGGCACGCATTCCGCGCTGCTCGCCGCGCGCGGCGTCTATGCGCGCATGTGGTCGCTGCAGGCGCGAGCAGGGGGAGCAGCAGGAGCCGCGCGCTGGCCGAATGATGCGCTGCGCTGCCGCCGCTTCGCGAGGTGATCGCGCGGCACGGGCTCGATGCGCGGAAATCGCTCGGCCAGCACTTCCTGCTCGACGGCAACCTGACCGCGCGCATCGTCCGCGCCGCGGGCGATCTCGGCCGGGCGGCACGTGATCGAGATCGGGCCGGGACCCGGCGGCCTCACGCGCGCCCTGCTCGACGAGCGAGGCCGCGGGCGTCGACCGTGGTGGAGGTCGATCCGCGCGCGGTGGCGGCGATGGAGGAATTGCGCGCCGCGTATCCCGACCGGCTCGCGGTGCATGCGGGCGATGCGCTGTCGCTCGATCTCGCGTCGCTCGCGCCGGCGCCGCGGCAGATCGTCGCCAACCTGCCCTACAACGTGGCGACGCCGCTGCTGGTCGCGCTGGCTGCGGCGGGCCGCCGCGTTCGAGCGGATGACGCTCATGTTCCAGCAGGAAGTGGCGGAGCGCATCTGCGCGGCGCCCGGCAGCGCCGCCTATGGGCGGCTCGCGGTGCTCGCGCAATGGGTCGCCGAGGTGTCGCTGCTGCTGCGCATCCCGCCGGCCGCCTTCACGCCGCCGCCGAAAGTGTGTTCCGCCGTGGTCGGCATCGTGCCGCGCCGCGATCGCAGCCGGCCCCGGCGCTGTTCGCGGCCATGGAGCGGCTGACCGCGGCGGCGTTCGGCCAGCGCCGGAAGATGCTGCGCGGCGCGTTGCGGCCGCTCGGCGGCGAGGCGTTGCTGGCGCGCGCCGGCATCGCGCCGGAGCGGCGGGCCGAGACGCTGACGATCGCCGAGTTCGCGAGCTCGCGCGGTCTGGGCGCGTTCGCCGGGCATCGATTCGCCTGATCAGCCGGCTGCCATGGCCGCCCGATCAGTTGCAGATCATGTCGTTCTGATTGGCGTTCCCGCTCGGGCCGTTCGAGCACAGATCGTAGTCGTGCCCGGTGCGGTCCGACGGGCTGCGATAGACGTAGGCATGGTTCCACGGATCGAGCGGCGTCTTGTCGCCCTTCAGATAGGGGCCGTTCCAGTTCGACACGTCGGTCGGCTTGGTGACCAGCGCGTCGAGCCCCTGCTCGGTGGTCGGATAGCTGCCGATGTCGAGCTTGTAGAGGTCGAGGGTCGAGCCGATGCGCTCGATCGACTGCTTGGCGACCGAAATCCGCGCGCCGCCGAGCTGGCGCAGCGCCGCCGGCGCCACCAGGCCGATCAGCAGGCCGAGGATCGCCAGCACCACCAGGATTTCGAGCAGGGTGAACCCGGCATCGCGGTCCGCCCGTCTCGTGACTGTCCCGCGCATCCATGGCCTCCGTCGCGCGCGAGGCTTAGCGTCGTTTCCCTGATGGCCAAGCGGCCTCGCGAGGTCGTTCCGATGCCGATCTCGCCAGTTGGCCGATCTCGCTGGAGCCGGCCGCAGCGGTGTATTAAGCAGGCTCGCGACAGCGAGGCGGCGACATTGCGCGGGGACAGAGAGGCCGGGTTCACCCTGCTCGAAGTGCTCGTCGCCTTCGTGATCGCGCTGATCGCGGTCGTCGTGCTCTATCGCGGCGCGACCGACGGGCTGCTGACCACGCGGATCGCCGACCGATACCAGGAGGCGGTCTCCCGCGCCCGCTCGCATCTCGACGAGATCTGCGCCGCCGCGCCGTTGCGGCCGATGGAGACCAGCGGCGACGATGGCGGCGGCTTCCGCTGGCGGCTCCGCATCCGCCAGGTCGGGCAGGCCCTGATCGGCGCGCCGGGCGGCGCAGCCCCTCTGACCGGCACGCCTCCCGCCCGTATCGGCCTCTATGCGGTCGATGTCGCGATCTCCTGGCCGCGGACCGGCCCGGCCCGGACCGTCCAGCTCGACACCGAATGCCTCGGCACCGCACCCGCTTCCGCGCTCCTGAACGGCGCCGGCCGGCGCCGGGCTTCACCCTGCTCGAGGTGCTGGTCGCGCTGGCCGTGCTCGGGCTGCTGCTGGCGATGCTGACCCAGGCGACGCGGTTCGGCCTCACCGCCTGGCAGGCGCAGTCGACCGGCATCGACCGCCAGTCCGACCTCGCCGCGGTCGATGCCGCGCTCCGCCGCCTGGTCGCCCGCGCGGTGCCCGGGCGATCCCGATCAGGACGACCCGGTGTTCACCGGCACGGCGGCCGAGTGCCGCTTCATCACCACGCTGCCCGTCGCCGTCTCCGATCTGCCGACGCGGCTCGCCGTGGTCTCGCTGCGCGTGGACGGATCGCACCGGCTGGTGCTGCGCGGGTTCCCTCGCCGCACGCGCAGTGGCTCGGCACCCCGCCGGAACCCAAGGAGGATGTGCTGCTCGACCATGTCGACGGCATCCGCCTCGCCTATTGGCGGGTCGCCGAGAACGGGGCGGGTGCCTGGGACACGAGCTGGAGCGACACCAGCCCGCCGCGCCTGGTCCGCCTGCACATCGATTTTTCCCACAAGGACGGGCGGAGCTGGCCGGACATGGTGATGGCGACCATCGCCGAGGCGCCGCCGCAATGAGCGACCGAGGCGCGCATCCGGCAGCCGCGCGGTCGCAGCAGGCGCGATGCCGGCTTCGCGCTGCTGATCGTGCTGTGGACGCTCGCCTTCCTGTCCCTGCTGATCACCGCGATCGCGGTGACCGCACGCGGCGAGGCGCGGATCGCGGATGGCCTGCGCAACGCCGCCGCGGCGCGTGCGGTCGCCGACGGCGCGGTGCGTGAGGCGATGTTCCGGCTGCTCGACCGCTCCGGCGCGCATTGGGACGCCGATGGCGTGGTGCGGGCGATCCGCATCCCGCCGGGCGTTGCCGAGGTGCGGATCGTCAACGAGGATGGCAAGATCGACCTCAACGCCGCCACGCAGCCGCTGCTGAGCCAGCTTCTGGTCGCGCTCGGCCTGGATCGCGGCGCGGCCGCATCGCTCGGCGCGGCGATCATTGACTGGCGCACCGTCGGGCTGGTGGCGCAGCCCAACGGCGCCAAGGCGCCGCAATATGCGGCGGCCCGGCTTCCGTACGGACCGCCGAACGAGAACTACCGCAGCATCGACGAGCTGGCGCTGGTCCGCGGCATGCCGCCCACATTGGTGCAGGCGATCCTGCCGCACGTGACGGTCTATGGCAGCCGGAACATCACGCTCGCCGACGCCGATCCGGTGGTGGCGCAGGCGGTCACCGCCTTGGGTAACAACGGCCTGACGGCGCTGCCGGGCGCCGATGCCGCCGGCCAGCAGACGCTGTACGCCACGGTGACGGTGCTCGCGACGGTGAACGGTGCGCGCACGACGCGGCGCGCGATCGTCGCGGTGCAGCCCACCGACGCCTCCGCGCCGTACCGGATCCTGACCTGGGATGACACGCCCGAATGAACCGACTTCACGGGTCGCGTCTCAAAGGGCGTCGGCTTTGCGGCGGCCGGCGCGATCTGCGATAGGGGAACGATGCTGCAGCAATTCCTCGCCTGGTTCGTGCAGCAGCTCGCGGAGTTGCTGCCACCCTCCTGGCGCGATGCCGGGCGGCGGCTGCCCGATGCGGTGGTCGCGCGGATCGAGCCCGGATCGAGCGAGGCGGCGCTCGCCATCCGGCGCGGCGGCCGCACCGGGCAGCTCGGAACGATCGATCTCGAAATGCCGAGCCGGCCCGCGATCCGCCGGCTGCTCGGCGCCCGGGCGCCGTCGCGCCTCGCGGTGCAGCTTCCCGCCGAACTGCTGCTGGAGCGCCCGGTCACGCTGCCGATCGCGGCGGAGGGCGACTTCCACCAGGTGATCGGCTACGAGGTCGACCGCTACACGCCCTTCGCCGCCGGCGAGATGTTCTGGTCGGCCGAGATCGAGCGCCGGGATCGCCCGCGCGGGCGGCTGCATCTCAAGCTCTTCGTGGTGCCGCGCGCCGCGGTCCAGCCGGCGCTGGAGGCGCTGGAGACCGCGGGCCTCGCGGTCTCGCGGCTCGAGATTCCGGCCGCCGACGGCACCGCCCGGGTGATCGATCTCGGGCGCGGGCCATCGGCCGGCGAGCGCCTGGGGCGTCGCGCGCTGCAAGGCGCCGCGATCGCCTGCCTGGTGCTGGCTCTGGTGGCGACAGGGCTGCCGTTCTTCCTGCAATGGCAGGCGCGGAGCGGGGTCGAGAGCCGGATCGCGCTGCTCTCCCCGCGCGTGCAGGAATACGAGGCGCTGCGCCGGCGCATCCTCGGCGCGGCAACGGGGGCGGATACGCTGGCGGCCGAGCAGGCGCGGGTCGGCGACACGCTCGAAATCCTGGCGACGCTCACCCGGCTGCTGCCGGACGACACCTATCTCACCGGCCTCACGCTGCGGCAGCGGAAAGTGTCGCTGGAGGGCCAGTCCGCCTCGGCGGCGAAGCTGATCTCGTTGCTCGCCGACGATCCGCTGGTGCGCAATCCGAGCTTCGCGGCGCCGATCGTCCGCAACGACCGCAATGCGGAGGTGTTCTCGATCCGCGCCGAGATGAGTCCCTAGGGCAGGGGCTCGACCGCCGCCGCTCGCGACCGATGGTCATTCCCCACGACCATCGGTCCCGGGTCACGCAAGGGCCGGTATCAGCCATTCGCCTCCCGGCCGGCGGGGGTGCCGACCCATTCATAGGCGGAAGCGGTGACGGTCTGCCGCGCGGGGTCGACCGTGGCCTCCCAGATCACGATCGTGGTCCGCATCCATTCGAAGTCGGGTGGCGGGTCCGGGAACCAGATCAGCGACACCAGGTCCTCCGGACGGAGGGGAGAGCGCTTGATCAGCTTGCCCAGGCCGACCGCCTTGAAGCCGATGAGTTCGCTGCCGAGCGTCAACACCCCGTTGGCGGTGCCGTTGAGGACATTCTCGCAGTTGATTCTTTCCCAGTAATGGTCGGTGCCGACGGTCCGACCCGTGATCCCCTCGAGACGCCCGCAGCCGGTGATCTGGCCGACGAACGTCACCTCCTCCTGGATGGCGTCGCCGGTCACGTCGCAGATGCGCCGCCCCGCTGCCTTGCTGACCTCATCCCAAAGTTTCGCACCGATTGCCATGGTCCGTTCCCCGGTTATGTCGTGGTTCCGCATCACCGGAGGCTACGGGCCCGCAACTTCCGGTGGCAGAACACTCTAGCTCGTCCCGACAGCGTTGTAACGAATTGTTTCGTCAGCAGGTCGTCGGGCTTCGGCGCATCGCGGCCGACCGTCAGCTCCCGCCGCCGGCGAGGAACAGCGCCCAGATGGCGAGCGCCAGGGGCGGCCCGAACGGGATCGCGGTCGCCCGCGCGAGCGTCTCCCCGCGCAGCGCCCGGATCAGCGCGATCGCGAGCCCGCACAACGCCGCGCCCAGCACGACGAGAGGCAGGGGCTGCCAGCCGAGCCAGGCGCCCCCGGCGGCGAGCAGCGAGGCATCGCCGCGCCCGAGGCCCTCGCGGCCGCGCAGCGCGCGATAGGCGAGGGCGATCGCGCGAAACGCGGAATAGCCGCCGGCGGCGCCGATCGCATGGTCGGCGAGCGCCGGGAAGTCGAGCCAGGCCGTGGCCGCGAGGCCCAGCAGGATCAGCGGCAGGCTCAGCGCGTCCGGCAGGCGCAGCCACTCCCAGTCGATCCAGGCGAGCGCCAGCAGTCCCCAGCCGAGCGCACACGCGGCCCAGATCCAGCCCGCGTCCGCCGCATTCGGGAACGCCGCGATCGCGACCGCCGCCACCCCCGCCGCGGCGAGCTCGACCGCGAGGTGGAAGCGTCCGACCGGCGCCCCGCACCCGCGGCAGCGCCCGCGCAGCGCCGCATAGCTCAGCACCGGGACCAGCTCGGCCGGCCCCAGGATGCGTCCGCAGCTCTCGCATCGCGAGCGTGCGAGCGTGACCGGCTGGCCTGCGGGCAATCGGCGGATCAGCACGCCCAGAAAACTGCCGATGAACGGCGCGACCAGCAGCGGGGGCAGCCAGAACGGCACGTTTCGTCTATCCTCCGCGGCGGAGCCGCCGCATGGCGCCTCCATACCGCGCGAGGGCCGATGCGGGGAGGGATGCCGTCATGACCGCGTTCCGCTACGCCGCGATCGACGCCGCCGGCACGATGCGGCACGGCCTTATCGAAGCGCCCGATGAGGCCGCCGCGGTGGAACGGCTGCGGCGCGACGGGTTCCTTCCCGTGCGTGCGACGCCGGCCGACCAGGGCGGCAGGCTGCTCGACTGGCTGCACCGCGAGCGCGGCGGCGGCCGCGCGCTCTCCCGCAACGACCAGGCGCTGTTCACCCGCGAGCTCGCGACCATGCTCGGCGCCGGCCAGGACCTCGACCGTGCGCTCCGCTTCCTGGTGGAGACCGCGCCGAACCCGCGGCTGCGCGACGTGGTCGGCAGCCTGCGCGACACCGTGCGCAACGGCGGCTCGCTCACCACCGCGCTGTCGCAGCATCCGAAGAGCTTCCCGCGCCTCTATGTCGGCATGGTGCGCGGCGGCGAGGCCGGCGGCACGCTCGCCGCCACGCTCGAGCGCCTGGCCGTGCTGCTCGAGCGCGAGCGCAGCCTGGCGGCCACCATCACCTCGGCGATGGTTTATCCGATCCTCCTCGTGATCGCGGCGGTCGGCTCGATCGTGTTCCTGCTGACCTCGGTGCTGCCGCAATTCGTGCCGCTGTTCGAGCAGAACGGCGTCGCGCCGCCGCGGCCGACTCAGATCCTGATCGCGGTCGGTGCCTTCGTCGCCGATGACGGGTTCTATGCGCTGGCCGCGTTCATACTGGCGATGCTCGGCATCCGGGCGCTGCTGCGCCGGCCGGCGGTCCGGCTCGTGGCCGATCAGGTACTGCTGCGCATTCCGATCCTCGGCGGGCTCGCGCGCGACACGCTCGCGGCACGGCTCACCCGCTCGCTCGGCACCCTCGTCATGAACGGGGTGCCACTGATCGCGGCCCTCGGCATCGCCCGCGATACGCTCGGCAACCGCGCCGCGGTATCGGCGCTCGACCGCACCATCCTGGCGGCGCAGGGCGGCGGCGGGGTGGCGACGCCGCTCGGCGAGAGCGGCGTGTTTCCGGTCCGCACCATCCACCTGCTGCGGCTCGGCGAGGAGACCGCGCGGCTCGGCGAGATGTCGCTCCGCGCCGCCGAAATCCACGAGGAGCGGGCGCGGCTCGGCATCCAGCGCCTGGTCGCGCTGCTGGTGCCGGCGATCACCATCATCATGGGTGCGGCGGTCGCCGGCATCGTCTCCTCGCTCCTGCTTGCCATGCTGAGCCTCAACGACCTCGCGCATTGAGCATGCGCCGCGGGGTCGCACGCCAGGCGAGGGGCTTCACCCTGCTCGAGATGATCGTGGTGCTGGCGATCCTCGGCTTCGCGCTCGGACTGATCCTGACCCACGGGCCGGTGCGCAGCGCTGCGGTGGAGACGCGCGCCGCGGCGTCGGCGATCGCCGGCAATCTCCGCCTTGCCCGCACCCGCGCGATGGCCGAGGCGCGTCCGGTCTCCGTCGCGATCGACCCCGCGACCCATCGCATCCAGGTCGAGGGCCAGAAGCCGGCCGCGCTGCCGGTCGCCGTCGGCTTCAATTACGTGAACCCGGCGGGCAAGCCGGTCGCCGGCGAGACGGTGCTCCGTTTCGCGCCGGACGGCAGCGCGAGCGGCGGCGCGATCGAGCTCGTCGACGGCAACCGCCGCGCCGAGATCGGCATCGACTGGCTGACCGGCCGCGTGCGGATCACCGACGCCCCCCTGCACCGTGACTTGTTGCGGTAAGCGGTCCGGGAATAAGCTCCTTCCCGCGCAGAAACGAGGCGCGCGCGAACGGGAGGAAGGCGAAATGTCCGGGGCCGCGGATCGCGAGCCGCCCGGCCGGCATCATTCGCGGCGGCAGTCGAAGACGGCGGCGGCCAGCGGATGGATCGGCTCGGCGCTTGAATACTATGACTTCTTCATCTACGCGACCGCCTCGGCGCTGATCTTTCCGCAGCTCTTCTTCCCCTCCGGCAATCCGACAATCGCGATCGTCGCCTCGCTCGCGACCTACGGTGTCGGCTATGTCGCCCGCCCGATCGGCGCCTTCGTGCTCGGGCATTTCGGCGACACGCATGGCCGCAAGCAGGTGCTGCTGACCTGCATGTTCCTGATGGGCTTCTCGACCATGGCGGTCGGCGTGCTGCCGACCTATCACCAGGTCGGCGCGCTGGCGCCGGTGCTGCTGGTCATCCTCCGCCTGATCCAGGGCTTCGCGGTGGCCGGCGAGATCTCGGGCGCGAGTTCGATGATCCTCGAGCACGCGCCGTTCGGGCGCCGCGGCTTCTACGCGAGTTTCTCGCTGCAGGGCGTGCAGGCCGGGCAGATCCTGGCCGCCGCGGTGTTCCTGCCGCTCGCCTGGTTCATGCCGGCGGACGCGTTCAACGCCTGGGGCTGGCGCATTCCGTTCCTGCTCAGCCTCCTGGTCGTGATCGCCGGCTACATCATCCGCCGGAAGGTCGAGGAAACGCCCGCTTTCACCGAGGAGGGCGCACGCGGCGAGGTGCCGCGTTCGCCGATCGTCGAGGCATTCCGCACCAGCTGGCCGGACATGCTGCGTGTCGTGTGCATGTCGCTGATGAACGTGATCCCGGTGGTGGCGACGATCTTCGGCGGCGCCTATGCGGTGCAGGCCGCGTACGGGATCAGGTTCGACAAGGGGGTCTATCTCTGGATTCCCGTGCTCGGAAACGTCCTCGCCGTGATCGTCATTCCCTGGGTCGGCAATCTCACGGACCGGATCGGCCGCCGTCCGCCGATGATCGTCGGCTCGCTGATCGCGGGGCTGCTCTCCTTCGCCTATCTCTACGCGATCAGCATTCACAGCGTGCCGCTCGCGATCCTGCTGTCGCTGCTGATGTGGGGGGCGGTGTATCAGGGCTACAATGCGGTGTTCCCGAGCTTCTATCCGGAGCTGTTCGCGACGCGCATCCGGGTGACCGCGATGGCGATCGCGCAGAATGTCGGCACCACCATCACCGCGTTGCTGCCGGCGCTGTTCGCGCTGGTGGCGCCGCCCGGCTCGACCGGCATTCCGCTCAAGATCGGCCTGCTCACCTTCGCCATCACGGTGGTCTCCGCCGTCGCCGCCTTCTCGGCCCGTGAGACCTCCCGCGTGCGCATGGCCGATCTCGGCCATGCCGGCGCGGTACCGGTCGCGATGCCCGACTACCTGCGAATGCGCGCACAGTCGATGGCCGAGGCCGACTAAAGCATGACCGGTTCCCTTCCGGTCACCGGCCTGCTCCAGCAAATTGTTCGCGCGAGTGATTCACGTTTCAGGCCGACTCGGCCTGAAACGATCACGCGCTAGACCCGAACCGCTCTGACTGTGGTCAGGGCGATTCGGGTTCAAACCTGAAGGGCTCCGCCAAAACGGCCAGCTTCAACTTCAATTCTCGAGTGCTGCGGTTGTGGGAAGAACGCCGGCGGGTCAGGCACGTCTGCGCGCCGGCTTCTTTGGTGCCTTGCGGTCGTGCGCGGGTTTTGATGCGCCGCTCTTGCTGCGCGATGGCGGCTTCTTGGCCGGGCTGCCTTCGTTCGGCTGGCCGAGGCTGCGCTTCAGCGCCGCCATCAAATCGATGACGTTGCTCTCGCGCTCGGGCGCTTCGGGCTCGACAGCTCTCGCCTTCGCCCTTGAGTTTGGCGTCGATCACCTCGCGCAGCCGCGCCTCGTAGCGGTCCTCCATGTCGGAAGGCTCGAATTTTGCGGTTTGCCGGTCGATGAGCTGAGTCGCGAGCTTCACCATCTCCGTGTCGGGCCTCTCGTCCGGCACCGAGGCGAAGAGCTCCTTCGGATTGTAGAGGTCCCGCTGCTCGTGCAGCGTGTGCAGGACGAGGCCGCGGCCGAACGGCATCAGCGCCACCGCGCGCTCGCGACGGGCGAGCACCACCCGGGAGAGCGCGACACGGCCGGTGGACTGGATCGCCTCGCGAAGCACGGCATAGACGTCCTGTCCGGCTTCGCCGTCGGGCGCCACGTAGTAGCTGGCATCGAAATAGATCGGATCGATCTCGTTCGCATCGACGAACTTGTCGACCGTCAGCGTGGTCGAGGTCTCGATCCGGGCGCGCTCGAAGTCCTCGTTGTCGAGCAGCACGTAGGTGTCCTTCTTGAACTCGTAGCCGCGCGCGAGGTCGCGGCGCGAGACTTCCTCATCGGTGCCGGCGTCGAGCGTCACGGTGCGCACCCGATGCCCGGTCTTCGGATTGATGAAGTGGAAATGCAGGTCGCCGGAGGCGCGCTGCGCGGTGTAGAGCCCGATCGGGCAGGAGACGAGCGCGAGACGCAGATGTCCGCGCCAGATCGGCCGCTGGGCCATGTCAGGCCTCCTTCGGCAGGGTTTGGGTGAGCGCCTCGAAGCCTTGCCAGGGATCGCGCTGCTGCCGCGCGAGGCGCTTCGGCACGGTGCCGATGGTGAAGGAAGCCGGGTCGAGCTTCGAGGTCACCTCCCGCCAGGCGAGCGGCGTCGCGACCAGCGCGCCGGGCCGTGCGCGCGGCACGTAGGAGGCGACGGCGGTCGAGCCGAGCCCGTTGCGCAGCCAGTCGATGAGGATGTGGCCGCGCCGACGATCCTTCGGCACGGTGGAGACGAAGCGGTCGGGATGGTCGGCTTCCATGCGTCGCGCGAATTCGTGGCACCAGTTGCGCACGACACCCCAGGGCGGGCGCGGGGCGAGAGGGGCGACGACGTGCAGGCCCTTGCCCCCGCTGGTGCGGCAGAAGCTTTCGAGCCCGAGCCTGCCCAGCCGGTCGCGCACTTCGCGGGCGGCCTGCACCAGCGCCGTCATGTCGATCCCCTCGCCGGGATCGAGGTCGAACACGACGCGGTCAGCGTTCTGCGCGTCGTCCTCGGTGCAGCCCCATGTGTGCAATTCGATCGCCGAGAACTGCACGCAAGCGAGCAGCCCGTGGAGGTCGTCGATCGCGACATAGGCCTGGCCGGCATCGCCTTGGCGGATCGCCTCCGGCATGCCGCGGCTACGATGCTTCTGGAAGAAATGCTCGCCCGCGATCCCCTCCGGGCAGCGCACCAGCGCGAGCGGGCGATGCGCGATGCCGGGCAGCGCGCGCTCGGCGACCGCCTCCCAATACCTTGCGAGGTCGCGCTTGGTGATGCCGGGCCAGAGCGCGCGATCGGGATGGGTGAGGCGGATGGCGGGCGCGGCATCGGCCGGCGGCGCGGGTTTCGCGACGGCTTCCTGCTTCGCCTGGTCGGCCAGAGAAGGCCGCTCGGCCTCCAGCGCGTCGGTGCCGACGCCCGCGCGCTCGAACTCATCGTGCTCCTTGATCAGCAGCCAGTTCTCCGCGTGCTCCTTCGGGCGCGGCTTCATTCGCACCAGGACGAAACGGCCGTTCAGCCGCTCGCCATGCAGCACGAATTTGAAGTCGCCCTTGCGCATGCCTTGGTCGGGATCGCCGACCGGCTCCCAGGTGCCACGGTCCCAGATCTCCACCGTGCCGGCGCCGTATTGTCCCTCCGGGATGGTACCTTCGAAGGTTGCATACGCGACCGGGTGATCCTCGACGTGCACGGCGAGGCGCTTGTCGTGCGGGTCGAGCGAGGGGCCGCGCGGCACCGCCCAGCTCCACAGGACGCCGCCATGCTCGAGCCGGAAATCCCAGTGCAGCCGCGTCGCATCGTGCTTCTGCACGACGAAAATCGGCGCCGCGCCGGCTTTGGCGGAGCGTTCGGGCGCGGGTTCGGAGGTCGTGTCGAAATCCCGCCGCGCCCGGTAGGTGCGGATCGAGGTGTCACGGAGGCTCGAGGTCGGGGGCGGCATGGCGTTCCGCGAACGCACGCGCCCGGCCGGGGGTTTCAAGCCGGCTGCAAAACGGGATGGCCGAGATAGCGTTCGGTGACCTCGCGCGCCGGGCCGTCATCGATGATGCGCCCCTGGTCGAGCCGCAGCACGCGGGTGCACCAGCCCACCACGATGTCGGGCATGTGCGAGGAGAGCACCAGGATCTCGGCGCCGCGCACCATGTCCTCGAGACGGAGCCGCGCCTTCTCGATGAAGGCGGCGTCGCCGGCGAGGAGCCACTCGTCCATCAGCAGGATCTGCGGCCGGATCGCGGTGGCGAGCGCGAAGCCGAGCCGCACCACCATTCCGGCGCTGTAGAAGCGCACCGGCAGGTCGAGGAACTCGGCGAGCCCGGCGAAATCCTGCACGTCCGCCTCGAGCCGGCGGATGGCGGCGGGCGAGAACCCGTTATAGAGCCCGCGCAGCAGGATGTTCTCCCGCCCGCTCAATTCGGGGTTCATGCCGAGCGTCGGGTCGAGCAGCGCGACCACCGAGCCCGCGACCCGCACCCGCCCGAGCGTCGGCTCATAGATGCCGGCGAGCGTGCGGAGCAGCGTCGTCTTGCCGGCGCCGTTGCCGCCGATCAGCCCGAGCCGATCGCCCGGCCTGAGCGCGAAGGAGATGTCACGCAGCGCGCGCACCACCATGCGGTGCTGCTGGTCCTGCCCGAACCGCCCGGAGGCGAGGCCAAACACCGTCTTCTTCAGGCTGCGCGCGTTGCCATGATAGAGCGGGAAGTCGATCGAAACATCCAGGGCCTCGAGGCGCACCATCGGTCAGAGCCAGAAGGCGAGGCGGCCGCGCACGCGCGCGAACAGGAGCCAGGCGACCGCACACAGCGCGAGGCTGTAGGCGAGCGCGCCGGCCCAGACCCCGAGCGGGGCGACGCCGCCGAGCAGCGGCACGCGGGCGATATCGAGCAGCGAGAAGAACGGGTTGAACGGCAGCCAGGCGGCCGCCGCACCGATCTGCTCCGGTTTCCAGATGATCGCGCTCAGGAAGAAGGCGATCTGCATCACGCTGGCGACGATCGGCGGAATGTCGCGGAACCGCGCACAGAACGCGCCGAGCAGCAGGCCGGCGGCAAGTCCGTCGATCACCCAGAGCAGGATCGCCGGAATGGCGAGCAGCGCGTGCCAGCCCGGCCACACGGCGTAGAACGCGAACACCGCGATGATGACGATGACGTTGTGCGCGAGCGCGAGCAGGTTCCGCACCACGATGCGGCAGGGATAGAGGAAGAACGGCATGCGCATGGAGCGGATCGTCGTCTCCGCTTCCAGGAAGCAGGTGCAGGCATCGGTGACGATGCCGGCGATGCCGGCGTTCCACAGCACCAGCGAGAGCGCGAGGAACGGCAGGAAATCGTGCACGTCCATGTGGAACAGCGCCGAGTAGAGGATGCCGAGCGCGAGCACCATCACCGCAGTCGAGAGCGTCAGCCAGAACGGGCCGAGCACCGAGCCGCGGTAGCGCATCCGGATGTCGAGCCAGCCGAGCCGGAGTGCCAGCCGCCAGAGGCGGAGCGCCTCCGTGACGTCGTGCGCGGCCGCGCGGTTGCGGGCGGCGAAACCGCCGCCGGCGCCCAGGTCAAGGGAAGGCGCGCGCGCATCGGTCACGGCGGCACTCATGGGGGGCGGGGCGTAGCGGATAAGCCCCGGCGGCGCAACCGGGCCGCCGGCGGCATCGTGCAATGAGTGCGCACGGGGAATGGTCTCCCCTTACGCTTGCGCGGCTCAGCGGTTTCCGGTAGCCACTTAGCGGGGGTTCCTTACGACGCAGGTGAACGGCGGGCCGTTACGGGCTCGTTGTGTGCCAGGCCCTCGCCGTGACCACGACGGAGGTCCGACAGGATGGTTCGAGCATCTCTCCCGGCCCGCTTCTCCGCGCTCCGGACGCTCTCCTGCCTCGCCATTCTCGGCGCGCTGGCCGCCTGCAGCAGCACAGCTCCCGCCCCGGTCGTCGATCAGACGGCCGAGGCGACCCAGTATCGCCAGCATGCGCGGCACGACTACTCGCCGCCCGGCGCGCCCGATGATCCCTGGGGTCCCTACATCGCCGAGTCGTCGCAGCGCTTCGATGTGCCGGAGCGCTGGATCCGCGAGGTCATGCGCGTCGAATCCGGTGGGCGCGAGTTCCTCAACGGCGACCTCATCACCTCGCCGGTGGGTGCGATGGGCCTGATGCAGGTGATGCCTACGACCTTCGACGAGGTGCGGGCGGAGCATGACGGCATCGGCGACGATCCGTACGATCCGCACAACAACATCCTCGCGGGTACCGCCTATCTCCGTGACATGTACGACATCTACGGCTCGCCCGGCTTCCTCGCGGCCTACAATGCCGGTCCGCGGCGGCTCGACGACTATCTCGCCGGCAGCAAGGGTCTGCCGGACGAGACGCGCCGCTACGTCGCGATGATCGGGCCGTATATCGCCGACTCGTATCCGCAGCACCGCTCCGAGGCGGATCTGATGGCGCTGAACACGATCCCGATCGACATCCCACCCGGCCTCCGATTCGGCGGCACCACGCAATACGCGGAGGCGGCACCCCACTCGGCATCGCATGCGCCGGCGCGCAAGCTGGTCGCGCGCAACGAGCATGAGCGCGGGCGCGGTCATGGCAAGGTCGAGCTCGCGCGGGCGACGCCGCAACGGAGCGCGGGCAACCTGCCGGTTCCGCCGGTGGAGGTCGCCGAATACGCGCCGCCGCGCGGGCATGTCGGCGGCTTCCGGATCGTCCCCGCGGCGATGGCGGAGCCGATGCCTCGCCACATCACCGCGACCCCGGCGGTCGCCGTCGGCTACGAGCGGCAGGCCAAGGGCAGGTCCGGACACGCTGCCGAATCGCATCCCTCGCACGAAGCCGCCGCGCACGCGGCGGCTCCGAAGGGCCATGCCGAGAAGGAGGCCGCCCGCACCACCTGCCACGCCAAGAGCCATTGCGGCGGCAAGTCCTGACGGACCCGCTCTGATCGCGGCGGCCGGAGGGCGGGCCTACCCGCCGAATCCCGGCTCGTCGCGATAGCGATGGGGCGTCCACTTGCCCCATCTCTTCTCGAAGATCCTGCGGTTCCTCCGCATCAGCTCGGCCTTCTCGCCGCGCGCGAGCTGCGCGAACGAGGCCGAGAGATGGTGATGGACGAACACGTCGTCGCAGATCGCGAGCCGATAGCCGGCAGCGCGGGCGCGGCGGCAGAAATCGTCGTCCTCGAAGAAGCCGATCGCGTAACTCTCGTCGAGCAGCCCTGCTTTCGCGAACACGTCGTTGCGGATCGCGACGCAGAAGAAGGCGAGCGTCTCGACCTCGAGCCGTTGCCGCCGCCGCCGCGCGGTGAAGGCCGCGGCGGCGCGCGCCATCTCGGTCATGTTCGCGTAGTTGATCGCGATCTTCTGCTCGTTGCCGATCATGTTGGTCAGCGGCCCGGCCATACCGATCCCGCGGTCGAGCAGCAGCGGCCGCACCAGGTCACGCACCCAGCCCTTGGTGACGTAGGTGTCATTGTTGAGCAGCACCACGATCTCGCCCGTCGCGGCGCGGATGCCGACATTGTTGCCGGCGGCGAAGCCGAGATTGCGCGGGTTGCGGATCGTGCGCATCCCCGGGTGCCGCTCGGCGGCTTCGCGCAGGAACCCATCGGTCCCGTCATCGGACGCATTGTCGACGCAGATGATCTCGAGCTCGGGATATTCCGAGAAGGCGAACAGGCTGGCGAGGCAGGCGCGGGTGAATTCGAGATTGTTGTAGCAGAGGATCACCACGCTCACGCGTGGCGAGTGGCGGGCGAGGACCTCGGCGAGCGTGCGGGCGCGCAGGCTCCAGGAATGCTGCATCGCCCAGCTTCGTCGCCGCTCGACCGCCTGCTTCTCGATGCGCGGCTTCTTCGCCTGCGCGAGCTGAGCCGCGATCCGGCGCTCGAATTCCCCGGGTGATTTCGCGATCTGCACCAGACCCTCGGGCAGGCGCCGCACCTCCGGCATGTCGGTCGCGATCACCGGCTTTCCGGCGCAGAGATACTCGTACACCTTCACCGGATTGGTCGCCTGGATCAGCTCGATCAGTTTGAACGGGACGATGCAGACATCGAACGCGTAGAGATAGTGCGTGAGCTCGCGATAGGGCTTCTCGCCGAGGAATTCGACGTTCGGCAGCTTGCGTGCCTCGACGATATCGGCGCCCTCGGTCGCGCCGATCAGGACGAAGCGCCAGTCGGGATGCCGGCGCGCGCAATGCAGCACGATGGCGATATCGAACCAGTCGGCAATGGCGCCGTAATAGCCGATGACCGGCCGCGATTTCGGCGCGAAGAGCGTTGCCGGCGGCCGGGCGAAATACTCGGTGTCGACGCCGTTCCGCACCATCTCGCCGGTGCGGGTGCGGCCGACGATGCGCGCGAGGTATTCCGAGGTGACGACGACGCAGTCGGCCGCGGCGATCATCTCCTCCTCGAGCGCGACCACGCGAGGCGAGATGTTGTTGAAGCCCGCGACGTGGTCGAGGCAGTCGTGCACCAGCATCATCCCCGGCACGGCGATCGCGACCGGATACCAGGAGGGAAACTGCACGATCCCGACCGGGCTCCTGATGTCGAGCCGGGCCACCGCCGCCGCGAGCGAGGCGATGATGTCCTGCAGCTGCGCGGGATCGGCGATGCCGTCATAGATGCTGGGATGGGGCGCGCGGCAGGCGAGCACGAGCTCGAACACACCCTCGGCGGGCTGCGCGCGGATCTGGAACGGCACGCCGTGCGGTCCCGGGCTCGACGAAGCCGATGCTCACGTAGAACACGCGGTTGCCGAGTGCTGCGAGCCGGGCAGCGAGGTGCTGCGGCCGCTGGATGCGGAACTCCCAGTCGATCACGCCGAAGAACACGTAGTCGTGGCGGCCGCGTGGCGCGCGGATCGCTTCCGGGAGCCTGGGGCCGATCAGCTCGTCGGGCGTCGGTGGCGGCGCGGGCGGCGGGGCCGGCTCGGAAACTGCCGGCATCGGCGCGACGCCCGGCAGCCGGGCGAGGGCCGCTTCAAGCGCGCGGCTCTGCACCGACAGGGCCTCCGTGATCGCATGCAGGCTGCGCAGCAGACTGAACTGCAGGTCGGAGAGCGGCGGTGCCGCGTTCACGAGGTCCGCGGTCGCGGGAAAGGAAAGCGCGACCGGAAGCTGCTCGGTCTTCAGGACATAGGGGCTGTGATGCAGCACGACGCCGCTATGCGCGCAGCAGGCGATGATGGCGTGCTCGCCGCCGTCGAACAGCTCGAGCGGCAGCAGGAAGCGGAAGGCGTGGCAGCCATCGCCCATGCGCGCCTCGAGCAGGTCCTCGCGGAACTGGCTCGCCAGCGTCTCGCCGATCCGGCGCTCGCGGTCGAAGATCTCGACCGCGACGATGCGGCCGGGATTGTCGGGATCGAAGGCCCAGCCCTCGACCACGCGGCCGCTGATCGCGTCGAGCGAGCCCTTGGCGTTCGGCGGCGATGCCGTCCCGGTCTGGCGGTCTTCCGTCCTGACGGACTGATCCATCGGGCCTCCGGCCGCGTTGTAACTGCCGGAATGCTGGCATAAGCGGCGCCCAGCCCCAAGGGGCCATTTGGAATGCGAGCCCTATTTCGGCTGCAGAATCGCGTCCGCCTCGGCGGTCGCCGTCACCGTGATGTCCTCGCTCACGGCGGTCGGGGTCGCGGCCTTCATCGCCATCATCGCGCGCGGCGCGACCGGGGCCGGGCGCTCCTCGTTCAGCGTGACCGATTTGAAGCTGTCGAAGCGCAGCCCGAGCAGATCCGCGGCCTGGGTGGCGCGCCCGCGCAGCATGGCGATGGCGCGCCGCATCGCTTCATCGCGCGTGTGCTCGGCGAGCGCATCGGAGAGCCGCCAGTCGAGTCCGTCCATGGCGAGTCCCTTCGACTGCAGCCTGCCGACGAGGGTGAGGAGCGCGGTGCCGTCATGGCTTGTCAGGCGGAGCGTCTGGCTCGCCTGCCAGGCATCGCGCGGGTCGGTCACGTGCCAGACCTGATAGGCGCCGGTGCCGCTGGTGACGGTCGGCACCGCGCGGGTGGCCGCGACGGCGCTTGCGACGGCGTCATTCACCCGGGTCTGCGCTGCCGCGGCGGTGGCGGCGCTCGCTTCCGCCCGCAGGCTGGCCACCAGCTCGTCGGGCGTGGCGGCGACGGCGGCCGTGGCGGCGAAATGCAGCAGCGTCTCGGCCGCCGCCGGACCGGCCGCGAAGGCGAGGAGGAGAGGGGCGGCGAGGAAGCTATTTCGAGAGATTGGGCGTGGTCGGGGTGCCGCCCGGCGTCTCGTTCTTGGTGTCCTGGCCAATGCGGTCACTCCCCACCAGCGTGCCCGAGGGCGACGCGCTGAATGGCGTCGAATTGGTCGGCCCGGTGTTCGTCGCCTGCATTCCGGGGCCGCCCGCGCGCTCGGCGGGCGCGACCGTCGGTGCGGCGACACCGGGCACCGGCGCCGGCGTGTAGCGCTGCTGCTGCGCCCGCGGCATTGCCGGCAGGGCGACCAGGAGCAGCGAGAGGGCGAAGGCGGTCCGGCGCATGGTGAACTCCTTTGCCGGCCAACGCTGCGCTCACGGAAGGAGTTTCACCCGAACCGCGCCGCGACCGGCCCGGCATCGACGGCCTCGAAGCTCGGCGGCGACCAGCGCGGCGTGCGGTCCTTGTCCACCACCATCGCACGCACCCCCTCGTGGAAATCCGGGTGGCGGGTGACGCGGCGGGTGAGTTCGAGCTCCGCCTGCAGGCAGGCGGCGAGGTCGCGATGCCCGCCTGCGCGGATGATCTCGAACGACCACAGCACCGAGGACGGCGACATCGTGCGGAGCGTCGCGAGCGTGTCGCGCGCCCATTCCCCGGGCTCCTCGGCGAGCGCGCGCAGGACCGCCGCCACGGAGTCCGCGCCGAAGCAGCGGTCGATCGCGCGGCGGTGCGGCGCGAGCGAGAATTCGGGGAGCGTCACCGCGTGCGCGGCGAGTGCGCCCATGCCGTCCGCGACGAGCGCGGCGGCGAGGGCGGGCAGGCGCTCCTTCGGCACGAAATGCGTGGCGAGGCCGGCATGGACGGCGTCGCTGCCCTGCATCCGGGCGCCGGCGAGGCCGAGATAAAGGCCGAGCGCGCCGGGCAGGCGGGGCAGGAAATAGGTGGCGCCGATATCGGGGAAGAAGCCGATCGCGGTCTCCGGCATGGCGAAGAGGGCCGCCTCGGTCGCGACCCGTGCGGTGCCGTGGACGGAGACGCCGATCCCGCCGCCCATGCAGATGCCGTCGATCAGCGCGACATAGGGCTTCGGGTAGGTGGCGATCGCCTGGTTGAGCGCGTATTCGGCGGCGAAGAACGCCTCCACCGCATCGTGCTCGCCGGCGAGGGCATGACCGCGGATGGCGCGGATGTCGCCGCCGGCGCAGAAGGCCCGTCCGCCGGCGCCCTCGATCACCACCGCGTGGATTTCCGGCACATCCCGCCAGCTCTCGAGCGGCCGCGCGGATCGCGCGGATCATGCCGAGATCGAGGGCGTTGAGCGCCTGGGCCGGTCGAGCGTGATACGCCCGATGCGCCCCTCGCGCCGCGCCACCACGCTCGGTTCCGGGGTTGTCGCCACCACGGTCTCCTGCGATCCCGCGGCGCACCCTAAGGCATGCGACCGGGGGTGCCTACTTGCGGCCGAACAGGTAGCGGAAGGTGAGGCCGGCGAGGGTGAGGCCGTAGACGTGCCGCTTGCCGAGGAGGCGGCCGAGGGGCCCGAGCAGCGCAGTGACCGCGACGCTACTCCTTCATCTGCGCGAGCGCGCGGTCGCGCACCTGTTTCGCCTCGGCCTCCAGCGGATCGGGCGGGGAACGCAGCGCCAGCAGCCCGACCACGATCGTGATCACCAGGTCGATGCCGAACACGATCCCGCACGCGGTCGCCGGACCGAGATTCTTCGCCAGCACGATCGCGATCCAGACATGCAGCGCGACCAGCGCGGCGAGCGCGAACACCGCGGCGACCGGCCGCGCAGCCGGCACGGATCGCCTGTCGGCGGGCGATCCGCTGCCACCGCAGCTTCTCCGCCTGCGCGGCGACGCGCGCGAGCTGCGTGGTGCGCATTCCCGCCTCGCCGGGCTAGCGGGCGATTCGACCCAGCAGGTAGCCGACGCCGGCGGCGACGAGCACCGCGATCAGCGGCTGGTCGCGCACCTTCTCCGAGAGCATCTCCGCCTGGTCGCGGGCGAGATCGGAGGCCTGCTTGGCGGTCGCCTCCACGCGCCCCGCGGCATCGGCGAGCGCCGGCGTGACGCGCTCGGACATCAGCTGCTCGACCTGCTTCCTGAGCTGTGCGATCTGGGACTTTGCGTCGTCGGTCGCGCCCTGGACGGTGTCTTCGATGGCCATTGCCTGATCTCCTCGGTCGGGAAAGCTTCCCCGGCCTAACGCCACCCCGGAAAGGCGGTTGCCGACTTGCAATGATGATCGGAACATGCTTCGCGTGCACGACGTGCACGCTGCCCGCCGCGAACGGGCAGGCGGTGCTGCACGGGGTGTCGCTCGCGGTGGCGCGGGGCGAGTTCGTCTCGCTGCTGGGCCCGTCGGGCGCCGGGCAGACGGCGCTGCTGGCGCTGGTCGCCGGGCTCGCGGCGCCGCACTCGGGCGACATCCTGCTCGACGGGGCCAGCCTGCTGCCGGTGCCGTCGCATCGGCGCGGCATCGGCGCGTTCTTCGGCGATCCGCCCCTGCTCGAGCGCGGCCTCGCCGAGAACCTGGCCTCGCCGCTGCTGGCGCGGCGGCTTCCAGGCGAGGCGATCGCGCGCGCGGTGGAGCGGGCGCTGGACGCGGCAGGGCTCGCCGGGCAGGGCGGGCGGCGGATGGAGGGGATGACCCGGCTCGAGCGCCGCCGCGCCGCCATCGCCCGCGCGCTGGTCACCGGCCCCGCGCTGCTGCTGCTCGACCGGCCCTGCGCCGGGCTCGATGGCCCGGAACGCGAGGCGCTGCTGGGGACGCTCCGCGACCTCACCGCGGTGCACGGGCTCGCCGTGCTGCACGGCGCCGGCGATCCCGTCGAGGCGCTCGCTCTCGCCGACCGCATCGCCCTGCTGCGCGACGGCGTGCTGCACGCGCTCGGTTCGCCCGAGGCGCTCTACGAGCGGCCGGCCTCGGCCTTCGCCGCGACCGCCACCGGCGAGGTCAATCTGGTGCCGGGATTCGCCGAGGCGATCGAGGACGGGATCGCGATGGTGCGGCTCGCCGGCGGGGCGCTGGTCGAGGCCGAGTCGGTGGATGCCGTCGCCGGCCGGCCGTGCCGCATTGCGGTCCGGCCCGAACGCATCGCCGTGGCACGCGCCGACGCCGCCGATCTCGGCGGTCACGCGCTCGAAGCGGTGGTCGCGCGCCGCCTCTATCGCGGCGACCACACGCGACTCCATCTCGCCATCGGCGGGACTCGGCTGATCGCGACCCGCCCGGCCGGCGCCCCGGTGCCGCCGCGGGGCAGCCCCGTCGCGCTCGCCTGGGCCGCCCAGCACGCCCGCGCCTTTCACTGTGACATTTGAGACCCGCTCGCGCTGTCTTGGCCCAAGTCTTTGCCGTTGCCCTGGTAAATTGTTGGGGATGGGTCCATTACTGGCGCCGCGCGGTGGCTTGTCTGGCCGCGCTCTTGGGTCGGGACATCGAGCGCTTCGCTTTCAACGATGGATGCACGGATCGCGCCTTCCGGCCTGGATGACCCGGGCTCGCTCTCCCAGGAGGAGGTGGCACTCCGCCTGGTCGAGCTCGGCCAATGCGACAGCCGGACCATCGCGCGGGCCCGCCGCGTCGCCGAGGAGAGCGACCAGCGCCTCGATGCGGTGCTGATCCAGCTCGGTCTGGTGACCGAGCGCGGACTCGCCGAGGCCTATGCGGCGGTCGCCGGGCTGCGCGTCGCGTCGCCCGATCGCTATCCTGCCGCGCCGCTCTTCGCCGACCGGCTCGCCGCTCGCTTCCTCCGCCAGGCGCGCGCGGTGCCGATCGCGCTGGAGGGGCGGTTGCTGACGGTGGCGATGGCCGATCCGCTCGACCGCTTCACCCCCGCCGCGATCGCCGCCGCGACCGGCTGCGACGTGGCGCTCGAGGTCGCGGTGCCGATCGAGCTCGAGGCCGCGTTCGACCGGCTCTATCCCGACGCCCAGCCGAGCGAGGAGGGCGAGCATGCGGGCGCGGCGGCGGAGGACGATGTCGAGCGGCTGAAGGACCTCGCCAGCGAGGCGCCGGTGATCCGGCTGGTCAACCAGATCATCGCCCGCGCGGTCGAGAGCCTGGCGTCCGACATCCATATCGAGCCGTTCGAGGACCGGCTGCGCGTGCGCTACCGCTATGACGGCGTGCTGCACGAGGCGGAGAACCCGCCCTCGCGGCTCACCGCGGCGATCACGTCGCGCATCAAGATCATGTCGAAGCTCGACATCGCCGAGCGCCGGCTGCCGCAGGACGGGCGCATCAAGCTCGCGGTGCGCGGCCAGGACGTGGATTTCCGCGTCTCCACCATCCCGTCGCTGCATGGCGAGACCGTGGTCATGCGCATCCTCGACCGCTCGAGCGTCGCCTTCGACTACGCCAAGCTCGGCCTGCCGGCGCCGGTGATCGCCCGCTTCTCGGCGGCGCTCGAGCTGCCGAACGGGATCGTGCTGGTCACCGGCCCGACCGGCAGCGGCAAGACGACGACGCTTTATACCGGCCTGCTTGCGCTCAACTCGGTGACGCGGAAAGTCGTCACGGTCGAGGACCCGATCGAGTACCAGCTCGCCGGCATCAACCAGATCCAGGTGAAGCCGCAGATCGGGCTCGGCTTCGCGAGCCTGCTGCGCTCGATCCTGCGGCAGGACCCGGACGTCATCATGGTCGGCGAGATCCGCGATCTGGAGACCGCGCAGATCGCGGTGCAGGCGGCGCTCACCGGCCATCTCGTGCTGTCGACGGTGCACACCAACTCGGCCGCGGCGACGATCACCCGGCTGCGCGATATGGGGCTCGAGGACTACCTGCTGACCGCGGTGCTGCGCGGCGTGCTGGCGCAGCGCCTGGTGCGGAAGCTCTGCGTCGAGTGCCGGCGCGAGGCGCCGCCGCCGCCCGAGCTGGTGCGCCGCTTCGACCTCGACCGCCGCGCCGGCGATCGGCGGCTCATGCTCTGGCATCCGGTGGGCTGCGCGCATTGCCGCAACACCGGCTATCGCGGCCGCCAGGCGGTCGCCGAGTTCCTGCTTCCCGACGAGGAGGTGGAGCGGCTGATCTTCGCCCGCGCCGAGCACGGCGCGATCGAGCGCGCCGCGGTCGCGGCCGGCATGAGGACGATGTACGAGGCCGGGATCGACGCGGCGCTCGACGGCGTGACCACCATCGAGGAGGTCATACGCAGCATCCGGGCGGATGGCGCGTGACCGCGGCCGGCCTGCTCCTGGAGCGCATGCCCTGATCCGCGCGCTTTCCCGGCTGACCCAGGCATGAGCATGATTCTCGCCTTGCCGACCGGCCCGCGCGGCCGGCTGCTCGCCGTCTCGATCTGCCTGCTGACGCTCCTCCTCCTGTGGCTCGGGATCGCCTCGCCGCTGATCGGCTGGTTCGATGCGCGCGCCGAGCGCCTGTCCGCGCGGGCCGTGCTCGCCGACCACATGCAGGCGCTTGCCGACGCCGTGCCGGCGCTGCGACGCCAGGCGGCGGCCGCGCAAGCGGCCAATCGCGGCCCCGGCAACGCACGCGTGGCGCTGCTCGAGGGCAGCGACGACGCGGTCGCCGGTGCCGCGCTGCAGGAGCGGGTCCAGCGGCTGGCGGATGGCGCCGGCGTCACGCTCGCGAGCGTCGAAACCCTGCCGGTCGAGAGCGTCGGCGCCTATCGCCGCATCGGGCTGCATCTGACCGTCGTCGCGGCGGGCTGGCCGGCGCTGGTGCGGCTGCTGCAACTGGTCGAGGACGCCACGCCGCACATGCTCATCGACGATCTGCAGGTCCATGGCCGGCCGAGCCGGGACCGTTCGGCGGGCACGGCGGTCGATGCCAATTTCGACGTGCTGGGCTATCGCCTGGCGGCGGCGGGACCGTCACGGTGAGGCGCGCGATGGGGGTCTCCTGGGTGCGCGGCATCGCGCTTGCCGCGCTGTTGTTGCCCGCCGCCTGCCAGAAGCCGGGTCCGGTCGCGCTCACTCCGCTGCCGCAGGTGTCCGGCGCCGCCGGGGTGGCGCCGCCGCGCGTCAACGGGGCGGTGGGCACGCCCGAGGCGCCACCGAATGCGCGGGTCTCCTACGGCACGCCACGTCCGGCCGCGCTCCCCGGCGCTCCCGGCGCGGCAGGTGGCGGCGACGTGTCGCTCGATTTCGCCGATACCGACATCCGCGAGGTGGCGGCGCAGATCCTCGGCGGGATGCTGCACGTCAACTACACGATCGATCCGGCGGTGCACGGCACCGCGACCCTGCGCACGGTGCAGCCGCTCAACCGCACCCAGCTGCTGCCGACGCTGGAGGCGCTGCTGTCGCAGAGCGGCGCCACCATGACCTTCGCCAACGGGCTCTATCGCATCGTGCCGATCAGCCCCACGGCCGGCATCGGCATCGCGGGCGGGGGCGACACCACCGGCAGTCAGATCGTGCCGCTGCGCTATGCCTCGGCGGAGGCGCTCGCCAAGATGCTGCAGCCCTATGTCGGCAATGGCGGCCGCATCGTCGCCGATATCGGCAGCAACGCCGTGGTGGTGGCCGGTCCGCCGACGGTGCGCGACGCGCTGGTCGATCTGGTCGAGGCGTTCGACATCGACGAACTCGCCGGCCAGTCCTATGCGCTGCTGCCGGTCACCTCGGGGGATGCCAAGGATTTCGCCTCGGCGCTGCAGGATGCGTTTCGCGCGCAGGCCAATGGCGCGCTCGCCGGCCTTGTCCGCGCGGTGCCGATGGAGCGCGTCGGCGCGGTGCTGCTGGTCGCGAACCAGCCTTCCTACCTCGACGATGCGCGGCGCGTCTATTCGCTGATCGAGCGCATGCGCCGCGACACCGTGCGCAGCTGGCACGTGCTCTACTTGCAGACCGGCCGCGCCGATGACGTCGCGTTCGTGCTGCAGCAGGCCTTCACCCCGAACAACGTCACCGCGCAGCCGACCGGCAATGCCCCGGGGGCGACGCTCGGCGGCATGCAGACGCAGCAGATCGGCGGCACCACCGGCTTCGGCGGCATGGGCGCCGGCGGGCAGCCCGGCGGCGCTGCCGGCGGTGCCACCACGCCCGGCGGAATCACCGGCCAGCAAGGCGGTGTCGGCACGACGCTCGGCGGCGCCGGCGGGATCGGAGCTCCCAGCACGTTCGGTCAGACCGGCCAGCAGACCACGCCGGGCGGTGGCGGCCAGTTCGGGCTCGCCGCCAACAATCCGCTGCTCGGCCCGCTCAGCGCGACCAACCCGAACAACGGCGAGAACGCCAATCCGAACGCGATGCGGATCATTCCCGATCGCCAGACCAACGCCATCCTGAGCTACGCGACGCCGCGCGAGGAGGACACGGTCGAGGCGATGCTCGCCAAGCTCGACATCCTGCCGCTGCAGGTGCGGATCGACGCGACGATCGCCGAGGTCGATCTCAACGACGCGCTGCAATACGGCACGCAGTTCTACTTCAAGTCCGGCGGCATCAACGGCATCCTCAGCACCGCGGCGCAGAGCCTCGCCAACACCCCGACGACGCTGGCCACGCTGAATGCCGGCTTCCCCGGCTTCGTGCTCGCGGGCAGCAACAACGGCGGCGCGCCGTTCGCGATCTCGGCGCTGCAGGCGATCACCAAGGTGCAGGTGCTGTCCTCGCCCGAGCTGATGGTGCTCGACGGCCAGCCCGCGCGGCTGCAGGTGGGCAACCTGGTGCCCTATCTGTCGCAGACCTCGCAGAGCACGCTGACATCGGGCGCGCCGGTGATCAACTCGGTGCAGTATCAGCAGACCGGCGTCATCATGCAGGTGACGCCGCGGGTCAACAAGGGCGGGCTGGTGACGCTCGACATCGCGCAGGAGGTGAGCAGCGTCGACACCGCCGCGCCGACCACGCAGGGCATCAACTCGCCCACCTTCAGCGACCGCAACGTGACCTCGCGCGTGGTGGTGCAGGACGGGCAGACCGTCGGCCTCGCCGGGCTGATCAGCGACAATTTCTCGCGCGGCAACCAGGGCATCCCGTTCCTCAAGGATATCCCGCTGCTCGGCCTGCTCGCCGGCACGCAGAGCAACAACCGCCAGCGCACCGAGCTGCTGGTGCTGATCACCCCGCATGTGATCCACGACCAGCGCGACGCGCGCAACCTCACCGACGATCTGCGGCAGGAGCTGATCAACGCCGCGGCGACGCCGGCGGAGTTGCAGAACCTGCCGAACAGCGGCTCGATCGACCCGAGCGCGCGGCTCCGCCATCGGCTGGGCGCGCCGCAATGACGATGTGAGGCGCGGCGTGGCGGTTCCGTTCCTCGCCTGCATGCTGGCGGTGGCGGCGTTCCATCATCTGCCGCCGCGCGTGCTGCCGTCGATCCAGGCGGTGGAGGGCGGCGCGGTCGGCAGCGTCCACCCCAATGCCGATGGCAGCGACGATCTCGGCGTCATGCAGGTGAACACGCGCTGGCTGCTGCCGCTCGCGCAGGTGGGCGGGCTCGATGTCGCGACCGTGCGCGCGCGGCTGGTCGATGACGGGTGCTTCAACATCGCCGCCGCCGGGCTGATCCTGAAGAGCTACCTGATCGAGACCGGCGGCGACATGATGCGCGCGATCGGCGACTACCACTCGCACACCGAAGCGCTCAATCTCTCCTATCAGGCGGACGTGCTGCGCTCGGCCATGCGACTGTTCGCGCCGGGACGTTAGCCTGCGATCGGCCTGACTGGAATCCAGTCAGGGCGTGCATCGGCAGGCCAAAGATGCAGGGACCCGAATCGCACTGACCATGGTCAGAGCGATTTGGGTCTAGGCTCAGGACCCATTAATCGTTTTGAGCGACGCGTCAGGAAGTGAGTCACTGCATGGTGGAGGTGTCGCCATGGCTGATGTTTTCCTGCACATACGTAGGATATGAACATGATCGCGCTCCCAACGTCGCAGCTGTTGAAATCCTTTCGGCCTATTAACAAAGAAGTCAGGTAAAACCATGAGCAATCCTACGTATGTGCAGGAATACCAAGCCATCAGCGATGTGCTGAATAAGTATATAGAGGGCTGCAAACAGGCCCAAAGCAGCATAATGAAGCCTGCTTTCAGTCAGCAGGCAACGATGTACAGTGTTGGCGCAGATGGAAAGCTGGCGGGTGGCGCGATCCCGATCCTGTTCGATGGCATCGATAAGGATTTTCATCCGTCGCCTGATGCTCAGGCTGCCATCGTCCGCATCGAGATCGTCGGTACGGCTGCCAGCGCCCGCATAGACGCCAACGATGTCTCAGGCATCTCCTTCACTGACTTCTTCCATTTGTTGAAGGTCGAGGGAAAGTGGACTGTGGTAAGCAAGATTTTCCAGGCGCATTAAACGCCTTAACCGGCGTGGTGCGCCAGCTTGCGAGGCGCGGGATGCGGTTAGAATTGCGGGCCCCCAGGGAACGTTCAGCGAACAACCCTTGCTTGTCATGCGGTTATTCCCTCCGAGAATAGGTCCTGACCATAGCGCGTGATCGTTTCAGGCCGAGTCGGCCTGGAACGTGAATCACTCGCGGGAACAGTTGGCTAAAGCAGGCCGGTGACCGGAAGGGAACCGGTCATGCTTTAGGGATCGTCCTCGCGAAACGGCGACAGCTCCGAAAGCGCGGCCATCTCCGCCTCGATCGCCGGGCGCTCGGCGTCGACGAATTGCGCGACCGCGCGGCGCAGGCCGGGATGCGCGATCCAGTGCGCGGAATAGGTGGGGGAGGGGAGATAGCCGCGCTGGATCTTGTGCTTGCCCTGCGCGCCGGCCTCGACGCGCCGGAGCCCGTGCGCGATCGCGAAATCGATCGCCTGATAGTAGCAGAGCTCGAAATGCAGGAACGGCCAGTCGCCGACAGAGCCCCAGTTGCGGCCGAACAGCGCCTCGCTCCCCATCAGGTTGAGCGCGCCGGCGACAGGCTTGCCGACATGCTCGGCGAGCATCAGCACGACGCGCTCGCCGAGCCGCTCCGAGAGCATCGGAAAGAAGCGCCGCGTCAGATAGGCCGAGCCCCATTTGCGGTCCACGGTCGCGGTGTAGAAGCGATAGAACGCATCCCATTCGCGCCGCGTGATCTCTTCCCCGCGCAGCGTGCGGAAGACGAGGCCGGCGGCCTGCGCATCGCGACGCTCGCGCCGCAGCACCTTGCGCTTGCGCGAGGACAGCGCGCCGAGGAAATCGTCGAAGCTCGCATAACCCTGGTTGTGCCAGTGATACTGCATGCCGAGCCGGCGCAACCAGCCGGCGGCGCCGAGCGCGCTCCATTCGCCCTCCCGGCAGAAGGTGACGTGCACGGAGGAGAAGCCGAGCCCCTGGCAGGCCTGCTCCAGCGCCTGCCCGAATGTCGCGGGCGGAATGCCCGATCCCGGGCGGCGCAGCAGGCGCGGCCCGGGCACCGGGCTGAACGGCACCGTCGCCTGCAGCTTCGGATAGTACTCGCCGCCGGCCTGCTCGAAAGCGTGGGCCCACCCGTGGTCGAACACGTATTCGCCGTAGCTGTGCGATTTCGCATAGAGCGGCACGACGCCGACGAGCGTGCCGCCGGCGTTGCGCAGCGCCGCGTGCTGCGGCAGCCAGCCGGTGCGCGCGCCGGCCGAACCACTATCCTCGAGCGCCGCAAGGAAGGCGTGGCTGACGAAGGGGTTTTCGCCCCCCGCGCAGGCGTCCCACTCCGCCGCGTCGATCTCGGCGATCGCGCGGTGCAGGGTGAGGGTGAGCTGGGTCGATCCGTCGGGCATTCCTTCCAGGATATGGAAGCCGGAGGAACATGCCCAGGCGTGCGTCAGGTCGCGATGTCGAACATTCCCTCGACCTCGACCGCGGCGTCACCGGGCAGCGCCGGCACACCGATCGTGGTGCGCGCGTGGCGGCCGGCATCGCCGAAGATCGCGACCGCGAGGTCCGATGCCCCGTTCATCACCTGGGCCTGACCGGTGAACTCCGGCGGCGAGGCGACGAAGCCGCCGAGCCGCACCACTTGGCGAACGCGGTCGAGGTCGCCGCCGCACGCCGTCCGCAGGTGGGTGAGGACGTTCAGCAGGCAGAGCCGCGCCGCCTCGACGCCCTGCTCCACCGCGACGCCGCCGCCGACCTTGCCGGTGATCGCGATTTTGCCGTCCCGCGCCGGCACCTGGCCGGAGACGATCACGAGCGAGCCCGAGACGCGGAACGGGATGTAGTTGGCGACCGGCGCCATCGCCCCCGGCAGGGTGATCCCGAGTTCTGCGAGCTTCGCGTCGATGCGTCCGGCCATTCCGTGGCTCCTCTCTCCAGTGGCGTGCTTCCCGGAGTTCGTCGCCGGGGCGACGAACTCCGGGGGCAGGACACTATCCCGTGACAACCCGCAGCGCCGTGCGGCGCGCGCGCGGCCGATCCTGCCGGGCGGGCGCGGGCAGGTCCAGGGGCAGCAGAGGATCGCCCTCGCTGGTGCCGTCCGCGTCGGGTTCGGGCTCCGGCAGGCGGCGGCCGAGATAGTTCGCCGCGAGATGGCGGAAGGCGTAGTCGAGCAGCGAGGTCGCGCGCGCGACGGCGGGATCGCCCTCCACCGCCCCCGCCGGCCCGAACCGGGTCAGGGTGAACGCCTCGACGAATTCCTCGAGCGGCACGCCGTGCTGCAGCCCGAGGCTCACCGCCTGCGCGAACCCGTCCATCAGCCCGCGGAAGGCGGCGCTCTCCTTGGGCAGAGTGAGGCTGAGCTCGCCCAGTCGCCCGTCCTCGTATTCGCCGGTGGCGAGGAACACGCGGCGGCCGCCCACCGCCGCCTTCTGCGTGTAGCCGGCGCGACGCGAGGGGAGCTCGCGGCGCAGCGGACGCGCCGGCGCGGGGCGCGGCTCCGGGCGCGGCGGCACCACGCCGAGATACGGTGCGACCGCTTCGTGCATCGCGGTGTGCGCGGCGAAATCCGCCGGGCGCAGCAGGCCGTCGCCGGCGAGCTCCGCCGCCAGCGCCGCTTCGGCCGTCACCCCGCGCGCGGCGAGGAAGGCGCGGGCGCTGCGGGAAAGCCCGCCTTCCGAGGCCAGCGGCGAGAAGGCCGGTGCGATGCCGCCGGTCTCGACGCCGAGCAGCGCCTCGACCGGTCCCGGCGTCAGCACCGCGGTCCTGAGGCCGGCGGCTGTCGGGCCGAGCGGCAGCTGGCGGACGCCGAGCGCGGCGGCATGGGCGGCGCGCGTGGCGACCGTGAGCTCGGGCAGCGCGGCGCTTTCCGGCGGCGCCGGCCAATCGGCGGTGCTACCGCCGAGCCCGGCATCGAGGCGTCCGCGCAGCAGCGCCAGCAGGCAGGCGGCGGCATCGCGTGCGGCTTGGCTCGCGTAGTCGAGCCCCAGCGCCGCCAGCAGCCCCGCGAGATCCGCCACCGCGACGGTCCGCTGTCCCGGCTCCGGCAGGAGCGACAGCGCGATCGAGATCGTGTCGATCGCCTCGGCGAGTCCGGCGAGGTCGAGCCCGATCAAGGGATCGTGGAAGCCCGCGAGATTGAGGACGAATCCCACTTGCCCCGGCTCGCCGCGCCAGATCGCGGGGGAGGGGGCGGTGCGGCGCGCGAGCAGCAGCCCGTGCAGCCGCTCGCCCAGCGGGGCGGCGAGGCCGGCGCCGGCGGCGCGGGCGGCGATCGGCGCGATCCAGCGCTCCGCCGCCTCGGCCAGGCGGATGCGCTTCGCCCCCGGCAGCAGCGCGGCGAGCCCGGCGGCCGCGGCCTCGTCCCAGGACGCGGGCAGGGTCACGGGGCGCGGCGGCTCGTCCGGCTCGGCGGCGGCCAGCGTCTCGCGCATGCGCACGCCTTGCCAGGTGCGGCTGATCCTCATGCCCCGAGTTCTAGGCCGGGCTTCGGCGACTCGGAAACCCCATTTCGTGCCGAATGCAAGCGCCGACCACAAAATGCTGTGGATTGCGCGCCGGATGGACCTCGCGTGATCGGATGCGTATATGGACGCCGCGATGACCATCGGCACCCGCCTGTTCACCCTGCTGCACGGAAGGCTCATCGGGCGCGACGCCACCGGCAACCGCTATTTCGAGGAGCGGCGCGCCAGTGGGCTGCGGCCGCGGCGCTGGGTGCTCTACGCGGGTGCTCCCGAGGCGAGCAAGGTGCCGGCGGAATGGCATTGCTGGCTGCATTACACGACCGGGGCGCCGCTGCCCGAGACCGGCCGCCGGCCCTGGCAGAAGCCGCATCTCGCCAACCTGACCGGCACCCCGGCCGGCTATCGCCCGCCGGGGCATGACTATCGCGGCGGTCATCGCGCCCCCGCCACCGGCGACTACGAAGCCTGGGACCCGGGAAGCTGATCGGTGGCCCGCCGTAACGCCGCCGAGATCGCCGCCGGTGCGGTCGTGCTGGTGGTCGCCGCCGGCTTCCTCGGCTTCGCCGTGGCCCATTCCGGCCGCAGCACATCGTCGGGATACACCCTGCACGCAAGCTTCGACAGCGTCGCCGGCATGCCGGTCGGCTCCGACGTGCGGCTGGGCGGGGTGAAGGTCGGCAGCGTCACCGCCGAGACGATCGACCCCAAGAGCTACCTCGCCAAGGTCAGCTTCACCGTCGCCGATGCGATCCGCCTGCCCAAGGACAGCAGCGCGCAGATCACCAGCGAGGGCCTGCTCGGCGGCAAGTATCTGTCGCTGGTGCCGGGCGGCGACGAGCAGATGCTGGCCGACGGCGGCACCGTCACCATCACCCAATCCTCGGTCAGCCTTGAAGAGCTGCTCGGCAAGTTCATCTTCAGCGTCACCGACATGGTGAACGCGGTGAAAGCGGGCCAGAACGGCGGCACTTCCGGCGGCAATGCCAATGGCGGCAGGGCCGAGGCCGCCCCGGCGGTGCCGAAATGACCGACGCCCCCTCCATCTGGCCGCAGGCGGACGGCACCCCGATCGCCTGCCGCGAGAAGCTCAAGGTGCTGGGGGAGAACCACGCCGAGCTCGTGCAGGTGATGCGGGACGCGTTCGAGGACGCGGTGCTGATGGGTGTGGACGAAGGCGCCATGCGGCGTGTGCTGGTCGGGATCGCGGAAGGGCTTGCGAGCCCGAAGCGCGGGTGAGCCGCAATTGAGCGTGCGGGGATGAGATCCGGCGCCGTCGCGCTGCTGTTGCTGTTCGCCGCGCCGGCCGCGGCCGCTCCCGCCGATCCCGGCCCGCAATGGGTGCCGCGCGGCACCGCGGAGCTCATCGCGCTCAACAAGATCGACGCGCGGTCCAGCAAGCTGACCGTCCCGGTCGGCAAGAGCGTGCAATGGGGCTCGCTCACCATCGCCATCCGCGCCTGCGACGTGCGTCCGCCCGACATGGTGCCCGACGCGACCGCCTGGCTCGACATCCAGGACAGCCACCGGGGCGCGCCGGGATTTCACGGCTGGATGCTGCGCGACGAGCCTCACCTCTCGAGCTTCGAGCATCCGGTCTATGATGTCCGCCTGGCCGGCTGTTCGTGACCGGAACCGGCGAAGCCGGCCCGGGTTTGGAACCCGATGAACGCTGAAACCGGGGGGTCGCACGCGACCGCGCGCGGCGTGCCGGACACCCTCCCGCCCGACTCCGCGCTCCTGCTGGATCTCGACGGGACACTGCTCGACATCGCCGCAACCCCCGCGAGCGTCGTGGTTCCGCCGGGCCTGATCGACACGCTGCGCCGGCTGCGCGCCGCGTTCCGCGACGCGCTTGCGATCGTCACTGGGCGCCCCGTGGAGCAGGTGGACGCGCTGCTCGGCGACACGCCCTATGCGGTCGCCGGCGAGCATGGCGGGGCGATCCGCCACGCGCCGGGCATGCCGATCGAGCGGCCGCCGCTGCCGACTCCGCCGGAATCCTGGCTCGCCGCCGGCGCGCATCTGGTCGCGCTGCATCCGGGCACCATGCTCGAACGGAAGGAGCGCGGCTTCGTGCTGCATTACCGCGCCGCGCCGGAGGCGGGGGAGCCGTGCGGCGCGGTGCTCAGGAGCCTCGTCGCCGAGCAGGATTCCGCATTTCAGCTCATGCCCGCCAGCATGGCCTGGGAGGTCCGTCCACGGGGCGCCGACAAGGGAACGGCGGTCACAGAGCTGATGCGCCTGCCGCCCTTTGCCGGCCGCGCGCCGCTCTTCATCGGCGACGACGTCACCGACGCGGATGGCATCCGCGCGGCGACCGCGCTCGGCGGCGAAGGCTATCTCGTGCCCGAGCGCTTCGGCTCGGCGGCCGGCGTGCGCGCCTGGCTCCAACGTCTCGCCGCCGCCTGATCGTGGCACGCCGGCTGGTCATCGTCTCCAACCGCACGCCCCCGGTCCGCGAGCGAACCCAGCTCGCGGGCGGGCTCGCGGTCGGGTTGCGCGACGCGCTCGCCAATCGCGACGCGCTCTGGTTCGGCTGGTCCGGCACCGCCGTCCGCGGAGAGGCCCGCACCGAGCCACGCCTCGCCCGCAGCGGACGCATCGGCTTCGCGACGCTCGACCTCGCCGAGGCGGATTACCGCGGCTATTACCAGCGCTTCTCCAACGGCGCGCTGTGGCCGGTGCTGCACGGACGGCTCGGGCTGCTCGACTTTTCGCGCGAGGATTTGGCCGCCTATCGCAAGGTGAACGAGGCCTTTGCCGCCGGCCTCACGCCGCTGTTGCGGGCAGACGACCTGGTCTGGGTGCACGATTACCACCTGTTCTTCCTCGGCGCCGCGTTGCGCGAACGCGGCGTCGCGTGCCGGCTCGGCTTCTTCCTGCATGTCCCGTTTCCGCCACCCTCGATCTTCACCGCGCTCCCGGGAAGCGAGGCGTTGCTGCGGGCGCTCGCCACCTACGACGTGATCGGGCTGCAGACCGAGGAGGACGCGGGATACCTCAACCAGAACTTTGCCGCCGCCGGCATCGATGCCCGCGCGGCGGCGTTTCCGATCGGCATCGATCCCGACGGTTTCGCCGAGACCGCCCGCAAGGCCGCGACCGGAGAGGACGCCGAACGCCTGCGCGCCAGTCTCGGCGGCCGCCAGCTCATCATCGGCGTCGACCGGCTCGACTACACCAAGGGTCTGCCGCAGCGCTTCCGCGGCTACGCCCAGCTGCTCCGGCGCTTTCCCGAGCACGACAACCACGTCACCTTCATGCAGGTGGCGCCGGTGTCGCGCGGCGACGTCGCCCAGTACCGCACGCTGCGCCGCGAGCTCGACGAGCTCGCCGGGCGCATCAACGGCGAGCGCGCGGAATTCGACTGGGTGCCGCTGCGCTACATCACCCGCGCCATCGGCCGCAACACGCTCGCCGGCTTCTTCCGCCAGGCCCGCGTCGGCCTGGTCACGCCGCTGCGCGACGGCATGAACCTGGTCGCCAAGGAATATGTCGCGGCGCAGGATCCGGACGATCCCGGCGTGCTGGTCCTGTCCCGCTTCGCCGGCGCCGCCGCCGCGCTCGAGGGCGCGCTGCTGGTCAATCCCTACGATGCCGACGAGACCGCCGAGGCGCTGCACGCAGCCCTCAGCATGGGCGAGGCCGAGCGCCGCTCGCGCTGGCAGACGATGAACACCGCCAACCACCGGGACACCGCCGCGACCTGGGCCCGGGCCTTCCTCGGGCAACTGGAACGCGATCGGCCCGACGGGCGGTAACCGTCGTCCCCGCTTCCGGACCGCGCCCACATCGATCCTGTGAAGACTGGTCGCGGCCATCCGAATGTAAGATTTTGTAACCGTTTCGATTCAATTGTTGCGAGACGATGCGATAACGTAATAGCGTTCCAGTGCAAAGCCGGCTTGCCGCTGCAACTCCGCGAAGTCTTGTCGCTGCCGCTCGGTGAAATCTTGCCGCTGTCGCTCGACGAAAAATCAGGAAGAGGGAAGCAGAGATGAACGCGTCTCGTCGCGTCGTGCTGTCCGGCGCCGTCGCCGCCTCCTCGCTGGCATTGTTGCGGGCACGTATTGCCAGGGCCGCAGCGTATGACCCGGCCCTTCTGGCGAGCACGCTCGAGATGTGGGAGCAGGTGCTGTTCGTCAACAGCACGATGGGGCCAAGCAGGTTGACCGGATCGCCCCAGCACCAGGCGTATGTCTCCTACATTCAGTCGCAGCTCGAACAGGTCCTGGTGCCGCAAGGCGGCAGCGTCTTTGCCGATACGTTCGCCAATTTCCCGCGCTGGACCGCGACGACCTGGAGCCTTGCGGCGGGATCCGAGCACATCCCAACCGCCCTCTATTATCCCTATTGCAGCGGCGGCTTCACCGGTGCGCGCGCGCCGCTGGTCCCCGCGCCCGCGATCGCCGCCCCCGGCACCGGCGGCGGCTACCCGCTCGCGGATGGAGTGACGACGGTGATCATTCCGCCGAAAGCCACGGTGACGGGCACGGTGGTCAATCTCGGGACTTTCGTCGGCACCGGCAGCATCGACTGGGCGCAGGCCGCGGGACAGATCGCCTATGTCGATTACTCGATGGCGACCGCGGCGGCGCTCGTGCCGGCGACAAGCTACATGGTCAATGAGACCTATGATCGTGCGCAGGTGAATACCGAGAGCTTTCTCGATCCGGTCAATCCGACCATCTCGATTCTGCTTCCGCCCGATCTCTGGGACGCAACCGAGGCCGGCGTGCTCGGGGTGATCTTCGGCTGGACCGACATTTCCGACGGCAACGCGCAAGGCCAGGTACAACCCGTTCAAGGTACCGTACGGATCGTATCCGCCGAGCAGCCCGGCCGGTTCGGATCCGGCGACCACGATCGGCGGCATCCCTTCGGTGTGGGTCAATCCGACCCAGGGGACCTATATCAAGAACAATGTCGCCGGGTTCGGCGTGCCAGCGACGATCACCGTCGAGGCGGCGATCGAACAGGTGGACACCAGCACGGTCTGGGGCATCCTGCCGGGGGCCAGCTACGGCACTTCAGGCGATCAGTTCCTGATCTGCAACACGCACACCGACGGCACCAACATCTTCGAGGAGAATGGCGGCATCGCCGTGGTCAATGTCGCGTCCTACTTCGCCCAGGTGCCGCAATCCGCGCGGGCGAAATCGATGGTGTTCATGGCGTCCACCGGACATTTCAGCCATGGCTTCCTCGGCTCCAGCATCGACTGGATCGAGCAGCATCCGCAGATCGTCGCCAGCACGACGGGGGTGGTGACGATCGAGCATCTCGGCGCCACCGAGTGGGAGGATGTGAGCGTGAACGGCACGCTGCGCTATCGTCCGTCCGGAAAATTGCAGCAGTCGGAGGTCAACATCACGGCGCCGGGGTTCCTGCTTGACGAGCCGGGCCCACCGGATCCGACGCTGCTGAACATCACCACCTCCGTGCTGCCGGGATCCGATGACCGCGGCGCGATCGTGAGCGGCGGCCTGTTCTTCGGCGAAGGCGGCGCGTTCCACGAGATCGGGATTCCGACGATCGGCTACATCCCGCTGCCGATCTACCTGTGCGCGATCTATCCTGACGGCGGCATCGCCAGGCTCAACCCGCAGCACTTCCATTCCCAGGTCGCGGACATGGTGCAGTGCCTGCTGGCGATGTGACTTCCTTCAGTTCAGGAACAGCTTCCCGGGATTGAGGATGCCGCGCGGGTCGAGCGCGGTCTTGAGCGAGCGCATCACGGCGAGGGATTCGGCGCCGTGCTCGCGCTCGAGGAACTCGCGCTTGCCGAGGCCGACGCCGTGCTCGCCGCTGCACGAGCCGCCGAGTGCGAGCGCGCGGTCGACGATCCTGCGGTCGAGCTCCATCGCCCGCTCCATCGCGCCCGGCTCCGGCGGGACCAGGATGATGGTATGGAAGTTGCCGTCGCCGACATGGCCGACGATCGGCGCGGTGAAGCCCGACGCCTCGATGTCGCGCTTCGCCCCGAGGATCGCCTCGGCGAGATGCGATATCGGCACGATCGCGTCGGTGGTGAGGCCGCGATGGCCCGGCTTCAGCGCCATGCCGGCCCAGTAGGCGTCATGCCGCGCCTTCCAGAGCTTGCCCCGCTCCGCGGCGTCGGTCGCCCAGCGGAAGCCCGCCGCGTTGCAGCCGGCGGCGATCTCCTCGGTGAGCGCCGCCTGTTCGGCGACGCCGGCTTCGGTGCCGTGGAACTCGAACAGCAGGGTGGGCATGGCTTCGACCCCCTCGAGCTTCGAATGCGCGATGCAGGCCGCCATCTGCACCTCGTCGAGCAGCTCGATGCGGGCGACCGGGATGCCGCGCCTGCATCACCGCGATCACCGTCTCCACCGCATCAGCGAGCGTCGCGAACTGGCAGCTGGCGGCGGAGACCGCCTCCGGAATGCCGTGCAGCCGGAGCTGGATTTCGGTGATGACGCCGAGCGTGCCCTCCGAGCCGATGAAGAGGCGGGTGAGGTCGTAGCCGGTCGAGGATTTGCGCACCCGGCCGCCGGTGCGGATCACCCGCCCGTCGGCGAGCGCGACGGTGAGGCCGAGCACGTTGTCGCGGATGGTGCCGTAGCGGACCGCGTTGGTGCCGGAGGCGCGGGTCGCGCACATGCCGCCGATCGTGCACTCGCTGCCGGGATCGACCGGGAAGAACAGGCCCTGGTCGCGCAGATGCTCGTTCAGGAGTTGGCGGGTGACGCCGGCCTCGATGCGGCAATCCATGTCGGCCTGGTTGACCTCGAGGATCCCGGTCATGCGCGAAAGGTCGAGGCTGATGCCGCCGCGCACCGGCGTGACATGGCCCTCGAGCGAGGTGCCGGCGCCGAACGGCACCACCGGCACGCCGGCCGCGTTGCAGAGGGCGAGCAGCCGCGCGGCTTCCTCGGAGTTCTCGATGAAGGCGACGGCGTCGGGCAGGGTGCGCGGTTGCGGGTCCTCGCCATGTGAGTGCTGCTCGCGCAGCGCGGCATTGGTGCTGAGGCGCTCGCCGAGCAGGTCGCGGGCGGCGCCGATCACGGTCTCGAGGGGCATGCGCGGCTATTTAGGAGCAAAAGCCGGTCCGGTGAACCCGGCCATGACAACACCATGAGCGCCCGGCGAATTGACGCTCCGGGGTGCCGGGCCTAGCCTGCCGGCCGCAAATCCGGGGAGTGCGGGGGTGGCGACGAACAAGCTGAAGCAGCGCTGGAAGGACGGCAAGGCCGCGGTGAACGGCTGGCTCGCGATCCCGTCCGGCTTCACCGCCGAGGTGATGGCGCAGGCGGGCTGGGACAGCGTGACCGTCGACATGCAGCACGGCGTGCAGGATTACGTGACCATGGTCGCCTGCTTCCAGGCCATGCAGTCGCATCCGGTGACGCCGATGGTGCGCGTGCCCTGGAACGAGCCCGGCATCATCGGCAAGGTGCTCGACGGCGGCGCCTATGGGGTGATCTGCCCGATGATCAACTCGAAGGCCGAGGCCGAGGCGCTGGTCTCCTATTGCCGCTATCCGCCGAAGGGAAAGCGCAGCAACGGGCCGATCCGTGCCGCGATGTACGGGGTCGCCAGCGGCTATCAGAAGACGGCGAATGACGAGATCCTCGTGCTGCCGATGATCGAGACCCAGGAAGCGATCGAGAATATCGATAGCATCCTCGATGTGCCGGGCATCGACGGCATCTATGTCGGACCGAGCGACCTCGCCTTCTCCTATGGCGACACGCCGCAGCTCGACCATCAGGAGGAGAAATACCTGAAGATCTACGAAAAGCTGATCGGCGAGTGCAGGAAGCGCGACATCTTCGCGGGCATCCACACCGGCTCGGCCGCCTACGCGGCGAAGGCGATCGGCATGGGATTCCGCCTGGTGACAATCCAGAACGACAGCGGCCTGATGCTGACGGCGGCGCGCCGCGCGGTCGCAGAGACGCGCGAGGGCGCCGGCGCGATCGCCGCCTGACCGAAAGCCGGTCACCCGAAGGGCGGGCCGGCAAGGAGTTGTTCCGATGAGCCCGCCCCCGGTGATCCGTCTCCACCCCGACGACGCGGTGGTGATCGCGCGGGCCACTCTGCTGCCCGGCACACCGGTCGCGGACGGTGTGGGTTCCGTCGGCCGGGTGCCGGCCGGCCACAAGATCGCCGTCCGCCCGATCGCGCCGGGCGAGGCGATCAGGCGCTACGGTCAGATCATCGGCTTTGCCACCGCCCCGATCGCGCCCGGTGAGCACGTCCATGTCCACAACATCGGCATGGGCGACTTCGCCAAGGACTACGCCTTCAGCCGCGACGCGCGTCCGACCCCGATCGCGAACGAGGCCGCCAGCTTCCAGGGCATCCGCCGGCCCGACGGGCGGGTGGCGACGCGAAACTACATCGGGATCCTGACCAGCGTGAACTGCTCGGCCCACGTCGCAGGCCTGGTCGCCGACGCGTTCCGCCGCAACCCGTTCACCGGCGCCGATCCGCTCGCCGAGTATTCGAACGTGGACGGCGTCGTCGCGCTCACCCACAAGACCGGCTGCGGCATGACGGAGGGCGAGCCGCTGCGGCTGCTGCGCCGGACGCTCGCGGGCTACGCGCGGCACGTCAATTTCAGCCATGTCGTCGTGCTCGGGCTCGGCTGCGAGGTGAACCAGATCGGCGGCCTCATCGAGGAGCAGCGCCTCGCCGGCCGCGTCCGCAACATGGACATCCAGTCGATGGGCGGCACCCGGCGCACGGTAGAGGCGGGCATCGCCTTCGTGCGCGAGGTGCTGGCGGAAGCCAACCGCGTCCAGCGCGAGCCGGTTCCCGCGAGCGAGCTCTGTGTCGCCCTGCAATGCGGCGGGTCCGACGGCTATTCCGGCGTCTCCGCCAATCCCTCGCTCGGCGCGGCAAGCGACCTCGTGGTGCGGAACGGCGGCACCGTGATCCTGTCCGAGACACCGGAGACCTATGGCGCCGAGCATCTGCTCACCCGCCGGGCGGTCACGCCGGAGGTTGGCGAGAAACTGGTGGCGCTGATGCGCTGGTGGGAAGAGTACACCGCGCGGGAAGGGGCGGAAATGAATGCCAACCCCTCACCCGGCAACAAGGCCGGCGGCCTCACCACCATTCTGGAGAAGTCGCTCGGCGCGATGGCCAAGGCGGGCAGCACGAACCTGGTCGACGTGGTCCGCTATGCCGAGCCGGTGACGGCCAAGGGCTTCGTGTTCATGGACACCCCCGGCTACGATCCGGTCTCCGCCACCGGCCAGGTGGCGGGCGGGGCCAATCTGGTCTGCTTCACCACCGGCCGCGGCAGCGTGTTCGGCTGCAAGCCGGCGCCCTCGATCAAGCTCGCCACCAACACGCCCATCTACAAGCGCATGCAGGACGACATGGACGTGAACTGCGGCACCGTCCTCGACGGTGACGAAACGGTGCAGCAATGCGGCGAGCGCATCTTCGATCTGATGCTCCGCGTTGCCTCCGGCGAGCGGACTAGGAGCGAGCAGTTCGATTTCGGCGCCGCGGAATTCGCCCCCTGGCAAATCGGCGCCACGATGTGAGATAACGCCGCCGTTAACCGCGGCTTTCCCGGTCGGCAGACAAGATCGCGGGGCCCGACCCGGACGGATGAGCACGCATGGCTGGCGGACATATCTATCGGCTGAAGGATGATCGCGAGCGCTGGCGCGCGGCGCTCGAGCAGATGGGCCTGCCCCAGGTCCGCCGCACCCTGATGGACCGGCCGGACCGCCCGCCCGAAGAGACGTTTCATGACCTGACGCCGGTGCCGCCCTTCCCGACACGGCGCTTCGTGCAGGAATGGGTGATCGAGCGCGAGAACCGGATCTTCCGCCTCACGCGCTCGGTCGTGTTCACCATCGCCGTCCTGATGTTCTGCCTGCTCTTCGTCTATTTCGCCCAGACCGCCTGGAAGACTTCCGTCCCGCAGCCGCCGTACACCCCCGCCCCGGTTGCCAACCCGAACAGTCCGACGGTGCAGTAGTCGCGCGCCGGCCCGGACGGTCTCGAGGGCTTCAGCTCAATCGCTGGGCCGTGCTTGACGGGCGGGCTGGTGCGGGCCACGTCTCGGCCATGCGTGATCGTCCGCGTTGGGAAAGTGGCCCGCAACTGGACCTTCGCCCCGACGGGCGCTTTACCAGGCGGCCTCCCCGGATGCCCTGGTCGGTGCGGATCGGCCTCGCCGCCGTGCTGGTGGCGGTCGTCGCGGCCGCAATCGTCGGGGCGGCGCTGGTGTTCTGGCTGGTTCTGATCCTGCTGCCGGTGATCGTGGTCGCTTGCCTGGTCGCCTGGGGGGCGTTTCGTTTCCAGCTCTGGCGCGCCCGCCGCGACGGGCAACGGATGCCGATCCGCTGGTAGGGCGAGAGCTTCCGGCCGGGCCGGCGGATCGGTTCGAGCCAGGCTGGAACCGGTCTAAAGCATGACCGGTTCCCTTCCGGTCACCGACCTGCTTTAGCGAGTTGTTCGAGCGAGTGATTCACGTTTCAGGCCAACTCGGCCTGAAACGATCACGCGCTAAAGCATGACCGGTTCCCTTCCGGTCACCGACCTGCTTTAGCGAGTTGTTCGAGCGAGTGATTCACGTTTCAGGCCGAACTCGGCCTGAAACGATCACGCGCTAGGCGTTCCGGCCAGGAACGCGGTGGCGGAATGCCAGGGCTTCCGCGACGTGCTGGCGCTGGATCGCATCCGCGCCGGCGAGGTCGGCGATGGTGCGGCCGACGCGGAGCACGCGGGTGAAACCGCGTGCGGAAAGGCGCAGCTTTTCGGCGGCGGTCTCCGCGAGATTGCGGGCGTCGTTCGCCACCGCGAAATGCGCGGGATCGGCCTCGGCATTGCTGACCGGGCCATCCTCCCCGTAGCGACGGCGCTGCGTCCCGCGGGCGCGGGCGACCCGGGCGGCGACGATGGCGCTCGGCTCGCCGGCCGGCGCGCGGGAGAGTTCCGCGGGCGGCACCGGCTGGACCTCGATCGTGAGATCCATGCGGTCGAGCAGGGGTCCGCTGATCCGGGTCTGGTAGTCCTCGCCGCAGCGGGGCGCGCGGCTGCATTCGCGCGAGGCATCGCCGAGATGGCCGCAACGACAGGGGTTCATGGCGGCGATGAGCTGAAAACGCGCGGGATAGGTGACGTGGGCGGTCGCGCGGGAGACGGTGGTGCGGCCGGTCTCCAGGGGCTGGCGCAGGGCCTCCAGTGCCTGGCGCGGGAATTCCGGCATCTCGTCGAGGAAGAGGACGCCGCGATGCGCGAGCGACACCTCGCCGGGGCGCGCGCGCTGGCCGCCGCCGGTGAGTGCGGCGGGCGAGGCGCTGTGATGCGGCTCGCGATAGGGCGGTCGCATCACCAGCTTTCCGCCTTCCAACATGCCGGCGACGCTGTGGACCATGCTGACCTCGAGCGCCTGCATCGGCGTGAGATCGGGCAGCAATCCGGGCAGGCGCGCCGCCAGCATCGATTTGCCGGCTCCGGGTGGGCCGATCAGCAGGAGGTTGTGGGCGCCGGCGGCGGCGATCTCGACCGCTCGCTTGGCGGTCTCCATCCCCTTCACCTCGTTCAGGTCGGGGAAGCGGCCGGGATCGGCGGCGCCGGCGGTCTCCGGCGGGGACAGCACCTGGGTCCCGCGGAAATGGTTGATGAGGGAGAGCAGGTCGGAAGGTGCCAGCACCTCGATGCGGCCGGCCCAGGCCGCCTCGCCGCCCTGCGCGGCGGGGCAGACCAGGCCGAGCTCACGCTCGGACGCGCCGATCGCGGCGGGCAGCACCCCGGCGACCTGGTTCAGCGAGCCGTCGAGGGAGAGTTCGCCGAGCGCGGCGTATTGGCCGACCTCCTCGATCGGCAGGACCTCCATTGCCGCCAGCACGCCGATCGCGATCGGCAGGTCGAAATGGCTGCCTTCCTTCAGCAGGTCGGCCGGGGCGAGATTGATCAGGACGCGCTTGGGCGGCAGTGAGAGGCCCATCGCGGTGAGCGCGGCGCGGACGCGCTCGCGCGCCTCGCCGACCGCCTTGTCGGGCAGGCCGACGACCAGGAAGGCAGGGAGCCCGTTCGAGATCTGCACCTGGACCTCGACCGGAACGGCCTCGATCCCGGCGAAGGCGAAGGACTGGACGCGTGCGATGCTCATCGGGGCTCAGGATGGCGGAAAGAACTCTCCAAACCCTTCAAGGAATCGCCTGAGCAGCCCGCCGATCACGTCGATATTGTACCCGCCCTCCTGCACGATCGCCGCCGGCAGGCGCAGGCCGCCGACCGCGGCCCCCGCGCGGGAGAAGCCGTCCGCGGTCACCGCGAGCGCGTTCAGCGGCTCGTCCTTGGAGGCGTCGAAGCCGAGGCTCACCACCAGCGCGTCGGCGCGGAAGCGACGGACGTCCTCGATCCCGATTCGCGATCGCATCCAGCCAGCCGGCGTCGCCGGTGCCGAAGGCGAGCGGCAGGTTGCGGTTGGCACCCTCGCCGGCGCCACCGCCGCGCTCATCGGCGCGACCGACGAACCAGGGATAGTAGCGGTCGGGATCGCCGTGAATGGAGATGGTGAGCACGTCCGACCGCTCCCAGAAGATGCCCTGCGTGCCGTTGCCGTGATGGCTGTCGATGTCGAGCACCGCGACGCGCGCCGCGCCGCGCCGGCGCAGGTGCTCGGCGGCGAGGGCGGCGTTGTTGAGGTAGCAGTGCCCGCCCATCCGCGCGGCATAGCTGTGATGGCCTGGCGGGCGGGCGAGCGCGTAGGCGCTGCGGCCGGACGCGGCCTCTTCGGCGGCGGCGATCGCGCCGCCGGAGGCGGCCAGCGCGGCGGCCCAGGTGCCGGCGGCAATCGGGCTCGCGGTGTCGTAGGTGAACCAGCCGAGCCGCCCGACCAGCGCCTCGGCCGGCCGGCCGCCCTGCGCCAGCATTTCCGGCGTCGGATGCACGTTGGGGACGAGCTCCTCGCCGTGCCCCGGGAGCGCGAACCAGGCGGCGGGCCCGTCGCGCAGGAAGTCGAGGAAATCCGGCGGATGCACCGCCTCGAGCGCGTGGCGCGGCGGCGCCGGCGGCCGGACAATCGGCAAGCCCAGTTCCCGGCAGGAGGCAAGCAGCGCCTCGGCCCGCGCCGGCACCTCGAAATGCGGCCGGATCTGGCCGCGCTGCAGGAAGAAGCGCGGCGCGTGGCCGAGCTGGACCGGGTCCCAGAAGACTTTCATCCGGACGGTGTAATGCAGGACGGCACCGACCAGAACCTCCGGAACGCGGCTTGTCGTCACGACCGCCCGAACGCAGGCTCGGTCGCACAGAGAGCAGGAGCGGAGCTTCATGACCCAGCGCATCGCCGTCGGCGGCTTCCTGCACGAGAGCCACTCCTTCGCGCCGCGCCCGACGCGCTGGGAGGATTTCGTGCAGCCGGGCGGGTTTCCCCCACTCGCTTCCGGGGCGGCGATGCTCGACGCGGTGCGCGGCACCTCGGTCCCGATCGCCGGCGCGATCGCGGCGGCGGAGGCGGCGGGGGCGAGCCTGGTGCCGCTCGCCTGGTGCATCGCCAATCCCGCCGGCCCGGTGCAGGACCAGGCCTTCGAGCGCATCGCCGGGCTGATCTGCGGCGGCCTCACGCGCGCGCTGATGGCGGCGCCGCTCGACGGCATCTTCCTCGACCTGCACGGCGCCGCGCTGGCGGTGAGCTTTCCCGACGCCGAGGGCGAGCTGCTGCGCCGCGTCCGCCACATCGCGGGGGACGTGCCGATCACCATCACCCTCGACCCGCACGCCAACCTGACCGCGGAGATGGTGGCGCATGCGGACGCGATCGTGCCGTACCGCACCTATCCGCACGTTGACATGAAGGCCGCCGGCGAGCGGGCGGTGACGCTGCTGCTGCGCCGCATCGCGCAGGAAAGGCCCTTCGCCCGCGCCTTCCGGCAGCTCGATTTCTGGATGCCGCTCACCACGCAATGCACGCTGGTCGATCCGATGCGGGCGGTGATGGACGAGCGCGCGGCGATTGCGGCGGAGGCAGGGGTCATCGAGCTCGCCTGGTGCTTCGGCTTTCCCTATGCCGATTTCGCCGGCTGCGGCCCCGGGCTTGCCGCCTATGCGGAGAGGCAGGATCAGGCGGACCGCGCCGCCGATGCGTTCCGCGCCGCGATCAACCTTCGCGAGCGGGAATTCGCCCTCGAGGTGATCCCGGCACGCGTGGCGGTCGCGGAGGCGCGGCGGAGCGCCGACGCCAGCGGCCCGGTGGTGATCGCCGACACGCAGGACAATCCGGGCGGCGGCGGGCATGGCGACACCACGGGTCTGCTTGCGGAGCTGATCGCCCAGGGCGCCGAAGGCGCGGTCGTCTGCCTCATCAACGACGCCGAGAGCGCCGCCGCCTGCCATGAAGCGGGCGAGGGCGCGACGGTCACGCTGTCGCTCGGCGGCAAGTCGGACGGGGCGCCGGTCGCGGTGGAGGCGAGAGTGTCGCGGCTGACCGACGGGCGGTTCACGCTCACCGGGCCGATGGGCGCCGGCAACCCCGCCGATCTCGGCCCGAGCGCGCTGCTCGAGATCGCCCCGGGCATCCGCGTGGTGGTGGTGAGCCGCAAGATGCAGGCGCTCGATCAGGCGATCCTGCGCCACGTGGGGATCGAGCCCAAGGAGTGCGCGATCCTGGTGCTCAAATCCTCGGTGCATTTCCGCGCCGATTTCGGCCCTATTGCAAGCCGCATCCTCGTCGCCGAGGCGCCCGGCCCGGTGGTCGCCGATCCCGCGACGCTGCCGTTCCGGCATCTGCGAAAGGGATTGCGGCTGCGGCCGGGCCAGAATTCCTGATCGCGCGCGGTGGTCCCCTGCGCGGGACGGTTTGGTATCGGCGGGGTCCCGCGGCGGAGCCCCTGACCTTCCTTTTACTCCCTCCCGACGAGGTAGATGCAGAGGGTGGCGTCGGCGCCGGTGACGACTTCGACGGTGCGGCCGGGTTCGGGCCAGAAGGTTTCGATGTCGTCCTGCAGTTCCGCGTCGGTGAGGCCGCAGGCCCGGGCGCCCCTTGCGTAGGCGTCGATGGCGTGGGCGCTTTCGCGCCAGTTTTCGGCGTCCTTGCCCGGGCAGAGGAAGAGGCAGACGTCGAAGTTCGGCACGCGCATGCTCCTGTGGCGGTCCGTTGAAAGCTGGCAGAGTTCTGCCTAAGCGCGGCTTAACGCGCCGTTCTGTGACGGGGTGAATTTTCGGATGGGGCTCGCGAACCTGCTGACGGATCTCGACGGCGTGGCGGTGGGGCACGCGGCCGACCTGCGGGTCGGAACGGGCGTGACCGCGGTGCTGTTCGAGGGGGGCGCGGTCGCGTCGGTGGTGGTGTCGGGAGGCGCGCCGGGCGGGCGCGACACGGGGCTGCTCGACCCGGAGATGGCGGTGGAGCGGGTGGACGCGATCGTGCTGTCGGGCGGATCGACTTTCGGGCTCGATGCGGCGGGGGGCGTGCAGGCGGTGCTGCGCGAGCGGGGGCGCGGAATCGCCTTTGCGGGCGCGATCATTCCGCTGGCGCCGCAGGCGATCCTGTTCGATCTCGCCAATGGCGGCGACAAGGAATGGGGCCGGAAGCCGCCGTATTGGGAGCTCGGATACGCCGCCGCTGCGGTGGCGGGGGGCGGCGGATTCGCGCAGGGCAGCGTGGGCGCGGGGACCGGGGCGACGACGGCAACGGTGAAGGGTGGGCTGGGCTCGGCGTCGGCGCGTGCGGCGACGGGCCATCTGGTGGCGGCGATCGTCGCGGTGAACGCGGTGGGGGCGCCGACGATCGGGGACGGGCCGCATTTCTGGGCGGCGCCGTACGAGGTGGGAGCGGAGTTCGGCGGACGCGGCTGGCCCGCGCGCATCACACCTTCGGATCTGGAGCGGCGGGCGAAGGGGCGGGTCGGGACCGGGACGACGATCGGGCTGATCGCGACCGATGCGGCGCTCACCAAGGCGCAGGCGAGGCGGCTTGCGATCATGGCGCATGACGGGCTCGCGCGCGCCGTGCTGCCGGCGCATGCGCCAAGTGATGGCGACACGATCTTCGCCGCCGCGACCGGCAGGCGCTTCCTGGGTGATCCGATGCGCGACCTGGCGGAACTCGGCCATGTCGCAACGCTGGTGATGGCGCGGGCGATCGCGCGTGGCGTGTTCGAGGCGACTTCGCTGCCCTATCCGGGCGCGCAGCCATCCTGGCGGGATCGATTTGGCTGATCGGACCCAAGTCGGTCTGACATCAACCGCATTCTTCATGACCTTTGGCATGCGCGCCGAGGTGCTCTCGATAAGTCACGATCTGAGCGCGCTGGCATGACTGTGGTCAGCCCGATCTCGGCCTCGCTTTGTCCGGCCGGCCGATCTCGCCCTCGCTGATTCCAGCTCGGACGCTGGCAGGCCGCCGGCAACAAAGAGCCGACATCCCGCAAACCCGGTTCAAGTCGCAGATCAGAACAGCCCCTCGACGACGCCATCGGGGCGCAGGCGGATCGTGGTGGCGGAGGGCGAGCGCGGCAGGCCCGGCATGGTCATGATGTCGCCACAGATTGCGACGACGAAGCCGGCGCCCGCCGAAAGACGCACCTCGCGCACCGGCAGAATGTGGCCGTTCGGCGCGCCCACCGCGGTGGGATCGGCGCTGAAACTGTACTGCGTCTTGGCGATGCAGACCGGCAGCCCCGGATGCGCCGCCTCGAAGCCGGCGAGCCGCTTCGCCACTGCCTCCGGCAGCGCGATGTCGGAGGCGCGGTAGATCTCGCGTGCAATCCTGCGGATCTTCTCCGCGAGCGGCAGGTCGGTCGGATAGAGCGGATGAAATCGCGAGGTGCCGCTTTCGACCAGGCGAAGGACCGCGTGCGCGAGCGCTTCCGCGCCGGCGCCGCCATCCGCCCAATGGGTGCAGGCGATGGTCTCGACCCCGAGCGCCGCCATCGCCTCGTCGATCGCGGCAAGCTCGGCGTCGGTGTCGGCGGTGAAGCGGTTGATGCCGACCACCACGGGAAGGTTGAATTTCTGCACGTTCTCGACATGCCGCGCGAGGTTGACGATGCCACCGCGCACGGCCGCCACATCCTCGCGTCCGAGCCCGGATTTCGCCACGCCGCCGTGCATCTTCAGCGCCCGCACCGTCGCCACCACCACGGCGGCCGCCGGCGCGAGCCCGGCCGCGCGGCACTTGATGTCGAAGAATTTTTCCGCGCCGAGATCGGCGCCGAACCCCGCTTCGGTGACCACCAATTCGGCGAGCTTGAGGCCCAGTCGCGTCGCCATCACCGAGTTGCAGCCATGCGCGATGTTGGCGAACGGGCCGCCGTGCACGAGCGCGGGAGATCCTTCCAGCGTCTGCACCAGATTGGGCATCAGCGCGTCGCGCAGCAGCACCGCCATCGCGCCATCCGCTTCGAGGTCGCGCGCGGTCACCGCCGTGCCGTCGCGCCGCTTCGCCACCTCGATGCGTCCGAGCCGCGCCTGCAGGTCGGCGAGGTCGCGCGCGAGGCAGAACACCGCCATCACCTCGGAGGCGACGGTGATGTCGAACCCGTCCTCGCGCGGCGTGCCGTTGGCGCCGGCGCCGAGCCCGACCACGACCTGGCGCAGCGCGCGGTCGTTCATGTCGAGCGCGCGCCGCCAGGTTATGCGCCGGGGGTCGATGCCAAGTGCGTTGCCCCAGAAGAGATGGTTGTCGAGCAGGGCGGCGAGCAGGTTGGTGGCGGCCGTGATGGCGTGGAAGTCGCCGGTGAAATGCAGGTTGATCTCGTCCATCGGCGCGACCTGCGCATGCCCGCCGCCGGCCGCGCCGCCCTTCATGCCGAAACTCGGCCCGAGCGAGGGCTCGCGCAGGCAGATCATCGCCCGCTTGCCGATGCGGTTCAGCGCGTCGCCGAGCCCGACCGTGGTGGTCGTCTTGCCCTCGCCGGCCGGCGTCGGGCTGATGCCGGTGACCAGCACCAGCGCGCCGTCGGGCCGGTCCTGCAATCCGTCGATGAAGTCGAAGCCGATCTTTGCCTTGAAGCGGCCGTAGGGTTCGAGCGCGTCCGCGGGAATGCCGGCGCGCGCGGCGATCTCGGCGATCGGCCGCAGCCGCGTCGCCCGCGCGATCTCGAGATCGCCTGGCACTCAGGCGGCTCGGCGTCCGAGCCGCACGCCGATCTCGTCCATCGCGCCCCCGATCGCGGCGACCGCGCCACGCATGTCCTCGGGCGTGATCGCGCCGATGCAGCCGACGCGGAAGCTCGGGAATTGCGTGTTGTAGAAGTTGCTGATCAGCACGCCGCGGCGCTTCAGCGCATCGACGAAGCGCTGCAGGTCCCAGTGCGGGTCCGCGGGCGCGCGCACGTTGACGATGATCGGGCCCTGCACCTCCGGCGGCAGGCAGGGCGAAAGGCCGAGCGCCCGCACGCCGTCGTAGAGCACGCGCATGTTGGCGGTGTAGCGGGCGAGCCGGTTCTCGCGGCCTTCGGCGTCGTGCCGGTCGAGCGCGCGCGCGAAGCCGAGGATCGCCTGCGCCGGCGGGGTGAAGCGGAAGCTGCCGGGGCTGCGGCGCGACATCGCGAGCAGGTCGGCGAGGTCGAACGACCAGCTGCCGGCATGCCCCGCGCATTGCTCGAGCCGCGCGGTGTCGCAGACCGCGAAGGCAAGGCCGGGCAGGCCCTCGATGCATTTGTTGGCGGTGAACATCACCGCGTCCACCGCCTGGAGCCGGCCCAGATCGAAGGGCAGCGCGCCGAACGCGGAGACGGCGTCGACGAGCACGCGGCGGCCGAGCGCGGCGGCGAGCCCGGCGAGGGCGGGGACGTCGTGCACGATGCCGGTCGCGGTCTCGCTGTAGACGAGGCCGAGATGCGTGATGCTCGCGTCCTCGCGCAACGCCGCGGCGATCGCATCGGCGTCCATCCTGCCGGTCCTGGTCCATCGGCAGGGCGACGGGATCCCGCCCGGCCTCGCGCGCGAGGCGGAACAGGCGATCGGCATAGGCGCCGACCATCGGCACCAGGATGCGGCCGCCCGGCGGGAGGAAGCTCCGCACCGCGGCTTCCATGATGAAATGCCCGCAGCCCTGGAGGGGGAGCGCGGCGTGTCGGCCCGGCTCGCCGCCGGCGAGGGTGCGGACGCGATCGAGCGTGCGGGCGACGACGGCGCGGAAATCATTGTCCCAAGGGGCGGCGTCGGCGGCGGCGGCGGCGCGCACGTCGGGATGGGTGGCGACCGGACCGGGAATCAGCAGCAGCATGCGCGGCTCCTGGAAAGGGCAGGGCGGGCAGCACTTGCACGAGAATGCGGCGAAATCCAGGGTGGGGCGCCCTGGTCAGTCGTCAGGAGGGGGGCTGATTTGCTATGGGCGCAGACATGACGATGCCCCTCGCGATTCCCGACTGGGTTCAGGGTTGGCCCGCGCTGATCCTGAGCCTGATCGGGATCGTGCTGACGCTCGCCTATCTGCTGATGCCGTTCGCGACCTTCGGGGTGAAGGCGCGGCTGCGGGCGATGGAGGCGCGGCTCGACGCGATCCAGGGCGAGATCCGCAGCCTGTCGCTGCGGCTTCCCGAGCGGCGCGAGCACGATTACGACCCCTACGAGGAGCCGCCGGCCGAGCGCGCGCGGGCGCCGCGGGCCGAATCGGCGCCGCGCCGCCCGGTGATCGTCCGGCCGCCGATCCCGCCGCGCGACGACGATGACGAGGCATCGCTGGCGCCGCTCGCCCGCGGGACGCGCCGTTCCCCCGATCCGCCGGCGCGGCCGCCACGGACCGAGCCGCGCTTCGGGCCGAAGCGGTGAGCGCTTGCCGGCCGCTTGCGGGCAGTGCTTGATGCGGGCGAGTGAGAGGAGGCCCCGATGCGCGTGAGCGTCGTGCAGATGAATCCCGGTGCCGAGAAGGCCGCCAATATCGCCCAGGCGCGCGCGCTGATCGATGGCGCGGTCGGCGAGGACCGGCCCGACATCGTCAGCCTGCCCGAGGTCTGGACCTCCCTCGGCGGCGACCGCGCGATCAAGCTCACGGAGGCCGAGGCGCTGCCGCCGAAGGGCTCGAACGAGCCGGGCGGCCCGGCCTACGAGTTCCTGCGCGGCGTCGCGCGCGAGAAGCGCATCCACGTGCATGGCGGCTCGATCGTCGAGCGCGCCGGGGAGAAGCTGTTCAACACGACGGTGGTGTTCGACCCCGCGGGCACCGAGCTCGCCCGCTACCGCAAGATCCACCTGTTCGACATCGTGACGCCGGACGGGCAGGGCTATCGCGAGAGCGCGACCTTCGGCGCCGGGGACGAGATCGTCACCTATGAGGCGAACGGGGTGAAGGTCGGCTGCGCCATCTGCTACGATGTGCGCTTTCCCGAGCTGTTCCTCGCGCTGCGCCGGGCCGGCGCCGAGCTCATCTTCCTGCCGGCCGCCTTCACCCTGCAGACCGGCAAGGACCATTGGGAGGTGCTGCTCCGCGCCCGCGCGATCGAGACGCAGTGCTGGATGGCGGCACCCTCCACCTGGGGGCGGCACTTCGACAACGGCGAGGCGCGCTACACCTACGGGCACTCGCTGGTGGTCGATCCCTGGGGACATGTGGTGGCGAAAGTGTCGGACGGCACCGGCTGGGCGACGGCGCGGATCGATCCGGCGCTGACCGCGCGGGTCCGCCGCGACATGCCGGTGCTCGAGCATCGGCGGCTCGCCTGAGCGCTCCGCCCGCGCCGATCCGGTGAGCGAGCGCGCGGCCGGCCCGCCGGCGCAGATCGCGTTCTTCGCCGCGCCGACCCAGCTCGCCCGCGAAAGCCTCGAGCGCCTGGTCGCGCGCTACGGCGAGGTTTCGCCCGACGAGGCGGAGGTGGTGGTCTGCCTCGGCGGCGACGGCTTCATGCTGGAGACGCTGCACACGCTGCTCGACCGCGAGCTGCCGGTCTACGGCATGAATTGCGGCTCGGTCGGCTTCCTGATGAACGGCTACAGCGAGGACGACCTGCCGAACCGGCTGCTGCGCGCGCAGGCGGCGCAGCTCCATCCGCTGCGCATGCACGCGATCACCGAGGACGGCGAGGTCGAGGAGGCGCTGGCGCTCAACGAGGTCTCGCTGCTCCGCCAGCGCGGACAGACCGCGAAGATCCGCATCTCGGTGGACGGGCGGGTGCGGCTGCCGGAGCTGATGTGCGACGGCGTGCTGGTGGCGACGCCGGCGGGCTCGACCGCCTACAATCTGTCCGCGCACGGGCCGATCGTGCCGCTCTCGGCGAACCTGCTGCCGCTGACCCCGATCAGCGCCTTCCGGCCGCGTCGCTGGCGCGGCGCGCTGCTGCCGAGCACCGCCGACGTGCTGTTCGAGGTGCTGGAGTCGGAGAAGCGCCCGGTCGCGGCGGTCGCGGATTCCACCGAGGTGCGGAACGTGATCTCGGTCGCGGTCCGCGAGGACCGTTCGATCGCGGTGACGATCCTGTTCGACCCCGATCAGGGCCTGTCCGAGCGGATCATCGCCGAGCAGTTCACCGTTTGAGGTGAATCACCGTCCCTGGCGCATGAAGCTGTGCGAGCCGGAACCGTTGAAGTGCGGCGCCTGGTGCGGTGTCGCGTGCACGGCGCCCGCATAGGCGTGCGGAATGCCCGTGCCGCTGGTACGGCCGGCGCCTGGCGTGTGTGCCGACATGGCATATCGGGCGGCGTCGGCGGGCACCGCCCCGATCATCACCCCGATCGCCGTGAGCGCTCCGACCAGCATCGCCCAACGCATCGTCCGTTCTCCGTCTCGAGCGGGACCGGACGATAGCGCAGGCGGGCTGGCCGGAGGAAGCAGGTTCGCCGGGAAGGAGAGCAGGAATGTCCTCCACGCGCGGATCAGGCGGCGGTGAGGGTGCGGGCCGGCATGATCTGGTCGGCGACCGGCGCAGGGGCGGCGGCCGGGCCGGGGTCGCGGACCATGTAGCCGCGGCCCCAGACGGTGCCGATCAGCGTGCCGGCGCCCGCCTGCGCCAGCTTCTTGCGCAGCTTGCAGATGAAGACGTCGATGATCTTCATCTCGGGCTCGTCCATGCCGCCATAGAGGTGGTTGAGGAAGGTCTCCTTCGTCAGCACCATGCCCTTGCGCAGGACCAGCAGCTCGAGGATCGCGAATTCCTTGCCGGTGAGGTGCACCTCGTTCTCGCCCACCATCACCTCGCGGCTGTCGAGGTTGAGGCTCACCTGGCCGACGCGCAGCACCGGCTGGCTGTAGCCCTTGGAGCGGCGGATCACCGCCTGCATGCGGGCGACGAGCTCGGCGCTTGTCGAAGGGCTTGGTCATGAACTCGTCGGCGCCCATGGCGAAGGCCTTCACCTTGGCCTGCGGCCGGGTGAGGCCGGAGAGAATGATGACCGGGGTGTCGACGCGGGCGGCGCGCATCCGGCGGAGCACGTCGTAGCCCTCCATGTCGGGCAGCATCAGGTCGAGCATGACGGCGTCGTAATCGTAGTGCCGGGCGAGCTCGAGCGCCTCTTCGCCGTTATCGGCGTGGTCCACGACGGCGCCGGTCGCCTTCAGCGTCAGGGTGATGCCGCGGGCGGTGGTGATGTCGTCTTCGACGAGCAGGACACGCATGGGTTGTTTTCCCTTTCCTCAACCAACACGTGCAGAACTACCACCATTGCGTGTGTCCGTCCAGAATTTCTTCATCTATTGCGTGTATTTAGAAACACACAAAGGCCTGCAGACCGACACACTGCACCAGATATCACGAAACAATATCAGATTATAGACTCGTAGAGCGCAAAATGCGACACACCCCTCTGCTCGACCGGCTCCGCGTCGGTGACGCCCTCCTCGCCGAAATCCCCCGCATGCACCTGCGGCGGTCAGGTCACCGGCGTCTCCGGCCTGTCGATCGAGGTCGCCGGACTGTCCCGCCATCTTTCGGTGGGCGACCGGCTCGACCTCGTCTCCCGCGACGGCCGCGCCGTCGGCGCGGAGATCGTGGGCTTCCGCGCCGACCGTGCCTGTGCGATGGCGTTCGGCGCCGTGGACGGGCTCGGGCCCGGCAGCGAGGCCCGCTTCGCGCCGGCGAGGGCGGCACGCTCGCCGTCTCCGATGGCTGGCTCGGCCGCGTGGTCGATCCGATCGGCCGCCCGATGGACGGCAAGGGCGCCCTGCCGCGCGGCGCCGCGCCCCGTCGCGTCCGCGCCAATCCGCCCGAGGCGACGCTGCGCGCCCGGCTCGGGCCGCGCATCGATCTCGGCGTGCGCGTGCTCAATGCCTTCGCCACCTGCCGCCAGCGGCCAGCGGCTCGGCCTGTTCGCCGGCTCCGGCGTCGGCAAATCCACCCTGCTCGCCATGCTCGCCCGGCAGACCGAGTGCGACGTCGCCGTCCTCGCCCTGGTCGGCGAGCGCGGCCGCGAGGTGCGCGAGTTCATCGAGGACGAGCTCGGCCCGGAGGGCCTCGCCCGCTCGGTGGTGGTGATCGCGACCTCCGACACCGGCCCGCTGATGCGCCGCGAGGCCGCCTATTCGGCCATGACCATCGCCGAGCATTTCCGCGACCAGGGCAAGTCCGTCCTGCTGATGATGGACAGCGTCACCCGCTTCTGCGCCGCGCTGCGCGAGATCGGCCTCTCCGCCGGCGAGCCGCCCGGCGACCCGCGGCTATCCGCCGAGCGTCTTCGCCGAGCTGCCCCGCCTGCTGGAGCGCGCCGGGCCGGGGCCCGGTCCTGCCGGACGGCACCGCCGGCCACATCACCGCGCTCTTCACCGTCCTGGTCGAGGGCGACGACCACAACGAGCCGGTCGCCGACGCCGTGCGCGGCATTCTCGACGGCCACGTCATCCTCGATCGCCGCATCGGCGAGGGCGGCCGCTATCCCGCCGTCGACGTGCTCCGCTCGCTCTCGCGCTCGGTGCCGGGCTGCCTCAGCGCCGAGGAGCACGCGCTGACCCGCCGCGCCCGCGGCATGCTCTCCCTTTACGCCGAGATGGCCGACCTGGTGCGGCTCGGTGCCTATCGCATGGGGGCGGACCCGCTCGTCGACGAGGCCGTCGCGCCTCGCGCCGCGAATCGAGGCGATGCTGCGCCAGGAGCGCCACGAGGCGACCGATCTCGCGGCGAGCTTCAGTGCGCTGCAACAGGCCATGGAGGCCCCGGATGGCGCGTGATCCGCTGCAGGCCCTGCTGAAGCTGCGCGAGCAGCAGGTCGAGGCCGCGCGCCGTGATGTCGCCGCGTGCCTCGAAGCCGAGACCGCCGCCGAGCATGGCGGCCCACGCCGCCGACGCCGGCGATCGCGCGAAGAGGCGGCCGCCGCGACCGATCTCGCCGCGGACGATGCCGCGGTGGAGGCTTTCGCCGCCTGGCTGCCGCAAGGCCGCCGCCGCGCCCGCGCCGCCCATGCCCAGCACGAAGCCGCCGAGCTCGCGCACCGCCCGGGCCCGCGCCGCGCTCGCCGCCTGCCGCGCCGGCATGGAGGCGGTGCAGAAGCTGATCGAGACCCGCGCCGCCGAACAGGAAGCCGACCTGCAACGCCGCGCCCAGGCCGAACTCGACGAAATCGGCCGCCGCCTTCCACGGGCGTGATCTCCGGGTAGGTGGACGAGAAAAGGCCAGGGGCTCTGCCCCGGACCCCGCTAAGGGCGGAGCCCTTGAACCCCGGTTGGTTTGTTGAAGAGGGGTGGCCGACGAGATGGCCGACCACCTGAGTTGGCCACCCCTCCTCAACAAACCGTGGTGAATTCCAAGGCTCCGCCTTTGGCGGTCCAGGGGCGAGCCCCTGGCCTTCTTCCTTGTCCATCCACCGGAGGTCACGGCGTGCGGATAGCGATGATTGGCGGCGGCTATGTCGGGCTGGTGTCGGGCGCCTGCTTCGCCGATCTCGGCGTCGAGGTCTGCGTGGTGGAGAGCGACCCGGCCAAGCTCGGCGCGCTGCGCGAGGGCCGCATCCCGATCTACGAGCCCGGGCTCGACCGGCTGGTCGCGGAGAATGCGCGCGCCGGGCGGCTGCGCTTCACCGACGACCTCGCCGCCGCGGTGCAGGGCGTGGAGGCCGTGTTCATCGCCGTCGGCACGCCGACGCGGCGCGGCGACGGGCATGCCGACCTCACCTATGTCATGCCGCGGCCGAGCAGGTCGCGCGCGCGCTCGACGGCCCGGCGGTGATCGTGACGAAATCGACCGTGCCGGTCGGCACCGGGCGGCGCATCGGCGAGATCATGCGCGAGATCCGGCCCGAGCTCGCGATTTCGACATCGCGTCCAACCCGGAATTCCTGCGCGAGGGCAGCGCGATCGGCGATTTCATGCGGCCGGATCGCGTGGTGATCGGCACCGAGAGCGAGCGCGCGCGCGACGTGCTGCGGCCGGCTCTATCGCCCGCTCTACCTGATCGAGACGCCGATCGTGTTCACCGGGCTCGAGACCGCGGAGCTCATCAAATATGCCGCCAACTCCTTCCTGGCGATGAAGGTGACCTTCATCAACGAGATGGCCGATCTCTGCGAGCGCGTCGGCGCCGACGTGCAGGACGTCGCGCGCGGCATCGGGCTCGACGGGCGGATCGGGCGCAAATTCCTCCATCCCGGCTCGGGCTTCGGCGGCTCCTGCTTCCCCAAGGACACGCTCGCGCTGATGCGCATCGCGCAGGATGCGGGCGCGCCGTCGCGCCTGGTCGAGAGCGTGGTCGCGGTGAACGAGGCGCGCAAGGCGGGGATGGCGGCGCGCATCACCGCGGCCTGCGGCGGCTCGGTGCGCGGCAAGACGATCGCGGTGCTCGGCCTCACCTTCAAGCCCGAGACCGACGACATGCGCGATGCCGGCTCGATCCCGATCATCCACCGCCTGGCCGCCGACGGCGCCCGCATCCGCGCCTTCGATCCCGCGGGCATGGAGCAGGCGCGGCCGCTGCTGCCGGAGAGCGTGACCTATTGCGCGGAACGCGCGCGAGGCGATGCAGGGCGCGGATGCGATGGTGCTGCTGACCGAGTGGAACGATTTCCGCGCGCTCTCGCCGGCGGCGCTCAAGGGCACGATGGCAGGGAACGTCGTGGTCGATCTCCGCAACGTCTACGACCCGGTGGCGATGCGGCAGGCCGGGATCGCGTATCACTCGATCGGCCGGCAGTAGGTCGGAACGCTACCAGGTGAAGGCGGGAACGCAGGCGACGGGCGCGAGGCCGGCGAGCGACGCCTCCTCCCGGGCGCGGTCGGTGTTGCCCGCAAGGGCCTCGCCATGGATGCCGCCGAGCACCCAGCAGGCATCGATGTCCGCCGCCCTCGCGCCGGCGATGTCGGTGCGGAGCGAATCGCCCACGGCGAGCGTGCGGGATTTTGCGGTGCCGAGCGTCGCCAGAACGGGGGCGTAGATCGCCGGCATCGGGCTTGCCGAGCGAGCGCACGTCGCCGCCCAACTCGGCGTAGCGCGCGGCCAGCGTGCCGGCGCAGATCACGCGACGGCCGCCGCGGATCACCTCCAGGTCGGGGTTGGCGCAGATCATCTTGAGGCGATGGCGCAGGCACTCGGCGAGCGTCGCCTCGAAATCGGCGAGGGCGAGGTTCTCGCGCGCATCGTCCGGGCCGGTGTTGAGCACGAACTCGGCCTCGGCCGGCGTGTCGACCGGGTCGAGGTCGAGTCCCTGCATCACATTGCGGTCCCGCGCCGGGCCGAGATGGAAGACGCGGCGCCCGAGTGCCGCGAACCAGGGATCGTTGCGCTCGCACAGCGCGCGATGGGTCGCCTCGCCGGAGGTCAGCAGCGCGTCGTAGAGGCCGTCGGGAATCCCCATCGCCCGCATCGCCCCCTGTGCGGCGGCGGAGCGGCGGGGCGCGTTCGACAGCAGGACGATGCGCTTGCCCGCCCGCGAAAGCCGGGTGAGGCAGTCGACGGCGCCGGGCAGCGGCGGTCACACCGTCATGCAGCACGCCCCAGAGATCGATGATGAAGCCGTCGTAGCGGCCCGCGAGCGGGGCGAAGCCGGGCAGGAATTCCATTTCGTGCACTTTCAGTGATGATCGGCGCCGATCGCCTCGGTGATCGACGCGAAGCCGCGGGCGCGCAGCGCGGCGGCGAGCTCGGCACGAAGGCGGGGGATCAGCGCCGGACCGGCATAGGCGAATTCGGTATAGAGCTGCACCAGCGAGGCGCCGGCGGTGATCTTCGCGAGCGCATCCTCGCCGGATGCGACGCCGCCCACGCCGATCAGGGTCAGCCGGCCGCGTGCCAGGCGGAAGACGCGGGAGAGCATCGCCGTCGAGGGCGCGAAGAGCGGCCGCCCGGACAGCCCTCCCGCCTCGCGCGCGAGCGGCGAGCGGAGCCCCTCCGGGCGCGCGACCGTCGTGTTGGCGACGATCAGTCCCTGCGCGCCACCTTCGACGGCCGCCTCGACTGCCGATTCAACAGCATCGTCAGCGAGATCGGGCGCGATCTTCACGAGTAGCGGCGGATGGCGGGGGACCTGGCGCGGCGATCGCGGCAAGGATGCCGCGCAGCCTGGCTTCGGCCTGCAGGTCACGCAGTCCCGGCGTGTTCGGGGAGGAGACATTGATCGTCACATAATCGGCGAGCGGCGCGACCGAGGCGACCAGGGCCGGGTAATCGCGCTCCGGATCGGCGCCTTGCTTGTTGATCCCGAGATTGGCGCCGATCGGCACGCCGATGCCGCCCGCCGCCGCCAGGCGCTGGCGGAAGGCGGCGGTCCCGCCATTGTTGAAGCCCATCCGGTTGATGACCGCGCGATCCTCGGCGAGCCGGAACAGCCGCGGCCTTGGATTGCCGGCCTGCGGGAGCGGCGTCACCGTGCCGGCCTCGAGAAAGCCGAAGCCGAGCGCCGCCAGCGGCTTGAGCGCCCGCGCATCCTTGTCGAATCCCGCGGCGAGCCCGATCGGATTCCTGAAATCGAGGCCAAGCGTGTGCACCGCGAGCGCGGGGTCCGCCTGCGTGCGGTCGCGGCCGGCCAGGCCGAGCCGGAGCGCCGCAAGGGCGAGGCCATGCGCGCGCTCGGGATCGAGGCGGCGGGCCAACGGCATCAGGGCGGAAGCCAGCATCATGGCGGACGGAGCATCAGGGCGGAAGGGAGTCGGGGCGTCACCTCCGCTTCCTGCCGCATAAGCCGCCCGGCGGAAAGCATGCTGCGGGCGCGAAGGTTGCGCTTCCGCCGGGGGCGACCCTATTTTCCCTTGGGCGTTCGAGGCGGCTTGAGCGCGTCAGCAGGATAGGAACAGGGCATGGACGCCACGCCGAACGGATCCGTCACCGTCGGGATGGAGGGAACGAACAGGGCCGCAAGTCTGCCGATCATCCACGGCACGATCGGCCCTTCGGTCGCCGACATCCGCAAGCTCTACGCCGATCTCGGCATCTTCACCTACGACCCGGGCTATGGCGGCACCGCGGCCTGCGAGAGCAAGATCACCTATATCGACGGCGATGAGGGCGTGCTGCTCTATCGCGGCTACCCGATCGAGCAGCTCGCCGAGAAGTCGACCTTCATCGAGGTCTGCTACCTGCTGCTGAACGGCGAGCTGCCCGAACGAGAGCCAGCTCGCGGAGTTCGACCGCACCGTGCGCCTGCACACCATGGTGCACGAGCAGCTTCGCAGCTTCTACAACGGCTTCCGCCGCGATGCGCATCCGATGGCGGTGCTGTGCGGCGTGGTCGGCGCGCTGTCGGCCTTCTATCATGACAGCCTCGACATCAATAATCCCGAGCATCGGCGGATCAGCGCGTTCCGGCTGATCGCGAAGATCCCGACGATCGCCGCCTGGGCGTTCAAATACGCCCATGGCCAGCCGTTCATGTACCCGCGGAACAATCTGAGCTACGCCGAGAACTTCCTCTACATGATGAACGCCGTGCCGGCGGAGGAGTACAAGGTCAACCCGGTGCTCGCGCGCGCGATGGACCGGATCCTGATCCTGCATGCCGATCACGAGCAGAACGCGTCCACCAGCACGGTGCGGCTCGCCGGCTCGACCGGCGCCAATCCCTTCGCCTGCATCGCCGCCGGCATTGCGAGCCTGTGGGGCCCCGCGCATGGCGGCGCCAACGAGGCGGTGCTGAAGATGCTGGGCGAGATCGGCAAGCCCGAGAACATCCCGGACTTCATCGCCAAGGTGAAGGACAAGAACAGCCACATCCGGCTGATGGGTTTCGGCCACCGCGTCTACAAGAACTACGATCCGCGCGCGAAGATCATGCAGGCGACCTGCCACGAGGTGCTGGAGGAGCTCGGCATCAAGGACGACCCGCTGCTCGACCTCGCCATGGAGCTCGAGAAAGTGGCGCTGCACGACGAGTACTTCGTCAGCAAGAAGCTCTATCCGAACGTCGATTTCTATTCGGGCATCATCCTGAAGGCGATGGGCTTCCCGACCAGCATGTTCACCGTGCTGTTCGCGGTCGCGCGCACCGTCGGCTGGGTGAGCCAATGGATGGAGATGGTCGAGGATCCGTCGCAGCGCATCGGCCGCCCGCGCCAGGTCTACACCGGTCACACCGGCGCGATTTCGTCGAGCCTGCGCCCGCCGCGCGTGACTGCGCAGGGCCCGCGTCCGCGCCGACCCGAGTTCGCGCCGCCGCGCGGCCAATTCGGGTCGGCACGGGTTCTTGAGCTGAGTGAGCGTCGCAACGCGCGGCGCTAGAGCGCCGACATCCCGACAAATATGATGATCGGTTTCACGGCGCGCGGAACACGCGTCGCAATCCGCGTGTTTGTGCTTGTGCGGACGCCGATTTGATGCGCGGAATTGGCCTGTGGAAAAGTTATCGCGCATCTGAATTTGCCGCTCGCAACAGGATGATTTCGCTTCAAACATGTCGGTCACGACATCCGTCCATGGCCCAATCGTCACACATGTGAGTTGAAGACCGAGGCACGAGGATCGTCGCAGGAAGGGGGGCGTTGATGGACGAATACAGGTCACTGGATTCCCTGGTCAGGGCAAGGCTCCAGCGCTGGCCGCAGCGTCCACCGGGACTGGCCGACGAGGCGCGGGCGAACAGTCTGGCTCCGCGGACGGCCGAGCGACGTCGTGGGTCTGGTGCAGCCTTTCCTGAAATTTCCGGGCAGCGACCGCCTGCGCACCCTGCCCGACGGCCTGTGGCTCAATTTCGGCGGGACGCCGGAGGAGCCGTTCGCCGACATTTTCGCGATCGAAGCGTGCAGCTCGCTGCAGAACCTGCTCGACAAGCGCTCGCGCTTCGCCCCCAGCACGCAGTCGATGCTCGCGGTCTGCCCGGTTCCGTGGCTGCTCGCACCGCTGATGGCGAACGATCCGTTCCCGCGCTGGCGAGCGACGGGCGTGCTGCGCGAGGCGCCGATCCGTCCGCTGGTGCTGCCGGTGCGCGACGTGCGCGTGATGTACGGGCTGAAGGCGCGCCATTATCGCGGCTTCGCGGCCAACCAGATCCCGCATCCGCACGAGTATTTCGTGCCGATGGAAGCGCTGACTCAGGAGAACAGCGACCAGGATCCGGGCATCCGCAGCCTGGTCTCGCGCGCCTCCGCCTCGGCCAATTTCTTCTCCGATTCCTCCTCCGCCACGCCGCTCGTCTCGTTGCAGCGTCGCGGCTATGCCCGCGCCTGAGCAGTCGCGGCTACGCGTGCGGCTGAGGTCGGCTGCGTCGACGCGTCGCGCGTCGGCCGCCCTCCGTGCTAACAGTCCCTTCACGGAGGGGCGAGCGGATGAGCGGCGAGGCTGACAGGCTGACGGTCCCGGTGCTGCTCGGCTCAGTGCGCAGTGACCGCCGGGGCATTCATGCCGCGCGGTTCCTGGTCGAGACGCTGGCCGCGCGCGGTCATGCGCCGGTGCTAGTCGATCCGCTGGAGCTTGGGCTTCCGCTGCTCGACCGCATGTACAAGGAGCACGGGCCCGGGCAGGCACCCGCAGTGCTGGAACGGCTCGCGACGCTCTATCGCCGTGCCGACGGTTTCCTGATCGTGAGCGCCGAATACAACAATGGCATTCCGCCGGCGCTCAAGAATTTGCTCGACCATTTTCTCGAGGAGTATTTCTGGCGTCCCTCGGCGATCGCCTGCTACTCGGCCGGCCAGTTCGGCGGTGTGCGGGCGGCGATGCAGCTCCGCATGACGCTGGCCGAGCTCGGCATGCCGAGCATTCCGAGCCTGCTGCCGATTCCCCGCATCCAGCAGGCCCTGGCCGAGGGGCATGTGCCGGAATGGCTGGCGAAGGCGGCTGACCGTTTTCTCGCCGAGTTCGAATGGTATGCCCGCGCGCTGAAGCGCCAGCGCACGGGCGGCACGCCATACTGACTGGAGCCGTGCCTGATGCATCTCGGCCTTGATCTCGGGACCTCGGGGGTCAAGGCGGTTCTCCTCGATGCGGCCGGCGCCGTTCTCGCGCAGCGGGCGGCGCCGCTCACGCTGTCTAATCCGCACAAGCTGTGGAGCGAGCAGGCGCCAGAGGATTGGTGGCGAGCGGCCGCCATCGCGATCACCGCGCTGCGGGATGCGCATGATCTGGGCGCGGTGCGCGGCATCGGACTCTCCGGCCAGATGCACGGCGCGGTGCTGCTCGACGCCGCCGATCGTGTGCTGCGTCCGGCGATCCTGTGGAATGACGGCCGCGCGGAAGCCGAATGCGCTGCGCTCGAAGCCGCGGAGCCGCGTTCCCGCGCGATCACCGGCAATCTTGCCATGCCGGGCTTCACCGCGCCGAAGCTGCTCTGGGTGAAGCGGCACGAGCCCGCCTGCTTCGCTTGCGACGCGCCGCGTGCTGCTGCCGAAGGACTGGTTGCGGCTGCGCATGACCGGCGAGGCGATCTCCGACATGTCGGACGCCTCGGGCACGCTGTGGCTCGATGTCGGCGCGGCGGTGCTGGTCGGACGACGATGCTGGCAGCATCCGGGCTCGATCGCGTCGACGATGCCGGCGCTGGTCGAGGGAAGCGCGCCGGCCGGCCGCTTGCGGGCGGAAGTCGCGGCGGAATGGGGGTTGCCGCCTGGCTGTCTGGTCGCTGGCGGCGCCGGGGACAATGCCGCCGGGGCGATCGGCATCGGCTGCATCGCGCCGCGCCAGGGCTTCGTCTCGCTGGGCACGTCGGGCGTGGTGTTCGTGGCCGATGCCGGATTTCTTCCCGATCCCGGGCGCGGCGTGCATGCGTTCTGCCACGCGCTGCCGGACATGTGGCACCGGATGTCGGTCATTCTCTCGGCCGCTTCCGCGCTCACCTGGATTTCCCGCGCATCACCGGCGCTTCGAGCGAGGCGACGCTGCTCGCGGAGGTCGCGGCGGCGGGCGAGGGGGATGCGACGCTGGTTTTCCATCCCTATCTCGCCGGCGAGCGCACGCCGCATAACGATGCCGGCGCGACCGGCGGCTTCTTCGGCCTGTCGCATCGCCACACGCGGGCCGATCTGGCGCGCGCGGTGCTGGAAGGTGTGGCGTTCGCGCTCGCCGACGGGCTCGACGCGCTGGAGGCAAAAGGTGAACCCGTCGCAAAGTTGACCGCGATCGGCGGCGGCGCGCGCAGCGCGCTCTGGCTCCGCATCATCGCCGCCGCGGTCGGCCGGACGCTCCTGCAGGTCGAGGGCGGCGAGATCGGCCCGGCACTCGGCGCCGCGCGGCTGGCGCGCATCGCCTGCGGCGACGGCACGATCGCGGAGGTCTGCACCGCCCCGCGCATGATTGCGGAACACGCGCCCGATGCCGCGCTGGCGGAGCGATTGGCGCCGAAGCGCGCGCTGTTCCGCGCGCTTTATCCGGCGCTGCGGGCGCTGCGCTGACTCAGAATTCGAGCTCCTCCGCCGCCCGCGCGAGCGTCGCCTTGGCGCCGACGCGATGGAGCGAGGCGAGCCAGCGCCGCAGCGGCCGGACCAGGCGCTGCGTCGCGGCCGAGTTCGCCGAACAGCGTGGTGAGCGACAGCAGCGGCGCCGGGTCCTCGCCACCCTCCTCGGCCTTCTCGCGCAGCGTGTCGGCGAGCGGATGCTTGACCTCGATCGGGCGCCCCTGCTTCATCGACGCCGCGCACGCGCCGCATCCAGGCGGCGAGCGCGAGCGCCAGCAGATCGACGCCGCCGCCCATCGCGAGCCGCGCCTCGATCGGCACCACCAGCACGTTGAGCGGCGCATCCGTGTTCACCCGTTCGACCGTGTCGCGGATGGCCGGATTGGCGAAGCGGGCGACCAGCGTGCGCTTGTAATCGGCGAGATCGATGCCGGGCACCTCGGGCAGCGTCGGTCCGGTCTCGCGATCCATCAGCGCGGTCATCATCCGGCGCGATGAGCGTGTCCTGCATCGCTTCGTGGATGTAGGTGTAGCCGGCGAGCCGTCCGAGCGCGGCGACCGCGAGATGGCTGCCGTTCAGCAGCCGCAGCTTCATCATCTCGTAGGGCGTGACATCGGGGACGAATTGCGCGCCGACCGCTCTCCCATGGCGGGCGCCCCTGCGCGAAGCGGTCCTCGATCACCCATTGCGTGAAGCTCTCGCGCGACGACCGGCCAGCGATCGGCGATGCCGTACTGCGCTTCGAGATAGGCGATGTCCTCGGGCGCGGTGACCGGCGTGATGCGATCAACCATCGTGTTCGGGAACGGCACGTTCGCCTCGATCCAGGCGGCAAGCGCGGGATCGCGCCGGCCGGCGAGAGCGAGGACCGCCTCGCGCAGGACATTGCCGTTGTGCTGGATGTTGTCGCAGGTGAACGGCGTGAACGGCGCCGCGCCGCGCGCCTGCGCGGCGGCGCAGCGCTTCGACGAGGATGCCGATCGCGCTGCGCGGCCGCTCGGGCGCGGCGAGATCGGCGCGGATCAGCGCGTGGTCGAAATCGAGCTTGCGCGTCGCGCGGATCGAGGCAGTAGCCGTGCTCGGTGACGGTCAGGCTGACGATGCGGATCGCCGGATCGTCGATCGCGTCGAGCAGCGCGGCGCTCGAATCGCCGGCGAAGATCACGCCGGCGAGCGAGCCGATGACGGAGACGGTTTCCGTCTCGCCGCTGCGCTCGACCAGCGTGTAGAGCGCGTCCTGCGGGCGCGAGGCTTTCCTGCATCCGCCGGTCCGCCGGCAGCAGTCCGGCGCCGACGAATGCCCCAGGCAGCGCCGTCGGGTCCTGCTCCATCAGCGCGTGCGTGTAGCGCGCCATGTGCGCGCGGTGGAAGCCGCCGAGGCCGAGATGCACGATGCCGGCGCGCACCTGCGCGGGATCGTAGTGCGGGCACATGCACCGGCGGCTGGCAGACGTGCGAGATTGCGCGCGGTCGAGCGCGACGCCGCCATCTATTTCACCGCGCCGAAGGTGAGGCCGCGCACCAGCTGGCGCTGGCTGAACCAGCCGAAGATCAGGATCGGCGCGGTCGCGAGCGTCGAGGCGGCGGAGAGCTTGGCCCAGAACAGGCCTTCCGGCGCCGAGAACGAGGCGATGAACGCGGTCAGCGGTGCGGCGTCGTGCGCGGAGAGGTTGAGGCTCCAGAACGCCTCGTTCCAGCACAGGATGATCGACAGCAGCGCGGTCGAGGCGATGCCGGGCGCGACCAGCGGCAGCAGCACGTGGCGGATCACCTGGCCGACATTGGCGCCGTCGATGCGGCTCGCCTCGATCACGTCCCTCGGCGTCTCGCGGAAGAAGGTGAACAGCATCCAGACGCCGATCGGCAGGTTGCTCAGCACATAGACGATGATCAGGGCGATGCGCGAATCGAGCAGGCCGGTGTTCTTGGCGATCAGGTAGATCGGCATCAGCACGCCGACCGCCGGCAGCATCTTGGTCGACAGCATCCAGAGCAGCGTTCCGCGGGTGCGCGCGGTCGGGTAGAATCCCATGGCGAAGGCGGCCGGTACCGCGATCACCAGCATGATGATGGTGGAGGCGACCGAAATGATGACGCTGTTGAGGGCAAAGGCGAGGTAGTCGGCGCGATCGAAGATTTCCGTGTAGTTCTCGAGCGTCGGGCGGAATACCAGGACGGGCGGCGTCGCCACCGCCTGGCCTTCGGTCTTGAAGCTGGTGAGGATCATCCACGCGATCGGGAAGAACACGATCAGCGACGCGATCCAGGCGATGGTGCCGGCGACCGGATGCGATCCGCGTGCACGCAGGCTCATACGTCGAGCCTCCGTGCCACCGTGCGGACGAGGAAGATCGCGATGATGTTGGCGAGGATGATCGCGATGACGCCGGCGGCCGAGGCGCCGCCGACATTGAAGGCAAGCAGCGCGCGCTGGTAGATCAGGAACGCGAGATTGGTCGTCGCGATTCCCGGGCCGCCCGAGGTGGTGACGTAGATCTCGGCGAACACGCCGAGCAGGAAGATCATCTCCATCATCACCACGACACTGATCGCGCGGCCCATGTGCGGCACCTGGATGTTGAAGAACACCGCCACCGGTCCGGCGCCGTCGAGATCGGCGGCTTCCAGCGTCGACTCGTCGAGCGATTGCAGCGAGGTGACCAGGATCAGGAACGCGAAGGGCAGCCATTCCCAGGCGACGATCAGGATCACCGAGGTGAGCGGCGCCTGCGCGAACCAGTCGATCGGCGCCAGGCCCAGCGAGGCGCGCGAACCAGGCGAACAGCCCGTTCACCGGCTGCATCAGCAGGTTCTTCCAGATCAGCGCGCGCGACCGTCGGCATGACGAAGAAGGGCGAGATCATCAGCACGCGCGCGACGCCGCGGCCGGGAAACTCGGTCTCGAACAGCGCCGCGAGCACCGCGCCGAGGCAGACCGTGATGATGAGCACCGCGCCGACCAGCACCACGGTCGTCCACAGCGACGACAGCAGCGCGGGGTCGCGGAACAGGAAGCGATAATTCGCCCAGCCGGCGAAGCCGTGGATCAGCGGGTTGAGCAGGTTGTAGCGCTCGGAACGAGAACCACAGCGTCATCGCCAGCGGCACGATCGACCAGATCAGCAGCAGCACGACCGAGGGCGCGACCAGCGGAAGGGTGCGCACGCCGGCGCCCTTGCCCTTCGCCGCCGGTGGCGCCCGGCCGGGGAGCGCCACCGCTTCGCGTGCTGCTCATCTCACGCCGCGCCCGCGCTCTACTGCGTGTAGCCCGCCTGCTGCATCGCCGCGCTCACCTGGCTCTGCGCCTGCTTGAGCGCCGCATCCACGCTCATCTGCCCGGTGAGCGCGCCCGCCATGAGCTGTCCGACCGTGGTGCCGATCGCCTGGAATTCCGGGATCGCGACATACTGGATGCCGGTATAGGGCACGGGCTGCGCGGTCGGGTGCGGCGAGGTCGGCGCTCTCGATCGCCTTGTAGACGAGGCCGGCGAACGGCGCCGCCTCCGTGTATTGCGGGTTGTCATAGGTCGATTTGCGGGTGCCCGGCGGTACGGTGGACCAGCCATTGGTGTCGGCGACGAGCTTCACGTAATCGGCCGAGGTCGCCCAGGCGAGGAAGGATTTGGCGATCGCGGCCTTCTTGCGAGCTCTTCGGTACCGCGAGCGCCCAGGCCCAGAACCAGTGCGCGCCGTTCGGCACTTTCGCGATCGGCGCCGGCGCGAAGGCGACCTTGCCGGCGACCTGGCTGTTCTTCTTGTCGGTGACGAAGCCGGCCGCGACCGTCGCGTCGATCCACATCGCGCAATGGCCGGTCGAGAACAGGGCGAGATTCTCGTTGAACCCGTTCGAGCTCGCGCCCGGCGGGCCGTAATCCTTCAGCATGTGCACGTAGAAGGTGACCGCGTCATGCCAGGGCGGCGTATCGAGCTGGGGCTGCCATTTCTCGTCGAACCAGCGGCCGCCGAAGGTGTTCACGAGCGTGTCGATATAGGCCTGGTTCTCGCCCCAGCCGGGCTTGCCGCGGAGGCAGATCCCGTATTGCTGCTGGTCGCGTTTGGTCAGCGTCTTGGCGAAATTCTCGATCTCCGTGTAGGTCGGCTGTTCCGGCATCTTCAGGCCGGCGGCGTCGAACAGGTCCTTGCGGTACATGGTGAACGAGCTCTCGGCGTAGAACGGCACCGCGTAGAGGTGCCCGTTCACCGAAAGCGCGCTCTTCACCGAGGGGATGAGGTCGCCGTAATTGTAGCCCTGCGGGAAGTCGTCGAGCGGCAACAGCCAGTTCTGTTTGGCCCAGATCGGCGTCTCGTAGGAGCCGATGGTGAGCACGTCGAACTGCCCGCCGGAGGTCGCGATGTCGGTGGTGACGCGCTGGCGCAGCACGTTCTCCTCGAGCACCACCCAGTTGACCTTGTTGCCGGTCTGCTGCTCCCATTTCGAGGAGAGCTTCTGCATCGTGATCATGTCGCTGTTGTTCACCGTGGCGACGGTGATCGTCTCGGCATCAGCGGCCGCGACAAAGCCGAACAGCAGCACGCTCGCCGCCAGCGCGGCCCGGTGTGACAGACGCATTCCCCGCCTCCTGTTTCTTGGATTTGAACGGTTGCTCTCGACAAGATCAGGAACCCCGGGACGACGTCAAGCAGGTTGTGCCGGCCTGGCACCGATCCGCGGCCGCGCACACGACCCCGTGTGCGATCGGCCTGTTCGGCATCGGCATCGGGCGATTATGAGAAGGGCACGATGTCGGCTCCCTCCGCGCTCGCCCCGATTCTCGGCCATCTCCGCGCCGAACCCTCGCGCACCTGGTCGGTGATCGTCACGCTCTATGGCGATGCCGTGCTGCCGCGCGGCGGCGCGCTGTGGCTCGGCACAGTGCTCGAGATTTTCGCCGCCCTCGAGATCGGCGGCAACGTGGTCCGCACGGCGATGTCGCGGCTCGCGGCGGATGGCTGGCTGGCGCGGACCCGGGTGGGCCGCAATGCGTTTTATCGGCTGGCGGCGAAGGGGCGTGCCACCTTCACCGAGGCGGCCGCGCGCATCTACCGCGCCGAGCCGCCGGCATGGGACGGGACGTTCCGGATCGCGGTGCTGGACCCGGCCTCCGACGCCGCGCGTCCGACACTGGAGGGCGCGGGGTTCGTCGCACTGGCGCCTGGCGTGCTGGTCGGCACCAACCCGCCGCCGTGCCCGTCCCCGCGCGCAATCCTGCTCGCGGCGCACGCCGGTCCGGAGGATGCGCGCAGACTCGCCCGCCAGGCCTGGCCTTGGGAGCGGCTGCAAGCGGGCTACGGCCGCTTCGTCGCCGCCTTCACGCCGCTGCGCGACGCGGTCGCGGCGGGGGAGACGCTCTCCGATCTCGACGCCCTCGTCGCGCGGCTGTTGCTGGTGCACGAATACCGCCGGCAGGTGCTGCACGACCCGCTGCTCCCCGATGCGCTGCTGCCGGAGGACTGGCCGGGGCGGGCGGCACGCGCGCTGTGCGCGGCGCTCTATCCGCTCCTGCTCGCGGGATCCGAGCGGTGGCTGGACGCGCACGGGCTGACCGTGAACGGGAAGTTGCCGCCGGCCGATGCGAGCCTTGCCGCGCGCTTCGGGTCGGAGGCTCATATTACGAAAAATGATTGACTTAGCAAATTGTGTAACATATCTAACCGACAAACAGGCGGGAGCGTCGGCCATGTACACGCAGGCTCTGAACGCGCGGGACACCGCCCCGACCCTTGCCGACGATCCGGCGCGGCTCGCCCGCTTCCAGGCGCGGGTGGATGCCGAGGAGCGGATCGAGCCGAATGACTGGATGCCGGCGGCCTATCGCCGCACGCTCGTCCGGCAGATCAGCCAGCACGCGCATAGCGAGATCGTCGGCATGCTGCCGGAGGGCAACTGGATCACCCGCGCGCCGTCCCTCCGCCGCAAGGCGGCGCTGCTCGCCAAGGTGCAGGACGAGGGCGGCCACGGGCTTTATCTCTATGCCGCGGCGGAGACGCTCGGCGTTTCGCGCGAGGAGCTGGTGGATGCGCTGCTCGCCGGCAAAGCCCGCTACAGCAGCATCTTCAACTATCCGACGCTCACCTGGGCGGATATCGGCGCGATCGGCTGGCTGGTGGACGGTGCGGCGATCATGAATCAGATCCCGCTCTGCCGCTGCTCCTATGGGCCGTACGCGCGGGCGATGATCCGCATCTGCAAGGAGGAGAGCTTCCATCAGCGCCAGGGCTACGAGATCATGCTTGTGCTCTGCCGCGGAACGCCCGAGCAGAAGGCGATGGCACAGGATGCGCTCGACCGCTGGTGGTGGCCGTGCCTGATGATGTTCGGCCCGCCGGACGGCGAGAGCCAGCATTCCGACCAGTCCACCGCCTGGAAGATCAAGCGCTTCTCGAATGACGAGCTGCGGCAGAAATTCGTCGATGCGACGGTGCCGCAGGCGCAGCATCTCGGGCTGACGCTGCCGGATCCGGCGCTCCGCTTCGACGCGGCGAGCGGGCATTGGGAATACGGCGCGATCGACTGGGAGGAGTTCCGCGCGGTGCTTGCCGGCAACGGCCCGTGCAACCGCGAGCGCCTGGCGGCGCGAAGGCGCGCGCATGCGGCGGGCGAATGGGTGCGCGAAGCGGCGCTCGCCCATGCGGCGAAGCGGCGCGCACGGCAGGAGCGCGCGGCGGCATGAGCACACGCCGCGATCCCGCTCTGGGAAGTGTTCATCCGCAGCCGCAACGGGCTCGCGCACAAGCATGTCGGCTCGCTGCACGCGGCCGATGCGGAGATGGCGCTGCAAGCGGCGCGCGACGTCTACACGCGGCGGGGCGAGGGGCTCTCGATCTGGGTGGTGCCCTCGGCGGCGATCGTCGCCAGCGATCCGGCGGACAGGGACAGCCTGTTCGCGCCGGCTGCCGACAAGATCTACCGCCACCCCACCTTCTACGAGGTTCCCGACGAAGTCGGACATATGTGAGATGGCCACGACGTCGATCACCGTCGCCGAGACGCCGGAGGTTCTCTACGCGCTGCGGCGCGCCGATGACGCGCTCGATTCTTGGCCACCGGCTGTCCGAGTGGACCGGGCGCGCGCCGCTCCTCGAGGAGGAGCTGGCGCTCGCGAATATCGGCCTCGACCTGATCGGCCAGGCGCGTGCGCTCTATGCGCTCGCGGCGTCGCGGGAAAGCGGAGAGAACGACGAGGACCGCTACGCCTATCTGCGCGATGCCGGCCAGTACCGCAACCTGCTGCTGGTCGAGCAGCCGAACGGCGATTTCGCGCAGACGATCGTGCGGCAGTTCTACTACTCGGCCTTCGCCGATCCATACTGGCGGGCGATGATGCGCTCCACCGATCACGATCTCGCGGCGATCGCGGCGAAATCGGAGAAGGAGAGCGCGTATCATCTGCGTCACGCCGCTGAATGGCTGATCCGGCTCGGCGACGGCACCGAGGAGAGCCATCGGCGCGCGCAGGAGGCGATCGACCTGCTCTGGCCCTATACCGGCGAGATGTTCGAGGTGGATGCGGCCGAGAACGCACTGATCGCCGCGGGACGTCGCGGTGGATCCGGCGATGCTGCGCGATGTCTGGGAGGCGACGCTCGATCGCGTGCTCGGCGAGGCGACGCTGGCGCTTCCGTCCGGCACCTGGATGCAACGCGGCGGACGTTCGGGGCGGCATTCGGAACATCTCGGCCATCTGCTGGCGGAGCTGCAGCATCTGCCGCGCACTTATCCGGGAGCGCGCTGGTGAGCGCCGCGGCCGAGCGCCGCGCGCGAGCCTGGGCGGCGGCCGCCGCAGTCACCGATCCCGAGCTGCCGGTGCTGACGATCGCCGATCTCGGCGTGCTGCGCGACGTGTCGGTGGCGGCGGACGGCCACATCGAGGTCGCGATCACGCCGACCTATTCCGGCTGTCCGGCGATGGCGATGATCGCGCTCGAGGTGGAGACGGCGCTTGCGCGTGCGGGGGTCGAGCAGGCGCGCGTGCGGACGGTGCTGTCGCCGGCCTGGACCACCGACTGGATGAGCCGGAAGGCCGCCGCAAGCTGCGCGAATACGGGATCGCCCCGCCACCGGCGGAGGCTGGACGGCGCGCGCTGTTCGGCGGGAGCGTCGTCGCCTGTCCGCGTTGCGGCTCGACCGACACCGAGCGTCTGGCGGAATTCGGCTCGACCGCCTGCAAGTCGCTCTGGCGCTGCCGCGCCTGCCGCGAGCCGTTCGACCATTTCAAATGTCACTAGCCTCCGATCGCTCGGGCTGGGGTCCCCAAGGGGGTGAATTGGCAGGCCAGAAACGGCTCGCCGCCGGGGCGGCGCCGCGCTTCCATTGGTTGCGCGTGAAGGATGTGCGCCAGGAGACGCGGGAGGCGATCTCGGTCACGTTCGAGATCCCTGCGGAGCTCGCGTCGCACTACGCCTTCAACGCCGGCCAATACCTGACGCTGCGCACGACCCTCGACGGGGAGGAAGTCCGCCGTTCCTACTCGATCTGCTCGGGCGCGGATGACGGGGAGTTGCGCATCGCGATCAAGCGCATGGAGGGTGGCGTGTTCTCCGCCTGGGCGCAGGAGGCGTTGCGGCCCGGCGTCGCGGTCGAGGTGATGATGCCCACCGGCCGGTTCGGCATCCCGCCGGGCGCCGGCGCGCGCCTCCATGTCGGCTTCGCCGCCGGGTCCGGCATCACGCCCGTCCTGTCGATCGCGCGCACGGTGCTCGCGAGAGAACCGGCGAGCCGCTTCTTCCTGTTCTACGGCAGCCGGGCGACCGGCGAGATCCTGTTCCGCGGCGCGCTCGAGGACCTGAAGGACCGCTATCTCGGCCGGCTTTCGGTGCTGCACGTGCTCTCGCAGGAGCGGCAGGACATCGCGGTGCTGAACGGGCGGTTGGACCGGGAGAAGCTCGCCCTGCTGCTCGGCCGCATGCTCGGCGGCGCCGCAATCGACCACGCCTATATCTGCGGTCCCGGCGGGCATGATTGCGAACGTCGAGACCGTGCTGGCGGAGGCCGGCCTGTCGCCCGCACGGATGCATGTCGAGCGCTTCACCTCGGTGCTCGGCGGCCGTCCGCGGCCGTCGGCGAAACCGGCCCCGGATGCGCCGCCGCATGCGGTGGCCGCGATCATCCTCGACGGGCGACGCACCGAGGTGCCGGTGGCGGAAGGCGAGGCGGTGCTCGATGCGGCGCTGCGCGCGGGGCTCGACCTGCCCTTCGCCTGCAAGGGCGGCATGTGCAGCACCTGCCGCGCGCGCGTGATCGAGGGCGCGGTCGCGATGGCGGTGAACTACTCGCTCGAGAAATGGGAAACCGATGCCGGGTTCGTGCTGACCTGCCAGTCACGGCCGACCACCCGGCAGCTCGTCATCGATTACGACCGGCAGTAGCTTCCGGCAGGAGTCCCGCGGGCACGACGACCCGACGTACCGCGGGACGCCTGCGCGGAACCAGGCGCTGGACCAGCGGGATGAACGCGACCAGCAGGGCGACGGCCAGCACCCACGACCGCCGGACGCGGGCCGACAGTCAGGGCCAGATGCAGGATTGAAGTTGGCGAGCCAGCACCCGCATCGGGTTGATGCGGGTCGCGACCGCGTACCAGCCGCATTCGAGCATCGCGGTGCCGAGCCGCGCTCACCGGCGCCATCAGCAGCAGCGCCGGCACGTTGCGCCTGGAAGCGCGCCGGCAACAGCCGCCAGAGCAACAGCCAGAGCAGGAAGCCCGACATCATCACCGCTTCGGAGACGTTCGCCTTCGCCTGCATGTAGAAATGCAGCGTGCCGAGCGCCGCCAGCAGATAGACGACGCGGTGGAGCTGCTTCCAGTTCCGGCCCATCCGGCGCACCCAGCCATCGGTCGAGGTCGATGCCGAGCAGCACCAGGAAGGAGAGGGTCACGAAGCCGATCGTCAGATAGACGCGATGCACGATCTCGCTCGCGACGAAGACCAGCCGACCGTTCTCGTCGATCGCGTAGAGCGTGAGATGGGCGAGGCCGTACGCCATCGCGGTCACGCCGACCATGCGGCGCACCAGCACGATGTCGGGCCAGTCGGCGAGCCGCCGCATCGGCGTGATCGCGAGCGCGATCAGCAGGAAGCGGATGGTCCAGAAGCCGAAACCGTGCACGAGCTGCATCACCGGCCGGCCGGTGAACTGGCCGGTCCAGGTACTGCGCGAGCAGCACGATCGCCGGCACGAAGGCGAGCGCCGAACACGCCGGCCTTCAGCCGCGAGAACCGCCCGCGCCGGTCGGTCCAGGGGAAGCTGCGCGGGCGTCTCGCGGGGGCGGCCGAGGCCATCACATGCCGAGCTTGACGCCGTTGGTCGACACCGTCACCCGCGAGGCGGACAGGCCGCCATCGGCGGCGCGGTCGGCGAACACCATCACCTGCGCGCCGGGCTTGAGATCGGCGGTGGTGGCCGGGGCGGGGGTGAGGATCGGCAGATCCGGCGGCACCTCCACCTTGAAGTCGCCACCCTTGTAGGCAAGCGTCAGGTCGTGGCCGGACGTGGTGTTGACCTCGGCCGATACGGTCGCGTTGGTCATCGTGCTGCCGGGCGCGAGGTCCCAGTCGCGATGCCCCTCGCCGGCCCCGCGCAGTGACTCCGGAAACACCCGGAGCTCGACCGCGCGCGCGACGCCGTTCGGTCCGGGCATGGCGGTGGTCGCGACGTAGCTGCCGGGCTTGATGTCGCTGAAGCTGATCGGCTTCAGCGTGCCGACCGTGACCGGGTCCTTCAGCGCGATCGTCACCGTGTCGCCTTCGCGCGTGTCGACGGTGAGGCTGTGATCGCCGAACGCCTTGATCGTGCCCCGCACGCGCTGGGTCGGCGCCTGGGCGAGGGCGGGGAGGGCGATGAAGGAGCAGGCAAGCAGCGCAACGAGGGGGCGCAGCGGACGCGTCATGGGGATCTCTCCGGGGCTGTCTCTGCCTGCGTTCGCCCCGGCGGCAGCGCGGTTACCGGCCCGCCTCAATACAGGCTCTCCGGCACGTTACGCGCGGAGCTCGTCGAGCCAGGCCTGCGCCGTGCTGTCGGACGGCGCCCGCCAGTCGCCGCGCGGCGACAGCGAGCCGCCGGCGGTCACCTTCGGGCCGTTCGGCATGGCCGAGCGCTTGAACTGGCTGAAGCCGAAGAAGCGCTGCAGGAACACTTCGAGCCAGTGCCGGATCGGCGCGATGCCGTAGGCGCGTCGGCGGTCCTCGGGGAAGCCGGGCGGCCATTCGCCCGACAGCCGCATCCTCCCAGGCATGCAGCGCGAGGAAGGCGATCTTCGACGGCCGGAAGCCGTAGCGCAGCGTGTAGAAGAGGTTGAAATCCTGCAGCTCGTACGGCCCGACCTTCGCCTCCGTGCTCTGCGGCGTCTCGCCGGCGACGACCGGAATGAGCTCGGGCGAGATCTCCGTCGCGAGGATGGAGGCGAGCGTCGCCGACACTTCGGCGTCGAACAGCGCCGACGCGATCACCCAGCGGATCAGATGCTGGATCAGCGTCTTCGGCACGCCGGCATTCACGTTGTAATGCGACATCTGGTCGCCGACGCCGTAGGTGCACCAGCCGAGCGCGAGCTCCGAGAGGTCGCCGGTGCCGATCACGATGCCCGCCATGCTGGTTGGCGAGGCGGAACAGGAAATCCGTGCGCAACCCGGCCTGCACGTTCTCGAAGGTCACGTCGTAGACGGGCTTTCCGTCGCGCGAAGGGATGGCCCATCTGCGTCAGCATCTGCTCGGCGGCGGGGCGGATGTCGAGCTCGTGGCGCGGTGACGCCGAGCGCCTCCATCAGCCGCCAGGCGTTCGACTTCGTGTGCTCGCTCGTGCCGAAGCCGGGCATCGTGTAGGCGAGGATGTTGCTGCGCGGCAGGCCGAGCAGGTCCATGCGTGCGCGCCGCCACGATCAGCGCCTGCGTGGAATCGAGCCCGCCGGAGACGCCGATCACCGCGTGCTTGATGCCCGGTCGCGCGCAGCCGCTGCACGAGGCCGGCGACCTGGATGTTGTAGGCCTCGTAGCAATCCTGCGCGAGTCGCGCCGGGTCGGCCGGCACGAAGGGGAAGCGCTCGACGCGCCGGCGCAGACCGAGATCGAGCGTCGGCGGCTCCAGCCGGAAATCGACGCGGCGGAAATGCTCGGCGCCGATGCGACGGCGATTGTCGTCGAACGTGCCCATCCGCATGCGTTCCTGCCGCAGCAGGTCGAGATCGACATCGGCCATCGCGATCTGGTCGCCCTCGGCGAAGCGGCCACCCTCGGCGAGCAGCGCGCCGTTCTCGAACACCGCCACCTGGCCGTCCCAGGCGAGATCGGTGGTGGATTCGCCCGTGCCGGCGGCCGAGTAGAGGTAGGCGGCGAGGCAGCGCGCCGACTGCGACTGGCAGAGCAGTTTGCCGGGTCTCCGCCTTGCCAATGGTGATCGAGCTTGCGGAGAGATTGGCGAGCACGGTCGCGCCGGCGAGCGCCGCCTCGGCGCTGGGCGGGATCGGCACCCAGATGTCCTCGCAGATCTCCGCGTGCAGCACGAAGCCGGGCAAGTCCTCCGCGGCGAACAGCAGGTCGCTGCCGAACGGAACGGTGCACCCGGCGAAAGCGATCTCCCCGCCCATGCCGTTGCCGGAAGCGAATTGCCGTGGCTCGTAGAACTCGCGGTAGTTCGGCATGTGCACTTTCGGCACCACGCCGAGCAGCCTGCCACGATGGATGACCAGCGCGGTGTTGTAGACCCGCCCCGCATGCCGCAGCGGCGCGCCCACCAGCAGCACCGGCAGCAGCTCCGCGCTCCCCGCGATGCAGCGTCTCCGCCGCCGCCTCGACCGCATCGAGCAGCGCGTCCTGCAGCAGCAGATCGTCGATGCGCGTAGCCCGACAGCCCGAGCTCGGAGAACACGACGAGCGCGACCCCCCGCTCATGGCAGCGCGCCGCCACGTCGAGCATCGTCGCCGCATTGGTCGCCGGATCGGCCAGGCGACAGGGCGTCGTGCAGGCGGCGACCCGCGCGAAGCCGTGACGGTAGATCGAGCGGAACGACATGGTGTGCGGCCCCGGAACCGGCCGCAACATGGCGAGTAATGTCGCCCCCGACAACCGGGCCGGACCCCGGTTCGAGTTTCCGGTCCCAAACCTCTCCAGGGGGACCCCGCTCCCACTCGATGGCACTCTGCGAGTGCCGCGCCCTGCTATGCAGGACGTCAGAAGGCGACCTAAAATCAATGGGCTTACTGATCATAATCCAAAGTTCGCAAGAAATACCGTTGCCCGAACGTGCTCGCTTGTCTACTGCAGGATTTGGAGGACCTGCCTCACCTCGATCCCATGAGAACTCGTGACGGAGACTTCCAGGTTATCTAGCTGTTTGATCCCGGGCTTTGATGGTGCATTCTTATCACGCGAGTGGAAGGAAGCGCTATGGGGCAGGTTCTACACGGCAGCGCCACCACGAGTGAGGCGGTCCGTCGCGCGATACAGCACAGTCAAGAGAGCCTGAGGGCGCTCGCCAGGCGCTATGGGATCAACCAGAAGACGGTTGCCAAATGGAAGCGCCGGACGTCTGTCGCTGACCCTGCCAACGGGCCCGCGGGAGCCGCGCTCAACGAGCCTGTCGGTCACCGATGAGGCCATCGTCGTCGCGTTTCGCAGGCACACGCTGCTGCCGCTCGACGACTGTCTTTACGCGCTGCAGGCCACCATCCCGCATCTGACCCGCTCGTCGCTGCACCGGTGTCTCGCTCGCCATGGCATCGGACGTCTGCCGGAGGTCGAAGGCGACAAACCACCGAAGAAGAAGTTCAAGGCCTATCCGATCGGCTTCTTCCACATCGATATCGCCGAAGTGCAGACGGCCGAAGGCAAGCTGCATCTGTTCGTTGCCATCGACCGCACCAGCAAATTTGCCTTCGTGCAGCTGGTCGAGAAAGCCAATCGGGTCACGGCGTCGGCTTTCCTCGTCGCGCTGGTCGGGGCCGTGCCCTACCGCATCCACACCGTGCTGACCGACAACGGCATCCAGTTCCGGCTTCCGCCACGCTACGCGGATGGCCCAACAGCGCGGTTCGTCACCCACATGTTCGAGACTACCATTATGACGATCACGAACAGCTCCGCCGCCACCTCGACCAGTTCGTGAACGCCTACAATTTCGGCCGCCGACTGAAGACGCTCAAAGGCCTCACGCCATTCGAATTCGTCTGCCGAGCCTGGCAGCACGAGCCAGAACGGTTCACCTCAAACCCGCTCCACCAAATGCCAGGACTGAACAGCAGCCTTCCGATGTCGACATTGGTCCAGCTTCAGTCATCGATCACCCAGACGCAGTCGCTGCTGCGCCAGCCGCAGAACATTGCCTTCAACGTCCAGGGTATCGAGCAGGCATTCTCGACCAGCTACGGCACGGCCGCAGGATTCGGCTCGACCAACTCCTTATTCGCTGCCGCCCAGACACGCTGGCAGAACTCCGTCGCTGCCTTTGAGGACAATCTCAAGGTCCGGGCTGGCCTGGTCGGCAAGATCCGGTGAACTCCAGCGCGACGACATCGCTGGTCTCGGCCAGTCAGAACGCTACCGGCGCGCTCCAGGCCGCCCAGGCCGGCAACCAGCTCCCCTGGAACGCGGCTGCGCGGGCTTGCGCCAGCTTCGCTGACGGTCCTGCTCGCTTTGGCGAAAGCCTTCGGTCGATGAGCGTGGACCGGAGCCGGGCGATGATCGAACTCGGACACCCGCGCCTGTCGGCTATACGGCAGTGCGCACCGGTGTCGATCGGCCGCTCCACCTTCTACCGCGCGCCGGATCTACCCGTATCTGGTGCGCGATCTCATAGTCGATCGACCGAACCAAGTCTGTGTGCGGATACCACATTCCGATGCGGCGCGGCTTCCTCGATCTCGGTCGCGCTGACGAGGCCTACGGGGCGACCGGACCCGCTCGGACAGACACCGAGAGATTGGCGGCCTGACATGCCCAGAACCAAGCTGAGCAAAGCCGCCAAACTGTCCCAGGAGAGGGGACCACCTCAACTGATCAGTTGTTGCTCTACACATACTCCACTTTCGCGAGGCTGCGCAGTTCGCCCGGTGTGCTGGTGCCGAGACCGAAGAACTCGAGGTAGGCGGGGATCATCTCGAACAGCATGTCGGTGCCGACCTGCACCGGGCAGCCCTTTGCCTTCGCCGCGCGAAGCAGCGGAGTGAACTCTTCCTTCATCACCACCTCGCCCACGAAGGTGCCGGGCGTGATCCGCTCGGCATCGATCGGAAGCGGGTCGCCGGGCTTCATCCCGAGCGGCGTCGCGTTCACCACGAGGTCGTGACCCGCGGGATCCTTTGAGCCGGTGGTGACCTCCAGCGCGGGATAATGCTGCCGCAGGCGGCCGGCGAGCGCGTCGGCGGCGGCCGGGTTGGCGTCGTAGAGGCTTACCGATGCGGTGCCAGCGGCGGCGAGCGAGGCGGCGATCGCGCAGCCGACGCCGCCGGCCCCGACCACCAGGGTGCGCGCGCCCGCGACGCGCTTGCCTTTGCGTTCCACGCCGCGCACGAAGCCCGCGCCGTCGAACATGTCGGCGAGCAGCGATCCGTCGGGGCGGCGCAGCACCGCATTGCAGGCGCCGGCGATCTGCGCCGTGGTCGAGACCTCGTCCACCAGGCGCATCGTCGTGATCTTGTGCGGCATGGTGACGAGCGCGCCATGCACGTTGGTGGCGTGAAACAGCGCCCGCAGCACCTCGGGATAGTGCTGCGCCTCGACCCCCACCGGCACCACCACCGCATCGATGCCTCTCGCCTCGAACCAGGGATTGTAGATCATCGGCGCCTTGAAGCTTGCGGTCGGAAAACCGAGATGCGCGATGACGGTCGTCCTGCCGGTGATCATGACGGCCTCGACCTCCCTTCAGAGCGGCATGGGGTGGTGCTGAGCCTGCGCCGCCATGCGCACCGCGGCGTTGGGCGCGCCGAATCCGGCATAGCGACCGGCGCGCTCGACGATCTCGAAAAAGAAGCGATTCTGGAACGTTTCGCTGTATGCGTGGCGGAACTCTCCGCCCGCATCCTGGTCGTAGAGCAGACCGAGCGGCTCCAGCGCGGCGGTCACCGCATCCGCGAGCGAGAAGCGCCCCGCCACGTCCTCGTAGTAGTTGGCTGGGATCGCGAGCACCGGCGCGCCCGCCTCAAGCAGCGCGCGCACGGTGCGGGCGGCGTCGTCGGTCGCGAGCGCGACGTGGTGCACGCCGGCGCCGGCGAAGGCGGAGACGAAGCGGTTGGTGACGGTGTCGCGCGCCTCCGAGATGTTGAAGGTGAGGCGCAGCGTGCCGGTGTCGTTCACCATCGCGCGGCTGCGGATGAGGCCGTAGGGATCCGGAAGATCCCAGATCGGCTGCGGCTTGAGGCCGAACAGCGCGCGCCAGAACAGCACGTAGGTGTCCATCTGCCCGGCCGGCAGCGCCAGCGCGAGATGATCGACCGAGCGCAGCCCGGCCGCCGACGCCTCCGTCGGCGTCAGGGTGAAGTCATCGGCCCAGAAATCGCCGTCCGGCGCGTCCGGCCCGATCAGGTAGATGAGCGTGCCGTCCGGACCGCGCACGGCGGGGATGTGGCGCTCGCCTTCGCCGACGCGCTCGTGCCAGTCCGGGATCAGCAGCGCGCGGGCGCGGGCGAGCGTGCGTGCGGGGTCGTCGACGCGCAGCGCCATGGCGCAGACCGACGGGCCGTGATGCTGGAAATGCTCGGACGCCGCGGTGTCCTGCTCGCAGTTGAGCACGAAATTGATCCGGCCCTGGCGCCAGAGCTCGACCTCTTTCGAGCGATGCCGTCCGGCCAGGCGGAAGCCGAGCCGCATGAGCAGCGTCGCGAGGGCGGCGCGCGCGGCCTCGTCCACCGCGAATTCCAGGAACTCGATGCCGGCGATTTCGGGCCGTAGCGGGAGCGGATCGGGCGCGGTCGCCTCCGCCTCGGCAAGCACCAGCGAGCGCAGCCCATCGCGCGCGATCATGCGCGCGGGGGCGGCGCGGAAATGGTCGTTGAACACTTCGAGCGAGAGCGGGCCGCGATAGCCGCTGGCGAGCACCGCGCGCAGGAACGGCTCGACCGGCAGCTCGCCCTGGTAGGGAAAGCTGCGGTGGTGGCGGCTCCAGGACAGCACGTCCATCGACATCAGCGGCGCGTCCGCGAGCTGCACGAAGAAGATGCGCTCGCCCGGGAGATCGGCGATGCCGGTAGGGTCGTCCTGCAGTGCGAGCGTGTGGAAGCTGTCGAGGATGAGGCCGAGTGCGGGGTGCGCGGCGCGCTCGACGATGTCCCAGGCCTGCCGCCAGAGCCGCACGTGCCGGCCCCAGGACAGCGCCTCGTAGCCGACGCGGAGGCCGCGGCGCTGCGCCCGCTCCGCCATCGCGGCGAGATCATCGGCGGCGCGCCCGGGATCATCGATCGCCGCCGGCAGCGTGTTGCTGCAGACGAGCAGCAATTCGGCGCCGAGTTGCTGCATCACGTCGAACTTGCGTTCCGCGCGGTCGAGATTGCGGCCGCGCTGCGGCTCCGGCATCGCCTCGAAATCGCGGAACGGCTGGTAGAGATCGATGGCGAGGCCGAGATCGCCGGCAATCCGCCGCACCTCGCCGGGCGGCCCGTCGAAGGCGAGGAGGTCGCTCTCCATCACTTCGACGCCGTCAAACCCGGCGACCGCCGCCGCCTCCAGCTTGTCGGCGAGCGTGCCGCTCAGCGCGACCGTCGCGATGCACTTCCGGGCGGGCACACGGTCGCTCACGCCAGCGAGCCCACGCCCTTCTCGAGCAGGCCCCAGGCCTGGTCGCCGTATTTCGCCTTCCACTGCGCATAGAACCCGGCCTTGCGCAACGCCTCGCGGAACGGCGCGGTGTCGGGCGTATTGAAGGCGAGGCCCTTCGCCTTGAGGTCGCCGGCCAGGGTCTCGTTGAGCTTCTGCACGTCCGCCCGCTGCGCGAGCGCGCTCGCATTGATCTCGCGCTCAACGACCGCCTGCATGTCAGGGGGCAGTGCGTTGAAGCTCCGCGCATTGGCGAGGAACCAGAACCCGTCCCACATGTGGTTGGTCATCGAGCAGTATTTCTGCACCTCGTAGAGCTTGGCGACGCTGATCACCGCGAGCGGGTTCTCCTGGCCATCGACCAGATGCGTCTGCAGCGCGGAATAGACCTCGGCGAAGTTGATGCTGGTCGGCGCGGCGCCGAGCGCCTGGAACATCGAGGTCCAGAGCGGGCTCACCGGCACGCGCAGCTTGAGGCCGCGGAAATCGGCCGGCGTCACGATCGGCCGGGTGCTGGTCGTGGTCTGGCGGAAGCCGTTGTCCCACATCTTCTCGAAGGCGACGAGCCCGGCCTTGGCGATCGCCTCGCGCATGAGTGCGCCGAGCGCCCCGTCCATCACCGGCCAGACCTGGCCATAATCCTTGAATGCGAAGCCGATGCCATTGATCGAGGCGATCGGCACGATGGTTGAGAAGATGAGGCCGGACTGGGTCAGGAATTGGATCGCGCCCGAGCGCACCTGGCTCAGCATGTCGGTATCGCCGCCGAGCTGGTTGTTCGGGAAGACCTGGATCTCGACCGCGCCCCGGGTCGCGTCCCGGATGCGTCCGATCGCTTGCTGCAGGCGGATGTTGAGCGGATGGGCGAGCGGAAGGTTGTTGCCGAGCTTGTAGGTGAACTGCGCCGCCCGGGCGCGGGGCGCGGCGACCGCGACGGCGGCCCCGGAGGCAAGCAGGGTGCGGCGGTTCAGCATGCGCGCTCCTTCCGCGGGGTCCGCGTCACGGCCATCGGCGTCAAAGGTCCATGGGCGTCAAAGGTACTGGCCGCCATCCACCGCAAGGGTCTGTCCGGTGACCCAGCGCGCGGCGGGGGAGGCGAGGAACAGCACGACATCGGCGATCTCCTCCGGCGTGCCGAGGCGGCCGAACGGGATGCTCTCCAGCGTGCTCTTGTAGATGGGCGCGCCCTCGAGCCGGCGCTTCTCCCAGCTGCCGCCCGGGAATTCGATCGAGCCGGGCGCGACGCAGTTCACGCGAACGCCCTTCGGCGCGAGGGCCAGGGCCTGACTACGCGTGTAGTGCATCGAGGCCGCCTTCACCGCGCCGTACGGCGGCGGAGCGCGCCGAGCCGCGCAACCCCGAGATCGACGAGATGTTGACGATGCTCCCCTTCGACCGTTCGAGCCAGGGCAGCGCGGCCTTGCTGGCGCGCACGATCGCCATGACGTCGACCGCGAAGCCGGCGGCCCAGCCCGCCTCGTCATCGGTCGAGCCGAAGCCGGAGGCGTTGTTCACCAGCACGTCGATGCCGCCGAGCAGGGCGGCGGCGGCCGGCACCATCGCGGCGATCGCGCCGGCCTCGGCGAGGTCGCAGGCGGAGGCGTGCGCCGCCACGCCGTGGGCGGCGATCTCGGCGCGCGTCCGCTCGAGCGCCTCCGCGCCGCGCGCGCAGACGAACACCGCGGCGCCGGCGCGGGCGAAGCCGAGCGCGATCGCCCGGCCGATGCCGCGGCTCCCGCCCGCCACCAGCACCCGTTTTCCCGAGAACTCCATTTGTCCGACCCCCGCTCTCCGCGGACGCTCGCAGCCTTCCGCGAGGCGCGCAAGGCGGCGCGCGAACCGTCACCGGCGAGGCCGGCTGCGCGTCCCGAGGTGCCGGCCGCGTTGCCCGTCGGGGAGGCGAAGGGTCGGTTTCCGCCCGCCGGCCCATCGTGCTACAGCCGAGGTCGATCCGATGCCGGGAGGCCGAACGATGCATGCTCGCGCTGCGCGGGCGCCGCGATGAGCGGCCCGTCGCACGACATCCTGCTTGCCGCCTGGCAGCAGGGCTATCCGCACATGATGGGCATGGCGCCGCATTTCGGCGGCGGCATGGGCGGCGGCTTCGGCGGCATCTTCGTGCGCGTGCTGCTGTTCAGCGTCCTGTTCCGCATCTTCCGCTTCCTCACCCTGCCGCAGCTGCTGCTGCTCGCGCTCGTGGTGGTCGTTCTGGTGGTGCTGTGGCGGCGTGCGCGCCTGCGCAACACCTGGCGATAAGCGTTGGCCGACGGGCTGGCCGATAGCCGGCGCTTGGCCGAAACCCGGCGTCGCGGGTTCGACGCAGATACGGCTTGACGACCCGCGGGCCGGCCCCAAGGATGCCGGATCGAGGCGGGGAGGATAGGCCGATGCGCGCATCTGGTGTGGCGGCGGATATTGCCGCCTTGGGGCTTGCGGCCGGCCTGGTTCTCGGAACGCTGCCGGCCCGCGCGGAGCCGTTCAAGTGCCCGCATGTCGGCGGGGACTTCACCTTCGGCCAGGAGGCGAACGTCAACAGCCTCGATCAGATGACGTCGAGCACGATCAGCACACGCAACATCGCGATGAACATCTTCGAGGCGCTGCTGACGCGCGACGAGAACAACCACCCGATCGTCGATCTCGCCGACAGCTACACGATGTCTTCCGACGGCATGACCTACACGTTCAAGTTGCGGCAGGGGGTGAAGTTCCACAACGGCAAACCGATGACCTCGGCCGACGTGCTGGCTTCGTTCGACCGCTACAACAAGTTCGGTCTGGCGCGGACCATGTTCGCCAATGTCGATCACTGGGAGGCGACCGATCCCGATACCTTCGTCATCCACATGAAGCGGGCGCAGCCGACCTTCATCGAGCAGCTGAGCTCGTTCAGCATCCCGGCCGTCATCGTGCCGGCGGAGGAGGCGAACGCACCGCCGATGCAGCTGAGGACGATCGGCACCGGGCCGTGGGAGCTCGTGCAGTTCGTGCCGGGCAGCTTCGTCAAGCTGAAGCGCAACCCCGACTACACGCCGAACCCGCATTTCGAGCAGCGCACCGGCTTCGGCGGCTACAAGCAGGCCTGCTTCGACACCGTCACCTTCCGCATCACCACCGAGCCGGGCGCCCGCGTCGCCGGACTGCAGACCGGCGAGCTGCAGGGTGTCGAGGACGTGCCGACGAAATCGCTCGCCGATCTCAAGAAGAACAAGGACATCACGCTGCTGCCGCTGAAGAACTGGTGGATCCAGATCGCGCTGCCAAACGTCTCGCAGCCGCCAACCGACAATCTCGATTTCCGGAAGGCGGTGCAGGCCGCGCTCAACATGGACGATATCATGGATGCGGCGTCGGACGGGAATTACCGCCTGAATGTCGGCTTCCAGTACCCGAACCAGCCCGACTACAGCGATGCCGGCAAGGAGACCTACGACCTCCATGATCCGGCGCTGGCGAAGAAATACCTGGCGAAGTCGGGCTACAAGGGCGAGCCGGTGGTCCTGCTGACCGACAAGGACTACCCGCCGATGTACAATTCCGCGCTGGTCGTGCAGCAGCAGATGCAGTCCATCGGCATCAACGCGCAGCTCAAGGTGGTGGACTGGCCGACCTCGGTGCAGATGGCGCTGAAGCCGGACACCGGCTGGAACCTGTTCTTCACCGGCTGGGGCACGCAGCCGGCCCTCGGCGGCCTCGACACCATCCAGTTCATGGTCAACCCCGGTGCCGCCTACATGCCGAAGGGCGGCAAGGACGATCCCGATCTGCTCGCGGCCTGGCAGGAGATGAACCAGGCCACCACGGCGCAGGGACGGCAGGACGGGTTCGTCAAGGCGCAGACGGTGATCCTGGACAAGGCCTACGCGTTCCCGTTCGGCTCGCTCACCAAGGTGCAGGCGGTGCGGGCGAACGTGAAGGGCTTCGTGCCGTTCCGCATTCCGCGCATGTCGAACGTCTGGTTCGAGGGGAAATGACCGGGCTTCGGCTCGTGACCGGCATCGTCCTGCGGCGCCTCGGCGGCGCCGTGCCGATCCTGCTGATCGTCAGCCTGATCACCTTCGCCATGATCCACCTGGTGCCCGGAGATCCCTCCGCCGCAATCGCGGGGCTCTCCGCGACGCCGCAGATGATCGCCGCGATCCGGCACGATCTCGGCCTCGACCAGCCCTTCCTCGGTGCAGCTCATCCGCTGGTACGGCAACCTGCTGCATGGCGATCTCGGCCGCTCGATCCTGCTCGGCCAGCCGGTGGCGGAGGCGACGTTCCAGCGCCTGCCGGTGACCCTGCTGCTCTCCGCCTACGCGCTGGTCTTGACGCTGATCGTCGGGCTGGTGAGCGGCGTGCTGGCGGCGCTGCGGCAGAACACGATGACCGACCAGGCGGCGATGGTGCTGTCGCTGATCGGCATCTCGGTGCCGAATTTCTGGCTCGGCCTGCTGATGATCATCCTGTTCGCGGTGAAGCTCGGCTGGCTGCCGACCGGCGGCTATGTGCCGCTGTGGGTGATCCGGTCGGCTGGTTCCGGACCTCGACGATGCCGGCGATCTCGCTCGCGGCGCTGCAGATGGGCCTGCTCGCGCGCATCACCCGCTCGACCATGCTCGAGGTGCTGCGGCAGGACTACATCCGCACCGCGCGTGCCAAGGGTCTGCGGCGCGGCGCGGTGGTGATCAAGCACGCGCTCGCCAATGCGCTGATCCCGATCGTGACGGTGATCGGCATCGTCATCACGCTGCTGATCTCGGGTTCGGTGGTGACCGAGACGGTGTTCTCCATTCCCGGCATCGGCCAACTGCTGACGCAGGCGGTGCTGAACCGCGACTATCCGATGGTGCAGGGCGGGCTGCTGATCGTCACCGCGCTGCTCGTGCTGGTGAATATCGGCATCGACCTGCTGCTACGCGATACTGGATCCGCGAGTGCGCTATGGCGCCTCCTGACGCTCTCTCGGAGCCCCTTGCGGAGGCCGTCGGTCGGCAACGCGGGCGGCTCGCGCTGCAGACTCTGCAGCGCCTGCTGCATCACCGGCTGTTCCTGACCGGGCTCGCGCTGACGCTGCTCGTGCTGCTGGTCGCGCTGCTGGCGCCCTGGCTGACGGATGCCGATCCCAACCGGCTGCGCATGCGCGACAAGTTCCTGCCGCCGAGCTGGGATCATCTGTTCGGCACCGACAATTTCGGCCGCAGCCTCTATTCGCGAGTGGTCTGGGGGGCACGCCTCTCGGTCGAGATCGGCGCCGCGGTGGTGGTCGCCAACGCGGTGTTCGGCACGCTGATCGGCGCCGTCGCCGGATATTTCCGCCGGGTCGACAACATCCTCATGCGGGTCAACGACGCGCTCATGGCGTTTCCCGCGATCCTGCTCGCGATCGGCGTCACCGCCGTGTTCGGCCCTTCGGTATCGGACGTCATCCTGGCACTCTCGATCGTCTACGTCCCGCGCACCGCCCGCATCGTGCGCGCCTCGGTGATCGTGCTGCGCGAGATGGAATACGTGCAGGCGGCGATTGCCGCCGGCGCCGGGCACTGGCGCATCATCCGCCGCCACATCGTGCCGAATGCGATGGCGCCGCTGATCGTGCAGTTGAGCTTCCTGTTCGCCTATGCGGTGCTGGCGGAGGCGACGCTGAGCTTCCTTGGCCTGGGCGCGGTGCCGCCGACGCCGACCTGGGGCAACATCATGGCGGAGGGGCGGCAATACATGGTGGACGCGCCCTGGATCATCTCGATCCCCGGCGCGGCGCTCATGGTGACGGTGCTCGGCCTCAACCTGCTCGGGGACGGATTGCGCGACGTGCTGGATCCGCGCCTGCGCATCCAGCAATGAGCCTGCTGGAGGTTCGCGATCTCACCACCGCGTTCCGGGTCGGGCACGGCGAGGTGAGTGCGGTGGAGGAGGTCGATCTCGCGCTCGATCCCGGGGAGGTGCTCGGCATCGTTGGCGAGTCCGGCAGCGGCAAGAGCGTCACCGCGCTCACCATCATGGGCCTCCTGCCGTCGCCGCCCGCGCGCGTCGCCGGCGGCAGCATCCGCTTCGCCGGGCAGGAGCTGACCCGGCTCTCCGACGCCGCCATGCGGCGCATCCGCGGGCCCGGCATCGCGATGGTGTTCCAGGAGCCGATGACCTCGCTCAACCCGATTCTCAGCATCGGCGAGCAGATCATGGAAACGCTGCGCGCGCATGAGCGGATCGGGCCGAGGGCGCAGCGGGCGCGCGCCGTCGAGATGCTGGAGAAGGTCGGCATTCCCTCCGCCGCGAGCCGGCTCGGCGCCTATCCGCACGAGCTCTCCGGCGGGCAGCGGCAGCGCGTCATGCTGGCGATCGCGCTCTCCTGCCGGCCGCGTCTCCTGATCGCGGACGAGCCCACGACCGCGCTCGACGTAACGATCCAGGCGCAGATCCTCGACCTGCTGCTCGATCTGCGCGACGAGTTCGGCATGGCGGTGCTGATCATCACCCACAACATGGGCGTGATCGCCGAGACCGCCGACCGCGTGATGGTGATGTATGCTGGCCGCGTGGTCGAGGAGGCGCCGGTGGCGCGGCTGTTTGCGCAGCCTTCGCACCCCTACACGCGTGGGCTGCTCGAATGCGTCCCCTCGATCGAGGCGGAGCGGACGCGGCTGCTCGCGATCCGCGGCGCGATGCCGGAACCGGGCCACCGCCCCGCCGGGTGCCGCTTCGCGCCGCGCTGCCCCTATTGCATCGCCGCCTGCACGGCGGCCCAGCCGCCGCTGCTGCCGGTGGAGGCCGGGCACCGCGCCGCCTGCATCCGCACGGGTGAGCTGCCGGCGATCGCCGCCGCATGATGCTCGTCGAAACCCGCGATCTCGCCAAGCATTTCTCGGTGGGCGGCCTGGGGCTGCGACGGCGCGGGACGCTGCGCGCGGTTGACGGCGTCTCGCTCGCGATTGCTTCCGGGGAGACGCTGGGACTGGTGGGCGAGTCCGGCTGCGGGAAGTCGACGCTCGGGCGCATGGTGATCCGCCTGGTTCCGCCCACCGCCGGCGAGGTGCTGTTCGGCGGGACCGACATCACCGCGCTGTCCGGCAAGGCGCTGCGTGAAGCGCGGCGCGGGATGCAGATCATCTTCCAGGACCCGTACGGCGCGCTCGATCCGCGCATGTCCGCCGAGGACATCGTGATGGAGCCGCTGCTCATCCATGGCGCCCGCGGCGACGCGGCAACGCGGCGGAGGGTGGCGGAGACGCTGACACTCTGCGGCCTGTCGTCGCGGATGCTCGGGCGGTTCCCGCATGAATTCTCGGGCGGCCAGCGGCAGCGCCTCGGCATCGCGCGGGCGCTGGTGCTGCGGCCGAAATTCGTCGTCTGCGACGAACCGGTCTCGGCGCTCGACGTGTCCGTGCAGGCGCAGATCGTCAACCTGCTGCAGGACCTGCAGGCGGAATTGGGCCTCACCTATCTCTTCATCAGCCACGACCTCGCGGTGGTGAAGCACATCGCCGATCGCGTCGCGGTGATGTATCTCGGCCGCGTCGTCGAGATCGCGGCGAAGCGGCGCCTGTACGCCGCACCGCTGCACCCGTACACGCAGGCGCTGATCGCCGCCGTGCCGGTGGCGCGGCCAGAAGGGCGGACGGCGGCGCGGGCGAGGCGGCAGCTTCTGTCGGGCGAGATCCCGAGCGCGCTGGCGCCGCCCGCCGGGTGCCGGTTCCATCCGCGCTGCCCGTATGTGATGCCGGTGTGCCGTGAGAAGGACCCGGCGCTGCTCGCGGTGGAGGGCGGCCATCTCGCTGCCTGCCATCTGGTGACGCAGCAGAAGGTGACGGACGCATGAACGAGCTGCCGGTGACCGGGTATTTCGATCGCTTCTCGGCGCGGCCGGGCGGCTCGCTCGCGGTGCATGTCAGCCTGCGCGATGGCGGCGAGTACCGCGCCCGCCTCGTGCGGGTGATCAGCGGCGACCCCAATCCCGCCGGTCCCGGGATGCGCTTCGAGGATCTGTCGTCCCGGTTCGACCGCACGATCGCGGGACGGCGGCAGGCGATTCACGCGGGCTCGTACGGGATCGCGCCGACGCCGGCGCGGGATGCGCGCGCCGCCTGCACCTGGACGGTGCTGCTCTGGACCGAGGCGCCCGGCGAGGCGCGGGCGGTGCTGTCGGAGGAAGGCGAGGGGTGCGTCGTCACGCTCTCGGCCGGGGCGGCGGGCGCATCCGCGCAGCTCGCCTGGCCGGACGGGGAGGCATCGCTTCGCTGTCCGGCGCCGATCCTGGCGCGGCACTGGTATCGGCTGTGGCTTGCCGTCGATCCGGCATCGGGCGCGGTGACGCTCGGACAGGCCGGTCTCGCCGGCGAGGGCGCGGCGGTGACGACGGCGGCGGCCGATGGGGTGCTTCTGCCGTCCTCCGGCACGGTCCTCATCGCCGCCGCGAACGCGGCCGCGCCACGCCGGCATTTCAGCGGCAAGCTGGAGGCGCCGGCGATCCTGCCGCGCGCCATCCGCGATTGGCCGGACCCGCTCGCGTGCGCAGAATCCCCGCTGGCAGCCTGGGATTTCTCGATCGGCATCGAGGGGACCGCGATCACCGACACCGGCCCGCAAGGGCGCCACGGTCGCCTCGTCAACCTGCCGACGCGGGCGATGGTCGGGGCGCGGTGGAGCGGCGCGGAAGCGTGCTGGCGGCACGCGCCGGCGGATTATGCGGCGATCCAGTTCCACGACGACGATCTCGATGATTGCGGCTGGGAGCCCGATTTCCGGCTCGACATCCGGGACGACCTGCCGAGCGGCGCCTATGCGCTGCGCCTGACCTGCGCCGGCGGCGAGGACTTTCTGCCGTTCTACGTGCTGCCGAAATCAGGCGGCCCACACGCGAGGATCGCTTTTCTCGCCTCGACCTTCACCTATCAGGCCTATGCGAACCACGCCCGCGGCAATGCCGATGCGGCGTTCCTCGCGCGCATGCGGGAATGGGGCGCGGCGGCGTACAATCCCGACCAGTATCCGGTCTATGGCCGCTCCACCTACAACCGCCACGGTGACGGCAGCGGCATCGCGCTGTCTTCGCGCCTGCGGCCGATCCTGACGATGCGGCCCGGCTTCCTCACCTTCAACGATGCGCGCGGCTCGGGGCTGCGGCACTACCCCGCGGACGCGCATCTGCTCGCCTGGCTGCAGGAGAAAGGCATCGCCTTCGACGTGATCACCGACGAGGACCTCGACGACGAGGGCGTTTCGCTGCTCACGCCCTATCGCGCGGTGCTCACCGGATCGCATCCGGAATACCACACGCCGCGCACGCTCGACGCGCTTGCCGGTCACCTGGGTCGAGGGGGAAATCTCGCCTATCTCGGGGGCAACGGCTTCTACTGGCGCATCGCCCGCCGGCCGGACCTGCCGCATGTGATCGAGATCCGCCGCGCCGAAGGCGGCATTCGCGCCTGGGACGCACAGCCCGGCGAATACTACAACCAGCTCGACGGCGCCCTCGGCGGGCTGTGGCGGCGTAGCCGCCGGCCGCCGCAGCGCCTGGTGGGCGTCGGCTTCTCCGGCCAGGGCCTGTTCGAGGGCACGCATTACCGGCGCCTTCCCGCCTCCTTCGCCCCGGAATTCGCCTGGATGTTCGAGGGCATCGAGGAAGAGGTGATCGGCGACTACGGGCTCTCGGGCGGCGGGGCCGCCGGGTTCGAGCTCGACCGCGCGGACCTCGCCCTCGGGACCCCGGAAAGCGCCGTCATCCTCGCCCGTTCGGAGGACCCGCCCGCCTCCTTCGTGACCGTGCCGGAGGAGTTGCTGTCGCATCTCGCCACCGTCTCCGGCGAGGCTCCGGACGCGCTGAAGCGGGCGGAGATCGTGTATTTCGACACGCCGTCGGGCGGGGCGGTGTTCTCGGCGGGATCGATCACCTTCCTCGGCAGCCTGTGGCGGAACGGGTTCGAAGGTCCGGTCTCGCGCCTGCTCGAGAACGTCGTCCGGCGCTTCTCTGGACCGGAATGACGCTGCGGTAGCGATCCGGTAACGAGTTCGGGAGTATGGTGCAGCGTCCGGGCAAATAGTCCGGCGTGGAGTGCGCATGAGCATCATCGACAACCGCGAGATCGCGTTCGACGCCGAGGGCGTGGTCGAGGCGATCACCTCGGCGATCGGGGCGGCGCAATCGATCGGCCTGCCGGGGCTGCCGCCGGTCGCCGTCCGGCTCGACCCGGCGGAGGGGCTCGTCCGGCTCGTCTATGGGAACGGGCAGGCCGGCCGCACACTGGCACTTCCGGGCGAATCACTCGGCGCGCTGCTGATTTCCTTCTGCGTGCGCTCCGGCATTCCGATGCCGCGCTTCGCCGACAAATCAGTGCGCGTGGAGGCGCATGCCGTGGTGCTTTCGTTCCGCACCGAGACCAGGCTCGCGAAGGCGCGCGCCGCGGCGCGCGAGCCGGTCGCCGTTGCCCCGCCTCCGCCGGCGTCCGTGCGGCGGGAGATCGGCTGGGCGACCTGAGATCGCCCGCCGGCATTCTTTGCCGGCTGATCGGGAGGAAGCATAACGGCGCGGCGCTCGACCGGCAGGTTCGGGTCGGGTGTTGCACCGGAATGAGCCGTCGTCCCCATGATCCCTGGCGCCCGCGTCTGCATGTGGCTGAACTACCGCCAGTCCGGCAGCAATCAGAGCACCGTCGCGGTTCCCGCGCCGGTCGATGGCGACACGCAGGACGCGCCATGGTGGTACGACCGCATTTGTGCGCTCGCACCGGAGCTCGCCACGATCGGCATCACCGACGTGCTGTTCCCCAATCCAGTGATCGGCGAAGGTGCGCCCGGCAGCGGCGATGACGGCTACAATCCGTTCGACGATTACGACATCGGCGGCAAGGGAACGCCGACACGGTTCGGCACGCGTGAGCAGTTCCAGCGCGCCGTCGCCGTGTGTCACGCGAACGGATTGAACGTGCTGCTCGACCACGTCATGCATCAGCGCATGGGCGGCAATGGCGGCGTCTATCGCTATCGGAGCGCGACCGGCGCGAGCAACGGTCGCTTCCCGAAGGATCCGCCCTGCTTCCGCGGCGCGCCGCCGCGCGTGCCGGAGGATCCGGTGCCTGATGTGCCCGACGATTACGCGTTCGGCGACGAGCTCTGTCCGGTGAACGGCCAGCCGCCGCGCTATGTGTGGAACGGGCTGCTGGACGCCGCCGACTGGCTCTATCGGAGTGCCGGCGCCGATGGCGGGCGGCTCGACGACATGAAGGGCTTGGCGATCGAATTCATGAACGCCTTCTTCTCGGCGCCGTTCGCGCAGGGGAAGTTCTGGTTCGGCGAATATGCGTCGGGCAACCGCGACGACACCAATCGGTGGGTCGGCCAGGTCGGCGGCCGTGCCTCCGCGACCGATTTCGATTTCCACTACAACATGGTCCAGCCCATGTGCATGCAGGCCGGCACCGGAAACTGGCAGATGGACTGGATGGCCGGGCGCGGCATGATCGGCAACGATCCGATGAAGGCGGTGCCGTTCGTCGAGAGCATGGACAGCGATACCGACGGCTTCGCCACCATCGTCTTCAACAAGGTGTTGGGCTATGCGCTGATGCTCGGCGGCGAAGGCCTGCCGATCCTCTACATCAAGGATTATCTCGCCGATCCCGGCTGCTATGGGCTGAAGCCCTGGATCGACAATCTGGTGTGGGTGCATCAGATGCTGGCGAATGGCGGCACCGATGTCGTCCATGCCGACGCCAGGAGCTACGTGTTCCGCCGCACCGCGGAACCTGGCCTGCTGGTCGCACTCTGCAACGACATCTGGAACCCGAACTGGACGACGGTGCGCGTGTGGTCCGGCTTCGCGCCCGGCACGGTGCTGCACGACTACACCGGCAAGAACGGGCAGGATTGCGTGGTCGATGGCGGGGGCTTCGTGACCTTCGGCATTCCCCCGGCGGCGAACGGCATGGGGTACGGGTGCTGGGCGCCGGGCGGGCTCGGCGGCCCGGTGCCGCTCGCCTCCCGCGCGACCACGCAGACGATCTTCGGCGCGGCCGATCTCGACGTTCCGCCGGCAACCAATGGGCGGGTCAGCGTCTCGCCGCGGCTGTTCATCGCCAAGGGCTCGCCGGTGGTGATCGACCTCACCGCCGATACCACGGGCTGGACGGAGACATCCTCGGTCGCGGTGCAACTCGTCGGCCCGTCGGGCGCGCCCGCGGGCGGAACGAGCAAGAGCGTGTCCGGACGGGCGACGACCGCGCACGCGGTGGCGGAGGAGGCAGGCTGGCACACGCTCGTGCTGATGTGCGCCGGGCTGCCGGAAGGCGGCAGTGCCTGGCAGGCCACGATCACCTACACCGCGCCGCGGGAGATCGACGCATGAATGCGTTGCAAGCCGCGCTGCTGCTGAGCACGGACAGTCTCGTTGCCGGGATCGGGATCGGCGTGCTGCGGCTTTCGCACCGCGCACGTGCGCTCGTCGCGATCGCCTTCGGCATCTGCGACGGCATCGGCACGCTGCTCGGCGGGCTCACCATGCACCGCGGGCCGGATGCGCCGGAGGCGCTCACCTATGCCGTCGCGGCAGGGCTCGTCGTTCTGGCCGGTCGCGGCAGCAAGGCGTGGCTCTGCGCCATGCCCGTCATCTTCGGCCTCGACAACCTGGCCGCCGGCAATGCCGGGGGGCTTGGACCGCTCACCGCCGCCGTCGGCAGCGGCGCGATGGCCGGGTTCGGCATTCTCCTCGGTGCCGTCCTCCGCCGCATCCGGCAGGAGCGAACGGCGTGAACGTCACCACCCGCAGCTACAGCGTCTATCGCGACGGCGCCAATCTCGGCGAGACCGTGTTGACCGCGATTGCGGTGCAGAAGCGGGGCATCAAGCTGCTGTTCCAGATCGCGATCGAGAACGATGCGCGCGGCACCGAGGGCCAGCCGCTGGTCGTCTCCGGGCTCACGATGGAGGACGGGCAGACAGCACGACGTGCTGTTCGTCGCGACCATGGCGAATGACGTGTGTGCCTTCGACGCGGACACCGGCGAGCGGCTCTGGACGCAGCACATCGCGCATCCGGTGCCGGGCACGCGCGCCATGGACATGTATCTCATCAACGACAATTGGGGAATTCTCTCGACTCCGACGATCGATGTGGCGACGCGCACGATTTACGTGGTGACGATGAGCGCGCCGGACGGGCTCTACACCGACAGCTCGTTCAACCTGCACGGGCTCGATCTCGTCACCGGCGAGCAGCGTTTCGCCCCGCTCGATCTAACGCCGGCGACCTACACCGTCGTCTGCGCGGACGGCAAGACGCGCACCAGCACGCTCGGCAGCGTGCCGCGCAAGCAGCGCTGCGGGCTGCTGTTCGACAGCCGCAACGGCGTCGACACCGTGTTCATCGCCTGCGGTTCGTTCCTCGAGGGCGCCAGCACGAACCAGGGCTGGGCGATCGCCTGCGACGTGACGGACATCGCCTCCGGAACGGCGCCCTCGGTCGCGGCGGCGATCACCAGCACGTCGCGCTACCCCGGCGCCGGCATCTGGATGGGGGCGCAGGGGCCGTCGATGGACGACGAAGGGTTCGTCTATGTCGCGACCGGCAACGGCGCGTTCGACAATGTCACCGATTTCGGCGAGAGCTTCCTGAAGCTGCAATACACGCCGAGATCGGCGGGGGCGCCGGCAAGGCTGAAGGTGGTGGACTGGTTCACGCCGTTCACGGATACCGGCCGGGAGGGTGCCGATCCGACGCTCGCCTCCGATACGCTGATCCCCGGCGGCGAGGCGGAGGCCGCCACCACCAATACGACGAACATGGATGATCCGTCCGACCAGGACCTCAATTCCGGCGGTCCGCTCTATCTGCCGAAGGAGGTCACGGGCTTCACCGTCGATCTCATCCTCGGCGCCGGGAAGGACGGCATCCTCTACGTGGTCGATGCCGACGATATGGGCAAGCCGACGCTCGCCGGCATGGCGCCCGACAGGATGCAGGCGAACGTCTACGACAAGTTGCTCTGCCCGCCCTACGGGTTCACCTACTATCCCGGCGGGATGAACACCGCGCCGCTCGACACCGCGCAGCTCGAGACCACCTATGGCGGCTTCACCCACCACCAGCACTCGACGCCGGTGTTCTACAAGAGCCCGCGCTTCGGCAACATGCTGTTCACCGGCGGCGAGAACGGGCCGGTGCGCGCCTTCTCGCTCGCGCAAGGCGCGGGTAAGTCGGTGGTCGTGACCTACCGCGGTTGCGGCGAGGTCGTGGCCTCCGCGGGTGTGCCGTCGCCGGGCGGGATGCCGGGCACGATGATGACGCTGTCGGCGAACGGCGCGGTCGAGGACACGGCCGTCCTGTGGTGCCTCAGCCCGTATGGTGATGCGAACAAGACGATCTCGCCCGGACGGCTCGTCGCCTATGGCGCCGACTGGATCGACAACGGACCCTGGTGAAGATCTGGGACAGCCAGGACTGGAACATCGCGTTCGCGCACAACAAGTTCAACATCCCGACCTGCGCCAACGGCAAGCTCTACGTGCCGACCTACGATGCCCGCATCCTGGTGTTCGGTCTCGCCTGAGAGCCTGTTCGGAATGCGCGACGAGCGCATTTTCCAAGTCGGCACTGGCCCGCTCCCCCATCGACCACCACGCGCGCCTCCTCGAAGCCTAATCCCGGATGCGCATGCAGGTCGCGCCGCCACGCCGTCATCTCGCGATGCAGGCCTTGCCAGGCGCGCATCGCTCACGCCCCCGGCGGGACGCCGACGAGCTTCTCGTAGAGGGCCGGGTCGGTTGCGCCCTCGGTGTTGATGAGAAAGGCGCGCGCGCCGGGCCCGAGGCCGTCGGTCGCGCAGGCCATCGTCATCCCGGCGGCGACCGCGGTGACCTCGGGGTTTCGCCAGGAAGCGACATCGAGCCGGCCGAGACGTCCCGAGGCCGCTTCGAGCACGAGGCGGACAACGGCATAGGCGCCGCCGAGCGCCTTGAAGCTGCCGAGGCCGAGGCGCTTCCCCTCGTCCTTGACGTGGATCGCGCCGATCCCGAGAGCGTGCGCGAGGCCGGGCAGCGAAACGAGCGGCGTCGGCGCATGATCCTCGCGGTTGGCGAGGAAGCGCTCGACCTCGTCGGCGGCGGCGATCCCGAGCGCATCGGCATCTTCGAGCGCGAGCGGAGCGCCGTGCTCGGGGAGGATGTTGCGGATCAGCGCGGGGTGGATGGCTTCCGCCTGGTCGCTGCGGCTCGACGGCATGCCCCACGCATATCGGAAGGCCTGGTCCGCCGGCAATTCGGCGACATCCGCCCCTTCGGCGCGGCCGGAAACCGGCTATGCTGCCGCGCGGGCGAGCAAGCGGGGGAAGCGGGATGCCGGACACGCCGGTGAGCGACGGGCTGCATGCCGGGCCGATTGCCGCGTTGGGCGCGCTGCTCGGCGATCGCTGCGCGACCGCCGCCGCGGTCCGCGAGCATCATGGGCATGACGAATCCTACCATCCGGGGCGGCTGCCCGACGCCGTCTGCACCCCGCTCAGCACCGAGGAGGTGAGCGCGATCGTGCGGCTCTGCGCCGCGCATCGCGTCCCGCTGATCGCGTTCGGCGCCGGCACCTCGCTCGAGGGCCATCTCATCCCGCTGCGCGGCGGCGTCACGCTCGACATGACGCGGATGAACACGGTGCTCGCGGTCGATGCCGAGGATCTCGATGCGACCGTGCAGGCGGGCGTCACGCGCAAGCAGCTCAACACCCACCTGCGCGACACCGGGCTGTTCTTCCCGATCGATCCCGGCGCCGACGCGACGCTCGGCGGCATGGCGGCGACGCGCGCCTCCGGCACCAATGCGGTGCGCTACGGCACCATGCGGGAGAACGTGATCGCGCTCACGGTGGTGCTCGCCGACGGGCGCGTCATCCGCACCGCGAGCCGCGCCCGCAAATCCTCCGCCGGGTACGATCTGACCCGGCTGTTCGTGGGATCGGAAGGCACGCTCGGCATCATCACCGAACTGACGCTTCGGCTGTATGGCATTCCGGAGGCGGTCTCCGCCGCGGTCTGCGGGTTTCCGGATGTGGACGGCGCGATCCGAACGGCGATCGAGACGGTGCAATCCGGCGTGCCGGTCGCGCGGATGGAATTCGTGGACGGCGCGACCGTGCGGGCGGTCAACCGCCATTCGAGGCTCGCGCTCGACGAGGTGCCGACGCTGTTCTTCGAGTTCCACGGCACGCCGGACGGGGTGACCGAGCAGGCCTCGCGCGTGCAGGAGATCGCGACGGCGAACGGCGCGACGGATTGGAGCTGGACCACCGATCCGGCCGAGCGCGCGCGGCTCTGGCAGGCGCGGCACGACGTGCATTACGCGACAATGGGGATGCGGCCCGGCGCGCGGGTGATGGCGACCGATGTCTGCGTGCCGATCTCGCGCCTTGCCGAGTGCATCAGCGAGACGCGCGCCGATCTCGACCGGGCGTCGTTCTTCATCGGCATGCTCGGCCATGTCGGCGACGGCAATTTCCATCTCGGCATTCCGATCCACATGGACGATCCGGCGGAGCTGCAGGAAGCCAAGGCGATCAACGCGCGCCTGGTCGCGCGCGCGCTCCGCCTCGGCGGCACCTGCACCGGCGAGCACGGCGTCGGGATCGGGAAGGCGCAGTACCTCGCCGCCGAGCATGGCGAGGCGCTTTCCGTGATGCGCGTCCTGAAGCGGGCGCTCGATCCGGACGACATCCTCAATCCCGGCAAGATTTTCCCCGCGGAGGCGTCGGGCGGGGTCCGGCCGCCCGACGCTCTCCCCTGATCAGCGGCGTCGCCCCGCCGGTTCGGCTGGGGCGGCCGTCGAGTTCAGGCAGCCTTGCGGGCGAGCGCCTGCACGTCCTCGGCGGTCAGCGCCTTGCCGCCGATCCCCCAATCGCCCTCTTCCACCTCCTCGACGACGCACCAGGTGACCCCGCGCAGCGCCTCGCCCTCGATCGACACCATCGCATCGGTCAGCTTGCCGATGATCTGGCGCTTCTGTTCCTTGGTGAACACGTCCTTGATGACGCGAACCTGGATGAGCGGCATGTCGTTCCTCCTTTGGCTTGCTAGATCGGCTCCCCATCGGGCGCTTGACACCCACGCCACTGTGCCGAACAGTTCCGCTTGCAATAAGGGACAGTTCGATCATCGACCGGCACGACTGTACCGGTGCGGCGACCGGGCCAGTCCGCGGCGACAGCGAGGTGGCGATGGCGTCCGTGACGGTCGACCGGAACAGTGGAGAGCCGCTCACCGACCAGATCGTGGCCGATTTCAGACGGCAGATCGACGATCGGCGGTTGCGGCCGGGAACCCGGCTGCCCTCGATCCGCGCGCTCGCCGAAGCGGTCGATGTCAGCCGCTTCACCGTCGTCGAGGCCTATGATCGCCTCGTCGCCATGGGCTATCTGCAGTCGCGCCGCGGCGCTGGGTTCTACACCGCCGCGACGACCGCGCCGCAAACTGCGCCAAGCGTGGATCACCGGGGCAACGAGCAGTTGGTCTGGCTGGTCCGCCGGCTCCTGGAGGCGGATGATACCGTCGTGCTGGCCGGCGGCCCGTGGCTGCCGAATTCCTGGCTCGACCAGGCCGGCATCCGCCAGAACCTCAACGTGCTGGCGCGCAAGAACGGCACGCATCTGCTCGAATACGGTCACCCGTTCGGGTATTTGCCGCTGCGCGAGCATCTCGCGACGATGCTGGGCGGGATCGGCGTCACCGCGCATGCCGGTCAGATCCTGCTGACACAGGGCGCCAGCCAGGCGCTGGAACTGGTCAGCCGGTGCCTGCTGCGTCCGGGCGATGCGGCGCTGGTGGATGATCCCGGCTACTACAACATGTTCGGCAATTTGCGGCTGCAGGGCATCAGCATGCTGGGGGTGCCGCGCACGCCGGACGGCCCGGATCTCGGGGCGCTGGAACGGCTCGCCGCGGCGCATCGGCCGAAGATCTATTTCACGCAATCGGCCATGCAGAACCCGACGGGGACGGATATCACCCCGCATGTCGCGTTCGGGCTGCTGCGGGCCGCGGAACGGCACGGATTTCTGGTCGTCGAGGACGACGTCTTCTGCGATTTGCAGCAGCGGCCGACGCCGCGGCTCGCCACGCTCGATCAGCTCGACCGCGTGATCTACGTGCGCAGCTTTTCGAAGACGCTGTCGGGCAGCCTGCGCGTCGGCTTCGTCGCCTGCGCCGAGCGCATTGCCGCCGAACTCGCCGACATCAAGATGCTGACCAGCATCACCACCTCGCAGTTCGCCGAGCGGCTGGTCTATCTGATGCTGGTCGACGGGCATTACCGCAAATATCTCGCGCGCCTCACCGAGCGCCTGCGCGAGGCGAGGATCGAGACGGTGCGGGCATTCGAGCGCATCGGGCTCGAACTGTTCGCCGAGCCGGCCGACGGCATGTTCGTCTGGGCCCGGTTTCCGCAGGTCGAGGATTCGCTGCCTTTGGCCGAGGCCGCGCAGCGCGAGGGGGTGATGCTGGCGCCCGGCACGGTCTTTCGCCCGCATCTCGAAGCCTCGCCATGGCTGCGCTTCAACGTCACCGTCTGCGCCGAGCGCCCGATGCAGAACTGGCTGCAGGGGCTCGCGGCACGGCTTGGGGACGCGATGGGGATGAGGGTCGTCTATCCGGCCGTGGGCTGACGCACGCCAACTCCCGGTCCGATGCGCTCGTTCACCTGGGCGACGCGGTGCCACCGATCCCGAAGGCCAGCGCGGCAGCAGATAGAGCGCCATCGAGAAGGTGAAGGCGTAGCGCAGCCCGACGAGCAGGGGCGCGGCGAGGAACTGCGGATCAGCTCGCCCATGGGGTTGTAGCCGAGGAAGGCGGCGAACAGGCTGGCGACCGGCGGCGCGCTCGCGACCTGCCGCGCCACCTCGGCCGGCACGTTCTGCGCCGCGAGCCCGGCGGTGATGGCGTGCGGCAGCGCGTCGGCGAGGCCGGCGATGATCAGCGTGAAGAAGATGCCGATCGACAGCACCTGGCCGGCATTGGTGGTGGTCGCCCACATGCCGGAGGCCTGGCGGCGCTCGAACGGCGGCACCGCGTTCATGATCTGCGTGCTGTTCGGCGCGATGAACAGGCCGGAGCCGAAGCCGTTGAGGAAGATCAGCACCGCGAAGGGCAGGTAGGCGAAATCCGCCGGCAGCGCCATCAGCAGGCCGAAGCTCGCGGCGCCGAGCAGCATGCCGCCGATGGCGAAGGGGCGGTCGCCGAAGCGGTCGGAGAGGTATCCGGCGATCGGGCCGGCGATCAGGAACCCAACGGTCAGCGGATCATGAAGATCGCCGACCACAGGGGCGTCACCTCTAACCCGTAGCCGTGCAGCGCCAGCCAAAGGCCCTGCAGCCAGACGTGCTCCGTCGGCGGCGACGCCTGCTCCCGCGGGACGTTCCCCGCCGGCAGGTGGCGTATAGAACGTCCGTTACGATAACCCGCGTTATTATGTTGCCGCGGCCCTTCTCCGCCGGTTGCCCGCGCTGTCCAACCGGCGGCTTGCCGCGGGCGAGGGGGCCGGGTAGTGCGAAGCGCCGGCGCCTCGCCGGTTGCGGAGGAGATTGCGGGCGGTGCGGAAGCTGCCGGGACTGCGTGCGCTGGTCGGCGGCTGCGATGCCATGCTGGTCGATCAGTTCGGCACGCTCCATGACGGGACGCGGGCCTATCCGGGCGCGGTGGAGGCGCTTGCCCGGCTGCGCGGGGCAGGCGTCGGTACCGTCCTGCTGTCGAACAGCGGCAAGCGCGCCGTTCCGAACGCGGAGCGGCTCGCCCGCCTCGGTATTCCGCCCGAGCTCTACGGCCACCTGCTCACCAGCGGCGAGGTCGGCTGGCGGATGCTGGCGGAAAGGCGGATGCCGGAGCTCGCCGCTTCCCGGACCTGTCTCGTGCTGAGCCGCGGCAGCGACGCGGCGCTGCTCGAAGGCACCGGCCTTTCCGAGGTCACCGAGGCGGACGAGGCCGACCTCGTAGTGATCGCCGGCAGCGAGGGCGAACGCCGGCCGCTCGCCGAGTACCGCACCCTGCTCGCGCCCTTTGCCCGGCGCGGGCTGCCGGCGATCTGCCTCAATCCGGACCGCACCATGCTCACGGAGCAGGGCCTGGCCTTCGGGGCGGCACGGATCGCCGAGGAATACGCGGCGCTCGGCGGCCACGTCCGCTGGATCGGCAAACCGCATCGCGCCATCTATGCGGCGGCGCTGGAACTGCTCCCCGGCATCGCGCCGGCGCGGGTCGTCGGGATCGGGGACAGCATCGAGCACGACATCGCCGGCGCGCTCCGGGCTGGTTGCCGCGCGGTGCTGGTGCGGAACGGGATCGCCGCCGGGCTCGACGATGCCGATCTCGCCGCCGCCGCGGCCGCGCACGCGGCGTCGCCGGAAGCCGTGCTCTCGGAATTCGCCTGGTGATATCGCCGCTCGCCGTATCGGTCGAGGGCGCCGTCGCCACGCTGCGGATGCAGGACCCGAAGCGGCGCAACGCGCTCGGAACGGCGATGCTCCAGGCGATGACCGCCGCCTTCGACGATCTCGCCGGCAAGGATATCCGCGCCGTGGTGCTGCGCGCGCAACCCGGCGCGAAGGTGTGGAGCGCCGGGTTCGACATCCGCAACCTCGCGCCCGGCGTCGATCCGCTGGCGCCGGATGCGGCGCTTCCCGCCCTGTTCCGCCGCGTCCGCGACTTTCCCGCGCCTGTGATCGCGATGCTGCACGGCACCGCCTGGGGCGGCGGCACCGACCTCGCGCTGCGCTGCGACATCGCGATCGCCGATCCGGACTGCACCCTCGCCTTCACGCCGGCGCGGCTCGGCCTGCCCTACGATCCGGACGGGCTGCGCAACGTGCTGCTGCGCGGCGGAGTGTCGCTCGCGATCGAGATGTTCGCGACCGCCGACCCGATCCCGGCCGAGCGCGCGCTGGCTGCGCGGGCTGCTCAACCATGTCGTGCCGGCAGCGGAGCTCGAGGCGTTCACCTACGCGATGGCGGCGCGCATCGCCGCCAACGCGCCGCTCTCCGTTGCCGCGGCGAAGCATCAGCTCCGCGCGCTCGCCGATGCGCTGCCCTTGCCGCCGCCGCACGCGACCGGTGCGGTGCGCGCGGAGGCTTTGCGAAGCGCGGATTACGCCGAAGGACTGACTGCGTTCGCGGCGCGGCGCTCCCCCGTTTTCAGGGGACGCTGACGACGGCAAAGCAGAAGCCGCGCCGCCCGATCCCGGGCGACGCGGCGCCTGTCCTGCAAGCTCGGTTCAGGCGTTACTCTTCGATGCCGACCGTGACGGACACCGGCGCGGACGGAATGCCGTTGGCGACCACCTGCAACGTGCTGGGGCCGGTCTCGGCATTCGTGGGCACCATGAACGAGGTCGAGACGATTGCGGAGCCGGTCGCCACGCCCGCCGTGCTCCAGTTGTAGGTGCGCGCGTAGGTCACGTCGCCGGTCGCGTTGTTGGTGATGCGCACCAGCGGATAGTTGGTCGGGGCCGACAACTCGTCGCCGAACGCGTTCGCCTGCGAGAGGCCGTTGAACTGCGTCCCGGAGATTTTATAGATCCCGCCGTCGAAGATGTTCGAGCTGCGAGAACTTCGTGATCGTCGGCGCCCACGAGGGCTGATACGTGCCGGTGGACGCGTAGACATACTGGCCGCTCATCATCACCTCGCCGGTGGGCAGCAGCAGCAAGGAGGGTTGCCCACAGAACGTGGCCTGCGGCTCGGGTATGAGATTCGTGCCGTTGAACTCATACATGAAGGTGAGCCCCTGGCCGCACGACGATTGCTGCGCCTGGCCGGCGCCGCCCACCGGACGGATCGCGCCGCTGCGGATCGCCGCGTAGCGGGCGCGCATGCGCGTGTCGTGATCGCCGCCGGGGCCCTCGCTGGCTTCCTGAAGGACATTCCCGTTCGGCAGCAGCGAGGAATAGCTGTCGCCCGAGCCCTGTTGGCCCGGGAAGTCCGGTCCGGCCGTCCAGGTCGAAGTCGACGGATCGAAGATCGCGGTGTGGGCGAACGGGTGGAAGATCCGGCACGCGTTCGGATCGGTGACCGGGCCCGGGACGGGGCAGTTCGCGCCGGCCTGGAAGACCGTGCCGTCCGGCCGCAGCATCGCAGGGCCGATCTCGCCGGGCGGGTGGTACACCCTCTGGCCGTTGTCGAAGATGAGGTTCCGTGCGCTGTTGGAATCCGTGGCGGTCAGGTTCGACGGCGTCTTCCCGGCGCCGACCCACACCGTCAGCCTCGGATCGTCATTGGGGATGAACCGCTGCGCGTTGGGGTTCTCGCCATACTTGGTCATGTTCACGGTCAGGATCGATCCGTCCGGCAGCTGGGTCAGACCCTCCTCGGCAAAGCGGTCCTCCTTTCCGGCGGGTGAGACTGCGGTCCATTGTCACCGTCTTGTCGTCGAACTCGGCCATGCGCTTGCCCAGCTTGTCGCCGAGCAGCAATTTCCCGTCGGCAAGCAGAGTCCAGGGCGAGTCGCCGATGAAATCAAAGCCGCTGGGCGGCGGCACCATCTTCCAGGTGTCCTTGACGGGATCGTAGATCGCCATCTGGTTCGTCAGATCGAAGGTGAGCGTGTTCGAATTGGTCAGCGAATACTCGCCGCCGATCAGGAGCACGCGCCCGTCCGGCAGCACGCCGCCCGAGGTCGCGTACGGGGCGTAGTTCGCGGGAAGGCTCGCGGCGTTATAATATTGGCCGTTCAGGTAGCTCCCGCTCTTGTCCGGCACGAAGCGGTAGAAGTCCTGCAGGTTTCCGCCCTGAAGCAGCAGGGTGCCGTCGGTGAGCAGCCACCCATAGACGATGCCGTCGCTCGGAACCGGGTTCGTCACCGGCGTGAGCGTCTGCGCGCTCGCGCCGATCGAGGTTCCCGCAAGCAGCGCAGCGGCCAAGGCGAGGCTTTTGCTTTTTGCGAACATTCTTGTGCTCCTCCCATCGTGGTTCGACCATCAAACGTCGCAGGATTACGTCAGCCGTGACGCAATACGAACGGCGAGCTCAGGCCAGTCAGCCAGCATTGCCCGGATGAAACGCTTCTTCGTCCGCCAGGACAGCCGCGTCCAGGTCACGGCCGCCTTTCCGGTGATCCACTGCTCCGCCGTGCCGCGGTGGTCGCAGAAAGCACGCCGCCCCCGCTCGCCCCGGCCACGTAATGATACTCACGATAGGTACGACGCGCGGGTACAATTCGCTGTGAGGCAACTCAACCTCAACAACGATCCGGCGGAGTTTGGTTCAAGAGCCCGCTTGGCAACGAAATTCGGTATGAACGCGGCGCACGTCGTGGAGCGGCGTTGAACCAGCCGATGCTCTCCCGCAAATGCCGACTGGCGCGCAGCCCGATGGCAGGTTTGTATCGCGCAGTAGGTGCCGGTTTCGGTGCACTGGGCTGTTCCGCGCGAGCCGCCGCTCCGATGCTTCGGAGCGGCGGCTTGGAGTGGTGCCTCCCGGAGTGGAACCGCTCCAGGCAGGCTGCCGGAGGGCGGCAGCGATGCCGCGCGCCTCGTCCTGCGCCAGCGGGGCGGGGCAGCCCAGCGCCGGTCCAGAGACTCTGCGCCGATCGTGAGCGCGACCCCGCTCAGGCTGCCTTGATGCCTTCCAGGAAGCCGCGGACGCCGACTGCAAGCTCGTCGGCATGGCGGGACAGCGTGCGGGCGGCCTCGATGATGGTGCCGGCGGTCTCGCCAGTGCTCGATGCGGCGGTCTCGACATCACTCATGTGGGAAGCGACGGAACGGCTGCCGCCGGCGGCGCGGTCGATGGCGCGGGCGATCTCCTGGGTCGCGACGCTCTGCTGCTCGATGGCTCCCACGATGGAGGTGCTGATCTCGGCCATCTCCCCGACCACCCCGCCGATCGTGCCGATCGCGTTCACCGCCCGGCCGGTAAGTCCCTGGATGTCCTGAATGCGGGATTGGATGTCGTCGGTCGCATGTGCAGTCTGCCCGGCGAGCGTCTTCACCTCCGACGCCACGACGGAAAACCCTCGGCCCGCCTCCCCGGCGCGCGCTGCCTCGATGGTGGCGTTGAGGGCGAGCAGGTTGGTCTGCCTGGCGATCGTGCTTATCTGGGTGACCACCGCGCCGATGCTGCCGGCACCTTCCTCAAGGCGGTGGACCGTCGCGGTGGTCTGGTCCGACTCCCGGGCGGCGCGTTCGGCGATTTCGTGCGCGCGCGAGATGCGCCGATTGATGTCACTGACGGACGCGGCAAGTTGCTCGGCGGCGGCGGCAACCGCTTGCACGTCCGTCGACACGGCGCGGGAGGAGGCGACCGCGGCACCGGAACGGTCGAGCGCGCGACCGGCACAGTCGCCGAGGGCGCGCGCGGCGCTTTCCATCCCTGATGCGGCGCCGACCAGGTCGGAAACGAGAGCGCCGGTACGGTTCTCGAAGCCGGCGATCAGCAACTCCATGCGGTCGGCACGTGACAGGCGCTCCGCGGTCTCCTGCTCACGCGAGGCCGCGAGCGCGGCGGCGCGGCGCATGGACTCGCGGAAAACTCCAAGGGCGCTCGCCAGCCGGCCGATGACATCCGTGCGGCCGAGCCCGGAGATGGCGATCTCATCGTGACCCGCAGCGAGGTCGGACATCGCGCCTGCGAGGGCTGCCGCCGGGCGAAGATAGCGCTTGTCCACAACCCCGATCGCGATCCAGAGCATGATGGCGACCAGCGCCAGGCTACCGATCCCGAGCCGCTCGAACTGATGCACGCTGCGATACTGCGGACTGCTGTAGAATTCGGAATTCGGCCGACCTTCCCAGAGCAGGAATTGCGAGCGCGGGTCGGGCAGCTTGATCGGGATCACGGTCGAGAACAGCAGACCCGGGTCGCGCACGCCCTGGGCGGCGTAGTGTCCGGAAACCGCCGCCTGGCCTGGCTTGCCGGCGAGTGCACTGAAATCGTAGGTGGGATTGACCAGTGCGGCGTTGCTCGCAGGCAGCAGGGTGCGCAACACCTCGGTGCGGATGATCGCGGTGATGATGCCCTTGAACTTGTTGTCCGGTGCATAGGACGGCACCGCCAGGATGATGCCCACGCGGTCCGAATCCTTGTGCGTGAAGTCGAACACGGTGTTGTCGCAGGTGATGATCTGCGGACCGGTGATCACCGGCATATTGATCCCCGAGAAACTCGCGGCAGTGGGGTAATGCGCCGCCATGTAGGGGATGAGGTCATCGCGCATCTGCCTGTATTCGTAGGTCTCGACCTCCGGATAGTGGTGCCAATTCGGATCGCCGGTATGGTCGCCGCCGCCCGCGACATTGCTGTCGAAGCTGATGTCGGGCGCTTCCGGCTCGTGGGTTGCAGGATCGATCTTGTCCGGGTTGAGGGTCCGGGGAACGATGTAGATCTCAGAGAGCGCGAGCGAACTGAAGAGATTGTCGTAGATTCGCTGGATCGTGCCATTGTCGGCCGCGCTGAGATTGGTCGCGTTGCGATCGATGGCGCGCACGGCGGGGATGCCGGCGATGACGCGTTCGCCTTGATAGATCTGTTCGAGCACGCCATGGATCTGTCTTGCATCCAGCTGGGCCTGACCTTCCAGGTTCGCGCGGTAGTTCGCCAGGATGGTGCGCTCGTCAGCGGAGGACTTGAAATAGATGACCAGCGCGAGAAGGCCGAGAACTCCGAGCACGGCAAGACGAAGCGCAAGTGCAAGCGAAAGCCGCCTGTGGTGCGCGCGGTCCCGCATGCGGGGGTTCGTGTCGCCGGTTTGGACGCGCTGGGCCATGGGCACTCACTCGGATCGAAGGATGCTCTTCGATCCTGCCTGTCGGATGTTAACGGATCATGGAGCTGATCCGGTGAAAACGTGCCCGGTGATCGAACCAAATCGGGATGAAGCGAGCAACCTCGCGCGCGTCCCGTTCACTTCATGGCCGCGGGAACTCTCGCGGCGAGATTGCCTGGTGATCCGATCAGGCGGATTGGCTCATGCGGGATTGGCGGCCTCGCGGCCGGACGCGAGCGCGCGAGACAGCGCTCGCACCGGCAGCCGCCGCCACCGCGGCTCCGCCTTCGCGTGTTCCAGCGCGCGCAGCGCCGCGTCGATTGCCTCCCGCGTCCGGAGCATCGCCTGGTGGATGTCCGCCCGTGCGGCGTCGCGCAGGGGCACGCGGAAGGCGCTCGGGCCGCTCTGCTTGCCGGTGACGGCAAGCAGCGCCTCCAGCCGCTCATTGGCACCATAGGCCGCGAGCAGGGCAGCCAGCTCGTTCGCCTTCGAGCACCGCGAGCCGGCCCGCACTCGCGCGGAACAGCAGGAACGAGCCGCGCCCGCTCACCACATAGCCGGATTGCGCGGCGAGCAGGTCGAGGTTGTTGTCGAGCAGGTCGCGCACCGCCGCGAGCTCGACCGCGAGGCTCGCGCGCAGCCGGTCACGATCGACCGACCCGCGCCGGCTCATCTGCCGGCCGATGATGACCCGGCTCGCCACCATCACGGCGAGCAGGCAGAGAACCGGGATGAAGTGGCCGGCCGTCAGCCACGAAAATTCGGACATGCGCGTCTCCGTTCGCGATCGGACGCGAGCTTACCGCGGTCGCCGGGCGGATGCACCGGGCGGGAGCGGGATGGTGCCGACCGGGAAACGCGCCCTTCGTGCGGCTTCCAAACGGAGCATCAGCCCCAGGTCTCGCGCTCCTGGCTGCGACGGGCGCGATGCATGCGGGCCGGCTCGGCGCGCGCGGAGGGAAGGGGCCCCGGCCGGCCGAAAAGATGGCCCTGGCCGAACTCGACGCCGATCGCGCTCATCGCCTCCGCCTCGTCCTCGGTCTCGATGTGCTCGGCGACGAGCTGCGCGCGGGTGGCACGGGCGATCTCCACCATCCCGGCGACGATCGCGTGCTGGCGTCCGCCGCGCATGACATCGCGCACGTAGGATCCGTCGAGCTTGACGATATCGACGGGAAGCGCCCGCAGGACGCGGATGTCGGACTGTCCTGCCCCGAAATCATCGAGGCAGAACGGGATGCCGAGATCGCGGAAGGCGCTGGCGCTTTCGGCGACCTCGCCGAGATCGTCGAGCTCGCCGGTTTCGGTGAGCTCGATCAGCAGCTTGCCGGATTTCACGGCCGGGCTTGCCGCGAGCAGCCGCAGCAGCCGCTCGCGGAAGGCCGGCGCCTGCATCGATTGCGCGGAGAGATTGAAGGCGATGGAACCGACTTCCCGCCCGGCCATGTCGCACGCTTCCGTGGCCACGGCGAGGTCGAGCTCCTGCGTCAGGCTCAGCATCTCGATCGTGGTGACGAATTGCTGGGTGTCACCGAAGGCACAGCCATCGATCGCCTGCGGCCGCAGCAGCGCCTCGTAATGATGCAGCGAGCGATCGGCCAGCGCCACGATCGGCTGGCAGGCGAGGGCGAAGCGGTGGTCCCTGATCGCCTTCCGCAGCGGCCCGATCTGCCGTTCCAGCCTGCCGACATACTGCGCGAATCCGCCGGTGAAGCCGGATTCCTTGAGGGCGGCGTGGCCGTTGCGGGCAAACACGGCCAGCGCCTGGCGCATGGCGCGGGCCGCCTGCGCGGCCGTGATGTCGCCCCCGCCGGCGAGCAGGTCGGCCGAGGCGACCGCGGTCGCGACGCCACCCTGGGCGCGCACGGCTTCCTCGAGCGACGCCGCCAGGGCGAAGAGGTCGACCCCGTCGCGCAGGCCGAGAATGCCGAACCGGCCGGATGCCACCTCGGTGGCGAGCGCCTCGGGCGCGAGCGCCTTCAGCGTGGTGTCGAAGACCGCGTCGAGCCGTTCGCCGTCGAGGCCCGACACCACCTCGATCATGCCGAACGCCGCCGGCTGACCCGTCTGCAGCATCGCCTTGCCGGCCTCGGCCAGCGCGCCGGGCTTCATGCCCTGCGGCGAAGCGGTGGGAACTGGCGGCAGCGCGAAGGTGAGGCACATCCGCCGCGGCGCGCGGTTCGAGGAGAAGTTGATGCCGGCCAGGGCGAAGCTGGTCCGACCCTTGTCGGCGAGCCGGATCAGCAGGGGCGCGAGGCGGCCCTTGTGCTGCAGGAGCATGAGCGCGGTGTCGAGCGTCGGACGGTCGCGGACGTCGACCAGGTCCGCCACCGGCGCGCCGACGAACGTCTCGGCGGACCTGCCGAACCGTGCCGGGAAGGCTCCGGCCGCATAGGTGACACAGCCCGTCTCCGGATCCATCTCGACGACGAGATCCGCGGCGGCGAAGGCGAAGGCGACGAAGCGCTCGCCGTGATCGGCGCGCCGCAGATGCATCCCGTCGGGTGAGGCTGGTTCGGGCATGTCACTCCCTGCGCGCCACGCTCTGGCGCGGGTCGAACCCGAAGCGGCGGATCCGATCGCACCTTGGAGGAGACTCGCATCGCCGGCTTACCCAAGGATTAATCTCACGAAAGCGCGATTCTGCCTATGACGACGGGAAGCCGGCGCTGCCGCGGGGCCGATGGCGCGCCTAATCGCGGCGTCTGGGCTCGCTCGCCTGGGTCTGAGCCTGGACCTCGGCCGGGCCCTCGGGGGCCCTTGCGGCGAGGAACAGCGCGCGCTCCGTGGCGATCCCGAAACCGAAGCCGCCCGTCTGCTCGGAAAGGCGCAACAACCGCTCGTTGAGCGAGGAGAGGTTGATCTTCTGCCGCGGCTGACCGGCGGCGCGGTTGATGCAGCTCATCTCGCCACCCATCCGAGAACTGGTTGCCGCGTCACCATCCTCCGGCCGACCAGGGCCGCGCCATTCGGAGGAACGCGTATTCGTCGCCCGGGATTGACGCGAAGTTCGGACGCGGGGCAGAACGAACCGAGAAGGTTGCGGGCAGGAGGAAACGATGGGGTCAGGCATTGCGCGCAGGAAATTGCTGGCGGGGGCCGCCGGCCTTGCGGCGGGCGCCCTCGCCTCGCCCCACATCGCCCGTGCCGCGCGCGCGACGGTGATCCGCTTCGGCCTCGATCTCGCGAGCGACCATCCGACCACGGTCAACGCGATGGCGGCGGCGAAGAAGATCAAGGATGCGACGTCAGGCGCGGTCGAGGTGCAGGTCTTCCCGAGCAGCCAGCTCGGCGACGACAACCACATGCTCGCGAACATCCGCTCCGGCGCCATCCAGATGATGGCGATCGGCGACAACATCCTCGGCACGCTGGTGCCGAGCTGCGGCATCGACAATATCGGCTTCGCGTTCAAGTCGCCGGATGCCGCCTGGACCGCGCTCGACGGCGCGGTGGGCGACATCGTGCGCGCCGACATCCAGAAGGCGGGGCTCCAGCCGATGCACCGGATCTGGGACGAGGGCTTCCGGCAGATGACCTCGTCCGAGAAGCCGATCCACACGCCCGAGGACCTGCACGGGTTCAAGATGCGGGTGCCGCCGAGCCCGATCTCGCTCGCGCTGTTCCAGGCGCTCGGCGCCTCCCCGGTCACCATCAACATCGCCGAGCTCTACACGGCGCTGCAGACCCATGTCGTTGACGGGCAGGAGAACCCGCTCGGCAACATCGAGACGCAGAAGATGTACCAGGTGCAGAAATACTGCTCGCTCACCGATCACATGTGGGTGGGCTACTGGCTGCTGATGAATGGCACCTTCTGGAAGGGCCTGCCGGCGGAGCAGCAGAAGGTCGTCGCCGACACCTTCGATGCGCAGGCGCTGGAGCAGCGCGCGGCCAATCAGAAGCTCGAAGCCTCGCTCGAGGGCACGCTGAAGGGGCAGGGGCTGCAATTCCTCACGCCCGACAAGTCGCTGTTCCAGACGGCGCTCACCAAGGCCGGGTTCTACAAGACCTGGCGGGGTAAATTCGGCCCGGCATTGTGGTCGGCGCTGGAGAAATACACCGGGCCGCTCGCCTAGTGGCAGCTTTCCCGGAAAGCTGGCGCGTCGCCGATCATCTGGGTACGCCGCAGATCATTCGACGGCACTCCAGCCTGGTTCGAGGTGAATCAGGCTTTCGTGCGATCGGGCACTAGCATGGATGCCGGGGCGCCGGTGCAGGCCTCGCCGGGCAGCGGCATTCTCTCCGTCGTCGATCGCTTCGTCGATCGGCTGACGCAGCTCGTCGCGGCGTTCCTCGTCCTCGTGGAAGTCGTCATCCTGTTCGCCGGGGTGATCTGGCGCTACGGGCTCGACCATCCGCTGGTCTGGGTCGAGGAGCTCGCCGGCATCCTGTTCCTCTGGCTCGTGAGCCTCGGCGCGGTGATCGCGCTGCGGCGCGGCGAGCACATGCGGATGACGGTCATCCTCGGGCGGCTAGGCCCGCGCGGCCAGCGCTTCGCGCTGCGCTTCGCCGCACTGGTCGTCGCGGTGGTCACGCTCTGCCTGCTGATCCCCGGCATTCCCTACGCGATCCAGCAGCAGGCGATCCTGACGCCGGTGATGCAGATCCCGGGCTCGTGGGAAATCGGCGGGCAGCTCGCGGCGCTCGCGCTGCTGCTCTATGTCGCGCTGCGCCAGCTCTTCGTCGGCGCGCGAGCGGGCGAGCTTGCGCTGGTGCTCGGCATCGGCATCGTGGTGGTGGTCGCGCTCTATCTCCTGCAACCCGTCTTCGACGCGCTCGGCAATGCCGATCTGCTGATCTTCTTCATCGGCATCGTCGGCATCTGCATCTTCCTCGGCGTGCCGATCGCCTTCAGCTTCGCGATCGCGACGTTCGCCTACATCACTTTCACCACCAACGTCCCGCTCGGCGTGGTGATCGGGCAGATGGACCAGGGCATGTCGGCGATCGAGCTGCTGGCCGTGCCGATGTTCGTCGTGCTCGGCCTGCTGCTGGAGATGACCGGCATTGCGCGCGCGATGGTCGACTTCCTCGCCGCCCTCGTCGGCAACCGGCGTGGCGGGCTCTCCTACGTGCTGATCGCCGCGATGTACCTGATCTCCGGCATCTCCGGGTCGAAGGCGGCGGACCAGGCCGCGGTCGCGCCGGTGCTGCTGCCGGAGATGCGGCGGCGCGGCGCGGCGCCCGGCGAGCTCGCCGCCCAGCTCGCCGCCTCGGCCGCGATGTCGGAGACGATCCCGCCGAGCCTCGTGCTCATCATCGTCGGCGCGGTCACCGGCGTCTCCATCGCGGCACTGTTCACGGGCGGGTTGCTTCCGGCCGGCATCGCCGCGCTCGGCCTCGCAGTGCTCGTCTACTTCCGCACCGCCGGCGAGCGCCCGACCGGCGAGCGCACGGCGGCCGCGGGTGGTGTGGCGCCTGTTCCTGATCGCGTTGCCGGCGCTGATCCTGCCGTTCCTGATCCGCTACGTCGTGCTCGCCGGCATCACCACCGCGACCGAGGTGGCGACGGTCGGCGTCGTCTATTCCGTGCTCGTCGGAACCCTGGTCTATCGCTGCTTCGATCTCAGGCGCGTGGTGCCGATCCTGGTCGAAACCGCGGCGCTCTCGGGCGCCATCCTGCTGATCATCGGCTCGGCCAGCGCGATGGCGTGGGCGCTGACGCAGGCCGGCTTCGCGCAGACCTTGGCCGACATGATGACGGGTTTGCCGGGCGGCAAGATCGGCTTCCTCGCGATCTCCGCGCTGGTGTTCATCGTGCTCGGGAGCGTGCTCGAGGGGCTGCCGGCGATGGTGCTGTTCGGCCCGCTGCTGTTCCCGATCGCGCAGCAGCTCGGCATCCATCTCGTGCAATACGCGATCGTCGCCGTGCTCGCGATGGGCATCGGCCTGTTCTCGCCGCCCTTCGGCGTCGGCTTCTACCAGACCTGCCTGATCAGCAAGGTCTCCAGCGACGAAGCCTTCGGCCGGATCTGGCCGTATATGGCGACGCTGGTCGTCGCCTTGATCGTGGTGGCCGCGATCCCCTGGATCTCGACCGGCTTTCTCACCCCCGAGCGCTGAGGCCGCCGTCCGGCGGCACGACGCGGGCCGCCGGCGGAAGAGTGATGCCCGCGACCGCGCGACGCACCGCCTCATGGTAGAGGCGACGGTCCGCGGCGCGGCGATCCGCCAGGTAGGCGATGCTGACCGCGCCGATCACGCGGGCGTCGTCGCGCACCGGCGCGGCGACCGCACGCACGGACAGGCTGTGCTCGCCCGCATCCTCCGCCCAGCCCTGCCGCCGGATCCGCGCGAGCTGTCGGCGCAGCAGCTCGGGATCCGTCACCGTCCGCGCGGTGAAGGCGGGGAGCGGCGCGTGCAGCACCTGCTCGCAATCCGTCCCATCCATCGCGGCGAGCAGCACCTTGCTGGCGGCGCCGGCGTGGAGCGGGTAGCGGCCGCCGAGGAGGGGAGCCGTCGCGAAGGGGCTGGTGCCCTGCACGACGGCGACGCAGAGCGCCTCGCCCGCGTCGAGGACGGAAAGCTTCGCGGTCTGGCCGGTTTCGCTGGCAAGACGCTGCAGCGTCGGGCGGATGCTGTCGGCCAGGCGCTGCCACTCGCTGCCTTGCGGCACCCGGGCGGCGAGGGCGAGCAGGCGCGAGCCGAGCCGGTAACCGCCGTCGCTGCCGGCGCGCACCACCATCCCATGCGCTTCGAGCGTGTTGAGGATGCGGTAGACGGTGGTGCGCGGCACGCCGCTGCTGGCGGCGAGAGCGCGCACGGTGGGGCGGTCCTCGGCGCGCTCGAGTTGGGCGAGCAGGTCCATCATGCGCTCGATGACGGGAATGCGGTGCGCCGCCGGCATCGCGGTGCGTCTCCTTGACGGCCGCTTCATCCCGCGGCTACGGTTCGGATGCGAACGATAAGAGTTCAGATTTGAACAAACAAGCGCGGCGTTCAGTCGCGCGGGGAGCGAAGCGGATGGCGCCAGCATGAAATTCGCGATGTGCCTGGAGACCGAGATCGGTCCGAAATGGGTGCATGCCCGGCAGATGGGCGTCGAGCACGCGATCGTGCTGGGGCCGCCCGGGCCGGAATTCCGGCTCGAGGAATACGGCAACATGCTGGCGCTGAAGAAGCGCTTCGAGAATGAGGGCCTCAACCTCGCCGGCATCGAGGGCCTGGTGCCGATGGACGAGATGAAGCGCGGGGGCCCCGACCGCGACGCGCAGATCGAGCAGTTCTGCGCGATCATCCGCAACATGGGCGCGCTCGAAATCCCGGTGATCTGCTACAGCTGGATGGTGTTCTTCACCTGGGCGCGCACCTCGACCTCGACGCGCGGGCGCGGCGGCGCGCGAGTGACCGGCTACGAGCACCATCTGACGGAGCGGGCGCCCGGCGCCAACCGGCTGCGCATCACCGAGGATGAGCTCTGGGAGACGTTCGACTATTTCCTCCGCAAGGTCGTGCCGGTGGCGGAGAAGGCGGGCGTGCGGCTCGCGCTGCATCCGGATGATCCGCCGCTCTCGCCGGTGATGGGCGTCTCGCGCATCTTCGGCAAGCCCGAGAACTACGACCGCGCGATGGCGATGATCGAGAGCGAGGCGAACGCGATCTGCTTCTGTCAGGCGAATTTCGGGCTGATGGACAGTCCGGCGCGGGTGCCCGACCTCATCCGCCACTACAACGACCGCATCGCCTTCGTGCATTTCCGCGACGTGCGCGGCACCGCCGAGAACTTCGTCGAGACGTTCCACGACGAGGGCCACACCGACATGTTCGCCTGCATGCAGGCCTATCGCGACATCGGCTTCAACGGCCCGATCCGCCCGGATCATGCGCCGGCGATGGAGGGCGATCCGAACACGCGGCCGGGCTACGAGGCGCTCGGGCGGCTGTTCGCGATCGGCTACATGCGCGGGCTGCTCGAAGGCGTCGACAAGACCGCGCGCGCTCCGCAGATGAGCGGCGCGGGCGTCCTCGGGCTGACCGCGCCGCCGCGCCGCATCCGCCGAGGCCTGCCCGACGCCGCCTCCGCCTGGCTGTTCCTGCTGCCGCTGCTGCTCGTGCTGCTCGGGCTCGCCGCCTATCCGCTGATCGACGGCATCTGGACGAGCTTCACCAGCCGCGGCGTCGGTCATGCCGGCCGCTTCGTCGGCCTCGCGAATTTCGCGCGACTGCTCCACGATCCGGTGTTCGGCATCGCGGCCGTCAACTCGCTGCTGCTCACCGTGGGCGCGGTGGCGACCAAGCTCGTGATCGGCCTCGCCGCCGCCGTGCTGCTGACGCAGCGCTTTCCGCTGCGCAATCTCGTGCGCGCGCTCGCCTTCCTGCCCTGGGCGGTGCCGGGCCTCGTCGCGGCGCTCGGCTGGCGCTGGCTGCTCGACGAGCAGTCGGGCGCGGTGAATGCGTGGTTGCTGGGCCTCGGCCTCGATCGATGCGCCGGTGTCGTGGCTGTCCGATCCGACGCTGGGCATGATCTCGATCGGCCTCGCGACGGTGTGGCAGGGCCTGCCGTTCTTCATCATGATGTTCGTGGGCGCGATGATGACGATCCCGCCCGAGCTGCACGAGGCGGCGGCGATCGACGGCGCCGGCCCCTGGGCGCGGTTCCGCGGCATCACCGTCCCGTCGATCGCCGACGTGATCGCGATCACCGTGATGCTGTCGACGATCTGGACCTTCAACAGCTTCAACACGGTGTATGTGCTGACCAATGGCGGGCCGGCGAACCGCACGCAGATCCTGCCGACGCTCGCGTATTATTACGGATTGCAGCGGAGCGAGCTTGGACAGGGTGCGGCGGTGATCGTGTTCGTGCTGCCGATCTTCATCGGCATCATCGTGCTGCTGACACGGCGGATGCTGCGCGAGAAGGGCGTGCGCTGATGGCGATGGTGACCGGGCGGCGGAACGACGCGACCCGGGCGATCGTCATCGTGCTCGGCGTGGTCGTGCTGCTCGGCTGGTCGCTGCTGCCGATCTACTGGATCGCGGTCACCTCGCTCAAGCAGGAGAAGGAGATCTATGCGCTGCCGCCGACGCTGGTGCCGGAGCTGCCGACGCTCGCCAACTACGCCGCGGTGCTGTTCAGGACGCGCTTCCCGCTGTTCGTGCGCAACAGCGCGATCGTGGCGCTGACCGCGACCTTGCTCTCCGTTGCGACCGGCACGCTCGCGGCCTATGCGATCACCCGCATCCGCTTCCTCGGTCGCGCGACGGTCGCGCGCGGCATCGTCGCCGCCTATCTTTTGCCGCCGGCGCTGCTGTTCATTCCGCTGTTCCTGGTGCTGCAGGAACTGCGGACTGATCGACACCCTGGCCGGGCTTTCGCTGGCCTATCTCACCTTCACCGTGCCGTTCGCCACCTGGATGCTGATCGGCACCATCCGCACCATCCCGACCGAGCTCGACGAGGCCGCGCGCATCGACGGCGCTGGGCGGTTGCAGGTGCTGCTGCGCGTGCTCGTGCCGATCGCGGCGCCGGGGATCGCGATCGTCGCGCTGTTCGCCTTCACCCAGGCCTGGAACGAGTTCCTCTATGCGCTGGTCTATGTCTATACCGATGCGGCGCGCACGCTGACCTCCGGCCTGGTGGGCATGATGATGGGCGACGTGTTCATCTGGGGCCAGCTCATGGCGGCGTCGATGATCGCGATCGCGCCGGTGTTCGCGATCTACGTCGTCGCGCAACGCTACCTGGTCGAAGGCCTGGCGAGCGGCAGCATCAAATAGGGAGGCGAGGATGAGGCGGATTGCGATTGCGGCGGCGCTGGCGGCCGTGCTTTCGGCGGGATCGGCGCACGCCGCCGATCTCACCGTCTGGGGGCTGCAGGCGTTCAACCAGCAGGCCGACCAGTATATCGGCCAGATGGTGAAGGAGTTCGGCAAGTCGAAGAACATCGATGCCGAATACGTGGTGGTGCCGGCGACGGTGCTGAACGACCGGCTCGCTGCCGCCTTCCAGGGCAATGCGCCGCCCGATGCCTACATGCAGGTGAGCCAGCGCGCGCAGTTCTACATCGGCAACCACCTCGTGGTGCCGCTCGACGACGTGCTCGCCGACATCCGCAAGGTGCCGGGCGGCATCTTCGAGAACCAGCTTCCGGTCGGGAAGTCGCCGGACGGGATCGAGGCGCTGCCGCTCGAGGTCGATGTCGATCCGATGTTCGCGCGCAAGGACCTGCTCGACGAGATCGGCAAGCCGATCCCCGCCACCTGGGACGAGCTGCGCGAGGACGCGAGAGCGATCCAGAAGAAGCACCCGCAGATCGCGGGCTTCGGCATGACGGTCAGCAACTCCAACGACGCGGAAGGGCAGATCCGCAACCTGATCTGGTCGTTCGGCGGCAAGGTGATGGCGGAGGATGGCAAGACCGTCACCTTCGACAGCCCGGAGACGCGGGCCGCCTATCAGTTCGCGGCGGACATGTTCCTGAAGGATCGCACCATCCCGCACGCGGCGCTGACCTGGGACGACAGCGGCAACAACATCGCCTACCAGACCGGCCGGGCCGCCTTCGTCATCAACCCGCCGAGCATCTGGTACTGGATGCAGGACAACGACAAGACGCTGCTCGGCAACAGCGTGATGATCAGCGTGCCGAAAGGCCCCGGGCCGGACGGCACGCGCGGCAACGCGGTCGGCAGCTGGGTCTGGCAGGTGTCGAAGGCGTCGAAACACCAGGATCTCGCCAAGGACTGGCTGCGCTGGTTTTATGCGCCGGATCACTATCGCACGGTGATCGAGAAGGTGGGCGGGCGCTGGGCGCCGATCTATCCAGCCTTGTTCGAGCAGATGCCGCTGTTCGCGAGCAATCCGGCGTTCAGGAACTTCAAGACCCTGGCGCAGGACGGGTTCGTGGACGGCTATGCCGGCCCGCCGAACGTGCTCGCGGGCAAGGTGTTCGACGCCAACATCCTGACCAAGGTGCTGCAGAAGGTGCTGGTGGACCGCACGCCCGTCGATCAGGCGGTGTCCTGGGGCCAGCAGCAGATCGAGGCGCTCGCCAAGGGGAGCTGACGGCCCGGCCGATGCGGGCGGGGGCGATCCGGATCGGCGGGCAGGTTCTCGAGACCGGATGGTGGGGGGCGCCACCGGATGCGGCGCCCTCGCTCGTTCTGCTGCATGAGGGGCTTGGCTCGGTCGCGCTCTGGCGCGACTTCCCCGCCGCGCTTGCCGGAGGCGACCGGCTGCCGGCGTGTTCGCCTGGTCGCGCGCGGGCTATGGCGGCTCCGATCCCGTCGACCCTGCCGCGGCCGCTCGACTACATGCAGCGCGAGGCGGACGGACGGTCTGCCGGCGGTGCTCGATGCGGCGGCGGATCGGCGCTGCCTGCTGGTCGGGCATTCGGACGGTGCGTCGATCGCCGCGATCCATGCCGGCGCTGGTGCGCGATGCGCGCGTGCGCGGCCTCGTGCTGATCGCGCCGCATTACTTCGTCGAAGACAATGGCGATCGCCAGCATCGCCGAAGGCGCGGCATGCCTACGAGAAGGGCGATCTGCGCCGCCGGCTCGCGCGCCATCACGCGGATGTCGACAGCGCCTTCCGCGGCTGGAACGACGCCTGGCTCGATCCCGCGCTTTCCGGCCGCGTTCGACTGCGGGCGGCGCTCGCCGGCATCGGGGTTCCCGTGCTGCAGATCCAGGGCGGCGCCGATCCCTACGGCACGACGGCGCAGACCGAGGCTGGCCGAGCGGCTGGTCGCGCGCGCCGGTGCGGACGCTCGATGCTGCCGGGCATCGGCCACGCGCCGCATCTCGAGGCGCCGGTGCAGGCGCACCGCCTCGCCGCGGAGTGCCTGCATATAATGCAGTTCGCGCGGGCGACGCCGATCTGTGCGCCAGGATGCGGCATGACGCCCGATCGATTTCCAGCACCGAGCCCGCGCGCTACCGCCACTGGCGGCTCTCCTTCGACGGCCCGGTGGCGACGCTCGCCATGGATGTCGATCCCGCGGGCGGGTCTGTTCGAGGGCTACGAGCTCAAGCTCAATTCCTACGATCTCGGCGTCGATATCGAGCTCGCGCGACGCGGTGCAGCGGCTGCGCTTCGAGCATCCGGAGGTGCGCGCGGTGGTGCTGCGCTCGGGCAAGGAGGGCGTGTTCTGCGCCGGCGCGAACATCCGCATGCTCGGCGGCGCCTCGCACGGCACAAGGTGAATTTCTGCAAGTTCACCAACGAGACGCGGATCGCGATCGAGGATGCGAGCGCGCGCCAGCGGGCCAGGCCTGGATCTCGCGCGGTGAACGGGCCGGCGGCGGGCGGCGGCTACGAGCTCGCGCTGACGGCCGAGCACATCATGCTGGTCGACGACCGCCGCTCGCGCGTGTCGCTGCCGGAGACGGCGCTGCTCGCGGTGCTGCCCGGCACGGGCGGGCTCACGCGCGTGACGGACAAGCGCCGCGTGCGGCGGGACCGCGCCGATGTGTTCTGCTCGGTCGAGGAGGGCGTGCGCGGGCGGCGGGCGGTGGAGTGGCGGCTGGTGGACGAGGTCGTGCCGCCGTCGCGCTGGGAGGAGGCGGTGCGCGACGCGCGCGCTCGCGCTGGCGGCGAAGTCGGACCGGCCGGCGGATGCGGCGGGCATCACGCTCGACCCGCTCGCGCGCGCGGTCGGCGCAGATCGCGATCGCCTATTCGCATGCTCGATGTCGCGCTGGATCGCGCCGGCCGCAAGGCGGACGCTCACGCTGCGCGGCCCGCGATCGCGCACTGCCGCCCGATCTGGCCGGCATCCATGCCGCCGGCGATCAGCTTCTATCCGCTGCTGCCTCGCGCGCGAGCTCGACGATGCGATCCTGCATCTGCGCTTCAACGAGCCCGAGCTCGGCATCCTGCTGTTCCGCAGCGAGGGCGATGCGGATGCGGTGCTTGCCGCCGATGCGCTGCTCGAGGCGCACGCATCGGACTGGCTGGTGCGCGAGATCCGGCATATCTGGAAGCGCGTGCTGAAGCGCGTCGATCTCACCGCGCGCAGCCTGATCGCGCTGATCGAGCCCGGAAGCTGCTTCGCCGGCACGCTCGCGGAACTCGCCTTCGCGGCCGATCGTCAGCGCGATGCTGCAGGGCGAGCGCGCCGGCGACAACCGCCCGCCGGCCACGCTGCGTCTCTCGGCGCTGAATTTCGGCGCCTATCCGATGGGCAACGGCCTCGACGCGCCTGCCGACGCGCTTCCTCGGCGAACCCGAGAGCGTCGACGCGCGCGCAGCAGCGCGGATCGGCGAGGCGCTCGATGCGGATGCGGCGGAGGCGCTGGGGCTCGTCACCTTCGCCTATGACGAGATCGACTGGGACGACGAGATTCGGCTGATGCTGGAGGAGCGCGCCTCGTTCTCGCCCGATGCGCTCACCGCGATGGAGGCCAATCTCCGCTTCGCCGGGCCGGAGACGATGGAGACGCGCATCTTCGGCCGCCTCACCGCCTGGCAGAACTGGGTGTTCCAGCGGCCCGAACGCGGTCGGCGAGAACGGGCGCGCTGAAGCGCTACGGCAGCCGGATCGAAGCCGGAGTTACGACCGGGCGCGCGTGTAGCGAGGGAGTGAAACGATGCCGGACGGATATGCTTAGGTCGATTACGACGGGCTGATCCCGAACAATGTCGGGCTCAACCAGGATGCGCGGGTGAAGAAGGCGCTCGAGACCTGGCATCCCGGCTATATCGACTGGTGGAAGGACATGGGGCCCGAGGGGTTCCAGGAGAGCCTCGTCTATCTGCGCACCGCGATCGGCGTCGATCCGGAGCGGCTGGGCGAAATTCGATTACATCAGGATGCCGGAATACAAATGGGGCATCCTGCTCGCGCCCGCGGTGGAGGGGCGCAGGATCGGCTTCGGCGCGCATAAGGGCGAGCCGGCCTGGCAGGAAGTGCCGGGCGAATACCGCGCCATGCTGCGCCGCCTGCTCGTGATCCAGGGCGATACCGAGCCCGCCTCGGTCGAGCAGCAGCGCCATCTCGGCGCGACGGCGCCCTCGCTCTACGACATGCGCAACCTGTTCCAGGTGAATGTCGAGGAGGGCCGGCATCTCTGGGCGATGGTCTATCTCCTGCAGAAATATTTCGGCAAGGAGGGGCGCGAGGAGGCGGAGGACCTGCTGCGCCGGCGCTCGGGCGACGCGGACACGCCGCGCATGCTCGGCGCGTTCAACGAGGCGACGCCGGACTGGCTCTCCTTCTTCATGTTCACGACCTTCACCGATCGCGACGGCAAGATGCAGCTCGCGGCACTCGCGCAATCCGGCTTCGACCCGCTCTCGCGCACCTGCCGGTTCATGCTGACGGAAGAGGCGCACCACATGTTCGTGGGCGAGACCGGCGTCGCGCGCGTCATCGAGCGCACCTGCGCGGCGATGAAGCGAGGCCGGCATCGAGGACCCGCACGACATCGAGGCGGTGCGCGAGCTCGGCGTGATCGACCTGCCGACGATCCAGAAGAAGGCCAACCTGCATTTCTCGCTGACGCTCGACCTGTTCGGCAACGAGATCAGCACCAATGCGGCGAACGCGTTCAATGCCGGGCTCAAGGGCCGCTACCGCGAGGACAAGATCGACCGACGACCACCAGCTCCTGAACGACACCTATCCCGTGCTGCGACTCAAGGACGGCGCGATCGTGCAGCGAGGACGTGCCGGCGCTCTCCGCGCTCAACATGCGGCTGCGCGACGACTATACCGCGCGACACCGAGGGCGGCGTGCGGCGCTGGAACACGGTGATCGAGCGCGCCGGCATCGATTTCCGCCTGCAGGCTGCCGCATGTCGCGTTCAATCGCCGCATCGGCGAGTTCGCCGCGCATGCAAGGCCGATCCCGACGGCACGCTGCTGAGCGAGCAGGAATGGGAGCGGCGCAGGACGACGCTTCCTGCCCATCGACCGACGACAACCTCTTCATCGCCAGCCTGATGCAGCCCGGAGCACCGGCCCGGCGCCGTTCGCCTCCTGGATCGCGCCGCCGCGCAATCGGCATCGACAACAAGCCCGGCGACTTCGAATACGTGAAGATCTTCGAGGCGGACTGAAGCGCGCACGCCTCAGCGCCGCTTCGGTTCCGCGTCGTCGATCAGGTCCACGAGCTCGCGCGGCAGGGTTTCGTCGAGCGCCCGGTCATAGCGCCGTTTCAGGTCGCGGCGCAGCCAATAGTCGATCGGCTGCCGCGCCGTCCGGGAGTGACCCGGCTCGGTCAAGCCCCCTCCCTGTGACGGGTTGCCAATCATGCGCGTGTTAAACCGGGATGCACCCGCGGGTTGCGCGTGCGCACGCATTTGCGTGCCGATGCCGGGCAGCGTTGCGGCTGCGTCACAGCAGGGCGGCGGCCACCGCCTCCACATCGGCGGCGGCATGGGAGCCCGGATGCCGGGTGAGCAGCAGGGCCTGCCGGCGCAGCGCCTCGCGGACCTTGTCGTCGCGCCGGATGATCCCGGCGAGCGGCGGCGTCTGGCCGAGGAACTGGGCGCAGGCGCGCGACAGGGTGGCGTAGGTGCGTTCGCCGGAAGCCGTGCTGGTCGCCTGGTTGACGATGATCCGCGGCGCGCGCCCGCGATCGGCGGCGTGCAGCTTGAGGACGGCATAGGCGTCGGTGAGCGAGGTCGGCTCCTCGGTCGCCAGCACCAGCAGCCCATCGGCCCAGGACGCCATGCGGCGGACCGCGCGGTCGAGCCCGGCGCCGAGATCGAGGATCACCACGTCGTAGCGCACGGACGCCGCACGGAGCGCCGCCAGCATCGATTCGAGCGCCACCGGCGAGAGGCGTCGAAAGCGCACCGGAGCCCGAGCGCCCGGCGAGCACGTCGAAGCCGCCGGCGTCATAGCCGACTGCACCGCCTCGGCGAGCGGGATGCGCCCGCTGGCGACCGCGGCGAGATCGGCGTCGGGGGTCAGGCCGAGCTGGATGTCGACATTGGCGAGGCCGAGATCGCCGTCGAACAGCAGCACGCGCCGCCCGCGCCGGCTCAGCGCGTGGGCGAGCGTGATCGCGAACCAGGTCTTGCCCACGCCGCCCTTTCCGGATGCGACGGCGAGGATCCGGCCGGCACTCGCGGCGGAGCCGGAGCGGGCGGAGCGGAGGGAGCGGCGTGCGGTCATGCGGGGCGTCCGCGGGAGGGGGGCGGCTGCGGCGAGGCGCGGGGCCAGGAATTCGGGGGTGAGCGGGGTGAGCCCGTCGGCGGCGCCGGGGCCGATCCCGGCCTCCGCCAGGGCGAGCTTGCCGGCGCTGGCGGCGGCGAGCACGCCGCCCAGCCGGCGGGCATGGTCGAGCCGGGTCGCGATCAGCAGCGACGCGCCCGGCCTCGGCGAAGGCAGGCGGCGAGCTCCGCCGCCTCGTCCGGATGCAGCCCGGCCGGGAGCACCAGCGCCATCGTCGCGCCCACGCTGGCCGCGAGGTCGGCGATCATCTGGCGCTGGGCGGCATCGAACGGGTCGGTGCCGGGCGCGTCGATCAGCACCGGGGCGCCGTCCTGGCGATGGGCGAGGGCGCGGGCGAGCGTCACCGGGTGGCTGGCGACGATCAGGTTGAGGCCGAGCAGGCGGGTGAAGGCGGCAAGCTGCTCGGCCGCGCCGGCGCGCTGGCCGTCAGCGGTGATGACGAGCGGGGCGATGCCGCCCATCACCAGCCGGGTGGCCAGGCGGGCGACGGTGAGCGTCTTGCCCGCGCCGGGCGGCCCGACCAGCAGCAGCGGCGCGCCGTGGCGCGGCGAGCGGCAGCGTCGCGAAGGCGAGCGTCGCGGCCAGCGCATGGTCGAGTTCGCCCTGCGCGAGCGCGGCGGCCAACGCTTCCGGCACGCCGTGCCAGGCGAGGGCGGCGGCGCGGGCGGGGTCCGGCGGCAGCGGCAGCGGCGCGATGTCTTCCTCGGGCTCCAGCGCGGCGGTGACCTCGATGCCCTGGCCGACGCGGCGCGTGGCAAGGATCAGCGCCTCGGGCCCGAGCTCCGCCCGGACCCGCGCCATCGCCTCCGCAGTGCTCGCCGCCCGGTACAGCTTCAGCCGCATCGGCGCAGCCTAGCCGGCAAAAATTGCCCGCCGGTTAGCGAATGGTCGAGGAGGGGCGGAATCGCGATCAGCCGACCCGGACGATGTCGGGCGACACCGTCGGGTAGAGCCGCAGGACCTCGGGATCGTGGCCTGGGATGATGTGGGTCTCGCCGTCGGCGAGCTCGCGGCAGATCCGGTAGCCCTCGAGCATGCGCTTGAGATCCACGAGCAGCGGGAAACGGGTTTTCGGTCCGCAGGTTGGCGTTGAAGTGCACGGCGTCGCTGGCGAGCACCACCCAACCGCGAACGGTCGGGACACGGACGATCTGCATGCCGCCGGAATGGCCGCCGACCAGATGCAGCGTGATGCCGGGCGCGATGGTTGCGGTGCCGTCGTGGAAACGGACGCGGCCGGCATAGACCTGGCGGACGGCGTACGTGACGTCATCCACATCCATCGGGAAGCGCAGCCAGCGATGGCACATGCAGCGGCCCGTGGCGAAGGCCATCTCCGCGTCCTGCAGGTGGAAGGTCGCGGCGGGAAAGTCCGGCATGCCGCCGGCATGGTCCCAATGCAGATGGGTGATGACGACATCGGCGACGGCCGCGGCGTCGATGCCGATGGTGGCCAGCGCTTCGACGGGCCGGCGGATCAACGTGCGGCCGCGGCGTTCGGCGCCGGCGGGGCCGAAGCCGGTATCCACCACGATGAGGCGGCCTTCGCCGCGGATCGCCCAGACGAAGTAGTCGATCGGCATCGGCGCGGCGTGGTCGTCGGGGAACAGGAAGTTCTGCCCGGCGGTGCGCTCCTGCATGGTCGCATAGCGCAGCGCGAAGACCTCGTAGATCGGATCGCTCACCCGGTTCCTCCTGCCCGCTGCGATCGGTATCGCTCCCATCCGGCGCGGCGGAGCGCGCAGGCCGGACAGTCGTTGCAGCCATAGCCCCAGGCGTGGCAGGTCGCGGAATCCTGACCGCCGGAGAGCAGGACCAGTGCGGCGTCTTGGGGCGGGGCCGACATCGAGACGAGGATGGAGCAGATGCGCGGTCCGGGCGAGAGGTTGCGGTGGCATGCCCGTTGTGCGCGCGAAATGAAGGCGGTACGATTGCCGCCGCGTTGCAAACCGGAGGAAGCGGGCATGCGCCCAATCGTATCCCTGGCCGCGCTGGCCCTCGTGCTGGCGTCTGGCTGCGCCCCACCGCCGCCCGCGGCCCCGCAGGCCGCTGCCGGACCATCCCCGGCGGCACCTTCGCCGATGGCACCGGGCACGGGTGTCGCCGGCGCCGCCGCGGAGCAGGGCACGGCACCGCCCGGCGTGAAGCGGGCCTCGACCTGCGTGTTCCCGACCTTCCGCGCCAATCAGTTCGGCGGCGCGGTGACGCTCACGGTCAGCAATGACGGGACCTGCGGCCGCGACCTGAGCGGCAGGGAACAACCGGCGGGCGCAGCGGCGGCAGCGGATACGCCGTCTATACCGGCGGCAGGGTGACATCGCCGGCCCAGCACGGCCAGGCCCAGGTCACGCTGCTGCCGGATGCGCGGCTGCGCGTCGCCTACACGGCGAGCGCCGGTTATCTCGGCCCCGAACTCGTTCCAATACGTGCCGCAACCGGGCAACGTGACGATCACGGTGACCGTGAACGTGGTCGCACCCGGCGCCGTCTAGTGGATAGAATCCGACGGAAAGAACCGTCGGATTATCCACTAGCCGCTGATTTGGTGGAGCGGTTCACCCGACGCTCGGGTAGCGAGCGTCAGGATCGCACCACTAGCCTCCGATCGCCCTGACTGGAATCGGTCAGGGCGTGAATCGGCAGGCCAAATGCAGAGACCCGAATCGCACTGACCACAGTCAGAGCGATCCGGGTCTAGGGTCTCAGCGGCCCGGTTTCCGGGAGCTGCGGCCGGGAACAGCCCGGCCGCATCCGCGTGGCAAGATGCACCGTGACTGCGTCGCCGCGGCATAAAGGCGAACCCCGACCTGCGGACCGCGTTCGCCAGGCGCGTGTGCGTGTGCGATTTCGGCACCACGCCCAATGGACAACGGAGGACATCATGGCCAGCGTGAACGATCCCGCGGATACCAGTGGCGCGCTCATCGCGGCGAGCAAGGTGAACGGGACCGCCGTCTACAACCGGGCCGGAGACAGGCTGGGCAGCATCTACGACGTCATGCTCGAGAAGGTCTCCGGGAAGGCGTCCTACGCCATCATGAGCTTCGGCGGCTTTCTCGGCATCGGCGAGCAGTATCACCCGCTGCCGTGGAGGGAGCTCACCTACGATCAGCGGCAGGGCGGCTACGTCGTCAATCTCGACCGGCAGCGGCTCGAAGGCGCGCCCGCCTACTCGGCGAGCGACCTGAGCATCTGGGACGACCGGCGGACGCGGGACATCGATGCCTATTACGGCTCGTTCGCGCCCACGGGCGGCATGGGCGAGCCGGGCGTTCTGCCGCCGGGCAGGCTCGCGCCGTAGCGCGTCACCAGGGGTCGCTCCGGCGTGTCGGGGCGGCTCCGGCACCGCGACCGGGGCCGGGGTGCGGTCGCGGTCAGGCGCCGTAATTCACCATGATCGTCTTCTTGTGGGTGAAGTGCTCGTTCATCGCCTCGAGGCTCGCCTCCTTGCCGAGACCCGGAGCTCTTCACGCCGCCATAGGACAGGTTCGCCTGCACCACGAGGTTCTGGTTGATCTGCACGAGCCCCGCCTCGCAGCCGGTGCGCGAGGTCGAGCCCGACCGCAGATTGTTGGTCCAGACCGAGGCGGCGAGGCCGTACTCGCTGTCATTCGCCGCCGCCAGCACCGCCTCCGGCTCGTCGAACGGGAAGACGCAGGTGACCGGGCCGAAAATCTCCTCCTGCACCAGGCGGCTGTCGTTGCCGAGGCCGGTGAAGATGTGCGGCTGGATGAACAGGCCCTTCTTCAGCCCGGGATCCTTCGGCATCGCGCTGCAGGCGCGGGCCTTGGCGCCGGCGGTGCGCTTGCCTTCCTCGATGAAGGCCTGCACCTTCTCGAACTGGCCCTGGCTGATGATCGTGCCGATGTCGGTCTTCTCGTCGAGCGGGTCGCCCATCACCATCGCGTCCACCTTGGCGGCCAGCGCGTCGACGAATCTCTCGAAGATCGGGCGCTCGACATAGATGCGGCTCGCCGCGGTGCAGCTCTGGCCCTGGCGGGTGAAGCGCATCGAGGTGATCGCGCCCAGCACCGTCTTCTCGAAGTCGCAGTCCTGGAACACGATCATCGGCGACTTTGCCGCCCAGCTCGAGCGTGACCGGGAATGATCTTCTTCGCCGCCGCCTGGCTGACGATGCGGCCGACCTCGACGCTGCCGGTGAAGGTGACTTTCCGCACCTCTGGGTGCTCGACCAGCGGCGCGCCGCATTCCGGGCCGAAGCCCGAGAGGATGTTGAAGCAGCCCGGCGGCAGCACGCGGTTCATCAGCTCGCAGATGCGCAGCACGGCGAGCGGCGCCTCCTCGGCGGATTTCACCACCACCGTGTTGCCGGCGACCAGCGCCGGCGCGACCTTCAGCGCCATCAGCAGCATCGGCACGTTCCAGGGGATGATCGCGCCGACCACGCCGAGCGGCTCGCGCACCGTCACCGAGAGCACGTTCGGCGCGAACGGCACGCTCTCGCCCTTCAGCTCGCCGCCGAGGCCGCCGAAGAATTCGAGGATGTCGGCGACCGTGTTGGCCTCGACCCGGCTCTCGGTGCGCAGCGCCTTGCCGGTCTCGAGCGCGATCAGCCGGCCCGAGCTCCTCGACATGCGCGCGCAGGATCGCGCCGCATTGCGCGACCAGCGCGCCGCGCTTGCGGGCCGGCAGTCTTCGCCCATTCCTTCTGCGCCCGCGCGGCATCGGCGACCGCGGCGTCGACGTCGGCGGCATCGCCCTCGGCGGCGCGGCCGATTTCCTCCCCGGTCGCCGGGTTGACCACCGCGAAGGTCTTGCCCGAGATCGCGCGGCACGAAGCGGCCGCCGATGAGATGCTTGCCGGAGAGCGCGCGCGGCGAGGGCGCGCTCGTCGTTGGTCGGCGATTCCGGGGTGGCCTGCGGGCGGTCGAGCATGGGTTTGCCTCCCTGACGGGCCGATCTATAAGCCGCCGCCGAATATGGACCCGCCCGCACGGCCGCGGCAAGCGGGCCGTCCCGCGAGGAGTGCGCATGACCCGAACCCACCGGGCCGCTGAAGGGCCTGCGCGTCTTCGACCTCACCCGCGTGCTGGCGGGGCCGACCTGCGCGCAGATGCTGGGCGATCTCGGCGCCGAGGTGATCAAGATCGAGAAGCCCGGCAGCGGCGACGACACCCGCGGCTTCGCGCCGCCCTTCATGCCGGGCACCGAGGAGAGCGCCTATTTCGTCGGCGTCAACCGCAACAAGCGCTCGGTCACGCTCGACATCGCGAAGCCGGAGGGGCAGGCGCTGGCGCTGCGGCTGATCGAGCGCTGCGACATCCTGGTCGAGAACTTCAAGGTGGGCGCGCTCGCCAAGTACGGGCTCGGCTACGAGCAGCTCCACGCCAGATTTCCGCGGCTGATCTACTGCTCGATCACCGGCTTCGGGCAGACCGGGCCGTACGCGCCGCGGCCCGGCTATGACAGCCTGATCCAGGCGATGGGCGGGGTGATGAGCCTGACCGGCGAGCCGGACGGGCTGCCGCAGAAAGTGGGCGTGCCGGTCGCCGACCTGTTCGCCGGGCTCTATGGCTGCATCGGCATCCTCGCCGCGCTGCGCCACCGCGACGCGACCGGGCGAGGGGCAGCAGATCGACATCGGCATGCTGGACACGCACGTCGCCTGGCTCGCCAACCAGGGCATGAACTATCTCGCGACCGGCGAGAACCCGGCGCGGCTCGGCAACCAGCATCCGAACATCGTGCCCTATCAGGTGTTCCCGACGGCCGACGGGCACATCGTGCTGTCGATCGGCAACGACCCGACCTTCGCGCGGTTCTGCGAGGAATTTCGAGCTCGATCACCTGCTCGCCGATGCGCGCTTCGCCACCAACGCCGCGCGGGTGCAGAACCGCCAACTGGTCACCGACACGCTGACGCCGGTGATGCAGCGGCACCCGACGCAGTTGGTGGGTGGAGCGGCTGGAGGCGCTGAAGATCGGCTGCGGGCCGATCAACAAGCTCGACCGAGGTGTTCGCCGATCCGCAGGTGGTCGGCGCGCGGCATGCGTGGTGGAGATGCCGCACGCCGCGAGCGCCGGCGGGGGTGAAGGTGATCGCCAATCCGGTGCGGCTGTCGGCGACGCCGGCGGATTACCGCATCCCGCCGCCGCTGCTGGGCGAGCACACCGACGCGGTGCTGCGCGAGCTGCTCGGGCTCGGCGGGGAGGAGCTGGCCGGGCTGCGCGGCGAAGGGCATCATTTGACGCGCGCCGGCGCGCGGCGAGGTGCGCTACCTCCTGGCCGGCGCCTTCTACCGCATGGCGTTCTGCGAGTGGGGGCGGCAGGACGCGCCGGTGGTGCTCTGCGTGCACGGGCTGACGCGCACCGGGCGCGATTTCGACGCGCTGGCGGAGGCGCTCGCCGACGAGTTCCGCGTGATCTGCCCGGATCTGCCCGGCCGCGGCGCCTCGGAATGGCTGCCGGAACCCAGGCTCTACGAGCCGCTCGGCTACGTGCAGGCGCTGGCGCATCTGCTGGCGGCGATCGGGCGGCGCGTGATGTGGGTCGGCACCTCGCTCGGCGGCATCTGCGGCATGATGGTGGCGGCGGCGCCGGCAACAGCCGATCACGCGGCTGGTGCTGAACGATGTCGGCGCCGATGATCCCGGCGGCGGCGATCCGCCGGATCCGCGACTACGTCGCGCAGTGGCCGGAATTTCCCGATCTCGCTGCGCTGGAGGCGCATCTGCGCTCGATCCATGCGCCGTTCGGCGAGCTGACCGACGAGCAATGGGCGCATCTGGCCCGCCACTCGGCGCGCGAGCTGCCGGACGGGCGCGTCGCGCTGCACTACGATCCCGGCGATCGGGCGGCCGATCCGCGGCTATGCGCCGATCGACGTCGAATCTGAGCCACCTGGTGGCGCCGCGTGCGCGTCCCGGTGCTGGCGATCCGCGGCGCGGACAGCGATCTGCTGCTGCCGCGCACACTGGCGCGGATGCAGCGCGACCGGCGCCCGGGCGCTGGTGGTGCCGGGCGCGGGCCATGCCCCGGCGCTGATGGACGCGCCGACGATCGCCTTCGTGCGCGAATTCCTGGCGAACGGGCCCACCGGATGAGCCCGGCCGAGCGCCCGGATTATTTGCGTGCGTTTCTCCGCCCGCGGGTGTAGGGGGGTGCCACGGCTGGCTTTTCAGCCGGGGTAGACCCTGTCTGAGTTCGTGCTCGCTCGACTTCCGCGTGCCTTGCAGTCCTCCCCAATTGAAAAGTAGAGCGTCCGCACCATCGCGGGCGCGGCCCGTGACGGAGGGACATGCATGTCCACAGGTACTGTGAAGTGGTTCAACGCGCAGAAGGGCTATGGCTTCATCCAGCCGGATGACGGCTCGAAGGACGTCTTCGTGCACATCTCGGCGGTCGAGCGCTCCGGCCTCGGTCATCTCAACGAGGGCCAGAAGGTCAGCTACGATCTGGAGCGCGGGCAGCAGGGCAAGACCTCTGCGGCCAATCTCCAGGCCGCCTGACGATGCCAGCGGCGGCGCTCCGCGCCGCCGCCAATCGCCCGGTTCGGACGCCGGCGGGGCCACACCCGGCCTCACGATCGCCCGAACCTGGCGGGAGAACGCGACATGACCGTGCATAAATTCGCCCCGGGAGAGCGCGTGTCGTTCGTTCCCGGCAGGTTCGACCGCAATGTGCGGCCCGGCGTCTATACGATCGTCCGGCTCCTGCCGGTGACGAGCCAGGGCTGCCAGTACAGGGTCAAGAACCTGGTCGACGCGCATGAGCGCGTGATCGACGAGGCGCAGCTCTGCCGGGCGCCCTGACCCGTCCCGCGACAGCAGCGCGGCAAAGTCAGCCGCGCCGTGCCGGCGGGCGCGACCGCCGGTCGGCGGTAGTCCACCCGGATCATTTTGGCGGGCCCCTGCTTCGGGGTGGGCGCCGGCGCGATGTCCGGTGCGGGCGCACCCGGCTGCGCGGCCGGCACACTGGCGAGCCCGGGAGTGGCCGCCCGCATCCATCGCCGATTCGCCTGACCGAGACGAGCGGCGCCGCGCCATTCCCCGGATAGGTGTAGGACACGCTCTCCCCGCAGACGCCACGCCCGCCGGAGAACGAGGTCACCACCACCTGCGAGGCGCTGCCCGGCGCGGCGCCGAGGGCGGCGTCGACCAGGCCGGGCGAGGGGGTCGGCGAGGCGGCGAGGCCATCCATCTGCCGCATCACCTGCCGCAGCATCGCATCCTGCCCGGGCGAAGAGGCCGGCCGGGAAGAAGTCGGGCTGCATCGCCGCCTGCATCGTCGCGGATCATCGCGAGCGCCGGGTCGGCCGCAGCCGGTGCCGCCACGATCGGCCGCAGCAGCGCGACCGGCGTGCCGGCGGCGTCATAGAGGACGATGCCGGGACCCGGCGCCTCGCGCGGGCGGCAAGCGGCAGCGCGATCGCGGCCGAGGCAAGCAGTGCGAGAGGAAGCTTCCGCATCACAACCTCCATCAACAGTTGGTCCGGTCAACGCCCAATGATGCCAAAAAACCTGGAGAAACAAAGCAACGGGAGATGAAACTCCGTTCACCTGCCGGCCGGCGGAGCGCTACAAGCGGAGCAGGCGGGCGGCATCGAGTGCGAAATAGGTCAGCACCCCGTTGCAGCCGGCGCGCTTGAAGGCGATCAGCGCCTCCATCATGCCCCGCTCGCGGTCGAGCCAGCCATTCCGCATCGCCGCCATCAGCATCGAATACTCGCCGGATACCTGATAGGCGAAGGTCGGCACGGCGAAGCGCTCGCGCACGCGCCGGACGATGTCGAGATACGGCATGCCCGGCTTCACCATCACCATGTCGGCGCCCTCCTCGAGGTCGAGCGCCACCTCGCGCAGCGCCTCGTCGGAATTGGCGGGGTCCATCTGGTAGGTCTTCTTGTCGCCTTTCAGCGCGCCGCCGGAGCCGAGCGCGTCACGGAACGGGCCGTAGAAGGCGGAGGCGTATTTCGCCGCGTAGCTCATGATCCGCGTGTGGATCAGCCCCTCGCCGTCGAGCGCCGCGCGGATCGCGCCGACCCGCCCGTCCATCATGTCGGAGGGGGCGATCACGTCGATGCCCGCCCGTGCCTGGTTGACCGCCTGGCGCACGAGGATCGCGACGCTCGCGTCGTTCGCGACATAGCCGTCGCGGATCACGCCGTCATGGCCGTGATCGGTGTAGGGGTCGAGCGCCACGTCGCCGATCAGGCCGATCTCGGGAAACTCGCGCTTGAGCCTGCGCGCGGCGCGGCAGATCAGGTTCTCGGGGTTCAGCGCCTCGCTGCCCTCGGCATCCTTCCGCTCGGGAGGCGTGGCCGGGAACAGGGCGATCGCCGGGATGCCGAGCTCGGCCGCCGGCGCCACATGGGCGGCGAGCCGGTCCACCGTCACCCGCTTCACCCCGGGCATCGACGCCACCTCGGTCTCTGGCCCGATCCCTCGATGATGAAGATCGGCCAGATCAGGTCATCGACCCCGAGCGCGGTCTCGGCGACCAGCCGGCGGGTCCAGCCGTCGCTTCGGTTGCGCCGCATGCGCGTCGAGGGAAACCGGCCGACCGTCATCGCTCCATCCCGCAGAAATCGAGCCGGATCATGCGGGCGCGGCCGCTGCCGCTGCAAACCCCGCCGGTTCCGCGACTGGGGGCAAATGCGTGCTAGAGCGGGCGCCGAACTCCAGCCCCGAGGCAGTACCATGAACGACGTCACGCCAGCGGCCGCGCGGACGGGCTTCTTCACCGCCGGGCTCGCCGAGGCCGACCCCGAGATCGCCGCGGCGATCGGCGCCGAGCTCAGGCGCCAGCAGGACGGGATCGAGCTGATCGCGAGCGAGAACGTGGTCTCCGCCGCGGTGCTCGAGGCGCAGGGCAGCGTGCTCACCAACAAATACGCCGAGGGCTATCCGGGACGGCGCTATTACGGCGGCTGCGCCGAGGTGGACAAGCGCGGAGACGCTGGCGATCGAGCGCGCCAAGCGCCTGTTCGGCTGCGGCTTCGCCAATGTGCAGCCGCATTCCGGCGCGCAGGCGAACCAGGCGGTGTTCCTCGCGCTGCATCAGGCCAGGCGATGCCATCCTCGGCATGAGCCTTGCCGCCGGCGGGCATCTCACGCATGGCGCGCCGCCCAACCTGTCGGGCAAATGGTTCCGCGCGCTCTCCTACGGCGTGCGTCGGGAGGACGGGCATCCTCGATTACGAGGAGCTGGACGCGTGTCGCCCGCGCCGAGAAGCCGAAGCTCATCATCGCCGGCGGCTCGGCCTATCCGCGTTTCATCGACTTCGCCCGCATCCGCGCGGTGGCCGACGAGATCGGCGCGCGGTTCCTCGGTGGACATGGCGCATTTTGCCGGGCTGGTCGCCGCCGGCCTGTTCCCGAGCCCGCTGCCGCACGCGCATGTGGTGACGACGACCACGCACAAGACGCTGCGCGGCCCGCGCGGCGGCATGATCCTCACCAATGACGAGGCGCTGGCGAAGAAGATCAACTCGGCGGTGTTCCCGGGCCTGCAGGGCGGGCCGCTGATGCACGTGATCGCCGCCAAGGCGGTCGCGTTCGGCGGAGGCGCTTGCGCCCGGAGTTCCGCGCCTATCAGCAGGCGGTGCAGGAGAATGCCCGCGTCCTCGCCGCGACGCTCGGGGAGCGCGGCCTCGACATCGTCACCGGCGGGACCGACAGCCACCTGCTGCTGGTGGATCTGCGCCCCAAGCGCGTCACCGGCAAGGCGGCGGAGGCGAGCCTCGAGCGCGCCCGCATCACCGCCAACAAGAACGCGATCCCGTTCGACCCGGAGAAGCCCGCAATCACCTCCGGCATCCGCCTCGGCAGCCCCGCCGCCACCACGCGCGGCTTCGGGGCCGAGGAGTTCCGCGTGGTGGGCCACATGATCGACACCGTGCTGGAGGGCCTCGCCGCCTCCAATGACGGCACCAACGAGGCCGCCGAGCGCCGCGTCGCCGAGGAGGTTTTGCAACTCTGCTCCCGCTTCCCCATGTATCAGCGCCACGCCTGACCCGCCGACAATTGACCACTGAGCTCTGATGCGCTGCCCGTTCTGCGGCCATGAAGACACCCAGGTGAAGGACAGCCGTCCCACCGAGGACAGCGCCGCGATCCGTCGCCGGCGGTTCTGCGGGAGCTGCGGCCAGCGCTTCACCACGATCGAGCGGGTGCAGCTGCGCGAACTGACCGTGATCAAGCAGGATGGGCGGCGGGTGCCGTTCGACCGCGACAAGCTCGCCCGCTCCATCCGCATCGCGCTCAACAAGCGTCCGGTGCAGGAGGAGCGGATCGAGCGCATCGTCAACGGCATCGTCCGCCAGCTGGAGGCCTCGGGCGAGGCCGACATCGACAGCAAGACGATCGGCGAGCAGGTGATGGAGGTGCTGAAGGAGGTGGACGCGGTCGCCTATGTCCGCTTCGCCAGCGTCTATCGCGATTTCCGCGAGGCCCGCGATTTCGAGACTTTCCTGGGCTCGCTTGCCGACCCGCTGGCCGGACCGGGCGCGGCATGAGCCAGGCGGCGGAGGACGCGGTGCATATGCGCGCGGCGCTCGGGCTCGCCCGCCGCGGGCTCGGCAACACCTGGCCGAACCCGTCGGTGGGCTGCGTCATCGCGAAGGACGGGCGCGTGGTCGGGCGCGCGGTGACCGCGCCGGGCGGACGGCCGCATGCCGAGATCCTGGCGCTCGAGATGGCCGGCACGGCGGCGCGCGGCGCCACCGCCTATGTCACGCTCGAGCCCTGCTGCCACTGGGGCCGCACGCCGCCCTGCGCCGATGCGCTGGTCGAGGCCGGGATCGCCCGTGCGGTGATCGCGACCCGCGATCCCGATCCGCGCGTCGACGGGGAGGGGATCGCGCGCCTGCGCGCCGCCGGCATCGAGGTGGCGGAGGGCGTGCTCGGCGCCGAGGCGGAGGAGATCGGCGCCGGCTTCTTCAGCCGTGTGCGCCAGGGCCGGCCGCAGGTCACGCTCAAGCTCGCGAGCACGCTGGACGGGCGGATCGCCACCAGGTCCGGCGACGAGCCAGTGGATCACCGGCTCCGCCGCGCGCCATGCCGCGCATGCGCTGCGCGGGCGCCACGACGCGGTCATGGTCGGCGTCGGCACGGTGCTGACCGACGATCCGCTGCTGACCTGCCGCATGCCCGGGGTTCCGTCCATCCCGCCGGTGCGGATCGTGGCCGACAGCCATCTGCGCACGCCGCTCATCAGCGGGCTGGTCGCGACCGCGGCGGAGGCGCCGACCTGGCTGCTGCACCGTCCGGGCGCCGATCCCGACCGCGTCCGGGCGCTCACGGGCGCCGGGGTCAGGCTGTTCGCGGTCGATGGCGACGCGATCGGGATCGACCTGGCCCGGGCGCTGCGCGCGCTCGCCGAGGCCGGCATCACCCGGCTGCTGGTGGAGGGCGGCGCCAAGCTCGCGGCGGCGCTGCTGCGCGCCGATCTCGTCGATCGCATCGCCTGGTTCCATGCGCCGACGGTGATGGGCGGCGATGGCTGGCCGGCGGCGCAGGCCTTCGGCATCGCGGCACTCGACGCCATGCCGCGCTTCGTCCGCACCGATGCGCGCGCGGTCGGGCCGGACATGCTGACGGAATTGCGGAGAGCCGCCTGATGTTCACCGGCATCGTCACCGCGACCGGCACGGTGCGGGCGCTCACCCCGATCGGCGACGGGCACGACATGCGGCTCGAGATCGGCGTCGCGCCGGAATTCCTCGCCGGCGTCGCGCTCGGCGCCTCGATCGCCTGCGCCGGCTGCTGCCTCTCCGCGGTGGCGCTCGGGCCGGACTGGTTCGCCGCCGACGTCTCGGCCGAGACGCTGTCGAAGACGACGCTCGGGCGCTGGCGCCTCGGCGCACGGCTCAATCTCGAGCGCCCGCTGCGCATGGGCGACGAGCTCGGCGGCCATCTCGTCTCCGGCCATGTCGACGGGCTCGGCGAGCTCCTGTCCGCGGCCCCGGAGAACGGCTCGACGCGGCTCCTGTTCCGCGCGCCCGATGCGATCGCGCGCTTCCTCGCGCCGAAGGGCAGCGTCGCGGTGGACGGCGTGTCGCTCACCGTCAACGCGGTGCAGGGCACGAGCTTCGAGGTGAACATCATCCCGCACACCGCGCGATGACGACGCTCGGCGCGCTCGCGCCCGGGCGATGCGGTCAACCTGGAGATCGACCTGCTCGCGCGCTACGTCGCGCGGCTCGCGGAGGCACGATGAAGGACCTGGTCACCGCCTCGCTGCAGGACTACCTCGCCTCCGCCGAGGAGCTGATCGAGGAGGCGCGCGCCGGGCGCATGTTCATCCTCGTCGATGACGAGGATCGCGAGAACGAGGGCGATCTCGTCATCCCGGCGCAGTTCGCGACGCCGGAGGCGGTGAATTTCATGGCCCGCCATGCGCGCGGGCTGATCTGCCTCGCGCTCACCCGCCAGCGGGTCGAGCAGCTCGGCCTGCCGCTGATGAGCCAGTCGAACGGCACGCGGCACCAGACGGCGTTCACCGTCTCGATCGAGGCGCGCGAGGGGGTGACGACCGGCATCTCCGCGCATGACCGCGCGCGCACCATCGCGGTCGCGATCAATCCGGAATCCGGCCGCGAGGACATCGTCACGCCGGGGCACGTGTTTCCGCTGCTCGCGCGCGAGGGCGGCACGCTGGTGCGCGCCGGGCACACCGAGGCGGCGGTCGATCTCGCGCGCCTCGCCGGGCTCAACCCGTCGGGTGTGATCTGCGAGATCATGAACGATGACGGCACGATGGCGCGGCTGCCCGATCTCGTCGCCTTCGCGCAGCGGCACGCGCTGAAGCTCGGCACCATCGCCGACCTGATCGCGCATCGACGCCGCACCGAGCGGCTGGTGCGGCGGGTGCAAGGAGGGGATGATCGAGCACGCCGAGGGCGGCGAGTGGCGGGTGCTGGTCTATGCGAGCGCGCTCGAGCCGACCGAGCACATCGTGCTGCTGAAAGGCGAGCCGCGCGGGGAGGCGCCGCTGCTCGTGCGCATGCACGCGGTCGATCCGGTCGGCGACCTGCTCACCGGCTCGCAATGGTCGGTGCTGCATGGCGCGATGCGGATGATCGCGCGCGAGGGGCGCGGCGCGGTGGTGCTGATCCGCGATCCGCGGCCTGACGCGGTCTCCGCGCGGCTGAAGCTGATGGAGGCGACGCCCCGCCCGGTGCAGCCGCTGCGCGATTACGGCATCGGCGCGCAGATCCTGGTCGATCTCGGCGTGCATCATATGGTGCTGCTCACCAATGCGCGCCGCCCGGTGGTCGGGCTCGAAGGCTACGGACTGGACATCGTCGAATACCGCCCGATCGAGTGCGAGGCCGGGGAATGAGCACCGAGGATGCTGCCGCTCGCGGTGGCGCCCCAGCCTCGAGGGCGGAGGACCGCCGCCGCATATGCTGCTGGTGCGCGCGCCCTATTACCGCGCGATCATCGACGGCATGACCGCGGGCGCGACGCGCATCCTGCGCGAGGCCGGTGCGACGTTCGAGACGCTCGACGTCGCCGGCGCGCTCGAATTGCCGCAGGCGATCCGCATCGCGCTGCGCGGCAGGCAGCATTTCGACGGGCTTCGTGGCGCTCGGCTGCGTGGTGCGCGGCGAGACCGACCATTACGAGCATGTCTGCCGCGAGGCGATGGGCGGGCTGATGCAGGTCGCGCTGCAATTCGGCCTGGCGCTCGGCACCGGGCTGCTCACCGTCGACACCGTCGCGCAGGCGGCGGCGCGGTCGGGGCATGACGGGCACAACAAGGGTGCGGAGGCGGCGGTCGCCGCGCTGCTGCAGGTGGGCGCCGCGCGCCGCCTCGGGGCCGCGTGATGGGCAAGGCCCCGCCCGATCCCCAGCAGCAGCGCCCGCGCACCGCCTCGCGCGTGGCCGCGGTGCAGGCGCTGTTCCAGAGCGAGCAGAACAATGACAGCGCGGAGACGGTGATCGACCAGTTCATCCGCCATCGCCTCGGCGAACTGCCCGGTGCCGGCGGCTACGAGGAGGGGCGCGTGCCGGACGCGGAGGTGCGGCTGTTCGCCCGCATCGTCCGCGCCGCGGTGCAGCAGCAGGACGGGCTCGACCGGATGGTGGCCGACGCGCTGCCGGCGGAGTGGCCGATCGCGCGCCTTGACCCCGTGCTGCGCGCGCTGCTGCGCGCCGGCGCCGCCGAGCTCTCGATGCGGGACGGGCCACCCGCACGCGTCGTGATCAACGAGTATCTCGACGTCGCCCACGGTTTCTTCAGCGGCGACGAGCCGCGCATGGCGAACGGGCTGCTGGACCGGCTCGCGCACCAGCTCCGCCCGGCGGAGTTCGGAACCGCTTGAACCCGCTCCCGGGCGAGTTCCGGCTGATTGCGCGGCATTTCCGGCCGCTCGCCGGCGCGGGCGCGCTCGATCTCACCGACGACGCCGCCCTCCTGGCGCCGCCGCCCGGCCGCGAACTCGTGGTTGCGGCGGACGCGATGGTGGCCGGGGTGCATTTCCTGCCGGACGATCCCGCCGATCTCGTCGCCCGCAAGCTCCTCCGCGTGAACCTCTCCGACCTCGCGGCCATGGGTGCGGCGCCGCTCGCCTATCTGCTCACCCTCTCGGCGCCACGCGCGACGCCGGATGCCTGGTTCGCCGCCTTCGCCGCCGGGCTCGCGGCGGATCAGGAGGAGTTCGGGCTCCGCCTGCTCGGCGGCGACACCACCTCGACCCCCGGCCCGGTCAGCCTCTCGCTCACCATCATCGGCCATGTCGCGCCTGGCCGGGCGGTGCGCCGCGCCGGCGCGCAAGCGGGCGACGGCCTGTTCGTGACCGGCACGATCGGCGATGGCGCGCTCGGCCTCCGCGCGATCCGCGGCGAGCTCGCCGATCCCGAGGGGTTTCTCGCCTCCCGCTACCGCTTGCCGCGACCGCGCATCGGCTTTCCGCTCGCCTCCGCGCACGCTGCGATGGATGTCTCCGACGGGCTCGTGCAGGATGTCGGCCATCTCTGCCGGCTGGCCGGCATCGGCGCGGTGATCGAGGCCTCGCGCATCCCGCTGTCGCCCGCCGCGCGCGCCGCCGGACGCCCTGGCTGCCGGTCATCGCGACCGGCGGGGATGACTATGAGCTGGTGATGGCGGTGTCTCCGGCGCAGGAGGACGCGCTCTATGGGGCGGCGCGCGCAAGCGGCGTGCAGGTGACGCGGATCGGATGCTTCATCGCCGGAGAACGGGGTGGCGGTGCACGACGAGGACGGGAGAACGATCTCCATGCCGACCCCGGGCTGGAGCCATTTCGGTTGAGGAGGAAACCATGCAGAACAGAACCCGCGCCGCAACCCGGGCGACGCTCGCGGCGGCCGCACTCCTGGCGATGAGCGGCGCGCATGCACAGGCCGCGACGCTCGACAAGGAAGCGTTCGGCACCACGACGGACGGCAAGGCGGTCGACCGCTACACGATGACCAATGATCGCGGCATGCGCGTGCAGTTCCTCGAGCTTTCGGCGGCAAGATCACCGCGATCGACGTGCCGGACCGCAATGGCCGGCTCGACGACGTCGTGCTCGGCGTGTCCGCACGCTGCAGCGAGTACGAGATCGCGCGGCGCCGCCAACTATTTCGGCGCGATCGTCGGCCGCTACGCCAATCGCATCGCGGGCGGGAAGTTCAGCGCTTGCGGGCCAGACCTACCGCTGGCGGCAATAACGGCGCGAACTCGCTGCATGGCGGCGTGAAGGGCTTCAATCGCCAGCTCTGGACCGTCGAGCCCACCCGACGCCCGACGGCGTTGCGGCAACGCTCAGCTACACGAGCGCGGACGGCGAGGAGGAACTTTCCCGGCACGCTCACCATGCACGTCACCTACACGCTCACCAACAGCAACGAGCTGCGCATCGACTATCGCGCGAGCACGGACAAGCCGACCGTCGTCAACTTCACCAACCACTCCTACTTCAACCTCGCCGGCAACGGCTCGGGCTCGGTCGAGAAGGCCAGTCGCTGCTCGTCAATGCCGACCGCTACACGCCGATCAACGCGAACCTGATCCCGACCGGCGAGCTCGCCCCGGTCGCCGGCACGCCGCTCGATTTCCGCCAGCTCACGCCGATCGGCGCGCGGCTGCGCAGCGGCTTCCAGCAGATGGTCTACGCGCATGGCTACGATCATAATTTCGTGCTGAACAAGCCCTCGCCGGACGCGCTGAGCTTCGCGGCGCGCGGCTATGACCCGAAGAGCGGCCGCGTGCTCGACTGCTTCACCACCGAGCCCGGAATCCAGGTCTACACCAGCAACTTCCTCGACGGCTCGGTGGTGGGTTCCGCCGGCAGCATGTATCGGCAGAGCGAGGCGTTCACGATGGAGACGCAGCACTTCCCGGACAGCCCGAACCAGCCGAACTTCCCCACCACCGAGCTGAAGCCGGGCCAGGAATTCCACTCGACCACGGTGTTCCGCTTCGCCACCGACGCGGCGCTGCCGGACATGACGGCACCGGACTGATCCGCGCTGACCATGCGCTTCCTCGGCCGCTGGATCTCGGACAGCGTCGTTCTCGCCGTCTCGCTGCTGGCGGCGGCGCTGTTCATGCAGATCCCGGCGGTCACCCACGCCTATGCCTCCGCGCTGCTGCAGGTGGCGCAGGAGGCGAGGCGCGATATCGACCAGCGCGAGAGCGCGGCGCGGCAATACTACCACATGACCGCCGACACCGACGACGCGCTGCTCGCCGCGCTGAAGCCGCTCGAGCCCGCGAATGCCGACGCGCTCGCGCAGTCGATCGGCCGCGCGCGCGACTTCCAGGCGGAATATGACCGCATCAGCGCATCGCCGCCGCTCACCCAGCCGGTGACGGCGGCGCTCGGCGTGCTGCGCGACGCCGGCGGCGCCAGGCGCGCGGTGCTGGCGGACGACGCTCTCGACCTACGCGCCGGAGATCATCATGACGCTTTCCGGCGCGATCTATGCGCTGATCGGCCTGATCCTCGGCTCGTTCCTCGCGCAGATCATCGTGATGCCGCTGCGGCGCGACCGGCGCGCTGCCGCGCCTCGCATACGGGTGCGACAGATGCACGAGCATGGACGATCCCTTCGACCTCGCGCGCTTCGTCGCCGCGCAGGCCCCGGTGATGCGCGACGTGCGCCGCGAACTCGCGGCGGGGCGCAAGCAGAGCCACTGGATGTGGTTCGTCTTTCCGCAGCTCCGCGGCCTCGGCCGCAGCAGCACCGCGCGGCGTTACGGCATCGCCTGGCTCGCCGAGGCGCGCGCCTATCTCGCGCACCCCGTGCTCGGGCCGCGCCTCATCGAATGCACGCGAGCTCGTCAACGGCGTCACGGGCCGCAGCGCGCACGACATCTTCGGCAGCCCCGACGACATGAAGTTCCGCTCCTCGATGACCCTGTTCGCCCGCGCCGATCCCGCCGTGCCGGCGTTCCGCGAGGCGCTCGACACGTTCTTTGGTGGTGATGAGGACAGCCTTACCTCGGAGCGCCTGATCTGATAACTCACCAGCAGTGTCGTTGTTGTAAATCATCCCGCCTTCCGGAGGGCTAAGTGTTAGCCGGCTTTTTTCTCGGGCTTTTTCTGTTAGTCGTAGGAGTGGTCGGCGTCGCCGTGCTCATAGTGTGTATTACCGAAGTGAGTAAGAATAGCGCGAATATGCGCTTGAAACCCGACTTACCTGCTCCGTGTGTTTCCGTGGATCCAGAAATCCGCGTTCGAGTAGAAGGGATTCTACGCGATTGCGTTCTGTCCCGACTGTACTTCCTTCGGCGAGAAGAGGCCAAACGCGTGGGGCGCTGGGGTGAACGGGATCGGCTGGCGTGGCAGCGCGCGAAGCTGGAGTTTGTGGCGGAGGTCGTAACGCCTCGAGTTGGTCCGGACGGCGCGTGCATGAGTAAGCAAGAGGCGATTGATTTGATCGACGTCATTATGGACGGCGCGAACGGAGATGGCCCCTTGCCGAAGACGGGGATCGATTACGAAGCCTTCTGTGCGAGAAGCCTGACGGATGCTGGTTGGGCCGTCGAGACCACGTCAATCACGGGGGACCAAGGAGCCGATCTGATCGCATCCAAACAACATCTCCGCGTAGCGGTTCAATGCAAGTTCTACAACCAACCCGTAGGAAACAAGGCGGTGCAGGAGGTTCTGGCAGCGAAAGCGTTCTACGCGACAGCCGCGGCGGCGGTTGTTACCAATTCGACCTACACCGGTTCCGCTCAGGCGATTGCCGCCGCCGCCAAGGTGCTTTTGCTGCACCACGATCAGCTTCCCGAACTGGATCGACTTGTGGCAACAGCTTGACCGCTCGTTGAATTCAATCACCCGCGAGCCGTGCCGCCATCATCGGCGCGGCGAGGCGCATCAGCGCGGCGACGTCGCTCGTGCGGTCGATCGCCAGCACCGCATCGGCGAGCCGCGCGCCGCGCTCGGCGCCGAGCACCGGCATCGACCAGGCCGGCGAATTTGGCGCGCAGTTCCGCCTCGGTGAGGAAGTTGGCGGGCTCGCCCTTCGGCACCACCACCTTGCGGCGGAATTCCGCCCGCCGGCGCGGACCGTCAGATTGGCGGACATGTTGGCGGGGAACTCGGCCTCGATCTCGGGGTCGTGGACGCAGGTGATCTTCGGCAGCAGGGCGCGGATGGTCGGGTCCTCGAGCAGGCGGTAGCTGTCCCAGCCCATCGCGCCGGTGGCGAGCGCGCAGGCGATCACGAACGGGCCGCTGAACTGGCCGTCGACCACGTTGCGCGGATCGGCCTTCTTCGCCGCGGGCTCGCCGATCAGCAGCATGCCGGAGCGCGAGAGGCCGAGCGTGACGGCCTCGATCGCCGCCGGGTCGAAATGATGCTCGGCGCGGAGCGCGAGCGCCGCATCGATGCCGGCATGGCCGTAGCGGCAGGAGGGGTAGGGCTTCACCGCCGTCGCCATCAGCTCGAATTCCCGGCCGAGCGCCTGCACGGCGCGCTCCGGCCGTGGTGATGGGCGCGTAGGCGTGCAGGAAGCCGAGCCTTCCCTCCAGCGCCTCGGCGGCGCCCTTGAACCCCTCGCGCGCGAGCGTTGCGGCGGTAAGCCCCGCCATCGCCGCCCAGCCGACCTGGAATCGCTTGGTCCAGGCGCCGTTGGCTGAAGGAATTGCAGGCTGCCGGCGCTCTGGCTCAGCGCGATGCCGAGCGCGGAGGCGATGCCATCGGCATCGAGCCCGAACACCCGTCCCGCGGCGGCCGCGGCTCCGAAGGCGCCGCAGGTGGCGGTCGGGTGGAAGCCGCGCTGGTAGTGATCGCCGGCCGGCAGGGCGAGCGCGACGCGGCAGGTGATCTCGTAGCCGGCGATGATGGCGGCGAGCACGTCCGCGCCGGATGCGCCCGCCATCTCGCCGGCAGCGAGCGCCGCCGGGATCACCGGGCAGCCGGGATGCAGCGAGTCCGGCGGCATGGGTGTCGTCGAAATCGAGGCTGTGGCCGAGCGCGCCGTTCAGGAGGGCGGCGCCGGCCGGCGTATAGCGCGCGGCATCGCCGAACACGCCGGAATTGCCGGCGGCGAGGCCGAGGGCGCGGGCGGCGGCGAGCAGGGGAGGGGTGCTTTCCGCGTCGTGGCGGGCGCGGACGATGTTGCCGACCAGGTCGAGCACGAGGAAGCGCGCGCGGTCGACGACGTCGGGCGGGCAGGCGGTCGAGCGCGATCGCCGCGGTGAAGGCCGAGAGTTCGGCGGTGATGCCCATGGCGACGTTCCTCCCCTTTCTGCCGCGAGCTTCGCCCCGGCGGGGCGGATTTCCAAGCCGATTGCGGCGGCGCGGGAGGGTGTGGCAGGAGAGCGCGATGCTCACGCCGCCGATCCCTGCTCGCCGCCCCGGCCGCGCTCGCCGTGACCTCCGCCCCGGCGTCGCACCGGCCTGGGCGCAGGGGAGCTTCTCCGCGCTTCTCGACTCGATGGCGGCGGAGGCCCGCGCGAGGGGCGTCTCCTCGGCGACGATCGAGCGCGCCTTCGCCGGCGTGGCGCTGAACCAGAAGGTGCTGGAACTCTACCACCACCAGCCGGAATTCACCCTGACCTGGGCGCAGTACCGCGCCCGCGTGGTGACGCCGCAGAAGATCGCCAACGGCCGCGCCGCCTATGGGCAGAATGCGCGCACCTTCTACGCCGTCGATGCGCGCTACCGGGTGACGGCCGGGGTGATCGCCGGCATCTGGGGCGTCGAATCGAGCTATGGCGCCATCACCGGCAACTACAACGTGGTCGAGGCGCTGGCGACGCTCACCTGGGAGGGGCATCGCGCGCCGTTCTTCCGCTCCGAGCTGATCGACGCGCTGCGCATCATCGACCATGGCGACGTCGCGCCCGGGCGGATGACCGGCAGCTACGCGGGGGCGATGGGCCAGCCGCAATTCATGCCCGATTCCTACCTGCGCTTCGCGGTCGATTTCGACGGCACCGGCCAGCGCAACATCTGGACCAGCACGCCGGACGTGCTTGGCTCGATCGCCAACTATCTCGCGCGCTCCGGCTGGCACTACCGCGAGCCCTGGGGCCAGCCGATCCGGGTGCCGGCGAATTTCGATCCCGCACTCGCCGGGCGCGACAACCGCAAGCCACTCGGCGAGTGGATGCGGCTCGGCGTGGTCCGCGCCGACGGAACGCCGTTCAGCCGGCCGGACGTGATGGGCGCGGTGCTGCTGCCGGACGGCGCCGGCGGGGAGGCGTTCATGGTCTATGCGAATTTCGCGCGCGATCCGCCGCTACAACCCGTCGGATTTCTACGCGCTCGCCGTCGGCCTGCTCGGCGATTGCGTGGTGTGAACGCGCCCTCGGCGGTCTTGCCTGCGTCCTGCTCGCGCTCCTCTCCGGATGCGCGAAGCCGCCGCCACCGATCCAGCCGCAGGTGCACTACGTGCTGGAGCCGGCCTGGCAGGGCGAGGGCGGCGCCTGGTTCTATCCGGCGCAGAGCTTCTCCTATGACGAGACCGGCATCGCCTCGGTGATGGCGGGCGCGCATCCGCAGCTCACCACCGACGGCGAGACGTTCGATCCGCACGCGATGGCGGCGGCGAGCCAGACGCTGCAACTGCCGGCGATCGCGCGGGTCACCAATCTCGCAGAACGGCCGGCAGGTCGGTGGTCCGCGTGAACGATCGCGGACCGGCCAATCCGGCCCGGCTGATCGCGCTCACGCCGCGGGCCGCCGAACTGCTCGGCATTCCCGCGAACGGCGCGGCGGAGGTGCGGGTGCAGGTGGAGGAGGCGCCATCGCCGCGCGCTCGCGGACGCGCTGCACGGCGCCGCGGAGCGGATCGCGGTCAGGCGGCGCCGCAGGCGGCGGTGCAGAGCGCAGTCGCTGCCGCCGCCGCCCGGCGTCGCGCAAGCGGGCGGGGCGGCCGCGCCGGCGGGACGCGACCGGGGCGGGCGCCCCCGCTCGACCAGAACGGCCCACTGCCGCCGCTGCGCCTGCCCGAGACGGTGATGCAGGTTCCACCCGCGCCCGGGCTCGCTCTGGATCCGCGGCGACGAGTTCGCCCGCCGCGACTATGCCGAGCGCGAGGCGGCGCAGCTCACCGGCCTCTCGCCCGCGATCGAGACCGTGGTGCGCGGGCGCGAGCGGCGTTACCGGCTGCGGGCCGGCCCGTTCGCCTCCATCGCCGCCGCCGATGCGGCGCTGGACCAGGCGAGGCGCAACGGGGTAACCGATGCACGGATCGTGGTGGAGTGAGGAGTCGGCCATGCCTGGCCGCCGTTCGGTGCTGCTTGCCGTCGTCGTCGCTGATCGCCGCGCCGGCGCTCGCGCAACGACGCCGTCCGGCCGCGCATGGCGCAAAAGGGGCGCAGGGCGCGGCGCAGGCCGATGCGGCGCCGACCGGCAGCCCCGCCGACACGCCGATCGGCCCGGTCGATACCGCCGCCCGCTGGGCCTACGTGATGGATTTCAACACCGGTGCCACGCTGCTCGAGAAGCAGGCGGACGACCGGATGACGCCGTCCTCGATGACCAAGCTGATGACGCTCTACATCGTCTACGGGCAGCTCAAATCGGGGCAGCTCAAGCTCGACGAGACGCTGCCGGTGAGCGAGAAGGCCTGGCGGATGGGCGGGTCGAAGATGTTCGTCCCGCTCGGCGGCCAGGTCGCGGTCCGACGACCTGATCCTCGGCATCACCGTCGATTCCGGCAACGACGCCTGCATCGTGCTCGCCGAGGGCATCGCCGGCTCGGAGGAGCAGTTCGTCGAGCTGATGAACAAGAAGGCCAAGGAGCTCGGGCTCACCAACTCGCATTTCATGGACTGCACCGGCTGGCCGGCGGACGATCACTACATGTCCTGCCGCGACATCGCGACGCTGGCGCGCGACCTGATCGTCACGTATCCCGCAATACTACGCGTTCGACGCGCGAGAAGACGTTCAAATACAACAATATCGAGCAGCAGAACCGGAATCCGCTGGTGCAGAAGGGGCTCGCCGACGGGCTCAAGACCGGGCACACGGAGGCGGGCGGCTACGGGCTGGTGGCGAGCGCGCATCCGCGACGGGCGGCGAGTCATCCTGGTGCTGAACGGCATGGAGCACAATGCGCCAGCGCGCCGAGGAGAGCGAGCGGCTGCTCGAATGGAGCTTCCGCGAGTTCGACGACGTGACGCTGTTCGCGGCCGGCGCGCCGGTGGACAACGCCCGGGTCTGGCTCGGCGCGAGCGCCTCCGTGCCGCTGGTCGGCGCGGAGCCGGTGGTGCTGACGATGCCGCGCAACTGGCGGCAGAATGCCAAGGTCACCGTGCAGTACGACGCCCCGATCCCGGCGCCGATCCGCAAGGGCGCGGTGCTCGGCAAGCTCAGCGTCGCCGGCCAGGGCGTGCCGCAGATGGAGGTGCCGCTGGTCGCGGGGATCGACGTGCCGCGGCTCGCGCTGCCGGGGCGGGCGCTGGCGGTGCTGTCGCATTACGTCACCGGCAGCTAGACAACCTCGACGGCGTGTGTGATGGGGCGGTTCATCACGCTCGAGGGCGGCGAGGGCGCCGGCAAGTCGACGCAGGCGCGGCTGCTGGCCCGCGACCTGGCGCTCGCCGGATTGCCGGTGCTGCTGACCCGCGAGCCCGGGGGCACGCCGGGTGCGGAGCGCATCCGGTCCATGCTGGTGGACAGGGCGACCGGCCTGGTCGCCGGCGGCCGACATGCTGCTGCACTTCGCCGCCCGCGCCGAGCACGTCGCGCGGCTGCTGCGGCCGGCCCTCGCCGCGGGGCTCTGGGTGGTGTGCGACCGCTACGCCGATTCCACGATGGCCTATCAGGGCTATGGCATGGACGGGGATCGCTCGGCGATCGCCGCGCTGACGGGGCTGATCGGGCTCGAGCCGGATCTCACCATCGTCCTCGATCTGCCGGTAGCTGCGGGGTTGTCGCGCGTGGCGGGGCGGGGCGGGGCGCTCGACCGCTACGAGAGCATGGGCGGGGAATTCCTCGGCCGCGTGCGCCAGGGCTTCCTCGAGATTGCCGCCGGCGCGCCCGCGCGTTGCCGGGTCGTCCCGGCCGAAGGCGACGCGGCGGCCGTGGCCGCACGGGTCGCTTCCGTGGTGCGGGCGCGCTTCGCGGTTCCCGAGGCGCTCGCCGCGTGAGCGTCCCCGAGCCGCGGGAGAATCCCGAACTGCTCGGCCATGATGCGGCCGAGGCGGCCATGTGCGATGCCGCGCTCGCCGGGCGGCTGCACCATGCCTGGCTGCTGACCGGGCCGGTCGGGGATCGGCAAGGCGACGCTCGCCTTCCGCTTCGCCCGCTTCCTGCTCGCCGGAATGCGGACGCCCGGCCCGGACGAGGCGGTGTTCCGCCGGGTCGCCGCCGGCAGCCATGCCGATCTGCGCACCGTCGCCCGCGCCTGGGACGACAAGCGCAAGCGGATGCGTGGCGAGATCGTCGTCGAGGATGTGCGTTGCGATCACGGATTTCCTGCGCCTGACCCCGGCCGAGGGCGGCTGGCGCGTGGTGATCGTCGACGGCGCGGAGTGGCTGAATCGCAACGCCGCCAACGCCCTGCTGAAGATCCTCGAGGAGCCGCCGCCGCGCGTGGTGCTGCTGCTCGTCTGCGCGGCGCCCGGCCGGCTGCTGCCGACGATCCGGAGCCGCTGCCGGCGCCTGCGGCTCGCGGGCGCTCGGGGACGCCGAGATGGCGACGCTGCTCGCCCGCTTCCTGCCCGAACTGCCGATCGAGGAGCGGCGGCGGCTCGCGGCGCTGGCCGAGGGATCGCCGGGACGGGCGCTGGCGCTCGCCGCGGAGGACGGGCTGAAGCTCGCCGGCGCTGGCGGACGAGGTGCTGCGCGGCCTGCCCGACTACCCGCTGCTGAAGGCGTATGAGATCGCCGATGCGCTCGGGCGCAGCGAGGGCGGGTTCGCGACTTTCATGGAGCTGCTGCGCCAGGGCGTCGCGCGGGCGCTCCGCGACACGCTGGGCGGGCGCGGGCGATCCGGTGCAGCGCCGCCTCACCGAACTCCGCCCCCTTGATGCCTGGGGCGACGTGTGGCACGCGCTGACGCGCCTGCAGGACGAGACCGAGCGGCTGCATCTCGACCGGCGGCAGGCGGTCATTTCCGGCATTGCGATGCTGAATGGGGCGATGCTGAACGGGTCATGAGCAAGCGCTTCTACGTCACCACGCCGATCTATTACGTGAACGGCAGCCCGCATATCGGGCACGCCTACACGACGATTGCCTGCGACGTGATGGCACGCTGGAAGCGGCTCGACGGGTTCGACGTGTTCTTCCTCACCGGCACTGACGAGCACGGGCAGAAGGTCGCCAAGGCGGCCGCCGAGCAGGGCCTCGAGCCGCAGGGCTTCGTCGATCGCACCGCGGCCGATTTCCGCGAGCTCGCCGACCTGCTTCAGGTGAAATACGACGATTTCATCCGCACCACGGAGGAGCGGCACAAGCGGGCCTGCGCCGAGCTGTGGCGGCGGCTGCGCGACCGCGGGGAAATCTATCTCGGGCATTACGAGGGCTGGTACGCCGTCCGCGACGAGGCGTTCTACGGCGAGGACGAGCTCACGACGGGGCCGAATGGCGAGAAGTTCGCGCCGTCGGGCGCGCCGGTGGAATGGGTGCGCGAGCCCAGCTACTTCTTCCGTCTCTCCGCCTGGCAGGACAGGCTGCTGGAATTCTACCAAAAGAACCCGGATTTCGTTTTGCCGCCGACGCGGCGGAACGAGGTGCTGGGCTTCCTGCGCGGCGGGCTGACCGATCTCTCGGTGAGCCGGACCAGCTTCCGCTGGGGCGTGCCGGTCCCGGACGATCCGGACCACGTGATGTATGTGTGGCTGGACGCGCTGACCAACTACATCACCGCCGTCGGCTTCCCCGACGAGGCTGCGCCGCGCTGGGCGTTCTGGCCGGCCGATGTGCATGTGGTCGGCAAGGACATCCTGCGCTTCCACGCCGTCTACTGGCCGGCCTTCCTGATGGCCGCCGGCCTCGAGCCGCCGAAGCGGGTGTTCTCGCATGGGTGGTGGACGGTGGGCGGCGAGAAGATGAGCAAGTCGCTCGGCAACGTCGTCGAGCCGCGGGCGCTGGTCGCGACCTATGGCCTCGACCCCGTGCGCTACTTCCTGCTGCGCGAGGTGCCGTTCGGCAATGATGGCGTGTTCACCCACAAGGCGCTGATCTCGCGGCTGAACACCGAGCTCGCCAACGATCTCGGCAACCTGGCGCAGCGGACGCTGTCGCTGATCGCGCGGAACTGCGACGGAAGGCTGCCGGGGAGGGGGGAGATGGGCGTCGAGGACAGCGAGCTGCTGGCCGCGGCGGACCGGATCATCCCGGCGCTGCGCGAGCGGATGGACCGGCAGGCGCTGCACGAGGCGCTGGAGGAAGTCTGGAAGGTGATCCGCGCCGGCAACGCCTATATCGACCGCCAGGCGCCCTGGGCGCTGCGCAAGACCGATCCGCGGCGCATGGCGGCGGTGTTGCGCGTGCTCGCGGACGCGCTGCGGGTGGTCGCGACCGTGCTGCAGCCCTTCATGCCCGGAAGCATGGGGAACATGCTCGACCAGCTCGGCGTCGGGCCCGATTTGCGCACGGTGGCGACGCTGCGCCAGGCGGTCCCCGCCGGGACCGTGCTGCCGGCGCCGCAGGGCGTCTTCCCGCGCTTCGTCGAGGACGCCGCGTAACCGCCGCATGTTGATCGATTCGCATTGCCATCTCGATTACTACACCGCGATCGAGCTGCCCGATGTGCTCAGGCGTGCGGCGGCGGCCGGCGTGGGCGAGATGGTCACCATCGGGACCACGCTGTCGCAGTCGCGCCGGATCCGCGGGCTGGCGGAGGCGCACCCGAACCTGTGGTGCACGGTCGGCATCCACCCGCACCACGCCGGCGAAGAGGCCTTGCCAGAGCCGGCGGCGATCGCCGCGCTGGCCGAGCATCCGAAGGTGATCGGCATCGGCGAGGGCGGACTCGACTATTTCTATGACAAGGCTCCGCGCGCGGCGCAGCAAGCGAGCTTCCGGGCGCAGATCCGGGCCGCGCGCCTGGCCGGGCTGCCGCTCGCCATCCACGCGCGGGCAGCGGATGACGACATCGCGCGGATCCTGCGCGAGGAGCGGGAGGAGGGGGGTGATTTCGCCTTCCTGCTGCACTGCTTCAGCTCCGGCCGGGCGCTGGCGGAAGCGGCGGTGGCGATCGGCGGCTTGGTCAGCTTCTCCGGTATCCTGACCTTCCCGAAGTCGAACGAAATCCGCGCGATCGCACGTGATGTTCCAGAGGATCGGCTGCTGGTCGAGACCGACGCGCCGTATCTCGCGCCGGTGCCGCACCGGGGCAAGCGGAACGAACCCGCCTGGGTCGCGGAGACCGCGCGGGTGCTGGCGGAGGTCCGCGGCATGGAGCCGGCGGCGCTCGCCGATCTGACGACGGCGAATTTCAGGCGGCTGTTCAAAAAGGCCGCCTGAGGCGCATGAAAGTCACGATTCTCGGCTGCGGCGGTTCCGCCGGCGTGCCGCATGTCGGGGGCGTCGACGGTGGCGGCGATTGGGGTGCCTGCGACCCGGCGGAGCCGCGCAACCGCCGCACGCGATCGGCGATCGTCATCGAGGGCGACACCGGCGAGCGGCTGCTGGTCGACACGCCACCAGATCTGCGGACGCAGCTCCTGGCCTGCCGCATCGGCCGGGTCGAGGCGGTGCTCTTCACGCATGCGCATGCCGACCACATCACCGGACTCGACGAGCTCCGCATCCTGAACCGGGTGGTGGATCGGCCGCTCGAGGCCATCGCGACCGAAGGCGTGCTGGAGGAGCTGCGACGGCGGTTCGACTATGCGTTCCGGCCGTGGAAGCCGCCGGGCTTCTTCCGCCCGGTGCTGACGCCAAAACTCGTGGTTCCGGGCGATCGCGTGGAAACCTGTGGGCTGGAAATGGCGGTGTTCCGCCAGGACCACCGCGTGGTGGAGACGCTCGGGCTCAGGATCGGCGGATTTGCCTATTCGACCGACGTGGTGGCGCTGGACGATGCGGCCCTTGCCGCGCTGGCCGGCGTCGACACCTGGCTGGTCGGTTGCTTCCAACGCACGCCGCATTCCACGCACGCCCATGTGGACCTGGTGCTGAGCTGGTCCCGCCGGCTCAAGATCCGCCGCACCATTCTCACGCACATGGGCATTGACCTCGACTGGGCCTGGCTCCGCGCCAATCTGCCGCCGGGCGCCGAACCCGCCCATGATGGTCAAATCCTCGACCTCCCGTGAACATTGCCATCGACACCCGCCCATCGAGGCCGGATGAACCCCGCCACGGGCCCCGGCCATCGAGGCCGGATATTATGCAGCCATCCGGCCGGCTGCGCCGGCGAATGGTTGCATAATATATCTTCTGCGGCATTCTGATGCGGGCCGTTCGGGAGGTCTTCCTCGTCTTTCTCCGCCTGGGCTGCACCAGCTTCGGCGGCCCGGTCGCGCATCTCGGTTATTTCCGGGCGGAATTCGTCGGCCGTCGCCGCTGGATCGAGGAGGCGGAATTCGCCGATCTGGTGGCGCTCTGCCAATTCCTCCCGGGTCCGGCCTCGAGCCAGGTCGGCATGGGCCTCGGGCTGCTGCGCGCCGGAGCACCGGGCATGCTGGCGGCCTGGGCGGGCTTCACCCTGCCCTCCGCGCTGCTGATGAGCGCGTTCGGCTACGGGCTCACGGCGCTCGGGGATGTCGGGCACGCGCCCTGGGTCAAGGGGCTCAAGCTGGTCGCGGTCGCCGTCGTGGCGCAGGCGGTGTGGGGCATGGCGCGCAACCTCTGCCCGGACCGGCCGCGCGCCTCGCTGGCGGTCGCCGCGTCGGTTCTGGCCCTGGCGGCGCCGTCGGCCCTCGGGCAGATCGGGGCCATCCTGCTCGGCGCCGCCGGCGGATTGTGGCTGCTGCCGCCGGTCCCGGTCGCCTCCGTGCCGGGCCCGGTCACCGAGCTGCGGGTGCCGCGCGGGGTGGCAATCGGCCTGCTGGCGGTGTTCTTCCTGCTCCTGCTGGTGGTGAGCCCGCTGGCGGCCGGATCGCGGATCCAGGCCGTCCGGCTGTTCGGCGCGTTCTACCGCTCCGGCGCGCTGGTCTTCGGTGGCGGGCACGTGATGCTGCCGCTGCTGCAGGCGGCCGTGGTGCCTCCCGGCTGGATCGGCAATGACGCGTTTCTTGCGGGCTACGGGGCCGCCCAGGCTCTGCCTGGTCCGCTGACGACGTTCTCCGCCTATCTCGGCACGGTGATGCGGCCGGCGCCGAACGGGTGGCGCGGCGCGCTGCTGTGCCTTGCTTCGATCTTCCTGCCCTCGATGCTGCTGGTCGCCGGCGCGATGCCGTTCTGGGGCGCGCTCCGGCGCCGGGGAGCCGTCCAGGCGGCGCTGCGCGGGGTGAATGCCGCGGTCGTCGGTGTGCTGCTGGCGGCGCTGTTCACCCCCGTTTGGACCGGGGCGGTGTCGGTGTGGGCGGACTTCGCGCTGGTCATGACGGCGTTCCTGCTGCTGGCCGCCTGGGCCGTGCCGCCCTGGCTCGTGGTTTTGCTCGGCGCCGGCGCGGCGGCGATGCTGGGCGCCCTGGGTGTGCCGGTCTGAAGGGGGAGACTGATGAGCGCAGAGACCGAGTTGCGACGGCTGCTCGAGATCATGGCGACGCTGCGCGATCCCGTTGCCGGCTGTTCCTGGGATCGCATGCAGGATTTCCACAGCATCGCTCCGTACACCATCGAGGAGGCCCACGAGGTGGCAGACGCGATCGCCCGACGGGATTTCGCGGCGCTGCCCGACGAGCTCGGTGATCTCCTGCTTCAGGTCGTCTACCACGCGCGGATGGCGGAGGAGGAAGGGTGGTTCGACTTCACCGAAGTGACAAAATCGATCGCCGACAAGATGGTGCGGCGGCATCCGCACGTGTTTGGCGAGGCCGCGGCGCGGGATGCGGGCGCGCAGGCGGCGGCATGGGAGGCGCAGAAATCGGCCGAGCGCCGGAAGCGGGCGGAAACCGGGACGCTGGCCGGGGTGCCGCTGGGCCTCCCTGCCCTGACCCGCGCCGCCAAGCTCACCGCCCGGGCCGGCCGGGTCGGGTTCGATTGGCCGGATGCCCCGACCGTGCTCGAAAAACTCGAGGAGGAACTCGGCGAGCTGCGGGCGGAGCTCCGCGAGGGAGATCCGGCGCGGCTCAGGGACGAGCTTGGGGATACGCTGTTCGTGCTCGCGAATCTCGCGCGCAAGCTTGACCTCGACCCGGAGGAATGCCTGCGCCAGGCCAATGCCAAATTCGCACGGCGCTTCGAGGGGGTGGAGCAGCGCCTTGCATCTGCGGGAAAGGCGCCCGCAGACGCGACGCTCGACGAAATGGAGGCGGCCTGGCAGGCGGTGAAGCGGGAGGAACGGATCAAGTGCTGAGCAGGGCTTCCCGCAACGCCTCCCAGCTCGTCCGGTCCGGCGCGCAGATCAGCCCGCCGGTGATCGTCTTCGGCGTGTATGGGCTGCCGTCGAAATGGGCGGAATACCCGCCCGCCTCACGATGCAGCAGCCAGCCCGGCGCGTGATCCCAAGGCAGCAGGCGATAGAACAGGTTGAAATGGCAGTGGCCGCCGGCCAGCAGCCGATACTGGTGCGCGGCGCAGCGATAGTCCCAGCTCGCCGCGAGTCTCGGCAGGTTGCGGCAGACGGTTCCGCGCAGCTCGGGCGGCAGGTAGCGCCAGGAGGTCCAGCCGGTCATCTCGCCGACCGGCGCCGGCGCGGCGACCGCGAGATCGGTGCGGCGCCCGTCGGGCGCTTCGATCCAGGCCCCCTCGCCCCGTAACGCCAGCGCGGTGTCATCGCAGACCGGGTCGTGGATCGCCGCGGCGATCACCTCGCCGGCAGCGATGGCCGCCGCCATCACGCCGAACAGCGGCAGGCCGGCGGCGTAGTTCGCCGTGCCGTCGATCGGATCGACGGTGAAGGCGAGTTCGGCCCCGTGCAGCCGGTCCAGCAGGCTGGGGTCGGCCGCACAGGCCTCCTCGCCGACGACGAGCGCGCCAGGGAACCGGCGATGAATCCCCTCCTCGATCAGCCTTTCCGCCGCAAGGTCGGCCTCGGTGACGAGGTCGAGCGGCCCGGTCTTGATCCTGATGTCGTCGGCGCCGAGGCGGCGGAAGCGGGGCATGATCTCCCGCCTCCCCGCCTCGCGGAGCAGCGCCGCGAGGTCGGCGAGGTCACGCCCCGACCAGCGGTGTCACGCCCCCGGGTTTCCCTGGTGCCCGGAGCCCTGCCGCTCGAAGCGGGCGCGGTCGGCGGGCAGCAGGCGCACGGCGACATGGATCGCACCCTCGCCGTCCTCGCGGCCGACCACCTCGCCGTGGCTGTAGAGCCAGGCCAGGCGGGCCCCGTCACCCGGCGGGATCGCGTATTCGGCGAGCTCCATCCCGGCGATGATCCGGGCGCCGATCGCCTCGCGGAGCGCGTCGAGCCCCTCGCCCGTGATCGCCGAGACCACCACCGCACCCGGACGGGTCGGCACCGCGGCGACGCCGCCGAGCAGGTCCGCCTTGTTCAGCACCTCGATGGTCCGGCTCCGCCAATCCGGATCGAGCGTGCCCTCGCGCACCATGCCGTCGAGCACGGCGAGCACGTCGCCGCGCTGCGCCTGCGATTCGGGGTGGGCGGCATCGCGCACATGCAGGATGACGTCGGCCTCGGCGACCTCCTCCAGCGTGGCGCGGAACGCGGCGACCAGTTCGGTCGGCAGATCGCTGATGAAGCCCACGGTGTCGGAGAGGATCACCCGCCGGCCGGAGGGCAGCATGAGGCCGCGCATGGTCGGATCAAGGGTCGCAAACAGCGCGTCCTGCGCCTTCACATGGGCCCCGGTCATCGCGTTGAAGAGCGTTGATTTTCCGGCATTCGTGTAGCCGACCAGCGCGACCACGGGGAACGGGACGCGGCGACGGGCGGAGCGGTGCAGGCCGCGGGTGCGGCGGACCTGCTCGAGCTCGCGCTTGAGGCGGACGATGCGCTCGCCGATCAGCCGGCGGTCGGCCTCGATCTGGGTCTCGCCCGGGCCGCCGAGGAAGCCGAAGCCGCCGCGCTGCCGCTCCAGATGGGTCCAGGACCGCACCAGGCGGCTGCGCTGGTATTCGAGATGGGCGAGCTCGACCTGCAGCGTGCCTTCGCGGGTCGCCGCGCGTTCGCCGAAAATATCGAGGATCAGGCCGGTGCGGTCGATCACCTTGCAGTTCCAGGCGCGCTCCAGGTTGCGCTGCTGCACCGGGGTGAGCGCCGCGTCGATGATGGCGACGGCAACGCCGTGCTCGGCGATCGCGAGACCGGCGGCCTCGACCTGGCCCTCGCCCATCAGCATCGACGGACGGCGGGTGCGCAGCGGGACGATCGCGGTGTGGACGACGATCAGCCCGATGGCGGCGGCGAGGCCGACGGCCTCGGCGAGCCGCGCCTCGGCGGCGCGCCCGGCCTCCGATCGGCCCTCCCGGTCCGCCGCGCGCTCCCAGGGCAGGAGCACCGCGGCCCGGACCGGGCCATTGCCCCGCTCAGCCGACGCCGGCGGCAGCGGGTGCCTCCGCGCGGGCGGCGGTCGCGTCGAAGAGCTGGATCGGCGCTCCCGGCATAACCGTGCTGATCGCATGCTTGTAGACGAGCTGGGTGTGTCCGTCGCGCCGCAGCAGCACGGAGAAATTGTCGAACCAGGTGATGATGCCCTGAAGCTTCACGCCGTTCACCAGGAACACGGTGACGGGGGTCTTGTTCTTGCGAACGTGGTTCAGGAACACGTCCTGCACGTTCTGTGACTTTTCAGTAGCCACTGAGTTTGTCCTTCTTTGTTGTTGGTCTTGCTGAGGTCTTGCTGATGGCGCCTTGTTGCCGTCGAGGTTGTGCCGTCCGGCGCGCCGCGCTCCTGCGGATCGGCCCGAACCGCCCCGGTTCGGGGGCCGGGCGCGGAGCCGCAGTTTAGCAGGGGGTGCAGGTCAGGCAAGCAGGCGCTGCAACCGGCCGGGGCCTCACGCGGCGTTGGGCAGGTTCCCCCGCACGTGGCGGGCGAACAGCGCGAACAGGCGCCGGCTCACCGGACCGGGCGTGCCGTCGCCCACCGGCCTCCCGTCGATCGCGATCACCGGGCGGACGAAGCTCGTGGCGCTGGTGATGAAGGCTTCGCGCGCCGCAAGCAACTCCTGGGCGCTGAAGGCCCGCTCCTCCAGTGTGATCCCTTCCTCCGCCATCAGCACGAGCAGCGCGGCGCGGGTGCAGCCGGGCAGTATGCCGGCATCGAGATGCCGGGTGCGCAGTCTTCCCTCCGCGTCGACGATCCAGAAATTCGTGGCCGCGCCCTCGGTGACGATGCCGTCCCCATCCACCAGGATCGCCTCGGTCGCGCCACGCTCGCGCGCGGCCTGGCGGGCGAGCACGTTCGGCAGCAATCCCACGGTCTTGATGTCGCAGCGCGCCCAGCGCTGGTCCGGATGGGTGATGGCGCGGGTGGTCCAGCGGTCGATGTCGGTCGGGTAGGGCGGAATGCGCCGGATCGTCACCACGAGCGAGGGCGGCACCGAGGCCGGCGGAAACGGATGGTCGCGCCTGAAGACGCCGCGCGTCACCTGGATGTAGAGCAGCCCCTCGCTCACCCGATTGCGCCGGGCCACCTCGCAGAGGACGGTCCGCAGCGCGGCACGCCCCATCGGCGGCGTCAGCCGGATTTCCCGGAGCGAGCGCTCGAGCCGGGCGAGATGAAGGTCCTCGTCGATCAGCCGGCCGCCACAGACGTGCACGACCTCGTACACGCCATCGGCGAACTGATAGCCGCGGTCCTCGATGTTGACCGCAGCCTCGCGCTGCGGCCGATAAGCCCCGTTGACATATGCGATCCGACTCATCCGCCCAGCTTACCGCACGTCCGGTCCGGTTGGGATGGGAAGAAAAGGCCAGGGACTCGGCGCGGACCTTTCCTTCCATCCCAACCGGACAGAACCGCGGTCAGTGGACGAGGGCCGGGACCATTTCGTGTTGGCGAATGGCGGCGACGGCGATGTCGAGGTCGCCGGCCACGGCCATCGGGGTACCGTCGGCGCCGTGGATGGCGTAGGCGCGGGCGCCGTTCACGAGCACCGGCTTCACATAGGCGAGCTGGCTCACCCCGAGCTGCTGGAGCTGGTCCGCCGTCAGATGGCGGACGTCGAGGATGGTCGGCTCCGTCGCGGGCGACATGGCGTCGCTCTCTCCGCCGGGTGCATTCACGTTCATTGCAGTCTCCCTGGGCGGCGGGTCGTGAAAAGGCTCAACGCCCCTCGCCCTGACCTGGTTGCGGGCCGCCTCTGGCGCCCCGGCGCGTCTCCCGGACTGGCTGGCAGCTCCGGCGGCCGGTCGCGGCTGACCCGCGCGGGTTCGGCGGCTACTCCGCCGTCTCTCGCCGTCCCTCCATCGTGGGCGGCGTGGTCCCGCCCTTGCTGATCTGGATCGACCGCACGCGCGGCTCGGGCTGCGGCCGGGCGAGGTCGATGTGCAGGAGCCCGTTGTCGAGCCAAGCCCCCTTCACCTCGATCCCCTCCGCCAGCACGAAGGCGCGCTGGAACTGGCGGGCGGCGATCCCGCGATGCAGGAACACCCGTCCCTGGGCGTCCTCGGCCTGGCGGCCGCGGATGACGAGCTGGTTGTCCTCCTGCGTGATCTGCAGCTCGTCCATGGTGAACCCGGCCACCGCGAGCGTGATCCGGAGCCCGGTGGGACCGGTCTGCTCGATATTGTAGGGCGGGTAGCCGTCGGACGAGGTTTTCGACGCCCGTTCGAGCATCTGCTCGAGATGGTCGAAGCCGAGGAACAGCGGCGAGGTGAACATCCGGGTCGTCATTGCCCCCTCCTCGAGCGAAGCGTCCGCCGGGGCCCGTCCTGGCACCCCGGCTGACCCCGATATTGGCAGCGGCGGGGCCCGGATCAAGCCCATCAACCGGGCGGGCAAACTGGCAGCCTCAAACTGAGACGCTACCGGCAAGCTCGCAGGTTTGACTTTTCTGAAGTCGGCAAGCCATTGTCCGGCCGCCTTCGCAGGTGCGAAACGGACTGCTTCGACGAACCTCGGAATCCAGGCGAATCCCCAACATGAAGCTCCTCGTCCCGGTGAAGCGGGTGGTCGACTACAACGTGAAGGTGCGGGTGAAGGCGGACGGGTCCGGGGTCGAGACCCAGGGCGTGAAGATGTCGATGAACCCGTTCGACGAAATCGCCGTCGAGGAGGCGATCCGGCTCAAGGAGAAGGGGATCGCGACCGAGATCGTCGCGGTCTCGCTCGGTGTGGCGCAATGCGCGGAGACGATCCGGACCGCGCTCGCCATGGGCGCCGATCGCGGCATCCTGGTCGAGACCGATGCCGAACTGCAGCCGCTGGCGGTCGCCAAGCTCCTGAAGGCGGTGGCCGAGCGCGAGCAGCCGAAGCTCATCATCCTCGGCAAGCAGGCGATCGACGACGACATGAACGCGACCGGCCAGATGCTCGCGGCATTGCTCGGCTGGCCGCAGGCGACGTTCGCGAGCAAGGTCGCGATCGAGGGCGAGAGCCTGAGCGTCACCCGCGAGATCGATGGCGGGCTCGAGACCCTGGCGCTGCCGCTGCCGGCGGTCGTCACCACCGATCTCCGGCTGAACGAGCCGCGCTACGCCTCGCTCCCCAACATCATGAAGGCGCGCAAGAAGCCGATCGAGACGATCAAGCCGGCCGATCTCGGCGTCGATCCGACGCCGCGGCTCCGGACGCTGAAAGTCGCCGAGCCGCCGCGCCGGCAGGCCGGCAAGAAGGTCGGCTCGGTCGCCGAGCTGGTCGCGAAACTGCGCACCGAGGCGAAGGTGATCGCATGACCGCGCTCGTCCTGCTCGAATACGACGCCGCCGGCATCAAGCAGCCCTCGCGGAGCGCGATCGCGGCGGCCCAGAAGCTCGGCGAGGTGCATGCGCTGGTGACCGGCGCGGAGGCCGGTCCCGCTGCCGACGCGGCGGCGAAGCTGCCCGGGGTGGCGAGGGTGCTGAAGGCGGCGCAGCCGGCCTATGACCACACGCTGGCCGAGCCGCTGGCGGCGCTGCTGGTGGCACTCGCGCCCGCCTACGATCATCTGCTCGCCGCCGCAACCGCGGTGGGCAAGAACGTGATGCCGCGGGTCGCCGCGCTGCTCGACGTGCAGCCGATCAGCGATGTCTCCGGCATCGAAGACGCCGACACCTTCATTCGCCCGATCTATGCCGGCAACGCGCTCGCGACCGTGCAGTCCGCGGACGCGAAGAAGGTGATCACGATCCGCGCCTCCAGCTTCGATCCGGCGCCCGCCGAGGGCGGATCGGCGCCGATCGAGGATGCGCCCGCCGCGGAGGCGCCCGCCCCCGCCCGCTTCGTCTCCGCCGAGCTCAGCAAGAGCGAGCGGCCGGAGCTCACCGCCGCCCGCGTGGTGATTTCCGGCGGCCGCGGCATGCAGAGCGGCGAGAACTTCAGTCTTCTTGAACCAATTGCCGACAAGCTCGGTGCCGCCGTCGGCGCCAGCCGCGCGGCCGTGGATGCCGGTTTCGTGCCCAATGACTACCAGGTCGGGCAGACCGGAAAGATCGTCGCCCCCGATCTCTACATTGCGGTCGGCATCTCGGGTGCCATCCAGCACCTCGCCGGGATGAAGGACAGCAAGGTGATCGTGGCGATCAACAAGGATGAGGAAGCGCCCATCTTCCAGGTCGCCGATTACGGCCTGGTCGCCGATCTCTTCACCGCCCTGCCGGAGCTGAAGGCAGAACTGGAGCGCGCCTGAATGAACATCGAGGTCATCAACCCGGCACCCGTCATCGCCGACATCGAGACGGAAACGCCGGCGATCGAGACGGTCGGCGTGGTGGGGGCCGGGCAGATGGGCAACGGCATCGCGCATGTCTGCGCCCTCGCGGGCCTGCCGGTGATGATGCTCGACGTCAAGCGGGACGCGCTCGACCGCGCGCTCGCCACCATGGCGCGCAACATGGACCGCCAGGTCGCCAAGCAGACGATCACCGAGGACGAAAAGCGGCCGCCCTCGCCCGCATCACCGCCACCACCGACTACGCTTCGTTCGGCGACTGTGATCTCGTCATCGAGGCGGCGACCGAGAAGGAGGCGGTGAAGCGGTCGATCTACGCGACGCTGACGCCGCATCTGAAGCCTGCCTGCATGCTCGCGTCCAACACCTCCTCGATCCCGATCACGCGCCTCGCCGCCAGCACCGACCGGGCGGAAAAATTCATCGGCATGCACTTCATGAACCCGGTGCCGGTGATGAAGCTCGTCGAGGTGATCCGCGGCATCGCCACCGACGAGCCGACCTTCCAGGCGATCCAGGCATTGGCCGCACGGCTCGACAAGACAATCGCGGTCTCGGAGGATTTCCCGGCCTTCATCGTCAACCGCATCCTGGTGCCGATGATCAACGAGGCGGTCTACGCGCTCTACGAGGGGGTCGGCACCGTGGACGGGATCGACACCGGGCTGCGGCTCGGCGCCAACCACAAGATGGGGCCGCTCGAGCTCGCCGACTTCATCGGGCTCGACACCTGCCTGTCCATCATGCAGGTGCTGTACGAGGGGCTGTCGGACAGCAAATATCGCCCCTGTCCGTTGCTGGTGAAATACGTCGAGGCCGGCTGGCTCGGCCGCAAGACCGGCCGCGGCTTCTACGATTATTCGCAGAACCCGCCGCGTCCGACGCGCTGACCGGCAATGCCCGGCCCGGACCCCCGTCCGATCGGCTCGACGCCGCCCGCATGAGCCTCGGCGGGATTGCGACGCGCCACCGCGGCGGACGCGGCGGCCGTGCGCGATCTGACGCGCGCCGCCTACGCGAAATGGGTGCCGGTCATCGGCTGCGAGCCGAGGCCGATGATCGCGGATTACGATGTGGCCGTGCGCGACCACCTGGTGGACCTGCTGCATGCGCACGGGCGCCTGGTCGCGTTGATCGAGATGCGCCCTCACCCCGACCATTTGCTGATCGTGAATGTCGCGGTCTCGCCGGAGTTCCAAGGCCGCGGCCACGGGCGCGCGCTGCTGACCCACGCCGAGCAGGTCGCGACATCGCTCGGGCATGCGGAGCTGCGGCTCTACACCAACAGCCGCTTCCCGGAATCTCCGGCTCTACGAGCGGATCGGCTATCGCGTGGATCGCGAAGAGCTCCTGCCGCACCTCGGCCGCGTCATCCACACGCACAAGAGGCTTCGCTGACCGGCATCACGGCCGGTTGCCGCCGCTTACCGGCGGGTTGACCTGGTCGCTGCCCGCGAGCGCGCCGTTGCCGCTGCCGGTCAGCGGCGCCGACATCGGCGGGGCGGCGATCCCGGCGGGCGGCGCGACTACCTCCGGCGGGTTGGTCGGCGACTGCGCCGCGGTGCGGCCGGTCACCGAGACTGGCGGCGGCACCGCCGGGGTGGGCGGAACATTGGTGGTCGGCACCTGGGCCGCTGCCGCGCCCGGCAACAGGACGGCGGCGCCAAGAACGAGAACCGGCAAGCGCATGGTCGGCCTCCTGACGCACCGGAAACGCGGCGGCAGGAGGCGCGGTTGCCACCGGATCGGGATCAGGGCGGGTAGGAGTGGTTCCAGATGTAGCTGGCGCGATACTGCGTCTCGCAGGTCTGGTTCCGCACCGTCATCGTCAGCACGTCGCCGACGATCTTGCCGGTCAGATGGCTGGTCCCGGCGGTGCCGTCGATGCGTGCCGTCCGGCTGCACCGCGGTGGTGAAGATGATGTCGGGCGTGTAGGGCAGGAACAGCGTGCTGTCGCCCACCTCGTACACCCCGTAGCGGGATCGCGGACACAGGGGCGACCCGGCACGCACCAGCACCGAGCGCCCCTGGTAGTTGCCGTCCCAGTGCTGCGGATAGGGCGTCACCGGGCCATGAGCGGAGCGCCCGAGCTGCTGCGGCGTCGGCGGCGGGGCAGCCGGTGCCACGGTCGACACCACGGCGCGCGGCGCCGGGGCGGGCACGGCCGGTGGGGCGGCAGCCGCCGGCAGGGGCGTTGCGGTCACCGTCGCGGGCGCCGCCGTCGCCGCCGCGGCCCAGCGGGCGTGGTGCAGCCGGAGAGGCCCGGCGCGGCAGCAGCCAGGCAGAGGGCCAGGGGCAGAGCCAGGCGTCGCGGCACGATCGCTGTTCTCCGGGGTCGGAACGCCTGACGATCAAACCGGAATTCCGCGCGCGCCGCAACCGCCTGCTCATCTCGCGCCATCGCCGGCCTCGGCAACGCGCTGGAAAGACACGGCAGTATGATGACGGCACTGGACACAGGTCCGTGATTTCGGCAGTTTCAAGGGATCGCCCCCGGCCGGGTCTTGGGCCGAGCCGCCCTGGAGGCACGTATTCCGTCAGACACCGAAATCTCGCCAACCGGCTCGCCCCGCGCAAACCGGATGGCGCCGTCGCTTGCCCAAAGCCGGCGGATGCGGCCGTTTTTTGCGATCGGGATCGTGCTCCTGGTCATCATCATCGGCGTCGCGACCGCCGTCATCCTGCAGATCCGCGAGCGCGAGATCGCCAGCGCCGAGCGCGACCTGCTCCGCCTCGACATGGCGCTCGCCGAGCAGAGCGAACGCAGCATCCAGGCAGTCGACCTCGTGCTGCAGGGCGTGATCGAGGAGATGCGCCGGGCGGGGGTCGACACCCCGGAGGCGTTCCGCGCGCACGGCGCCGGCCCCGACATGTTCCGCGACCTGCGCAGTCGCGCCGCCGGCGTGGCGCAGCTCGACGCGATCAACCTGATCGCGGCCGACGGCGACCTCATCAACTTCTCCCGCTACTATCCGATCCCGCACGTGAACGTCGCCGACCGTGACTACTTCCAGGCGCTCCGCCGCGACCCGGGGCAGGCGTTCTTCCTGAGCGAGCCGGTCGAGAACCGCGGCACCGGCACCACGACCATCTATCTGGCGCGCCGGGTCTCGTCGCCGGACGGGCAGTTCCTCGGCCTGGTCCTCGGCGCGATGCAGGCAGCCTATTTCGAGCATCTCTACGACGCGTTGCGCACCGAGCCGGGCACCACGATCATGCTGCGCCGCGCGGACGGCATCGTGCTCGCCACCCACGGCGAATTTCGCGTCGGCGCCAAGGTGCAGCCACGGGCGGACGGCGTGCACGTGCTGCGGCCGCGCGCCTCGGCCGAGCGACTGATGCAGATCGTCGCCATCCGCACGCTCGCCGACTACCCCGTCGCGGTCGAGGTCCGGCAGAGCTGGGACGCGGCACTGGCGGACTGGCGGCACGACGCGACCGCGATCGGGAGCGGCGCCACCGTCGCCGCCGCCGCCGTCATCATGCTGCTCCTGGCGCTGTTCCGGCAGGGCCGCGCCTATGACGCGCTGCGCGACGCGCTCGCCGCCCGTGACACGGCCGAGCGCGCCCGCGACGATGCCGAGGACCAGCTCCGCCAAGCGCAGAAGATGGAGGCGGTCGGCCGCCTGACCGCCGGTCTCGCGCATGACTTCAGCAACCTCCTGACGTCGATCCTCGGCAGCCTCAATTCGCCCGAGGCCCGCAACCTGGCCGATGCCGGGCTCGGCCGCCGCCTCACCGTGATCCGCCAGGCGGCCGAGCGCGGCGCCAACCTCACCCGCCAGCTCCTCGCCTTCTCGCGCAAGCAGGTGCTGCAGCCGCGCCGCATCGAGCTCAACGCGGTGCTGCGCGACATGCGGGACCTGCTGCGCGGCACACTCGGCGGCACGATCCGCCTCAACCTGCGCCTCCAGGCGGATCTGTGGCCCGCGTTGGTCGATGCCGCGCAGCTCGAGCAGGCGGTGCTGAACCTCGTCATCAACGCGCGCGACGCGATGCCAGAGGGCGGCTTCATCACCATCGAGACGACCAACGCGACCCTCGCGGCGCCCGACTGCCCGGACGGCGTGGACCCGGGGTCCTATGTCGCGCTCGCCGTGATCGACACCGGCAGCGGCATGCCCCCCGATGTGCTGGCCCGCGCCGTCGATCCCTTCTTCACCACCAAGCCCCGCGGCAGCGGCTCCGGCCTCGGCCTCAGCCAGGCCTATGGCTTCGCCAACCAGTCCGGCGGCGGCATCCGCATTACGAGCGAGGCCGGCTCCGGCACCACCGTCACCCTCTTCCTTGCCCGCGCCTCCGACGAGGCCACCCCCGCCGCCGACCCCTCCCTCGATCCCGCCGGCGGCCCCGCCGTCCCGATCGCCGGCGCCACCGTCCTGCTGGTGGACGACGACCCCAATGTGCGCGAGGTCGTGGCCGCCACCCTCGACGAGGCCGGCCTCATCGTGATCCAGGCCGCCGACGGCCATGAGGCGCTGCTCCACCTCAACCGCCCGGACAGGATCGACCTCCTGATCGCCGATTACGGCATGCCCGGAATGACCGGCATCGAACTCGCCGAACGCGCCAGGGCCCGCCGCCCCGGTCTCCCGGTCATGTTCATGACCGGCCACGCCGACGCCACCGCCCTGCAGCTGGAAAAGTTCCTCCTGCAGAAGCCCTTCCGCGCCCCCGCCCTTCTCAGCCTCGTCGCCGCCGCTATGCGGCGCGGAGTTTGACTTCGGCGGGGGAGAGGCGCACGAGGGCGTCGTAGTCCTGCATCAGCGTCTCGGTGATGCGGCCGGGCGTGTAGCTGTGCTCGCCGATCTGGCGCACCGGCGTCACCTCGGCGGCGGTGCCGGCGAGGAAGACCTCGGTGGCGCGGGCGAGATCGCTTGCCGGCATCGCGCGCTCGACCACCTTCATCTGGTGGCGGCGGGCGATCGACATCACGGTGCGGCGGGTGATGCCGTCGAGGAAGCAATCGGGCGTCGGGGTATGGATCTCGCCGTCGATCACGAAGAAGGCGTTGGCGCCGGTGGCCTCGGCGATCTGGCCGCGCCAGTCGAGCATGAAGGCGTCGTCGAAGCCCTGCGCCTCGGCCTCGTGCTTGGCGAGCGTGCCGATCATGTAGAGGCCGGCGGCCTTGGAGGCGGTGGGCGCGGTGTCGGGGTGCGGGCGCTTCCAGTGCGCGAGGTCGAGCCGCACGCCCTTCATGCGGTCGTCGCCGAACAGGTTCGGCCAGGCCCAGCAGGCGATCGCGAAATGGATCTTGGTGTTCTGCGCCGAGACCGAGAGCTGCTCGCTGCCGCGCCAGGCGATCGGGCGGACATAGGCGTCGGTGAGGCCGTTGGCGCGCACCACCTCGATGCAGGCGGCGTCGATCTCGTCGGCGGTATAGGGGATGTCGAAGGCGAGGATGCGGGCGGAGTTGATCAGCCGCTCGGTGTGCTCGCGCAGCTTGAAGATGTTGCCGGCATAGCAGCGCTCGCCTTCGAAAACGGCGCTGGCATAATGCAGCCCATGCGAGAGAAGGTGCAGCTTGGCGTCGCGCCAGGGGATCAGGGCGCCGTCGAACCAGATCTGGCCGTCGCGGTCGTCGAAAGGAACAAGCGCCATGACCGTCCTCCCACGAAAGAATGTTGCTTTTGCACGGCGGACGCTATGATGATCGTCGCAAGTTAAGTCAACGAACCTGACGTATGCGTAAGGAATGCCAGCCATGCCGCCCCCGAAGGGCACCCTCTCCGTCATGGACCCGAATCCGGGCCCCTGCCCGCGCCGGGCGGCGCCTCGAGCCTGCTCTTCCTGCGCGAGGAGGAGATCAGGCTCGCGCAGGACCTGCTCTTCTTCGGCTATCGCGACTTCACCGGCGCGGCCGACCGCATCCTCGACGAGCTCGGGCTCGGGCCGGGCGCATCACCGGGCGCTGCATTTCATCGGGCGCAATCCCGGCATGTCGGTGAGCGAGCTGCTCGGCCTGCTGCGGATCACCAAGCAGAGCCTCGCGCGCGTGCTGAGCCTGCTGGTCGAGCGGGCTATGTCGCGGCGGTGCCCGGGCGGTCGGACCGGCGGCAGCGCCTGCTGACGCTGACCGCGACCGGCCAGGCGCTCGAGCGGCGGCTGTTCGAGCGCCAGCGCGAGCGGCTGGTGGACGGCGTTCCGCGAGGCGGGCGGCCCGGCGGTCGAGGGGTTCCGGCGGGTGATGCGCGGCATCATGGACGCGGAGGCGCGCGCGCTACGTGGACAGCCGCAACGCGCGCCGGCCGGCGTGGCCGCCCCGCCGCGCGCCGCGGGCCAGCGGAGCGGGTGAGCGCATGGGCGAGGAGCGCGGCGAGGCGCATGTGCTGGTGGTGGACGACGATGCGCGGCTGCGCGGGCTGCTCTCGCGCTACCTCGCCGAGCACGGGTTCCGGGTGACCACGGCCGAGAACGCCGCCGATGCGCGCGGCAAGCTCGGCTTCCTGCAGCCCGACCTCGTCGTGCTCGACGTGATGATGCCCGACGAATCCGGCCTCGCGCTCACCAGCGCTGCGCTGCGCGGCCGAGCAATCGCCGGTGCCGATCCTGCTGCTCACCGCCCGCGGCGCGCCGGAGGACCGCATCGCCGGCTTCGAGGCCGGCGCCGACGACTATCTCGGCAAGCCGTTCGAGCCGCGCGAGCTGCTGCTGCGGCTGCGCGCCATGCTGCGCCGCGCCGCGCCGCCGCCGGTCGCCGCCGGAGCCGGCGGGGCCGGTCCGGCTCGGCGCGCTCGAATTCGACCCGCTGCGCGGGCAGCTGCGCGGGCGCGGAGGGCGTCATCCATCTCACCGGCGGCGAGAGCGCGCTGCTCGCGGCGCTGGCGGAACGGCCGAACGAGGTGCTCTCGCGCGAGGAGCTCGCCGCCTCGCTCGGCATGGACGAGACCGGCGAGCGCGCGATCGACGTGCAGGTGACGCGCCTCCGGCGCAAGATCGAGCCCGATCCGCGCGAGCCGCGCTTCCTGCACACGGTGCGCGGGCGCGGCTACGTGCTGAAGCCGGGGAGCTGAGCGGCATGCACGCGCCCTTCCGCCTCGGCGTCGGTCGCCTCGATCAAGCGCGTCCTGCCGCGCTCGCTGCTCGGGCGCAGCCTGCTCATCATCCTGCTGCCGCTCGTGCTGGTGCAGGCGGTCGCGCTGCAGATGTTCTACGGCAGCCATCTCGACATCGTCTCGCGCCGGCTCTCGAGCGCGGTCGCCGGCGAGATCGCCTCCACGCTCGAGCTGATCCGCCGCTATCCCGGCCCGCGGAACGAGGACTGGATCCTGCGCATGGCGCGCGACCAGTACGACATCGCGATGCAGATCGAGCCCGGCGCGAAGCTCGTGCCGGAGCGGCGCATCAACGTGCTCGGCCCGATGGATGACGACCTCGCCGAGCGCGATGCAGCAGAAGGTGCACCGCCCGTTCACCATGGACTGGACGACCGATCCGCAATCGGTGCTGATCCGCGTGCAGCTCGATGACGGCGTGCTCGACGTGCAGGCGCCGCGCAAGCGGCTCTCCACCTCGACGATCTACATCTTCGTCGTCTGGCTCGTCGGCAGCGCGCTGCTGCTGTTCGGCATCGCGGCGCTGTTCATGCGCAACCAGGTGCGCGCGATCCGCCGGCTCGCGACGGCGGCGGAGGATTTCGGCATGGGGCGCGATCGCGGGCCGATCAAGCCCGAGGGTGCGACGGAGGTGCGGCAGGCGGCGGCCGCGTTCAACCGCATGCAGGAGCGCATCCGCCGCTTCCTCGCGCAGCGCACGGAGATGCTGGCCGGGGTGAGCCACGATCTGCGCACGCCGCTCACCCGCCTCCGCCTCGCGCTCGCCATGATGCCGGCGAGCGAGGACGTGCGCCGAGATGACGGCCGATGTCGCGGAGATGGACCGCATGATCGGCGGCTATCTCGCCTTCGCGCGCGGCGAGGGCACCGAGGAGAGCCAGCCCGTCAATCTCTCCGCCCTGCTCGAGGAAGTGGCGACCGGCGCGCGGCGCGCCGGCGCCGCGGTCGAGCTGCGCGCGCCGGAGAGCCTCACCCTGCGGCTGCGCCCCGATGCGGTGCGGCGCGCGGTGACCAATCTCGTGGACAATGCGCGGCGGCATGCGCGGCGCGTCGCGCTCTCGGTGCTGCCGCAGGAGCGCATGGTGCAGGTGACGGTGGATGATGACGGGCCGGGCATTCCGCCCGACCGGCGCGAGAGCGTGTTCCGCCCGTTCGAGAGCGGCGCCGCGGGCGGCACCGGCCTCGGGCCTGACCATCGCGCGCGACATCGTGCGCGCCCATGGCGGCGACATCACGCTCGAGGATTCGCCGCTCGGCGGCCTGCGCGCGCGCATCCGCCTGCCGGTGTGAGGCGTTCGTCTGTGAAACTGCGCGAAGGGGCGTTGTCCAAGTCGGCGCCGGCCCTCTCCCGCCACCCGGCCACCCAGCGAGAGCATACTTCCGATGAGTGGCCGGGTCGGGAGAGACCGGCGCCGACGTGAAACTGCGCCCTTCGCGCAGTTTCCAAACAGACTCTGCAGCGCAGCCGCGAGGGTTCCGCCCGCCGCGGAACGTCCGTATAGACGGCCCATGAGCGATTTCCTGCCGGATTTCTGGTACCTCGCGCTGCCGGGCGACGCGCTCCAGCCCGGCAAGATGGCGCCGGTCACGCTGCTCGACCAGGCGATCCTGCTCGTGCGAAGGCGCGACGGCAGCGTCTTCGCCTATGCCGATCGCTGCCCGCATCGCGCGATGGCCATGCGCTACGGCAGCTTCGACGGCGAGACGCTGCAATGCGGCTATCACGGCTGGCGGTTCGGGGCGCAGGACGGGCGTTGCGTCGAGATCCCGGCGCTCGCGGCGGAAGACAAGAGCGATCCGGGCGGTTCCGCCTGCGCGCATTTCCCTGCCGCGAAGTGCAGGGCAATATCTGGGTGTTCACCGGGGACGCGTCCGATCCCGCGCTGCTCCCGGCGGTGCCGTCCGTGCCCGGCTTCGACGGCATCGCCCCGCAGGTGCGCGCCTGCATGCGCTTTCCCTGCGCGAGCGACGTGGCCGCGATGGGGTTCTTCGACCCGGCGCATCCGGCCTTCGTGCACACCTCGCGCTGGTGGAAGGCGAAAGCCCTCGAGCTCGCTCCGCGCCAAGCAGAAGGCGTTCGAGCCCGACGCGCTCGGCTTCCGCATGAAGCGGCACCATCTGCGCACGGCGCCAACCCCTATCGCCTGCTCGGCCGCAACGTGCATGTGGATGTCACCATCCAGCTTCCCGGGCTGCGCATCGAGCACATCCAGGGCGACCGCCACTCGGCCTGCGTGCTCGCGGCCTGCACGCCGATCCAGCCGACACGACGGACGTGCATTACTGCGTCTACTGGACCATGGGGTGGATGGCGCCGGTGAAGCCCTTCGCGCGCTGGATGGCGCGCGACTTCCTGCGCCAGGATTACGAGGTGGCCGCCAACCTCTCGGCCTCCGGCGCGCCCTTCCCGCCGCCGCTCTTCGTGGGCGACGCCGACACCCAGATCCGCTGGTTCCTGCGCGTGAAGAAGGAATACGAGGCGAGCCGCGCCGAGCGGCGCCCGTTCGTCAACCCGCTGCGCGAGCAGGTGCTGAACTGGCGGAGCTAGAATGTCTTACGTCAAGTCGGCGCTGGCCCTCACCCCCATCGGTGACGGGCCGGTGCCGAGTTGACCGAAGGTCACAATGCCCGGATCAGTCGATCGGGAGACCGGCCGCGCGCGGCGCGGCGCGCTGACCGCGTTCTCGTCGGCGACGCGCGTGCCCTTCGGCACGATGCAGCCGGCGAACTCGCCGTGCTCGTCATGGAAGAGCGCGCGATGCGCGGCGTGCGAGACCCATTCCATGCCGATCTGGTGGTAGTGGAATTGCAGCGCGCGGCGGCGCAGGCCCGAGCGGTTCGCGTCGGTGTAGTGATGGATCAGGCTGTGGAAGACCAGCACGTCGCCGGGATCGAGCGGGATCGCGACGCGCTCGTCCCACCGCACGTGGTCCTCGCGGATGGTGCAGAGATTGATGTCCTCCGCCGGCACGTGCGGCACCGGCGCGCGATGCGAACGCGGCACGACCTCCATGCAGCCATTCTCGGTCGTGGCCGGATCGAGCGCGATCCAGACGCCGAAGACGAGATCGGGATCGCTGCCGCGGAAATAGGCGGCGTCCTGGTGCCAGGGCTTCACGCCGCCGATGCGCGGCGGCTTCACCAGCGCCATCTCCTGGAACAGCACGCGCCCGCATCCCATGATCTGGTCGAGCGCGCCGTGCAGGCGCGCCGACATGGCCGCGCGCATCAGCGCCGGATCGCTGTCGATGAAATCGGCGAACTTGCGCGTGTTGTCGAGCCGCGTCGCCGCGGTGACCGTGCGCGGGATCGATGCCGGGCTCGATCGCGAGCGTCGCTGCCGGCTCCTCGGCGAGCCGGCTCAACGCGGCAAGGCAGGCGGCGACATGCGCCGGCATCGAGCACGCGGCGCAGCACGGCGTAGCCGTCGCGCCGGTATTGCGCGATCGCTCGCGTCGTCGAGCACGATCGGTCCGGCCTCGCTCGACACGCGAGTCCATGGCGCGCCTCCTGGCTTGTCCGATCAGCCTTCTCCCGGCCCGGCACGGTCAAGCGCGGTCAAGCCGGCCTCCGCGCCTTCCCCGCGGCGCGGCGCAGGCGCGGCTTCGGCTGCGGCGTCGTCGCGTCGAGCAGCGCGTGCATCGTCGGCGACCGTCTCGGGCGGCAGGCGATGGATGGTCTGCGCGATGCGGTTGGCGAGCGCGGTCTGCTCGGGGGTGAGGCCGGCGGTGTTGACCGTCACCTGCGGGCGCGAGAGGCGGGCGAGGCGCGCGAGCTCCTCCGCCTCGTCCCAGATCAGGCCGTAGAACTCGCAGACCTGGTGCACGAGCCCGGCTGCTCGGCGCGCCGCGCCTGCCGTGCTCGAGCGCGGAGAGATAGGCGGACGAGACGCGGAGCTCGGCGGCGAGCGCCTTCAGCGTGACGCCGCGCTCGGCGCGCAGGCTGCGCATGCGGGCGCCGAACGGCGTCATCGCTGAAGCGGGCGTCATCGCGGGCGCCGCAGCAGCAGCCGCACGGCGCCGGTATTCGCCGGGTGCGGATGGGCGGCGGCGAGCACCAGCGGACGGAGCTCGGCGAGGTTGAGCCAGAGCGGCAACTCGCGCCGGATCACGCCGCCTTCCGGGCCCGAGCCGCGGCCGGTGATCACCTCGACGCAGCGCTGCCGGTCGATCGCGGCGCGGATGCAGGAAATCCTGCAAGCGCATGGAAGGCGCGATGCGCGGTGCGGCCATGCAGGTCGAGCGTGCGCGTCGGCGGCAGCTTGCCGGTGCGGAAGCGGTTCCAGGTGGAATTGTCGAGCCCGCCCGGCTGGCGATCGACGACCAGCGGCGCGGCGAGCGCCGCGGCGCGACCGCCGCGCAGCGCGGGACGCGACGGGCTGCGGCGCCGGCAGCGATGGCACGGCGATCATCTCCGGCGGCGAGTCCGGCCGCTCCTCGCCCGGCGAGCGGGGCGACGTGGCGGACATAATCGCGCCCAGGTCGCCGCGATCGGTCTCGCGTCAGTCCACGCGCGCGGCGCACATCAGGCCGCCGCGGCGCGATCGGGTCCGCCGTCGTCCTCGAGCAGCACGACATGCAGCCGCCGCGGCCCGTGCGCGCCGAGCTCGAGGATCGGATTCGATATCGGCCGAGCGCGACGGGCCCGTCACCAGCATGACGTTGCGCGGCATGAACCCGCCCGAGGGCTGCGGCTTCGCCTCCGCGCGCAGCAGGTCCCAGGCCTCCTCGTAGGCGCCGACGATGCGGCTCGCGCGCAGCACGACGATCGCGGTCTCGGCGAGCAGGTTGAGCGTGGTCGGGCGCTCCGGCGCGGAGGGCAGCATGAGCGTGCCGGTCTCGGCGATGCCGGCATAGCCGTGCTGGATGGCGACGAGATCGCTCGCCTCCGCCCGGCCCGCGCGCAGCCTGAGCAGCGGGCGCTCGGACCACGGGATCGCCTGCAATTCCGGATGCGGCGCGATCGCCGCTTCCTGCGGCAGGTTCTGCTGCGCGAGGTAGTCGGAGACGGCGCCGGGCACCTCCGCCGCGTCGCGCGACGCGCGCAACGGTGCCGAACTCCTTCTCGACGTTGCGCAGGAACAGCGCGACCTGCTCCGCGCGCGGCAGGCGCGAGCGCGCCGGGATGAGCTGGCGCGGATGCGCGGCAAGGCGCACGCGCAGCATCGCCGCCTGGTCCTCCGGCAACGGGCCGCGCCGCAGGCCGCGCCGGATCGCGCCGAGGATCTGCCTCCTTGCGGCATCAGACCTGCCGCTCCCGCTGCTGCTTCGCGTAGCGGGCGAAGAACGTGTCGCCCTCGGGCGCCGGCAGGTCGCGGCCCTGCGGTCCAGCCGCCGGCGAACGGCAGCGAGCGCGAAGCGGCCGCGCTTCCGCCCCATCGCCCCGAGCGTCGCCGCGGCCACGCGCGTCGCCGCGCGATAGAGCGTGCGGCCGGCGCGCGAACCAGGCCCAGAGGCCGAGATTGCTGCGATAGGATTGCGGCGGCGATAGTGCCGCTCGAACTCGCGCTCGCGCCAGTGCCGCATCATGCCGGGCAGCGGGATCTTCACCGGGCACACCGATTCGCACTTGCCGCAGAACGTCGAGGCGTTCGGCAGGTGGCTCGCCTTGTCGACGCCGATCAGCGACGGCGTCAGCACCGAGCCCATCGGGCCGGGATACACCCAGCCATAGGCATGCCCGCCGACCGCGCCATAGACCGGGCAATGGTTCATGCAGGCGGCGCAGCGGATGCAGCGCAGCATGTCCTGGAACTCCGGTGCCGATCATCGCCGAGCGGCCATTGTCGAGCAGCACGACGTGATATTCCGGCGGCCCGTCGAGATCGGCGGCGCGGCGCGCGCCGGTGGAGAACGTCGTGTACACTGAGAGATCCTGCCCGGTCGCCGAGCGCGCGAGCAGGCGCAGCAGCGTGCAGCAATCCTCGAGCGTCGGCACCAGCTTCTCGATGCTGGCGAGCGCGATATGCACGCGCGGCAGCGTCTGCGTGAGGTCGCCATTGCCCTCGTTGGTGACGATCACGCTGGTGCCGGTCTCGGCGATGAGGAAATTGGCGCCGGTGATGCCGACATCGGCGGCGAGGAAGCGCTCGCGCAGCCGCGTCCGCGCCTCGTTCATGATGTCGCGCCGCTCGTGGAACACGCGGTCCGGATCGGAGGTCCGCGTGTGCGACTTGCGGAACGTCGCCTCCCAATCCTCGCGGTTGAGATGGAAGGCCGGGCCGATCAGATGGCTCGGCGTCTCGTGGCGGAGCTGCAGGATGTATTCGCCGAGATCGGTCTCGACCGGCGTGAATCCCTTCGCGCTCGAGATGGTCGTTGAGCGCGAGCTCCTCGCTGATCATCGACTTGCCCTTGGTGACGGTGCGCGCGCCGGCCTGGCGGCAGATCTCGGCGACGCGCCGCGCGCGCCTCGTCGGCGGTCGAGCACCAGTGCACGACGCCGCCGGCGCGCTCCACGTTGGCGGCGAAGGTCTCGAGGTAGAAATCGAGGATATTGCAGCGTGTGGTTCTTGATGTCCGCGCCCGATCTCGCGGAGCTCCTCGAACTCGGGCAGGTTGGCGACCGCGGCGGCGCGGCGGGCCTGCAGCGCGGGGTTGTTGCGGCGCGAGCGCCTTCTGCAGCCCGGCATCGCCGAGCGCGCGTGGGCGTTCTGCTTGAATTCCGGCGAGGTGACGAGCATGGGCGGCCTTTCGTGCTGCCGCATATCTAGCCCTTCGGCCGCCGACTTCCCAGGGCGCCCCGCCGGGTGCAGGCTCGCCGCCATGGCGAAGATGATCCACACGATCGGCTATGAGGGCCTGCCGCCCGCCGACTTCTTCGCCCTGCTGCGCGAGGCCGGGGTGCAGCGCCTGGTCGATGTGCGCGCGATCGCCAATTCCCGCCGGCCCGGCTACTGCCAAGCGCGCGCTCGCGGCGGGGCTGGAGCGGCCGGGATCGAATACTGCGCACTGCCCGCGCTCGGCACGCCCGAGGCCGGCCGCGCAGGCCGCGCGCGCCGGGCGGACCGCCGAGATGCGCCGCATCTTCACCGCCCATCTCGCGACGGAGCCCGCCCAGGCGGCGCTCGCCGAGCTCGCCGAGAGCGCGGCGGAGACCCCGAGCTGCCTGCTCTGCCTGGAGGCCGACCCGCGCATCTGCCACCGCACGATCATCGCCGAGGCGCTTGGCGGCGCGGTGGCAATTCGCGACGCCAGGAACCTTCCCGCTTTCGACAGCTCGGAGCATGCGACCGATAGCCTCTCGGCCGCAGCCGGCGGAGCCGGCTCGATCCGCGGACGGACGTGCGCCGACCCGGATTCGTCGAGCATCCAGCCGGACGCCCACGCCATGTCGCGTCGGCGACCTGCGATGACGCCGAGGTCGAAGGCGCTGCGCCATCGCGATCCGATGCTCGGTCGAGCCTACGAAGCGCCATCGTCCGGCGCGGCATCGGCGCTCCAGGTGTTTCGGGCACGGTTCTGCGACCGTCGCCATGCAGTGACCGGCTCCGGTCGCGGCGATGATAGGCGCGCGATGACGCAGGCCTCGGCATCGACGCCGCAGGCATCGAATCCGACCTGGCGAGCCCTTCTCAGGCATCGGCAGCTTCCAGCTCGTGCCGGACTCGCTATGCATGATCGACGCTGTCCCGCGGTCAGCGACGAAGACTCGCGCACGCTGATCAGCAGGATGGCCGCAGCGCGCGAAGACTGCTTCCGGAGCCTCGTATCGCTGCGACGATCGTCGTGTCGCGCGCTGATCAGGCCGCTCTTCCATTCGCATCGGCCGCGCGCCGGCAGACGCTGCTCGCTTCGGGACCGAGGCGTCGATCATGAGCGGCTCCATGCTGCCGATGTCCGTCGGATCGGCCATGCTGTGCCGATGCATCTGACGTGGATACCTGCCGACCGTCTGCGGCCAATGCTCGCGTAGTCGTTGAAGCTGCGGTCGCTGCGGACGCATCGGCCTTCGCGCCGATGTCCCGCCGTGCAGCTCATGCGCAAGACCGGGCTGTTTCCCTGGCGCAGGGTCGCCGTCGCGACATCGTGTCGCGCCAGCGCGAGCAGGCTCGAGGCCGGCATGATCGTGATCATCGCGGCTATTCGCGGCATTCCTGCCGTCGGCGCAAGCGCGCCTGCGTCGCATCTGGCGGCGCTCCATGCGTCCCGGGCCGCATCCGTCAGCCGATCATCTGCCAGTCCGAGCCGTCGCCGATCGGCGCCACCTCGCCCGTCACTCCCGCCAGCACCTCGGCCACATGCCGCACCTTCACCGCGCTGCCCTCGCGCTTGAGCCGGCCCGCCATGTTGAGCAGGCAGCCCATGTCGCCGGCGAGCAGCGTGTCGGCGCCGGAGGCGGCGATGTCGCGCGTCTTGTCGCTCACCATGCGCGTCGAGATGTCCGGGTATTTCACGCAGAACGTGCCGCCGAAGCCGCAGCACACTTCCGGCTCCGCCATCTCGTGCAGCTCGACGCCCTCCATCGCGCGCAGCAGGCGGCGCGGCTGGTCCTTGACGCCGAGCTCGCGCAGGCCCGCGCAGGCATCGTGATAGGCGACGTGCCGCGATAGGTCGCGGGCACGCGCTCCACACCGAGCACGTCGGTGAGGAAGGAGACCAGCTCGTAGGTCTTCGCCGCCAGCGCGTCGGCGCGGGCGCGCAGGTTGGGGTCGTCGTCGAACAGATGCGGCATGTGGACGCGCAGCATCCCGCCGCAGGAGCCCGACGGCACGACCACGTAATCATAGCCGCCGAACGCATCGAGGATGCCGCGCGCGAGGTCGCGCGTGGTGGCGCGGTCGCCCGAATTATAGGCGGGCTGGCCGCAGCAGGTCTGCGCCCGCGGCACCTCGACCTGGCAGCCGGCCTGCTCCAGCAGGCGGATGGCGGCGAAGCCCACCGTCGGGCGGTGCAGATCGACCAGGCAGGTGACGAAGAGCGCGACGCGCGGGCTTGGCGGAGCATGCGGACTAAGCCCGCTCCGACTATCTCCGCGAGCCGCGCCTCGGCAATCGCGACGTAGTCCGGGTCGAGCTCGATGCCGATCCCGCGCGCGCCCTCCATCCCGGCCGCCACCAGCGTCGTGCCGGTGCCGGCGAACGGGTCGAGCACCACCGCGTCCGGCCTGCCCGTGCAGGCGGATGCACCAGCGCGGCAGGTCGAGCGGGAAGGTGCCGGGATGGTGGAATTTCTCCGCGCGGCTCTGCACCGTGCGATAGGGGATGAACCAGGCATTGCCGCGGCAGCGCAGGTCCCGCGCATGGCCGCGGCGGGCGATGTTGGACTTGTCCTTGAACGGCACGCCCGATCGCGAGCCGGTCGAGCCGCACGGTGCCGTCCTGCGTCAGATGGAACAGATGCTCGTGCATCTGGTGCAGGTAGCGCTCGCCCGGCACCGGCTTGTAATGCCCGACCGTGTCGCCGTTGGCGGTGATCGCCTTCACCCAGGCGATGTGGTTCTGCAGCGCGAACAGCGGACGCAGGCGCACGATCAGCTCGAACGGCAGCCAGGGCTGGCTGTTCGAGCCCGAGATGTTGAGGAAGAACGAGGCGTCGGGCTTCATCACCCGCCGCAGCGCGGTCGCGACCTCGACCATCCAGGCGAGATAATCCGCCTCGCTGCGCCGGTCGCGATACGGGCCGTAGGCGAGATCGAGATTGTAGGGCGGCGAGGTGACGATCACGTCGACGCTGGCCGGCTCGAGCCCGGCCAGCACGTCGAGGCAGTCGCCGCAATAGAGGCGATGCGGGCCGATCGCGATGCCGCCGCCCTGCCCTGCGGCTTCACGCCGCGACTCAGCCGCTCCGCGCGCCCGCGAGCCGCCAGGCCGGGCCCGGCGCGTCGAGCTGGCGCTCGAAGGTCCAGAGATCGACGATCTCCGTCACCGCATCCGTCCCCGCCACCGCGGCTGGCCATCCTTGCCGAGCGTCAGGTTGATCTGGTCGGAGACGAAGCGGACGGTGATGTCGGCGACCGTGCCGAGCAGCTTCGCCTCCTCGATCGTCGCCGCGGTGATGGCGCGGATCTCGGTCTTCTGCGTCTCGCCCGCCGCCTCGCGCGCCGCGATAGCGCCGCTCGAAGGCGGCGAAGGTCTCGTCGGTGAGCAGCGGGCGCAGCCGCGCGCGGTCGCCGGCGGCGAAATTCGTCACGATCAGGTGGAACGCGCCCTCCGCGCCCTCGAGGAAGCGCTGCGGGTCGAAGCCGCGATCGATCTCGCGCATGCGGGCGAGGGTCTGGCCGACCGGGCTCGCCGGATCGGGCAGCGGGCGCGCGGGCGCGCGGCGGCGGCTCGGCATGCGCCTCGATGACCGGGCCCTGGCGCAGATCGGGCCGCGGCGCCGCCTGCGGCGGCCGCTCATAGCCGGTGCGCCGCCCGAGGATGCTGCGCAGCCGCAGCACGAGGAACGCGGCGATCATGCCGAACAGGACGAGATCGATCGGAAAACTGCCGCTGGAGCCCATCTGCCTCACTCTTGCGCACGAGCAGACATAGGGACGGCGCGCGCGCGCCGGCAACGTTTGTCACTCCTGCGCCGCTTCCGTCCCGGCGCCCGGCGTATCCAGCCGGCATGATCCTGCTGCGCCACGGCCAGAGCGAGTTCAACGTCCATTTCACCGCGACGCGGCGCGATCCCGGCATCGTCGATCCCCGCCTCACCCCGCTCGGCGAGGAGCAGGCCGCCGCGGCCGCGATGGCGCTCGCCGGCGAGCGGATCACGCCGCATCATCGCCTCGCCCTACACCCGCACGCTGCAGACCGCCCGCGATCGTGGCCCGCCGCATCGACGCTCCCGATCGTCGTCAACCCGATCGTGCGCGAGCGCTACGCCTTCACCTGCGACATCGGCACGCCGCGCACCGAGCTCGCCCTCGCCTGGCCCGAGCATGATTTCTCCGGCATCGACGAGGTCTGGTGGCCGCCCGTCGAGGAACCGGGCGACGACGTGATCGGCCGCGCCGCCGCTTCCGCGCCGAGATGGCGGCGCTGCCGGACTGGTCGGACACCGCTCGTCGTCAGCCACTGGGGCTTCATCCTCGCGCTCACCGGCCAGCGCATCGGCAATGGCGAGATCCTGCGCTGCGACCCGACCGAAGCCGCGCCGGAGGAGGTCGTCTGGCGCCACTGATCGCCGCCATGCTACGCGGCGACGCCGGAACACCCGCGCCCGCCACTCCGCCGAACCCCGAAAAGGATCGTTGATGTCCGAGCAGCAATGCCGCCCCGCAGGGCGACTGGCCGGCCAGCCGCCGCTCGTCGTCAACATCCAGTACGTGAAGGATCTCTCCTTCGAGGTGCCGGGCGCCCCGCAGATCTTCTCGTCGATGCGCAGCCAGCCCGCCGTGTCGATCAATCTCGACGTGCAGGCCCGCCGCATCCAGGAAGGCCAGAGCGTCTTCGAGGTCACGCTCGCGATCCGCGCCGAAGCCAGCGAACAGCCGAGCCGGCGAGCAGACCGGTGACCGGCGGCGCGCACCGTGTTCATCGCCGAACTCGCCTATGCCGGCATCTTCACCCTCAACGGCGTGCCGGAGAACTCGGTCGAGCCCATCCTGCTCGTCGAATGCCCGCGCCTGCTCTTCCCCTTCGCCCGCACCATCCTCGCCGACGTCACCCGCGAAGGCGGCTTCGCCCCCGTCCTGCTCCAGCCGATCGACTTCGTCTCCCTCTGGCACTCGCGCCGCCAAATGGCCGCCAACGCCGAGGCCGCGAACGCCTGACGGCGGAATTCGCCCGGAAGGGAAGGGCAAGAAGGGCCAGGGGCGCTGCCCCCTGGACCCCCGCCAAAGGCGGAGCCTTTGGAATCCTCAACTGGTTTGTTGAAGAGGGCGGGCCGAACCGGACCTCTCAACCACCTCGTCGGCCCACCCTCTTCAACAAACCAACCGGGGTTCTAAGGGCTTCGCCCTTAGCGGGGTCCAGGGGCAGCGCCCTTGGCTCTTCCTTGCCTTCCTTTCCGGGCGAATTCCGCCGTCAAAGGTTGGAGCGGCCGACCACCCGTTCGATTTCGGCGCGGACGAGGCGTTCGACGATGGGGGGGAGGTTGGCGTCGAGCCAGGCTTTGAGGAGGGGGCGCATTTCTTCGCGCACGAGGTCTTCGAGCGTGGGTCCGCCGGCGCGGATCGCGGTGCCCCGCTCGCTGGCGAGGGTGCGGGCGAGCGCGCCGAGGGAGCTGGCGGCCAGGGCGGCGGCTTCGGGGGCGATCAGGCCGTTCTCGGGCCGGGCCTGCGGGGGCGATGCCGGTTCGGGCTCGGGTGTGGTGGCCCGGGCGGGCTCGGGGGCCCGGCCATCGGGATGGGATCCGGGGTCGGCGGATCGACATGGGGGGCGGGTTCGGGCGTCGGGTCGGTGCGGTCTCGGGCACGTCGTGCATCTCCGGCACCAGCATCGAGGGGTCGAGCACCAGAACGTCACTGGCGCCGGATGGTGGCGCGGCCGGGGATGCGGGCGGCGTCTCGTCTTCGCTCAGGATGCGGCGGATCGAGGCGAGGATGTCCTCCATGGACGGGTCGGCACCGGCACCGTGAGGTGCCTTCGGCGGCTCGGCCATGGCTCAGCGCCCGGGCTGGTCGGTGGCAAAGTCGCCGGTGCCCCAGAGCCGGTCGCGCACCGCGTTGTAGTAGGCGGTCTCGTCGTAGAGGGGCACGTTGAGGTTGAGGTCGCGCGCCGTCAGCCGCCCGACCGCCTGCGCCACGCCGTATGAGCCGGTGACGATATTGGCCAGAGTTCTGCACGAGAGTGACTTCCGATGTCAGTAGCGCCTGCTGGGCGTTCAGCACGTCAAGCGTGGTGCGGCTGCCGACGATTGCCTCGCGCTCCACGCCTTCGAGCGCGACCTCGTTGGCGGTGATCTGCGAGCGGGTGCTGTCGGCGGTGGCGCGGGCGGCGACGAGCGTCTGCCAGGCGCTCACCGCCGACTGCACGGCGGTGCGGCGGGCGTTGTCGACGTTCTTGCGCTGCTGCTGCTCCGTCTGCCGCGCCTGACGGACGGCGGCGTATTCGGCACCGCCCTGGTAGATCGGCACCGACAGGCTGGCGATGAACTGCCCACCATTCTGCGACAGGTGTGCGGTGGTCGAATTGCTGTTCTGGAACCCGGTCGCCTGCAGGCTGACCTGCGGCGACGAGCGCCGAGAAGGCGACGTCCACGGCATCCCGCGCGGCGGCGTCCTGGAACAGGGCGGCGACCACCTGCGGATTGTTCGCCGCGGCGAGCTGGGCGGCTTCCCGCTCGCTCCTGACCGGCAGGCGGAGCGGCTGCGGGTTGACCAGGTTGTCCGGCGCATAGCCGATCACCTGCAGATAGGTGGCGCGGGCGGTCGCGACCTGGCCTTCCGCGGTCTCGCGCTGGGCGATGGCGCCGGCGAGTGCCGCTTCTGCCTGGGCGACGTCGGTGCGGGTGATCTCGCCGACGCGGAACCGGTCATTGGTCGCCTGCAGCTGCCGGGTGAGCACTTCGACGTTGCGGATGTTGAGCTGCAGCAGCTGCTGCGCCTCGATGACGCCGACATAGGCGTTCACCGCCGAGGTGAAGACCTGCTCCTCGGCGTTGATGAGGTTGGCGCGCTGGGCGAACACGTTGTTCTTCGCCTGGTTGGTGCTCGCCTGGGTCTTGCCGCCACGATAGATCGGCTGGGTGATGGTGACCTGCGCGGTCAGCACGTCGCGATTGTTGTTGATCGCCGGCCCGGAGATGCCCTGCGGCCACTCATTGCCGAGGGCGGGCCCGGCGGTGGCGCCCACGATGATCGTCGGCCGCCAGCCGGCGAGCGCCTGCGGCACGCCTTCGTCGGTGGCCCGGAGTTGCGCGCGCGCCGCCTGCAGCGAGGGGTTGCTCGCATAGGTCGCCGCGAATGCCTCCTGCAGCGTGTGCGGCTGCGCCATGCGCCGACCCGCAGGCGAGCAGCGCGCCAAGCCCGGCGCCGATCCCGATCCGCAGACTCATGAGTCCGTCCCCCACGACGCCCCATCTGCCACAGCGCGCGATCGCCTAAATCGGAACCGTCCAAACTAAAAACGCGCTCAAAAATGGCCGGGACAGGGCCGGTGCGCTGCCAAGTCCGGATGGTGACTCAAGTGGCTTAAATCAGCCGAAAGCACAAGAAGTTAGCCAGCGATCGGCCGGGCGGACGTGAGCGCCTTCGGGAAGACCCCGGTTTGGCTTAAAAGACGAATTCCGGGGCCGGCCGCAGCCCGGCAGTTCGGGGGTGGCGCAGTCGAACTCGGGCCACGTGCGCGAGCCCGGACCCGGCGGCCTCGCCCAGCACCGCCTGCCTCACGCCGCCGGGCGCGACCAGCACGGTGGCGAGCCGGCCGCCCTCGGGGCGGAGTTGTGCCGCGATTGCGGGCGGAACCCGGTGGATCGCGCCCTCGATCAGGATGATGTCCCAGGGCGCGCCCTGTTTCCATCCGTCCGCGAGCGTTCCCGCTCACCAGCGTGACCCCCGGGGCATCGGCGGCGAGCGCGTCGCGCGGCGATGGCAATCAACGCGGGGTCGTCTTCCAGCGCGGTCACCCGCGCCCCGCAGGCGGCAAGCAGCGCGGCGCCGTAGCCGGTGCCGGCACCGACGACGAGCGCCGCCTCGCCCGGAAGCGGCCGCGTGGTCTGGATCAGCCGCGCGATCACCATCGGTTCCATGAGGAACCGTCCGTTGCCGAGCGGCACATCCTCGTCGACATAGGCCATGGCGGCGGCGGTCTCGGGCACGAAACGCTCGCGCGGCAGGCGGCGCATCGCCTCGAGTATCCGCGGATCGTTCACCTTGTTCGGTCGGATCTGGCTGTCCACCATGTGACGGCGGGCATCGGTGAAGTCGAGGCGGCAGGGTCATGTGTCCCGTCATCATTCCGGCGAAGCTGCCGGGTTATAGTTTGCGGCGAGCAGGGACGCCAGCACCGAAGCAGCGGCTTGACCATGCCATCGCGCCGCCGGATAAACCGCCGGCACCCGCCGGTCCGGTGGCAGAGTGGTGATGCAGCGGACTGCAAATCCGCGAATGTGGGTTCGATTCCCGCCCGGACCTCCATCATCGGCGCCGGCCCATGAAGCGGCCGGTTCAGGCGCGGGCGCCGAGCGCCGCTTCCGCGGTGCGCACCGCCTGCAGCGGCAGCGCGGCGCGGCCCACCACCTCGCCGCCGATGCAGGCGAGCCAGTCCTCGCCGTCGGGCGGCGCGGGGCGGAGCTCGATGACGCGGCCCTCCTCGTCCCGCGCCACGGCGCGATAGGCGCGGCTCTGCGTGCGGAGCGGACCTTGCAGCCGGACCACGCGCGCGATCGGCGTCCCGGCGGCATCGTATCCGACCCATTCGAGGGTCCGGCGCGTGCCCGCGCCCCCATCCATGCGATCCACGCGGCCCCGCGTCCAATGCAGACGCGGCGCCGCCGGCATCAGGCGGCTCTCCACCCGGGGGCGACCGCCGCATCAGGCGCTCTTCGCCATGATCTCGTCCGCGATGTTGCGCGGCACCGGATCGTAGTGGTGGAACTGCATGGTGAAGGAGGCGCGGCCCTTGGTCATGCTCCGCAGGTCGGAAATGTAGCCGAACATCTCCTTCAGCGGAACATGCGCGCGCACGATCACGGTCGAGCCCGAGCTCTCCTGGCTCTGGATCATGCCGCGGCGGCGGTTGAGATCGCCCACCACGTCGCCGACATGGTCCTGCGGCGTGGTGATCTCGACGTCCATCACCGGCTCGAGGATGATCGGCGCCGCCTTCTTCATGCCGTCGCGGAAGCAGGCCTTGGCGGCGATCTCGAAGGCGAGCGCCGAGCTGTCGACGTCGTGGTACTTGCCGTCGACCAGCGAGTACTTGAAATCGACGGTCGGGAAGCCCGCGAGCACGCCGGTCTCGGCCTGGTACCTTGATGCCCTTCTCGACCGCCGGGATGTATTCGCGCGGCACCGAGCCGCCGACCACCTTGTTCTCGAACACGATGCCCGCGTTGCGCTCCAGCGGCTCGAAGATGACCTTCACCTCGGCGATACTGGCCGGAGCCGCCGGTCTGCTTCTTGTGCGTGTAGGTCTCGGTGTGGGCGCGGGTGATGGTCTCGCGATAGGCGACCTGCGGCGCGCCGATATTCGCCTCCACGCCGTATTCGCGCCGCAGCCGGTCGATGATGATCTCGAGATGCAGCTCGCCCATGCCGGAGAGGATGGTCTGGCCGGTCTCCTGGTCGGTGCGCAGCCGCAGGCTCGGGTCCTCGCCGGCGAGCTTCTGCAGGCCGATCGTCATCTTCTCGACCGCTTCCTTGGTCTTCGGCTCGACCGAGATGTCGATCACCGGCACCGGGAAGGCCATGCGCTCCAGCACCACCGGATCGTCGGCGGAGGCCAGCGTGTCGCCGGTGCCGGTGTCCTTGAGGCCGACGAAGGCGGCGATGTCGCCGGCGAACACCTCCTTGATCTCGGCCCGCTTGTCGGCGTGCATCTGGAACATCCGCCCGATGCGCTCGCGATGCTCCTTGGTGGTGTTCAGCACCATGTCGCCGGATTTCAGCGTGCCGGCATAGACGCGCACGAAGGTCAGCGTGCCGTACTTGTCGTTGATGATCTTGAAGGCGAGCCCGGCGAACGGCGCGTTCGGATCGGCCTTGATGCGGCGGCGCTCGGCGTGCTCGCCCTCCTCCTCGCCCTCCTCGGCGGCGACGGCGATGCCGGGCACGTCGAGCGGCGACGGCAGATAGTCGAGCACCGCGTCGAGCAGCGGCTGCACGCCCTTGTTCTTGAACGCGGTGCCGCACAGCACCGGGCGGAAGGCGCCGGAGATCGTGCCGGCCTTGATGCAGCGCTTCAGCGTCGCGACGCCGACATCGCCCTTCTCGAAATACTCCTCCATCGCCGCGTCATCGACCGAGAGCGCGGTGTCGAGCAGCGTCTGGCGGTGCTCGCGGGCGCGCTCCACGAGCTCGGCCGGGATCGGCTCGTCGTGGTACTTCGCGCCGAGCTCGCCGCCTTCCCAGATGATCGCCTTCATCTCGACGAGGTCGACCACGCCGATGAACTGGTCCTCCTCGCCGATCGGCAGCTGCAGGGGCAGCGCGATGATGTCGAGCTTCTCCTTCAGCGTGTCGAAGGCGCGGTAGAAATCGGCGCCGGTGCGGTCGAGCTTGTTGATGAAGATGACGCGCGGAACGTTGTAGCGGTCGGCCAGGCGCCAGTTGGTCTCCGATTGCGGCTGCACGCCGGCCACGCCCTCGATGATGAACACCGCGCCGTCGAGCACGCGCAGGCTGCGGTTCACCTCGATGTTGAAGTCGATGTGGCCGGGCGTGTCGATGATGTTGATGCGGTGGTCCTTCCACTCGCAGGTGACCGCGGCGGAGGTGATGGTGATGCCGCGCTCGCGCTCCTGGTCCATGTAGTCGGTCGTGGTGTTGCCGTCATGCACCTCGCCGATCTTGTGCGACACGCCGGTGTAATAGAGGATCCGCTCCGTGGTCGTGGTCTTGCCCGCGTCGATATGCGCGGTGATGCCGATATTGCGGATCTTCTCGAGCGACGTGCCGGCCATGGCCTGAAAGCCTCCATACCAGAACGGGCGCGGCAAGGCCCCTGCCCCACGCGCCCGATCCATTTTCTCCGAAACCGCAGGCGCAGCATGGCGCCCGACCGCTTGCTGCGCCTTGATCTGGGGCAATCGGCGGCGATTTGCAAGCGCGGTTTGCGCCGGCTCCCGTGCACGGTCGTCTTACCCTTCGTAACACGCGATCGCGAGCGAGAAGATTATAATCGCCGGATGGACACAGAGGCCGCACAGGCGCTGATCCGCTTCGGCCTCGGCCGGCGCGGCACCGAGCCGCCCCCTGCCGACCCGCGGCAATGGCTCGCGGGCCAGATCCGCTCCCCCGACCCGGCGCGCTTCGAGGGGCTGCCCAGCACCGGCGGACGGGCTGCAGGCCTGGAAGCGGGACCGTGACAACAGGCCGCCACCGGGCCAGGCGGAATCGCGGCGCGCTCTACCGCCCCGAGGCCGCGGCGCAGCTCGCCGAGGCGCTCGACACGCCCGCCCCGTTCCGCGAGCGGCTGGTGCGGTTCTGGGCCAACCATTTCACCGTCAGCCGGCGCCGCGCCGACGTCGCCGCGATCGCCGGCGCCTTCGTGCGCGAGGCGATCCGGCCGCACGTCACCGGCCGGTTCCACGACATGCTGCTCGCGGTGATGCGGCACCCGGCGATGCTGCTCTATCTCGACAATGCCGGCTCCGTCGGGCCGAACAGCCCGGCCGGGCTGCGGCGGCATGCCGGGCTGAACGAGAACCTGGCCCGCGAAAGCCTGGAACTGCACACGGTCAGCCCGGCCGCCGGCTACACCCAGGCGGACGTCACCGCCTTCGCCAAGGTGCTGACCGGCTGGTCGGTCGACATGGCCGCCGACCCGCCCGGCTTCGGCTTCCAGCCCGAACGCGCACGAGCCCGGCGCGCAGACCGTGATGGGCCGCACCCTGCCGGAGGGCGAGGAGGGCGGGCTCGCGATGCTGGCGTTCCTCGCCGCCCATCCGGCGACGCATCGCCATCTGGCGACCAAGCTGGTGCGCCATTTCGTCGCCGACGATCCGCCGCCCGCCGCGGTCGCGCGGATCGAGGCGGTGCTGCGCGACACCGATGGCGATCTCGGCGCCGCCGCGCTGGCGCTGATCGCGCTGCCCGAGGCCTGGCAGCCGCTCGCCAAGCTGCGCAGCCCGCAGGACTACATGCTCGCGGTGCTGCGCGCGGCGGACCTGCCGCCGGAGCATCGGCCGAATCCGCTCGGCATCGCCTATGGGCTGGGCCAGCCGCCCTGGGCGGCGGCGTTCCCGATCGGCTGGCCCGATACCGCGGCCGAATGGGCGGGGCCGGAGATGATGGTCCGCCGGGTCGACTGGGCCTACGGCTTCTCCGGCCGCGCGCAGGAGATCGGTGGCGCCCGACCAGGTGGCGGAGGCGGCGCTCGGCCCGCTGCTGCGCCCGGCGACGCTGCACGCGATGCAGCACGCGGGATCGCGCCGCGACGCGCTGACGCTGTTGTTCTCCTCTCCCGAGTTCCAGAGGCGCTGACCGCATGCAGCCTGCCTCCCGCCGCGCCCGATGGCGCCCCGTCTCACCCGCCGGGCGGCGCTGCTCGGCCTGACCTCCGCCTTCGCGCTCGGCCGCAGCGGGCTCGCGCTGGCGGCCGCGCCGACCGACCGGCGCTTCGTCGTCATCATCCTGCGCGGCGCGCTGGACGGGCTCGCCGCCGTGGTGCCCTACGGCGACCGCAACCTCGCCGCCTGGCGCGCCGAGCTGGTGCCGCGCGGGCCCCGGCGACCCCGGCGGGCTGCTCGATCTCGGCGGCTTCTACGGGCTGCATCCGTCGCTCGCGGGCATGCACGCGCTCTACCAGGCGGGCGAGCTGCTGCCGGTGCACGCGGTCGCCGGCCATTACCGCAGCCGCAGCCATTTCGAGGCGCAGGACTACATGGAGAGCGGCGCCGACCAGCGCATGACCAGCGGCTGGCTCAACCGCGCCGTCGCGCAGCTCCCCGCCGGCGGCGAGCGGCGAGACCGGCCTCTCCGTCGGCGTCGCCCTGCCGCTGCTGCTGCGCGGCCCGACCCCGATCGGCGCCTAGGCGCCGCAGGGCTTCGCCGCAGCCCGATCCCGATCTCTATGCCCGGCTGGTCGCGCTCAACAGCCCCGATCCGGTGACCGGGCCGGCGCTGGCGGAAGGGCTGAAGGAGCGCGACCTTCGCCGAAGCGACGCTCGCGGGCGACGGCGCCGACAAGGCCGACCGCAACAGCTTCCCGGCGCTGGCCGGCATTGCCGGGCGACTGCTGGCCAAGCCCGGACGGTCCGCGCGTCGCGGCGCTGGAGATCGACGGCTGGGACACGCATGCGATGCAGGTCGGCCGGCTCAACGCCACGCTGAGGCAGCTCGACGCCGGGCTGGTCGCGCTCCGCCAGGGGCTCGGCGAGGCCTGGCGCGACACCGTCGTCCTGGCCATCACCGAGTTCGGCCGCACCGTGCGCGCGAACGGCACCAGGGGCACCGATCACGGCACCGGCACGGTCGCCTTCGTCGCCGGCGGGGCGGTGGCGGGCGGCAGGGTGCGGGCGGACTGGCCGGGGCTGGCGGAGGACCAGCTGTTCGAGAACCGCGACCTCGCGCCCACCATGGATCTGCGCGCGCTCGCCAAGGGATCTGCTGCGCCGGCGCATCTCGGCCTGGCCGGCGCGGCGCTCGACCGGGTGTTCCCCGGCAGCGCCGACGCGCCGCCGGTGCGCGGGCTGCTGCGGGCCTGATCAGCCGGCCGAGGCCGGGCAGCTCCACGACGGCGACGCCCTGCTTCCGAAGCAGGGGCGGCCTCGCCGGGCTGCGGATCGAGACGCATCACGGCTTTCCCGGTCGCCGCGAAATGCGGCGAGCATCGGCGCGGCGTCGCCCTCGACCACGTGCCGCTCGGCGTCGCGGCGGGCCATGTCGAGCACTTCGGGGCTCGACAGTGCGCGATCGTGCACGATCACGTCGGCCTCGCCGAGCACCCGCGCCGCGCGGAGCGTCAGCAGGTCGCCCGGGCCCGGGGCCGGAGCCGAGCAGATGGACGATACCCGGCGGCGCGGCCGCCGTTTCCGCCGCCGCCATCTCCTCCGCGATCGCTCGGCGTGCGCCCGGCTTCGTCGCCGGCGAGCGCGAGCGCCGCGACCCGGCCGGTGAACAGGCGCTCGAGCAGCCGCCGCCGCGCGCCGGGCTCGGGAAAGCGGCGGCGGATCTCGCGCCTGGAACGCCTCCGCAAGCGCCGCCAGACGACCGATGCCGGGCGGCAGCATCGCCTCGATGCGGGCGCGGAGCAGGCGCGCGAGCACCGGTGCCGCGCCGCCGGTGCCGATCGCGACGGTCACCGGGTCCCGATCGACGATCGCGGGCGTGACGAAGCTGCAGAGCGCCGGCCGGTCGACGACATTCACCGGGATTCCGCGCGCGACGGCGCACGCGTGCAGCGCGACCAGATCCGCCTCCGCCGCCCCGCCCCGACCGCCACCGCCACGCCGTGGAGCAGTCCCGGCATGAAGCGGCGCGCGGTGCGCAGCGTGGCGCCCGCGCGCGCCAGCATCGCCGCCTTGCGTGCCGCGACGGGCCCCTCGCCGATCACCAGCGCGACGCGGCCGCGGAGATCGAGGAAGACGGGGAAATGCCGCATCAGCCGGGCACTCGCGTCGTTCACGTTTCCGTTTGCGCCCCGAGCCGCCGCCATGCACTACTGTCACTCTCAGCCATGCGGAGGGTGCGATGCGACGGAGGGATTTCCTGATCGGCAGCGCGGCGCTCGCGACGCCGGTGTTATCGGAAGCGCACGCGGCGCGAGTCCGGCGAGCACCATCCGCTTCGTTCCGCAGGCCGATCTCTCCAGCATCGATCCGGTGTGGACCACGGCGACCGTGGCCTTCAATCACGCGATGCTGGTCTACGATACGCTGTACGGCATCGACGAGTTGCAGCATCCGCAGCCGCAAATGGTCGCGGGGCACGAGATCAGCGACGACAAGCTCACCTGGATTTTCACCCTGCGCGACGGGCTCCTCTTCCACGACAACGAGCCCGTGCGCGCAATCGACTGCGTCGCCTCGATCAATCGCTGGGCCAAGCGCAAGGGGTTCGGCCAGAAGCTGGCGAGCCTCACCGCGGAGATGAAGCCGCTCGATGACAAGCGCTTCCAGATCAAGCTCACCAAGCCCTTCCCGCTGATGACCTACGCGCTGGGCGGCGCCGATATCTGCTTCGTCATGCCGCAGCGCTCGGCGGAGGTGGATCCGTTCCAGCAGATCACCGACGCGACCGGCAGCGGGCCGTTCCGCTTCCTGCCCAAGGAGCGCGTCTCCGGCTCCTTCGCCGCCTACGAGAAATGGGAGAAATACGTCCCGCGGCAGGAGCCGCCGTCGTACTGGTCGGGCGGCAAGAAGGCGATGATCGACCGGGTCGAGTGGCACGTCATCCCGGATTTCGCGACCGCGGCGGACGCGCTCGCCAAAGGCGAGGTGGACTGGCTCGAATGGCCGCTCTCCGACCTCCTCCCGATGCTGCGCCGGAATCCGGATGTGCAGCTCTTCAAGGTCGATCGTCTCGGGCTGCCGGCCGTGCTCGCGCTCAACCATCTCTTCCCGCCGTTCGACAACCAGAAGGTCCGTCAGGCGCTGCTGCCGGCAATCGACCAGAACGAGTACATGACGGCGATCGTCGGCGACGCCGAGGACATGATGGAGGTGCCGGACGGCGTCTTCACGCTGCACACGCCGATGGCGAACACCGCCGACATGCAGGTGTTCACCAGCAAGCGCGACATTCCGCGGGCGAAGAAGCTGCTCGCCGAGAGCGGCTACCAGGGCGAGAAGATCGTGGTGATGCAGCCCTCCGACCAGCCGTCGCTGATCCCGATGGCGCAGGAAACGGCGTCCGTCATGAAGAGGATCGGCTTCAACGTCGATCTGCAGGTGATGGACTGGGGAACGCTGATCACCCGCCGCGCCAGCATGAAGCCGCCCGCCGAGGGCGGGTGGAACGCGTTCTGCACCTCCTGGTCGGGCATCAGCCTCTCCAATCCCGGCAGCCATTTTCCTCTGCGGGGAAACGGCAAGGCCGGTTGGTTCGGCTGGCCGACCAGCCCGACGCTCGAGAACCTTCGGGACCAGTGGTTCGACGCGCCGGACGAGGCGGCGCAGAAGGCGATCTGCGAGAAGATGCAGGAGGTCGCGTTCCAGGAGGTGCCGTATGTGCCGCTCGGCGAATACTACGCACCCGAGGCGCTGCGGAAAACCGTGACCGGCATGGTCCACGCCGCGAGCCCGGTGTTCTGGAACGTCCACAAGACCTGACCGCGCGACATGGGGCGACATGATGGCCGAAACGGGGCTGCTCGCCATCTCGTGAGCCGATCACGCAAATTACATATTGCACGACTAGGGAATGCGGGCGTATGGTCGATTCGTCGATAGCCCCCCGAGGAGCACTATCGGCTGGACGGCACACGTAAGCCCAACTTCAAGGCCGCTTCCCTCAAGGGAAGCGGCCTTTTTTACCGGGCACCCCATGGCCGATCAATCCGGGGGATCACACATTGCCTCCGCGCTCGGCGCCAGAGAGCAAAATCCGGCCTCTTTGGGCTGATGTGAAGAAGGTTTTCGTTATTTATCCGCTGATCTTGCGGCGTCGAGAGAAATTCCTTCTCTTTTCTCCGTATGGACCGCCCGTTCGCCGCCACCTCGAGGCTCCGGCTGCCGGAATTCACGTCCGGATCCGTCTGGCTCGTCGGCGCGGGGCCGGGCGACCCGGGCCTGCTCACCCTGCACGCGCTCAACGCCCTCGCCACCGCCGACGTCGTCCTGCATGACGCCCTCGTCGCGCCCGATATCCTCGCCCTCGCCGAAGGCGCGCTGATCCCGGTCGGCAAGCGCGCCGGCGGGGCCCGGACGCCGCAGCTCCGCATCAACCAGCGCCTGATCACGCTGGCGCGGCAGGGCCGCCGCGTGCTGCGCCTCAAGGGCGGCGATCCGCTGGTATTCGGCCGCGGCGCCGAGGAGGCGCTGGCGCTCGCCGCCGCCGGCAGTCCCGTTCCGCATCGTCCCCGGGATCAGCGCCGGGATCGGCGGCACCGCCGGCGCCGGCATCCCCCTCACCCACCGCACGCTCGCGCGCTCCGTCGCCTTCGCGACCGGGCACGATGCCGACGGAAGGCTGCCCGCGGACCTCGACCTCGCCGCCCTCGCCCGCGGCGCCGACGTGCTCGTCGTCTACATGGGCCTGCGCCACGCCGGCGCGATCGGCGCCGGGCTGATCGCGGCGGGACGCTCGCCCGGACACCGAAATCGCCTTGGTCAGCGACGCCACCACGCCGCTCCAGCAGGTGCGCGTCGCCACGCTCGCCACCGCCGAAGCCGCGGCATCCGCCGTACCGCAGGGCGCGCCGACGCTGCTGGTGATCGGCCCGGTGATCGCGCTGCGCGAGCTGCTCGCGGAGTGGCAGCAGACCGATCCCGCCACCCTCGCAGCCGATCGCGCACGCGACAGAGCCGGTAAGGAAACTCCCCATGGCAGGCCTGCCCGCCCCGTCGCCCTTCGCCGAGGACCAGCTCGTCGACATCGATCGCCTGCTCGCCGGCGCCACCGCCGAGCAGCGGATCTGGCTGAGCGGCTACGTCGCCGGCTACCACGCCGCCAACGACCGGAGCACCGCCCCCGCCGCGGCACCCGCCAGGAAACCGGCACTCACCATCCTCTACGCCACCGAATCCGGGAACGCCGAGGCGCTCGCGCTCGCCGCGCGCAAGGAGGCGGCGCGGCTCGGCCTCACGCCTGTTGTCGTGGACATGGCCGACACCACGCCCGCGGAGATCGCCCGCGCCGGCGACCTGCTCGTCATCGCCAGCACCTGGGGCGAAGGCGACGCGCCGCAGCGCGCCGAGCCGTTTCTCGCCGAGCTGATGGGCGATGCCGCGCCGCGCTTCGACGGTGTCCGCTTCGCCGTGCTCGCGCTCGGCGACCGCGCATACGCGAAGTTCTGCGCGACCGGACGGGAGATCGACGAGCGGCTGGCGGCGCTCGGCGCCTCCCGCATCGCGCCCCGCGAGGAGTGCGACGTCGATTTCGAGGCGCCCGCCAAGACCTGGATCGGCACCACGCTGCGCGAGATCGGCACTGCGACCGGCGCCTCCGTCATCCATGTCGATTTCATGCGCTCCTCCGCGACGGAAGAGAGTTGGAGCCGCACCCGCCCGTTCGCCGCCGAGCTCACCACCGCGCTCAATCTCAACGGCTCGCGCTCGAGCACCGAGACCTGGCACCTGGAACTGTCGCTCGCCGGTTCCGGCATCGCCTATGAGCCCGGCGACTCGCTCGGCTTCCTTCCCGAGAACGACCTCGCCCTCGTCGACGACGTGCTGAACGCCGCCGGTCTCGCCGCAGACGACGCGCTGCGCGCCGAGCTCACGGCCAGGCATCGACATCACCGCCCTGACCCAGCCGCAGATCGCCGCCTATGCCGCGCTCACCGACGATGTCGAACTCGCCGCGATCGCCCGGGATGCCGCGCGCGCCGCAGCCTTCATCGACGAACCGGCAGTTCATCGACCTGCTCGAAGCCGCGCCGCGCCGCCTCGCCGCCGAAGAGCTGAGAGGCCTGCTGCGCCCGCTGGCGCCGCGCCTCTACTCGGTCGCCTCCTCGCGCAAGCTGGTCGGCGAGGAGGCGCATCTTCTGGTCGCGCGCGTCGCCTGGGAGAGCCACGGCCGCCAACGCAGCGGCGTCGCCTCCGGCGACCTGGCGGAGCGGCGGCGCGCGGGCGACGCGCTGCCGGTCTATCTGCAGGCGAACCGGCATTTCCGCCTGCCCGCATCGGGCGATTCCCCGATCATCATGATCGGCCCCGGCACCGGCGTCGCGCCGTTCCGCGGCCTTCCTGCAGGAGCTCGAGGCGACCGGCAGCCAGCGCCCGAGCTGGCTGTTCTTCGGCGCCCGCAACTTCACCCACGATTTCCTCTACCAGCTCGAGTTCCAGGACTGGCTGAAGGACGGCGTGCTCGGCCGCCTGGACGTCGCCTTCTCGCGCGACCAGCCCGAGAAGATCTACGTGCAGCACCGCATGTGGGAGACGGCGTCGCGACCTCTACGCCTGGCTGCAGGAGGGCGCGCATCTCTATGTCTGCGGCGATGCCAAGGGCATGGCGAAGGACGTGCACGCGACGCTGCTCCGCATCATCGCCGACCAGTCCGGCCGCGATCCCGCGCATGCCGAGGAGGCGCTGCGCGCCATGGTGAAATCCGGCCGCTACCTGCGGGACGTCTACTGATGCCGCTCGATTGCACGAGACTGCCCGCCGGAGCGCGCGGAAGCGGTGCTCTGCGATGCGCTCGCGCGCCATGCCGGCCGCATCGCGCTCGTCTCCTCCTTCGGCGCGGAGAGCGCGGTGCTGCTGCACATGGTGGCGGGGATCGACCGCGCGACGCCGGTGATCTTCCTCGATACCGGCAAGCTGTTCGCCGAGACGCTCGCCTATCGCGACCATCTCGTCGCGCTGGCTCGGGCTGCTCGACCTCCGCAGCGCGCGACCGGACGCCGCCCGCATCGCCGCGCTCGATCCCGCCGGCACGCTGTGGCGCGACGATCCCGATCTCTGCTGCTGGCAGCGCAAGGTCGAGCCGCTCGACGAGGCGCTCGCGGGCTTCGATGCCTGGATCACCGGCCGCAAGCGCCACCAGGCGGCGACGCGCCGCGATCTTCCGATGATCGAGCAGGCGGAGGACGGGCGGATCAAGATCAATCCGCTCGCCGGCTGGGACGCGGCGCGGATCGACGCCTATTTCGCCGCGCACGACGCTGCCGCGCCATCCGCTGCAGGCGCAGGGCTATCTCTCGATCGGCTGCACCACCTGCACGCGCCCGGTGCGCGCCGGCGAGGATCCGCGCGCCGGGCGCTGGTCCGGCACCGGCAAGATCGAATGCGGCATCCATCTCGGCAGGAGCAGAGCAGCATGGCCAAGCCGTCCGCCAATGAAGGCATCAAGGAGCGCAGCAATTTCCTGCGCGGCACCATCGCCGAGGGGCTGCGCCCGGGCCGAGACCGGCGCGATCGCCGATGACGACACCCAGCTCACCAAGTTCCACGGCATCTACCAGCAGGACGATCGCGATCTCCGCGCCGAGCGCGCGAAGAAGAAGCTGGAGCGCGCCTACATGTTCATGGCGCGGCTGCGCGTGCCCGGCGGCGTGCTCACGCCCGCCGCAGTGGCTCGCCATGGAGCGGATCGGGCGCGAGCGCGGCAACGGCACGCTGCGCCTCACCACGCGGCAGACGATCCAGTTCCACGGCATCATCAAGAGCAACCTGAAGCCCGCGATCCAGGCGATCAGCGCGGCGATGCTCGACACCATCGCCGCCTGCGGCGACGTGAACCGCAACGTGATCGCCACCCCATGCCCGCAATCGCCCGACCTTGCAGGCGGAAGTCGCCGGCCTCGCGCGGCGGCTGAGCGAGCATCTGCGGCCGCGCACCCGCGCCTGGCACGAGATCTGGCTCGACGGCGAGCAGGTCGCGGGCGGCGAGGAGGAGGACGAGCCGATCCTCGGCCGCACCTACCTGCCGCGCAAGTTCAAGATCGCGCTCGCCGTGCCGCCGCAGAACGATGTCGACGTGTTCGCGCACGATCTCGGCTTCATCGCGCGTCGAGGGCGGGTGGAACGTCGTGGTCGGCGGCGGCATGGGGATGACGCATGGCGAGCCCGACACGTTTCCCCGCACCGGCGACGTGATCGGGTTCTGCACGACCGACGAGGCGATCGACGTCGCCGAAAAGGTGGTCACCATCCAGCGCGACTGGGGCGACCGCAGCGACCGCAAGCATGCGCGGCTCAAATACACGATCGAGCGCGCCGGGCTCGACGGCGTTCCGCGCCGAGCTCGACGCCCGGCTCGGCCGCAAGCTCGCGCCCGGCCCGGCGCTTCGCCTTCACCCGCTCGGGCGATCCGCAGGGCTGGATCCAGCGGCGATGACGGCGCCTGGCATTTCCTCCTGTTCGTCGAGAACGGGCGCGTGCACGACCGCGGCTGACCATCGCCTGCTCTCCGGCCTGCACGCGATCGCCGAGGTGCATCGCGGCGACGTTCATCATCACCCCGAACCAGAACCTCGTCATCGCCGGCGTCGCCGGACGCGGAGAAGCCGGCGATCGAGGCGCTGCTCGCCGAACACGGACTGGCCACGCTGCCGCGCGCGCTGCGCCGCAACGCGATGGCCTGCGTGGCGCTGCCGACCTGCGGCCTCGCGCTGGCGGAAAGCGAGCGCTACCTGCCCGATCTCGTCACCGCGCTGGAGGCGGAGCTCGACCGGCACGGTCTCGGCGAGGACGAGATCACCATCCGCATGACCGGCTGCCCGAACGGCTGCGCGCGGCCCTATCTCGCGGAGATCGGTCTCGTCGGCCGCAATCCCGGCCTCTACAACCTCTATCTCGGCGGCGCGTTCGACGGCACGCGGATGAACAAGCTCTACCGCACGCGATCTGCGCCACGAGGAGATCATCGCGGCGCTGTCGCCGCTGTTCGGCGCCTATGCGTCCGGCCGGCGAGCCGGACGAGCATTTCTCCGATTTCCTGATCCGCACCGGCGTCATCCGCCGACGACGGCCGGCAACCGCTTCCACGACGATCTCGCCCCCGACCTCGCCGCCTGACCCTTGTTTCTGGTAGCCTGCCCGCGCAGGGAGGCGGGCGGATGGAGCGGCGGAACTGGACGAGACGGATCGACGCATCCTGCGCCTGCTCGCGCGCGATGCCAGCCTGTCGCTCGCCGACATCGCGCGCGAGGTCGGGCTCACCCAGACGCCGTGCTGGAAGCGCATCCGGCGCATGGAGCAGGCGGGCGTCATCACCGGGCGCGTCGCGGTGCTCGATCCCGCCGGCGTCGGGCCTTCCCGTCTCGGTCTTCGTCGCGCTGGAGACGAACGACCATTCCGCCGAATGGCTGGAGAAATTCGCCGGGCTGGTCGCCGAGATGCCGGAGATCGTGCAGGCCTGGCGAATGAGCGGCGACATGGACTACCTGCTGCACGTGGTGCTGCCGGACCTGCCCGCCTATGACGCCTTCTATCAGCGGCTGATCGGCGCGGTGAAGCTGCGCAACGTCACCAGCCGCTTTGCCCTGGAGCGGATGAAATCGGCGCCGCTGCCGATCTGATGCTCCTTCCGACGCCGAGATGCCGCTCGAGCAGCGCCGGATCGGCGCGCAGCGCGGCGCTCTCCGCTTCCAGCACGATGCTGCCGCGCTCCAGCACGATGGCGCGGTCGGTGACGCCGAGGATCTTCTGCGCGTGCTGCTCGACGATGAGGGCGGAGAGCCCCTCCTCGCGCATGATCCGCCGCAGCGCGGCGAGCAGCTCCTCGACCAGGATCGGCGCGAGGCCCTCGGTCGGCTCGTCGAGCAGCAGGAGCTTCGGGTTGAGCACGAGCGCGCGCGCGATCGCCAGCATCTGCTGCTCGCCGCCCGAGAGCTGGCCGCCGAGATTGCGCCGCCGCTCCTGCAGACGCGGGAACAGCGCGTAGGCCCTGGCGACGCGACCACGGGCCGCGGCGCGCGACCGCGGTGAGGTTTTCCTCGACGGTCAGCGAGCGGAAGATGTTGCGCTCCTGCGGCACCCAGCCGATCGCCGAGCGCGGCGCGCCGCTCGGGCGCGAGCGGCGCGAGCTCGCGCCCGCCGAGCCGGATGCTGCCGCCGAAGCGCCGCGTCGCGCCGATGATGCTGTCGAGCAGCGTCGTCTTGCCCATGCCGTTGCGGCCGAGCACCGCGAGCGACTGCCCCGCCTCGAGCGCGAGCGAGAGATCGCCGATCACCACCGCCGCGCCATGGCCGGCCCGCAGATGCCCGATCGCCAGCAGCTCAGCCATGCGCGGCGGTGCCGAGATAGACCTCGCGCACGCGCGGATCGCGCGCGATCGCCTCCGGCGTCCCTTCGGTCAGCACCGCGCCGGCGACGAGCACGGAGATGCGCTCGGCGAAGCGGAACACGAGGTCCATGTCGTGCTCGATCAGCAGCACGCTGACGCTCGCGCGGCAGCGCGGCGACCCCGGCGAGGATGTCCGTCGCGCTCGGCTTCCGGCACGCCGGCGGCGGGTTCGTCGAGCAGCAGCACGCGCGGGCGGCAGGCGATCGCGAGCGCGATTTCGAGCAGGCGCTGGCGTGCCATAGGCGAGCCGCCCGACCGGTTCGCCCATCGCATCGGTAAGGCGGAACTGCTCGAGCAGCGCCGCCGCCTCCTCGACCGCCTGCGCGGCTCCTGCCGAGCCGGCGCCAGCGTCGTCGCGTCCCGACCGAGCCGATGCGACACCGCGAGCGTGATCGTCTCGAGCGGCGTCATCGCGGCGAAGAGCTGGTTGATCTGGAAGGTGCGCGCGAGGCCGCGCCGCACGCGCTGGTCGGCCGGCAGCGCGGTGATGTCCTCGCCATCGAGCGCGATGCGGCCCGCGCTCGGCCGCAGCACGCCGGTCAGCAGGTTGATGAGCGTCGTCTTGCCGGCGCCGTTCGGGCCGATCAGCGCGTGGCGCGCGCCCGGCGCAAGCGCGAGATCGACGTCGCGGGTCGCGCTGATGCCGCCGAAGCTGCGGCTGAGCCCGCGCGTCTGCAAGCGCGGGCGTCATGCCGGCGCGACGGCGCAGCCGCGCGGGCAGCGCGGCGATGCGCTCGCGCCCGACCAGCACCAGCAGCGACGAGGAGAAATCCGATCCAGAACTCCCAGTATTGCGGCGTCGCGGTCGCGATCACGTCCTGCATGACGCGGAACACCGCCGCGCCGATCAGCCCGCCGTAGAGATACCCGATGCCGCCGATCGTCAGCACCAGCAGCACGTCGGCCGAGCGGTGGAAGGCGAGCACGTCGAGCGAGACGAACTGCGTCGTCTGCGCGAGCAGCGCGCCGGCGATGCCCGCGAAGCCCGCCGCCAGCGTGTAGATCGCGACCAGCCGGCGGTTGACCGGAATGCCGATCGCGGCGGCGCGCAGCGGATTCTGCCGCAGCGCGCGCAGGCTCCAGCCGAAGGTCGAGAAGACGATGGCGCGGGCGAGCAGGAACAGCAGGAACAGGACGACCAGGCTGTACGCCGCCGCGACATGGCCGGCGAGGTCGAAATCCCAGATCCCGAGCAGCTTGCCGACAGTCATGTCCTGCAGCCCGTCCGCGCCGCCGGTGAGACGCGGCAGGCGGTTGGCGATCTCCAGCAGCACGAGGCTGACGCCGAGCGTCACCATCAGGCGCGTGAGGTCGGAGCCGCGCAGCACGAGGAAGCTGGTCGCGAAGCCGAGCAGCATCGCCGCAAGCGCGGCGATCGCGAGCCCGGCCAGCGGGTCGGTGATGCCGTATTTGGTGATGATGCCGGCGACGTAGGAGCCGAGGCCGAAGAACGCCGCATGGCCGAGCGAGAGGATGCCGCCGAAGCCGAGCACGAGATCGAGCGACAGCGCGAACAGCGCGAGCACCGCGATGTCGTTGATCAGCATGTGGCGCGACGGCAGCGCGAACCAGGAGAGCGCGACCGCGGCCCAGAACAGGACTTCCGCCACGCGCCAGCGCGCCCGCGCGGCCAGCATGCGCATCCGCCCGCGCCACCGGGTCATCATCGCGGAAATCGAAGTTGCTCATCGCAGCGTCGACCGGCCGAGCAGGCCCTGCGGCCGCCAGATCAGCACGACCAGCATCACGCGTGTAGATCACGAAGGCGCCGAAGCCGGGCAGGTAGTATTTGCCGGCGACGTCGGCGATGCCGAGCAGCAGCGCGGCGAGGAACGGGCCGCTGATCGTCGCAGTGCCGCCGACGGTCACGACGATCAGGAAGTAGATCAGGTATTTCAGCGGAAACTCCGGATCGAGCCCGAGGATCTCCGCGCCGAGCGCGCCGCCGAGCCCGGCCAGGCCGGATCCGACCGCGAAGGTCGCCGCGAAGACGCGGTTCACCTCGATGCCGAGCCCGCGCGCGACGCGCGGATCGTCGACCGCGGCGCGGAGCTGCGCGCCGAAGCGCGTGCGCCGTCAGCACGAGCTGCAGCGCCAGCGCGATCACCCCGCAGACGCCGATGATCAGCAGCCGGTAGATGCCGATGCTGGCGCCGAACAGCGCGAACCGTCCCTGCAGCGCCGCCGGCACGTTGACGAATTGCTGCTGCGAGCCCTGCGTGTAGTCGACCACCGCCATCGCCATGAACACGAGCCCGATCGAGAACAGCACCTGGTCGAGCGGGCTCTTGCGATAGACGTGGCGATAGAGCAGCCGCTCCATCACGACGCCGAGCAGCGCGGTGCCCAGGAAGGCGAGCAGCAGCGCGGGCGCGAACGGCACGCCCCAGCGGTTCACCAGCGCGACCGCGAGATAGCCGCCGGCCATCGCGAAGGCGCCGTGGGCGAGATTGACGAGGTTCATCAGCCCGAGCGTCACCGCGAGGCCGGAGGCGAGCAGGAACAGCAGCATCCCGTAGGCGATGCCGTCGAACAGCAGCGTCAGCACGCGTGCCGCCTCATTTCGGCGGCAGCGGCGGCGCCTTCACGTCCGGCAGCGTCTCGAACTCCACATTGTAGAGCTGGCCGTCGACCTTCTGCACCCGGCGCAGATACTCGTTCATCACCAGCTCGCGCGTGGCGGGATCGAGCGTCACCGGGCCGCGCGGGCTCTCCCAGCTCAGCCCCTTCATCGCCGCGAGCAGCGACGGACCGTCGCTCGCACCCTTCGTCTTGCCGAGCGCGGCATAGATGATGTGCATGCCGTCCCAGCCGCCGACCGCCATGAAGTTCGGCCGCATCCCGGGATTGGCCTTCTCGAAGGCGGCGACGAAATCCTTGTTCACCTGGCTCGGATGCGCGGCCGAGTAGAATTGCGAGGTGACGACGCCGAGCGTCGCATCGCCCATGCCGTTCAGGATGTCGTCATCGGTGATGTCGCCGGTGCCGATCAGCCTGATCCCCGACTTGTCCATGCCCCGCTCGACGAACTGCTTCATCAGCGCCGCGCCGACGCCGGACGGGACGAACACGAACAGCGCATCCGGATGCGCGTCCGCCGCGCGCTGCAGGAACGGCGAGAAATCGGGATTGGCGAGCGGCACGCGCAGCGCCTGCGATGACCTCGCCGCCCGCCTCGGTGAACAGCTTCCTGAACCAGGTCTCCGCATCGATGCCCGGCCCGTAATCGGATACCAGCGTCACGACTTTCTTGATGCCGTTCTTCGGCGCCCATTGCGGCGATGCCGATCACGCTCTGGATGATGGTGGTCGAGCTCCGCACGACGTAGGGCGAGGCGCCGGTGATGGCGGCGGTGGCGGCGGCCATGACGATCTCCGGCACTTTCGCCCGCGTCGCGATCGGCGCCGCGGCGAGCGCGAGCGGCGTCAGGCCGAAGCCCGCGATCACCGCCACCTTGTCGTTGACGACGAGCTCCTGCGCGAGCCGCTTGGTCTCGTCGGGCACGCCCGCATCGTCCTTGACGATGAGCTCGATCGCATCGCCGGCGACGCTGCTGCCGTTCACCTGCATGTAGAGCCGGCAGGCGGCGGCGATCTGCTTGCCGGTGGACTGGAAGGGGCCGGTCATCGGCAGGATCAGCCCGATCTTCACGGTCTCCGCCGCCAGCCCGGCGCGGGCGCCGAGGACACCGGCCGCGACGCCGCCGAGCAGCGCCCTCCGCGTGGTCGTCATGGGTTCCCTCCTCTGCGTCGGAAAGCTTACGGCATGCGGCGCGCCGCGCAATGCTGACCGCGGTCGCATCGGGGCTTCCGGCGGCGGCCGCGCGGGAGCGACAATCGCGGCCCCTCCGTCGGCCAAGGACGTGCGATCTTGAACGACCTCTCCGACGGGCTTCCGGTGCCGCAGCGGTACTGGGCGATCATCACCGTCGGGCTCGCCATCGTGATGGCGGTGCTCGACAGCGCCATCGCCAATGTGGCGCTGCCCACCATCGCGCGCGACGTGCATGCGAGCCCCGCCGCTTCGATCTGGGTGGTGAACGCCTATCAGCTCGCGATCACCATCTCGCTGCTGCCCTGCGCCTCGCTCGGCGACATCTACGGCTATCGCCGCGTCTACCGGGCCGGGCTCGCGATCTTCACCCTGGCCTCGCTGTGCTGCGCGCTCTCCGACTTCGCTGCTGACGCTCACGGTCGGCGCGGGTGGTGCAGGGCTTCGGCGCCGCCGGCATCATGAGCGTGAACGGCGCGCTGATCCGCTTCATCTATCCGCGCGCGCCTGCTCGGGCGCGGGATCGGCATCAACGCGCTGCTGGTCGCGGTCTCCTCCGCGATCGGCCCGACCGTGGCGGCCGCCATACTCTCGGTTGCGAACTGGCCCTGGCTGTTCGCGGTCAACGTGCCGATCGGCGTGGTCGCCTCGCTGATCGCGATCCGTTCCCTGCCGCGCAGCCGCCGCGCCCCGCATCCGTTCGACTCAGGAGCGCCGTGCTCAGCGCCCTCACCTTCGGCCTGCTGGTCACCGCGATCGGCGGGCTCGGCCATGGCGAGCAGGGCGGTCTCGTGCTCGCCGAGTTCGGCGGTCGCGGTGCGCCGCCGGCCTGCTGCTGGTGCGGCGGCAGCTCTCGCTGCCGGCGCCGCTGCTGCCGGTCGACCTCCTCCGCATCCCGATCTTCGGCCTCTCGGTCGCGACCTCGATCTGCTCCTTCGCGGCGCAGTCGCTCGCCTTCGTCTCGCTGCCCTTCCTGTTCCAGGACGTGCTCGGCCACGGCCAGGTGGCGACCGGGCTGCTGATGACGCCCTGGCCGCTGGTGGTCGCGGTCATCGCGCCGATCGCCGGGCGGCTGTCCGAGCGCCATCCGGCCGGGCTGCTCGGCGGCATCGGCCTCGCGGCGCTGGCCGTCGGGCCTCGCTTTGCTCGCGCTCCTGCCCGCGCATCCGGCCGAGCTCGATATCGGCTGGCGCATGGCGATCTGCGGCCTCGGCTTCGGCCTGTTCCAGACGCCCAACAACCGGGCGATGCTGAGCTCGGCACCGCGCGAGCGCAGCGGCGGCGCGAGCGGCATGCTGTCCACCGCCCGGCTCCTTGGCCAGACGCTCGGCGCGGCGCTGGTCGCGATGATCTTCGGCCTGGCCCCGCGCGCCGGCACCACGCTCACGCTGGTGGTGGCGCGCCGGCTGCGCGGCGGCGGCCGCTTCGGTGAGCTGTCTGCGCATCCCGGGCATCGCGGGCACCGCCCGGCCGGCCGAATGAGGGACCTGGCCTCGCGCGGCGGTTGATAATTGCCGATTGACTTGCCCCCCGGCTTCCGGAGAGTTGACCCGGCCGCATAGCTCGGGGGGAACGATCATGACACGCCGCAGCATTTTCCTGGCGATCGTCTTCGCTGCCGGCGCGCTGCTCGGGCCGCACCTCGGGCGCGGAGGCCGCGGGCACGCTCGTCGTCTGCACCGAGGCGAGCCCCGGATTCGCTGAACGCGCAGCTCAGCACCGCGAACACGAGCTTCGATGTGAGCGAGCAGACCTCGGACCGGCTGATCGAGATGCAGACCGGCGGCTCCGCCCTGGTGCCGGGCCTGGCCAACTCCTGGACCATCTCCGATGACGGGCTGACGCTACACGTTCAAGCTGCGGCACGGCGTGAAATGGCAGTCGAACGCGAGCTTCAAGCCGACGCCGCGACCTCAACGCCGACGACGTGGTGTTCAGCTTCCAGCGGATGATGGACGCGCAGAACCCGTTCTACAAGAGCGCGAACGGCTACTTCCCGATGTTCGAGGATCTGCTCGCGGATACGATGAAGTCGGTGACCAAGACCGCCGACGACACCGTCGTGTTCGAGCTGAAGCATCCCTTCGCGCCGCTGCTCAGCACGCTGACCGTGCAATCCTTCTCGATCGTCTCGAAGGAATACGCGGACGCGCTGCAGAAGGCGGGGAAGCCTGGCGATCTCGACAGCAATCCGATCGGCACCGGCCCGTTCCAGCTGGTCCAGTACCAGAAGGATGCGGTGATCCGCTTCCGCGCCTTCCCGGATTTCTGGGGCGCCAAGACCGATGCCGGCGCCAAGGTGGACAACCTGATCTTCTCGATCACGCCCGATCCCTCGGTGCGCTTCGCCAAGCTGCGCGCCAATGAGTGCCAGATCGCGCGCTATCCGAATCCCGCCGACCTGCCGGCGATGCGCAAGAACCCCGATCTCACCGTGCAGGACGCGACGATCGCGGCGCTCGACTACATCCGCTTCAAGACCGACAAGGCGCCGCTCAACGACAAGCGCGTGCGCCTTGCGCTCGCCCAGGCGATCGATCTCGACGATCTGGTGAAGGCGGTCTACCAGGGCAGCGGCACGCCGACCGCCGCGATGGTGCCGCCGGCGCTCTGGGGCCATGACGGCCAGGTCCAGCCCTATCCGTACGATCCCGCGGCGGCGAAGAAGCTGCTCGCCGAGGCCGGCTATCCGAACGGGTTCAAGCTCGATCTCTGGGCGATCCCGGTGGTGCGCGCCTACATGCCGAACGGGCGGCGCGCCGCGGAGATGATCCAGGCCGACTGGGCGAAGATCGGCGTGCAGGCCAACATCGTCACCTATGAATGGGGCGAGTATCTCAAGCGCAACCGCCAGGGCGAGGGCGACGTGGTGATGCTCGGCGGCACCTGGGACTATCCTGATCCGAGCGAGATCATGCTCGGCTTCACCTGCGACGCGATCAAGACCGGCGGCAATTCCGCGCATTGGTGCAACCAGGCCTACACGGACGCGGTGAACAAGGCCAATCTGGTCACCGACCTCAAGCAGCGCGGCGATCTCTATGTGACCGCGCAGGAGGCGGTGCACGACGGACGTGCCGCTGATGCTGTTCGCCGACGTGAAGGCCTCGGTCGCGCTGCGCAAGAACGTGCAGGGCTTCAAGCTGCACTTCCTCGGCGGCCAGCCTTTCGGCGGCGTGAGCGTCGGGCAGTAGGACGCGATGCAGCTCGCACTCGCCACCTGGCAGGAGGTGGAGGAGTATCTCCGCTCCTCGCGCGGCATCGTCGTGCCGATCGGCTCGACCGAGCAGCACGGGCCGAACGGGCTGATCGGCACCGACCATCTCGACGCCGAGTTCGTCGCCAAGGGGCTCGGCGACAGGATCGGCTGCATGGTGGCGCCGACGCTCGCCTACGGCATGTCGCAGCACCATCTCGGCTTCGCCGGCTCGGTGACGCTGCGGCCCTCGACCATGATCGCGATGGTCGGCGACATCGTGACACTCGCTGGCCCGCCACGGCTTCGAGCGCTTCTTCTTCATCAACGGGCATGGCGGCAACGTCGCGCCGATGAAGGCGGCGTTCGACGAGATCTACGCCAACCTCTCGCTGCGCGCGCAGCGGCGAGGCCTCGCCGATCCGCTGCACGCATGGTGATGTGGCGCGGCAAGCGCGCGCAAGGCGATCGCCGACGAGCTCTATCCCGGCGTCAACGGCTCGCACGCGACCGCGTCGGAAGTGTCGCTCGTCGCAATACTACCACCGCGATGCGATCAAGCAGGCGCAGATGTCGCCGAAGGTCGCGCCGCCGAGCCAGGCGTTCCACGACTGCTTCGACTACCGCCGGCGCTATCCGGACGGGCGCATCGGCTCCGACCCGTCGCTCTCCACGCCCGAGCATGGCGAGCGGCTCTACCACGCGGCGGTCGAGGACATGGCGGAGGCGTATCAGGCCTTCATGGCGTGATCGCTTTCCTGCTCCGGCGGTTGGGCCTGGTGCTGATCACGTTCTTCGGCATCACGATCGTCGCGTTCGGGCTGATCCATCTGATCCCGGGCGATCCGATCGAGCTGATGTTCGGCGAGCGCGGCCTCGATCCCGGCGGCGCATGCGGCGATGCTGCACCAGCTCGGGCTCGACCGGCCGCTGGTCGTGCAATACGGCGACTATGTCTGGAACGTGCTGCACGGCAATCTCGGCACCTCGCTCGTCACCCATGACAGCGTGCTCGGCGAGTTCCTCACCTTCTTTCCGGCGACCGTCGAGCTTGCGCTCTCGGCGATGCTGATCGCCGTGCTGGTCGGCATGCCGGCGGGCATCGTCGCCGCGGTGAGGCGCGGCACGCACGATCGACTACACGGTGATGGGCACTGTCGCTCACCGGCTATTCGATGCCGATCTTCTGGTGGGGGATCCTGCTGATCATGCTCTTCTCGGTGACGCTCGGCTTGACGCCGGTGACTCGGCGCATCGCCATCGAATACTACATCCAGCCGATCACCGGCTTCATGCTGATCGACGCCTGATCTCCGGCGATCCCGGCGCCTTCCGCTCCGCCGTCTCGCATCTGGTCCTGCCGGCCATCGTGCTCGGCACCATCCCGCTGGCGGTCATCGCGCGCATGACGCGCTCCTCCATGCTCGAAGTGCTGAGCGAGGATTACGTCCGCACCGCGCGCGCCAAGGGCCTGGCGCCGTGGCGGGTGATCGGCGCTGCACGCGCTGCGCAACGCGCTGATCCCGGTGGTGACCGTGATCGGCCTGCAGGTCGGCAGCCTGCTCGGCGGCGCGGTGCTGACGGAGACGATCTTCTCCTGGCCCGGCGTCGGCAAATGGCTGATCCAGAGCATCGATCGCCGCGACTATCCGGTGCTGCAGGGCGGCATGCTGCTGATCGCGACGATCGTCATCGTGGTCAATCTGTTCGTCGACGTGCTGGTCGGCGTCATCAATCCGCGCGTCCGGCACGCCAGATGAGCGGCACCGCCGGTGCAGCGACGTCGCGATCGCAGCTGCGCGGCGAGCTCGGCGCGCGCAGCCGCCGCAGCCGCTCGCTCGCCTTCTGGCGCCATTTCGCGAGAACCGCGGCGGCGTGATCGGGCTCGGCGTCATCGTGATCCTGGTGCTCGCCGCGATCTTCGCGCCGGTCATCGCGCCGCATGGTCCCGACGAGCAGATGCGCGACGCGATCCTGCATCCGCCGACCTGGTTCGCGGCGGCCGCACGCGCTTCCCGCTCGGCACCGACGATGTCGGCCGCGACATGCTCTCGCGCCTGATCTACGGCGCGCGGCTGTCGCTCTTGATCGGCGCGATGGTGGTGGCGATCGCGCTCATCGTCGGCATCGTGCTCGGCCTGATCGCCGGCGTTCTTCGGCGGCCTGGTCGACGCGCTGCTCGCGCGGCTGATGGACGTCATGCTGGCGCTGCCGACCCTCCTGCTCGCGATCGCGATCGTCGCCATCCTCGGCCCGAGCCTGCGCAACACGATGGTCGCCGTCACCATCGTGCGCTGCCGGGCTTCGTGCGCCTCACCCGCGCCGCGGTGCGCGAGCGAGCTGCCGAAGGACTACGTCACGGCCTCGCGCATGGCCGGCGTCGGGCGGCTGCGGCTGATGTTCTCACCGTGCTGCCGAACTGCCTCGCGCCGCTGATCGTGCAGGCGAGCGCTCGGCTTCTCCTCCGCGATCCTCGACGCCGCCGCGCTCGGCTTTCTCGGCCTCGGCGCGCAGCCGCCGACGCCGGAATGGGGCGCGATGCTGGCCGACGCGCGCAATTCATGCGAAGCGCCTGGTGGGTCGTCACCTTCCCGGGCCTCGCCATCCTGGTCACCGTGCTCGCCATCAACCTGATCGGCGACGGGCTGCGCGACGCGCTCGATCCCAAGCTCAAGCGATGAGCGCAGGCGATGAGCCTGCTCGAGATCCGCAATCTCGACCGTCGAGTTCGCGACCGCGCGCGGCACCTGCGCGCGGTCGACGGCGTCGATCTCGACGTCGAGCGCGACGAGGTGCTCGGCATCGTCGGCGAATCCGGCTCGGGCAAATCGGTCGCCATGCTGGCGGTGATGGGGCTGATCCGCCGCCCCGGCCGCGGTGACGCGCCGACCGCCTGCGCTTCGACGGCACGCGACCTGCTCGACCTCGCGCCCGCGCGCGCGGCGCGAAGATCGTCGGCAAGGACATCGCGATGATCTTCCAGGAGCCGATGACCGCGCTCAACCCGTGCTTCACCGTCGGCTTCCAGATCGGCGAGGCGCTCGAAGTGCATCTCGAGCCTCGACCGCGCGGCAGCGCCGCGAGCGCACGCTCGCGCTGCTGCGCGAGGTCGGCATCCCCGAGCCGGAATCGCGCATCGCGCGCCTTCCCGCACCAGCTTTCCGGCGGCATGAGCCAGCGCGTGATGATCGCGATGGCGATCGCCTGCAATCCGAAGCTGCTGATCGCCGACGAGCCGACCACCGCGCTCGACGTCACCATCCAGGCGCAGATCCTCGATCTGCTGCGCGACCTGCAGCGCGAGCGCGGCATGGCGCTGGTGCTGATCACGCACGACATGGGCGTGGTCGGCGAGACCGCGGAGCGCGTGCAGGTGAAATATGCGGGCCAGGTGGTCGAGAACCAGCCCGGCGGCGTCCTTGTGTCGACGCCCGCGCATCCCTACACCGCGGCGCTGCTCGCCGCCCTGCCGGAGCGCGCCGGCGACCACCGCCGCCTCGCCAGCGATCCCCGGCGTGGTGCCCGGGCAGTCGCGACCGTCCCGAAGGCTGCCTGTTCGCCCGCGCTGCGGCTTCGCCACCGACTACACGCGCAAGCGTCCGGCCGGGGATCACGCGGCTTCGCCGACTGGCGTGCGTGCGCTGCCATCGCCCGCTCGACGCCTGCGGGCCAGCCGCGCCGTCGCGATGACCGCGCCGCTGCTCGAAGCGCGAGGACCTCCGCCGCGATCTACGAGATCACGCGCGGGCTGTTCCGCCAGCGCGCGCGCGTGAAGGCGGTGGACGGCGTGTCGTTCACCCTGCAGCGCGGCGAAGACGCTCGCCGTGGTCGGCGAATCCGGCTGCGGCAAATCGACGCTGGCGCGCCTGCTCACCATGATCGAAGCGCCGAGCGCCGGCGCTGTCGCGATCGACGGCAAGCTGTCGAGGGCGGCGTCGCCGCGCGGAGCGCCGCGTGCTGCGCCGCGCGGTGCAGATGGTGTTCCAGAACCCGTATGGCTCGCTCAATCCGCGCCAGACCGTCGGCCGCATGCTCGAGGAGCCGCTCGCGATCAACACCGGCGCCGAGCCGCGGCCGAGCGGCGCGAGCAGGCGCTGGCGATGATGGCGCAGGTCGGGCTGCGGCCCGACCAGGTCGAGCGCTATCCGCACATGTTCTCGGGCGGCCAGCGCCAGCGCATCGCCATCGCCCGCGCGCTGATGCTGCGCCCGCGCATCGTCGTCGCCGACGAGCCGGTCTCCGCGCTCGACGTCTCGATCCGCGCGCAGGTGCTGAACCTGCTGCTCGATCTGCAGGAGGCGTTCCGCGTCGCCTATGTCTTCATCAGCCACGATCTCTCGGTGGTGCGCCACATCGCCGACGAGGTGATGGTGATGTATCTCGGCCGCGTGGTGGAGCTCGGCGCCAAGGCGGCGATCTTCGCGCGGCCGCGCCATCCCTACACGCGCGCGCTGCTGGCGGCGACGCCGGGGCTGAAATCCGGCGGCCCCGCGCAGTCCGAGCCGGTGCGCGGCGAGCCGCCCTCCCCGCTGGCGCCGCCGCCGGGCTGCCACTATCACACGCGCTGCCCGCACGCGACCGCGCCCTGCCGCGCGGTCGGTGCCCGAGCTGCGCATGCTCGACGGCGTGCTGGTCGCCTGTCACAACGCGGAATCGACTGGATTGAATCAAGGGAACCGCACTCCGGTGAGCTCCTCCGATCGTTCCCACAGCGCGGCGGCGGTCGCCTGGTCCTGCGCCGCCGGCGCGATCCAGGACGGCGCCGGTGCGCCGCGCGTTTCGCCCCAGCGCGAGGGTCCGTAATATGCCTCCGCAGCGCGCCGCGGGCGAGGTGGCGGCGAACAGTGTCGGGCGCGCGCCATCGGTCGCGGATTGCGCGGCGAGCGGAAACAGCTTCTCCGCCAGCCAGGCCAAGCGGGGTGAACCGTCCCATGCGCGGGCCAGCCGACGCGATGTCGGTCGCGGCCCAGCCGGGATGCGCGGCGATCGCGCACACACCCCAGCCGCGCGCCTCGCTGCGCCGGTTGAATTCCAGCGCGAACATCAGATTCGCGAGCTTCGACTGCGTGTAGGCGCGGAACGGGCGGTAGTCGCGCTCCAGCTGCAGATCGTCGAGGCCGATCCGCGCGCGGCGGTGCGCGAGGCTGCGCGACCACCACGAGCCGCGGCGCAGTCGCGCGCCGCAGCAGCGGCAGCAGCAGGCCGGTCAGCGCGAAATGTCCGAGATGGTTGACGCCGAACTGCATCTCGAAGCCATCCGCGGTGAGGCGACGCTCGGGATCGCCCATCACCCCGGCATTGTTGACCAGCAGATCGAGCGGCGCGCCTTCGGACTCCAGCATGGCCGCGAAATCGCGCACGGAAGCGAGCCGCGCGAGATCAAGCGTCGCGAACCGGACCCGCGCGCCGGGATGCGCGGCGCCGATGCGCGGCGGCCGCCCGCTCGCCGCGCGCCGGATCGCGCCCGGTCAGGATCACCTCCGCCCCGGCGCCGGCGAGGCCGAGCGCGGTCGCCAGGCCGATGCCGCTGGTGCCGCCGGTCACCACCGCGCGCTTGCCGCCGAGATCGGGAAGCGCTTCGCGCCGTGCGTCCGTCATGCCACCATCCTGCGACGAAACGCGACCGAACGGGAGGCGCCATGTCCTTCACTTTCGTCATGCTGCCGCCGCAGACCGCGATCACGCGGGACTGGGCGGCGCGGCTGCGCGAGGACATGCCCGATCTCTCGCTGGTCGTCGCCGAGACCGAGGAGGATGCGGCCGCCGCGCTCGCGCACCGCCGACGCCGCCTTCGGCACGCTGCCGCCGGCGCTGCTCGCCGAGGCGACGAAACTCCGCTGGCTGCAGGCGCCGCAGGCCGCGCCGCCGCCCGGCTACTATCACGAGGCACTGGTCCGCCATCCCGTCGTGGTCACGAATTTCCGCCAGATCTTCGACGACCACATCGGCGCCCACATCATGGCCTTCGTGCTCGCCTTCGCGCGCGGGTTCCACCATTACATTCCGCAGCAGCTCCGGCGCGAGTGGAAGAAGCCGCCCGAGGATACCGGCATCGTTCACCTGCCCGAGGCGACCGCGCTGATCGTCGGGCTCGGCGGGATCGGCGCCGAGGCGGCCCGGCTCGCGGCGTCCTTCGGCATGAATGTGATCGGCACCGATGCCAGGCGCGACACGGCGCCGCCGGGCGTTTCCGAGATGCACCGGCCCGAGGCGCTGGACGAATTGCTGCCGCGCGCCGATTTCGTGATCCTCACCGTGCCGCACACGCCGGCCACCGAAGGATTGATGCATCGCGCGCGCTTCCAGCGCATGAAGCGCTCGGCGTTCTTCATCAATATCGGCCGCGGCATGACGACGAAGCTCGAGGACCTCGTCGCCGCGCTGCGCGCGGGCGAGATCGCGGGCGCCGGGCTCGACGTGTTCGAGATCGAGCCGCTGCCGCAGGACCATCCGCTCTGGACGATGCCGAACGTGCTGATCACGCCGCACATGGCAGGGTACGGCCCGTATCTCAACGACCGCCGCTACGAGATCATCCGCGACAATTGCCGCGCCTTCGCCGCCGGCAGGACGCTGCGCAACGTGGTCGACAAGGCCAACCGGTTCTGACGGTCCGTTTGGACATGCCCCTCAAAGCAATTCCAAACAGACTCTGACGTTGCCCGTCAGGCGAGATCGGTCGCATCCTCGTGCCAGGTGCGGCCGTCGCGCTCGATCAGCGCGATGGCCGCGGTCGGACCCCAGCTTCCCGCGGGATAGGGCCGCGGCGCCTCCGGCCGGGCCGCCCAGGCATCGACGATCGGCTGGATCCAGCTCCATGCCGCCTCCACCTCGTCGCGCCGCATGAACAGCGTCGCGTTGCCGCGCACCGTGTCCATCAGCAGCCGCTCATAGGCGTCCGGATAGCGCGTGGCGAAGGCCTTCTCGAAGCTGATGTCGAGCCCGGTCGCGCGCAGGCGCAGGCCGCCGGGGCCGGGCTCCTTGGTCATGATCTCGAGCCGCATTCCCTCCTGCGGTTGCAGGCGGATGACCAGGCGGTTGGCGTCGAGCTCGCCGGCTTCCAGCGGATAGATCGAGAATGGCGGCTTGCGGAACTGCACGACGATCTCGGAGACCTTCTGCGGCAGGCGCTTGCCGGTGCGGAGATAGAACGGCACATTCGCCCAGCGCCAGGTGTGCACCTCCGCCTTCAGGGCGACGAAGGTCTCGGTGCTGCTGGTCGCCTTCTCGCCGAGATCGGCGAGATAGCCCGGCACCGGCCTGCCATCGACCGCGCCGTGCGTGTACTGGCCGCGCACGGTGAGCGTCGCGACCTCGTGCGGCTCCAGCGGGCGCAGCGCGCGCAGCACCTTCAGCTTCTCGTCGCGCACCGCATCGGCGGCGAGCGAGACCGGCTGCTCCATCGCGAGCAGGCAAAGGAGCTGCAGCATGTGGTTCTGCACCATGTCGCGCAGCGCGCCGGAATGGTCGTAATAGCCGCCGCGCCCCTCGACGCCCACCGTCTCGGCCGACGGTGATCTGCACGTGGTCGATGACGTCGGTGTTCCACAGCCGCTCGAAGATCGTGTTGGCGAAGCGCAGCGCCATCAGGTTCTGCACCGTCTCCTTGCCGAGATAATGGTCGATGCGATAGGTCTGCGACTCGTCGAACACCTCGCCGACCTGGTCGTTGATCGCGCGCGCAGAGTCGAGATCATGGCCGATCGGCTTCTCGAGCACGACGCGCGAGAGCGGCGTGACCAGTTCGTGCACCTTCAGCCGCTGCGACACCGGACCGTAGAGTTCGGGCGAGGTCGCGAGATAATAGACGCGGACGCGCTCCTCCGATTCCGCGAGGCAGCGCGCGCAGCGCGTCCCACCCCTGATCCGAGGACGCGTCGATCGCGACATAGTCGAGGCGCGCGCAGAACCGGGCGACCGTCTCCGCGTCGCGATCGCCCTCCGGAACGTGCTGCGCGATCGCCTCCTCGGCATGCTGGCGGAATTCGTCGCGCGACAGTTCGGAGCGTGCCGCGCCGATGATCCAGGAATCCTCGGGAATCTGCCCGTCACGGAACCGGTAGTAGAGCGCAGGCAGCAGCTTGCGGCGCGTCAGGTCGCCGGTCGCGCCGAACACCACCATGTCGAAGCTCGGCACCGGGATGATCTTGGCCGCCATGTGCAGGCTCTCCTCGCAGTTGTGACGGCGCGGATGGGCGGCCGGTCAGCGCTTCCCCTTGGCCCGCTTCGCCAGCCGCGGCTGCTCCTGCGGTTCCGGCTGCTTCACGACCGCGTTCGCGAGAACGGCATCGAGCGCGGCATTGGCCTCGCGCAGGGCGTGAACGAACTGATTGCGGGCGCGGGTCAAGGTCACCACGATGAATTTCGCCTGCTCCGCGCCGGCGGGCAGCCCGGCCAGCCGGTGCAGCGGCTGCAACAGCGGAAAGGCCGGCAGCGGCAGCGCCGGATCGGGCTCGAACCGGTCGCCGCTCGTGTAGTCGAGGGGCACCAGAGCGCGCGAGACGCGCATCAGCGCGCGGTCGATCGCGGCTCGCCTCCGCCGGCGCCGCTCCCGCCGCCACCTCCCGCAACGCCGTGGCCTTGTCGCGCAGCGCCGGCGGCGCCGGCGATCAGCGGCGAAAGGTCGAAGCGACCGTCGAGCCCTTCGCCGAGCGCCGCCAGTTCGCGCAGCATGTAGTCGGCGAAGGCCGCGTAATCGAGCGGCACCACGGTGTCATGCAGCAGCCGCCACAAGCGTGTGCACGAAGATGCGGGTATCGCGCACCAGCAGATCGGGCTCGATCTTGTCGATCAGATCGTGCGGCGTGTGCCACCACCAGCCGAGCCCGGCGCCCCGCTTCGGTCCGGTATTGCCGTGCAGCACGCTGCCCATGACATCCGTCGCCTCGGCGGCGTCCTGGTGCCCGACGCTCATGAACATCGAGGGCACGCCGATGCCCCAGAAGGACTGATCGCCGGCGCGGCTCATCCGCTCCCCGCTGATCTCCTGTCCGCCCTGCACCGCGACCGCCTCGCGCGCGAGCGGCGTCAGCTGCGCGACCGAGGGCGCCTCGCCCAGGAAGGTGTTGCCCTTGGCACCGGTAGAATCGACATTCACATGCACGATGCAGCGCCGGTCGAGCTCGTCCCAGTACTCGTCGGCATACCAGCTCGATCCGGAGTAGCGGCCGTGCGAATGGCCGGACCAGAAGCAGAACCGGAGCCCGCGCCGCCACTCGCCACGCTCGCCGGCCAAAATCCGCGCGCATTCCAGCATGGTCGCATTGGCGGTGCCGTTGTCCATGACCCCGTAGTACCAGGTGTCGTGGTGGCCCGGAGAACATCACGAACGGGGCATCATCGCCGTCGGCATCCGGCGCCGCCATCTCCGCCACCAGGATCGGCGTCTTCCGCCAGCCGGTATCGACCTTCGCTTCCAGCAGCGCCGAAACCTGCTCGCCGGCCGCGAGCCGCCGCTTCAGCGCATCGCCGTCCTCGTGCGCGATCGTGCAGACGACGGTGCGCGGCAGGCGGCCGCGCGTCTTCGAGCTCGGGCTGCCCCAGACCGGCGAGATGCACATCTCGTGCAGATATTGATGCGGGCTGACATGCAGCTGTCCCGCCGCGCCGGCCTCGGCCGCGCGCTGGCTGACCGCCGGGACTCGCAATGCCGTCGACCAGCACGATCTTGCCGCGAACCTCGTTCTCCTCGAACGCCTTCGGCGCGCCTGTCCCGACCGCCACCAGCGGCGCCCGCAACCCGCCGGCGGCGACTGGCGGGAAAAGGAATGCGTGATCGCCGTCAGATCGCGCCCACCCACCACCACGCGCGCCTTGCCGGGCAGGCTGATATAGGCATCGTGCTCGATCAGCGTCGTGCGATAGCCGAACGCATCCATCCGCGCCTGCACGTAGGCAAGACTCTCACGCTCCTCCGGCGTGCCGGACAGCTTCACGCGTTTGGCGAACTCCTCGACATGCGCCATCAGCGACGGCGCCGCCACCGCCGCACACAACCGCTCCAACACCGCATCCGCCATGCCCACCTCCGCCATGCTCACGGCAGGATCGCGCGGGCGTGGGAAGAAAGGAAGGCCAGCGGGCTCTGCCCCCTTGGAACCCGGCAAAGGCGGAGCCCTTGGCGGGGATCGAGCCAGAAAGTGGATCGATGGGCAGAGCCCCCGGCCTTCCTTCCTCCTACGCCCGCACGACCAGCGTATGCATGGGGTAGTGGGTATTGCGGCCGGTGTATGGGGGGAAGCGGTGGAAGTCGGCGCGCATGTCGTGGCGGGTTTCGGAGTTGAGGGCGGTGGTGAGGGCGTGCTGGTCGTCGAAGACGACCTTGTTGCGTTGCAGGGCGTTGGCGCGTTTCCAGGGGGTGGCGCAGATCCAGTCGATGCGAGTGTAGATCTCGATCGCGCGGATGCCCGGGAAGCGCGCCATGATCGGCGGGTGGCTGGCGACGTAGTGGCGTAGCCAGGCGTTCGGGTCCTCGGCCTCGATCTCGTAGGTGACGAGATAGGTGCAGTGTGGAGTGTCCTCGGCCGTGCGGAGCGTGGGATCGGGGACGGGATAGCGGCGGGCCAGCATCGCCTGCTGGGTGATGGCGGCGCCGGCGAGACTGGGGAGCGTCTGGGGATCGGCGAGGGTGAGCAGGTGGCCGCACGGCGCCAGCGCGGCTTCGAGATGCAGCGATGTCCGCGAAGTCGAGCTGCAGCGCAAGGGGCGGCGGCGCACCATCGTGGAGATAGGGGTCGTGCGTCGCGGCCGGCGTGTAGATGATTGCCTGCGCAAGGGCCGGGGTGGCGGCGAGCAGGTCGGCGAGGCGCGCGCGGTCGGCTTCGGCGAGCGCCGCGTCCGGATGTTCGAAGAAGAGGAACCACGCGATCGTCATGCCGCGGAGTGTGGCGAGCTGGCCGCGGCCTCGCGCAACGGAGGCGAGGACGCGCCGCATGTTCCTGCCGACCCGGTCGAGCGCGTCCGGCCAGGTGAACAGCCCGAAACGGTCGAATTCGGGCAGGATTGTGCCGTCGCGCGCGATGAAATGCGAGGCGCAGACGAGGGTCGCCGGAACCGGCAGCTTGCGTTGCCAGACGAACAGGACGAGCTGCTTGCCGGGGAGATAGCGGTGCACGCCGCGCGGCAGCAACGCGCCAGGGGAGACCTCGAGGCCGGTTTCCTCCTGGAGTTCGCGGGCGGCGGCGGCTTCGGGCGGTTCGCCTGGCTCGACCAAGCCCTTCGGAATGTCCCAGCGCGGCGAGCGAGCGGCGTGACCGAGGAGCAGGCGTGGCCCGTCGGTCACGATTACGCCGGCGCTGGTCACGCCCATGGTTGACGGACCAGGGGCGGAATGGGTTTGCTCCGGGCATGCCACCGCTGCATCTCTACCTCGCCTTCGTTGCCGCCACGACGATCCTGATGCTGATCCCGGGGCCGAATGTCGCGCTCATCGTGGCGACGAGCGTGCGCGGTGGCACGCGGCAGGGACTGTTGACGGTGGCGGGAACCAGCAGCGCGGTGGTGGTCCATCTGGCGCTGACGGTGGTCGGGCTCGCGGCGTTGCTGGGCACGCTCGGTGGCTGGTTCGCCTGGGTGCGCTGGATCGGCGCGGCCTATCTGGTCTGGCTCGGCATCCGTCAGTGGCGCGCGCCGGCGCCCGATCTGGGCCAGGCGGCGGTCGGGCTCAGGCCGCGGCGCGGGCGTGCGGTGTTCCTGCGCGGCTTTCTGGTCTCGCTCACCAATCCGAAGACACTGCTCTTCTATGGCGCGTTCTTTCCGCAATTCGTCACCGCGGACCGCTACCGCCGCCGGCCTGCTGCTGCTCGCGGCGACGTTCCTCGGGCTGGCCGTGCTGATCGACGGCTTGTGGGCGGCGCTCGCCGGCCGCGCCCGCTTCCTCCTGGTGCGCCACGGCAAGCTCCGCAACCGGGTCTCGGGCGGGCTGCTGATCGGGGCGGGATTGGGGCTGGCCGCTGCTCGCCACCGCTGAGGATCAGCTCCCCGGACGAAGGGTGAGTGCCACCTGCACCTGTTCCTGCGCCGGTGCGGACGCGGTGACGGTGTACACGGTGTAGGGGTGGCCGTTCAGCGTGATGCGGAAATCGACGTGCTGGAGGTTCGGATGCTGCGGGTCCGGCGCGGAGGGCTGCTCGCTGGCGCCGACATTGCCTTCCTGCAGCGCCTGGCGCAGGTCGTTCAGGGTGAGCGCGGGATCGGCGGTCTCGGCATAGGCGGAGCAGGATCCGTCATCGGCGGAGACGAGCGCGAGCCGGACCGAGCGGTAGCTGACGTCGTAGACCATCCCGCGGCGGCCCTGCAGGAAGAAGTCCCGCATCTGGGCCGGCATCTCCGGCGCCTGCTGCTGCGCCAGCCAGGTTCGCAGCGCGTTGGGGTTGCTCGCGTATTTGAGGCAGGTCTGCACGAACAGCCCGACCACCTCGTTCGCCCCCTCGGTCGGGTCCGCCGGCCGGTTGTCCTGTCCCGGCTGTCCCGGCGGTCCCGGCGGCGCGGGCTGCTGGGCGAAGGCGAGGCCCGGGGCGAGGCAGGCGACGGCGAGCGAGGCCAGGGTGAGACGGCGCATCGACGATCTCCCGGAAGTGAGCGGGCCGCGAGGATAGCACCCCCTCCACCGCCGCGCCGACCCGGCTTTAACTCTCCGTTCACCCGTGTGACCAACCATGCGGACCCGGCAGAAGATGCAGAGGAAAAACTCCGATGTCCGCCGCGCTCCACCCGGCCTACTCCTATGCAAGTGATCCGGCGCGCCTCGACTGCGCGCGCTGCGGCGAGGTGCTGTCGGGGCCGCGCCTCGAATGCCGCTTCTGCAGCAATCCGGACCGGCGCCCGACCCGCTTCCGTTTTCTCGGTCCGGTGCTGATCGCCACGGCGACGCTGCTGCTGCTGCACCTGATCGCGGTGATCCCCGCCTCGGTCTGGGCGCCGCCTTCGCCATGAGCGTGGGTTGCCGCCCCTGAGGGTCCGGCCTTGACCCCGGCGGGCACCTGGTGTGCTCTCGGCGTCCGTGACATGACGGGTCGAGAGATGCTGAGGCCGTTCGCCTTCCTTGCCGCCGCTGACCCTGATCGCCGGGACCGCGCCGGCCGGCGCCAAGGACACGCTCTCGCTCGGCATGCAGCTCGAACCGCCCTATCTCGACCCGACCGCCGGAGCCGCTTCGGCCATCCGCGAGGTGACCTACGCCAATCTCTTCGAGGGGCTGACCCGCATCGACGCGGGCGGAAAGGTGGTGCCCGGCCTCGCCGCCGACTGGACGATCTCGCCGGACGGGCTGACCTACACCTTCCATCTGCGCCAGGGCGTGAAGTTCCACGACGGCACGAGATTCGACTGCTCGATCGTGAAGTTCTCCTATGACCGCGCGGTCGCGCCCGGCAGCACCAACGCGCAGAAGGGCCTGTTCGCGCCGATCGCCAGCACCGAGTGCCCGGATCCGAACACCGCGGTGGTCACGCTCAAGCAGCCGGCGTCGAACTTCCTGTTCGACATGGGCTGGGGCGACGCGGTGATGGTCGCGCCGAACTCGGCGGCGAACAACAAGACCAACCCGGTCGGCACCGGCCCGTTCCGCTTCAAGCGCTGGGTGAAGGGCGACCGCGTCGAGCTCGAGCGCAATCCCGACTACTGGGGCGCGAAGCCCGCGCTCGCCGCCGTCACCTTCCGCTTCATTCCCGATCCGACCGCGGCCACCGCGGCGATGATGGCGGGCGACCTCGACGCCTATCCCAACTTCCCGGCGCCCGAGGCGATCGACCAGTTCAAGTCCGACCCGCGCTTCACGGTGAAGATCGGCACCACCGAGGGCAAGCTGATCCTCGCGCTCAACGATGCGAAGAAGCCGTTCGACGATGTCCGCGTGCGCCGCGCGCTCGCCTCCGCGATCGACCGCAAGCGCCTTCATCGACGGCGTGCTCTCCGGCTACGGCGTGCCGATCGGCTCGCATTACGTGCCGCAGGACCCGGGCTACATCGACCTCACCGGCACCTATCCGTATCGATCCGGCGAAGGCGAAGCAGCTGCTCGCCGAGGCCGGCGATCGCGCCGGGGACCAGCATCACCATCACCCTGCCCCCGCCGGCCTACGCGCGGCGCGGCGGCGAGGTGATCGCGGCGGAGCTCCAGCAGGTCGGCATCAACGCCAGGCTGGTGCCGATCGAGTGGGCGCAATGGCTCGACCAGGTGTTCGCGCATTCCGATTTCGACAGCACGATCATCGCCCATACCGAGGCGCGCGACCTCGACATCTATGCGCGCGACAAATACTACTTCAACTACCATTCGCCCGAGTACAAGGCGCTCTACCAGCAATATCTCGCCGCCCTCGACCCGAAGGCGCAGCTCGACCTCGTGCAGAAGCTGCAGAGGCAGCTCGCGACCGACGAGCCGAACGTGTTCATCGCCGCGCTGCCGAAGATCGGCGTCTGGAACGCGAAGCTGCGCGGGATGTGGGCCAACAATCCGATCCCGGCGAACGACGTGACGGGCGTCACCTGGTCCGAGTGATCGGCGCACGCCAAGCCGATCCTTGACGGGCTACCTCGTCGCGGCGCCTCGTCACGCTCGTCCTGACGCTGGTTGCCGCCTCCGCTCGTCGTGTTCCTGGTGCTGCAGGTGCTGCCCGGCGATCCCGCGGAGATCATCCTCGGCACGGGCGCGCAGCCCGACACGCTGGCCGCGCTGCGCCACCAGCTCGGCCTCGATCTGCCGGTCTGGCACCGCTATCTCGCCTGGGTGTTCGGCCTGCTGCGCGGCGATCTCGGCACGAGCTACACCTACAGCGTGCCGGTGAGCCAGCTGCTCGGACAGCGCGTGCTGGTGAGCCTGCCGCTCGCTCTGCTGGCGATCGTGCTCTCGACCGCGATCGCGATTCCGACCGGCGTGTTCGCCGCCGCGCGCCGCGGCCAGGCGGGCGATGTCGCCGCGATGGGCGTGGCGCAGGTCGGCGTCGCGGTGCCGAATTTCTGGCTCGGCATCCTGCTGATCCTGCTGTTCGCCGTGCATCTCCCGTGGTTTCCGGCGAGCGGCTTCGCCGGCTGGGATCGCGGCGCCTGGCCGGGCCTCCGCTCGCTGATCCTGCCCGCCCTCGCGCTCGCCTTGCCGCAGGCGGCGATCCTCGCGCGCGTCACCCGCTCCTCGGTGCTGGAGACGCTGGGCGAGGATTTCGTCCGCACGGCGCGCGCCAAGGGGCTCAGACGCCGCGCCGCGCTGTGGCGGCATGCGGTGCCGAACGCGCTCATCCCCGTGGTCACCATCATCGGCCTGCAATTCTCCTTCCTGCTCGCCGGCACGATCATCATCGAGAACGTGTTCACCCTGCCCGGCCTCGGGCGGCTGATCTTCCAGGCGATCGCGCAGCGCGATCTCGTCGTGGTGCAGGATCTCGTGGTGCTGCTCGCCGGCAGCGTGATCTTCGTCAATTTCCTGGTCGATCTCGCCTATGCGGCGATCGACCCGCGCCTCGCCGACGGAATAGGCGGTGAGCGGACGCGCGAGCCTCGTTCTCGGCGGCGCGATCACCGCGTTCCTGCTGCTGGTCGCCGCGCTCTCGCTGGTCTGGACGCCCTATCCGCCGACCGCGATCGACATCGTCCACAAGCTTGCGCCGCCCTCGCTCGCGCATCCGCTCGGCACCGATCCGTTCGGCCGCGACGTGCTGTCGATGGTGATGGCGGGCGCGCACAACTCGATCGCGGTGGCGGTGATCGCGGTCGCGGTCGGCGTCGGCTTCGGCGTGCCGATCGGCGCGCTCGCCGCGGCGCGCGGCGGCTGGATCGACGAGCTGGTGATGCGCGCGACCGATCTCGCCTTCGCCTTCCCGGCGCTGCTGACCGCGGTGATGATCACCGCGCTCGCCGGCCCGGGCGCCGCCAATGCGATGCTCGCGATCGGCATCTTCAACGTGCCGGTCTTCGCCCGGCTGACGCGCGGCGCGGCGCTCGGCATCTGGCAGCGCGAGTTCATCCTCGCCGCGCGCGCCGCCGGCAAGAACGACGTCGCGATCAGCATCGAGCACGTGCTGCCCAACATCGCCTCGGTGCTGGTGGTGCAGATGACGATCCAGTTCGCGCTCGGGATCGTCGCCGAGGCCGGGCTCTCCTATGTCGGCCTCGGCACGCAGCCGCCCAACGCCGAGCTGGGGGCGCATGCTGAACGACGCGCAGACCTACATCTACCGCGCGCCGCTGCTGGCGGTGTTTCCCGGCCTCGCCATCACCTTCGCCGTGCTCGGGCTCAACCTGCTCGGCGACGGGCTGCGCGACTGGCTCGACCCGCGGCTCCGGCGCGCGCGCTGATGCTGGAGGTTCGCGATCTCTCGGTCACGCTGCCCGGGCCGCTGCCGGTGCTCGCCGGCCTCTCGCTCGCGCTCGGCCGCGGCGAGACGCTGGGGCTGGTCGGCGAGTCCGGCTCCGGCAAGTCGATGACGGCGCTCGCCATCATGGGCCTGCTGCCGGCGCGCGCGCGACCGCGCCGGACGCCTCGCCTTCGACGGCATCGACCTGATCGACGCCGGCGAGGACACGCTCTGCGACCTGCGCGGGCGGCGGATCGCGATGGTGTTCCAGGAGCCGATGACGGCGCTCAACCCGCTGCGCACCATCGGCGCGCAGGTCGCCGAGCCGCTCCGCCTGCATCTACGCCTCTCCCGGGCCGAGGCGGACGCGCGCGCGCGGGCGCTGCTCGACCGCGTCGGCCTCGGCGCGCCGCGCTTCTCGCCGCTCGCTCTATCCGCACCAGCTCTCGGGCGGCCAGCGGCAGCGGGTGATGATCGCGATGGCGCTCGCCTGCGGGCCCGACCTGCTGATCGCCGACGAGCCGACCACCGCGCTCGACGTCACCATCCAGGCGCAGATCCTCGACCTGATCGCCGGGCTGGTCGCCGAGAGCGGGATGGCGCTGCTGCTGATCACGCATGATCTCGGCGTGGTCAGCGAGATGGCCGAGCGGGTGGTGGTGCTCTATGCCGGGCGGGTGATGGAGACCGGCCGCACCGGCGGACGTGTTCCGCCGCCTCGCGCATCCCTACACGCGCGGCCTGTTCACCGCCTCGCCGCACGCGCTGCCGCGCGGATGCCGGCGCCGGGCACGCGGCTGGCGGCGATCCCCGGCCAGGTGCCCGATCCGCGCGCGCTGCCGCCTGGCTGCCCGTTTGCCCCGCGCTGCCCGCGCGTCGCGCCGGATTGCCTGCCCGCGCCGCCACCCTTGCTGCCGCTCGCCGATGCGCCCGGGCATCTGGCGGCGTGCCTGCACCCCTGCGCATGAGCGCCCTGCTCGAAGTGCGCGACCTCGTGCGCGAGTACAAGCTGCCGCGCCGGCGGACGCTGCGGGTGCTGCACGGCGTCAGCCTCGATCTCGAAGCCGGGGGCAGCCTCGGCATCGTCGGCGAGTCCGGCTGCGGCAAGTCGACGCTGGCGCGCGCGGTGCTGGCGCTGGAGCGGCCGCAGGGCGGGCGGGTGACGATGGCCGGGCGCGACCTGTTCGCGCTCCGGCGGCGCGAGCTGCGGGCGGCGCGGCGCGGCTTCCAGGCGATTTTCCAGGACCCCTACGGCTCGCTCGATCCGCGCCACCGCATCGCCCGCATCGTCGCCGAGCCCGTCGCCGCGCTGGAGCCGCGCACGCCCCGCGCCGATCGCCGCGCGCGCGTCGCCGCCTCGCTCGAGGCGGTCGGGCTGCCGGCGCGGGCCGCGGAGCAATATCCGCACGAGTTCTCCGGCGGCCAGCGGCAGCGCATCGCCATCGCCCGCGCGCTGATCACCCGCCCGGCGCTTGTTGTCGCCGACGAGCCGGTCTCCGCGCTCGATCTCTCGGTGCAGGCGCAGGTGCTGAACCTGCTGATGGAGCTGCGCGAGCGGCTCGGCCTCGCCTATCTCTTCATCAGCCACGACCTCGCGGTGGTGCGCTGCATCGCCGATCGCGTGGCGGTGATGGTGCTCGGCCGCATCGTCGAGGAGGGTCCGACCGCGCAGGTCTTCGCCGCCCCGGCGCATCCCTACACGCGCGCGCTGATCGATGCGGTGCCGCGCCCCGGCGTCGGGCGGCGCCGCCACGGTGCGCCGCCCGCGGAGCCGTCCGGAGCCGCCCCGGCCATGCGGGCTGTCCCTATGCCGGCCGCTGCCCGCTGGCCGCGCCGCGCTGCCGCATCGAGGCCCCGGAGCTGCGTGCCCTTGACGCCACCCGCCGCGCCGCCTGCCATTTCGCATAGTCGTCAAGAGAGTTGCAGATGACCGATCTCGCCGATCTCCCGGCCACCGAACTGCTCGCGCAGTACCGCAGCAGGGCGCTCTCGCCCGTGGAGGTCGCGCGCGACGTGCTCGCCCGCATCGAGGCCTGGGATCCGGTGCTGCACGCCTTCTACAGGCTCGACGCCGACGCGGTGCGGGAAGCGGCACGGGACTCGGAGGCGCGCTGGAGCAAGGGCGAACCGGCGGGCGCGCTCGACGGCGTGCCGATCACCATCAAGGAGAACATCGCGACGAAGGGCACGCCGATGCCGCTCGGCACCGCCGCCACCGAACTCACCCCCGCCGCCGAGGACGCCCCCGCCGCCGCCCGCGTGCGCGAGGCCGGCGCGGTGATCCTCGGCAAGACCACCATGCCGGATTACGGCATGCTCTCCTCCGGCCGCTCCAGCATCCATCCGCTCGCCCGCAATCCCTGGGACATCACGAAGAACCCCGGCGGATCGAGCGCCGGCGCCGGCACCGCGGGCGCCGCCGGGTTCGGGCCGCTGCATCTCGGCACCGATATCGGCGGCTCGGTACCGGCTGCCGGCCGGCTGGTGCGGGCTCGTCGGCCTGAAGCCGAGCTTCGGCCGGGTGCCGGTCGATCCGCCCTATATCGGCCGCGTCGATCGGCCCGATGACCCGCACCGTCGCCGACACCGCGCTGCTCATGAGCGTGATCTCCGGCCCCGACCGGCGCGATCACATGTCGCTGCCGCCCGCCGCCATCGCCTGGAGCGATCTCGACCGGCCGGTGCGCGGGCTCCGGATCGGGCTGATGCTGGAGGCCGGCGTCGGCCACGCGCCGGAGCCCGAAGTGGTCGCCGCGGTGGAGGCCGCCGCGCGCGCAATTCGAGCAGGCGGGCGCGATCGTCACGCCGATGCCGCCCTTCCTCACCCGGGCGATGCTCGACGGGCTCGACGATTTCTGGCGCGCGCGCTCCTGGGCCGACATGTCCGCGCTGCCGCCCGAGCGCCGCGCCCGCATCCTGCCCTATATCCGCGCCTGGGCGGAGCCCGGCGCCGAGTCTCTCCGGCCTCGAAGTCTATCGCGGACTGAGCCAGATCTTCGCCATGCGCGCCGCCGCCGAGCGCGCCTTCCGCGACCATCGACTTCGCCCTCTCGCCCACCGCGCCGATGCCCGCCTACGCAGCCGAGCTGCATTCGCCGATCGACGATCCGGCGCGGCCGTTCGAGCATATCGGCTTCACCGTCGCCGCCAACATGTCGGAGCAGCCGGCGGTCTCGGTCAATTGCGGCTACACCAGCGGCGGCCTGCCGATCGGGCTGCAGATCACCGGCCAGCGCTTCGACGATCTCGGCGTGCTGCGGATGGCCAGGGCCTTCGAGGCGATGCGACCGGCGCCGCGACCCTGGCCGCGACTCTGACGATGCCGCAACGGCGCGCGGTCCTGCATGTCGGGCCGCACAAGACGGCCAGCACCTATCTGCAATGCCGGCTCATGCTCGCCCGCGACGCGCTCGCCGCGCACGGCTTCGCCTATCCCGAAGAAGGCATCGCGCAGTTCGCGCATCACCAGCTCTACTATTTCCTGCACGAGGCGACGCAGGCGAACTCGACCGTCACCGAGGACGGGTTCAAGCGCGCGCTCGCCGCGCAACCCAACGTCATCCTGTCGAGCGAGAACTTCGTCTATCTGAGCCCGGCGGAATTTCGCCGCCTGCGCTCGCTGCTGGTCGATTTCCGCATCGAGATCGTGCTCTACCTGCGCAGCCCCGTGCAGCTCTGGCCGTCGCACTGGCAGGAACTGGTGCGCCAGGGCCGCGACGTCACCTTCCTCGAATATCTCGGCGCCTGCTGCGGCTGGACCGACGTGCTGCTGCCCGAGGCGGTCAACCCGGTCGCGCAGATCGCCAAACTCGCGACCGGCTTCGGGATCGAGCGGCTGCGCATCCTCTGCCTCGAGAACATCCTCGCGCCGGCGCCGATCCGTTCGAGCATTTCTGGCGCCACGTTCTGCGCCTGCCCGATGCGGTGCCGCGCCACGATGTGCCTCCGCTCAATCCATCGATGTCGGCCGAGCGCATCGAACTCCTGCGCAACCTCAACGCCCGCTACCGCGCCGGCGCGGCGTCGATCCGCGCCAGGCGGTGATGCACGCCTTTTTTTCCCGCCGCGAGGAAGTGGAATCCCAGGCTCGTTTCCATGAGTTCGCCGCCGCGTTCCACGCCTGCGCCCGCCAGGTCACGCTGCGGAGCGACCAAGAGCTGATCCGCCATCGCGAGCGCGTGCTGCTCGGCCGTTTCGGAGCGCGGATCGAGAATCCGGCCGCGGCCGACCGCATCTGGCCCGACACGATGCTCGAAAGCCGCACCCTCTCCGCCGAGCGCTATTGGCCCGACCGTTTCGGCTTCGCCGATTTCATCGACGCGGTCGGCCGCTTGCTCGACGGCTAAAGACATGACCGGTTCCCTTCCGGTCACCGGCCTGCTTTAGCGAATTGTTCGAGCGAGTGATTCACGTTTCAGGCCGACTCGGCCTGAAACGATCACGCGCTAGTTTTAGCACTACCTTGGCACTTGTAAAGGTGTGGTTCGGAGTTGCTTGCGGCAGTGCGGAGATCGGCTTGGCGGCGTTGGGGGTGCGAACAGGCGCGCGATGACGCACCTTCGGATGTCAGGCAGCGTCGGTTCTGGTGGCGGTGCTGTCGTACGCCATCTTTTCCCCCCGCGCCGCCGCGGTGCTGAGCCGAAGAGTGCTGGAGGTAGGCGAAGGCAATGCATGACATCAGTGCGTGTCGGTGCAGGCCGGTCCAAGATCGCCCTTCGAAGGCGCCGAGCCCGAGTTCCTGCTTGAGCTGCTGGTGCGCCTGCTTGCACACCCAGCGCGCCTTGATGGTTGCGGCGAGGTCACGCAGCGGGGTGCCGAGGGGCTGGTTGCTGAGATAGTATTTGCGCTCGCCGCTGCTGCGCCATTCGCCGATCAGCCAGACTTCCTCACCGGGCTGGTGGCCGTGGCGCGGCGTGCGCGGGCCATCGGCAACCCGCACCCGCACGGCGGCAAATCGGGCGGCGAGCGCGCCCTTGCTGCCCTGGCGCCAGGTGACTGTGCGCCACCGACGACCTGCCAGCGCATCGGCCGCATCGCGCGCTGTCTCGCTCGGGATCGCATGCTGACGCGGCTTGCCGCGACCCGCCTGCGGCAAGAGCAATCCAACCGCGGGGGTGAAGACTTTCTGGGTCCGCAGCACGCCGACCGACCAGACCAGTCCGCGCGTCGTCAGGCCCTGGCGGAACGGCGCGCTCAGCCCGTAGCCGGCGTCGGCGAGCACACAGCCGAAGCGCACGCCGGCAGTGACAATCCGATCGATCTCGGCGAGTGCGATTTCGGGTTTGATCGCAGCAGCGCATGCTGCCTGCGGCACGCCGGCGCGCGCGCAGCGAACCGGATCGTCCGTCCAGGAGGCCGGCAGGAACAGACGCAGGCCGACTGGTACCGGCACTTCGCCGCGCGCCAGGGTGAGCGAGACTAGCGACTGGCAGTTCGCCTGCTTGCCGAGTTCACCGCAGTATTGCGGGGCGACGCCCACCGACAGAGTTCCCTTCTTCGGGATCGCCGTGTCGTCGACGACCAGCACCGCCTCGCTGCCGCCGAGCAACCCACCCGCCTGCTCGGCGAGCACCCGCCACAGCGGCGCATCGTCCCACTTCGCGCTGCTGACGAAGTGATGCAGCTGGTCGTGGCCTGACAAGCCGAGACGCGCAGCGATTGTCTGCACGCTCTTGGGTCCGTCCGGACCCAGCGGCCCGCGCAAATAGAGCGGTCCCCAGCGCTGCCGCGTGCTGCGACCCATGACGTCGAGAAACGGCGTCAACCAGTGATCAAGATCGTCTCCAGGTGCCGCGGATCGGGACACAGCGCACGCTCCGCTGAATCCCAGCCTGATACAAAACGTCTCCGTAGCCGTACAAGTGCCAAGGTAGTGCTAGAGCAGAATCCGATCATTCCGGCTCATACCCGGTGGCTTTGAAGTAGTTGGCGCACTCGTTGGGAGTGAACTCGGGCAGTGCGCCGCGGATGGCCTCCCAAAGATCGTCGATCGTCCAAGCTGCTGCCTTACGCAGCAGGGCTTTGAGCTTCGCGAAGGCGTTCTCGATTGGGTTGAAGTCTGGCGAGTAGGGCGGCAGACGGCGCAGCACCGCTCCCGCGGCCTCATGGCTGCTTTGATCGTGGGCCGTCGATGCGCCGGCAGGTTGTCCATGATGACGATCTCGCCGGGCCGGGAGGGCGGACGAGCACCTGCTCGACAGAGGCCTCGAACGCGTCGCCGTTCATGGGTCCGTCAAGCACCATGGGCGCCGTCATGCCGGAGAGCCGCAGCGCACCGGTGAAGGTCGTGGTCATCCAGTGCCCGTGGGGAACCGATGAGCGGCATCGTTTGCCGCGTTTCGCCCGGCCGCGCAGACGCGCCATCTTGGTCGAGGCGCCGTTGATCTCCTTAGAGCTCAACCGTCGATGAAGACCAGGCGCGTGGGATCGAGGTCAGGCTGCGCCTCGAACCACACCTCTCGCCGTGCGGCGACGTCGGGTCGTTCCTGCTCGCTGGCGTGCGCTTTTTTTTGAAGGTCATGCCGTGTCGGTCGAGGAACCGCCAGATCGTGCTGGGCGCGAACATCGCGCCGTAATCGCGCTTGAGCATGGTGGCGAGCTCGACCAGCGTGATGTCCTTCCGGGTCTCAATCGCCGACAGCAGAACCTCGCGAAAGGCTTCGACACGATGGGAGCGCAGGTCGCCGCCTTTGGGCTTGGCAGTGGCGACGCCTGTGCTGCGCCATTCACGCACCCATCGTATGGCCGTGGAAATGCCGACCCCGAAGCGCCGGGCCGCGGCGTTGCGGGATAGGCCGCCGTCGACAGCGGCGATCACTCGCGAGCGAAGCTCCTGCGAAAGGGTCTGAGACATCCATGCTGGCCTCCTGCCCAGCCAGCATGGTGAATTAAACGCGCGCCGCGTCGGGCAAGAACTTTCGAGTCGGGTCGGTCAGATCATGCTCTAGCACTACTTTGGCAGAAATGTCTGGGTAAGCCGCTTGCGGCAGTGGGGACATCGTGCCTGGAGGAGTGGTGCGATGTAGCCGATGACGGCCTGCCGCACGGCCGGCAGCGTTGGCTGAGGCGGTGGACCGAGGATTTTTTTTCCCCCGCTTGCCTGCTTCAGACGGCAAGACTGCAGGAACGCATAGGCGATCATCGTCATCAGTGCGTGTCGGTGCAGCCCGATCCAGGAGCGACCCTCGAAGTGGTCGAGACCGAGTTCCTCTTTCATCTGCTGGTGAGCCTGCTCGCATATCCAGCGCGCCTTGACGGTCGCGGCGAGAAGCTTGAGCGGCGTTTCCGCGGGTAGGTTCGAAAGGTAGAATTTCTTCTCGCCATTCGATCGGTGCTCACCGATCAGCCACACTTCCTCGCCTGGCATGTGCTGGTTGCCCATGTCCCGGATGCGCTGGGTTGGCCCGTCAGCGACGCGGACACGCAATGCAGCGAAGCGAGCCGAAAGGCGCCCCTTGGTGCCTCGGCGCCAGGTCACCGACCGCCATGCGGCGCCTGCGAGCACGCTCTGCGCCGAGACGGACGCCTGTCGGGGATGTGGCGCAGGCGTGGCCGCCCGCGTCCTGCCGTCGGGAAGACCAGCGCGACATCCGCCGGATACAGTTTATGATGCCGCGGGATCCCCACCGCCCAGAGCAATCCCCTCTCGCTCAGCGCCTGGCGGAAGGGCGCGCTCATTCCATACCCGGCATCGGCGAGCACGCATCCAAATCGCACGCCCGCCGCGCGCAGTCCGGTCGACCTCGTCGAGTGCGATGACGGTCTTGCTTCGAAAAGCCTGATGGTCGAGCGGTATGTGCGCCCGCTTCATGCGAGCAGGATCGGTCGTCCAGCTCTCGGGCAGGAACAACCGGAGAGCGGCCATGACCGGCACCTCGCCGCGCGCCAATGTCAGCGAGACCAGCGTCTGGCAATTCGCGTTCTTGCCGAGCGCGGAGGCGTATTGTGGGGCGACACCCACGGAATGGGCGCCCTTCTTGGGGAGTGCTGTGTCATCGATGACCAGCACGGCATCGGCACCACCGACCAGCCGATCGGCCTGCACCAGCAACTCGGCCTCGAGCGGAGCCGTGTCCCAGATGTCTGCCGCGACGAAATGGTGCAGCCGGTCGTATTCACCGGGCGCGAGCCGAGCGGCCATCGGCTGCACGCTCTTGCGATCTCCGGGACCGATCAGCCCTGCGACATAGAGCGGGCACATGCGACGGCGTTTGGCGTGCCCCAGCCGATCGAGGAAAGGCTCCAGCCATTTCTCGAGCGCCGTCGTCCAATCTCGCTCTGCTGCCGCCATGGTCGGCTCTCCGAAAACCGACCTCCTATAAATCACGCAAACAGCCGCGCCGGAATCCTCAAAACGCCACCTCCGCCTGTTCTGCCAAAGTAGTGCTAGGACACCAACTCATAATGCCGCAACCAGATGCGAACTGAGGCGAGCTTGACGGCGGCGAGATAGAAGGTGGCGCGCTTTTCGTATCGGGTTGCGATGGCGCGGTAATGCTTGGGCCGGTTGAAGAAGCGCTCGACCAGGTCTCTGTAGCGATACAGGAAGGGGCTGAACGCAGGTGGGTCGAGCCGGTGTGGCATGGGCCTGGTGTTCGCCCAGGCGCCGCGGTTGTTCATGCACTCGCGCGGCGTGTTGCTGTCGTAGGCACGGTCTGCAAGCAAGATCTGACCAGCCTGCACGCCGTCGAGCGTGTCGGCGGCGCTGCGGCCGTTATGCGCCTGGCTTTCGGTGAGCTTGAGCGCGATCGGCATCCCGTTCGCGTCCACCAGCGCATGGATCTTGGTGGTCAGCCCGCCGCGCGAACGCCCCATGCACTCGGCTCGAGCGTGGTCCGGAGCCTCGGCTGGCGTGGCGTGTGGGCCCCCTTTTTGACGTTACCCCATGCTGGTGCACACGGATGGACGAGGCATCGATCATCTGTAGGTCGCCGTCATAGGCCTGCGCGATCGCTGCGAAGATGCGGTCCCACACCCCGATCTTGGCCCAGCGTCGGAAGCGGTTGGCACAGTGTTTGATCCCGGGCTTTGATGGTGCATTCTTATCACGCGAGTGGAAGGAAGCGCTATGGGGCAGGTTCTCCACGGCAGCGCCACTACGAGTGAGGCGGTCCGTCGCGCGATACAGCACAGTCAAGAGAGCCTGAGGGCGCTCGCCAGGCGCTATGGGATCAACCAGAAGACGGTTGCCAAATGGAAGCGCCGGACGTCTGTCGCTGACCTGCCAACGGGCCCGCGGGAGCCGCGCTCAACGAGGCTGTCGGTCACCGATGAGGCCATCGTCGTCGCGTTTCGCAGGCACACGCTGCTGCCGCTCGACGACTGTCTTTACGCGCTGCAGGCCACCATCCCGCATCTGACCCGCTCGTCGCTGCACCGGTGTCTCGCTCGTCATGGCATCGGGCGTCTGCCGGAGGTCGAAGGCGACAAACCACCGAAGAAGAAGTTCAAGGCCCATCCGATCGGCTTCTTCCACATCGATATCGCCGAAGTGCAGACGGCCGAAGGCAAGCTGCATCTGTTCGTTGCCATCGACCGCACCAGCAAATTTGCCTTCGTGCAGCTGGTCGAGAAAGCCAATCGGGTCACGGCGTCGGCTTTCCTCGTCGCGCTGGTCGGGGCCGTGCCCTACCGCATCCACACCGTGCTGACCGACAACGGCATCCAGTTCCGGCTTCCGCCACGCTACGCGGATGGCCCAACGGCGCGGTTCGTCACCCACATGTTCGAGATGCGCTGCCGCGAGAACGGCATCGAGCATCGCTTCACCAAAATCAACCATCCCTGGACAATGGTCAGTCAGTGAATTGAAGTTGCCCCGGTTTGGTGGACACCCCGCCTGCTTTCGCGAAAGGTGTCCTCATGCCGAAAACCCGCCCCCCCATACTCACCTGAGTTTCGCCGCCAGATGGTTGATCTGGTGCGTTCCGGCCGCGATCCGTCTGATCTGGCGCGAGAGTTCGAGCCCTCTGCACAGGCGATCCGCAACTGGGTCATTCAGGCCGATCGTCAGGATAGCGGAGGAGCAAAGAAGCCGGTGTCGGCCGCGCCGGCGATCACGGACGACGAGCGCGAGGAATTGGCTCGGTTGCGGCGCGAGAACAAGCAGTTGCGGGTGGAGCGCCTTGATCCGCTTTGCGGCTCAAGCCCCTCTCGAGCGGCGGCCTGGTTTGCCCGCGCTCAAGCTGCGGAGCAATTGGGCGCCGTGCCGTCCGGATCTTCCGGTTCATGAGCGCGAACCAGGCCGATTTTCCCGTCAGCGTCATGGCGCGCGTTCTTGGCGTGTCGAAGGCCGGCTTCTATGCTTGGCTGAGGCGTCCTGCCTCGAGCCATGCACACGCTGACGCCGCGCTGTTGAAGCGGATCCGGACGGTGCACGCGATCTCACGCGAGACTTACGGCGCACCTCGCGTGCACGCTGAGCTTCGGGCTGATGGGGAAAGTTATGGACGCAAGCGCATCGCCCGCTTGATGCGGGACGCGGGACTGGTCGGTGCCAGTCGCCGGCGGCGTGGACCGATCACGACCCGGCGCGACAAGGGGGTTCGTCCCGCGCCCGATCTCGTGGTCCGCAACTTCACCGCCGATGGTCCTGATCAGCTCTGGGTTGCCGACATCACCTTCGTGCCGACGGCGGCCGGGTTCTTGTTCCTTGCCGTGGTTCTCGATGCCTGGAGCCGCAAGATCGTCGGCTGGTCGATGGCCAACGATCTACGGGCCGAGCTGGTCGTCGACGCACTCGAGATGGCGGTCGGTCAGCGCCGTCCGGTTGGCGACGTCATTCACCATAGCGACCAGGGCTCGCAATACACGTCTCTGGCGTTTGGCAATCGCTGCAAGGAAGCGGGCGTCCGGCCATCGATGGGCTCGGTCGGCGACGCCTACGATAACGCCATGTGTGAAAGCTTCTTCGCCACGCTCGAATGCGAGCTGCTGGATCGCCGGCGGTTCGTCTCGCAAGCCGAGGCGCGCGTCGCCTGCTTCAGCTTCATCGAGGGCTGGTATAATCCTGTCCGCCTGCACTCTGCATTGAACTATCGATCGCCCATCCGCTACGAGCAAGACATGCAAGCCGAGTTGCTGCCGACCAAGCCCCGAAACTGTCCACGAAAACGGGGCAACTTCACCCAGTGGTGCGCCCCGACGCAGGCCTCCATGCCAATTAAGCAGGCAGCGCCGCCCCTTAAAGAATGCAAGAAACTGGTCGCGCCGGAGTTGGCGCCGCACAACTGGCCTGCCGCTACCGTCGAGGGCGTGGACTTGAAAGACGTGCTTGGCAAGGTCGACGCCGACCGTGCTCGCTTCGGACATGGATGGCTCCTCCATTTGGGACGATGGCGTCCCATCATGGCGGCGATGGAACGCCGGAGCAGGAGCCATCCACACCATCAATCGAGATGATGTTCGCCAAACTCAAGACTCTGCTGCGGAAAGCCGACCAGCGATCCATCGCCGCCGTGTGGCGCACCATCGGCCGTTTGCTCGAGCGTCTTACCCCAGCCGAATGCACCAACTACATCCGCCACTGCGGCTTTGCACACTCAGCGCGAGTCCGGTCTAGCGCGAGGCGGCGAGCCGGGTCTCATAGGCCTGCACCACCCGCGTCGCCGGAAACAGCAGGACGAAATAGATCAGCGCCACCACGGTATACACCTCGAGCGGGCGGTAGGTGTCAGCGGTGATCAGCGTGCCCTGGTAGAGCAGGTCGGGCACCGCGATCGTGGAGACGAGCGAGGTGTTCTTGAGCTGCGTGATCGACTGGTTCATGAAGGGCGGCACCATGCGCCGGATCGCCTGCGGCAGGATCACCTGCCGCATCATCGGCCAGCGCCCCAGCCCGAGCGCGCGCGCCGCATCCCATTGCCCGCGCTCGATCGAGATGATGCCGCCGCGGAAGATCTCGGCATAGAACGCGCCGGTATAGAGCGAGAGCACCGCGGTCGCCGCGACCGCGGCGGGGATCTGGATGCCGGTGAGGATCGGCAGCGCGTAGTAGAACCAGACGATCTGCACGAGCAGCGGCGTGCAGCGGAACGCCTCGATCAAGCGCGACCAGCGGCAGGTTGACGAGGCGCGAGCGCGACAGCCGCGCCATCCCGATCAGCAGGCCGATGAGCAGCCCGAGCAGGATGGTGCCGGCGGTGTAGGCGAGCGTGACCAGCACGCCCTTCCACAGCAGCGGGATGTAGCGTTCGAGGAAGCCGAAGCTCCACTGGTAGTGCATCCGGCTAGAACGTGACCTCGGGCGGCACCTGGTCGCGCTTGACGCCGACCAGCGCGAGCCCGTCGAGCAGCCATTCGCGGATCTGGCCGATGCCGCGGTTGTAGTCGAGCCAGGCATTGATCACCTCGACGAAGCGCGTGTCCGGCTCGCGCTGGATGCCGAGATTGCTCGGCAGCGCGACGAGCGGGTCCTGCAGCAGGTGATAGGTGCCGAGCGACGGATTCTTGCCGAGCGCAGAGAGGCCGAGGATGGCGGCAAGGATGTCCACGTCCACGCGGCCGGATTGCAGCGCGAGGATGCAGTCGTCGCGCGTCTTGAAGCCGGAGAGCTGCGCCTTCGGCGCGAAGCGGTGCGCGCAGGTGTCGTGCAGCGAGCCGATGTCGAAGGCGATGCGGATATCGGGCTTGTTGATGTCGTCCCAGGTCTTCGGCGCGAAGCCCGGCTTCGCCAGGCAGCCGAACGGGTGGATGATCATCGGATGGGTGAAGCCGATCGAGAGCGCGCGCTGCGGCGTCGGGTTGAGCGCGAAGGCGAGATCGACCTTGTTCGATTGCAGGTCGAGCACGGAATTGCCGTAGGTGCTCTCGACATACTGGAGCTTCGCGCCCCAGACCTTGGCGATGTCGAGCGCCATCGAGATCGCCGCGCCGCGCCATTCGCCGGTCGCGATGTCCTTCTGGAAATAGGGGAGCTCGCCGGGCAGCGCCGCGATGCGCAGCACCTTGGTGCGGCTCACCCGCTCGAAGGTGCTCTCGCCGGGATTGCGCGTGCGCGCGTTCCGATCATGCGCGGCGGCAGGCAGCACGGCGGCGGCGCCGGCGATGCCGCGCCTGGTCCAACGGTTGCTCATCGCGCCCTCCGGCTGGTGGAGGCAGCATGATGCGGCGCGGCGGGGGAAATGCAACAAATAGGCGCGCCGCTCGCGCGTCAGCAGGCGTCGCCCCTGGTGTGCCAGGCGACGACCTGGCCGGCGACCACGTCGAATGTCGTCGCGCAGGCGCCGAGCGTCGCCTCGGGCGGGTAGTCGAAGGCGCTGCCTGCGGCGTCCAGCAGCGGCGAGGCGCTCGGATCGGGCTCCGGCGGCGACAGCGGATCGGTGCGGCGGTAGGTCAGCATGCGCGTGTCGCCAGCGACGCGGAGCTCCGCCGGCGTTCCGAGCCCGCGCACGAGCGCGGCCTCGCTCTGCCCGATCGCGGCGTTCAGCGCGATCGCCCGCGCGGCGCTCGGCTGGCCGCAGCCCCCAAGCAGCGCAAAATTCGGCAGCGTGAGCCCTGATATGAGGAGCATGCGTGCAGAGTGCTTGGCCATCGCTCCGGCCCCTCCCTGACGGAACTGAAGCTGCTGGGGCGAGCGATGGGACTCGAACCCACGGCATCCAAGACCACAACCTGGCGCTCTACCAACTGAGCTACGCCCGCCGCAGCGGCGCTCCTCTAGGCCGCTCAGCCGGTCCCCGTCAACGTGGCCGCGCCGGCCCGGAAATGGCGGGCGAGCCGCGCCACCGCCTCGTCGAGCACCGCTTCGCGCTTGCAGAAGGCGAAGCGCGCGTAGTGGCGCGGCGGGTCGGCGACGTAGAAGGCGGAGAGCGGGATCGCGGTCACGCCGGCGGCCTCGGTGATGTGGCGGCAGAAGGCGACATCGTCGCCGGCGAAGCCGAGCGGCGCGAAATCGGCATTGACGAAGTAGCTCCCCTGCGCCGGCAGCACGGTCATGCCGAGCCCGGCGAGCCCCGCCGTCAGCCGGTCGCGCTTCGCCGGCCAGGCCGGCGGCGAATTCCTCGAAATAGGCATCCTCCTTGCCGAGCCCGATCGCCACCGCGCGCTGCAGGTTGGGCGGCGTGGTGAAGGTCAGGTTCTGGTGCGCCTTGGCGACGATCCCGCAGAGCGCGGCGCAGGCCGTCACGTAGCCGACCTTCCAGCCGGTGAGCGAGAAGGTCTTGCCGGCGCTGCCGATCCGCATCGTGCGCTCGCGCATGCCGGGCAGGCTCATCAGCGGGATGTGCCGCCAGCCGTCATAGGTGAGGTGCTCGTAGACCTCGTCGCAGATCGCGTAGGCATCGTGCTTCTGCACGAGCTCGGCGATGAAGGCGAGCTCGGCCGCGGTGAACACCTTGCCGGTCGGGTTCATCGGCGTGTTGAGCAGGATCGCCTTGGTGCGCTTGGCCCGAACGCGGCGGCGAGCTCGGCGCGCGGCAGCTCCCATTTCGGCGGCGCCAGCCGCACCACGCGCGGGCGTCGCGCCGAGCAGCCGCACCATCGGCAGGTAGGTGTCGTAGAGCGGCTCGATCAGCACCACCTCGTCGCCCGGGTCGAGCACCGCCATCAGGCAGGCGGTGATCGCCTCGGTCGCGCCCGAGGTCACCACCACCTCCGAGGCGGGATCGGCCTCGATCCCGTAGAAGCGGCGGTTGGTCGCGGCGACCGCCTGCGCGCAGCTCCGGCACGCCGGTCATCGGCGGATACTGGTTGCGGCCGTCGAGCAGCGCGTCGGCCGCGGCGCGGACCACGTCCTCCGGGCCTTCGGTGTCGGGGAAGCCCTGGCCGAGATTGATCGCGCCGTGCTGCGTCGGCGAGCGCCGACATCACCGTGAAGATCGTGGTGCCGGTGGCGGACAGCAGCGTGTTCGGGGTCTTCACCGCTTCCGGCGTCTCCATGTAATCGCAAGTGATCGCGAGGCCGCGCCACTATGGGTCCCGTGCCGTCCGGTTTCAATCCGAGCGCAGGTGACTGCACAGAAATCCGGCACGACGCACGGCCTTCTGCCCAGGTCCTGTGCGCGCGCTCCGCGCATCCCGCCTCGCACGTCGGCGCCCAGCGCTGGCACGCTTCCTGCAACTCGCTCCTGGAGCGTAAGCTCTGCGCTTGTGACCTGTTCCTCCTCGGCGTAAGCAGCGCGCGCCCGCGCAGGAAGGCGCCCATCGTCGGCGCGCCTTCCTGCGCGGGCTTCCATGGAGCGGGAGGGTGCGGCGCGATGAAGAAGATCGAAGCGGTGATCAAGCCCTTCAAGCTGGACGAGGTGAAGGAAGCGCTGCACGAGGTCGGGCTGCAGGGGATCACCGTCCTGGAGGCGAAGGGGTTCGGGCGCCAGAAGGGCCATACCGAACTTTATCGCGGCGCCGAATACGTCGTGGATTTCCTGCCCAAGGTGAAGATCGAGGTGGTGTGCGAGGACAGCGTGGTCGAGCGCGCCGTCGAGGCGATCGTCGAACGCCGCCCGCACCGGCCGCATCGGCGACGGCAAGATCTTCGTCAGCCCGGTCGAGGAGGTGATCCGCATCCGCACCGGCGAGCGCGGCGAGGACGCGATCTGACAGGCATGGGCTGAGCGGCGGAGCACGGGCCGCTGGATTCAAGCGAGAGATCATCGCCGGCGACGCCCGGCGCTGCCTGCAACCGGAGAGGACAAAGAGAGAATGGCGAGAAAGGCCGAGGCGGCCCGGCGAGCGGCGTCGTCGAAGGTCATGGAGATGCTGCGCGAGCACTCCGTCGAGTATGTCGACCTGCGCTTCACCGATCCGCGCGGCAAGTGGCAGCACACCGCGCAGCACGTCTCCACCATCGACGAGGAGGTGTTCCGCGACGGCATCATGTTCGACGGCTCCTCGATCGCCGGCTGGAAGGCGATCAACGAGAGCGACATGATCCTGATGCCGGATGCCGAGACGGCGGTGATGGACCCGTTCGCGGCCAAGCCGAGCCTCGATCCTGGTCTGCGACATCGTCGAGCCCTCGACCGGCCAGTTCTACAACCGCGATCCGCGCGCGACGGCGAAGAAGGCCGAGCAGTACCTGAAATCCTCGGGCGTCGGCGACACCTGCTTCTTCGGCCCCGAGGCCGAGTTCTTCATCTTCGACAGCGTGAAGTTCGGCACCGGCCCGAATTACGGCATCTACCAGCTCGACAGCATCGAGGGCCCGCAGGCCGCGCTCAAGGACTATCCCGAAGGCAACATGGGCCACCGCCCGAGCGGTGAAGGGCGGCTACTTCCCGGTCCCGCCGGTGGACAGCGAGAGCGACCTGCGCGCCGAGATGCTCTCGACCATGGGCGAGATGGGCGTCGTCATCGAGAAGCACCATCACGAGGTGGCGCAGAGCCAGCACGAGCTCGGCATCGAAGTTCGGGCCGATGGTGCGGATGGCCGACGCGCTGCAGATCTACAAATACTGCATCCACAACGTCGCCCACAGCTACGGCAAGACCGCCACCTTCATGCCGAAGCCGGTCTATGGCGACAACGGCTCGGGCATGCATGTGCACCAGTCGATCTGGAAGGCGGGCAAGCCGCTCTTCGCCGGCAACGGCTATGCCGATCTCTCCGAGATGGCGCTCTACTACATCGGCGGCATCATCAAGCACGCGAAGGCGCTCAACGCCTTCACCAACCCGTCCACCAACTCCTACAAGCGCCTGATCCCGGGCTTCGAGGCGCCGGTGCTGCTCGCCTATTCCGCGCGCAACCGCTCGGCCTCCTGCCGCATCCCCTACGCGACCAACCCGAAGGCGAAGCGCGTCGAGGTGCGCTTCCCCGACCCGACGGCGAACCCCTACCTCGCCTTCTCGGCGATGCTGATGGCCGGGCTCGACGGCATCCGCAACAAGATCCATCCGGGCGACCCGATGGACAAGGACCTCTACGACCTGCCGCCCGAGGAGCTGAAGGGCATCCCGACGGTGTGCGGCTCGCTGCGCGAGGCGCTGCAGTCGCTCGAGGCCGACCACGACTTCCTGCTCGCCGGCGACGTGTTCTCGACGCGACCAGATCGAGAGCTATATCGAGCTCAAATGGAGCGAGGTGTACACGCTTCGAGCACACCCCGCATCCGGTCGAGTTCGAGATGTACTACTCGGTCTGACTGCCCTCACCGGGTGGGGAGCAGTCTCTCTACCCGGTTCCCTTCGCCGCCCGTCAATGCGCGATGTGCTGCAGGTACCCCAGCGCTCCGTCGCGGGTTCCGCCTGTGCCCATTTCCAGCCCCGCGTGTTGTGGCAGGCATCGGTCGTGTAAAGGGTGCGCCGCAGCTTCGGCCCCTTCCCCGCATCCACCGTGAACAGCACTTCCTTGCACGCCGTGAGCGGCGTGTCGATCAGCCGCGTCACCGTCATCGTGCCGCCCTCGTTGTCGAATTCGGGAATGTCGTGGACGATGCGCCAGCTTCGCGTCTCGCCCACCGCCATCTGCCCGACCGCGACCGCGATCTCGTCCTGCTCGGCATTCTGCCGCACGCGCGCGATGTAGGCCTGCAGCGCGTCGAGCCCGGCATTGACGCCCACCGCCACGCCGTAGCCGACCAACGGATTGGCGGTCGCCGTGCCGGTCGAGGCGCCGGCCGCCGCGCCGGCGATCGCGTTGAACACGCTGCACCCGCCCAGCAGGAGAGGCAGCAGCGCGACCGCGAGCCGGCCGCCCCGCGCCGACATCACTGCAAGAGGCCCCAGCGCGACGTCGCGGGCTCGGCCGTCGCCCATTTCCAGACTGCGCCGTCGCGGCAGACCGAGGCAACGTAGAACGCGCTCACCGGCCGGTGGTCGGCCATGCGATCCACCGAGAACACGATCTCCTTGCAGGCGAGATCGCCGGCGCCGATGTCGCGGCTCACCGCCACCTCCCCGTGCTCGTCGGCCTCGATCGGGATTTCGTGCGCGACGCTCCAATGCGTGACGCCGCCGGCCGGCAGCGTCCCGGCCGCGGCGGCGATCGCGTCCTGCTCGCGGCGGTGCACGCGCCGCTCGACGAAGCTGAGTCCGGCCGAGGCGGCGGATTGCACGCCGAGCCCGATGGCCGCGGTGACCGTCCCGTTATGGGTGACGCCGCTCGCGATCGCTGCACCGGCGACGCCGGCTCCGGTCGAGGTCGCCTCGGTGATCACCGGGCCACACCCGACCAGCGCCAGCAGCAGGGGCAAGATCGCGACCGGCACGCGCCAGGCTCGTGTCATGCCTTGCATCCTCGCCGCCCTCGCCGCGCCGCGGCAACCCCGAACGGGGTCGCAATGTCGCGAGCATCGCCGCCACCGCGGGCGCCCGGCGGCCCCGTACGGTGTTTCTCTGCCTTGACCTTGCCCTATTCCTGGCGCACCACCCGGCCCGGTCGAACCGCGAGGCGGGGCGACGGATAGGGGCACAAGATGCTGTCGAGCAAGGCTAAATATGCCCTACGCGCCACCCTGAACCTCGCCGAGCGCGCCAATCCCTCGGGCTGGGTGCAGACCGCCGACATTGCCGAGGCGGAACGGATTCCACGCAAGTTCCTCGAGGCGATTCTCGTGCAGTTGCGCGACAACGGGCTGCTCGAAAGCCGCCGCGGCCCGACCGGCGGCCACCGGCTGCGCCTGCAGGCGGCGAAGATTTCCGTCGCGCGCATCATCCGCATCGTGGACGGGCCGCTCGCCCTCACCCCCTGCGCCAGCCGCTCGCGGTTCGGCCCATGCGCGGATTGCATCGACGTCGAATCCTGCCGGCTGCGCCATCTCATGCGGAAGGCGCGCGACGCGGTCGCGACCGTGCTCGACGGCTGCTCGCTCGCCGACCTGGCGCGGCTCGACATCGATGCGCTCGCCGGCGTGCCCCCGGACAAGCTCGCCGCCCGCCGCAAGCAGAAGATCCCGGCCTGACGCATGTCCCCCGGTACCGGACGATCGCGGTGGAGGAGGCCGGCGCCGGCCTCCTGCTGCTTCGGCTCGACCGACCGGAGGTCGCGAACGCGCTGAACACGGCGATGGGCCGCGATCTGCTCGCCTTCTTCGACGGGCTGAACGCCGACCCCACCACCACGCGCGCAGTTGTGGTGACCGGCGCCGGCAGCCGCGCCTTCTGTGCGGGGGGCGACCTCAAGCAGCGTAACTTCATGAACGATGCCGAGTGGCAGGACCAGCACTTGGTGTTCGAGCGGATGGTGCGCGCCTGGCGAGCCTGCCCGATCCCGGTGATCGCCGCGGTCAATGGCGCGGCGTATGGCGGCGGCTGCGAAATGGTGCTGCTCTGCGATTTCGCCTATGCCGCCGACAGCGCCCGCTTGGCGCTCACCGAAGTCACCCTCGGCATCATGCCAGGCGCCGGCGGCACGCAATTGCTGCCGCGTGCCGCCGGCGCCGCGCGAGCTAAGGAGATCCTGCTCACCGGCCGCCCCTTCACCGCGGCGCAGGCGGCGGAGTGGGGTCTCGTCAATGCGGTCTTTCCGGCCGATGCCCTGCTCGATCGCACGCTCGATACCGCGCGCGCGATCGCCGCCAACGCGCCGCTCGCCACCCGGCAGATCAAGCACGCGGTCAATTTCGGCCTGCAGATCGACCTCGCCAGCGCGCTGATGTTCGAGATCGAGGCGTACAACCGGCTGGTCCCGACCGAGGACCGGCGCGAGGGCGTGCGCGCCTTCAACGAGAAGCGCCGCCCCGATTTCAAGGGACGCTGAGGCTCGGCTTGTGAGGCTGCTGCCCGCCGCCTAAGCTCGCCGGCAAAGCCGCCGGGCGGGCGGTCCAGAGCAATATCGGCCCGGTCGGAATCGCGCAGCGATTCCAGGGCCGATAAAATTGCTCGCGAAATATGAGCGAGAGCGGTTCGCCGAAGGTGGTGGCCGCTCGAGGGAAGGAACTGGGCGGCATGAAGGTTGGCGAGGCGGTCGCTGAGATCCTCAAGCGCGAGGGGATCGAGATCCTGACCGGCTACCCGGTCAACCATCTGCTCGAATTCGCCGCCGCCGCCGACATCCGCCCCGTCATCGTGCGCCAGGAGCGGATCGGCCTGCACATGGCGGACGCGATCTCCCGTCTGAGCTCCGGCCGCCGCCTCGGCGCCTTCTGCATGCAGCACGGGCCGGGCACCGAGAACGCCTATGGCGGCGTCGCTCAGGCGTTCGGCGAATCGGTGCCGATCCTGGTACTGCCAATGGGATATGCGCGCCGCGTCGCACATGTCGGCCCGAACTACAACGCGACCGCCAGCATGCGTTCGGTCAGCAAATCCGCCGAGCCGATCACGATGGCCTCGGAGGTGGTGAACATCATGCGCCGCGCTTTCTCGCGCCTGCGCAACGGCCGCGGCGGGCCGGTGGTCGTCGAGATCCCGAGCGACATTTGGAACGACGAAGTGCCGGAGCCGCTCGACTACACGCCGGTGCACGCGACGCGCTACGGGCCGGACCCCGAGCATGTCCGCGAGGCCGCGCAGATGCTGGCGAGCGCGCAACGTCCGGTGATCTATGCCGGCCAGGGCGTGCACTACGCCCGCGCCTGGCCGCAGCTCCGCCGCCTCGCCGAGCTGCTCGCGATCCCGGTGATGACGACGCTCGGCGGCAAGAGCAGCTTCCCCGAGGATCATCCGCTGTCGCTCGGCTCCGGGGGCGTCGCCTTCCCGAAGCAGGTCCACACCTTCCTGCACAATGCCGATCTTGTCTTCGGCATCGGCAACAGCTTCACCGAAACCTCCTTCGCGATCCCGTTCCCGAAGGGCAAGACGATCATCCACGCGACGCTCGATCCCGATCACATCAACAAGGACGAGCGCGCCGCGATCGGCCTGGTCGGCGATGCCGGGCTGGTGCTCGACGCGCTGCTCGCGGAGCTGGACAAGACCGAGAAATCGCCGCGCGACGCCACCGCGATCACCGAGGAGATCGCGAACATCCGCGAGGAATGGCTCGGGCAATGGATGCCGCGTCTCACCTCGAACGAGACACCGCTCACGCCCTATCGCGTGATCTGGGACCTCTGCACACGGTGGACGGGCAGAACACGATCATCACCCATGATGCCGGCAGCCCGCGCGACCAGCTCTCGCCGTTCTGGGTGGCGACCGAGCCGCTCTCCTATATCGGCTGGGGCAAGACGACGCAGCTCGGCTACGGGCTCGGCCTCGCCATGGGCGCCAAGCTTTCGCATCCGGAGAAGCTCTGCATCAATGTCTGGGGTGATGCCGCGATCGGCTTCACCGGAATGGATTTCGAGACCGCGGTGCGCGAGCGCATCCCGATCATGTCGGTGCTGTTCAACAATTTCTCGATGGCGATCGAGCTCAAGGTGATGCCGATCTCGACCGAGAAATACCGCGCCACCGACATCTCCGGCGACTACGCCGCGATGGCGCGCGCTTTCGGCGGCTATGGCGAGCGCGTCACCGCGCCGGATGCGATCGTGCCGGCGATCAAACGCGGGATCGAGCAGACGCGGAACGGGGTGCCCGTGCTGCTCGAATTCATCACCGCGAAAGAGACCCGGATCTCACGGTTCTGACGGACCCGCGCCATGGCCCCGGTGACGATCCGCAACGCGCGCAAGTCCTTCGGCAGCACCGAGATCCTGCACGGCGTCGATGTGGACATCGAGGATGGCGAGTTCGTCATCCTGGTCGGCCCCTCCGGCTGCGGCAAATCGACGCTGCTCCGCATGATCGCCGGGCTCGAGAACATCACGCACGGCGAGATCGCGATCGGTGGCCGCGTCGTCAACAATGTCGCGCCGAAGGAGCGCGACATTGCGATGGTGTTCCAGAACTACGCGCTCTACCCGCACATGACGGTGCGCGAGAACATGGCGTTCTCCTTGCAGCTCGCCCACGCGCCGCGCCGGTGATGGATCGCGAGGTCGAGCGCGCCGCCCGCATTCTCGGGTTGACGGAGCTGCTGCACCGCTATCCGCGCCAGCTCTCGGGCGGGCAGCGCCAGCGCGTCGCCATGGGCCGCGCCATCGTGCGCAACCCGCAGGTCTTCCTGTTCGACGAGCCGCTCTCCAATCTTGACGCCAAGCTGCGCGTGCAGATGCGCGCCGAGATCAAGGAACTGCACCAGCGGCTGCGCACCACCACGATCTACGTCACGCACGACCAGATCGAGGCGATGACGATGGCCGACAAGATCGTCGTGATGAATGGCGGCCGCGTGGAGCAGATCGGCTCGCCGCTCGATCTCTACGACCGCCCGAACAATCTTTTCGTCGCCGGCTTCATCGGCTCGCCGGCGATGAATTTCCTGTCCGGCCGGATCGAGGGCCGCGCGTTCCGCACCGAGGACGATCAGGCGTGGCCGCTGCCGGGCACGCCGAACGGCGCCGCCGCCCGCAAGGCCGTGTATGGCGTCAGGCCCGAGCATATGCGCCTCGATCCCGCCGGGATTCCGGCCACCGTGCAACTGGTCGAGCCGACGGGCTCGGAGACGCTGGTGATCGTCCGCGCCGGCCCGTCACAGCTTCTCTGCGCCTTCCGCGAGCGGATCGCCGCGCGACCCGGCGAGACGATCAATCTTCTGCCCGATCCGGCGCTCGTGCATCTGTTCGACGCCGACACCGGCCAACGCACCCCGATCTGACGGCATGACGATCGGGAGGGATCAAGAAACGACGACAAGGGAGCAGACGACATGACGGAATTCACCCGGCGGCAATCCCTCACCCTGGGCGCGGCGGCGCTGGGTGCGACCGCCGTCCCGCTGATCGGGGCACGGGCGCAGACCGGCGAGGACGTGCCGACCAATCCGGCGACGCCGCCGAAATACACGATCGAGAAGGGTGCCTCGCTGCGCGTGCTGCGCCCGGCCAAGTTCGTCGATCCGGACGAGACATTCTTCCGGGCCAACACCAAGAAGTTCACGGACACGACCGGCATCCCGGTGCGGCTCGACTTCATCAGCTGGGAGGATCTCCGGCCGCAGACAGCGGTCGCCGCCAATACCGGCGCCGGGCCCGACATCATCATCGGCTGGAGCGCGGACCCGCATATCTACGCCTCCAAGCTCGTGGACATGACCGATCTCTGCGACTATCTCGGCCAGAAATACGGCGGCTGGTTTCCGCTCGCCGAGGTGTACGGCCAGCAGCGGCACAGCAGCAAATGGATCAGCCTACCGATCGGCGGCAGCAGCGGCCCGACCGTCTACCGCACGTCCTGGCTGAAGCAGGCCGGCTATGACAGCGTGCCGAACGATCTCAACCAGTTCCTGACCATGTGCCAGAAGCTGAAATCGATCGACCATCCGGTCGGTTTCGCGCTCGGCCACGCCACCGGGGACGCGAACGGGTTCGCCAACTGGCTGCTCTGGAGCCATGGCGGCTACGCGATCGACGAGAACGGCAAGGTCGCGATCAATTCGAGGGCGACGATCGACGCGCTCAACTACGTCAAGGAGCTCTACCCGACGATGATCTCGGGGACGCTCTCCTGGAACGATGCGAGCAACAACAAGGCGTTCCTCGCCGGCGACATCTCGCTCACCTTCAACGGCGTTTCCATCTACATGGTGGCGAAGCAATCCTCCGACCAGGCGGTGCAGGCGATCGCCGCCGACATCAACCACCAGCTGCCGCCGTTCGGGGTGTCGAAGAGCGCACCGGAATCGGCGCTCGTGGTCAATTCTATGCTGTTCAAGCACAGCAAATACCCGAACGCGGCGAAGGAATATCTGCGCTTCATGATGGAAGCGCCGCAGTACGGGCCGTGGCTCGCCGCCTGCTTCGGCTACTGGTCCGAGCCGCTGAAGAACTACGGCAAGATGGCGTTCTGGGAGAAGGACCCGAAGCTCAAGCCCTATCGCGACGGCATGAACACGCCCTATTACGACGGCTACAAGGCGCCGATCACCGCGGCATCGAGCGCGCTCTCGGCGAACTACACGCTGGTCGACATGTTCGCCTCCGTCGCCACCGGCAACGCGACCCCCGAGGCCGCGGCGAAGCAGGCGGCGGCGCAGGCGGCGCGCTACTTCAAGACCTGACCACGGGATCGGGCCGGGAGAGTTCCAGATGGATGCGACCGTTCAGGGTTGGACCCTCGTGCGGCGGCCGGAAAGCCGCCTCTCCCGGCTGCTCGACAGCAAGGCGTTCCTTGTCACCATCTGCATGCTGCCCGCGGCCGGGCTGCTGCTGATCTTCCTCACCTACCCGCTCGGGCTCGGCGTCTGGCTCGCCTTCACCGATTCGACGATCGGCCAGCCTGGCCAGTTCATCGGCTTCGACAATTTCATCTCGCTCGCGAACGACCCGGTGTTCTGGCTCGCCGTGTTCAACACCATCTTCTACACGGCGGTCGCGACGGTTGGGAAGTTCGCGCTTGGACTTTGGCTCGCCCTGCTGCTGAACGAGCATTTCCCGTTCAAGGCCTTCATCCGCGCGATCATCCTGCTGCCCTGGATCGTGCCGACGGTGCTCTCCGCGATCGCCTTCTGGTGGATCTACGATCCGCAGTTCTCGATCATCTCCTACGTGTTGGTGGACGTGCTGCACTGGCGCAAGACCTACATCGACTTCCTCGGCACGCCGTGGCACGCGCGCTGGTCGCTGGTAGCGGCGAATATCTGGCGCGGCATCCCGTTCGTGGCGATCTCGCTCCTCGCCGGGCTGCAGACCATCTCGCCCTCGCTCTACGAGGCGGCCCTGCTCGACGGCGCCTCCGGCTGGCAGCGTTTCCGCCGCGTCACCGTGCCGCTGCTGATGCCGATTCTCGCCGTGGTGCTCACGCTCTCGGTGCTGTTCACCTTTTCCGACTTCCAGCTGGTCTACGCGATCACCCGCGGCGGGCCGTTCAACTCCACGCACCTGATGGCGACGCTCGCGTTCCAGCGTGCGATCACCGGAGCGCAGCTCGGCGAGGGGGCGGCGATCGCGGTGGCGATGATCCCCTTCCTGATCGTCGCCACGCTGTTCAGCTATTACGGGCTCGGCCGACGGAAATGGCAGCAGGGCGGCGCCAATGACTGACGCAACGGTCGAGCAGACAGAAAGCGTCCTGCGGAGCGGGCGGGAGAAACCCGAGCGCCTTACTTGGGATTCCGGCGCGCGCCGGATGGTGACGATCTATCTCCCGCTCGCGATCTTCATCATCGTGCTGCTGTTTCCGTTCTACTGGATGACGATCACCGCGTTCAAGCCGAACTCGGAACTTTACAATTTCAAGAAGTTCAGCCCGTTCTGGATCGATTCGCCGACGCTCGCGAACTTCCGCACGCTGCTGTTCGACACCGACTATCCGCGCTGGCTGCTCAACACGATGGGGATCGCGGTCGGCGCCACCGTGCTGTCGCTGGTTGCGAGCGTGCTCGCCGCCTATGCAATCGAGCGGCTCCGCTTCAAGGGCTCGCAGCATGTCGGGCTCGCGATCTACCTTGCCTATCTCGTGCCGCCGACCATCACCTTCATCCCGCTCGCCGATGTCGTCTATCAGTTCGGCCTATTCGACAATCCGCTAGCGCTCGTCTTCACCTACCCGTCCTTCCTCATTCCGTTCTGCACCTGGCTGCTGATCGGCTATTTCAAGTCGATTCCCTACGAGCTCGAGGAATGCGCGCTGATCGACGGTGCGAGCCGGCTGCAGATTCTCCGGCGCATCACGCTGCCGCTCGCGGTGCCGGGACTGATCTCGGCCGGCATCTTTGCCTTCACGCTCTCCTGGAACGAGTTCATCTACGCGCTCTCCTTCATCGAGTCGACGCAGAACAAGACGGTTCCGGTCGCGATCCTGACGGAGCTGGTGACGGGCGACGTCTATCAATGGGGCGCGCTGATGGCGGGGTCGCTGCTCGGCTCGGTGCCGGTCGCCTTGTTTTATTCGCTGTTCGTGGAATACTACGTCTCCAGCCTGACCGGCGCGGTGAAGGAGTAGCGGGTGATGAACCTTGATGCGGATGCCGCGCGCGTGCTCGAACTCATGCGCGATCGGCCGCGGATCGAGACGCTGACGCCACCCGAAGCGCGGGCGAACATGCTTGCGGCACGCGCGGTCACCGGCCCCGATCCGGAGGACGTCGCGGAGGTCCGTGCGCTCGAAGCGCCGGGACCTGCCGGCGCGATTCCGCTGCGGCTCTATCGCGCCGCTGGGATGACGCCCGACCAGCAACTTCCGGTGCTCGTCTTTTTCCATGGCGGCGGCTGGGTGCTCGGCGATCTCGACACGCATGATTCGCTCTGCCGCTCGCTCGCCAATGCGGCGCGCTGCGCGGTCGTCTCCGTCGATTATCGCCTGGCGCCCGAGCATCGGTTTCCGGCTGCGGTCGAGGACAGCATCGCGGCAACACGTTGGATCGCGGACCACGCGGACGCGCTCGGGATCGACCCGACGCGCCTCGCGGTGGGCGGCGACAGCGCCGGCGGCAATCTCGCGGCGGTGGTGGCGCTCGATGCACGCGAGAAGGGGCCGCCGATCCGCTTTCAGCTGCTGATCTATCCCGCCGTCGATTTCGCCGAAGCCCGCGACTCCCACCGCAATTTCGGTGAAGGCTATGGACTCACGGCGATCGGGATGCAGTGGTTCGGCAACCACTATCTCGCCGGCGGCGATGCGCGGGACTGGCGCGCCTCGCCGATCCGCGCCCGGTCGCTCGCGAACCTTCCGCCCGCGTGGGTGCTCACCGCCGGCTTCGATCCGCTCTGCGACGAGGGCGACGAATATGCGGAGAAGTTGAGGCAGGCCGGCAACCGGATCACGCTGCGCCGCTTCCCCGGCCAGATCCACGGCTTCTGCGTGATGGGAAAGCTCATCGCGGAAGCGAACACCGCGATCCGCGAGGGCGCGGCGGCGATGACCGCCGCCTGGCGCTGAATTGAACCGCCGGCCCGAATCCCGTTCGGGCCGGCGCGGCAATCCTCAGGCGACTTTCGACATCTGGATCGGCGGGTTCACCTCGGGCGGGAGCGGGCAGACATAGGGGGTCTTGCCGAGACGCGCCTGGTGATCGGCCTTGGCGCGCGCGAGCAGCATCTCGTCCTGCATCACCTCCACCGCCGTCCCCGCCATGATCTTGGCGACATGCACCAGGCCCTTATGCGCCGCCGACGTCTTCCCTTGCGCGGTGAGCTGCCAGGAATGGCCCGGCGTGCCGATCGCATAGGTCGCGCCGCGCGCCTGCACGGTGGGCACCGCCCAGCTCACGTCGCCGACATCGGTCGAGCCCACCATTGGCTCGCCCGGCGAGTCGAGCGGGATGACGCGGTCGCAGAGCGGTGAATCGGTGGGCGCGACACCCACCTTGCGGCAGGCGGTGGATATGTCCTCCTCGGTGAGCGTCGCCTGGATCTCGCGGGCAAATTTGCGGTCCTCCTCGTCGAAGGGCGGCGGCCCGAGCCGATCGAAATTGCGCTGCATCGCCTCCTCGAGCGGACGGTTCCCCATCAGGTTGGAGACCGCGCTCACCACCTTGGTCGCGACCGAGGTCTCGGTCATCAGCGCCGCCCCGTCCCCGATCTTGCGCACGCGCACGATCAGCTTCTGCAGCTCCGGCAGGTCGCGGGCGCGGATGAGGTACCGCACCTTCGCCGTCGCCTGCACGACGTTGGGCGCGATGCCGCCAGCATCGAGCATGGCGTAGTGGATGCGCGCGTCAGAGGGCATGTGCTCGCGCATGTAGTTGACGCCGACATTCATCAGCTCGACCGCGTCGAGCGCGCTGCGGCCGAGATGCGGCGCCGCGGCGGCGTGCGAGGCGCGGCCGGTGAAGGTGAAGTCGATGCGGGTGTTGGCGAGCGAGATCGGCTCGTTGACACCAGAGAACGCCGCTGGGTGCCAGGAGATCGCGACATCGACATCCTTGAACGCGCCGGCGCGGACCATGAAGCCCTTCGCCGCGCCGCCCTCCTCGGCCGGGCAGCCATAGTAGCGGACGCGGCCCTTGATGCCGTTCTTCTCGAGATGGTCCTTGACCGCGGTGGCCGCGAGCAGCGCCGCGGAGCCCAGCAGGTTGTGGCCGCAGCCATGCCCGTGCCCGTTCACCTCGACCGGGCGGTGCTCGGCGACGCCCGCTTCCTGGCTGAGCCCGGGCAGCGCGTCGTATTCGCCGAGGATGGCGATCACCGGCCCGCCCTCGCCCGCCTCGCCCATCACCGCGGTCGGGATGCCGGCGACATCGCGGGTGATGCGGAAGCCCTGACGCTCGAGTTCGCCGAGATGCTCGGCGACCGAGCGGAACTCGGTATAGGCGATCTCCGGCATGCCCCAGACCCGGTCGCTCAGTTGCAATGAACGGCTCCTTCTTGGCATCGACCAGTCGCCAGATTTCTTCGGTGTTCTGCATGTGCCTCTCTCTCCGTCCGATCGGGGGGCGACCCTAGACCCGGGAGCGGGCGAGGGAAACCGGACGGGCTCGTGGCCCATTTGGATCGCTGCCTGGTGGAAGGCGGACGCCCAGTCAGTCGAGGCGTTTACCGGAATTCAAAAATTCCCCACTGCCGCAAAGAACGCACTCTGCCGCAGCCTCTCCATAGTGGAACTGTGCGGCTGCTTCCTGCGACATTGCCACCGAAGGTCCAAAAGACGCTCTTCGACCAATGCGTCCATCCCGGCCGTTTCCTTGACGCGTGTGCCCAGCGGGCGGCTCAATTCCGGCAGGTCCATCACCCGCGGATTTTTAGCGCCCGGTGCCTCGCCGCTGACTGAGCCGATAGTGGCGGGGCGTCACGTGGCAGCACTCCCCAATCGCTTTGTGCTTTCTCGAGGCGTTCCATGTCAGGGCCGCGCCAGCGGATTTCGGCTTCCGCTGTTGACTTGAGGGTTGCGTCATCAGGAACACATTCGAGGCAACGCACTGTCATCGGGCGATCTGAGGGCGAACTCGCCTTCGTTCTCGTACCGGCCTTTTTCTCTGGTGTGTGGGATATCACATTCCGATGCGGCGCGACTTCCTCAATCTGGTCGCGGTGATGGACTGGTCGACGCGGCGGGTGCTGGGCGTTTGTCGAACACCATGGATGTGGAGTTCTGCATCGCCGCGCTGGAGGAGGCGTGGGCGCGGTTCGGCCGACCGGCCATCTTCAATAGCGATCAGGGGAGCCTGTTTATCTCGCCGCGGTCGACCGAGGTTCTGACCAAGGCCGGCGTGCGCATCTCGATGGATGGTCGCGGCGGTGGATGGACAATGTCTTCATCGGGCGGCTGTGGCGTAGTCTGATACCAGCGGCATCAAGCTTTGACCGGTATCGCCCAGTCTCGTGTGGCGATTGAGGCGATGCGTTCAGGTTCTGCGACGAGCTTGTTCCAAGCATCGCAGCAAGCGTCGACGATGGCGTCGTAGGTGTCGAATACGCGGTTTGCGAGGTGGTTCTGGCGCAGGTAGCTCCAGACGTTTTCCTGCGGATTTAGCTCCGGACTGTAGGGCGGCAGCAAGAGCAGGCTGATGTTGGGCGGAAGTTGAAGTTGAAGTTGAAGTTGCCCCGTTTTCGTGGACAGTTTCAGGGCTTGGTCGGCAGCAACTCGGGTTGCATGTCTTGCTCGTAGCGGATGGGCGATCGATAGTTCAATGCAGAGTGCAGGCGGACAGGATTATACCAGCCCTCGATGAAGCTGAAGCAGGCGACGCGCGCCTCGGCTTGCGAGACGAACCGCCGGCGATCCAGCAGCTCGCATTCGAGCGTGGCGAAGAAGCTTTCACACATGGCGTTATCGTAGGCGTCGCCGACCGAGCCCATCGATGGCCGGACGCCCGCTTCCTTGCAGCGATTGCCAAACGCCAGAGACGTGTATTGCGAGCCCTGGTCGCTATGGTGAATGACGTCGCCAACCGGACGGCGCTGACCGACCGCCATCTCGAGTGCGTCGACGACCAGCTCGGCCCGTAGATGGTTGGCCATCGACCAGCCGACGATCTTGCGGCTCCAGGCATCGAGAACCACGGCAAGGAACAAGAACCCGGCCGCCGTCGGCACGAAGGTGATGTCGGCAACCCAGAGCTGATCAGGACCATCGGCGGTGAAGTTGCGGGCCACGAGATCGGGCGCGGGACGAACCCCCTTGTCGCGCCGGGTCGTGATCGGTCCACGCCGCCGGCGACTGGCACCGACCAGTCCCGCGTCCCGCATCAAGCGGGCGATGCGCTTGCGTCCATAACTTTCCCCATCAGCCCGAAGCTCAGCGTGCACGCGAGGTGCGCCGTAAGTCTCGCGTGAGATCGCGTGCACCGTCCGGATCCGCTTCAACAGCGCGGCGTCAGCGTGTGCATGGCTCGAGGCAGGACGCCTTCAGCCAAGCATAGAAGCCGGCCTTCGACACGCCAAGAACGCGCGCCATGACGCTGACGGGAAAATCGGCCTGGTTCGCGCTCATGAACCGGAAGATCCGGGCGGCACGGCGCCCTCAATCTGCTCCGCAGCTTGAGCGCGGGCAAACCAGGCCGCCGCTCGAGAAAGGCTTGAGCCGCAAAGCGGATCAAGGCGCTCCACCCGCAACTGCTTGTTCTCGCGCCGCAACCGAGCCAATTCCTCGCGCTCGTCGTCCGTGATCGCCGGCGCGGCCGACACCGGCTTCTTTGCTCCTCCGCTATCCTGACGATCGGCCTGAATGACCCAGTTGCGGATCGCCTGTGCAGAGGGCTCGAACTCTCGCGCCAGATCAGACGGATCGCGGCCGGAACGCACCAGATCAACCATCTGGCGGCGAAACTCAGGTGAGTATGGGGGGCGGGTTTTCGGCATGAGGACACCTTTCGCGAAAGCAGGCGGGGTGTCCACCAAACCGGGGCAACTTCAACTTCACAGAGCTTGGCTGCGCATCAGCCACTCGACCCGGTGCAGCCCACACGAGGCGCCGTCGGCCAGCACGTCGTGCCAGACTCGGCGCACGCCATAGATTCGACGGCTGGCCATGAAGCTGGCTCGCACCCTGGCGCCGAGCACCTCGTCACTCCGCGCCCGGGCGCTCGGCGGGGGCATCAGCCAGGCATGGAAGCCGCTGCGCGAGACTCCGAGCGCCTGGCAAAGCCACAGCACCGGTCAAACTCCTCGGTGCTTCGCAATGAAGCCGAACTTCACGTCGACTCCCTCGCGAAATAGGCCGCGGCTTTCTTTAGGATGTCGCGTTCCCCTCCAGCTTCGCGACCTCACGTCGCAGCCCGGTCGACGTCCTGCTGCTCCGGCTTCATTTGCCCTTGGCCAGGAAACGCTTGCGCCGCGTGGACGTGAACTACCCACCGGCGGGACGGTCTCACCCACGTCCAGATCCCGACTGGCCTGCGCGACCGAACGCCGCGCTCCCTGACCAGCCGGATCGCCTCCAGCTTAAATTCACGGCTAAACAGTCGTCCCCCCCATCTGCACCTTCCATCCCCTGCACCTTAAATCCGGTGTCCACGAAACCGACAGCCGCTCAGCTTCAACTTCACTCATGCTGCTCGGCGCCGCGGCCCAGCGGACGCGTGATCACCCGGCGAACGAAGCGGAAGCGGTCGTCCTTCGCGAGGCTGACCTACGCGTGCCGCAGCAGCGTATCTTTCCCTGCCCCGACGGCCCGGCCACCAGAACCAGCTTTCCACGTCCAATCTCGTGTGTTGACGCGCCGCGTCTTGGGATTAGCGTGCGCCCGGCCGCAATGGAGGATACCGCATGTTCACGACCCGACCGGAGATCGCCGGGACATTCGGTGTGGTGGCGAGCACGCACTGGATCGCAAGCCAGGTAGGAATGGCCGTGCTCGAGCGTGGCGGAAACGCCTTCGATGCTGCGGTCGCGACCGCGTTCACCCTGCAGATCGCCGAACCCCATCTGAACGGCCCTGGGGGCGATGTCCCAATCATCCTGCATTCCTCGAAGAGCAACACGCAGCACGTTCTCTGTGGCCAGGGCGTCGCGCCCCGTTCTGCCACAGCCGCACATTTCGCCGTTCTCGGCCTCGATCTCATCCCCGGCACCGGGCTGCTGCCGGCGGTGGTGCCCGGCGCGTTCGACGCCTGGTGCACACTGCTCCGCGATTGGGGAACCTGGGAGCTCGCCGACGTGCTGCAATACGCGATCGGCTATGCGCTCAGCGGCATCCACATCGTGCCACGCGTCAGCTCCGAGATCGAAGGCGTGCGACCTCTGTTCGAGGCCGAATGGCCGACCAGCGCCGCGGTTTATCTGCCGCACGGAAAGGTGCCTGCGGCCGGCAGCCTCTTCGCGCGCCCAGCGATCGCCGAGACTTATGCCCGGATTTGCCGCGAGGCGGTCGGGAGCACGCGTGAGGCTCGGATCGATGGCGCGCGAAACGCGTGGTATCGCGGCTTCGTCGCCGAGGCGATCGGGAAGTTCTACACCACAAATGAGGTGATCGATGCGTCCGGCCGGCGTCACCGTGGCCTGCTCTCGGCGGATGATCTCGCTGCCTGGCAAGCGCGCATAGAGGATCCGGTCGCCTATGACTATCGGGGCCACACCGTATTGAAATGCGGTCCCTGGTCGCAGGGCCCAGTTTTCCTGCAACAGCTTGCCCTGCTCGATGGTCTCGATCTCGACAGTATGGACCTGCTCGGCGCCGAGTTCATCCACACGATTGTGGAATGCGCGAAGCTTGCCTTTGCCGACCGTGAGGCTTTTTATGGCGATCCCGAATTCATTGACGTGCCGCTGAACACGCTGCTTTCTCCCGAATACAATGCCGCGCGCCGGCGCCTTATCGGCTCCAATGCGTCGATGGAATTGCGGCCCGGCGCGATCGCCGGCTTCCGAGCGGCGGTCGATCATGCAGCGGTCAGCCGCATCGCAATGCTCGGCCGCGCGCCCGGGCCCGGAGAGCCCACCGTCGCCCGACTCGGCGTGGTTGGCGCCGACACCTGCCACCTCGACGTCATTGACCGCGATGGCAACATGGTGAGCGCCACGCCATCCGGCGGATGGCTGCAGTCCTCGCCCGTGGTCCCGGAGCTCGGCTTCCCGATCAGCACTCGTGGCCAGATGTTTTGGCTCGAACCGGGCCTGCCGAATAGCCTCGAGCCCGGCAAGCGTCCGCGCACCACGCTCTCGCCGAGTCTTGCGCTCCGGGACGGTAAGCCATGGATGGCGTTCGGCACGCCGGGTGGTGATCAGCAGGATCAGTGGTCGCCCATCCTTTTCCTGCGCATGGTGCATGGGAATATGACGATCCAACAGGCCATCGACGCGCCGTCGTTCCATACGGAGCACTTCCCGTCGAGCTTCTGGCCGCGCGTGGCGCGCCCGGGCAAACTCGTCATCGAAGGTCGGTTCAGCGATGAGGTCCTCGATAGTTTGCTCGCCCGGGGTCATCAGGCCGAGCGCGGCGACGCTTGGTCCGAGGGTCGTCTCTCCGCGGCAAGAAGGGAAGGCGACGGGCAACTCTATGCGGGTGCTAATCCGCGCGGCATGCAAGGTTACGCGGTCGGTCGATGATGAGATTGCAGCAGATAACCGGGACTGCTCCCAGGAAATGGCTCGGGCGCAGCGGAAATCGCGTGTGAATGTTTCGCATATCGTGAAAGGGTTGAAACCCGCGGGCAATGCGACATAGGGTGGCCCTGTCCCATAGTTCTGAGACTCGCGTTGCCGGCAACCCTGTTGTGAGAATGGTGGGAATGCGCTTCACTGAGATCGGTCAGCAACTGCGGGCCTATCGTCTGGAATCGGGTCTGCGCGCGGAGGAGATCGCGGCACGTCTGGGCGTATCGCGTGCCGCCCTTTACCGCTACGAAAAAGGCGAGGTGATCAAACTTGACACAGTCAAGCGCCTCGCGGAATTGCTTAAGATCTCGCCGCTATCTCTTCTTGGGATTGGTGTTGAGTATTATAATCGGCCGGTCGCGTTCTTTGAAAGAGTTCGTCAGCTGGAAGAAAGCGTTGAGCAGATACTCCAGGTATGCAAACCGACGTGCTATTTGACTTCATCCGGACTCTCTGGACGAGGCGATGGCGACCTTCTATGGACAGCTTGCCGAAGAGTCGGGAGACTCGCGGGGGTTACGGGGAGTCGGCGAGCAGGTCCTCGCGGTTCTCGCCTTGCGAAAAAGACTTTATGCTGCCCGTCGGCCCGGAATCATCGCGATACTTCCCGCAACCTCGATCAAGCGCTTCCTTGAAATGGGGGTGGGAGATGGTCTCATGCAGTCATCATCGTTCCCAAAGCTGGCGCGTGAAGCTGCGGTCGCCGAGGTGGAACATGTAGCGACCCTGATGGAGACTGAGCCGATGGGCCTCCAGCTTGGGCTCCTTCCGAACGGGGAGCCGACCAGCACGTTCGCCATTTTGCGAGCCGGTGACCGCGCCACCCTGGCCATCAATCCTTTCCGGCCCGACGGACATCCAGGGGGCCAAAATGGTGTCGCGATGATCACGGCCGCGGACGAAGCGGTTGCCGCTCATCAGCGGGTCGCGGAATCGTGCTGGCGGCAGAGCCTGCGAGGCCCGGCAGCTGCCGCCCGGGTTCAGAGAACTGATCAGCGCGTCGTCGCGCCGCGACGATCTGGATCGGACGGGTAGCTGGCGAGAGCGGACGCGGGATAGGTTCATGGGCATGGTCTCTCTCCCGCCATACCCGGCCTCGTCGTGGAATCGGATCGGACCGTCTGGGATGGGCCGCTTTCCCCTTCACTCGGTTCGCTTTCGCCACCGCCGGTTCGACGGAGCCATGTCGGGCGAGCGCCATTGGGAGCTTTGGCGTCGTGGCCGTGCGGCAGCGATGCTCCCCTACGATCCCACCGCTGATGTCGTGGTGTTGATGGAACAGTTCCGCCTGCCGGCCCTAGCCGCGGGTGTCGACCCGGTCATGGTCGAGGTGCCCGCGGGACTATGCGAAATTGGCGAGAGCTGCGGAGCAAACCATCGCTCGCGAAATGCGGGAGGAAATCGGCCTGTCCGCGAGCCAACTCGAGACGATCGGCGACTTCGTGCTCAGCCCCGGCGGTTCCGACGAGCGGTGCACCCTCTTCGTAGGCAGGGTGGTCGCGCCGGCCGCGGGAGCTATGCGGTATCCTGGGCATCGCTGGGCTCGCCACTGAGGACGAGGACATTCGGGTGCGGGTCATCGCCGCCGAGACGGCGATCACCAACGCGATGGAAGGTCGATACGCAAACTCGGTCACGGCGATAGCATTGCTCTGGCTTGGGCATAGACGAGAATGGTTGCGCGAGCATTGGACCGATCAGATGACCGAGCGGCTGTTCCTCGAAAATCCACGGTTGACGAGAAGTCGACGCCGTGGTCGTCGCCGTCGGCCCGGATGGGATCGTCCTGGACCGGACAGTCTTCTACGCGCGCTCAGGAGGACAGCCAGGGGATTCGGGCGAGATCGTGTGGGAAGGCGGGGAAGCGCGTGTCGACGAGGCAATTAAGGGCGAAGGTCAAATCATTCTGCACCCAGTCGGCAACATCTCCTTGCCGCCTCCGGGAACCCCGGTGCAAGCGCGGATCGACTGGAACCGTCGCCACCGGCTGATGCGAATGCACACGGCGTTGCATCTATTATGTAGCGTGCTGCCTGGGGCGGCCGTCACCGGTGGGCAGATCGGAACCGAGCGATCAAGACTGGATTTCGACCTTCCCGCTCCCCCGGCCAAGGAGGTTCTGAACGAAAAGCTCGCCAGTGCGATCGCTGCAGGACATTCGGTCCGACCGGAATGGGTCGATGAAGCCATTCTCGACAGCAATCCCGACTTGGTCCGCACGCTCTCCGTGAAGCCGCCGCGCGGGTCTGGCAAATTGCGGCTGATCCGCATCGGAGCAGGACAACCCCCCGTGGACCTGCAACCGTGCGGCGGAACGCATGTCGATTCCACGGCCGAGATCGGTTCCTTGATCGTCCAAAAAATAGAGAACAAGGGACGGCAGAATCGACGAATTACCCTCTCTTTCGGGGATGTGAGTTGATGAAACCGCTGATCAGCACGGAGGAGCTGTCAAGCGAACTGGGTGGATCCGATCTGGTGGTGCTCGATGCGACCATGTACCTCCCGAACGAAAACAAGCGCGCGCCGTCAGGAATTCATGCGGGCGCATATCCCGGGTGCCCGGTTCTTCGACATCGATGAGATCGCGGATCGTGACACCGATCTGCCGCACATGGTGCCCACTCCGGGTCGGTTCGCAAAACTGATGGCTGGACTGGGCGTATCGAACGCGAGCCGTATCGTCTTTTACGATCAGAAGGGCCTTGCCTCCGCCGCACGTGGATGGTGGCTTATGGGCCTGTTCGGCCATGATGCGGCCGCGGTTCTGGACGGCGGTCTTCCCAAATGGTTGCGCGAAAATCGGCCAGTCGAGTCGGGAGATCCCAGTCCGGCGCCGCCGAGCCGTTTCGGCCCGGATTTCCGCGCTCACCGTCTCCGCGGAATTGGTGACGTCCTGGACAATCTCGGCAGCGGTCGTGAGTTGATCCTTGATGCGCGAGCGGCAGGCCGCTTCGATGCGACGGTTCCGGAGCCGCGGCCGGGTATGCGGAGCGGCCACATTCCTGGCAGCCAGAACCTCCCTTATACGGAGCTACTGACCGCCGACCAGACGTTCCGTGACTTGGTTGGCATTCGCGATCGCCTCCGGCAAGCGGGGGTGGACGGCACGCGTCCGGTAGTAACGAGTTGCGGCAGCGGCGTGACTGCCACGATCCTCACCCTCGGGTTGCGGCTCGCCGGCTCTGCCTGAAGGGGCAGTGTACGATGGGTCATGGACGGAATGGGGCGGCCGGCCCGACACTCCGGTGGAGCGCTGAGCATGCCGAATGATACGAGCGACGGAAGCAAGCGCCAGCACTTCGCCACTCGGCTCTCGCATGCTGGCCGCGCGGGCGACACGCGCTCATAGCTTTGTAAATCCGCCACTTCACCGCGGTTCGACGGTTCTTTATCCCTCGGTCTCAGCGCGCCAAAGCCATGGGAAGCCGACGCTTCCAGCAGGAATTGATTTACGGAGTTCTTGGAGGACCTACTCACTTCGCACTGGAAAGTTTGGTTGCGGAAATCGAGGGTGGCACCCGTAGCCAGATCGTTTCGTCTGGACTTGCCGCAGTAACAACGTCGCTTCTTGCTTACCTGGGTTCGGGCGATCACTGCCTGATACCGGACAGCGTTTATGGGCCAGCTCGCAGTTTTTGCGACGGCATGCTGGCCCGGCTTTGGCATTGAAACAACGTATTACCATCCGGAGACTCAGCGAGAGCGAACTCGCTCAAAAGTTCCGACTTCGGACGGAACGAAAATTCTTTACATCGAGAGCCCTGGCAGCCACACTTTCGAAGTCCAGGATGTTCCGGCGCTCTCCCGCATCGCGCACGAGCACGGCGCGAAAGTGCTCATGGACAACACCTGGGGGTTGTATTTCTTTCAACCTTTCCGCCATGGTGTCGACGTCTCGATCCAAGCCCTGACGAAGTATGGTGGCGGGCATTCGGACCTGCTCTTGGGTTGCGTCACCACGAATTCTGAGGAGGATTGGGAACGTGTCCGAGGTGCCGCGATGGCGCTCGGGCAGTATGCAAGCCCGGATGATTGCTGGTTGTGCATGCGAGGCGCCCGAACTTTAACGGTGCGCCTCGATCGGCAAATGGAATTCGGGGCTCCGGGTGGCCGAGTGGTTCCGCGATCAGCCTGAGGTCCTGGAGGTGCTCCACCCCGGTCTTCCGGGTGCCCGCGGACACGCGCTCTGGAAGCGCGATTTCAGCGGCGCATGCAGCCTTTTCGGCGTGGTGTTCCGCCCGGAGTTCACGAGCGATGCCGTCCACGCATTCGTCGACAGCATCACTCTCTTCGGGATTGGAGCCTCTTGGGGAGGCTTATGAAAGCCTGGTGCTCCCGACCACGGGCTTTATCACCCGCACGACGGGCTCCGGCAATTTCGCCGGGCAAGTTTGTCGGTTCCATATCGGTCTCGAGAACCCGGAGGACCTGATCGCCGATCTCAGGCACGGGCTGAGCGTCCTCCGCGAGCACGGGAGATGACGGCGGCGTCGCGAACCGCTCCGCTTCTTTGAGGATTTCCATCCCGGTTCGGTGTTCGAAACGAATGAGATCACCATCGCCCACGACGCGATCATCGCCTTCGCACGCGAGTTCGACCCGCAGGTCATTCACACCGACCCGGCAGCGGCAACCAGAGGTCCATTTCACGGGTTGATCGCGAGCGGTTGGCATACGGCTGCGCTCATGATGCGGCTGTTGCACGATCATTTCCTGAAGCAACACAGCCACACTCGCATCTCCCGGTATTGACGAACTGCGATGGCTTCGGCCGGTCCGACCCGGCGACCGCCTTCGAGTCCGTGGCAAGGTGGTCGAGACGCGGCGCTCCCATTCCAAGCCTGATCGGGGGATGGTGCGAACCGAGGTGGAGGTGATCAACCAAGACCAGGAGGTGGTCATGACTCTCCGACCCATGAATCTCTTCCGCTGCCGGACGGAACCGTCACGGGCAAACTGATGATGGTGGATTTCCTCTCGGCCGTGGCGTTCGACAGGGCCGGACTCGTCCCAGCGATCGTGCAACAGTTCGACACCGGCGAGGTCCTCATGTTCGCCTGGATGAACGAAGAGGCACTTCGGGAGACGCTGGAAACGCGACGAGCGTGCTATTTCAGCAGAAGCCGCCGCCGCTTGTGGCGCAAGGGAGAGAGCTCTGGCCAAAGCCAGCGGGTGGTCGACGTGAGGATGGATTGCGACGGAGACGCTCTACTGTTGCTGGTTGCGCAGAATGGCGTGGCTTGCCACACTGGTCGGCGGTCCTGCTTCTTTCGCGCCGAGCGAGATCTGAAAGCAGCGGAGTTGGCCCCTCCAGAACTTGCACCGGAACTCCTCTATGGCTGATTCCGTGCCCGCCGTAGGAATGGAGCCCAGCATTGGTCTGACCCGTGCCGCTGATCTATCTGTTGGCGGGAGAGGCGAGCGGCGACGCTCTGGGCGCGCGCCTGATGAAGGCGCTGCGCACCGCTCGGCCCGGCGTCACCTTCGCCGGCGTCGGCGGCGACGCAAATGGCAGTCGAGGGCCTCGACAGCCTCTTTCCGATGGGCGAACTTGCAGTCATGGGGCTGATGGAGGTATTGCCGCGGCTCCATCATCTCCGCGCCCGGTTGGAGGAGACCGCCTCCGATATCGCCGCCCGGTCTCCCGACGCGGTAGTGACCATCGACAGCCCTGGGATTCGCCCTGCGCCTTCTGAAGAAGATCCAGTCGCTGGGTGTTCCCGCGGATTCACTACGTTGCCCCGCAGGTTTGGGCTTGGCGGAGAATCACGGGTTCGTCATTTTCCCGGTTTGTGGGAGAAGCTGCTCTGCCTTCTCCCTTTCGAACCCGAGTTCTTCGCGCGACATGGTCTGGCAGCCACCTTCGTGGGACATCCGGTCCTTGAGAGCGGAGCCGATCGCGGCGACCAGGCGCGCTTTCGCAGGGACTACCACATTGCCGAGGACGCCGAGCTCGTGATTCTTATGCCGGGGAGCCGTCGAAACGAGGCGCCTCGCCTGTTGCCGGTTTTCGGGGCCACCCTTGAGCGCCTGGCGAAGCAGCTTCCCAATGTCGTCCCTGTCGTGCCGGTCTCCGTGTCGGTATCCGAGATCGTGCAGCGAGCCGTTTGCTCGTGGCCGATCCAGCCGATCATCGTGAACGCGGCCGAAGCCAAGTACGACGCCTATGCCGCTGCCAACGCCGCGCTGACCAAGTCTGGAACATCAACCTTGGAGCTGGCTCTGGCGGGCGTGCCGATGGCCGTCACCTATCGCGTGAATCCGATAACAGCGGCGATTGCCCGACGGCTCATCCGCGTCCGACATGTGGCAATGGTCAACCTTCTGGCCGGCGAGGCGTTGGTGCCGGAGCTCCTTCAGAAGGCGTGTAATCCCACGCAGCTTAGCGCCGTGCTGGCTCACTTGATCCGGGACCGTGATGCCGCATCCGCACAGGAAGCGGGTTTCTCGAGAGTGCTCAGGCAGCTTCAAGCTCCGGAAGGGCTACCCTCGGCAGCTGCTGCCCGAGAGGTTCTGGAAACGCTCGATAAGGCCTGAACTCTATCGCGCGAGCCCGCGAGTTTGCCATGCTTTCGCTGACCGCGAGCGCCGCCGCGAGTGCGCGCCGTCCTGCGGCCGCGTCAACAAGAACCGGCCCTTCATCGAGGCAGGCTGCAACAAAGGCTCGGTGTTCGGCCGCCAGCGCGTCGTGATCTCTCCAGTTCACTTCGTCGCGGCGGAATCCGCCGGTTCCCGGCAACGGTATTCCCTTCTCGCGGCCGATCATCACTAATCTTCGGCTGACGAAATCGGCTGACAGGTAACCTTCTTGCCCAAAGAGCCTCAGGCGTCGTTCGGTCTTGAGGGATATCCGGCTCGCCGTGATCGTCGCAACGCAGCCATTGGCAAACCGGACGCGGGCATTGGCAATGTCCTCGTGCTTGCTCGAGACGGCGGCGCCGATCGCATCCACAGTCTCGATCGGGCTCTCGACGAGCGCGAGGACGAGATCCAGGTCATGGATCATCAAGTCTAGGGTGACCGACACATCCGTGCCCCGCGACTTGAACGGCGCGATCCTCGTTGCTTCAATGTATAGTGGCCGCGGCAACCGCATCGAGATTGCCTCGTGCTCAGCCGAAAAGCGCAGCAGATGCCCGACCTGAAGCACCCGATGGTGATCTCTGGCGAGATCGGCGAGAGCATCGGCTTCGGCGAGCGACGCGGCGATGGGCTTCTCGACGAGAACGTGCCGGCCGGCCCGAAGGGCGGTGGCTGCGAGCTCAAAATGCGCCTCGGCCGGAGCTGCAACCACGAGCGCATCACAGCTTTCGAGCAGTTCGATGAACGTGAGCGCCCTCGAGCCCACCTCATCCGCTACCGCCCTAGCACGCGACGCATCCCTGTCGTAGACGCCTGCCAGCGCCCCACGCGGCGAACTCACGATTTTGAGAGCATGGAATTGGCCAAAATGTCCGGCACCCGCCACCCCTATACGCAGACGCTGGACTGCCATTCCGTCTCCCTCGTCCGCATCCATGTCGGCTTCACTCCGGCGAACGGCCACGGCCGACATTCGGGATTTTCCTCGGCCCTGAACGGCCGCGCCCCTAAAAGATCGGAGGGACATCGCTCTAGCAGGCCGGCGACAGGGCCGCCATCGCCCGGTTTGGGTTGCAACAACGCCGGCGCATCGGCATGTTCCGGCCCGTTCTCAGGAGTTGTTCTTTCGGCCATGCTCTACTTTAGCCGCCTGAAGATCGCCGTGGTCCTCGGCGTCTGTGTCCTCGGCGTCCTCTTCTGCTTGCCCAATTTGATATCCGCCCCCGTTGCCGGGTTGCCGTGGCGCCAAATGCATCTCGGCCTCGATCTCCGTGGTGGAAGCTATCTTCTGCTGGAGGTGGACATGGGAGCCGTCGTTCGTGAGAGGCTGGATGGCATAGCGGACGCCGCCCGACAGGCTCTTCGGAATGCTCACATTCTTGAGACGGCGACAAGCCAGCCAGAACAGAGCCGGGTTCTCGTTCGGCTTGAACAATCCGGCCCAAGCTGCGGAAGCAATTGCCGCGCTGGGTACCCTCACCAAAGCTTCCGAAACGGCGGATTTCACGATTGCGCCCGGAGGAGGGCCGGAATCCAACTCACCCTTTCGCCGGCAGCTCTGCAGGATCGCGCCTCCGCAGCGGTGCAACAGTCCATCGAGATCGTCCGCCGACGGATCGACGAAACGGGCGTGTTGGACCCGGAGATTGCGCGGCAAGGCAATAATCGCATCGTCGTCCAGCTACCCGGGGTGGAGGATCCCAACCGCATCAAGCAGCTGCTTGGAACGACCGCCCACATGACGTTCCATCTTCTGGATGAGACGGCCAATCTTGCCGGCCCACCTCCGCCGGGTGTCGATTACCTGCCGATGCAGAGCAATCCCAATCAGAAGATGCCCGTGCGCCGGCGCATCGAGGTGGATGGCGCGAACCTGACCGATGCCCGCGCGGGGCAAAATCCCCAGACCGGCGAGTGGGTCGTCAACTTCACATTTGACAGCATCGGCGCGCGCCGCTTCGCCGATGTCACGCGCGCGAATGTCGGCAAGCCGTTCGCGATCGTTCTGGACAATCAGGTGATCAGTGCCCCGGTCATTCGAGAGCCGATCACGGGCGGCCGCGGTCAGATCAGCGGCAATTTCGACGCACGGAGCGCCACTGACCTTGCCCTCTCTGCTGCGTGCCGGCGCGCTTCCTGCGCCTCTCACCGTCGTCGAAGAACGCACCGTCGGACCGGAACTCGGGGCCGACTTTATACGCGCCGGTGCGATATCCCTGGCCGTCGGATTTGCATTGGTGGTCACCTTCATGGTCGTCTTCTACGGCCTGTTCGGCTGGTATGCGAACGTCGCTTTAGTGGCAAACTTGATACTACAGATTGCCATATTGTCGTTGCTCGGACGCGACGCTGACGCTCCCTGGGATGGCCGGGATCCTGCTCACTCTCGGTATGGCCGTCGACGCAAACATCCTCATCAACGAGCGTATCCGCGAAGAGGTTCGAAACGGTCGGACTCCCCTTTCTGCCATGGAGGCTGGATGCCGACGTGCTTATGGCACCATCATCGATAGCAACGTGACCGCGCTCCTCGCCCACGTCATGCTCTTCATCTTCGGCACCGGCCCCGTTCGTGGATTTGCCGTGACAATCACGGTGGGAATTATCACGACGCTCTTCAGCGCCATTCTGGTCGCACGCCTCATGATGGTGCGCTGGTATGCCGCCGCCCGTCCTGTAGCACTTCCGGTATAGCCCCGATGTTGACACGCCCGCTTTTTCGCGTTGTGCCGGATAACACCCGTATTCATTTTATGCGCGGGCGGTTCATGGGTCTCATCGTTTCGGCCATCCTTTCCACTGCTTCGGTCATCCTTTTCTTCCATCCCGGACTTAATCTCGGGTATCGATTTCCGAGGTGGCATCGTGATGGAGGTCCGAACCCAGGGCACCGCCAACTTCGGGGTTATTCGGTCTGCTCTGGCGGCCGCTCACGCCCCTGACGCGGGGGTGCAGCGCTTCGGTACGCCCGATCAGATACTGATCCGATTGGAAACGAGACGCGACGAGGCCGCCACCCAACAAACCATCAATGCAGTCCGTCAAGTCATCGAAGCTTTGCCGGGAGCTCATGTCATCCGGGCTGATGCGGTCGGCGCCTCCGTATCTGCCGAGCTGTTCCGGAATGGAATGCTGGCTCTCGGCATCAGCCTACTGATGATCCTCGTTTATATCTGGTTTCGGTTCGAGTGGCAGTTTGCGATCGGAGCCGTGGTCACTCTGCTCCTCGATGTGACGAAGGCGATCGGCTTCCTCGCGATCACCCGGATCGAATTTGATCTGGTGATGGTGGCTGCCATCCTGACCGTGATCGGGTATTCCACCAACGACAAAGTGGTGGTCTACGATCGCGTGCGAGAAAATCTCCGCAAATACAAAACCATGCCGCTGCGCGAGCTGATCGACCTCTCCATCAACGAAACGCTGAGCCGGACCCTGGCGACATCTTCTACCGTTTTCCTCGCCAGTCTTCCGCTTGCTCTTGTTTGGCGGTTCGTCCTTGTCTGGGTTTGCGTGGGTGATGCTCTTTGGAATTGTGGTCGGAACATCATCCTCGATTTTTATTGCGGCGCCAATCCTGTTGTTCCTCGGCGAAAACCGTCTGCGCCGGGATGCGCAAACCGCCAAAACAACGCCCGTAAAGGAAGCAAAGCAACCGCCACCAAAGCTCAACCCGCCCTCACCGCAGCAAAGACCGTCCTGAGCACAACCACCATCCCTCGCCACCGACAATCTCGCTCCCAATACACTCCGCATATGCTCAGCGAGGTAGTCTGCGTGTTGCGGAGCAAGTCGGCCAGGCATTCCGATTTCATGTCGGCCACTGATTCCGAGGTAATGTCATCCATCTGGCGAGGAACTCGGGTGAATAAGGTGGACGGGTTTTCAGCATAACGGCACCTTTCGCGAAAGCCGGCGGGTGTCCACCAAACCGGGGCAACTTCGCACACTAGATGGGGTTTGCGCGGGAGGTCGCCAGCAGCATCGTCTGTTTGGAGCGTGGACGGGTCGAGGAGCAAGGCAGTCCGGACGAGGTCTTTGGCATCCTAAGGTCCGAGCAGTGTCGCCAATGACCTGCCCCCTTACTGGTCGCTCGGTTTGGGCGAGAGTCCGTCGCAAGGAGACGGACATGAGGAAGAGCAGGTTCGACGAGGCGCAGATCATCGGGTGGTGCGTGAGCATGAGGCTGGCAGTTCGACGGACGAGGTGTGCCGTCGGCACGGGATGAGCCAGCAGACCTTTTATCGCTGGAAGGCGAAGTATGGCGGCCTCGGCGTGTCCGATGCGCAGAAGCTGAAGCAGCTCGAGGACGAGAACCGGCGATTGAAGAAGCTGGACACCTCCAATTACGGCTTTTCTGGTTGATTTGAGCGTGGCGGTTGGCGTTGGCACGATTGGCGGGGGGCTCGCGGTCGAGCTGCGCGGGGCTTGAGGTGGCAGGCTGCGGGCGGAACGCGCCGGCGTCGGCGTTGGAGGCTATGCAGGCGCCGTTCGGCTGGTGAGCCAGAGGTATCGTTTCAGATTGAAGGCAAGATTGGCCAGCCCGATCTTCAGGTGCGCGCCCGGGCGATCCCGATGGTGCGCACGACCAGCGCCATCGGTCCCTTCTGACGGGCAAAGACGTGCTCGACGGCCGAACGGATCGCCGATTTGCGTGCGTTCGCCCGGCGCGTGCGTCGCGCCATCTGTCGGCCTTTGGGCTTCTTGCGATGGATGCGCGACACCATGCCATGGTCGGCTAGCAAGGCCTCATTTTTTGCCGAGCGATAGGCCGTGTCGGCCCAGACGTCGCTCGCCGTATTCTGTCCGTCCAGCACCGCCACCAGGCGAGCGCCGTCATGTGCCGCGGCATCGCTGGTGGTCCACCGGCGGATCAACCCGTGCCGGCGGTCGATCGAGATGTGGCTTTTGTAGCCAAACGCCGGCACCGCGAGATCCACCTGGGGCACGCCGTCTTGACGCGGCTTGGCTTTGGAGAACTTCACCGTCCAGCGGGCGTCGCGGTCTTTCTGCCGCAGCTTCGCCGGCTTCTCCGTCCAGCCCTCTGGGATGCGTCCCGCCTTGATCGCTTCCTTCTCCGCTGCGGTGTTGCGCTGCCGGGGTGCAGCCACGATCGTCGCGTCCACGATCTGCCCGCTCATCGCCAGGTAGCCGGCCGCCCGCAGTGCGGTGTCGAAGCGTTGAAACAGCCTCTCCACCGCGCCGGCCCGCTTCAGGGCTTCGCGGTAGTTCCAGATCGTGTTGGCGTCCGGCACTGCATCGGCCAAGCCAAGGCCGAGGAAGCGCATGAACGACAGCCGATCGCGGATCAGATACTCGCAGCGTTCGTCGGACAGCGTGTGCATTGCCTGCAGCAGCAGGACCTTGAACATCAGCACGTGGTCGAAGGCAGGACGGCCACCCTTGGCTCCGTTCGACCGCGGCACGGCGTCTTCCAGCTCCGGCCGAAACATCTCGAAGTCCACCAGGCCGGCGATGCGCTCGAGGTCGTCGCCCTTCGCCGACAACTCACGCAGGCGTCCATCGACATCAAAGAAGCCCGGCTGCTGACCCATGCTCTGCGCCTCGAGTTGCCAACCCGAGTGAATCAGGAATGGGGCCAAACCGCGAGGTTCTTGGAGGTGTCCGGCTGCTGGCGGAATTGATGCTCGACGTCGCCTCTCTGAAGGACCTGCTGGGAAAAAGCTGACGACGCCCGCGTCCCGCCGCGCTGCTGCGCTTCGTGTGATGGGGCGTGGCACTCGCAGCGGCGGGCCTGCGGGCTGATCGAGGTGGACCCGAAGACGGTCCGCCGCGTACCCGACAAGAGCGACGCGCCGATCCGCGAGCGCCTGCACCGGCTCGCCGCGGAGCGTCGCCGCTTTGGCTACCGACGACTGGGAATCCTGCTCGAGCGCGAGGGCATCCGGATGAACAAGAAGAAGCTGTTTAGGCTGGGTCGGGAGGAGGGTTTGTCCGTCCGTCGCCGACGCGGCCGCAAGCGTGCGACCGGCACGCGGGCGCCGATGCCGCTGCCGGATGGCCCAAACCAGCGCTGGAGCTTGGACTTCGTGTCCGACGCGCTGAGCTGGGGACGGCAGCTGCGGATCCTGTGCATCGTCGATGATTTCACGCGCGAGGCGTTGGCGTTGGTCGCGGATACGTCGATCGGCGGGCAGCGTCGGTCGTGTCCCTGGACGTGGTGTAGGAGGCGGTCACCGCGGAGAACCTGGGTAGGGTTGGTGTGCGAGACGCAACACTGACCCAAGGACCCTGCGATGACCGACGACGAGACTGCCCTGCGTGAGCTTCTGGCGAAAGGCACGGATGCCAGCCTGCTGCGTGAAATGATCAGCTTTGCCGCGGAGCGCCTGATGGAGCTCGAGGTGAGCGGCAGGACCGGTGCTGCCCACGGGGAGCGCAGCCCGGATCATCTGGCGCAGCGAAATGGCTACCGTGAGCGGGATTGGGAAACGCGGGCGGGCACGGTCGAGCTCCGCATCCCGAAGCTTCGGCGCGGCTCCTACTTTCCGTCATTCGTAGAGCCGCGCCGTATGGCGGAGAAGGCGCTCACGGCAGTGATCCAGGAAGCCTATGTCCATGGCGTGTCGACTTGCGCCGTCGACGACCTGGTGCGCGCCATGGGAGCAGCCGGCGTCAGCAAGAGCCAGGTGTCGCGGCTCTGCGCTGAGTTGGACGAGCGTGTCAGCGCCTTCCTGAACCGACCGATCGAAGGCGAATGCCCGTATCTCTGTAACCGTCCGGTCTCCCACGCGGCGTTTCTGATTGACGCGCGAGTCAGGCTGCTCGGTGGACTTCCTGGGCCATCGCGATGAGGTTGGCGCAGTTCCAGGGCAGCAGCTCGCCGATGCGCCGGGCAGGGTGGGTGGCGATGCGCTCGAGAACATGGCGCAGATAGGCCTCGGGATCGAGGCCATTCAGGCGCGCGGTCGCGATGAGCGATGCGATCGCCGCGGCGCGCGTGCCGCCGGCGTCGGACCCGGCGAATAGCCAGTTCTTGCGCCCCAGCGCGATGGGCCGGATCGCGCGCTCCACGGGGTTGTTGTCGATCTCGATGCGGCCGTCGCCCACGTAGCGGGTCAACGCCGTCCAGCGCGCGAGCGCGTAGCGGATCGCCTTCGCGAGATCGCTCCGCTTGGAGGTCTGCCGCAGCGTCGTGTCGAGCCAGGCGCGCATGTCATCGAGCAGCGGCCCGGCCCGTTTCTCGCGCGCGTGGCGACGCTCGTCGGGCGGCCGGCCACGCACGTCGTCCTCGATCGCATACAGCGCCCGGATGCGCTGCAGCGCCTTCGCCGCGACCGGCGACTGCCGCGCCGCGTGCAGGTCGAAGAACTTCCGTCGCACATGGGCCCAACACGCCGCTTCGATCACGCGCCCGTCCTGATACAGGCCGTCGAACCCCGTGTAGCCGTCCGCATGCAGCACCCCGGTGAACCCGACCAAATGCGCGCTGGGATGCTCGGCCCGGCGGTCCGGGCTGTAGCGGTAGAACACGGCCGGCGCCGCCGGACCGGCGTGCGGCCGCTCGTCACGCAGATAGGCCCAGAGCCGTCCGGTCTTGGTCTTGCCTGCACCGGGCGCCAGCACCGGCACGGGTGTGTCGTCAGCATGCACCCGGTCGCCCGTCAGCACGTGCTTCGCGAGCGCGTCGACCAGCGGCCGCAGCAAATTGGCACTCTGGCCCACCCAGTCCGCCAGCGTGGACCGCTCCAGCTCGACACCCTCGCGGGCGTAGATCTCGCTCTGGCGATAGAGCGGCAGGTGATCGGCGAACTTGGCGACCAGGACGTGGGCCAGCAGGCCGGCCGTCGCCCGGCCGCGGCGGACCGGCAGCTCGGGCGCCGGTGCCTGCGTGATGGTCTCGCAGCTGCGGCAGGAGAACTTCGGACGCACGTGCCGGATCACCCGGAACGACGCGGGCACGTAGTCCAGCACCTCGGTCACGTCCTCCCCGAGAGGCCGCAGCACGCCGCCGCACCGGGGGCAGGCGCAGGCAGCGTCGTGCGCGACAACCGTGCGCGGCAGATGATCCGGCAGCGGCCGCCGCGCCGGCCTCTGGCCGGATGCATCGGGACGAGCGGTCGGTTCCTCGTCGGCCGGTTCGTCCCGCCGCTCGATCCCGGCCTCAAGGTCCTCCAGCGCCAGAGTGAGCTGCGCGATCTCCGCATCTAGCTTCTCCGACGAGCGGCCGAACTGCATGCGGCGCAACCGGGCCAGCTGCAGCTGCAGCGTCTCGACCATCACCCGGTGCGCGCTCAGCTCCGCCCCTTGCTGCGCGATCGTCGCCGCCTGCGCCTCGATCAGCGCGCGGACGTCGGCGGGCAGGGATGCGAGATCCA